>JBMOOB010000032.1:0-68529 GCA_049323815.1 Pseudomonadota bacterium | reverse complement strand
GGCGCCTGTACCGACAGGCGCCCCGCCTCATTTCCGGATCGCCCGCGGATCAGAAGCGGAAGCCGATCCCGCCCGCGACGTGTCGGCGCTGCAGATAATAGCCCGTGCCGAAAAACTCGCCATAATCCGCATACGAGCCCTCGACATTCACGTACACGTGCTTCGCGACGGTCACTTCGATGCCGAGCGCGCCATAGGCGCCGCCCAGGCTGTCCGATCCCGTCAGCCCGCCGCTGCTTGCCTCCAGCTTGATGCTGGCATAGCCGCCCTTGACATAAGCGCGGCCTTCGGGCTCAGCGCGTAGCTCAAACGAGCACCGACGCTGAAATTGCTGTCCGACTTGAGGCAGTCGCCGCCATCGCACAGTTCAACGCTCGAAAACTCGTAGTTGGCGTAGGGTCCCACGGTAACCTTGCTGCTGATTGCCGCGTCGAAGCCGACTTCTCCGCCATAGGAAGCTGTGCTGCCGATCTTGTAGACTTCGTTGTCGCCACTGATCGTCGGCGTTTCATAACCGATACGCGCCTCACCGCGCAGACCCGCGAATGGATTTTCTTCCCGTGTGTTCTGGGCGAAAGCAACAGTCGGCATGCACGCAAACACCACTGCAACAACAGTCAGCTTGTTCATAAATTTCCCCCAATATATCCCACCCAGAACGGATGAAATTTCCCGAATTATTCAAATAATGCGGGTGTTAGTCGGCTAATACGGAACTTGTTTCGCGTCCAGATCATTTTTTCATACGCTGCGACCAAGGGATTGAACTTCGCCCGCTGTTGCGTCAGTGCAAGGGTGTGAATCGCCCCGGCTTCCCCTTCTCGACGCGGTTCCGCGTCCGCTATTCCGAAATCGACGGCCAGAAGATCGTCTTCAACTCGCGCTATCTGGAATATGCCGATGTCGCGCTGAGCGAATTCTGGCGCTGGGCCAATCTGGCGGAAATCGGCCCCGACTGGCTGGATGCTGAATTCAACGTTGCGCGCGCAGAGCTGAATTACAAGGCGCCGTTCCGGCTCGACGACATGATCGAGGCATTTGTGCGCGTTGAACGCGTCGGCAGTTCCAGCATGACGTTGCGCGTCGAGTTGTGCCACGCCGACACCGGCGACCTGCATACCATAGTCGAGATTGTCAGCGTGCACGTGAATCTGGAAAGCCGCCGGCCCGAACCGATCCCCGACAGCGTCCGTCCGCGGCTTGAGGCGTTGCGCGCGGCGGAGTGATTTCGCGCGGCTAGGTCGCCGATGGTGCGTCGCCGTCCTTCGCCACTTCCTCGGGCAGCGCCCAGAGCAGGTCGCCCTTGCCCAGCACGCGGCCGTCATGGCTTAATACGCGCACCGGCGCGATGGGCCGGCGATCGCGCGCGTCGACCAGGATCGGCGCGGCCTCCACCCCCGTTTCCCACCGCTCGCCCCATTGGCGCAGCGCAATCAGCGCGGGCAGCAGTGCATAGCCCTTGTCGGTCAGCCGATATTCGATCTTGCGCCGGTCGTCGGGATGCGGATCGCGCTTCAGGATGCCATGGTCGACCAGCCGCGCCAGCCGGTTGGCGAGGATGTTGCGCGCGATCCCCAGTTCCGACTGAAATTCCTCGAAATGATGCAGGCCGTTGAACGACCCGCGCAGGATCAGGAACGCCCAGCGCTCCCCCATCGCCTCCAGCGCCGCGGGCAGGCTGCAGTCGTTGGCCAGTGCCTTGAGGGATTCTCGCAATGCTCCAACCATATAGCGTTCATTCTACTCCATTCGGAGCGGCCTGGAAAAGCGATTGCACCTTGCGTCGCAGCAAAAGTTTTTGGATGCAACCGACGTTGACGCTATACTTACGCACATGTAGGTAGCGATTCGCAACTATTGTTTCGCATAGACCGCAGGGAGAATGGTCCATGTTCCGCACTGTATCCACGACTGCCGCAGTCGCGCTTTCGCTTGCTTTTCTGCCGTTTTCCGTGTCCGCGCAAGGGCCGAGCGGCTATTATACCGCAACCCCGGTGACGGCGCCGGCGAAGGCCAGCCTGGTCACGCGCACCACCGTGTGGAAGTGCGGCGAGGGCGTTTGCGCCGCAGCGAAATCCAGCTCGCGCGATGCCGTCATGTGCGAGCTTCTGGCACGCGAAATCGGCAAGCTTTCGGCATTCACGGTTGCCGGCGCCGCGTTCGACGACGAAGCGCTGGCGAAGTGCAACGCCAAGGCGCGCTAAGCGCTGCCGGACAATGTGACCGGGTCGTCACGCTACCGTCGCATTTTCCGGTGTCCGCAATTTTCCATTGCAATGCAGCAGCACGCGACCCCATCTAGGTCGCGTGCTGCGGCAATATGAACTTGTTGAACGGGTCAAGGGATATGACCCCGATGCCGATGAGGCGCTGCTCAATCGCGCCTACATCTTTTCGATGCAGGCGCACGGCAGCCAGAAGCGCGCCAACGGCGATCCTTATTTCAGCCATCCGATCGAAGTCGCGGGCATCCTGACCGACCTGCATCTCGACGACGAGACGATCGCGACGGCGATCCTGCACGACACCATCGAGGACACGGTCGCGACGCCGGAAGAGATTCTGGCGAAGTTCGGCCCGAACGTCGCGCGAATGGTCGATGGCGTCACCAAGCTGTCGAAGATCGAGGCGCAGACTGAAAGCGAGCGCGCGGCGGAAAACCTGCGCAAGTTCCTGCTCGCCATGTCGGACGACATCCGCGTGCTGCTGGTCAAGCTCGCCGACCGGCTGCACAACATGCGCACGCTGCATTTCATTACCAAGCCCGAAAAGCGCAAGCGCATCGCGCGCGAGACGATGGAGATCTATGCCCCGCTCGCCGAACGGATCGGCATGTACGAATTCATGCGCGAAATGCAGACGCTGGCGTTCCGCGAGATCGAGCCGGAAGCCTATGAGTCGATCACCAAGCGGCTCGAATCGCTGCGCGCGAACGGCGTCGATCGCGTCGCCAAGATCAGTTCGGGGCTGAAGCTGCTGCTGGGCCGCGCCGGTATCGACGCCGAGGTATCGGGGCGCGAAAAGCAGCCCTATTCGATCTGGCGCAAGATGTCCGAACGCCATGTCAATATGGAGCAACTGTCCGACATCATCGCCTTTCGCGCCGTCGTCGATACCGAAGAGGAATGCTATCGCGCGCTGGGGGTGATCCACCGCCGGTGGCCGATGGTGCCCGGCCGGTTCAAGGACTATATCTCGACGCCGAAGCGCAACGGATACCGGTCGCTCCACACCACTGTCATCCATGCCGAAAACCAGCGCGTCGAAATCCAGATCCGCACGCGCGAAATGCATGCGCAGGCCGAATTCGGCCTCGCCTCGCACTGGGCGTACAAACAGCAAGCGGTACGACCCGATACCCAGGTTCGCTGGATCCGCGACCTCATCGAGATCCTGGAGCATGCCGAAAGCCCAGAGGAACTGCTCGAACATACGCGCATGGCGATGTACCAGGACCGCATCTTTGCCTTCACGCCGCGCGGCGAGCTCATCCAGTTGCCCAAGGGCGCGACGCCGATCGACTTTGCCTATGCCGTGCACACCGACCTGGGCGACCAGGCAGTGGGGGCCAAGGTGAACGGACGAGTCGTTCCCCTGCGCACCGAAATCGACAATGGCGATCAGGTGCAGATCCTGCGGTCGAAGGCGCAGGAGCCGCAGGAAAACTGGCTCAATTTCGCGATCACCGGCAAGGCGCGCGCCGCGATCCGCCGCCATATCCGGCAAAAGGCGCGGTCGGAAACCACTGCGCTCGGCCGCAAGCTGTTCGAGGAAATCGTCGAGCGCCTGCCTGCCCCGGTGGGTGCCGACGGTTTTGCCGATGCGCTCAAGCGGCTGAAGATGGCGGACGAGGAATCGCTGCTCGAGGCGCTGGCGCTTCAGAAGATTACCGATGCACAGGTGCTGGAGGCACTGATGCCCGGCTCGGCCAGCGATGCGGATCACGCGCTGCCGCCGCAACGCCACGCGATTTCGATCAAGGGGCTGACGCCCGGCGTGGCGTTCAAGCTGGCCGATTGCTGCCGTCCGGTGCCCGGCGACCGGATCGTCGGGCTGCGCCGCCCCGGCGAGGGCATGGAAGTCCATGCCATCACCTGTGCCGCGCTGGCCGACAGCAACGATGCGGACTGGGTCGACCTCGCCTGGGGCGACAAGGCGCAGGGCGGCGTTGCGCGGATCGCCGTGACGTTGAAAAACGAACCCGGCGCACTGGGTGCCATCGCGTCGATTATCGGCGCGCACAAGGCGAACATTCTGGGCCTTCGCCTCGACAACCGCGACACCACCTTTCACACCAATACGATCGACCTGGAAGTGCGCGACGCGGCACATCTGATGCGGTTGCTGGCGGCATTGCGCGCGGCCGACGCGGTCAGTTCGGCCGAACGCGGGTAATCCGCCATCCGCACCACGCGCCTGGTGGTGGACAGCGGCATTCGCGCGCGGCGTTGGTCGATACAGCGCGCAACCGATTATCGAGTCGAAGCCACTGTTTTCCCGAGCGCGCGTTCGCAAGGCGAAGTCGAAGTTGTGGCGGCATGCCGGGCCGGGCGTGCAGCTATAATGTCGGCATAATAGGCGGGTGCGCGCGCGAAACTGCGAAACATGGACTGGGCGGCCGATTCAACCTGGCGGAATTTCACGAAATCCTGCGCGACGGGGCCATGCCCTTGTCGATGCTGGAACGCGAAGTGGCGGCGCGTACGCGCGCGTTGCCGGGGTGATGCGCCCCGCGCGCATTTCCAGTGACGGCGGGGTAGAGGAGCGCTACAGAGCCCGCCCATGACTCGACTGCGCCTTTCCGTCGTCGTCCCCTGCTATAATGAAGAGGGATGCCTGGACCTCCTCCACGCCCGCGTATCGGCCGCCGCCCAGGCCGCCGTCGGCGACGCGTATGAAATCGTGCTCGTCAACGACGGGTCGAAGGACAAGAGCTGGCAGGTGATGCAGCGGCTGTCGCAGGCCGACAGCCATGTCGTCGCAATCAACCTGTCGCGCAACCATGGGCACCAGCTGGCACTGACCGCCGGGCTCGACCTGTGCGCGGGCGACGAGATTCTCATCATCGACGCCGATTTGCAGGACCCGCCTGAGCTGTTGACCGACATGCGCCGGACCATGGCCGAACAGGGCGCCGACGTCGTCTATGCCGTGCGGCGCAAGCGCGACGGCGAAACGGTGTTCAAAAAGGCGACGGCGGCGATTTTCTATCGCATGCTCGACCGCATCACCGACACGCCGATCCCGCTCGACACCGGCGACTTCCGGCTGATGAGCCGCCGCGCGCTCGACGCGCTGCTGTCGCTGCCCGAACAGGCGCGGTTCATTCGCGGCATGGTCGCCTGGATCGGCTTTCGCCAGGTGCCCTTCGTCTATGACCGGCACGAGCGCCATGCGGGCGAAAGCAAATATCCGCTGTCGAAGATGCTGCGCTTCGCGCTCGACGCGGTCACCGGCTTTTCCACCGCGCCGCTGCGCTTCGCCAGCCATGTAGGGCTGGTGCTGACCGCCGCGTCGGCGCTGCTCGTCCTCTACATCGTCGTCGGCTGGCTGATGGGCACCAATGTTCAGGGGTGGACATCGACGATGCTGGTCGTGGTGGTGCTGGGCGCGGTGCAGATGTTCGTGCTCGGCATGATCGGCGAATATCTCGGCCGGCTCTATGTCGAATCGAAGCGGCGGCCGCTGTACCTGGTCGCCGATGTCGCCGGGCCGGTGCGCGGACGCGCCTCGCTCGGCTATCGGTACGAAGATCGCGGCGACGTGACCTATGCCCCGCGCATCGCGCGTCAGGACGACGCGGGCGACGCTAGCGCGATGATCGACAGCCCCGGCGGCAGCGGCAACCTGCCCACCAAGTGACGTTCCAGGCCGAACACGGCCTCGAACGCGGTGTTCAGCGGCTTTGACGGCGGCGAATCGTCGCTGTCTTCCTTGCCGGTCAGCTTGCCCGCCACGCGCGCCGCGACGGCGGCGGGGAACAGCAGCGAATTGAAATAGCCGAGCTTGCGCCAGCCGAGCCCGGCCTTGCGCATCGCGTCGGTCAGCGTCCGCTTCGAATAGCGGCGATGGTGGTGGTTCACGACGTCGTGCGCGCTCCACATCCATGGGTGCGCGGGCACGGTGACGAGGATCTTGCCACCCGGCTTCAGCAGCGACCCCAGCGCGTTGAGCGCCGCGACATCGTCCTCGACATGTTCGACCACGTCGAGCACCGCGACCAGGTCATAGGCGCCGCGCTCCACCCCGGCCAGTTCGGGCAGCGGCGCGTTGCCGACGGGTTTGCCCAGCCGCTCGGCCGCGAACTGCGCCGCCGCCGAGTCGATCTCGATCGCGTCGACGTCACCGAACCGCGCCAGCATCGGCAGATTGTGGCCGGTGCCGCACCCGATTTCCAGAATTCGCGCGCACGCCGGCAGGTCGCCATAGCGCGACAGATAGTCCGACAGGATTTCGCGGCGCGCGCGATACCACCAATGGGTGGTGTCGTGCGCGGCCATGCGGTCATAGACGATGCGGTCCATTCAGCCGAACACCCAAAAACGGTTGAGCAGGAAAGTGACGATCGCCGCGAGCAGGATGCCCGGCACCAGCGGCACCCAGGCGGGAAAGTGCAGCATCGCCGTAAACACCCAGGTCACGGCGGCATTGAGCATCAGCCCCGATGCCTGCACCAGCACGAATTTCGCGTGTTGCAGCCCACTGGAATCGCGCGTCCCGTGGCCGCGAAAGCTCCATTTGCTGTGCAGGAAAAAGCCGCAGACCACGGCGACGGCAAAAGCGAACGGCACCGCCGCCACTGCCATGCGGCCGGGGAACACCCAGGCGGTGAGCGGCAGATAGACGGCGGAATAGATCAGGCTGGAAAGCCCGCCCGCGATGCCGAAGCGGACAAGCTGGCCCAGCACGCCGCTGGACCGCATTTCGCCAATTCGTTCGATCAACGCCGTCACTGTCGCCTTGCCCTTGCGTGACGTGCGGCAGTAATGCGGCGCGTCACCATAGGGAAGCGATTTTGACGCGCAATCCGTTCGGCGGTCTCCGCCTCGACGAAGAACTGGGCCGCCACTGGCTGCGCTGGACCTTGCTGTTCTGGCTGGGCGTCGTCGTCTGGTTCCTGTGGCAACGCTGGGGCCAGGTCACCTGGCTGGCGCTCGGCGACACCGACGACAACATGCGGCTGATGCAGGTCCGCGCGCTGTTGAACGGACAGGGGTGGTACGACCTGCGCCAGTACCGGCTCGACCCGCCCGCCGGCTTCGACATTCACTGGACGCGATTCGTCGACTTGCCGATCGCCGGGCTGATCCTGGTCCTGCGCCCCTTCGTCGGCACCGACTGGGCCGAGCGGCTGGCCTGCGGCATCGCGCCGATCCTGCCGCTGGCGATCACGCTGACCGCGCTGTCGCTGACGATGCGCCGGCTGATCGCGCCGTCGGCATGGCCGGTCGCGCTGATTATCCTGATGGGCTGTGCGTCGACGATGCCGATGTACGCGCCGTTGCGCATCGACCATCACGGCTGGCAGCTCGCGTGCCTGGCGGTAACGGTCGCGGGGCTTGCCGATCCGGCGCGCGCGCGCGGCGGGGCTACCGTCGGCCTGTCGAGCGCGCTGTCGCTGACGATCGGGCTGGAGATGCTGCCCTATTGCGCGATGGCGGGGGCGATCGTCGGCCTGCGCTGGGTGTGGGACGCCGCAGAGGCGCGGCGGATGCAAGTGTACGCTATCACGCTGGGCGGCGCGAGCGCGCTCGGCTTCGCGCTCTTCGGGTCGGTCGCCAACCATGCGATGCGCTGCGACGCGCTGACGCCGGTATGGCTCAGCGTCATGGTGGCGGCGGGCGCGCTGCTCTATCTCCTGTCGCTGGCGCGCGCGGAAAGCCGCTGGGCGCGGCTGGCGCTGGCCGCAGTCGCGGGCGGCGTGATCGTCGCGGGGTTCGCGGCGTTCTTTCCGCAATGCCTGGGCCGCCCCGAAGGCGTGTCGCCCGAGCTGGAGAGCATCTGGCTCAACAATGTCCGCGAAGCGCGGCCGATTTACACACACCCGCTCCGCACCGCGATTCCGATGGCGGTGCTGCCGATCATCGGCCTGATCGGGGCCGCTTTCGCCGCATGGCGGGCGCGTCGCAAGCCGGGCTTCGTCGGCTGGGTCGCGATCGCGCTGTTCACCGCCTTCGCCGGCGCGATGCTGTTGTGGCAAGTGCGCGCCGCCCCCGCCGCGCAATTGCTCAGCGTCCCCGGCGCGACCGCGCTGGCGTGGATCCTGGTCCCCTGGTGCCTGACGCATCGGTGGATCGCGGTGCGCATCGGCGGGTCGGTCGTCGCGTTCCTGATCGTATCGGGGCTGTTTGCCGGTTTCCTGGTTCGATACCTGCCGTTCGACAAGCCGAGCCGGTGGTCGCAGACAGTCAGCCGCGCCAATGCCGCCTGTTCGCGCATCACGACGTTGCGCACGCTCAACCGCGTGCCGACCGCGACGATGTTCACGCATGTCGACCTGGGGCCGCGGCTGATCGTCGTCACGCATCACAACGCCGTCGCGGGCCCCTATCACCGCAACGGGCAGGCGATCCTGGACGTGCACCATGCATTCACCGGCGCGGCGAAGGATTTCCGGCCCATCGCTGCGCGGCATCATGCCCGCTACCTGCTGGTGTGCCCCAATATGTCGGAAACGACCGTCTATCGCGCGGGCAACCGCGACGGGTTTTACGCGCAACTGACGCGTGGGCAGCTACCGTCGTGGCTGCACCCCGTGGCGCTGCCCAAGGGGTCGCCCTTTCGCCTGTGGGAAATCGACTATGCGGCGCCCGACGATCCGGCGCCCGCGGCCAAGCCCGCGCGCCGGGAGAAATAGTCAGGCCAGGCTTTCGCGGATACCGTCGATCACGAACTGAATCGCCAGCGCGGACAGCAGCACGCCGAGCAGGCGCGTGATGACCGCTTCGATCTTGGTGCCCATCAGCCGCATCAGCGGCCCGGCCAGCATCAGCGCGGCGAGCGTCAGCAGCAGGATCAGCCCCATCGCGACCAGGATTGCGGCCGACCGCTCAAACCCGCTGTTCTGCGACATCAACAGCATCACCGACGCAATCGACCCCGGCCCGGCGATCATCGGCATCGCCATGGGAAAGATCGACACATCCTCGACTTCGGGAGTCTCGATCAGCTTTTGCGCGCGGTCCTCGCGCCGTTGAGTGCGCTTTTCGAACACCATTTCCAGCGCGATCAGGAACAGCATGATCCCGCCCGCGATCCGAAAGCTGGGCAGGCCGATCCCCAGCCCGTGCAGCAACTGCTCGCCCACCAGCGCGAAGACGACCAGGATGATCGCCGCGACCGCGACCGCGCGGACCGCCATCGCGTTGCGCTGCGCGTGCGTCGCGCCCGCCGTCAGCCCGGCAAAGATCGGCGCGCAGCCGATCGGGTCGATGATGACGAAGAAGGTGACGAGCGTGGAAATGAAGAGTTCGACCATCACGCCCTCAGATCGCGTCGTCGTCGATCGCCACCCCCGCGCGGCGATGCGCGGCGACCAGCGTGTTGCGCAACAGGCAGGCGATGGTCATCGGCCCGACGCCGCCCGGCACCGGCGTGATCGCGCCCGCGACACTCGCCGCGCCGTCGAAATCGACGTCGCCGACCAACCCGTCTTCGGTGCGGTTGATGCCCACGTCGATCACCGTCGCGCCGGGTTTCAGCCATTCGCCCTGCACGAAATGCGCGCGGCCGACCGCGGCGACGACGATGTCGGCATGGCGCAGATAATGCGGCAGGTTCTTCGTGCGCGAATGCGCGATGGTGACGGTACAGCTTTTCGCGGTCAGCAGCGCCGCCATCGGCTTGCCGACGATGTTCGACCGGCCGATCACGACGGCGTCCTTGCCGCTCAGATCGCCCAGTTGCTCCTCGAGCAGCATCAGGCAGCCGAGCGGCGTACACGGGACAAACCCTGGCAGGCCGGTGGCCAGCCGCCCGGCGTTAACCGGGTGAAAGCCGTCGACGTCCTTGTCGGGGTCGATGCGCAGCAGCACCGCGTCCGCGTCAAGATGCGCGGGCAGCGGCAACTGGACCAGAATGCCGTCGACCGCCGGGTCGGCGTTCAGCCGTTCGACCAGCGCCACCAGCGTTTCCTGGTCGGTATCGGCGGGGAGGCGATGCTCAAAGCTCTCCATACCGGCCGCGACCGTCGCCTTGCCCTTGTTGCGGACATAGACGGCCGAGGCGGGGTCTTCGCCCACCAGCACCACCGCCAGGCCGGGCTTGCGCCCGGCGGCCCGCGCGAACGATTCCGCCAGCACGCCCACGCGGGCGCGCAGGTTGGCGGCGAATGCCTTTCCGTCGATCAATGCTGCTGTCATGGCCGCGCCTCATAGAGCGTGCGCGCGACCTTCGCCAGCGCCTGCGGATCGCCCGCGACCGAAAGCCGCTTGAGCCGCGCGGTATCGCCCGCGACCAGCGTGACCGCGCGCTTCGGCACGCCGAAGCTTTTCGCCACCAGTTCGACCAGCGCGGCGTTGGCGGCGCCTTCGACCGGCGGCGCGGTCAGCCGCGCGGCGAAATGTTCGTCGGTGCCCGCCCCGAACGCCGCGCGCGACGCGCGCGGCGTCACGCGCACGGCGATGCGAATGCCTTCTGCCTCCTCCTTCCAGGGGAAGGCTGCGGCATTCGTCAGAGCTGGCCGCCCTGCGCGACTCGGTACAGCGCGCTCATCACCGGTCCCTGCACGATGATGAGCAGCACCAGGAACACCAGCGGCGACAGGTCGAGCGCACCGAAGTCAGGCAGGATGCGGCGAATCGGCCGATACAGCGGCTCGGTAATCACCTGCAGCCCCTGCCACAGCGACCGGACGAAATCATTATAGGTATTGATGACGTTGAACGCGATCAGCCACGACATGATCGCCTGGATGATGATGATCCACCACAGGACATTCAGCAGAATGTCGAGGATGTTGAGAAACAGTATCAAGCCGGGTCTCCGGTTAGCGTGCGGACGGCAGCGATACAGGAAACCGGCACGCCGCGACAAGGCCAAGCGACAAGGCCAAGCGGCAAGGCCAAGCGGCAAGGGGGGTGAATCCGATCGAAATCCGGCCGCGCGCCCGGAGGGGGAACTGAACGAAGCCGAAGCCCGTCGTGGGCGGTGCCGCAGCCAGGCGACCGAGCGGCCCGCTGTCGAACGGCGCGCGCGACGGCGACGCGTCGATTCAGTAAGGCGGCCGGACCGCGGCCTGCGCAGTCGCGGACCTGCCGGCGGCATATTCAGCGACGCCTTTCGCCAGGCGCGGCTGGCGGACTCGCGCGCAGCCGCGACCGGTCCGGCAGATCCGCACCTCAGGCGTGGACGAGCGTGCCGACACCGCGTTTCGTGAAAATCTCCAGCAGCATCGCGTGCGGGATGCGCCCGTCCAGGATGACTGCGGCGTCGACGCCCGCGTCGACCGCGCCGACGCACGTATCGACCTTGGGAATCATGCCGCCCTTGATCGTGCCGTCGGCCTTCAGCGCCGCAACCGTCGCTTCGTCCAGGTCGGTCAAGAGGTCGCCGTCCTTCGACAGCACCCCCGGCACGTCGGTCAGCAGGAAAAAGCGCGACGCCTTGCACTCGCCCGCGATCGCGCCCGCCATGGTGTCGGCGTTGATGTTGTAGGTGTGGCCGTCGTCGCCCAGCGCGATCGGCGCGACCACGGGGATGAATCCCTGCTGCGACAGCGTCTTCAGGATCGAAATGTCGACGCGCACCGGTTCGCCGACGAAGCCCAGGTCGACGTGGCGTTCGATGCCCTGCAACGGATCCGCCGCGCGCCCCTCTATCTTGCGCGCCGTCACCAGCCGGGCATCCTTGCCTGAAATGCCGACGGCCTTGCCGCCCGCCTGGGCAATCCACGACACGATTTCCTTGTTGATCGAACCCGCCAGCACCATTTCGGCGATCCGCGCGGTTTCGGCGTCGGTGACGCGCAGGCCGCCGACGAATTCCGATTCGACGCCCAGCCGCTTGAGCATGGAGCCGATCTGCGGCCCGCCGCCATGGACGACCACCGGGTTGATGCCGACTGCCTTGAGCAGCACCACATCCTCGGCGAAATCGCGCGCGAGTTCCGGATCGCCCATCGCATGGCCGCCGTATTTGACGACGAACGTCGCGCCTTCGTAGCGCTGGAGATACGGCAGTGCCTCGGTCAGCGTCTCGGCCTTGGCGAGCATCGCGGGGTCGGGGGAATGGTCGGTCATGGCGCGGCCCTTAGCGCAACGCGGGCGATCGGAACAGGCGGCGTTCAGCCCGCTTTTGCCCCGCCGTCCAGCGCACGGCCCAGCGCAACGAAGGCATAGAGCAGCACCGGCACCAGCACCGCCGACAGCACGACCTTCGCCAGCATCTGCCCGACCAGCAGCTCGCCCACCGGGAATATGCCGTAAAAGGCGATGGTGATGAAAATCAACGTGTCGACGATCTGGCTCAGCACGCCAGCGATGCCTGCGCGCAACCACAACAGCGACCCCGCGCCGCCGCGCAGCGCACTGAAGATCGTGACGTTCAACGTCTGCGACACGCCATAGGCGATGATCCCGCCCAGCCAGATGCGCGGCGTACCGCCCATCATCATCGCGAACGCGTTCAGCCGTTCGGCTTCCATGCTCGGCGACGCCGGCAGCGCCAGGATCAGCAGCGACAACAGGATCGACACGATCAGCGGGACAAAGCCGAACTGGACCAGCCGGTTGGCGATCGCGCGACCATGGAGTTCGGCCACCGCGCTCGACACCGCGACGAGCAGCAGGAAAGCGAAGATCCCCGCCTCCACCGCCAGCGGGCCGACGCCCAGCGCCGTGCCGATGCCCGAGATCGGCCCCAGCGACACCTGCTTGTTCCCCAGCACGCCCGCGATGCAGACCATGCCGCCGTAGAAGATGGAGAGGAAAAAGAGCGAGCGCGGAATCGCAGTGTCGGACTTGTGCATCGCACGGTGCTAGCGCCAAACCGAGGCGCGCGGAAGATTACGCATGCGCCCAGGCGTTTCCTGCCCTCCCATCGCCGCGCGCAATGCCGCGCGGCTCTTGCCGCCGTCGCGCGAATCCGCCAAGCTGGAGGTGCTGTGCGGCATCGTCGCTGCGCACGCGGGGGAGAGTCTGCATGCTTCAGTGGGCGATGGCGACCATGTTGATGGCCGCGGCGGTTCCGGCGCCGATGAGCGACTGGGTCTTTGTCGACGGGGACGGCGAGTATAGCATGCTCACCTATGTCGATACCGACAGCTTCGAGGACGAATCCGCCAACCATGTAAGCGCATTGAGCTATACCGTCCGCGCCGAGGATTCGGAGCAGGGCGCGGCCGCCTATATGGTCCGCGCCGAATATGACTGCACCGGCAGCCGCAGCCGAATCCTGGCGATCAAGGTGTTCGACGCGAGCAAGAACATCCTGCTGGACAGCAGCGACGGCGACGACTGGACGCCGGTGCAGCCGAACACGGTGAACGCGTCGCTCCTCACCTTCGTCTGTTCGAAGGGGAAGTCGGAGACCGACCCCGTGTCGACGGGCAGCGAGCCGCCGTTCGACATCTCGCGCCAGATCATGCGCGAACAGCGCAACAAGAAGCAGTGATTTCAGGCAAGTAGCGGCACCTTGTCCCACGCCCCGATTGGAATCGCCGGGATCGTCGCGATCCTCGCCATCGCGTTCCTGCTTTCGTCCAACAAGCGCGCGATCCGATTGCGTGTCGTGGGGGCCGCGTTCGCGCTCCAGGCGGGGATCGCCTTTCTGGTCCTGCGCACGCAGGGCGGACAGGCGGCACTGCACGGGCTGTCGCAGGGCGTATCGGCGCTGCTCGGCTATGCGGCCGCCGGCACCAGCTTCCTGTTCGGACCGCTGGCGAAGCCGGAGCTGGGCGGCAACAGCTTCGCCATTGCCGCCTTGCCCGTCATCATCTTCTTCGCCGCGCTGGTGTCGATCCTCTATCACCTCGGCGTGATGCAGTTCGTCGTCCGCTGGATCGGCGGCGCGATCGAAAAAGTGACCGGCGTCACCAAGGTCGAATCGCTCTGCGCGGCGGCCAACATCTTTGTCGGACAAAGCGAATCGCCGCTGGTCATCCGTCCCTATCTGGCGCGGCTCACCCCGTCGCAACTGTTCGCGGTGATGAGCGTCGGCATGGCGGGCGTCGCGGGCACGATCCTGGCGGCCTATGCCAGCCTGCTGGGCGCGGCGTCGCTGCCCTATCTGCTCGCCGCGTCGTTCATGGCGGCGCCAGGCGGGCTGCTGATGGCCAAGATCATCATGCCCGATCTTCCTGGTGAAGACGGTGCGCTGCCGCTGGGCGACGATCAGGAGGAAGAGGCCATTCGCGTCGCCGAGCACGACCTGGAGGAAGAGCGCGCGGCGAACCTTATCATGGCGGCCGCGACCGGCGCGTCGACGGGCGTGAAGATCGCTGTCGCGGTGGGCGCGATGGTGCTGGCGTTCGTGGCGCTGGTGGCGCTGGCCAACGGGCTGCTGGGCGGCGCCGGCAACTGGATCGTCTATGCCAGCGGCAACGCCGCCTGGGCGCAGTGGTTCGCCGACCTGAGCTTCCAGAAAATCCTGGGCACGCTGTTCGCGCCGGTCATGTACCTGTTGGGCATTTCGTGGAACGAAGCGGTGGCGGCCGGCGGGCTGTTCGGCACCAAGATGGTGTTGAACGAATTCGTCGCCTTCATCGACCTGGGCAACATGGGCGACCTGGCCCCGCGCACCCGCGCGATCATCACCTTTGCGCTGTGCGGCTTCGCCAATTTCAGCTCGATCGCGATCCAGATGGCCGCGACGGGCAGCCTGGCGCCCAACCAGCGGCCGATGATCGCGCGGCTGGGCATCAAGGCGCTGGTCGCGGGCAGCCTGGCCAATCTGATGTCGGCGGCGCTGGCGGGGCTGATGCTGCCCGCCTGAAATCGGGGCCTGCTCCTGACCTAGCGTAAGCCGCTACAGGTCGCGCCATGGAGGATGTGCACGACATCGGCGACGTCGCCCGCCGCACCGGGCTCACGCATCGCGCGCTGCGTTTCTATGAGGCGCGCGGGCTGGTCCAGCCGCTGCGCAGCGATGGGGGACGGCGCCCTCTATGGCAGGGGCGAACTCGCGCGGCTGAACGCGATCGTGGCGCTTCGGCGCGCCGGATTCCCCGTCGCGCGGATCGCCGATATGCTCGGTCGCGGCGCAGATCGCGGTGATCGACGCGCAATCGCGCGCGCTCCTTCACGAAGTCCAGTCCCGCATCGGTCGCGGCGAGCCGATCGACGTCGCGACGCTCTGCTCGCTGATCGAGAAAGGACGTGGCATGATCGAGGAAAATTGGAAGGCAGTCGTCGACCGCTATTACACGCCCGAGCAACAGGCCGAATGGAAGGCGAGATGGGCAGAGGCGCCGGCGGATTTCGATCCCGCGACCTGTCACGCGCAATGGAGCGCACTGAGCGACCGGATCGCGGCGGCGCTGCCGCTCGACCCGGCATCCGATACGGCACAGGCATTCGTCGATGAATGGTTCGTGCTGCTCGAGCCGTTCAGCAGGATGGCGACGCCCGCCATGTGGGAAGGCGCGCGCGGCATGTACGACCGATGCCCGAATGGCAGGATCGGGCCGATCCCGGTTTCTCATTCCCGGTCTGGGAGTTCATCCGCGCCGCCACCGCCGCCCGGATCGCGGCGGGCGGGACCGTCGACGGCCCAGCCTGGATGCAGCAAGGCAAGGCGTAGTCGCGAGGCGACCGCATCCGGAACCCCGGCGGCGCGGCCGCCGGGGACGTTCACTCACCGTCAACGCGTCGGCACGGGCTCCGCGCCCGAATAGTCATAGAAGCCCCGGCCCGTCTTGCGGCCGTACCAGCCGGCCTCGACATATTTGATGAGCAGCGGCGCCGGACGGAACTTGGGATCGCCGGTCCCTTCGAACAGCACGCGGCAGATCTCCAGGCAGGTGTCGAGCCCGATGAAGTCGGCAAGCGTGAGCGGACCCATCGGATGATTGAGCCCCAGATGTACCGCGGTGTCGATGTCGCGGATGGTCGCCACGCCCTCGCCCAGCGCGAAGCACGCTTCGTTGAGCATCGGCAGCAGGATGCGATTGACGATGAACCCCGGCGCGTCATTGGCATGGACGATCGTCTTGCCGAGCGATTTACCGAACGCTTCGACTGCGACGACTGTCTCATCGGCGGTGGCGAGACCGCGAATCAGTTCGATCAGCCCCATCACCGGAACCGGATTGAAAAAATGCACGCCCATGAATCGCTTCGGATCGGGCGTCGCCTGCGCCAGTCGCGTGATCGGAATCGACGAGGTGTTCGACGCGAGCAGCGCGTCCGGAGCCAGCACCTTGCCGATATTCTGGAAAATGGTGCGCTTGATTTCCTCGCGCTCGGTCGCGGCCTCGATCACCAGCGCGCACGCCCCCATCGCCGCCACATCGCCGACGGGTTCGATGTTGGCGAGCGCGGCATCGCGCGCGTCGGCCGTGATTTTTTCCTTTTCGACCAGTCGATTGAGCTGCTTGGCGATCCCCGCCTTGCCCGCTTCGGCGCGTTCGGCCGATACATCCGACAACAGGACCTGATACCCTGCCTGGGCCGAGACCTGCGCGATTCCAGCGCCCATCTGACCCGCCCCGATAACGCCGACCGTCTTCATCGCCTTGTCCTTTGCTGACATTCGTGTTCGCCACCTACTCAATCGTGCGCGGCTCGGCTAGGATCGAAGCATGTCGATCCTAGCGCTCCTGCTCCTCGCCGCCCTGCCCCCGCAGGATGATTCCACCGAAAAAACGTTCGGCGACTGGGCCGTCGCCTGCGACAATAGCGGGCGGTGCGAAGCCGTTGCGCTGGTGCCCGAATCGCGGCTCGACGACGCGCCGTTCGACTTCAAGATCGCGCGCGATGCAGGACCCGACGGCGGCGTCACGCTGGGCGGCGACGCCTTCGCGCAGGGGCCGGTCGACCTGGTCGTGAACGGCAAGGTGGTCGCGCGCGCGCTGGCGGGGAGCCGGGAAATCGGACTCGCGGGCCCGGCGGCGGAACGCGTCGCGAATGCAATGGCGACCGGGCGCGGCGACCTTGTGCTGCGATCGCCCACGGGCACACTGATCGCCCGGATATCGCTGACCGGCGTGTCGGCCACCTTGCGCTATATCGACGCGCGACAGGGACGCGCGGGCGGGGTGACCGCTTTGGTGGCAAAGGGCGGCAAGCCCAAGGCCAGCGTACCCGCCGCGCGTGATCTGCCGCGTATTGCCGCACGCCGCCCGACGCGCGGCGCGATGCAGCCGCTGGCGCCAGCGCAGGAGGCGGGGATGCGTGCTCGCGGCGAATGCGACCTTAGCCCGGACGAAATGAATGAAATAAAGTCCGAACGGCACCGGCTGGACGCGGGAACGACGCTGGTGCTGCTGCCCTGCGCGCTCGGCGCGTATAATCTCAGCAGCGCGGTGTTCGTGCTGACGCCGCGCGGCATATCGCCGGCGCAGTTCGATAGCGGCGTCGACGGCGAAAGTGAGGCGGGCGTGCCGCTCATCATCAACACGAATTGGGATGAAGAGACCGGCGTGCTGTCGAGCTTTACCAAGGGGCGCGGGCTTGGCGATTGCGGGTCGGTGCGCGATTGGGTGTGGGACGGCGAGCGTTTCCGCATGATCCGGTCGGAGGCACTCGACGTCTGTCGCGGATCGACGGCGTGGCCGGTCGTCTTCCGCGCGGAGCCCGTCTGGCGCTGAACCGCCGGGCCGGCCGCGTCAGGGCGCGACCGCCATCGGCAGCGCCTCTGCAAGAATCAGCGCGAACCAGTCATGGGCGTCGGTCCATTCGGCCGTCGGCGTCCAACCGCCGGCGCGCAGCAGCAGCCGTGCGTCACGGGGGCCGTATTTATGGCTGTTCTCGGTATGGACGCTCTCCCCCGCCGCGATGGCGAACGGGCGCCCCTCGATCGTGAACGCCATGTCGCGCGTCGCCTCAAGATGCATTTCGATGCGCGCGGCCGCGTCGTTCCAGATCGCGCGGTGGCGGAACGCATCGACAGGGATATCGCCGCCAAGCTCGCGGTTGATGCGTTCGAGCAGGTTGAGGTTGAACGCCGCCGTTACCCCCTGCGCATCGTCATAGGCGGGGATAAGCACGTCGACCGGTTTCACGCGGTCGATACCGATCAGCAACATTGCGCCTTCGCCCAGCGATTCGCGCATCGCGCGCAACAGGTCGACCGCAGCGGACGGGTCCATGTTGCCGATCGTCGATCCCGGGAAGAAGCCCAGCTTCGCTGCGTCCGCGATGGTGCGGGGCAGCGCGAGCGGCTTCAGGAAATCGCCCGCCACCGGAAGCACGGGGAGATCGGGGAACGCCTGTTGCAGCGCGGCAGCGGAATCACGCAGGAAATCGGCGGAAATATCGATGGGAACATAGGCCGAAGGCGCAACCGCGCCGAGCAGCAGCGGTGTCTTCGCCGCCGATCCCGCGCCGAATTCGACCACCGCCCGGCCCGGCCCGACGGCCCGGGCAATCGCCGGCCCCGCGTCGCGCAGCAGCGCGCGTTCGGTCCGCGTCGGATAATATTCGGGCAGCCGCGTGATTTCCTCGAACAGCTCGGACCCGCGCCGGTCGTAGAACCAACGCGCCGGAATCGCCCGCGGCCGCGCGGCCAGACCGTTCAGCACATCGGCACGGAACGCCGGATCGGCCCGCGACGTCAGATGGTCTTCGGCTTCGTGTCGCAGCATGTCAGATGTCCCTTGCCAGGCGCACGCCGGTGAATTGCCAGCGCTGGTGCGGGTAGAAGAAATTGCGGTACGAGGCGCGCGCATGGCCGCGCGGCGTCGCGCACGATCCGCCGCGCAGGACGAACTGCCCGCTCATGAACTTGCCGTTATATTCGCCGACGGCGCCTTCGGCCGCGCGAAAGCCCGGATAGGGGCGAAAGGCGCTGCCGGTCCATTCCCAGACATCGCCGAAAAATGCGGGACCGCCGGTCGACGGACGCGGTTCGACCGGGCCGGCGGTATCGAGCTGGTTGCCCGCGCGCGGGTCGTGCGCCGAAGCAGCGGCTTCCCACTCCGCCTCGGTCGGCAGCCGCGCGCCGGCCCAGCTTGCATAGGCATCGGCTTCGTACAGGCTGACATGCGTGACCGGCGCCGCCGGGTCGATCGGCCGCCGCCCGTCGAGCCCGAAACGCGTCCAGCCGCCATCGCGGCGCTCCCAGTAAAGCGGCGCCTCGACTGCCTGCGCGCGTACCCAGGCCCAGCCGTCGGACAGCCAGTGGCGCGGATCGCGATAGCCGCCATCGTCGATGAACGCGGCCCATTCGCCGTTGGTGACGGTGCGGTCGGCGATGCGATGCGGCGCAAGCAGCGTCGCGTGGCGCGGCCCTTCGCAATCGAAGGCGAAGCCGCCGCCGTGGCCGATTTCAACCATCCCGGCACGCCCTTCGATCCAGTCGATCGGCGGCGGGACGGCGACCGGAACCTTCGGCGCGCCGGGCCAGAGCGCCGGTTCGAGCGGGTTGCACGAGAAGAGGTGCAGGATGTCGGTCAGCAGCAGTTCCTGATGCTGTTCCTCATGATGACACCCCAGTTCGACCATCGCGAGCAAGTCGGGCGAGAACCCCGGCAACGCGTCGATCAGCGCCGCGTCGACCGCCGCGCGATACCCGCGTACCTCGTCGAGCGTCGGGCGTGTCAGCATGCCCCGGCGCGGCCGCGCATGGCGCGCGCCCTCTGCCTCGTAATAGCTGTTGAACAGATAGGGGTAGCGCGCATCGTACAGGCGATAGCCCGGCGCATGGTCGCGCAGCAGGAAAGTTTCGAAGAACCAGGTGGTGTGCGCCAGGTGCCATTTGGCGGGCGAGGCGTCGTCCATCGACTGAACCGTCGCGTCGGCGTCGGACAAGGGGGCGACCAACGCCTCGCTACGCGCACGCACCTCGGCAAAGCGACGCGCCAGCGGTGCCGGATCGGCCTGCGACTCGAGTTTTGTTCGCATTCTGTTCTCCTACCCCAGAATGCGGCCGACCGTCAAACGACAGTGCGCGCGCATCCGGCAAGCGGTGCGGTGCCCGGCATCATCGCGACGCCCCCGGCACCCAAAGAACATCGTCGGCCCCGTATTTGTTCATCGCGCGCGCCGCGACAAAGAGCCAGTCGGACAGGCGATTGAGGTACGATACGACTTCGGGACGGATCGCGACCTGGTGCGTGGCGGCAACGGTGCTCCGTTCGGCGCGGCGCGCAACCGCGCGCGCCAGGTGCAGCGCGGCCGCGGCGGCGGAACCGCCCGGCAGGATGAAGCTGTTCAGCGGCGCCAGCGAATCGTTGAATCGATCGATCTCGCGTTCCAGCCGCGCCACCTGCCCCGCGGTCACGCGCAGCGCCACGGCATCGAGCGCGGCGTCCCCCAGCGGCGTGGCCAGATCGGCGCCCAGGTCGAAAAGGTCGTTCTGAATACGACGCAGCGCCTCGGCCATCTCGCCGGGCTCCAGCACCGCAACCGCCGCGCCGATCGCGCAATTGGCTTCGTCGACATCGCCGATCGCCACCATGCGCGGATCATGCTTTGCGACGCGCGACCCGTCGACAAGCCCGGTGGTACCGTCGTCGCCAGTCCGCGTGTAAATCTTGTTGAGCTTTACCAGCGGTTCAGGCCCGGCCGTTCAGGAACAGGATCAGCACGACGATCAGGATCGCGAGCGCCTGAAAGAACACGCGCGCCTGCATCATCTTGTTCGACCGCAGCCCCGGAACGCTGGGGCCGGTGCCGTTAAGATCCGCCTCGGTGGTTTTCAGGAAGACGATGATACCGCGCACCAACGCCACGACGGTGGCGATCATCGCGGCGATGAGCAGCAGGGCCAGGAACACGTTCATGTCCCCCAGTCTAAACCTTCGCGGCGCCGATGCCAACCGGCAGTCGCCCCGCGCGCAGCACGTCGGCCAGCGCCCGTCCGTCCTCGCCCGCCTCGCGCAACGCGCTCAGCGTCGGGGCGCCGTCGCGCTTTGCCAGTCGCCGTCCGTCGGGTCCTGCCAGCAACGCATGGTGGCGCCAGCGCGGCACCGGCAACTCAAGCAGTTCCTGCAGCAACCGGTGGACATGCGTGGCAGCGAACAGGTCCGCGCCGCGCACGACCAGGCTAACCCCCTGATCCGCATCGTCGATTGTCACCGCCAGATGATAGCTGGCGGGCGCATCCTTGCGCGCCAGCACGACGTCGCCATGCGCCATCGGATCGGCGGCGACTGTCCCCGCGACGGCATCTTCCCAGGTAAGCGGCCCCGCAATCGCCGACGCCGCCGCCATGTCGAGCCGCCAGCAATGCGGCTCCGCCTCGGATCGCGCGGCACGCGTTCCGGCATCGAGCGCACGGCAGGTGCCGGGATAGGCCGGCCCGTCGGGGCCGTGCGGCGCGCTCAGGCTCGCGGCGACTTCGCGGGCAATGTCGGCGCGCGTGCAGAAGCAGGGATAGAGCAGCCCCATCGCGCGCAGCCGCGCGAGCGCGGCATCGTACAGCGCCAGCCGCTGCGACTGGAAAACGACCGGGCCGTCCCAGTCGAGCCCCAGCCAGCGCAAGTCGGCCAGGATCGTATCGACATGCTCGGGCCGGCTGCGCGTGCCGTCGATATCCTCGATCCGCAGCACGAACCGCCCGTTCGCCGCGCGGGCGGCGTCATGCGCGTGAATTGCCGAAAACGCATGGCCGAGGTGCAGCCGCCCCGTCGGGCTGGGCGCGAAGCGCGTGACGATTTCCATCAATACCGCCCTTGACCGCGAGTCAGCGTCCATGCTGTCATCATGGCGTCACGCTGTTTCGTAAGAGGCAAGCGGGAAAAGAGGCACAGGGGAGACCATGTACCATCCCGATGTGATCCGCCACCCGGACAGTTGCCCGGCGCTGGTGCTGAATGCGGATTATACGCCGTTGAGCTATTATCCGCTGAGCGTTTGGCCGTGGCAAACGGCGATCAAGGCGGTGTTCCTCGACCGCGTCGACATCGTTTCCTATTACGAACGCGAAATCCGAAGTCCCAGCGCGAGGCTGAAGCTTCCTTCGGTCATCGCGCTCAAACAATATGTCCGGCCTTCCCAATTTCCTGCCTTCACGCGCTTCAACCTGTTCCTCCGCGACAAGTTCAGCTGCCAATATTGCGGCTCCCAGCGCGACCTGACCTTCGACCATGTCATTCCCCGCGCCCAGGGCGGACGCACCACATGGGAAAATGTCGCCACGGCCTGCGCACCTTGCAATCTGAAAAAGGGCGGGCGCACCCCACAACAGGCGCACATGCCGCTCCACCTGCCGCCGATCCGCCCGACGAGCTGGCAGCTTCAGGAACACGGCCGCCGCTTTCCCCCGCATTACCTGCACGAAACCTGGCGCGACTGGCTCTATTGGGACGTCGAGCTGGAAGCCTGAGCGGGCCGGCAGCAGCCTAGAGCGCGAAGCGCGGCACGCGCTTGCCCCTGGTCCGGCCGGTCAGGTGATAGTGGCCGCACCGGTCGCAACGATAGGGGCGCAGCGGATAGTCGGCGCGCGCCGCCACCGCCAGCGCGTCCGCCTCGCTCGCGAAGCGTCGCTTGCGCGAACAGACGCTCAGCCGCGTGCTGGGCATGGCAACCTCCTCCCGGATACGCGGCGCATCGCCCGTCAGGCGGCCAGCGCCCGCTCATCGCTGCGCAGCGTCAGCACTTCCACGCCGGTCGCAGTGACGGCGACGGTATGCTCGAACTGCGCGGACAGCTTGCGATCGTTGGTCACGACCGTCCAGCCATCATCCTCGGTCGATACCTTGCGCGTGCCCTGGTTCACCATCGGCTCGATCGTGAAGACCATGCCTTCGCGCAATTCCATCCCGCCGCCCGGCCGGCCGAAATTGAGCACCGATGGCTCTTCATGCATCTCGCGGCCGATACCGTGGCCGCAATATTCGCGCACGATCGAATAGCCGTGCTTCTTGGCATGCCGCTCGATCGCGAAGCCGATGTCGCCCAGATGCGCGCCGGGGCGCACCGCGCCGATCCCCTTCCACATCGCCTCCTGCGCGACGCGGACCAGCCGCCGCGCGGCGGGCGCGACCGTGCCGACCATATAGGTCTTGCTCGAATCGGCGATGAAGCCGTTCTTTTCCAGCGTGATGTCGAGGTTGATGATGTCGCCGTCGCGGATCACTTCGTCGTCGCGCGGTACGCCGTGGCAGACGACATGGTTGATCGAGCAATTGAGCACATGGCCATAGCCATATTGCCCCTTGCTCGCCGGACGCGCGGCAAGGTCGTCGGTGATGAAGCGTTCGACCAGCGCGTCGACCTCCAGCGTCGACATGCCTGCGAGTTGCCGGCGGTCGAGCATCTCGAATACCGATGCCAGCAACCGGCCGGAAACGCGCATCAGCGCCAGCTCGTCGGGGGGCTTGACCATGTCAGGCGGCCGCCCGGTCGTCGGCGGCCGCCTGCGCCGACGCATATTGCAGCTTCACGATGTCATTGAACGACAGCGTCGGATGCGCCTCGGCCAGCATGCCGACCTTCATCCAATATTCGGCCTGTGCATTGATCGACCGGCACATGACCGCGCTCGCGCGGCGGATGTCGTCGTGCAGTTGGTCGTCGATCTTGACGATACCCATATCCACCTCGCGTTCCCGGATAAGCGAAATGTATATGATTCGTATAGCGGCTCGTCAATCGCGCGGCGGGGAAGGCGCCGGGCGCCCTCGCCGGGCGCGAGTCACCTGCCCGGACAGACCGTGCCGGCGGGATCGGCGACCAGCCGCAGGTCGGACAGCGAGAAGGCGAGCGGCCCCGCCGCCTCGACCACGAAGGGGGCGGCCACGCGGTTCATGTCGACACCCGCATCGCGGAAGCATTTGAGCGAAACCTTGACGGTACGCCACTGGCCGGTCGCGCCGCGGAACAGCGTGGTCGCGTCGATCGCACCGGTGTTCGCGCCGCCTTCCATCCGCAGCGCCACCGGGCCGGTCGCCGCCTTGTCCAGCCGGTAGGTGATCTGGAGCGACAGGTCTGCATTGGCTTCGCGCGTGAGGTCGAGCGAACCGCCGCCGATGCGCAACGTCGCCGGGCCGTCGGGCCAGCTCAGTTGCACCGCGCCTTCCTGCGTCGAGGCGGAGTCGACCGGGCGCCGCGCGATCCGGCTGTCGGTGGCGAAGCTCCACGGCGCGGGCGTCGTGCCGCGCGCAAAATAGACGCTGGTGTTGGCCAGGCTGGCGTCGACGCCCGATTCCTCGGGCAACGCCGGCACATGGCCGGGGTGCGCATAGCTGAGGCCATAGCGCAGCGGAAACAGCGGGTCATATCCGGTCGACTGGCGAGCGTTGAGCACGAATTGTCCCGCAGTTCGCGGCCAGCTATACGAAAGCCAGCCGGTGAAGTCGCGGCGCGGTGCCCCGCCCGCGTCGCCGATCAGCACATCGGCCACGCCCGCCCCCTCGGTTCCGGGCAGCCAGGCGGCGACGAACGCGTCGGACGCGTTCAGCTCCGGATTGACCCACATCGGGCGGCCCGACAGGAACACGGTGACCGTGGGAATCCCCGCCGCCTTGAGCTTCTTCAACAGCGCGAGGCCGTCCTTTTCGCCCGGCTGAAACTCCATCGTCCGCAAATCGCCGCGCATTTCGGCATAGGGCGCCTCGCCGATCACGACGATCGCGATATCTGGCTTTTGCACGAAGCTGCCGTCGACCGACAGCGTGGCGGTGCCGCCGCCCGCCTTGACTGCCTGTTCGATGCCCGACCAGATCGACTGGCCGTTGGGGAAATCGCGATTGCTGTTGCCGTCGCCCTGCCAGCTCAGCGTCCAGCCGCCCGACTGCATGCCGATGTCGTCGGCGCCCGGCCCGGCGACCAGCACATGCGCGCGCGCCTTCACCGGCAGCACGCCTTCGTTCTTGAGCAGCACCAGCGACCTGGCGACTGCCTCGCGCGCGATCGCACGATGCTCGGGCGCGCCCAGCACGCCTGCGCGGCCCTCCCACGGGCGCGCTGTGTCGAACAGGCCGAGCGCGAACTTGACACGCAGGATGCGGCGCACCGCATCGTCGACGCGCGCCATCGGGATGGTGCCGTCCTTCACATGCGCGACCGTCGAGTCGAACAGCCCCTTCCAGCTATCCGGCGCCATCGCCATGTCGAGCCCGGCGTTGAACGTCGCGGCGCAATCGGTGGGGGTGCAGCCGGGGATCTGGCCATGGCCGTTCCAGTCGCCGACGACGAGCCCCTGGAACCCCATCCGCCCCTTGAGCACGCCCGTCAACAGCGACGCGTTGGCGTGCATCTTCGCGCCGTTCCAGCTGCTGTACGACGCCATCACGCTCATCACGCCTGCGTCGATTGCGCGCGGATAGCCAGCGCCATGGACGTCGCGCAGTTCCGCCTCGCTGACCTGGGTATTGCCCTGGTCGGTGCCCGCGGTCGTGCCGCCGTCGCCCAGGAAATGCTTGGCGCTGGCCGCGACATGGCCGTCCTGGATATGCGCGGCGCCCGGTTCTCCCTGAAGGCCGAGCACCATCGGCGCGGCATAAGACGCGACCACCGCCGGGTCTTCGGAATAGCCTTCGTACGTGCGGCCCCAGCGATCGTCCTGCGGCACCGCCAGCGTCGGGCCGAACGCCCAGTTGATGCCCGCCGCCGCGGTTTCGGCTGCGGTCGCCGCGCCGATGCGGCGGATCAGCGCCGGGTCATGCGCCGCGCCCAGGCCGATATTGTGCGGAAAGATCGTCGCGCCGACGACATTGTTGTTCCCGTGCACTGCGTCGACGCCGAACAGCAGCGGGATCGGCACATGGCCCTTGCGCTTTTCCATCGCGACCGCGCGGAACGCGCGCGCAGTGGCGATCCATTTGTCGGCGCCCGAACGGTCGTCGCCGCCCATCGGCGGGCTGCTGCCCCCCGCCAGGATCGATCCAAGCGGATAGTTGCGCAGGTCCTCCGGCTTGATCGAGCCGATGTCGGCCTGAATCATCTGGCCGACCTTTTCCTCCAGCGACATCGACGCGATCATTGCGTCGATCCGCCGTTCGGTCGCGGGATCGACCAGCCCCCTGCTGGTCGCTTCGGGCCAGATCGCGGGATCGGCCACTGTCGGCGCGGTCGCCCATTCGGCCACCTGCTGCGCGGCCAGCGGAGCCGCCACGCCCATTGCCGTCGCGAACAACAACGTCCTGACCATCCCCATCGCATCTCTCCCTCAACATATGTCCTTGCGGCACCAACTGGCCCGGCCACTTTATGCCAACGCTGTCATATCGGCGTATGGCGCTGGCGCAGTCGATGGAGATTTGCTTGCCCGAGGAAAAACCCGGCCGCAAGCCTGCATCCCGTAATCGGCTCAAGTAAACGGTTTCAGGGAGTTAATCCCAGTTCCTGCTCAAGCCAGCGCGCCGCTTCGTCGGGACTTTGCTTGTCCGAATCGCGGTCGACGCGATAATTGGCCTGACGCATCGCTTCGACGGGAATAGCACCCACCAGCGGCTTCAACGCGTCGACGAAGCGCGTATCGTCGGCGCGGCCCGGCGCCACCATCAGGATCGCATCATAGCCGGGCAGCGCGCCCTTCGGGTCGGCCAGTACGCGCAGACGGTCGGCGGCAATCCGCCCGTCGGACGAGAAGGCGGGAATGACGTCTGCCCGCCCGCTCGCCAGCGCGCGATACATGAAGGTCGGGTTGTATGCCTGCATCGACGCAAAGCGCAGGCCATAGGCATCGCGCACCGCGCGCCATTCCGGACGCTCCAGAAACTCGACGTCGGTGGCCAGGTTCAGGCGCGGCGCCACGCGCGCCAGATCGGCGATGCTCGCGATTCCACGCCGCCGCGCATCGTCGCCGCGCATCGCGAAGGCATAGGCATTCTCGAACCCCAGCGAACCGAGCAGCCGCACGCCATGCGTCCGCTGCGCCCAGGTACCGACGCCCGCGACGATGGCGTCGCGCGGCGGCACGTCGGTTCGCCGCATCTGATTGGTCCAGACGGTGCCCGAATAATCGACATAAACGTCGATGTCGCCGCTCGCGAGCGCCTGGAACACCACCGCCGAGCCCAGGCCTTCGCGATATTCGACGCGATATCCGCGCGCCTCCAGACGGTGGCCGATCAGCCGCGCGAGAATATATTGCTCCGAAAAGCCCTTCGCCCCGATCACGATCGTTCGGCCCGCGTGCGGCAGTGCGGGGATCAGCGCCACCGCCACGCCGAGCAGCAGCACGCCCAGGCTGACCCATAGCCGCGCGCGCCGCCGCAGCCGGATGCCCTGTTCCACCAGCCCCAGTAGCGCATCGACCGCGAGCGCCAACCCGGCGGCGGCAAAGCACCCCGCCAGAACCAGCGCCCAGTTCTGCGTCTGCAACCCCGCGAAGATCAGGTCGCCCAGGCTCGGCTGGCCGACCGTGGTGGACAGCGTGGCGGCGCCGATCGTCCACACCGCCGCCGTGCGCAGCCCCGCCATCAGCACCGGCGCGACCAGCGGCACCTCTACCATCCACAGCTTTTGCCACGCGGTCATGCCGACGCCGTCGGCCGCCTCGATCACCGCGGGGTCGAGCGTGCGCAGCCCCGTCACGCCGTTGCGCAGGATCGGCAGCACGGCATAAAGCGACAGCGCGAGCAGCGACGGCAGGAAACCGAGCGCGGGAATACCTCCGCCCAGCAACGCCGATACCGACAGCAGCAACGGATAGAAGAGCGCGAGCAGCGCCAGCGACGGAATGGTCTGGATCAGGCTGGCCGCGCCCAGCGCGACTTGCGCGACCACGCGGTTGCGCGCCGACCAGATCGTCAGCGGCACACTGACCGCCAGCCCCAGCAGCAACGCCGCCATCGCGAGCAGCAGATGCTGCGCCAGCAATTCGGGGACGCGCGCCCAGGCGGCGATCATGCGCCGCGCTCCAGCTCGGACAGGCGATGCGCCTGATCGCGCGGCACCGCGACCAGCGCGTCTGCCGCCGCGCCCCCCTCGCCCGTCAACAGGCCGTGCGGCGTGGCGTCGGCGACGATCCGTCCGGCCTCCATCACCAGGACGCGGTCGGCGAGCAGCAGCGCCTCCGCCATGTCGTGCGTCACCAGCATCGTCGTCAGCCCCAGCCGGTCGTGCAGCGCGCGGATCGCCGTGCCCAGCCCGTCGCGCGTGACGGGGTCGAGCGCGCCGAACGGCTCGTCCATCAGCATCAACCCCGGCTCGGTCGCCAGCGCGCGCGCGACGCCGACGCGCTGGCGCTGGCCGCCCGACAGTGCGTCGGGCATGCGCGCGGCAAAATCGGCGGGCAGTTCGACCAGCTCGAGCAGTTCGGCCACGCGCGCGGCAGTGTCGCGCCGCCCCTCCAGCCGCAGGCCGATTGCGACATTCTCACCCACGCTCAGATGCGGGAACAGCCCGGTATTCTGGAACACATACCCCACCCGGCGGCGCAGCAGATGCGCGGCGCCCTCCACCACAGGCGCGTCGCCGATAAACACCGCGCCGGCGCTCGGCTCGATCAGCCGATTGACCATCTTGAGCAGCGTCGACTTGCCCGATCCCGACGCGCCGACCAGCGCGACGAAGCTGCCCGCGGCGATGTCGAGCGTCACCGTATCGACGGCGCGCACCGTGCCATAGGCGCGGGCGACTGAATCGAAACGGACCGACGGTCCCAGCTTGCGCAATTGCTCTGGCATCCGGGCGGTTTGTGCGGGATGAAAAGGCAAAGGTCAAAGCACCGAAGATAATGGGAGAGAGCGACAATGGCGACCAAGGCGATGTTCGTGACCGGCGGCGCATCGGGTATCGGGCGCGCGACCGCGCATTTGTTCGCCGAACGCGGGTGGCGCGTCGGCCTGGCCGACATCGATGCGGCGAAGCTGGCCGAGGCGCAGGCGGCGATGCCCGGCGATATGGTGTCGGCGCACGCCATGGACGTGCGCGACCCCGATCAGTGGCGCGCCGCGCTCGCCGCCTTTGCCGAAGTCAGCGGCGGGCGGCTCGACCTGCTGTTCAACAACGCCGGCGTGCCGATCGGCGGACCGTTCGCCGAAACCGACCTGGCGACGATCGAACGCGCGATCGCGATCAATTTCATGGGCGTCGTCTATGGCGCGCATGCGGCGTATCCGATGCTGAAAGCCACGCCCGATTCGTGCATGCTCATCACCAGCTCGGCCGCGGGCATCTATGGCACATCGGGCGCGGCGGTCTATTCGGCGACGAAATTCGCGGTGCGCGGGCTGGCTGAGGCGCTGGACGGCGAATGGCGGCCCGACGCGATCAAGGTACGCACGCTGATGCCCAGCTTCATCGACACGCCGCTGCTCGACCAGACGCTGTCGGCATCGAACCGGTCGGTGCGCGAATCGGTGACGTCGGCGGGGCTGGAGATCACGCCCGTCGGCGAGGTCGCGGAAGGCGCATGGGCGGCCGTTCATGGCGACCGTGTGCACACCGTGGTCGGCAAGACCGCACGCAAGCTGTGGTTCGCCGCGCGTTGGATGCCGGGCAGCATCCGCAAGACGATGGGCAAAAGGCTCGATGCAGAAATCCGGCGGCACTGAGGATAAAGGGGGGCGCTGGGGCGCCGCGCCTATAGCCCCTCCCCTTTTGGGGAGGGGCTTGTGCAACCCCATGTCCGCGGCGACGCGTCGGGCCGCTATCCCAGCAATGCCTCGATCGCCTTCGCCATCGCCACGTCGCGTTCGGACAGGCCGTCGGCGTCGTGCGTCGTCAGCACGATGTCGACGCGGTTCCACACGTTCGACCATTCGGGATGGTGATCGGCCTTTTCGGCGAGCAGCGCCACGCGCGTCATGAACGCAAAGGCTTCCGAAAAGTCGCGGAAGGTGAAGCGCCGCGAAATCGCGTCGCGCGCCGCATCGTGCGTCCACTCGGCGAGTTCCGCCAGCGCACGCGCGCGTTCTTCCTCATTCAACGGTGCGACCATCATCCCCTCCTTGCCGTTCATTTCCCGACCGGACTATGGGCAGCGCGATGCACGAGCAAGTCCCCTGGCGCCATGCGCCCGATGCCGCGACGATCGAACGCCTGGCGCGCGCGGCGCTGGCGCGCATTCCGGAGCCGTTCAAGGGCTATCTGGGCGACATCGTGCTGGTGGTCGAGGATTTCGCCGACGACGCGACGCTCGACGCGCTGGGCATCGACGACCCGTTCGACCTGTCGGGGCTCTATCATGGCCGTCCGGTCGGCGACAAATCGGTATGGGACAGCGCCCCGGAGCCCGACCGCATCCACCTGTACCGCCGGGCGATCCTGGACGAATGGGTCGCGACCGGCGTGCCGTTGGCGGAGCTGGTGACACATATCGTCGTCCACGAAGTCGGGCATCATTTCGGCCTGTCCGACGACGATATGCACCGGCTGGAGGATTCGGACGACACATGAGCGTGTCCCCACGCCTTTCGATCGACGCGCTGGCGTGCATCCGCGGCGGGCGGCTGTTGTTCCGCGGCGTGTCGCTGACGCTCGGCCCCAGCGGCGCGGCGGTCGTCACCGGCCCCAACGGGACGGGCAAGTCGAGCCTGTTGCGCGTCGTCGCCGGGCTGCTGCCCCCCGCGCACGGCCGCGTCGATCGTAACGGGCGCATCGCCCTGATGGCAGAGGCGCCTGCGCTCGACCCGGAGCTGAGCGTGGCCGACGCGCTGCGCTTCTGGGCGCGGATCGACGGCAATGCGGGCGGCGTCGACGCCGCGCTGGCGACCGTCGGGCTGAGCGAAATCGCAACCGTGCCGGTTCGCCTGCTTTCCACCGGCCAGCGGCGGCGCGCGGCGCTGGCGCGCGTGGTGGCGAGCGGCGCGGGGATCTGGCTGCTCGACGAACCCGCCAACGGGCTGGACACCGCGTCGGTCGCCGCGCTGGAACATGCGATCGCGGCGCATCGCGCGGACGGCGGCATTGCCGTCATCGCGACGCACGTGCCGGTGGAGGCGCCCGGCGCGCAGCATCTGGCGTTGGAGCCCGCCGCATGAGCGCGTTCGCGAGCGTCACGTGGCGCGCATTCCGCCGCGCCTGGACCAGCGGCGGCATGGTGTTGCCGATCGCCTTTTTCCTGCTGGTGGCGATCCTGTTCCCCTTCGCCATCGGGCCGGACCCGAAGCTGCTGGCGCGCGTCGGCGGCGGCGTGATCTGGGCCGCCGCGCTGCTCGCGGCGCTGCTCCCTGTCGAACGGCTGGTCGCGCCCGATGCCGAGGCGGGCGTGCTCGACCAGCTTGGCGTTCGCGGCGTGGGGGAAACCACGATCGCGGCGGCAAAGACGCTCGGCCACTGGCTGGGGTTCGCACCCCCGCTGCTCGCCGCCTGTGTCATCGCCGCGGCGCTGCTCAACCTGCCCGGCGATGCGCTGGTGCGCGTGCTGCTTGGGCTCGCCATCGGCACGCCGGGGCTGGCGGCGCTGGGCGTCGCCACCGCGGCGCTGGTCGCGGGGATGCGCGGCGCGGGCGCGATCGCGGGGCTGGTGATGCTGCCCTTTGCCGTGCCGCTGCTGATCTTCGGCGCGGGCACGCTGGGCGAAAGCCCCAGCGCGTTGAAGCTGCTCGGCGCAGTCAGCCTGTTGCTGGTGGCGGGATGCCCCATTGTCGCGGGCGCCGCGATCCGCATGGGGCGGAGCTAGGCGCGATCGTATCGGCGCGGTCGCTGGATTGCGTCGCTGCGCTCGCAAGGACGAGGAAAATCACACTGGCCTTCCGACCAATTCGCACGTGCGGGCATGGGGGCCGAGCCGAGGGCGGATATACCGCCGGCCGTCCTTGCGAGCGCAGCGAAGCAATCCAGAGCCTTCAGCGAAACGCCGCTTCCGGCTCCGCCTATTCGCTCACCCAGCGCGCGAAAATGGCAGTCGGCAGCAACAGCCCGCGCGCTTCCTCGCGTACCGCCAGCTCGCCGCATTCGACGCGCCCGCGCCTGCCCGCCATTGCCTGGCTGAGCAGCTCGCCGATCGCCAGCGCCGACATGCGCACGGCATAGACTGTCAGGAACAGGAAGCGCGAGCGGTCGTCGATCAGCGCCGCCGCGTCGGCGATCAGGCCCGGCAGCCCTTCCTCCAGCTTCCACACTTCGCCGTTCGGCCCGCGCCCCCATTTGGGCGGGTCGAGGATGATGCCGTCGTACCGCCGCCCGCGCCGCACCTCGCGCGCGGTGAACTTGGCGGCATCGTCGATCATCCAGCGGATCGGCAGCTCCTCCATCCCCGACAGCGCGGCATTCGCCTTGCCCTCGGCGACCGATTTCTTCGACGCGTCGACATGCGTCACGCGCGCGCCCGCAGATGCCAGCGCGAGCGACCCCACGCCGGTGTAGCCGAACAGGTTCATGCACTCGGGCGCGTCCATCGCGTCGATGCGTTCGCGCATCCAGTCCCACACCGGCGCCATGTCGGGGAAGAAACCCAGGTGGCGGAACGGAGTCGTCTGCGCGGTGAAGCGCACGTCGCGCCACGCCAGCGGCCAGCCTTCGCGCGGGACCGGCTTGTCGAACCGCCAGCGGCCGCCGCCGTCCTCATCCGATCCCGGAACGAATTCGCCATGCGCGTCCCATTCGGCGCGCGCGGGCGCCCACATCGCCTGCGGCTCGGGCCGGATGAAGCGATAGGCCCCATACCGTTCCAGCTTGCGGCCATGACCGCTGTCGATCAACCCATAGTCCGCCCAGGGCTCGCCGACGAGCGTGACGAGGTTCATGCGCGCGGCGTCGCCCGTTCGGCGATATACGCGGTCACGGCGTCGAACGTGCCGGGCAGCGCGGCATAGCGTTCCTCGCGCTCGAACAGGTCGCCGATCCGCGACGGCAGCGCCGGGCGCACGCCTGTCGCGCGCTCGACGGCGTCGCCGAACTTCGACGGATGCGCCGTCGCCAGCGTCACCACCGCCGCATCGGCGCCGTCGAGCAGATGCGCCGCGGCCAGCCCGATGGCGGTGTGCGGGTCGATCACCTGCCCCGATCGGGCATGCGCGCCGCGCATCGCCAGCGCCATCACGTCGGCATCGACTCGCGCGCTCGCGAACCAGTGCGCCGCGCCTTCGCGCTGGGCGTTGGTAAGCTGCATCGCGCGGTTCGCCTCGAACCCGCGCATCTGGTCGGCCAGCGCGGCACCGTCGCGCCCGCCCGCGTCGAACAGCAGCCGTTCGAAATTCGAACTGACCTGAATGTCCATCGACGGCGCGGCGGTGGGTGTCACCGTCCCGGTCGAATAGTCGCCGGTCGACAGCGCACGGTGCAGGATGTCGTTGACGTTGGTGGCAACCATCAGCTTCGCGACCGGCAACCCCATGCGCGCGGCGGCATAGCCCGCGAACACGTCGCCGAAATTGCCCGTCGGCACCGAAAAGGCGACCGCGCGCTCCGGCGCGCCGAGCCGCACCGCGGCGTAGAAATAATAGACGATCTGGGCCATCAGCCGCGCCCAGTTGATCGAATTGACGGCCGACAGGCGGAACCGGCCGCTGAAGTCCGCGTCGTTGAACATCGCCTTCACCAGCGCCTGCGCGTCGTCGAAGCTGCCGTCGATCGCGATGTTGTAGACATTGGGCGCCAGCACCGTCGTCATCTGGCGGCGCTGTACATCCGACACGCGCCCCTTCGGGTGCAGCATGAAGATGTCGATGCCCATCCGGCCCGCCACCGCGTCGATCGCCGCCGACCCGGTGTCGCCCGATGTCGCGCCGACGATCGTCAAATGCTCCGACGAGCCGCTCAGGAATTTCTCGAACAACAGCCCGAGCAACTGGAGCGCGACATCCTTGAACGCCAGCGTCGGGCCATGGAACAGTTCGAGCAGCCAGTTTCGCGCGTCGAGCTGCACCAGCGGCGTGACGGCGGCGTGCGAAAAGCGGCCATAGGCCTGGCGGCACAAGTCGCGCAGCGCATCCTCGGTCAGGTCGCCCTCGACGAACGGCAGCATCACGCGCACCGCCGTTTCGACATAGGACAACCCCGCCATCGCCGCGACTTCGTCCTTCGAGAAGCTCGGCCAGCGTTCGGGGATATAGAGCCCGCCGTCGGAGGCGAGGCCCGTCAAGGTCGTGTCGCGAAAGCCGAGTGTCGGCGCGCGGCCCCTGGTGCTCTGGTAACGCATCGTGGCCGGGGCTTAGCCGCGCGACAACATGGCGGCAAGCGCGTCAGTCTTTGGGCGGCGCGGAGCCCGGCTTTCCCGCGCGCCGGCGCAGCGCGAGCAGATAGATGACTGCAGCCACCAGCGCGAACAGGAACCACTGGACCGCATAGGCCAGGTGATTGTCGGGTATCTCGGTCGGGTCCGGTCGCGCATTGGCGGACAGTCCGGGCGGCGGCGTTTCGGCGACGAGCATCAGCGGCTGCGGGCCAGTCTGATGCGCGAACAGCGATCCGATCAGCGATTCGTTCGTCGGCGCAGGCACAATCACGCCCGACACCTGCCCGCCCTTCCACGCGGGGGTAAAGCCGGGGTCCGCCGCGACGCCCAGCGCGACCAGCAGCACCGGCCCCTCTGCGCCGCCACGGCGGCATTCGGCGATCAGCCGGTATCCCGCGCGCCCGTCGGCGCCATGCCCGCCGCGGCGCTGCCATCCGACCGGTTCGGTGCAAAAGGCGCTCGCGCGGCGATAGAGATATTCCTCGCCGACCGGGTAGCGCGGAAACGCAATCGCGGGGGCGGACAGATTGGCAGTGTAGCGCGCGATCAGCTCATGCTTCCATGCGCGCCGGTCGAGCTGCCAGAGCCCCAGCGCGATCATGGCGGCGACGGCCAGTCCGACAATCGCGGTCGGGATCGGCGGCAGGCGCGGCATCAGGGGTCGGGCGTTATCTGCCCCTCGCGCGCCGCATTGCGATATTCGAGGTCGATCAGCAGCGCCTTGGCAAAGCGCAGGCTGACCACCACGAGCACCAGCGTCAGCGGCACCCAGAGCAGGGCATGAACCCAGAAGGGCGGTTCGACCGCCAGTTCGAGTACGACCGCCAGGATCGTCACGATCGTGCCGATGCCCAGCGTCAGGAAAACGACCGGGCCGTCACCCACGTTGAATTCGGTGAAATCCAGTCCGCAGGCACTGCACCGGTCGGCAAATTTGATGACGCCGGTGAACAGAGTCTTCTTGCCGCACCGCGGGCACGCGCCCTCAAGCGCGGATTGGACGGGCGTCCGGGGAGAATCGACCATGGCCCGTCCGTTACTCCGATCGTCAGCCGGCGTGAACCGGCGCGCCCCATCCGCCCCACACATAGATGGAGACGAACAGGAACAGCCACACCACGTCGACGAAATGCCAGTACCAGGCGGCGGCTTCGAAGCCGAAGTGCTGGCGCGGAGTAAAGTCACCGCGATACAGGCGGACCAGGTTCACGATCAGGAAGATCGTGCCCACGATCACGTGGAACCCATGGAAACCGGTCGCCATGAAGAAGGCGCCGCCGTAGCTCGTCCCCGGCATCTCGCCTTCGCCGCCGAAGAACGGAATGCCGCTCGCGCGGAACGCGAAGGGCGCGTGGACATATTCATATGCCTGGATCGACGAGAAGATCAGGCCCAGGATGATCGTCAGCCAAAGGCCGTTGATCGCATTCTTGCGATCGCCGTGGATCAGCGCGTGGTGCGACCAGGTCAGCGTCGTGCCCGAGCAAAGCAGGATCAGCGTGTTGAGCAGCGGAAATTCAAAGGCATTGATGACTTCCATGCCCTTCGGCGGCCACTGGCCACCCACGACATCGACCGTCGAGGGGAAAAGCGAGAAGTCGAACCACGCCCAGAACCAGCCGACGAAGAACATGACTTCGGACGCAATGAACAAGATCATGCCGTAGCGCAGGTGAAGCTGGACGATCGGCGTGTGGTCGCCCGCATGCGCTTCGCGGATCACATCCGACCACCACGAAAACATGGTCAGGATGACCAGCGCCAGCCCGGCCAGGAACACCCACTGCGCCCCGCCGAACTTGTGCATGACCATGACCATGCCGAACGCAAGCGTCAGCCCCGCGATCGAACCGAGCAGCGGCCAGAAGCTCGGCGGCAGGATGTGATATTGATGGTTCTTGGCACCGGCCATCGCGTTGTCCCCGTCCCTTTTCCTGATCCGTTGCTTACCCCGGGGCCTTTTCCGAATCCACCGGGTAGAAAGTGTATGAAAGCGTGATTTCCTGCGTATCCGCATTGTCGGGATCATCGAGGATCGCGGGATCGACGAAGAAAATCACCGGCATGCGCACGGTTTCACCCGGCTTCAGCGTCTGCTGGGTGAAGCAGAAGCACTGGATCTTGGTGAAATATTTGCCAGCCTGCGACGGCGTGACGTTGAACGTCGCGGTGCCCGTGATCGGCTGGCCCGAATTGTTTGTCGCGCGGAAGAACGCCATGTCGCGCGCGCCGATGGCGATCTTTTCCGACCGCAGCTCGGGTTCGAACTTCCAGGGCAGCTTCGGGCTGACATTGGTGTCGAAGGCAATCGTGATGTCGTGGCGCGTCGCCCCTGGCGCTGCATTCGCGCGCTGCGTCGTGCCGTTGAACCCGGTCGCCTGGCAGAAGACGCGATAGAGCGGCACGCTCGCGAAGCCGAGCCCGGTCATGCTGACCACGCCGACGGCGGCTAGCATCGCGGTGCGCAGGTTACGGTTCATCCCGCCAGCCCCAATTGCATCTTCACGATCGAAATCGCGAAAATCAGGATGACGAACGCGCCGAGCAGCAGCGCCATGACCTTCGCGCGTGCCTTTTGCCGCGCGCGGATCTCGGCCTGTTCGGCCGGAGTCAGGTCATGCTCGGGCATCATGCGAACCACCGGTCGGCGGCCACCGCGCCGAACAGGACGAAGAGATAGAGGATCGAATAGCGGAACAGCCGCTTTTCGGGCCTCATCGCGTCGCCCGCCGGATCGGTCGCACGGAACGTGACCGGCAGCGTCAGAGCCACGAACAGAGCAGTCGCCAGCACCGCCGTAACGCCATAGACGGCGCCGGTCAGCGCAAACGGCCAAGGCGCGACCGCCGCCGCCGCCATCGGGATGGTGTACAGCCCGATCTGCTGGCGCGTCACGCGCTCGCCCGCGACGACGGGCAGCATCGGCACACCCGCATTGGCATAGTCGGTCTTCACGAACAGCGCGAGCGACCAGAAATGCGGCGGCGTCCACAGGAAGACGAGCGCGAACAGCAGCACCGGCAGCGTCGCGACGTACCCGGTCGCCGCGGCCCAGCCGATCAGCGGCGGAAAGGCGCCCGCCGCCCCACCGATGACGATGTTCTGCGGCGTGCGCCGTTTCAGCCAGACTGTGTATATGAAAACGTAAAAGAGGATCGACACCGCCAGAATCGCGGCGGCGAGCACGTTTAGCGCGAGCCCCATCAGCAGCACCGAGAACACCGCAAGCCCGACGCCGAAGTGCAGCGCCGACTGACGGTCCATCCGCCCGGCGGGCAACGGCCTGCCGCGCGTGCGCTTCATCATTGCGTCGAGGTCGGCTTCATACCATTGGTTGAGCGCCCCGGCCGCGCCCGCGCCAAGCGCGATGCACAGGATTGCAGTAAAGCCGAGCACCGGATGGATCGGCACCGGCGCCGCAAGCATGCCGCACAGCCCGGTGAAGACGACCAGCGTCATCACGCGCGGCTTGGTGAGCGCGAGAAAGTCGCGCCAGTCCGCCGGCAGGGTCACAGTACGGTCAAGTGTCGTCGCGTGCATAACCTGTTCTCTTGCCGGAACGCCGCCTGAGCGCGTTCCGGCGCGGCCCGGTTGGGGAAGATACCCCCGACCGCGAGGAAAAGGTCCGGTCGCGCCGGGCGCTTTCCTCGCGGCCCCCTCGCCCGGCCGGGGCAAGGGGGTGCGCGAACTGCCTCAGTCGATCTTCGGCAGCGTTTCGAACTGGTGGAACGGCGGCGGGCTGGACAGCGTCCATTCCAGCGTCGTCGCGCCTTCGCCCCACGGGTTGGCTTCCGCCTTCTTGCCCGCAAGCAGCGACCAGATGATGTTCACGAAGAACACCAGCATGCCGACCAGCATGATGAAATATCCCATGCTGGCGACGTGGTTCCAGTATGCGAAGGCATCCGGATAGTCGGGATACCGACGCGGCATGCCCTGCAGGCCCAGAAAGTGCATCGGGAAGAACAACACGTTCACGCCGATGAAGAAGATCCAGAAGTGCACCTGGCCCAGAAGCTCGTTGTACATCTTCCCCGACATCTTCGGGAACCAGTAATAGAAGCCCGCGAACAGCGCGAACACGGCGCCCAGCGACAGCACATAGTGGAAATGCGCTACGACATAGTAGGTGTCGTGGACGATGTCGTCGACGCCGCCGTTGGCGAGCACCACGCCCGTCACGCCGCCCACCGTGAACATGAAGATGAAACCGATCGCCCAGACCATCGGCGTCTTGAAGCTGATCGAGCCGCCCCACATCGTCGCGATCCACGAGAATATCTTGATGCCGGTCGGCACCGCGATGACCATCGTCGCGGCGGTGAAGTACATCTTCACATTCACGCTCAGGCCCGTCGTGAACATATGGTGCGCCCACACGATGAAGCCGACGACGCCGATCGCGACCATGGCATAGGCCATGCCGAGATAGCCGAACACCGGCTTGCGGCTGAACGTCGCCACGATATGGCTGATCATGCCAAAGCCCGGCAGGATCATGATGTACACTTCGGGGTGACCGAAGAACCAGAACAGATGCTGGTACAGGATCGGGTCGCCGCCATAGGCCGGGTCATAGAAGGCCGTACCGAAGTTGCGGTCGGTAATCAGCATCGTGATCGCGGCGGCCAGCACCGGCAGCGCGAGCAGCAGCAGGAACGAGGTAATCAGCACCGACCAGGCGAACAGCGGCATCTTGTGCAGCGTCATGCCCGGCGCGCGCATGTTGAAGATCGTCGTGATGAAGTTGATCGCGCCCAGGATCGACGCGGCGCCCGCAAGGTGGAGCGAGAAAATCGCCATGTCGACCGACGGACCCGGTTCGCCATAGGTCGACAGCGGGGCATAGACCGTCCAGCCGGTGCCCGCGCCGATGCCGACGAACGGCGACGCCATCAACAACACGAACGCCATCGCGGTCAGCCAGAACGAAATATTGTTCATCCGCGGGAAGGCCATGTCGGGCGCGCCGATCATGATCGGCACGAACCAGTTGCCGAACCCGCCGATCATCGCCGGCATGACCATGAAGAACACCATGATGAGGCCGTGCGCGGTGATGAGCACGTTCCAGAAGTGCATCGCGTCGTCGAACGTCTGACCCGGGCCGTGCAGCGCAGTCAGCCAGGCCGGCAGATATTGGATGCCCGGCTCCATCAGCTCGACGCGCATCAGGCCGGAAATGGCCCCGCCGATGATCCCCGCGATGATCGCGAAGATCAGGTAGAGCGTGCCGATATCCTTGTGGTTGGTCGACATGAACCAGCGCGCGAAGAAGCCCGGTACGTGGTCCGCGTCATGATCGTGCGCATGGCCGTGCGCTTCGAAGGTGTTGGTAGGGAGTGCGGTGTCGGTCATCGCTTACTGATCCGCTTCGCCGGAGGCATTGGTGGCGGCCGGTTCGGCCGAATTGGGGGTGGCGTCGGCGGCATTCGCCGGCGCGCCTTCGTTGGCGGGAGCCGCTTCGGCGGCATTGCCGGCGGCGGCCTCGGCGGCTGCATCGCCCGGCATCGACCCGCCCTTGGCCCGGACCCAGCGCTCGAACACCGCAGGCTCGACTGCCTCGACCGCGATCGGCATGAACGCATGGCGCGCGCCGCACAGTTCGGAGCACTGGCCGAAATACAGGCCCGGCTTCTCGATCGTGAAGGTGGTTTCGTTCAGGCGGCCGGGCACGGCGTCAAGCTTGATCCAGAACGCCGGGATCGCCCAGCTGTGGATCACGTCGGTCGCGGTGGTGACCAGGCGGATCGGCACGCCGACCGGCAGGACCACGCGATTGTCGACCGCCAGCAGGCGCGGACCGTCGGCGTCGGTGCGATAGCGTTCGCCCGCACCCACCTGCGCCTGTTCCTTCAGCATGTTCGACGTGATCTGGATGCCGCCGTTATCCGGATATTCGTACGACCAGAACCACTGGTTTCCGATCGCCTTCAGCGTGATCGCATTGTCGGGTGCCGGCTTGTACTGCGCCGCGAGCAGGCGGATCGACGGAACCGCGATCGCGATCAGGATCAGCACCGGCACCAGCGTCCAGATGATCTCGACCAGCGTGTTGTGCGACGTGCGCGACGGCGTCGGGTTCGCCGCGCGGCGATAGCGCACCATCACATAAATCAGCAGGAACAGGACGATCAGGCAAATCGCCGTGATAAGCGGCAGCAGAACCGCATTGTGGAACCAGTGCGCCTCACGCCCCGTTGCCGTCACCTGGTCCTGCAGCCAGTAATGGCCGTCGACCGGCTGGCCGACACCGGCAACCGGAGTCATCGCGGGCGCGCCGTCCTGGGCAAGCGTCGGGTCGGTGGGCGCCGCCTTTTCGGCGGGCGCGGCGGCCGTCGTCGCGGCCTGCCCGGCGGCGGCGGTCGGCGCCGGAGCGGGCTCCTGCGCCATTGCCGGACCGGCAAGCGCCAGCCCCATGGCCAGGAACATCGTGGTCAACCCAAGCTTGCGCATCGTCTCCATTCACCCTGTTTTGCTGCATGCTTCGATACGGGGGCACGCCGGGGGTAGTACATCACCCAATTGCAAGGCCTATACGACGGCGCATCGCGTACTCAACCCCTTTTTCCGCGACCATTGCGATGCATCAATGCGGTGCCTAATGGAAATGCGGGTGTGACGCAGAGGAGCGAGCGTTTGACCGGCGAAGAGATTCTGGCGGAGTTCCGCGACGCGGGGGCATTGCTGGAGGGACATTTCATCCTGTCCTCCGGCCTGCGGTCCCCCGTATTTTTACAGAAGATGCGGATTTTCGAAGATCCGGTCCGCACCGCGCGCGTGTGCGGCGCGCTGGCCGACGTGATCCGCGAATCGTTCGGCCCGGTCGACATGGTGGTATCGCCGGCGATCGGCGGCATCATCCCCGGCTATGAAACCGCGCGCGCGCTCGGCTGCAAGGCCGTGTTCGTCGAGCGCGAGGACGGCGAGTTCCAGCTTCGCCGCGGCTTTGAAATTCCCAAGGGCGCGCGGATCGTGATGGTCGAGGACATCGTCACCACCGGGCTGTCGTCGCGCGAATGCATCGCGGCGATCCGCAGGCACCCCGGCACGCTGCTGGGCGCGGCGTGCATCGTCGACCGGTCGAACGGCGCGGCGGACGTGGGCGTGCCGCTGGTCGCGCTGACGCGGATGGACATCCCGGCCTATCCCGCCGACCAATTGCCCCCCGAACTCGCGGCGATCCCCGCGATCAAGCCGGGGAGCCGCGTGGCCGCGTGACCCAAAAGCTCCGCCTGGGCGTCAACATCGACCATGTCGCAACCGTGCGCAACGCGCGCGGCAGCGGCTATCCCGACCCGGTGCGCGCCGCGCTGCTGGCGGCCGAGGCGGGGGCCGACGGCATCACCGCACATCTGCGCGAGGACCGGCGCCACATCACCGACGACGACATCGCCCGGCTGTCGGCCGACCTGCCCGTCCCGCTCAACCTGGAGATGGCGGCGACCGACGAAATGCTGACGATCGCGCTGCGCCACCGCCCGCACGCGGTGTGCATCGTGCCCGAAAAGCGCGAGGAGCGGACGACCGAAGGCGGGCTCGACGCTGCGGGCCAGCATAACCACCTCGCCCCGATCGTCGCCGCGCTGCGCGACAACGGCAGCCGCGTCAGCCTGTTCATCGAACCCGACGCGCGCCAGGTCGACGCCGCGCTCCGGCTGGGCGCTCCCGTCGTCGAACTACACACCGGCCGCTTTGCCGAGCTGGAGGGGCCCGCGCGCGCCGACGAACTGAAGCGGCTGTCCGACGCGGCGGCGCTGGCGGCCAAGAACGGCATCGAAGTGCACGCCGGCCACGGCCTTACCTTCGACAATGTCGTGCCGGTCGCGGCCATCCCGCAACTGCGCGAGCTGAACATCGGCCATTTCCTGATCGGCGAGGCGATCTTCGACGGGCTGGCGCCGGTGGTGCGGCGCATGCGCGCGTTGATGGACGCGGCGCGGGGATAAGGCACGACAGCCGCCCTGATCCCGCCGCAACTTTGCCCTAGGACGCTGCGCATGATCGTGGGAATGGGTTCGGACCTTTGCAATATAGAGCGGATTCAGCAGTCGCTGGATCGTTTCGGGACACGCTTCGAACAGCGCGTCTTCACCGACGTTGAGCTGGCCAAGGCCGCGAAGCGACCGCACACGCGCGCCGCGACGCTCGCCAAACGGTTCGCCGCGAAGGAGGCCTATTCCAAGGCCGTCGGAACCGGCTTTCGCCGTGGTGTGTTCCTGAAGGACATCGGTGTCGTCAACGCACCTTCGGGTGCCCCCACGCTCGCGCTGGCGGGGGGAGCGAAGGCCAGGCTTGACGCGATGCTGCCCCGGGGCCACGTCGCGAAGGTGCACCTGACGCTTACCGATGACCACCCATGGGCGATGGCCATGGTGGTGATCGAGGCGGTGCCGGCGGAAAAGGATGATTGATGGCCGCGGAAGACCTGTCGTTGGACGGACACCCTGACGAAGAGTCGGTGCCAGCCGAGGAGGCCGAACCCCGGCGCCGAACCGATTGGTGGGGCGAAGTGCGCGGCGTATTCTGGCTCGTCCTCGCGGTGCTCGGCTTCCACAGCCTGATCGCCAAGCCGTTCTATATCCCGTCCGAATCGATGCTGCCCGGACTGGAAGTCGGCGATCGGCTGGTCGTGACGAAATATCCCTATGGCTATTCGTTCGTCACGCCGACCTTCCACGTGCTTCCGTTCCTGCACGGGCGGCTGTTCGGGCGGATGCCCGAACGCGGCGACGTCGTCATCATCACGCCGCCGGGCAAGGACACCGACTATATCAAGCGCGTCATCGCGCTGCCCGGCGATATCGTCGCGGTGCGCGAAGGCGTCGTCTATCTGAACGGCGTCGCGGTGCCGCGCCAATTCATGGGCGACCGGCTGATTCCCGTCGACGCAAACACGCGGTGCGAACCCGCGCAATATCCCGGCGCGCTGGTGGAAGTCGACGGCAAACCGTTCTGCAAGCTGCCGATCTGGCGCGAAACCCTGCCCAACGGCCGTTCATATGACACAATCGACCTGGGCCCCGGCCGGTCGACCGGCGATGAATACAGCCCGATCCGCGTGCCGCGCGACCGGGTGTTCGTCATGGGCGACAACCGCGACCGCAGCGCCGACAGCCGCTACCCGGCAGAGCTGGACGGCCTGGGCGGACCGGTACCATGGGAAAATATCGGCGGGCGCGCCGAATTCATCACCTTCTCGCTTGACGGGACAGCGACCTGGAACCCGCTTACCTGGTTCCACTCCTTCCGGTCCGGGCGCGCGGGCCAGTCGCTGCACGCGGAGACGGACGGCAAATGAGCGAAAGCGGCATCTCGGTCGTTGCGGAACCCGGCCCGAACGAAATGCGCGACCCCGTTATCCGCGCGGAATTGCGCCGCGCGACGGTGTGGGTCGGGCTGATCGGCGCCGTCGCGCTGGTGGTGCTGCTGATCCAGCCGCTTCTCATCATTTTCGGCGGACTTGTCTTCGCGTCGATGCTCGACGGCGGAGTCCGGCTGATCGGCAAGCTGCTGCCGCTGCCGCGCTGGTTGCGCCTCACCATCGTCGTGGTGCTGGTCATCGCGTTCATCATCGGCGTCTTCTATTTGACCGGCGTCCAGATAGCACAGCAGGCGGAGCAGCTTCGCACGACGCTGGAGTTTCAGGCGCACCGCGTTTCAGGGTGGATTTCCAGCCTGGGGCTGATGCCCGGCCGGTCGGACCTGGCGGGGCTGGCGCAACAGGCGCTGGGATCGGTCGGCAAGCTGACCTCCGCCGTCGGGTCGGTGATCGGCGCGGGCGGCACGGGTTTCATGATCCTGGTGATCGGGCTGTTCGTCGCGATCGAGCCGCGCCCGTACGAACGCGGACTGCAGTGGATGGTGCCGATCGGCAATCGCGAGGAATTCGCGATCACCATCGCACGGATGGCGCGTACGTTGCGCATATTGTTGGCCGGGCGCCTGCTGGGCATGGTGTTCGAGGGCGTTCTGACCGCCATGCTGTTGTGGTGGGCGGGCGTGCCGATGGCGATGCTGCTGGGCATCCTGACCGGCCTGTTGGCGTTCATTCCCAATATCGGCGCGTTCGCCAGCGGCGTGTTGATGACCGCGGTGGGATTCAGCGCGGGCACCGAACAGGGGTTGTGGGCGCTTGCGATCTATCTGGGCGTGCAGACGTTCGACGGCAATGTCGTGTTGCCGCTGGTCGCGAAGCAGACCGTCGACATGCCGCCTGCGCTCACTCTGTCGGGCCAGATCCTGGCGAGCACGCTGTTCGGCGTGCTGGGCCTGGCGCTCGCCGACCCGATGCTGGCGATGATAAAAGTTGCTCTGGAGCGCGAATCCGAGCTTGCCGCGCGCGCGGGCATCCGCGCCGACGAAGCCGATATCGACGGCAACGAAGCGACTCAGGGTGACGGCTAGGCAGGACGAGAGCGCCTCCACGCCCGCTCTTGCGACCGTCGCACGCGCAGACAGGGGAAGCTGATGCTATTGTTGCACGATTATTTCCGTTCGTCCGCAGGATATCGCGTGCGGATCGCGCTCAACCTGAAGCGCGTCGCCTATGCGAGGCACGAAGTAAAACTGCTTGAGGACGAGCAGCTTTCCCCCGAACATCGCGCGCGCCATCCGCAGGGGCTGGTCCCCGCGCTGGAGGTCGACGGGCGGATCCTCACCCAGTCGTTCGCGATCCTCGACTGGATCGAGGCGCATTATCCCGAGCCGCGGCTGTTCCCGGCCGATCCGGCCGCGCGCGCCGCCGCGATCGCGCGCGCGATGGTGGTCGGTGCCGACATCCACCCGATCAACAACCTGCGCGTGATGCGCCGGCTTGAGCGCGACATCGGCGCGACGGCGGAACAACGCAGCGCCTGGACGCACCATTGGATGGCCGAAGGCTTTGCCGCACTGGAAGCGATGGCGGGCGACGGGCCGTTCCTGGGCGGCGATGCGCCCGACATTTCCGACGTGTTCCTGATCCCGCAACTGTTCAACGCCCGCCGGTTCGACGTGCCGCTCGACGCCTATCCCAAGTTGCTGCGGGCCGACGCCGCCGCGCAGGCGCTGCCCGCCTTTGCGGACGCGCATCCAGAGCATGTGAAGCCGGCGTGAGCCGGTTTTGCGTGCTCGCCGCGGTGACCATCGCATCGCCCGCGACGGCGCAGGAAATCCTTGTCGCCGGCCACGGACTGGAAACGCCGCCAGGCGACGCGGCGTTCGCGACGGTCGAGATCCATCGCAACCGGATCGACGCCGAGGCAAGCGGGCGGATCGAGGACCTGCTCGCCGACGTCGCGGGCGTGGCGCAGTTCCGCCGGTCCGATTCCCGAAGCGCGCACCCGACGTCGCAGGGAGTGACGTTGCGCGGGCTGGGCGGCAACGCATCGAGCCGCGCGCTGGTAACGCTCGACGGCGTGCCGCAGGCCGATCCGTTCGGCGGCTGGGTGCCCTTCCCCGCCTATCTGCCGCAGCGGCTGGCGCGCGTGCGCGTGACGCGCGGCGGCGGGAGCGCGCTCGCCGGACCGGGCGCGCTCGCCGGGACAATCGACCTGAGCAGCGGCGCACCCGCCGACTTGGGCACGCTGCGCGCCGACATCGCCTATGGCAACCGCAACAGCATCGACGCGCGCGCGGTCGCCGCGCGCGATCTGGGCAGCGGGTCCGTCACCATCGCCGGCCAATATGGCCGTGGCGACGGATTCGTGCCGGTGGTGGCGGAGGATCGCGGCCCGGTCGATCGCGCCGCGCCCTATGAACAGGCAAGCCTCGCACTGCGCGGCGTCGCCGACTTGGGTGGCAATGCCGAGGTTCAGGCGAATCTGTCCGGCTTCGCCGACCGGCGCGACCGCGGCATCGACGATACCGCAATCCGCAGCGACGGCGCGGATGCCAGCATAAGGGTGGTCGGCCGCGGCGCGTGGCGCTGGTCGGCGCTTGCCTATCTCCAGACACGCCAGTTCGCGAGCGGCTTTGCCAGCGTCAACGCCGCACGCGACAGCGTGTCGCCCGCGCTGGACCAATATCGCGTGCCGTCGACCGGAGTGGGCGGCCGAATCGAAATCGAACCGCCGCTGGGGGCGGGCGTGACGTTGCGCATCGGTGCGGACGCGCGGCACGTGTCGGGGCGGACGCAGGAACGCTATCTTTTCACCCGCGGCACGCCCGCGCGGCGACGGCAGGCGGGCGGGCAAAGCCTCACGTTCGGCAGCTTCGCCGACCTGAGCATCGAGCGCGCGCGCTGGACCTTCAGCCTGGGCGGGCGCGCCGACCGTTGGGAAATCCGCGACGGATCGCTGTTCGAAGCCGCGCTGGCGGGCGGCACGCCGATCACCGCCACGCGCTTTGCCGACCGCGGCGGCTGGGAAGCGAGCGGGCGTGCCGGAATTGCCTGGCACGCGGGCGAGGGCGTAACGCTTCGCACCGCCGCCTATCGCGGCTGGCGCCTGCCGACGCTGAACGAGCTGTATCGCCCGTATCGCGTCGGCACGGATGCGACCGCCGCCAACGCCGCGCTCGCGCCCGAACGGCTGAGCGGCGCCGAAGCCGGCGTCGACTGGACGCCCGCGCCGGGCGTGCGGCTGAGCGTTACGGGCTATTGGAACCGGCTGGACGGCGCGATCGCCAATGTGACGCTGGGGCAAGGGCCGGGGAATTTCCCGGGGGCAGGCTTCGTCGCGGCAGGGGGCACCTATCGCCAGCGGCAGAATGTCGACGCAGTGAAGGCGAAGGGCGTCGAAGCCGATGCCCGCTGGTCGGCCGGGCCATGGTGGGCGAGCGCGTCCTGGGCCTATGGTGACGCATCCGTCGAGGCATCGGGCGCGGCAGCGCCGCTCGATGGCCTGCGCCCGGCACAAACCGCGCGGCACCAGGCATCGGCGACGCTGGGATGGCGACGCGGCGGATGGGCGATGTCGTTGACCGGCCGCTATATCGGGCCGCAATATGAAGACGACCTCAATCGCGAGCGGCTCGACGACGCGTTGACGCTGGACGCCGTGCTGCGCCTGCCGTTGACCGACGCGCTGTCGGCAGAGGCGCGCGCGGAAAATCTGGCCGATGCCCGTGTCGAGGCGGGGATCAGCGGCGCGGGCATCGTCGAGCGCGCCAGCCCCCGCACGCTGTGGATCGCGCTGTCCTATCGCCTGCGCTGATCGACCAGCCGATCGAACAGCGCCAGATAGTCGCCGACGGGGTCGGGATGCTCCGCCACGACGGGCGCGGGACGCGCCCGTCCGGGCGCCAGCCAATGGTCGAGCGCGGCGACCAGCGCGTCGGCATCGTCGCGCGCGACGACGCTGCCCAGGTCGGGGGACGCCACGATTTCGCGCACCGCGACGCTCGATTCGGTCGCGACCACCGGGGTTCCGACCGACAGCGCCTCGCGCAGCACGCCCGGCACGCCTTCATAATCCGACGTCAGCGCCACGACCGCCGCGCGTTCCAGCGCGGGCAGCGGGTCGCCCGCATGCCCCGGCATCGAGACGCGATCGGCGAGCCCCAGCGCGCGGACCTGTTCCTCCAGCGCGCCGCGCGCGCCGCCTTCGCCCAGGATCACCAGGCGAATCGACTTATCGGCAAGGCGCGGCAGCGCGGCGATCAGCCGGTCCCAACGCTTTTGCGGTTCCAGTCGCCCGACACCCAGCAGGAATCGCCCGTCGGGCAACGCGACCGGCGCGGCGCCCGCGATCGGTTCGGCGGGCGGATTGGGAATGACGCATACGCGCTCCGGCGCGATGCCCAATTCGGCGACCGCTTCCGCCGCCATCGCGGGGGTCATCGCGACGACATGGTCCAGGAAGCGCGGATGAAGCCGCAGCCAGCGGCGGTATCGCCACGCCGCACCGGGTGCCAGCTCGGGTCGGACCAGCGCGTTCGACACCTTGCCGACGACCGGCGGACACGCCCGGCCCAGCCGCAACCGGGCATAAGCGGCGGCGCCCGAATAATGATTGCCCGCGCAGAAAATCACATCCGGCCGGTTCGCGCGCACGATCGCGGGCAATCGCAGCAGCGCCCGGTATCGGGGATCGCCCAGTTCGATCACCTGGGCGGCGAGCGGGATTTCGGCAACAAGCGGCCCGTCGAGCGCGCCGACGACCAGCGACACCCGCCGCCCGCGCCCGACCCATCCGCGCGTCATCCGGAGCAGCGCGCGTTCCACCCCGCCGCCCTTGAGCGATTGGACATAGGCGAGTATGTGGCCCGCGGGCTCGGAGTCAACGATTGAGGACATGGTCTTGCAGATCGCCATCCTAAAGCCCAAATCGCCCCTTCAAGAAACCGCAATCTGCTGTCAGCCAGCGAGGGTACGCGCATGTACCGGTAGTTGCAGGGAGCTAAAGCGCGGAAGTAACAGGCGTTTTAGCTATTTTTTTAACGGCGGATGGCGAATCGGTGACCGGACCCGGACTTGAGGCTTCGATGAACACGCGCGTTGTCGAAGCGACACTGCCCAGCGCACCCGACTTGGCCGGCCTGGAGCCGATCGAGAAAATCCGTCGCCGATGGCCGATGGTGCTGGGCGGTGCGCTGACCATTTTGATGGTCGCGGGGCTTGCGCGCGAGTTGTTCGGCGACGGGCTGGGCGCGTTGACGCGGCATGTGCCGGCCAACCCGCTCTTCTACATCGCCTTCGCGCTCTATTATCTCGGCCCGCCGACGTTCGACTTCGTGATCTTCCGCAAATTGTGGCAAATTCCGATGGCGGGCATGGCGGCGCTCCACAAGAAGCGCATTTCGAACGAAGTGCTGCTCGGCTATTCGGGCGAAGCCTATTTCTACGCCTGGGCGCGCCAGCGCACGCAGATGGTCGCCGCCCCCTTCGGCGCGGTGAAGGACGTGATGATCCTGTCGGCGATCGCGGGCAATGCGATCACGCTGGCGCTGATCGGGCTGGCGCTGGTGTTCAGCCCCAGCAAGCTGACATTGTTCCAGCAGAACGCGCAATTCGGGCTGTGGGGGTCGGTTGCAGTCATCGTCGCGATGTCGTTGCCGTTCCTGCTGTTTTCCAAGCGCGTCTTCTCGTTGCCGCGCAACGAATTGTGGTGGGTGTTCGGTGTCCACTGCCTGCGTCTGGTTTCGGGGTCGTTCCTGATTGCGCTGGCGTGGCATTTCGCGCTTCCCGACGTGTCGCTCGGCACCTGGCTGTTTCTGGCGGCGCTGCGCATGCTCGCTTCGCGCCTGCCGTTCGTGCCGAACAAGGACCTTCTTTTCGCCAACTTCGCGATTATTCTGATCGGACGGGGGGACGCGCTATCCGAGCTGGTGGCGTTCACGGCGGCGCTGACGCTGTTGGTCCACATCACGCTCATCGGCGCTTTCGGTCTACACGCATTGATGAGGAAACAGGCATGACGCTTACCAGGATTGCGATGGCGGCTGCGCTGTGCGCGCTCGCCGCGCCGGTCAGCGCGCAGGCGCAGGGCACGCTCGGCACCGATGCCGCCGCGTGCGACGGCGGCAGCGGTTCGGCGATCAAGGTCACTGTGGTCGGCATGAAGGATCGCAGCGGGCGACTGAAGCTGGAGCTGTATCCGGCTACCGAAGACGACTTTCTGAAGGATGACCGCGACCTAAAGAAGGAAGGCAAGTTCTTTCGCCGGGTATGGGCGAGCACGCCGGCATCCGGGCCGATCGTGATGTGCATCAAGGCGCCCGGACCGGGTCGCTACGCGCTGCTGTTCACGCACGACCGCGACGGCAAGAACAAGTTCAACTTCTGGCAGGACGGCGCCGGCTTTCCGAGCAATTCGCGGCTGGGGCGCAGCCGCCCGAAGCTGCGCCAGGCGGTCATCACTGTCGGGGCGGGCGTGACGCCCACGACGATCCGCGTCCAGTATCTGCGCGGATTGGGCGGGTTCAGCCCGCTGTCGAACTAAGCAGCGAGCCGGGCCATGCGCGTCGTCGACGTCAACGAATATTACTCGCCGACCGGCGGCGGCGTGCGAACCTATCTGGACAACAAGATGGGGATCATGGCCGAATTGGGCCATGAGCTGATTGTCATCGCGCCGGGCCGGGAAGACGCGGTCGAGGACCGGCCGGGCGGCGGGCGCATTTACTGGGTCAAGGCGCCGCGGCTGATCTTTGACCATAATTACGGCATATTTGTCGACGGGCGGCCGATCCGCGCGCTGCTCGACGCGCTGAAACCCGACGTGGTCGAAACAAGCTCGCCGTGGCGCCCCGGCTGGATCGTCGGCGACTGGGATGGCGGACCGGACACCGTGAAGGTCTTCTTCGCGCACAACGACAATATCGGCGCCTATCCCCAGCGCTGGCTGGACGGCGTGGCGAGCCCGGCGACGGTCGAGCGCTGGTTCGACTGGTACACGCGCTACATGGGCCGGTTCCTCGCCAAGTACGACGCCTTCGTCACCAACGGCCCCGCGCTGGCGAAGCGCCACGAACGCCGCGGGCTGACCGTGCACGCCGCGATGCCGCTGGGCATCGAGCGCGGCTATTTCTCGCCCGACCTGCGCGACGAGGCGCTGCGCGCGGCGCTGCTCGCGCAATGCGGCCTGCCCGAACATGGCCATCTGCTGCTCGGCATGGGACGGCACCACCCCGAAAAGCGCTGGCCGATGGTGATCGACGCAGTCAAGGCGGCCGGCAACGACATCCCCGTCGGGCTGGTGCTGATCGGCCAGGGCGTCGACCGCGCCCGGCTGGAAGCGCGGATCGACGGCAGCCCGCACATCCGGCTGTTCCGCCCGGTCTATGACCGCATCCGCCTGTCGCGCATCATGGCGAGCGCCGACGCGCTGATCCACGGTTCGGATGCGGAGCCGTTCGGCCTGGTCGCAGTCGAGGCGCTGGCGTCGGGCCTGCCGCTGATCGTCCCCGACGAAGGCGGCGCGGCGGAAATCGCCGATCCGCTGTTCGCCGAAACCTATCGCGCGCGCGATCCGCGCTCTGCGGCGCAGGCGATCCTGCGCATGTTCGCGCGTGAACCCTCGATCCTGCGCGCCGCATCGCGCCATGCCGCGGGCAAGGTGCGCACCGACAAGGACCATACGGTCGAGCTGATGGCCTATTATTCCGACCTGGTCGACGCCAAGCGCAACGGCCGCGCCATCCCGGTAGTCGCCGCCGCCTGACCGGGCAGCCGACGCCGATAGACGTCGATCCGGATAGCGCCGAGCGGATAGCTTCCGGCATGCGCATATCCTGCCGCCAGATGCCCGATCGTGCGATCATGCGCCAGCTTCCGCTCGCCGATGTACGTCGATCGGACCAGGACGACGTCGGGCCGCGTCGTGAAGATTCGGTCGATTTCGGCCAGCGGGTCGATGCCGATCGCGCCCACCTCGCGCTGGCGCGACAAATGGCTGGGAAACACCCACGCCGTCGGCGCGCACCGACCGGTATAGGCATAGAGGATAGGCGCGCCCGAATAGACATAGAGGCACCCCGGACCACGTCCGACGGCATCGGCGAGCGCCTGCACCTGCGCCGCGTTTCCGCGTTCCATCCGCGCGCTGATCGTGATCGCAAAGCCCGCGATCAGTCCAAATGCCACGATCGGCATCGCCAGCCGCCTCCCGGTGCGGTGACCGCCCAGGAACCCTGCCGAACACAGCGCCGCCGGCACCATCACCGGCAGCGCATAATGATTGAACCAGCCGCCGAACGCGACCAGCCCCACCATCGCCGCGACCAGCCATCCGAACGCCAGCCCGCGCGCGGCGGCGCACCCGCCCGAAACGGGCGTGCGCAACGACAGCATGCTCATCGCCAGCAACGGCGCCAGGATCAGGACGAGCTTGGTGATCGCCCAGACGATCGCGAGTATCGGGTCGGCCTGCCGATTCAGGATCGACCCGAAGTTGGCGAACAAAAATGCATCGGAGTGGCCCAGCATCGCATAGGTAAGCAGCACGGCGAGTGTCGGCACCAACGCAGCCGAGACCATGCATGCGCCATAGAGGCAGACTCGGTCGGCGCGCATACCCAACCGCCATTCGCGCCACATCAGCCACATGCCCAGGAACATGCCCTCGAACACGACTGAATATTTGACCTGAAGCGCAAGCCCGACGAGCGCGAGCGCCGCGACGCCGCGCACCATCCGCCGCCGCGCATCGTCCACCTGGCCGGTGGTCAGCGCGAGCAGGAAAGCCCCCGCCATCAACAGATTGTAGAAGACCGGCGCCTGCCCCCCCTGCCCGTCGGCAAAGTTCAGCCAGCAGAGATAGACGAGCGCCGCGAACGTCGCTCCGCGTTCCCATCCGACGCGCTCGGCCATCCGCGCGATGACCAGCGCAGTGGCGACGGCGCATGCGAGCGCCATCGCCTGATAGACCCAGATGCCCAACGGAACGCCGAACGCCGCCGCCGGGACATAGAGGAGGAACAGCCCGACGGGCTTGCGATCCCAGATGTCGACATAGGGCAGCGCGCCCTCCAGCATCCGCTGCGCCGTAACGAAGTAGAATTCCTCGTCGATATGGACGACCGGATTGCCGAACGTCGCGGCGCGCGCCACCAGCGCCGCGACAAGCAGGATTGCCCATCGCGGCACCGCCCCGATTTGCGGAAACGCAGCCACGCGCGTCGCCGCAAACCGGCGCAGGCTTTCAACCGGCATCAGATGCGATCGGGATAGACGGGCTGGATATCGACCGGAATGGCCGACATCGACGCGATGACCTGCTTGGCCGGATCGTCTAGCACCGCCCATTTCGCGAAGAACGCCTTGGTGCCGGCATAGTCGCCGGTCGCCTGGAGCATCAGCATGTCGTGCAGCAGCGATTCGATGCCCGCCTCCATCTTCGCCCAATCGACGCGATAGCGCCCGGCGGCGGCATCCCAGGCAAAGGCGCCGTGCGCCTTCAGATAGCCGTACTGCATCGCCGCGCCCTTGCCATGCGCTTCCTCGATCCCGAAGCGCATCGCGCGGAACACGCCCGCCAGATAAGTGGCGAGCAACTGCTGCTTCTCGGCAACGGGCAATTCGCCCTTCTTCATCAGGAACAGGATGTTCCAGACCCCGGCGACATCGGCCTTGGCTTCCTCCAGCGCCGACGCCTGATCCTTCAGCTCGTCGTTGACGGTGGTGGTGCGGCCGTTGACCACGATCGTGCCCGGCCCCAGGCTGTGCGACAGTTCGTGGAACAGCGTTTCGAGCTGCATATATTTCTTGACGACCAGCACGGCCTGGTCGTCGACCAGCACCAGCGGCGCCATCGGCTTCAGGATGCGGTCGTATTTCGCACCCAGAACGTTCGAGAGAATGACTTTCTTCGCGCCCTTCGCCTCGCGCACGCGTTCGTCGTTGGGCAGGTTGAACGCGATCGTCTGCACGCCCGGCACATTGTCGCCGCCGCCGTGCACCTGCTCGGCAACCGCGATCGGGCTGGCGAACCCGCGCTTGAAATTCTTGTACTGGTCAGGGATCGGAAGGTTGCCCTCCATGTCGCGCAGGAAATGCTTGTATTTGTCGAGCGCGGCCGATTCCTTGGGGTCCTTCAGCGTGATGAACGCCTCGAACGACGCCTTCGCGCCATAGAGCCGGTCGGTGTAGACTTCATACGGCCCGATCGCGACTTCGATCGGCGTGTCCTTCAGGTCCATCCACGCCAGTTCGCTGTCGAAATAATCGTCGGTGCGAAACGCCCTGGCGCGCAGCGTCAGGAATTTCCTGAGGCTGGGATTGGTGGTGATCGCCGCCGCCTGCTCCAGCAGCTTCGCCGCGGGCTCCAGCCACTGTTTATATTCGACCGAATAGGGCACCGCGACCAGTCGGTCGCCCTGGCGCTTCACCACCGTATAAAGGCTGGTCAGTTCGGCCTTCTGCTCGGGATGGTCGGCAAGATAGGTGTCGAATTCTTCACGCGTCAGGTCGGTGGGGTAGAAACCGGCGCCCTCGGGCATCGGCGTCTTTCCCCAGAAGGGGTGCAGTTCGTCGATTTCGTCCCACGGGCCGAAATTGCGGTCGTACATCGCCAGCAGCAGCGCCTTGTTCGGATCGTTGCTCGCCGCGATCGCCGCGCGCACCGCCGGATTGTCGGCATAACGCTGGCGAATATAGATGTCCGACATCAGGTTCGCCGCCTGGTTCAGCAGGTTGACGACCTTGCGATCTTCGTCCGACAGGAAGCTGGTGTCGGTCGCCATGTCGATCTTCGCGATCTTGTCCCACTGCGCCTGCAGGTCATAGCCCTGGGCCGCGGCGACGTTGCCGGCGATCTGGTTGCCGCCGGGCGCCTGCGTGCAGGCGGCCGTCGCCAGCAGGAGGGAAAGAAACGCGTGGCGCATGGACATCTGCCTCTTACTGTTACGATTCTTCGGACCCTAGCCGCCTGATACCCGACTGTCACGAACCCGCCACATCGAAGGCGCAAGCAAACCGCCATCCGGGGAGATACGCATATGACCGTTACGATCGACCGCCGTTCCTTCGTCCTGACCGGCACCATCGGCCTGGGCGCGCTTGCCGTGCCGGGCTTTGCCCATGCGATGAGCGTCGCGGCGATGAAGGGCTTCACCCATTCGGTCGCGAGCGGCGAGCCGGGGCCGGACACGATGCTGCTGTGGACGCGGTACGTCGCCGAGAGCGGCGAGGCCGTCACGCTGAAGGCCGAAGTGTCGACGACGCGCGATTTCGCCCGCATCGTCGCCGGCGGCAAGATGACCACCGGTCCGTGGCGCGACTATACCGCCAAGGTCGCCGTCGACGGCCTGGCGCCCAACACGCGCTATTTCTATCGCTTCGTCGCGCCCGACGGCAGCTTCTCGCCGATCGGCGAGACCAAGACGCTGCCGGTCGGTCGCGTGCCCAAATTCGGCATCGCGGTGTTCAGCTGTTCGAACCTGCCGTTCGGCTATTTCAATGCCTATGCCCATGCGGCGGCGCGCGGCGACATCGACCTGTGGATTCACCTGGGCGATTATTTCTACGAATATAAGAAGGGCGGATATGCGCCGAAGGGCGGCGCGGTGGGCGACCGCTGGCCTGCGCCCGACGGCGAGCTGCTCCACCTCGCCGACTATCGCCTGCGCTATGCCAGCTATCGCAGCGACCCCGACCTGCAGGAACTGCATCGCGCCAAACCGATGCTGGTCCAGTGGGACGACCATGAAAGCGCCAACGACAGCTGGGAAGGCGGCGCGCAGAACCATCAGCCCGACGAAGGCGACTGGGATACGCGCAAGGCGGCGGCGATGCAGGCGTTCCGCGAATGGCTGCCGGTCTCCGAATCGCCGTGGGGCGCGTACGACATCGGCACGCTCGCCACGCTGTTCCGCACCGAATCGCGCCTGCTGGGGCGCACCCGGCAGCCCGAGATCGCGCCGCTGTTCAAGGAAGCCGATCCGGCCAGCGCACTGATCGCGTTCCGCGACGGCGCGTGGCAAGACCCGGCGGCGTCGATGCTGGGCAGCGAACAGGAAGTGTGGCTGTCGCACGCGCTCGCCCGGTCGGTGAAGGCGGGGCAGAAGTGGCAGGTGGTCGGCTTCGGCACGATCATGGGGCAGACCCGCGCGCCCGAAGCCGCGTTGAGCTGGCTGAGGCCCGACGCGCCCGACTATGCCAAGGCCTATATCCAGGCGGGCGTGATGGCAGGCAAGCTGGGGCTGCCGCTCAATTTCGACAATTGGGGCGGCTATCCGGCGGCGCGCGCGCGGTTCCTGAAATCGGCGCAGGCAGTGGATTCGAACCTGATCGTGCTGTGCGGCGACAGCCACAATGCCTGGGCGTTCGACCTGGCACAGGACGGCAAGCCTGCCGGCGTCGAATTCGCGGGCCATTCGGTCACATCGCCGGGCTATGAAAACTCGGTCTCGGTCGACCCCAAGGTCGTCGCAAACGCGCTGGTCGACGCCAATCCCGAGCTGAAATGGTGCGACACCAGCCGCCGCGGCTATATGGCAGTCACGCTGACGCCCGAAAAAGTCACGAACGACTGGCTGTTCGTCGACACCGTCACCGAACGCACGCCGCGCGCCAGCATCGGCCATACGGCAACCGTGCTGCCCGGCCGGAAGATGATGAGCGCCTGAACCGCAAGTCGCGACCGACGTAATATACGGTTCATTGCAGATACGATAGGAAACGGGCGGGTAACGTCGATGGGACGCCGCCCGTTTCTTTTGGGGGACGCAGTGAGACGTCATTTCCTATGGAGCGCCGCGATGGTCGGCGCGCTTGTTCTCGTACCACCGGCGCATGCGCAGGACGGCGACGCCAGGGTTACATCGGCGAAACGCGCCACGCCGAAGCCGGGCGTCGTCACGCCCCGATGCAAAATCGACCTGGGCATCGGGCAAGTCTTCGTCAGCAAGGCCGGAACGTCGGGCGCTAGCGGCATTACAATCAATACACTCATCATGAACCACGGGACGGGCACGTGGAAATCGCGCCCGGGCCAGCAAATACTTGTCCTGGCGCTGCGCAACGAAAGCACCGGCAAGGTGACGACGATCCGCGAACCCATCCCGGCTGGACCGACGGCCGGGCGCAATGTGATGAATTATTCCAGCCCCGTGCTGCACAATGTGTTCGACGGATTCGAATTCGGCGGGTCGATCGAGATCCGCATCGAATATGACCCCGACATTCGGTCGGATGCCGAGCCGTGCAACGACGACACCAACGCGTCGAACGACCATCGCGTCATACCGGCAAGCCGGCTGACGCCGTTCCTGTTGAGCAGCCGCCGCTCCGGGCAATTCTGACCATGACCTGCCGTGCCGGAGGCGCCCCCTCCGGCACGCACTCTCAGTCGAGCGACTTCGACGCCTGTTCGAACATGTCCTTGCTCAACCCCGGCGTCTTGACGATGCGCTCCAGCTCGGCGCGCATCTGTGCCGCGCGCGCCGAATCGAACCGGCGCCACCGGCCGAGCGGCGGCACCAGCTTCGCCGCCGTCTGCGGGTTGAGCCGATCGAGCGCGATAAGCTGGTCGGCGACGAAGCGGTATCCGCGCCCCGACACATGGTGGAACGCGCGCTGATTGATGCTGAACGCCCCCACCAGCGCGCGCGCGCGGTTGGGGTTGGCAAGCGTGAAGTCGCGATGCCTCGCCAGTTCCTCGACCATCTGCGCGGTATCGTCGCGCGCCGACAGCGCCTGCGTCTGGAACCATTTGTCGAGCACCAGCGGATTGTCGCGATAGCGGTTATAGAAAATGTCGAGCGCCGCGACGCGCTTGTCCGACGTGCCGTTGGCGAGCGTCGCCAGCGCACCCTGGCGGTCGGTCATGTTGTCGGCGCCTTCGAACTGGACGAACGCCAGGCTGGCGGCATCGGGCGCGCCCGACGCCGAGATATAGCCGAGCGCCACCGACTTCAGCCGCCGTGCGCCCTTGCCCGCGGGCGAATATTCGAACCGGTTTGCGCGCACCGCCTCGTACGCCGCGCGCCATTCGCCTTCCATCGCGCGCCCTAGATCGCGGCGCAGCGCCTCACGCGCGCGGAAGATCGCATCGGGATCGACCACCGCCATCTGGTCGCCGATGAAGCTGTCCGACGGCAGCAGCACCGCCTCCGCCACAAAGGCGCGGTCGAGCGTGGCATCCGTCAGCGTATTGCGCACCGCCTCGATCACCGGGCCATGGTCGGCAGAACCCTCCGCCACTGCGCGGACCAGCGTGTCGAGCATCAGTTGCTGCATCGCCTCGTACCGGGCGAACGGATCGTCGTCGTGCGCCGACAGAAATGCCAGGTCCTGCGGCGTGCGGTTGGTGTCGACGATCGCCGGGGCGGAAAATCCACGGTTGATCGACAGCACCGGGGGCTGCTCGACATTTTCGAACCACAACTCGCTCGCGGGCTGCGCGACAAGGATCAATTGCTCGTCGGTGATCGGCGCCTTTGACACCGCGCCGAACAGGCGCAGCTTGAGCGGCAGGACCATCGCCAGCTTCTCCGGCTGGCCCGGAGTCGGCGGCACTTTCTGTTGCAATGCCACGATCACGCGCTTGCGCGTCGGGTCATAGCTGGTGGTGGCGGTGACGCGCGGAGTCCCGGCTTGCGAATACCAGCGCCGAAACTGAGTCAAGTCGACGCCGCTCGCCTCCTCCATCGACGCGACAAAATCCTCGCACGTCGCGGCGGTGCCGTCGAACCGGTCGAAATACAGGTCGGTGCCGGCGCGGAATTTGTCCGGGCCCAGCATCGTCGACAGCATGCGAATGACCTCGGCACCCTTGTTGTACACAGTCGCGGTGTAGAAGTTCGAGATCTCGATATAGCTGTCGGGGCGGATCGGGTGCGCCAGCGGGCCGGCGTCTTCGGGGAACTGGCTGGCGCGCAGCGCGCGGACATCCTCGATCCGCTTGACTGCGGCCGAACCCTGGTCGGCCGAGAAACTCTGATCGCGAAAGACCGTGAAGCCTTCCTTCAGCGAGAGCTGGAACCAGTCGCGGCAGGTGACGCGATTGCCCGACCAGTTGTGGAAATATTCGTGCGCGACCACTGCGGCGACTGCGTCATAATCATAATCGGTCGCGGTGTCGGGATCGGCCAGGATGTAGCGGCTGTTGAAGATATTCAGCCCCTTGTTCTCCATCGCGCCGAAATTGAAGTCGTCGACGGCGACGATGTTGAACACGTCCAGATCATATTCGCGGCCATAGACCTGTTCGTCCCACGCCATCGCCAGCTTGAGCGCATGGAGCGCGTGGTCGGTCTTGGCCAGATCGGGTTCGCGAACCCAGATGCCGAGTTGCACCTGACGCCCCGACCGCGTGGTGAAGCTGCCGCGATTGGCGACCAGATCGCCCGCCACCAGCGCGAACAGATAGCTCGGCTTCGGAAACGGATCGTGCCATTCGGCCCAGTGTCGCCCGCCCGCCAGCTCGCCCGACGCAACCGGGTCGCCGTTGGACAGCAGCACGGGGAAGCGCGCCCTGTCGCCCGCCATCCGCACCTGATAACGCGACAGCACGTCGGGACGGTCGGGGAAGAAGGTGATCCGCCGGAACCCCTCTGCCTCGCACTGGGTGCACAGCATCCCCTGCGATGCATACAGGCCCTGAAGCTGGGTATTGCGGTCGGGCGCGATGCGCACTTCCGTCTCGATCCGGTGCTCGCGCCCGGCAAGGGGGATGACCAGCGCCGGCCCGTCCATCGTCCAGCCCTGCGCCTCGACGCCGTCGACGCGCACCGCCAGCGGCTCCAGCCCGTCGCCGTCCAGGCGCAGCGGCCGGTCGTGGTCGCCGTTGCGTTCGACCCAAAGCGTGGCGCGTACCCGTGTCACCGACACGTCGAGATCGAAATCGAGCGCGATTTCGGGCACCAGCCAGTCGGGCGCGCGATAGTCCTCGCGCCGTGTGATCCGGGGGCCCTGGGTCGAATCCTGAACGTCAGCCATGTTCTCAGCGATATAGGAAGCGGCCGGGGGGCCGCTATCGAAATGTTCGCCTCGGCTTCCCGCTGTTGCACCGTGATGCTACGCCATGCCGCGCAATCTTGTTGCTTGTCCTGCTTCCGAAAGGATTTCGATGCTCCGCCTGACTGCCTCCCTGCTTGCCATCGCACTCGTTTCCGTGCCGCTAGCGGCACAAGATGCCGCGCCGGAAGAAAGCGTCGCTGCACGCAACGAGCGGCTGAATGCCGAACTGCCCGCCGATCAGGCGGCGATGAAGAGCCATGTCATGTTCCTGGCGTCAGACGCGATGCGCGGGCGCGATGCGGGCAGCCCCGAATATGAGATCGCCGCGCAATATGTCGCGTCGCAATTCTATGAAGAGGGCCTGCGCCCGGCGGGCGACGACGGCAGCTACCTGCAGAAAGTGCCGCTGCTCAACTACAAGCCCGCCGACAAGGGCGTGTTTACGATAGCACGCAAGGGCGCGGCGCCGGTCGCGCTGACCTTTGGCGAGGATTATCTGCCGAGCGGCGATCCGACCAGGGCGGAAACGCAGGTGACCGCGCCGGTGGTGTTCGTCGGCTATGGCCTGGAGGCGCCGCAGCTCGGCCGCGACGACTATAAGGGCGCCGATGTGAAGGGCAAGATCGTCGCCGTGTTCGGCGGCGCGCCGTCCAGCTTCCCCGGCGAGGAGCGCGCGCATTTCGGCAGCCCCGCGACCAAGGCCGCGATCGCGCAGAAGCATGGCGCGGTCGGCGTACTCTTCCTCGAATCGCCGATCACCGCGAAGTCGCGGCCGCTCTCCGCCATGGCCGCCTTCTGGGACCGCCCGCGCATGACGTGGATGCACGCCGACGGCAGCGGCCATGCGCTCGCGCCCGAGGCGCCGATCCTGGGTAATCTGAGCATCGCGGGCGCGGCAAAGCTGTTCGAAGGCGCCCGGACGCCGTGGAACACGATCGCCAAGGCCGCCGAAAAGGACGGTGCGACGTTCAAGCCGGTCGCGCTGGCGGGGACCTTGTCGGTCAAGCTCAAGACCTCGACCGAAAAAGTCACCAGCTACAATGTCGCGGGCCTGCTTCCGGGCACCGATCCGACGCTCAAGAGCGAAGTCGTCGTCCTGTCGGCGCATCTGGACCATGTCGGCGTCGGCCGCCCCGACAAGACCGGCGACACCATCTACAACGGCGCGATGGACAATGCCGTCGGCATCGCTTCGCTGATCGAGGAAGCGAAGCGGTTCAAGCAATCGGGCAAGGCACCGCGCCGTTCGATCCTGTTCCTGGCGGTCACCGCCGAGGAAAAGGGGCTGGTCGGTTCCGACTATTTCGCCAACAACCCCACGCTGCCCAGGGCGAACCTGGTCGCCGACGTCAATCTGGACATGCCGATCATCACCTACAAGTTCGAAGACGTGATCGCCTTTGGCTCCGACCGGTCGACGATCGGCCCGATCGTGCGCAAGGCGGCGTCGGACATGGGGCTGGAATTCTCCCCCGACCCGATGCCTGAAATGGGGCTGTTCGTGCGATCGGACCATTATCGCTTCGTCCAGCAGGGCATCCCGTCGGTATTCCTGTGGCCGGGTGAAAAGGGCCCGGGCAAGGAAGCGGTCGAGGATTTCTTCGCCAACCATTACCACCAGGCGTCGGACGAGCCGTGGCAGATCCGCCCGATCGACTGGGAATCGGGCGTGCGCTTTGTCGAAATCAACTATCGCATCGCGCGCGGCATCGCCGACATGGATGCGCGGCCGAGCTGGAACAAGGGCGACTTCTTCGGCACGCTCTACAACGGCATCGGCGCGAAATAGGACGTAGCGCACCCGCTTCGATCGTTGCGCGGGGGCCGGGCACTCGCCTAGCCTCCGCGACGACACCCCCTTGCTGCTGAAAGGCGCCGCATGATCCGCAAGCTTCTTGCCCTCCCGCTGTTGCTGCTCGCACCGGCCGCAGCGCTGGCCCAGGCGGTTCCGCCCGAAGCGGCGCCGATCAAGGCGCATGTCCAGTTCCTGGCATCGGATGCGCTACGCGGGCGCGAGGCGGGGACGCGCGATTTCGACATCGCCGCCGAATATGTCGCGTCGCAGATGCTGGCGCTGGGGCTGAAACCCGCGGGTGAGGACGGCGGCTGGTTCCAGAAAGTACCCCTGGTTTCCTATCGCGCCGGCGACCCCGGCACGATGCAGGTCACGCGCGGCGCGAAGGTGGAAAAATACACTGTCGCCGTCGATTACATGCCGCTCGCCACGCCGGCGATGCCGGACCTGTCGGTCAGCGGCGCGATGGTGTTCGCGGGCTATGGCGTCGTCGATCCGCAGACGCGCCGCGACGATTACAAGGGGCTTGATGTGCGCGGCAAGATCGTCGTGCTGATCGAAGGCGTGCCCGAAGGGCTGTCGAACGAAGTCGCGGCGCATCTGGGCGACTGGGAAGCCAAGGCGCACCTCGCCGAACTGCGCGGCGCAAAGGGCGTGATCCTGATCGAATCGGTCAAGGAACAGGACGACACGCCGTTCGAGGAATATGCCGCCTATTGGCGCCGCGACCGGATGGACTGGGCGTCGCCCAAGGGCGTGGCGCATACGGCGTCGCCGGGCGCGCCGCCGTTCGTCTATTTCGGGATGAAGGGCGCCGAAAAGCTGTTCGCGGGCAGCAAGGTGAGATGGGCCGACGTCGTCGCGGCGCAGCGAACCGGCAAGCGCGTTCCGACCGGCGCGCTGGCGGGTACTTTCGCGGGGACGGGCAAGACCTTTGTCCGCATGCTGGAAAGCCATAATGTCGTCGGCGTGCTCGAAGGGTCCGACCCGGCGCTCAAGGGGCAATATGTCGTCCTGTCGGCGCACCTCGACCATGTCGGCGTCGGGGGAGCGGGCAAGGACCGCATCTTCAACGGCGCGATGGACAATGCCATCGGCGTCGCGTCGATCCTGGAAGTCGCGCGCAGGTTCAGCCAGTCGGGCACGCCGCCGCGCCGGTCGATCCTGTTCATCGCGCTGACCGCCGAGGAAAAGGGGCTGCTCGGTTCAGGCTATTTCGCCAATTATCCGACGGTGCCGAAGGACGCGCTGGTCGCCGACATCAACCTCGACATGCCGATCATGACCTATCCGGTCGTCGACCTGGTGGCGCAGGGCGCCGAACGGTCGAGCCTGGGGCCGATCGTGGCGCAGGCGGCGAAGGAGGAAGGTCTGGGCCTCGTTCCCGACCCGATGCCCGAGGAGATGTTCTTCGTGCGGTCGGACCATTACAGCTTCGTCCAGGCGGGCATTCCCGCCGTGTCGATCGACACCGGACCCGGCGGCGAAGGCGCAGTCGCGATCAAGGACTTCCTCGACAAGCACTATCACCAGCCGTCGGACGACATCACGCTGCCGTTCAACTGGGAAACGGCGATCAAGTTCGTCGGCGTGAACTATCGCGTCGCGCGCGCGGTGGCAGATGCCGATGCGCGGCCGCGCTGGAACAAGGGCGATTTCTTCGGCGTGCTGTTCGACGGATACGGCGCGAAGTAACGGCGCACGCACGATGCGGCTGCTGATCTTCGGCATGGGATACAGCGCCAGCCGCGTCGCCGCGCGGGTGGCGCCGCATGGCGCGCGCGTCGTCGGCGTCACGCGCGACGGCCGCTGGGGCAGCATCGCCGTCACCGACGAGGACCGCGTCGCGTTCGAAATCGCCCGGGCAACGCACCTGCTTTCCTCGGTCCCGCCCGTTCCCGGCGGCGGCGACCCGGTGCTGGGCGAGTTTGGCGCGGCGATCGCGGCGTCGGGGGCGTGGACCGGCTATCTCTCCTCCACCGGCGTCTATGGCGACACGCGGGGCGCGTGGGTCGACGAAAGCGCGCCCGTCGGCACCGGGCGCCGCGCCGCGCGCGCCGACGCGGACCGGCAATGGAGCGCGCTGCCGCATGCCCGCGTCTTTCGCCTGCCGGGCATCTACGGCCCCGACCGGTCGCCGCTCGACCGCGTCGCCGACGGCAGCGCGCGGCGCGTCGACGCGGGCGCGCAGGTGTTCAGCCGCATCCATGTCGACGATCTGGTCGAGGGCGTGGTCGCGGGCTTCGACGGACCGCCCGGCGCCTACAACCTCGCCGACGATTGCCCTGCGCCGCAAAGCGACGTGATCGCCTATGCCGCCCAATTGCTCGGCCTGCCGGTGCCGCCGCTGCTGCCGATCGACGCGGCGGGGCTCAGCGCCCAGGCCCGCGCCTTTTACTCGGAGAACCGGCGCGTCGCGAACGGCAAGGCGAAGCGGCTGCTCGGCTGGCGCCCGCGCCACGCCGATTATCGGCTGGGCCTGCGCGCCCTCAACGCCAGCACCAGCCCGGCGAGCACCAGCACCGCGCCGGCAACCGCGATCCACGACCAGCGATAGCCTTCGAACAGCGTCGACAGCATCATTGCGATCACCGGGATCAGCACGCTGGAATAGGCCGCCTTCGCCGGGCCGATCACGCGGATCAGCCCGAAATAGAGCGAGAAGGCGATGGCCGAGGCAAAGATGCCCAGATAGGCGATGCCCGCGAAATAGCCGATCCGCCATTCGATCACCGGCGGCCCCGCCGTGCCCCAGGCAAAGCCCGCATCGAGCGCCGCGCCGATCAGCATCGCATAGCCGAGCGTCGCCGCCATCGGATAGGCGCGCGACGTCTTCGTCGCCTGCATCACATTGGCGGTCGACGCCGACAGTACGCCTGCCAGCGTGATGCCGATGCCGATCAGCACTTCGTGCGTCCCGCTGCGCGCCAGCCGCGCTTCCTGCACGAACAACAACGCGACGCCCGCCATCGCCACCAGCGACCCGATCACCAGCTGGCGCCCCAGATGCTGTCCCAGGAAAATCCGCGCCAGGATCGCATTGGGCACCAGCAGCAGCGCAAAGACCACCGCGACCAGCCCCGACGTCACATGCTGTTCGGCGCGATAGACGAAGTTGAAGTTGAGACAGAACTGCATCAACCCCAGCACCGCGGCAAAGCCGATGCCGCGCGCATCGAACGCCAGCCGCTCGCGCCGCATCGCTGCCCACACGAGCATCACCACGCCCGCCAGCGTAAAGCGGTACGCGACTGACCAGCTCGGCGGCACGACGGCAAGCTGGTCGCGGATGACGATCCAGGTCGACCCCCAGATCAGCGTGACGATGCCGAACGGGACCAGCACCGCCAGCCGCGTCGATTGCGGCGCGGGCAGCGCCTCGCTCATGCCAGCGCGGCGATGGCGTCGGCGAGCGGGCGGATCGCCTCCTCGCGCTGGTCCCAGCTCGTCACCAGCCGGATCTCGCCCGGCGCCCAGTCGTAGAAGTCAAAGCCGAGCGCGCGCAGCGACGCCGCCTCCTGCGCGCTGACGCGCAGGAACACTTCGTTCGCCTCTACCGGATGGACCAGCCGCCCCGGCGCCGCATCGCCCAGCAACCGCGCGCCCGCGTTCGCCGCGCGACCGTTCGCCAGCCACAGGTCGCCGTCGAGCATCGCCAGCAACTGCGCGGCAAGATAGCGCCCCTTCGACAAGAGCAGCCCCGCGCGCTTGCGCCGGTACAACGTCGCATCGGCGAGTCCGGGGCGAAAGAACACCAGCGCCTCGGCGCTCATCCCGCCGTTCTTGACGAAACCGAAGCTGAGCACGTCCACCCCCGCGCGCCAGGTCACATCGGCGGGCGCACAGCCCAGATGCGCGACGGCATTGGCGAAGCGCGCGCCGTCCATATGCAGCCCCAGCCCGCGCGACCGGGCAAGATCGCCGATCGCCGCGACTTCGGCGGGGGAATAGACGCGGCCATATTCGGTCGCGTTGGTGATCGAAATCGCGTGCGGCTGGACCTGGTGCACGTCGTCGCGGATCAGCGCGAGCGCGTCCGCCAGCGCCGCCGGCGTCACTTTCGCGCCGTCGCCGTCGACCAGCATCAGCTTGGCGCCATGCGTGTAGAATTCGGGCGCGCCGCATTCGTCGTTCTGGATATGCGCGTCGCGGTGGCACAGCACGCTGCCGTGCGGCGGGCACAGCGCGGCGAGCGCCAGCGCATTCGCCGCCGTGCCCGACGGCACCCACAGCGCGCGCACCGGCGTTTCGAACAGCGCCGAGAAGCGCGCGTCGAGCTGCTTCGACCAGCCATCGCCGTCATAGGCGGTGTCGAGCGTGTTGGCCGCGCCCAGCGCCTCCATTACCTGCGGGCAGACCGGAGCGGCATTGTCGGAGAAGAAGCGCATGGCGATGCCCATGCGGCGCGAAGGAGGGCGGGTCAATCGGGGAGTTGGGGGGCGGGGGAGGTTTGCTGGAGGAAGCGAAAATGCGGAGGGACTGGAGATGGGTCGAGTGCAGATTAGCAGCTTAGGCCTCAGCCGCTTCGACTTCTTCGCTCACTAGAGCCTCCGATATCACTTTCGGAAGTTGCCCACCTAACGTCGCGATGAAGCGGATTGTAATCTCCGTATCGGTCTTGTCGATTGGCCAAAGTGATACGCCCGCGAGGGTGGGGTTCACGTCGGCTTCATGCGCAATTTGGTTCCGCCGTTTCCAGATGCTCTTCAGTTGGCCTTTTATGTCGTCCGCGCTTCGCCGCTCGGCCTCGGCCACCCCCGCATTGAGTAACACCGTTAATTTATCCCACGGTTTCGAACAGTAACATGATAATAGTTCCGCTAATTTTGCTGGATCTACGAATGCCTTAAAAGAGTTAGATTGCCTGATACACACTTCGGCAGCGGCTATTCGCGCACCCATATCAGCGATCGTCATAACCTCCATCGGCAGGTGAATATTCCGTGTCTTTTCGCCGCCGATAAAGCGATGTTTAGTCTCTATAGCAGCCAATTCGTGAGTAAAAAAATCGAATGAACTAACAGCCAAAATATAGGCCGATCGAAGCGCATCATCATTAGCAGGTTCGTTGGGGCGGATAGCGCTGAGTGCTTCGAACAGCGAAATCATCTGTCGAGAGCGATCTATTGCGTGGTCGAAGGTCGCAACCGCGTCGTTAAACCTATCCATCACTAGAACTTTTCGGTCAGAGCAATGATCTTCTCCGCACCGGACTTAAAGCCTTGATAGACGTCGTTGATCTTCATCCGATATGTGTCACCCACGTTTCCCCGGAACGCGGTGTCCATCGCGAGATTGATTGCAAACACGGGCTTAGCGAGTTCTTGAGCCGTCGCGATCAGTCCGTCCAATGACCCTATCTCCATCAGGAATTCCGAAGTGGGCGCCTGCGCCGCAGCGTAAACGTCTTCGGGGAGTAGCATTTTGGAGTTCTCTAGTGCGACGAGAAGATCGGTCTTCTTTGTCTCAGCCAAGCGGTCAAACCATTTCTGAAATGCTTGTGTAGGCTTCGCTTCCTCATCTCCGCGCGCGCGCTTCCGGAAGTTGTTCACAGTCGACCCAAGATAAATCGGCGTAATTGGACGAAATGGATAATCTGCGGTCTTCAGAATGGCGTTGCCTGCCGCCTTTCTTCCCCATTCTGCCCATTTCGGGAGCGTTCGAGATAGCGACCGAAGTGCCATGGCGGAGAACAAATCCGGCGCCATGGGCAAGATGAACGCATCACTAGTCATAAACAGATTTTGATTGATCGCCCCCAGGCTGGGACTCATGTCGATCAGCGCGTAGTCTATCCCATATTGGTCGCCTGCCTTGCGAATTGCATGGTGTAACGCGCCGGGGATGTTTTGAAGAGCGGAAAGCGTGTTGCTGAGTTCGTGCGCAACGGCCAATTGGCTTTCGTATTCCGCTAAGCCCACATGCCCGGGAAGCAAGAACAGCCCAGGTTGCGCTGTTGATTCTAGAAGCTCGGTAGCTTCAATCATATAGGGGCGAGACTCAAAGGCTGGGCGAACAGCGTCTCGGATATTTCTCGGTTTTTGGGGGGTCTCGCTCTCGAACGGATAGTCTTCGGTGTCGATGTCACCGAGGAACACCCCTGTCAGATTGCATTGAGGATCGCAGTCCACAACCATCACACGCTTACCGAGCGTAGCGAGCATCCATGCCAAATGAAAAGTCATGGTGGTTTTCGCGACGCCACCCTTGTGATTGAAAATTGCAATCTGTTTCATGAATCTCTCTATCTTCAGCAGCGAATTCGAAGCCACCAACGCTTAGTTACATCAAGCACGCATCCGCGGCTTTCGCAATCCAGCGGGTAGCGATCAAAGCCCGCACAATCTGATGCCGCTGGCTGGCAGCCAGCGCGCGGCTATGCGCCCATCACGAAATATTCGGGACAGTTTTGGATAGTGTGGAACGGCAGCTTCTGGAATCGCCTACGCTCGCGTCAGACGACCGATTTTGAGGTGCAAACTAGACATCACTCAAGGTCAAGACACCGCCCCCTAATTCCCCTCCCCGCCCGGCTGCCTCGGCCGGTCGCGGCCCTCCTGCGGCACGGGATCGCCCTGGCGGGGGCGGAGGTCGGGCGGGCCGGTTTCGACGACGATGTCGCCGTTGCCGTTGCGGCGCACGCTGAAGCCCGGGCCTTCGACGCCCTTGTTCAAGTCGATCCCCACATCGGGCAAATCAATGTCGACGGCGTTGCCGATGCTTTCCAGCAGGTCGGCGCCGTTGACGATCACCGCGTCCTCCTCGGGCTGGGGCGCGGGGGCGCGGCGCGGCGGCGTCACGCCCAGCGCGCTGACCATGAAGTCGCGCCAGATGCCCGCCGGAATGCTGCTGCGCAGCCCCGGATTGGGCGAATTGTCGTCGTTGCCGACCCACACGCCGACGACCAGCCCGTTCGCATAGCCGACGAACAGCACGTCGCGACCGTCCTGCGTCGTCCCGGTCTTGCCATAGGCATCGACCGACAGCGCGGCGCGCCCGCCGGTCCCTTGCGTCACCACCGCCGACAGCATGTCGCGCATGCCCGACAGCGCGCGCGGGTCCAGGTCGCTGCCACCCGCCCTGGCGAACCAGTTATCCTGTCGTTCCGGGTCGGGCAGGCCGTGCGGGCGCACCGGCGCCTTGCCCGCCGCGATCCCCGCATAGGCCGCCGTCAGCTCGAGCAGCGAGACGTTGGCGGTGCCCAGCGCGATCGACGCTTCATTGGGAATCGGCGTCGAAATGCCGAATTCGCGCGCGACCTGGATCACCCGCGCGGGGCCGAGCTGATGGATCAGCCGCGCCG
>JBMOOB010000031.1:0-6512 GCA_049323815.1 Pseudomonadota bacterium | reverse complement strand
TTGCGCGCCATGGTCACTCTCCCTCGATATCGGACCTGTCGCGACCGGCCTCCACGGCCGCGACAGGGGGGAATTGGACGTCGCCGGCGGTGCGACCCGAGGCGGCGACAGAGGCGTCCTGGGGGATCGGGTCTCGCGGCTCGGGCAGCGTCGCGATCATCGCGGCGAGCACGTCGACCTGCAGCGGATCGAGCCGGGCGGCGCGCAGGTTGTCCGCCGTCACAACCGGGCGCGGCGGATCGAACCACAGGTGCGCGCAAAAGCGGCTGCGCGCATTCCATCGCGCCATTGCCAGATGCATCATGCCAGCTGCCCCCGCCGCCAATAGGGTTCAGTGCCTTCCTCGTCCCCGGTGACGACACGCGGCGGCGCCGTCACGGCGATCGGCGCGGCGCGCAGCGCGGCCAGCCTGGCGCGCCGCTCTTCGATCCGGCGCAGCCCGTCCTCGACCAGCATCCGCCGCTCGCCCTCGCGCACCGTCACGCCGTCGCGCTGGGCGCGGACAAACGCCAGCCGGCACCGGCGCAGCCGCTCCGCTTCGCGTTCGCCCCGCGCGCTCACCGCCAGGGCTCCTGCATCGCCCGCCGATGGCGGCAGCCGATATCGCCGCGCATGCCGCACCGTGGGCACGGGTCGCGGCTCAGCGCGGGCCGGGGCGCATCCGCGTCGTCGATCATCGCCGCGCCGGGCGCATAGTGGCCCCCGGTGCGCTCCAGCGCCGCCAGATAGGCGCGCGAGCCGAGGATCGCGGACTTCGTCCAGTCATCGTCGGCGATGACGGGGGCGTGGTGCCGCACCGGCTCCACTACCAGCACGCGTTCCTTTGCCGCCGGCGTCCCGCGCCGCCACGCGGCGGCGGCCCCGGTGACGCCGCGCCGCCCCAGCTCGGCCTTGAGCGCCTCGGTCGTGGCGATGGTCAGGTCGGGCGCATCGACGAGCGACAGGCCGCGTGTCCGCTGGCGCGCACGCTCCAGCTTCCCCGCCGCCACCAGCCGGTCCAGGCTGTCGTAGATCACGCGGATTCCGCGCTTGCCCACGGCCGCGCCGATCTCGCGGATCGTCGGCGCCACGCCCGTCCGCTCGATATGCGTGCGGACATAGTCCAGCACCGCTAGGTCCAGCCGCGTCACGACAGCGCCGCCCAGGCGATCGTCGCCCAGAACGCCCCGACGAACACTGCCGAGAGCCAGAAGAATGCCGAAATCAGCGCGCCGTTTCGCGCTGCGGCACGGATTACCGGAGTTTCGGGCACACCATCCAGCGACGCGCGAAGATGCCGCTCCACCCACGCATTCGAACGGGCGTCGCGAATGTAACGCTCCAGCCGGAACAGGCCCCCGAACCGCACAAACGCTTCGGCGCAATCGGTGCTGATGCAGTCCGGATATTCGGCGCAGCACGACAGCATCCGGTCGAACGTCGTCTCCACGTCGTGGCGCAGCGACCCCGCGCCGCGCTCGACGCGTCCGATCGCGACGATCGCGCCGCCATCGTCCAGCGCCGCCAGGAACAGCCCGTCGGGCTCGGCGTATAAATCCAGGTGCCACGTCGTCATTTCGTGCTCCCTTCGATGATGTCGGATGCGTCGGCGGTGCCGGTCAGCGGCGGCAGCCAGATCGTGCGGGTGTCGCCGGGGCGCGCCGGCTCCTGGACGTCCCAGACGATCCAGCAGTAATCGACCATGCCGCCCCGGAACGCGCGGCCGCCCATCGCGGCGATGCGGTCACCCGGCGGCATCGACGGCCGCTGCGTCAGGTGCAGCACGGTCGACGGCACATGGTCCTGCGCGAACAGGCGATATCGCCCCTGGCTGGCGAGCCATTTTGCGGGCAGCAACAGGCAGACCCGCTTGCCGCCGCACGCGCGGACCAGCTTGATCGCATGGCGCGCGAACGCCTCGCTGATGAGCATGCGAGCATATTCGCCCGCGCCGTTGCGATAGCTGTACGGCGGATTACAGACGATCGAACAGCGCGCCGGCGCGACTTCCTCTTCCAGAAAGTCGGCGGAAAAGAACCGCGGCTTCGTCAGGAAGTTGGCGTTTGCAACGCGCCGCACGACGTCGGACAACCAGATGCGGCCAGCGAATCCGAACCCCTCGAACGCGGCGCCGATATTGCCCATTCCGGCCGCGGGGTCCCAGATCGCATGCCCCGCCGCGCGCTCGGCATCAAAGCCGATGGCGCGGATCAGCTGCTCGGTCACCCATTCCTGTTCGACATACCAGTCGAGCGGATGCCGCTTGGCGAATTTGCCCGACGAAAGCTCACCGCGCGGCATCGCCAAGCTCCTCATTCAGCCGGTCGCGAAGCTCGCGCTTCATGTTCGGCGTGAGCAGGTGCACGAAGTTCGGCAGGAACTGCCGCTGCTGCGCGACGCCCAGGCTCGACCAGCCATTGGTGATCGCGTTGAAGTGCTTCTGATATGGCGCCGGCGCCGGTCCCGCCGGGCGGTCCACGCCCGCCAGGATACGCGCGTCGTCGGCGCCGATTTCATCATCGGCCAACAGCGCCTCGATCACCTTGCGGCGCGTCGATTCGTTCTTCACCTGCGCGATTTCGCGCAGCTGCCTGGCGTTTTCGCCCACCACCGGATGCTTCGACAGCGCCTCGGCAAGGTCGGGGAAAGGCTCGATGATGAGGCGGAAAAGCTCAAGGTCGCGATGGATTGTTCGGCGCGACATGCCCAGCGCATCGCCGACCGATTCCTCCCAGCCATATACGTGTGCCACGGTGGCACACGTATCGGCGACCTCTTCGGTCAAGGCATCGTCCGCGCGCGATTCGCCTGCCTTCACTCGGTCCCACCGCGCCTTCACGGCCAGCTTCTGCTGTTTCAGTCCGCCATGCTCGCGCGCGATCCGCTCCTGCGCCGCATTGACCAGCGCCGCCGTGAACTTCGCCCGCTCGATCGGCGCCAGCGGGCGCCGGTGCAGATTCTCCGATGCCTCCAGGTCGGCCAGGTCCTCGGGCTTGCCCGCGACTTCGATCGCGACGACTGTGATTCCCTCGATCCGCGCACCGATCAGCCGGTGCATGCCGGTCACCAGCCGCCACGGCCTGTCCGGATTCTTCGGGTTCGCGACTACCTTGATCGGGTCGCGCTGCCCGTCGACCGCCATCAACCGCCCCAGCGCGGCGGCCTTGTCCTGGTGCAGAAAACCGATGCGGTCGCCTTCGTCGACCTCGTCGGGTGACAGCTCGATCAGGCTCGCGCCCGACAACAGCGAAGCGCGACCGATCATGCGTCACCGCCATTTTGACGATGCGTCGGACTTTTCCGCCTGATAATGGTGGAACCGTCCGCAGTATATCGACCGGGGAACAGTTCATGAATTTGATAGCCAAGCGCTTCGGCAATCCGCCGCGCCGCATCCGGGCGGCTCTTGCCCGTCAGCACGTCCGAAACCGAATGGCGCGGCAGGTCAAAGGCCTGCTCGAATCGCGCGAGCGATTTGAAGCGAATGCGGAGCCTGGCTTTAATCTCCTCCCTATGGATGGCGAGATGACTTGTCATTTTTGGTGTCCGTTTCAGTGACGTTTAAAGCGGACAATATACCACTAGAAACGGACACGCAAGCGGACACATTCGCCGCGCAGTTTTCTATCCGATTGAGGAAGTGCGCTGGAGAGAAGGGTTGGAAGCAAGCTGATCTGAGCCGCGAGAGTGGTGTAAATCGCAAGCGGATCAGCGAATACTGGCGTGGAAAGCAGAGCCCTTCGCGTGACAATCTTCTATCAATTTCCAGAGCCTTAGGCGTCAATCCGCATTGGCTGTCAGGTGGTGTGAACGCCACCGCGGAACATTTGCTTGATGAACTCGACGCGCTGGTCGAGGCGCGGCGCGATGGCGATGTACGCGCCCGTCGTGGCGAGCTGCAGGCGCTTGTCGAGGACCCCGACCTCGCGCCCGGCTTGCGCAACCGCGTTGATTATATGCTGGCGGCTATGGGCGATGCTGGCGCGCAGTCGCGCCACCGCACGGCGGTGTGTACCACTACTGCCGCGCGCGACGGCGCGCGCGCCGCTGTCGAGATGGCGCTTGATCGCGCGATCGCCGCGACCGGGACAGATATCGGCGACGGTGCGCGCCAGGCATTGCTTGCATTGGCCGGTCAGTTGCTTCTGTCCAGCCCGGCCGATGCCGCGCCCGAGGCGATTCAATGGTCGTTCGAATCGCTATTGGCCGCCATCGGATCGAGATATGGCGGCGCCATGTCCGCACCGTCGGTCACCGCCAGCGCTTCGCTTCATGGTCGCCGCGACGATTTTCGCGGCAAGGACGAATGACTGTGATTGCGATCATGATACTGGCGATGATTACTGCTCTTTCATCGCCTCAATCTGTGCAGGATCATGTTTGGCAGGTCGGGCAATGGACCATTATAGATGCTGCCGATAGATGCATTCTTGGTAAAGAAATAGACCAGAATGGAGGAACCATAGCGACGTTGGTGGCTAGGCCTGAGCGCGCCAGTTATCTTGCTCTTAGGAACCAACGTTGGAGCATTGAAGATCAGGCGCAATATGAAATAACATACCTTATAGATGATACCTTATGGCGAGGCATGGCTATCGGTACGCGCTCAAAAGATGATGCGTACGGGGCTATATCTGTCAATGTTGACAATGAATTCATCAGTAGTTTTGCTGCCGGGCAATTCTTCACCGTGTTTCGGGGAGAAAAGCTGATAGCCGGATTTGATCTGAGCAATTCCGGGGCAGCCGTGCGCCAGCTGCGGAAGTGCGTCGAAATCGTTCAGCGAAGGGTATCCTTGGAGACACGTCGATCGAAGCTAGAGTCTGATATTAAAATTGCGCGCAAAAGCGTAGAGGACTTGATCGCTGACGATCCTTTCGGCGATCCGGAAGTGCCATCGCCAAATGGACATGTCCCGCCGACTCCACAGCCGATCGGAGCGACAAATAACTGGATTACGATTTACGATTATCCTACCGCTGCATTTGACCATCGGCTTCAGGGCGAGACCGGTTTTCGGCTTGATATTGATTCTTCTGGTTTGGTCACTGGTTGCACAATAATAAAGTCTAGCGGTTCCGATTCTCTCGATCAAACTACCTGCACAATTCTCCTGCGCCGGGCACGTTTTTCACCTGCACGCGGCGCAGATGGTAAGGCTATTGCATCGTCTTGGGAAAGCTCCTTCTATTGGCGCCCTCCCGATCGCGATTAGGGAGATACCATGGGCTTGCAAATGACCTGCCTCACGGCGATCACGCTGCTATGCATTTCTGCCGCCGATGCGAGCGAACCGTTCAACCTGGTTTGCACGGGGACCCTGTCGTCGCGAAGCATGGATGGAGAGACGAAGAAGCCGTACCGCTCGGTCTACCGGATCGATCTTGATCGCGGGAAATGGTGCGATGGGGATTGCGAGGCCCTTCATGACATCGCCTCGGTTCAACCGACCCAGATTGCCTTGCAGGATAAGCGCGTCGACACGCCCAGTGAGCGGTCGATGATGGCCAACCTGATCGATCGCCGGACGGGTGAACACACGGTTACGGCTACCTCGGCCACGCCCGGGCTGCGGGGATCGGTACTCATCATGCAATGGCATGGGCAATGCGAACGCGCACCGTTCACTGGCTTCCCGTCGTTCGAGACCAAATTCTAGGCGTCTTGATCGCGATGCCCTGACCAGGCCGGGGGCGATCCCAGCTCCTGCGGCTCCGGCTTGGTAATCGACCAGCGCGCCCGCGCGAAATGGTCGGCGATATGCTCCGCGATCGCCGCCTCGAAATCGAATCGCTTGTCGGGGTCGCCGCGCTTGCTGGCATCGATCGCGCGCTGGCGTTCGAGTTCGCGCAGGAAGCGCTTGGGCATGGTGCGAATCCACACGCGTAGCGCGCTGCGCAATTCGCCTTCGGTTACGGATAGGGTCGATTCGGGCATGCAGCATGGCACTGCCTTAAATCCTACATTGCAAGGGCTTCGACGTGGCCGTAATCTTGTCCCACTTCGCGGCACGACAGGGCATTTGCGACGCACTATGGACGGCGCTGAGAAGCATGGATTTTCGTCACTTTTCCGGATGTGGAGCAGAAATTTGGAACTGGGCGCCGGTTTGCCCCACTTCCGTCCCGGTTCGCGCGCGCTTCAGGCGGCTCCATCGCTTTTGAGAGGCCTCTTATGGTGCGGAAAACGGTGCATGAGAGCCTTTTCGCGCGCCGGCGCTGACTCTAACTTATCTTGTCCGTCAACTGCCCTAATTGCTCACTACTCCAGACATTAATGCCGGACATGCTGATATGGCCCCTTTGTGCCAGAAGTGACGTAATTCAGCCAATCATGTCCCGCCTTTTCCCGCAAATTCCCTGATAATCCCGCCTCGCGGCACTCTAATCTCTCTTGTCAACTAACATTTATCCTCAGTGCCGCCGGATTTCTGCATCGAGCCTTTTGCCCATCGTCTTGCGGATGCTGCCCGGCATCCAACGCGCGGCGAACCACAGCTTGCGTGCGGTCTTGCCGACCACGGTGTGCACACG
>JBMOOB010000030.1:0-6857 GCA_049323815.1 Pseudomonadota bacterium | reverse complement strand
TTCAGCGCCAGCAGCGCGGGATGATAATGTTCGGTCAGCGCCCGGTACGACGCTTCCTCCGACCGGACGGTCCGGGCGGAATCGGACACGTCCGCGCCCGAACAGAAACCGCGGCCGATTCCCATCAGCAGCACCGCGCGCGCGCCGTCCAGATCGGCGACGGCCGCGCGAATCTCGTCGAACATCGCCGGCGGCGCCGCGTTCAGCCGATCGGGCCGATTGAGCGAGATGCCGAGCACATCGCCGCGGCGTTCGGTTACGATGAATTCATATTCGGCCAACGCGGTCACTCCCTGGTTCGATCGGGCGCAAAGCGTGCGTCGTACAGGACCGGCGGCGTTGTTGGTATCGTTCAGATATGGCATACCGCAGATACGAAAAAGAAGAGGAGAGGAAAACCATGGCGACTCAATTGCGCGACCGCCCGACCGTCAGCGACGCCGAGCGCGACGCGCGGATGCAGCTCGCGGCCTGCTACCGCGTGTTCGACATGCTCGGCTGGTCCGAGATGATCTACAACCACATCACGTTGAAAGTACCGGGCGAGGAAGGCGCGTTCCTCATCAATCCCTATGGTCTTCACTTCAGCGAAGTGACTGCGTCGAACCTGGTCAAGATCGACATCGACGGCAACAAGCTGGACGACAATCCCTACCCGGTGAACCTTGCCGGGTTCACTCAGCATTCGATGTTCCACCGGCACCTGCCCGACGCGCATTGCATCGTTCACACGCACACAACGGCAGGCATGGCGGTCAGCGCGCTGGAAGGCGGGTTGCAGCCGATCAACTTCTACGCGTGCAACTTCATCAACCAGATCGCCTATCACGACTTCGAAGGCGTGACCGTGCGCGCCGAGGAAGGCGAACGGCTGATCGAGCATCTGGGCGACAAGCGCGTGATGTTCCTGAAGAATCACGGCATCCTGGTGATGGGCCGCACCCTGCCCGAGGCGTTCGTGATGCATTGGGCGCTGCAGCGCGCGTGCGAGATCCAGCTTGCCACGCTGTCGATGGGCGCCCCCGTGCGCGTGCCCGACGACGTGATCGCCGTGCACCAGCGCGACCTGTCGAAGGTCAGCATTCCCGGCGGCACCGGAAAGGCCGATTTCGACGCGATGGTCCGGCTGGTCGATCGTATCGACCGGAGCTGGCGCGACTGAACACCGCCGGGCGGCGCGGCCTATCCGAAGCGATAGGCCGACACCGTCCATCCGATCACATGGTCGCTGAAGTCGCGCGTCGCGGGCGAATCCTCCCCCGCCCCGGCCGCGACCATCAGCGGCAGCAGATGTTCCTCACGCGGGTGGGCAAAGCGCGCCTCTGCCAGCATCTCCCAATGCGCCAGCCGTTCGGCGCGCGCCCGCGGGTCGGGATCAGTGACCGCGTCGGTCAGCGCCGCGTCCCACGCGTCCGCCCGCGCTGTCGCGGCTGGCCCGCGCACGCGCATGTTGTGAAAGCTCATGCCCGACCCGACGATCAACACCGCTTCGTCGCGCAACGGCGCCAGCGCCCGCCCGATCGCCAGGTGCGCGGCGGGGTTCAGGTCGGCACGCAGCGACATCTGGGCAGTCGGAATATCGGCGCCGGGGACCGCGACCTTCATCGGCACGAATACGCCGTGGTCCCAGCCGCGCGCGGTTTCGACATCGCTGACGATGCCCGCCGCGCCAAGCAGTCCGGCCGCGCGATCCGCCAGCTCGGGCGATCCGGGCGCGTCCCAGCGCAAGCGATAGGTATGTTCGGGAAAGCCGTAATAGTCGAACAACAGCCCCGGCTTCACGCCTGCATGCACGGTCGGGCGATCGGTTTCCCAATGGCCGCTGACGATCAGCATCGCGCGCGGCCGTTCGGGCAGGCTGTCGATCAGCCCGGCCAGATAGGTCGCCATCGGCCGCCACATCGGATCGGGCGGGCCGCCGTCGGGGTCCATGAAGAAACAGGGGCCGCCGCCGTGCGGCAAATAGATGGTGGGCATTTTCATGACCGCGGATGTCGGGCGGCACGCTCCGCGCGACAATCCCCGTTCCCGGAAACGACCTGTTTCGCATTGCGCGATTGAGGCTTTCAGTCGGCGTGTCCGCGGGGCTAGTAAGGGCGCACCATGACTCGCTTCACCGTCAACAACCAGCCGGTCGAATATAAGATGGACCCGCAGACGCCGCTGCTGTGGGCGCTGCGCGACGCATCGAACCTGACGGGCGCCAAATATGGCTGCGGGACGGGCGAATGCGGGGCGTGCACAGTTGACGTCGACGGCACCGCGCGGCGCGCCTGCCAGGAATCGATCGGCGCGTTGGAGGGCACGTTCGTCACGACGATCGAGGGACTGTCGCCGGACCGCAGCCATCCGGTGCAGCTTGCGATGATCGCAGGCAATGTGCCGCAATGCGGCTATTGCATCCCGGGCGTAGTGATGGCCGCCGCGATCCTGTTGCGTACCAATAAATCGCCGTCGGAATCGGACATTCGCGAGGCGATACCGAACATCTGCCGGTGCGGCATCTATCCCCGGCTGGTCGATGCCGTGGAACATGCCGCGCGGATCGCGCGTGGCGACGAACCCGCCCCGGCGCTGGCCGCCGCGCCGCCGCCTGCGCCAGAGCCATCCGCTCCCGCGCGCTGACTTTCCCGCGAGTCAGGGGATTCCCCAATCGCCGCAAGAACCCGCCGGAGCGCAAATTGGCGGTCGGCGGAACAACGGCAATGCCGCCGCCCGAACCCACCGTTTCAATTCTGTCAGGCCGCTTTCTGCACAGTTCAGCAACTGCTCATCGACGGCGCTTTATTCGGACATCACTGAAGACGTCCGGCCGGTAGCTTGCCGGGTCCAGGGGAGAATATCGATGACCAAGACCATTCTCGCGGCGTTGATCGCTGCGACCGCTCTGGTTCCGCCCGCACTGGCTCAGGACCGGCACCATGGTGGCGAAGGTGAAAGACAGTCGCACCAGTCGCGCCCTGCCCCGCAGGCGCAGCCTTCGCAGCAGCGCCAGCAGTACCGCCAGGACAGCCGCGACAATCGCCAGCAATACCGCCAGGACAGTCGCGACAACCGGCAAGAGTATCGCCAGAACCAGCGGCAGGATAATCGTCAGTATCGCCAGGGGGAAACCTCGCCGCAGCAATATCGGCAGGACAGCCGCGACAACCGCCAGGACTATCGCCAGGGGCAGCGCGACAATCGCCAGGACTATCGCCAGGGACAGCGCGACAACCGGCAGGACTATCGTCAAGACCACCGTGACAACCGGCAGGAGTATCGCCAGCAGCGCCGCTACAACGACTGGCGCGACAGCCCGCGGTACCACAACGATCTGAACGATCGCCGCAACTGGACGCGCGGATGGCGCAGCGACCGCCGCTACGATTATCGCAGCTATCGGTCGAGCAACCGCAACGTCTACCGCCTGCCGCGCTATTACGCGCCGCGTGGATACAATTATGGCTACCGGCGCTTTTCGGTAGGGATCACATTGGGCTCAATCCTGTTCGCGCCCGATTATTGGATCGCCGATCCGTTCTACTACCGCCTGCCGCCGGCCTATGGCCCGTATCGCTGGGTCCGCTACTATAACGACGCCCTGCTGGTCGACATCCGCAGCGGCATCGTAGTGGACGTGGTCTACGACATCTTCTGGTAAGCCACGTCGGCGTACCGGACCGGGGTTTCAAACGGGGGGCGGCAGAAATGCCGTCCCCTTTCCTTGATCTGGCCCCTTGCAATCCTGAACTCGAAAGGCAGAGTGAACGCGTGCGTTTCCTGACCAGAAAGAAATCCGGCTCTAGCCCCGCGCAACGCGCGCGGATCGGGCGCGACGTCACGGCCCGGATCGAAGCCCATCCCGCGATCCGGCGCGCGAAAACCGACGCGGCGCAGATCTACCTCTACCCCGACTATCTGACGGGTGAGGAATGCGACATGCTGATTGCGATGATGGACGCCAGCAGCCGCCCGTCGACGCTCCTGTCCTCGCATGAGGACCCGGAGTTCCGCACCAGCTATAGCTGCGACATGGACCGCTGGGCGCCCGAGGTGCGCGCGATCGACGAGCGGATCGCGAACCTGCTCGGCATCGACCCGATCAATGCCGAAACGATGCAGGGCCAGCGTTATGCCGTCGGCCAGCAGTTTCGCGCGCATTGCGACTATTTCCATGAAACCGAAGGCTATTGGGCCGACATGCAGGCGCAGGGCGGGCAACGCACCTGGACCGCGATGGCCTATCTGGCCGATGTTCCCGAAGGCGGCGCCACCTGGTTCCCGCGCGCGGGGGTGCGGATCAAGCCGCGGCGCGGGCTGCTCGTCATCTGGAACAACATGAACCCCGACGGCACACCCAATTACGACACGCTGCACGAAGGCATGGCGGTCGTCGATGGCACGAAATATGTCATCACCAAATGGTTTCGCGAAAGCGCCTGGATCCAGGGGTGACCCCCGCCATGCGCGGGCGTGGCGTTTGCACGATGTTCCGCTAATAAGGCGGCATGTCCGCCGTATTGAATATCCAGCGTTCGATCCTGGGCCAGCCGTGGCGCTGGCGCGGGCTGGCCGCCGACGCGCGCGATTCGCGCTTCACGCCCGACGATCTCGTCACCCAGCTTTTGATGACGCGCGGGTGCCCGCGTGCGGAAATCGACGCGCATCGCGCGCCGTCGATCCGCGCGTTCATGCCCGACCCGTCGATCTTTCGCGACATGGACCGCGCCGCCGAACGGCTGGCCGATGCCGTGATCGCGCGCGAACAAGTCGCGGTGTTCGGCGATTATGACGTCGACGGGGCGACTTCCGCCGCGTTGTTGATCCGCCTGTTGCGCGACCTGGGGCTTGCCGCCCGCCCCTATATCCCCGACCGGCTGATGGAAGGCTATGGCCCGTCTGGCGAAGCACTGGTGCGGCTGCATGGCGAGGGCGCGTCGCTGATCGTAACGGTCGATTGCGGCGCACAGGCATTCGACGCGCTTGCAATGGCGCGCGACGCGGGCGTCGACGTTATCGTCGTCGACCATCACCAATGCGCGACCGAACTGCCGGCCGCCTTCGCATTGGTGAACCCCAATCGCCTGGACGAAGACGAAGGCGCCGTGCACGGCCATCTGGCGGCAGTCGGCGTCGCGTTCCTGCTCGGCGCGGCGCTGCTGCGCGTGCTGCGCGCGCGCGGCTATTTCGCGGACCGGGCGGAGCCGCGACTGCTCGACCTGCTCGACATCGTCGCTCTGGGCACTGTCGCCGATGTCGCCGCGCTACGCGGGCTCAACCGCGCCTTTGTCGCGCAGGGGCTGAAGGTGATGGCACAGCGGCGCAACATCGGCCTGAACGCGCTGATCGAGGCATCGCGGCTGACGCGCGCACCCGCGTGCTCGGACCTCGGCTTTGCGCTCGGCCCGCGCATCAACGCGGGCGGGCGCGTCGGCAAGTCCGACCTGGGCGTGCGGCTGCTGACGACACAGGACCCGGCCGAGGCGCGCGCCATCGCCGCCGAGCTCGACCAGCTCAACGAAGAGCGCCGCCAGATCGAAGCGGCCGTGCAGGCGGAGGCAGAGGCGATTTGCGAACGCCAGGGCAACCGCGCAGTCGCAGTCGTTGCCGGGCTCGGATGGCATCCCGGCGTCATCGGCATCGTCGCGGGCAGGCTGAAGGAGCGATTCGGCCGCCCGGCGATCGTCATTGCGATCGACGACCAGGGCATGGGCAAGGGATCGGGCAGGTCGATTTCCGGCGTCGACCTGGGCTCCGCCGTGCTGGCCGCGAAAGAGTCGGGGCTGCTCGTCGCGGGGGGCGGCCATGCGATGGCCGCGGGCGTGACCGTCGCCGAAGACCGGATCGACGCGTTCGCCGACTATCTGGAGCACCGTCTTAGCGAGCGAGTGGCACAGGCGATGGGCGACCGGGCGCTGTTGTTCGACGCCGTCGTCGCGCCGCGCGGCGTCAATCCCGAGCTGGTCGCGGCGATGGAGGAAGGTGGCCCCTATGGCATGGGCTGGCCCGCCCCGCGGCTGGCCACCGGGCCGGTGCGCGTGATTCGCGCCGACATCGTCGGCAACGGCCATGTCCGCACCATCGTGGCGGGCGACGACGGGCGCAGCCTGAAGGCCGTCGCGTTCCGCCAGGGCGACACCGAACTGGGCCAGGCGCTGCTCGGCGCCCCCGCGCATCGCAAGCTCTGGCTGGCCGGTCGGGCCAGGATCGACGACTGGGGCCCCCACCCCGCCGCGGAACTTCACCTAGAAGATGCAGCATGGGTCGAATGAGGTGTTGACCGCGTGCCAGACTTTCCCTAGGGGGGCGCTCCACGCTTCGGCATGGCCCCTTCGTCTAGCGGTCTAGGACGCGGCCCTTTCACGGCTGAAACACGGGTTCGAGTCCCGTAGGGGTCACCATTGATTTCAATGGGTTGGCCGTATCGACACCCTTCATGTCAAATATTCATCAAATATCTTTGTGCGGATGCGGGCGCGCTCGCGCGGACAAATTCCGATGATGCGTTTCCAGGCGGTGACGCCTCCGCCCAGCGATTAGCGGGCAGAAGTGGACAACCGAGCGTGGACTGGAGCGGACTGAAGGCTCTCGGGTGAACGGACTCGATTGAAGCCGCGCTGCGCGCATCTCATTTCGACGATCGAAATCGCAGCTCGAAACATTTGCCCATGCTCCTGAGCAACGTTCCTCGCGGACCAAACTCCGATGCCTGTGGCGGTTCCGATCAATCCGATCAGGCTCGGCACGCTCTAGGCTGTAGTGACATTTTAGGGATTCACGGCGGGCGGGATTTCTGATTCAACACTGGCTTTTGGAGGCTGGTGTGGAAGGCGAGGTACTCAGGGACGATCAGTGGGAACGGCTGCGCGAGTTTG
>JBMOOB010000029.1:0-71334 GCA_049323815.1 Pseudomonadota bacterium | reverse complement strand
TCAGCCCATGATTTCCTGTTCCAGCTTCTTGGCCATTTCCTCGATGTTCTCGGGCGGCCAGCCCGGGATTTCCATGCCGAGGCGCAGGCCCATGCTGGACAGCACTTCCTTGATCTCATTGAGCGACTTGCGGCCGAAGTTCGGCGTCCGCAGCATCTCCGCCTCGGTCTTCTGAACCAGATCGCCGATGTAGATGATGTTGTCGTTCTTGAGGCAGTTCGCCGAACGGACCGACAGTTCCAGCTCGTCGACCTTCTTGAGCAGGTAGCGATTGATCTGCGTCGCGTCGCCGCCGCTTTCGGGCGCGGCGGTGGTCATGCCGACGACCGGAGCCGCCGTACGCGTGATCGCCGAATCGTCGAAGTGGACGAACAGCGCCAGCTGGTCCTGCAGGATCCGGCCCGCATAGGCGAGCGCGTCTTCCGGCGTGACCGTGCCGTCGGTGTCGATCGTCAGCGTCAGCTTGTCATAGTCCAGTTCCTGGCCGACGCGCGTATTTTCCACCTTGTAGCTGACCTGGCGCACCGGGCTGTACAACGCGTCGACCGGAATCAGGCCGATCGGCGCATCCGCCGGGCGGTTCGACGCGGCGGGGACATAGCCCTTGCCGGTGTCGGCGGTGAGTTCCATGTTCAGCGTCGCACCATCGTCCAGATGGCACAGGATGAGATCGGGATTCATCACTTCGATGTCGCCCGACACCGCGATGTCACCTGCCTTGACCGCAGCCGGGCCGGTGGCCGAAAGCTGGAGCCGCTTCGGGCCTTCGCCCTGCATCTTGAGGGCGATCTGCTTCACATTGAGGACGATGTCGGTCACGTCCTCGCGCACGCCGGCGAGCGACGAGAATTCGTGCAGCACGTTTTCGATCTTGATCGATGTAACCGCCGCACCCTGCAGCGACGAAAGAAGCACACGACGCAGCGCATTGCCGAGCGTCAGACCGAAACCACGTTCCAGCGGTTCCGCGACGAAGGTTGCCTTGCGCTTGGGATCGCCGCCGGGCTTCTTCTCGAGGCCATTGGGCTTCTTGAGTTCCTGCCAGTTCTTAGCGTTGACAGACACGGGCTTCCCCTGGGTTGGGCAGGATGGGGGCTATCCTGCCGATAGGACCGCAACGACCGAAGAATCCACTCCCCGCGGATTCCCGGCCGACGCAGAAAAAATCAGACGCGGCGGCGCTTGGACGGACGAACGCCATTGTGCGGAATCGGCGTCACGTCGCGGATCGACGTGATCTGGAACCCGACCGCCTGCAGCGCGCGGAGCGCCGATTCACGGCCCGAACCCGGGCCCTTCACTTCGACTTCGAGCGTGCGGACACCGTGTTCGGCGGCCTTGCGGCCGGCGTCTTCGGCGGCGACCTGGGCGGCGTACGGAGTCGACTTGCGCGAGCCCTTGAAGCCCATCATGCCGGCCGAAGACCACGAAATCGCATTGCCCTGGGCATCGGTGATCGTGATCATGGTGTTGTTGAAGCTGGCGTTCACATGCGCGACGCCGGCGGTGATGTTCTTGCGCTCGCGACGGCGAAGGCGCTGCGGTTCACGTGCCATTTGCTACGTTCCTGACCTGAAATCTCTCTAACGAGAAGCTTGCGGCGGGGGCCGGGGGCAATTTGCCTCGAACCCGCCTTCGGCGGAGAAGTGAGCGCCCCGCGCTTACTTCTTCTTGCCCGCGATCGGCTTTGCCTTACCCTTGCGGGTGCGCGCGTTGGTGTGCGTGCGCTGACCGCGAACCGGCAGGCCCTTGCGATGACGCAGGCCGCGATAGCAGGCCAGGTCCATCAGGCGCTTGATGTTCATCGCGACTTCGCGACGAAGATCGCCCTCTACGGTATAGCCGGCGTCGATGGCTTCGCGAATCTGCAGCACTTCCTGATCGCTCAGGTCCTGCACGCGACGTTCCGACGCAATGCCCAGCTTCTCGGTGATTTCCTTGGCCTTGGCCGGACCAATGCCGTGGATATACTGCAGCGCGATTACCACGCGCTTGTTGGTCGGGATATTAACACCCGCAATACGTGCCATGAGCTCTTGTTCTCCCAGCTCCACGGGGTGCCGCATGGCTCGCCACGCACCCCATCTCTACGCGTTGATCCGAAATACGCGACGCCGGCGTGCGCGCGAAAACACGCCGCCGGGACAACCGGTCTTTCGGAAGGAGTTGCAGTTAGGGGTGAAAGGGGAGCCTGTCAAGCGAAGCGGCGCAAGTCAACTGCATTTTATCCCGGATTGCAACTGCCCGTCCCACCGCGCGCCAACCCTCTCATTCGTCAGCATTTGCGCCACCCCGTGCGGTCCCGTACGCTTGGCCGATCGCGCATAGCGCGACCAGCGTGCGGCGCGTCGCAACGACAGCTTTCGGCCCGACCGTAGCCTGGGTACCGAATCAATCAGATCGCGCGCGCCCCCCAGGCCATCCGCCGCAGTGCGTATTTCGGCACCATAGATTGTCCGCGCGTGGCGCAGCAGCGCGGGCAGCGCGATCGCGTGGACCCTGCGGTGCCGGACCGATCGTCGATCAGGATCGCTTCCAGAGCGCCTTAATGATGCCAATTCTATTATTTGACTTCTGCTACCGCCTTGAGCCGCGCGACCTGGTCCCCGAGCACCTGGTCGACCGGACCGGCGAGCTGCTGAAGCCCGGCGGGCGCGTAGCCGCCGACCGAATAGGTAACGGTAAGCACGCTGCCGTCGCCCATCGGCGCGATCAACACCTCCAACACGCCGATCACCGCGATGGTCTGAAGCGGCCCCAACCCGCCCGTCATCCGCAACCGCTCGCCCGGCTGGACATAAAGGACGCGCATGTGTTCGACGCCCCCGCCCATCGGCAACGCCTCGCACCAGCACCCGCCCGGATGCACATCAAGCCTGAGATTGGCGGCATCGCCTGAATAAGTATGCGGGCTCCCCCACCAACGCGCGGGATGGACCAGTGCGCCCCAAAGCGTTGCCGGCGGCGCGTCGACAGCCAATTGATGCCTGATGACGAATCCGCCCTGCGCGCGGTCGACGACTTCTGCCGAAGCCGGGGAAGTCTGCAAGGCTGCCATCGCCGCGATCATTGCCGTAACGCCACGCATCTTCCCACTCCCCCCGAAACGCCGCTTCGCATGAGGAAGCTAGGCGGTTTCGTCCTCGCGCGCGATGACAATCGTCGCGGCAAGCCCAGGCTGGTTGTCCGAAAGTTCGAGCGTGCCGCCATGAAGGTGCGCCACTGCCTGGACCAGCGCAAGGCCCAGCCCTGCGCCCGGCTGGCTGCGCGCGGCATCAAGCCTGCCGAAGCGTTTAAGGGCCAGTTCGCGATTGTCCTGCGCGATGCCCGGCCCGGTATCGCGCACTGCGATCCGCACGCCACCGCTGGGGCGCTCGCGATCGAGCGACAGGGTCAGTTGCGCGCCCGCACCTGCATGGCGGATGGCGTTGTCGATGAGATTGGCGATTGCCTGCGACAGTAGCTGGCGATGCACGCGGACGGCGCCGATGGGGACCTGCGGCAAAGTGACCTGGAACGGCATGCCCGCTTCCTCGATCGCTGGCTGATACAAGTCGGCAATTTCCTCGACCAGTTCGGCAGGGTCCATCAGCGCGAACGAATCGCGCGTCCCCGCCTCTGCCCGGCTGATTTCGAGCAGCGTAGTCAGCATCCGCATCACCAGGTCGGTTTCGGTCACGAGTCCCGCCAGCGCCACGTCGCGCTGCGCTTCATCGGTGGCGGTCAGCGCCACCTCGGCACGCGTGCGCAGCCGCGCGATCGGCGACCGCAGGTCGTGCGCGACGCTGTCGGTGACGATGCGCAATTCGCTCATCAGACGGTCGATCCGGTCGAGCATCCCGTCGATCCGCGTCGCCAGGCGGTCGAATGCGTCGCCGCCGCCGGCGACGTCGCCGACGCGCCGTCCCAGGTCGCCCGCCGCCACGGCATCGACCGCGCCCGCGATCCGGTCCAGGCGCCGCGTGACATACCGAGTCAGCACCAGCCCCCCTGCCGCACCGATCAGCAGCGCGACGAGCAGCGATACCGCCAGCGCCCGCTCGATCGCGCGCTGCGCGCGTTCCCATTCGTCGAGCAACCGCCCGGTGACCAGCCAATCCGGCCCAATCTTCACGATCGAATAGCCCGCTTCGCGTCCGGCCCAGTAACCGGCCCGGCCCAGCGTGCCGATGCGAAATTCGATCGGTTCGGGGCGGAACACCAGCCGGTCGGGCCCGATACCCGTTCTGCGGACGCCTTCGGAGTCGACGACTTCGGCGATCAACGCCTCGTCATCGGCATCGGCGCGATCGGCGAGCACCTGCTCCACCGCGACGCGCCCCCCGGTTCGATACAGCGCGGACAGGGCGTCGCGCTGTTCGGTCTGCGCCCGGCGCAGGCCGCTGATCGTGTCGTCGTGCGTCTGGTGCCACAGGAACCCGGTCAGCACGAGCGCGGGGGCGAACCCCAGCGCCACTGCGAGCAGCGCGAGCCGCGCCGTTATCGAAAGCCGCGTCACTCCTGCGGCGACAGCCGGTACCCGGCGCCCCGCACCGTGTGAAGGATCGGCGTCGCAAATCCTTCCTCGATCTTGCGCCGCAACCGCCCGATATGCACGTCGACGACATTCGATCCCGGATCGAAATGATAGTTCCAGATTTTTTCCAGCATCATCGTTCGCGTGACCACCTGTCCTGCGTTGCGGGCAAGATATTCCAGCAGCGCAAATTCGCGCGCGCCCAGCGTGATGGCGCGCCCCTGCCGCGTGACGATACGCCCCGGCACGTCGATTTCCAGGTCACCCACGACGATACGATTCGCCTGGGCGTCCAACGCCTGGCGCTCTCGGTCGCGTTCGGTCCGGCGCAACAAGGCTTCGACGCGCGCGAGCAGTTCGGCATAGGAAAACGGCTTGGTCAGATAGTCGTCGGCCCCGGCGCGAAGCCCGCCGACACGGTCGTCCACACCCGATAGCGCAGAAAGCACCAGCGCAGGCGTTGCCACTCCGGCCGCGCGCACGGCGTTGACGACCGCGAGACCGTCCAGACCGGGCAGCATGCGATCGACGATCATCACGTCGAATATCCCCTCGCTCGCCAGGAACAGTCCGTCGCGCCCGTCGGCAGCGGTTTCGACAGAAAACCCAGCCTCGCCCAGCCCCTTGGCCAGATAGGATGCCGTGGTCGCGTCGTCTTCGATAATCAGAATCTTGCGCGTCATGGTAACTGGCCCTCGCCCCCCGGCAAGCATAGCCTTGTTCGCGCGCGCGCCGCACGGCCTTTCGCATGGCGCCGCAACGCGAAGCGACCGGCGGGAGGGGGAGCCCCCGCCGGTCGCGCGCATCCAATGGGAAGATGCGCGTGGGGCTCAGTTGGCCTTCTTCGCCGCCTTGGCCGTCTTCGTGGCTTTGGCGGGCTTGGCGGCCTTTACCGTCTTGGTCTTGGCAACCTTCTCCGTCTTGGTGGCCGCAGCCGACGCTGTATGCGTGGCCGCAAAGGACGGGGCAGCGACCAGCGACAGCGCAGCGGCGGAAAGAAGCACGCGAACCATGGGGTACTCTCCAAACTGACCGGTCCGGCCAAGCGCCGGTCGGCAGGCACTGGATACCCGCCCGGTTCCGTCCCGGTGGTGACGCGCAGATGAAGAATCTGTCATCCGAAACGAGCGGGGGCGGACATCGTCGCCGATGCCCGCCCCCGTTTGCCGTTCCGGCCCCTTTTGTCGTCGCGACCCGCGGCTCGCGCGGCATTGGCGCGACGGCGAGTCGTCAGGCCTTTCCGTCCAGAATCGCGTCGATCTGGCTGCCGACTTCGGCGATCTCGGCCATCCCGTCCACCCGGCGCACCAGACCCTTTTCTTCATAGAAGGGAAGGATCGGCGCGGTCTTGGCGCGATATTCGGCCATGCGCGTGCGCACGGTTTCGGCGTTGTCGTCCGGGCGGCGCTTGAACTCGGTCGAACCGCAGATGTCGCACACGCCTTCGACCTTGGGCAGCTTGTAGCGGTCGTGATAGCCTTCGCCGCACTTGGCGCAGGTGAAGCGGCCGGTGACGCGGTCAACCAGCGCCTCTTCGTCGACCACCAGTTCGATCACATAGTCGAGCTTGCGGCCGCGCTCCGCCAAAAGCGCGTCGAGCGACGCCGCCTGCGCCGTGGTGCGCGGATATCCGTCGAAGATCGCACCCGTTGCGGTATCGGCCATATCGAGCCGCTCGCCGATGATGCCCGATACGATGGCGTCGGACACCAGTTCGCCCGCCTCCATCACCGCCTTGGCCTTCAGGCCGACCGGCGTTCCCGCCTTCACCGCCGCGCGCAGCATGTCGCCTGTCGACAGCTGCACCATGCCGCGCTCCTTTTCCAACCGGCTGGCCTGGGTGCCCTTGCCAGCGCCCGGCGGGCCCAACAGGATGATGTTCACTCTCTTCTCCCCTAATCCGCCCCGGTTACCGGGCGCGGCTGCCCTTCAGCTTGGACTTCTTGATAAGGTCGCCATACTGGTGGGCCAGCAGGTGCGACTGAATCTGGGTGACCGTGTCCATGGTTACGTTGACCACGATCAGCAGGCTAGTCCCACCAAGGTAGAAGGGAATGCCCAGCGCCGAAACCAGATATTCAGGCAGCAGGCAAAGCACCGTCAGATACGCCGCGCCGATCACCGTGATGCGGGTGAGGACGTAGTCGAAATATTTTTCGGTGTTCTTGCCCGGGCGGATGCCGGGGATGAACCCGCCGTAGCGTTTCAGATTATCGGCGGTCTCTTCCGGATTGAACACCACGGCGGTGTAGAAGAACGAGAAGAAGATGATGCCGAGCGCATAGAGGCCCATGTAGATCGGGCTGCCGTGCTGAAGATACTGGTTCAGCGTGATGAGCAATTCGCCCCACCAGCCCGACGAAGCGCCCGGCTGCCCCGCGAACTGCGTGATCGTCAGCGGCAGCAGCAGCAGCGACGACGCAAAGATCGGCGGAATGACGCCCGCGGTGTTGAGCTTCAGCGGCAAGTGGCTGCGTTCGGCCTGAACGCCGCGCGCAGTCTGGCGCTTGGGATACTGGATCAGGATACGGCGCTGTGCGCGTTCCATGAAGCAGATGCCGAGGATCATCGCGACGACCGCCAGGACGATGCCCGCGACGGCGATCGGATTGAGCGAACCGGTACGCCCGCCTTCGAACAACTGGACGAGGTTGCGCGGCATATGCGCGACGATGCCCGCCATGATGATGAGCGAAATGCCGTTGCCGATGCCGCGGCTGGTGATCTGCTCACCCAGCCACATCAGGAACATCGTGCCGCCGATCAGCGAGATCACTGCGCCGATGCGGAACAGCATGCCCGGTTCGATCACTGCCTGCAGGCCCTGCGAGGCGCCCAGCGCCTCAAGCCCGGTGGCGATCGCATAGCCCTGAACCGCCGTCAGCGCGACGGTGCCGTATCGCGTGTACTGGTTCAGCCGCTTGCGGCCGCTTTCGCCTTCCTTCTTGATCGCATTCAGCGTCGGGCTGAGCGCGGTCGCGAGCTGCACGACGATCGACGCCGTGATGTACGGCATCACGCCCAGCGCGACCACCGACATGCGCTGCAACGCGCCGCCCGAGAAGTTATTGAAGAAATCGAGCACACCGCCCGATGTCGACTGCGCGAGCAGGTTGAGCGCAGTCGGGTCGATCCCCGGCAGCGGCACATAGCTGAGCATGCGGAAGACGATCAGCGCGCCGAGCGTGAACCACAGGCGCTTCTTGAGTTCGGTGGCCTGCCCGAATTTGGAGAGGCTCAGGCTGGATGCCATCTGGTCGGCTGCGGTTGCCATATCGTCGGAAGGTCCTGGAAAATCGAAACGGCGGAGGGCGCCCTGCACCCCCCGCCGCCCATATAGTTACCCGATCGGACTTGTCTAAGCCCCTAATGATCGGCGAGGGGCCGGGCGGCGCCCGCCCCCCTGCAACCGGATCGAAAGAATCAGCCCTTCTTGGCCTTCTTCGCGGCCAGCGCGGTGCCCTTCTTGGCCTTGGCCTTTTCCGCCGCAGGCACGATTTCCGGAATCGTGACGCTGCCGCCGGCCTTTTCGACCATCGCGACGGCCGACTTCGACGCGCCCGCGACCACGAAGGTCAGCTTGGCCGTCAGCTCGCCCTTGCCGAGCAGGCGGACGCCGTCCTTGCCGCCGCGCGTCAGGCCCGCGGCGTTCAGCGCCGCCTGGTCGATCGTCGCCGACGTGTCGAGCTTGCCCGCGTCGATCGCCTTCTGGATCGCGCCGGTGTTCACTTCGGCATAGTCCTTGGCGAAGATGTTGTTGAAGCCGCGCTTCGGCAGCCGCATGTGCAGCGGCATCTGGCCGCCTTCAAAGCCCTTGATCGAGACGCCTTCGCGGCTCTTCTGACCCTTCACACCGCGGCCGGCGGTCTTGCCCACGCCCGAACCGATACCGCGGCCGACACGGACGCGGTCCTTGCGGGCACCATAATTGTCGCGGAGATCGTTGAGTTTCATTGTCTGCACTCGCTTTCGCTTTGGTCGCGCTGACCTGTTGTCAAAATGAGGAGAGGGGGCCGCTTAGCCCCCTCTCCGATGTCTGTCACTGGAAAAACGTGACGGAAAGCCTCAGCCTTCCAGCACCTTCACCATGTGCGGCAGCTTGCGGATCATGCCGCGGACCTCGGGGGTGTCTTCGAGCTCCGAAACCTTGTGCATCTTGTTGAGGCCAAGGCCGATCAGCGTCGCGCGCTGATCCTTCGTGCGGCGGATCGGCGAGCCGATCTGCTGGATCTTGATCTTCGCCATGCCGATTACTCCGTGACGGCCGCTGCATCCGCCTCGGCGGTCTGCGAACCACCGCGGCCGAGCAGGTCGGCGATCTTCTTGCCACGACGCTGCGCGACCGACTTCGGCGAAGTCTGTTCACCCAGCGCTTCGAACGTGGCGCGGATCATGTTGTAGGGGTTCGACGTGCCGACCGACTTGGTCACGACGTCGGCGACGCCCAGCGATTCGAAGACGGCGCGCATCGGGCCGCCCGCGATGATGCCGGTACCCTGCGGCGCCGAACGGACGTACACGCGACCCGCGCCGAAGTGGCCCGCACCGTCATGGTGCAGCGTGCGGCCCTCCTTCAGCGGAACGCGCATCATCTTCTTCTTCGCCGACGCAGTAGCCTTCGAAATGGCTTCCGGCACTTCGCGCGCCTTGCCATGGCCGAAGCCGACGCGACCCTTGCCGTCACCCACGACGACCAGCGCAGCGAAACCGAAGCGCTTACCGCCCTTAACGGTCTTCGAGACGCGGTTGATGTGGACGAGCTTCTCGATCAGCTCCTCGCCCTGTTCCTCGTTGTTGCGACGATCGTCGCGACGGCCGCGGCCGTCACGCCCGCCACGGCCCTGGCCACGCTCGCCGCGATCGCCGCCGCGACCCCGACCCCGACGGCCCTGGTTTTCCTGGCCGCCGGCGTCGTGCGCCTCGACGGGCGCTTCCGTCTGGTTGTTCTCGTCGGCCATGCTCAGAACTCCAATCCGCCTTCACGCGCGGCATCCGCCAGCGCCTTGACGCGTCCATGATACAGGAAGCCGCCGCGGTCGAAGACGACCTGCGTGATACCGGCAGCCTTCGCTGCCTCGGCAACGCGCTTGCCCACTTCCTTGGCGGCGTCGATATTCGCACCGTTGGTGCCACGGACGTCCTTGTCCAGCGTCGAGGCCGAAGCGACGGTCGTTCCCGCCACGTCGTCGATGACCTGGGCGTAGATGTGCTTGCCCGAACGATGAACCGACAGCCGCGGACGACCACCGGAGCGCGCGCGCAGCGCCGTGCGGTTGCGACGGCGACGCTTCTCGAAAAGGGAGAGACCCTTGGTGCTGATCACTTCTTCTTCCCTTCCTTACGGAAGATGAACTCGCCGTCGTACTTGATGCCCTTGCCCTTGTACGGTTCCGGCTTGCGCCAGCGGCGAATTTCGGCCGCGATCTGGCCGACCTTCTGTTTGTCGATGCCCGAGATCTCGACCGTGGTCTGATCCGGCGTCTTGATCTCGATGCCTTCCGGCACGTCGATGTCGACGTCATGCGAATAGCCGAGCTGAAGCTTCAGCTTCTTGCCCTGCGCATTGGCGCGGTAGCCGACGCCGGTGATCAGCAGCTTCTTCGAGAAGCCGGTGGTCACGCCGGCCACCAGGTTGGCCACCAGCGTACGCTGCATGCCCCAAAAGGCGCGGGCGCGCTTGGTGTCGTTCGCCGGCGTCACCTTGATGGCGCCGTCGACCAGCTCATAGGCGATGTCGTCGGCCTTCGGCATGGTGAGCGTGCCCTTGGGGCCCTTCACCGAGATTTCGGCGCCGTCGAGCGTGGCAGTCACGCCCGCCGGAATCGCGATCGGTTTTTTACCCGTGCGGCTCATCAGAACACCTCCGCCAGCACTTCGCCGCCGACATTCTGTTCGCGCGCTTCGGCGTCGGACAGAACGCCCTTCGGCGTCGACACGATGGTGATGCCCAGGCCGTTGCGGATCCGCGGAAGCTCCTGCGAGCCCGAATAGACGCGGCGGCCCGGCTTCGAGATGCGCGCGACGTGCTTGATCGCGGGCTGGCCCTCGAAATATTTGAGCTCGATGCGGATGCCCGGAACGGGGCCCATCTGCTCTTCGGAATATCCGCGGATATAGCCTTCGCGCTGCAGCACGTCGAGCACGCGGGTGCGCAGCTTCGACGCCGGCGTCAGCACGCTGTCCTTGCGCGCGCGCTGGCCATTGCGGATGCGGGTGAGCATATCACCCAGGGGATCGGTCACTGCCATGATCGTGTCCTTACCAGCTCGACTTCGTGACGCCCGGGATCATGCCCTTGTTGGCAAGATCACGCAGGATGACACGCGCGAGGCGGAACTTGCGGTAATAGGCGCGCGGGCGCCCGGTCAGCTCGCACCGGTTGCGGATGCGGGTCGGGTTTCCGTTGCGCGGAATTTCCGCCATCTTCAGACGCGCGATCAGACGTTCCGTCTCGTCGAGCGACTCGTCGTTCGCAATGGCCTTCAGCTTCGCGTACTTGGGCGCGTACTTCTTGACCAGCTGCTTGCGACGCTCGTTCTTGTTGATCGAACTCAGTTTCGCCATGACTTAAGTTCTTCCTTCCTTACGCGGCCTGCTTCGCTTCGCCGTCCGCATCCTGCGGGAACGGGAAGCCGAAGAGACGCAGGAGCTCGCGAGCCTCTTCGTCGGTCTTCGCGGTGGTGGTGACGATGATGTCCATGCCGCGCACCTTGTCGATGCGGTCATAGTTGATTTCCGGGAACACGAGCTGTTCCTTGAGGCCCATTGCATAATTGCCGCGGCCATCGAACGACTTCGGGTTCAGGCCACGGAAGTCGCGGACGCGCGGGAGCGCGATCGTGACCAGGCGGTCGAGGAATTCGTACATCCGCTCGCGACGCAGGGTAACCTTGCAACCGATCGGCATGCCTTCGCGCAGCTTGAACTGCGCAATCGACTTCTTCGCCTTGGTCACGACAGGCTTCTGGCCGGCGATCAGCTCCATTTCCTGGGCTGCCTGCTCGACCTTCTTCTTGTCCTGGGTGGCCTCACCAACGCCCATGTTGAGCACGATCTTCTCGAGCTTGGGCACTTCCATGACGTTCTTGTAGCCGAACTTCTCGGTCATCGCCTTGGCGATCGACTCGTCGTACAGCGACTTGAAACGCGGGGTGTACTTATCAGCCATTGATGACCTCCCCGGTCTTGACGGCCACGCGGACCTTCTTGCCGTCGCGCTCTTCGAAGCGAACGCGCGTCGGCTTGCCGTCCTTGGTCACATGCGCGACCTTCGACACATGCATCGGCGCTTCCGAACGCTCCAGGCCGCCCTGCGGGTTCGCCTGAGTCGGCTTCTTGTGGCGCACGGCGATATTGACGCCCGACACGACGACCTTGTCCTCGCGCGGCATCGCCTTGACGACTTCGCCGGTCTTGCCCTTGTCCTTGCCGGACAGGACGACGACCTGGTCGCCCTTCTTGATCTTCGCAGCAGCCATCACAGCACCTCAGGGGCGAGCGAAATGATCTTCATAAAGCCCTTCGAGCGCAGCTCGCGGACCACCGGGCCAAAGATACGCGTGCCGATCGGCTCTTCGTTCTTGTTGACCAGCACCGCGGCATTGCCGTCGAAGCGGATCACCGAGCCGTCGGGACGGCGCACGTCCTTGGCGGTGCGAACGATCACCGCACGGTGAACGTCGCCCTTCTTCACACGACCGCGCGGGGCGGCCTCCTTGATGCTGACGACGATCACGTCGCCGACGCCGGCGAAGCGACGCTTCGACCCGCCCAGCACCTTGATGCACTGCACCCGCTTCGCGCCGCTGTTGTCCGCGACGTCGAGATTGGACTGCATCTGGATCATGGATCCGGTTCCTTCTCGTTTGGCCTACCGGGACGTGTCGCCCGGCGGTTCCAGGTGAAAACTAGGCTCAGGCCTCGCCCGCGACCTGCGCCGGCGTCGCGTGGGTGTTGACCCGCTCGATCACCTTCCAGGTCTTGAGCTTCGAGATCGGCGCGGTCTCTTCGATCCGCACGGTCTCGCCCTCGCGATATTCGTTCGCCTCGTCATGGGCGTGATACTTCTTCGAACGGCGGATGATCTTCCCGTACAGGGGATGCTTCACCTTGCGCTCGACGAGCACCACGACCGTCTTGTCGCCCTTGTCCGAGACAATGTTCCCGGTCAGCACGCGCTTCGGCATGTGTCTCGTCCTCTTACTTCGCAGCCGAGCGCGAACGCTCGGTCTGCAGCGTCTTGATACGGGCGATGTCGCGACGCACTTCCTTGACGCGGCTCGCTTTTTCAAGCTGGCTGGTCGCGGCCTGGAAACGCAGGTTGAACGCCTCGCGCTTCAGGTTGCCCAGCTGTTCGCTCAGCTGGTCGTCGGTCTTGGCCCGAAGATCGGTAGCCTTGGTCATCTCTATCAACCCTCCAGGTGCGACGTGTCGCCAAGACGCGCCACGACCTTGGTCTTGATCGGCAGCTTCATCGCCGCGCGGCTGAACGCTTCCGCAGCGAGCGGGCCGGGAACGCCGTCCAGTTCGAACAGAATACGGCCGGGCTTGACGCGAGCGACCCAATATTCCGGCGAACCCTTGCCCGATCCCATGCGGACTTCGGCGGGCTTCGTCGAAACCGGCAGGTCCGGGAAGATGCGAATCCACAAACGGCCCTGGCGCTTGATGTGACGTGTGATCGCGCGGCGTGCCGCTTCGATCTGACGCGCGGTGATGCGTTCCGGCTCCATGGCCTTCAGGCCGTAGGAACCGAAGTTCAGCGCAGTACCGCCCTTGGCGTCGCCATGGATACGGCCCTTGAACGCCTTGCGGAACTTGGTGCGTTTCGGTTGCAGCATGTTCTCTCTCGATCCTTAGCGGCGATCTTCGCGCGCCGGGCGAACGCCCGTAGTCTGCGCTTCCATCATCAGCCGGTCCTGCGCCATCGGATCATGGCCCAGGATCTCGCCCTTGAAGATCCACACCTTCACGCCGCACACGCCATAGGCGGTGTGCGCAGTCGCTTCGGCATAGTCGACGTTCGCGCGCAGCGTGTGCAGCGGAACGCGACCCTCGCGATACCATTCGGTACGGGCGATTTCCGCGCCGCCCAGACGGCCGCCGCAAGTGATACGAATGCCCTCGGCGCCCAGGCGCAGCGCCGACTGCACCGCGCGCTTCATGGCACGGCGGAACGCGATACGGCGTTCCAGCTGATCCGCCACACCCTGCGCCACCAGCTTGGCGTCGATTTCCGGCTTGCGGATTTCGACGATGTTCAGGCTGACGTCGCTCGACGTCATCGCCGACAGCTTCTTGCGAAGCTTTTCGATGTCGGCACCCTTCTTGCCGATGATAACGCCCGGACGCGCGGCATAGATCGAAACGCGGCACAGCTTGGCCGGACGCTCGATCACGACCTTGCTGATCGCGGCCTGCGGCACGGTTTCCAGGATGTACTTGCGGATCTTCAGGTCTTCCAGGAGAAGACGGCCATAATCATGGCCTTCCGCGAACCAGCGGCTGTCCCAGGTGCGGTTGATCTGCAGGCGCAGACCGATGGGGTTGCTCTTCTGACCCATGATTTACGCCTCTTCGACTTCGCGCACGACAATGCGCAGACGGCTGAACGGCTTCAGGATGCGGGTGGACTTGCCACGGCCGCGCGTCGCGAAGCGCTTCATCACGATGCCCTTGCCGACCGAAGCCTCGGCGACGACGAGCGCGTCGACGTCGAGGTTGTGGTTGTTTTCCGCGTTGGCGATTGCCGACGCCAGAACCTTGCGCGCGTCGACCGCCATCGCCTTCTTCGAGAAGGCAAGGATGTTCAACGCGTCGCCCGCCCGCTTGCCGCGGATCAGGCCCGCGACGAGGTTCAGCTTCTGAGCCGAACCACGGATGGTGGTGCCGACCGCCAGCGCTTCCTTGTCGCCGACGCGGCGCGGAGCTGCCTGCTTGCTCATCAGCGCTTACCCTTCTTGTCCGCGGCATGGCCCGGGAAGAAGCGCGTAGGCGCAAATTCGCCCAGCTTCATGCCAACCATGTCTTCGTTGACCAGTACCGGCACGAACTTGCGGCCGTTGTACACGTTGAACGTCAGCCCAACGAACTGCGGAAGAATCGTCGAACGACGCGACCAGGTCTTGATCGGGCCGGCGCGATTGCCCGCGTCCTGCGCCGCTTCCGCCTTGTTGAGCAGATGGAGGTCCACGAACGGACCTTTCCAAACCGAACGAGCCATGATCGCTTAGCCCTTCTTCTTCGCGTGGCGCGAACGAATAATCATCTTGTCCGTCGCCTTGTTGTGGCGGGTGCGCGCACCCTTGGTCGGCTTGCCCCAGGGGGTAACCGGGTGACGGCCGCCCGAGGTGCGGCCTTCACCACCGCCATGGGGGTGGTCGACCGGGTTCTTCGCAACGCCGCGCGTCAGCGGGCGCTTGCCGAGCCAGCGGTTACGGCCGGCCTTGCCCAGATTCTGGTTCTGGTTGTCGGGGTTCGACACCGCGCCGACGGTCGCCATGCAATTCGCATGGATGTAGCGCTGCTCGCCCGAGTTCAGGCGGACGATGACCATGCCGCGGTCACGGCCGACGACCTGGACATAAGTGCCCGCCGAACGCGCGATCTGACCGCCCTTGCCCGGCTTCATCTCCACATTGTGGACGATGGTGCCGACCGGCATCTGGCCGAGTTCCATGGCGTTGCCCGGCTTCACGTCGGTCTTCTTGCCCGCGATCACCTTGTCGCCGACGCCCAGGCGCTGCGGCGCGAGGATATAGGCATATTCGGGCTCGGCGCCTTCGGCGGCGTAGTTCACGAGCGCGATGAAGGCAGTGCGGTTGGGATCATATTCGATCCGCTCGACAGTACCTTCAACGTCCCACTTGCGACGCTTGAAGTCGATGATGCGATAGCGCTGCTTGTGGCCACCCGCGATCCCGCGCGACGTGACATGACCCTTGTTATTGCGGCCACCGGTCTTGCGCTTGCCCTCGGTCAGCGACTTGACGGGGCCGCCCTTGTGCAGACCCGAACGGTCCACCAGGATCAGGCCACGGCGCGCCGGGCTGGTCGGGTTATAATGCTTGAGTGCCATCGCCTCAGATTCCCGTCGTCACGTCGATCGAGTCACCTTCAGCGAGGGTGACGATCGCTTTTTTCATGTCCGAACGCTTGTAGGGGGCACCCTTCCAGCGCTTGGTCTTGCCCTTCTGGACGATGGTGTTCACGCCGGTGACTTTCACGTCGAACAGCGCTTCGACCGCCGCCTTGATTTCCGGCTTGGTCGCGTCGTTGGCGACCTTGAACACGACTGCGTTCGCTTCGGAAACGAGCGTCGACTTTTCGGTGATGTGCGGCGCGACGATCACGTCATAGTGACGGTTGTCGACAGCCTTGGTCTGCTTTTTAGCCATGGAAGCGCGCCTCCAGCTTTTCGACGGCGGCGCGAGTCAGCACCAGCGTGTCGTGCTTCAGAATGTCATAGACGTTGGCACCGACAGCCGGCAGCACGTCGACGTGCGGCAGGTTGCGGGCAGCGAGCGCGAACCCGTTCTCGACCGCCTCACCGTCGATCACCAGCGCCGACTTGCCGAAACCCAGCTTCGAGAACTGGCCCTTCAGCTCCTTGGTCTTGGCAACGCCGGCCAGGTCCTCAAGGACGATCAGCGAACCCGCCTTGGCGTGGCTCGACAGCGCCATCTTCAGGCCCAGGACACGGATCTTCTTGTTCAGCGACACGTCGAAGATGCGGGCACGGGCACCGTGCGCCTTACCACCGCCGATGAACACCGGCGCGCGGCGGTCGCCGTGACGGGCGGTACCGCCACCCTTCTGGCGACCCCACTTCTTGCCGGTACGCGCAACGTCCGAACGTTCGCGAGTCGCTCGCGCGGGAGCGCGGCGGTTTTCAAGCTGCCACGTCACGACGCGGTGCAGAATGTCCGCACGCGGCTCAAGACCGAAAATCTCGTCCTTGAGCTCGATGTCGCCCTTCTCGGCGGCGTCGAGGGTTTGAACCTTGACCTTCACTTAGCCCTCCTGGCCTTCGGTGGCTTCCGGAGCCGCCTCAACAGGCGCTTCGGCGGGAGCCGTGTTCTCATTGGCGACGGCCTTCAGGCCCGCCGGGTACGGCGCCTCGGCGTGACGGGCGACCTTCACGGCATCCTTCACGACCAGCCAGGTGCCCTTGTGGCCCGGAACCGAGCCCTTCACGAAGATCAGGCCGCGATCGGCGTCGGTGCCGACGATTTCCAGATTCTGCTGGGTGCGGTTGCGGTCGCCCATATGGCCGGCCATCTTCTTGTTCTTGAAGACCTTGCCCGGATCCTGGCGGTTACCGGTCGAACCGTGCGAACGGTGCGACACCGACACGCCGTGCGTGGCGCGCAGACCGCCGAAGCCCCAACGCTTCATGGCGCCCGCAAAGCCCTTGCCCTGGGTACGGCCCGAAACGTCGACGAACTGGCCTTTGACGAAATGGTCAGCCGACAGTTCGGCGCCCACTTCGAGCAACGCGTCTTCGGCGACGCGGAATTCGCACAGCATCGCCTTGGGCTCGACTTCGGCCTTGCCGAAGTGGCCACGCTGCGGCTTGGCGACATTCTTCGCCTTCGCCGCGCCGGCGCCAATCTGCACAGCAACATAACCGTCGCGATCGGTCGTACGCTGCGCCACCACCTGAACGCCCTCCAGCGCCAGAACAGTGACCGGCACGTGGCGGCCGTCGTCCTGGAACAGGCGGGTCATCCCCATCTTCTTCGCGATCACGCCAGTGCGCATGATCCACTCACTCCTATTCAGAGGCCCCCGGCGGACCATTCCGCAGGGGCGTGACGAGCGCCGACGAGGCCGAAACCCCAAAAAGGCGCCCTTGTTCAGCCCAGAAATGCAATGCGAGCCCCCGTCCGGGCTGATTTCCACTCCTTTCGGAGCGGAACGACGGGGGACGCAGGCCCGGGCATGCCCGGCGGTATCCCATCTCGTTCGAGGTGTTACCCTCTTGGCTCACCGCGGTGCGGGAGCCGGGTTTCCTTGTCCCGAAGCACAGCCTCGTCGAGGAAACCGAATCCGTTATGCGATTCGAGAAGCGCGGCCTTTACGCCAGCTTGATCTCAACATCAACACCCGCGGCGAGATCGAGCTTCATCAACGCGTCGACCGTCTGCGGCGTCGGCTGGACGATGTCGAGCATGCGCTTGTAGGTACGCACTTCGAACTGCTCGCGCGACTTCTTGTCGATGTGGGGGCCACGGTTGACCGTGAATTTCTCAATGCGCGTCGGCAGGGGAATGGGACCGCGGATCAGCGCGCCGGTACGGCGCGCGGTGTCGGCGATGTCGCCGGTAGCCTGATCGAGCACGCGATGATCGAACGCCTTCAGGCGAATGCGGATATTGCTGTCCATTTTCCCTACCAATGCGAAAGAGCGGGGCAACTCTACCTGCTTCGCCGTCCCGGCGTAGCGGGTGTGTCACCTCTTGCTGTCAAAATGAAATCCGAAGGCGCGCGTCTACAGAGAGTTGCGATTCGGATCAAGGGGGGGACGAAAGGATATTTCGCGATAGCGCCGATCGAGCCACCAAGGCGCGAATGCAGCCGACAAGGCCGCCGTTCCCCACGCGCCGACCCCGCCTTGGACCGACAACCACGCATCGGGCGCCTGGTTCGCCCGGCACCCCAGGCGGTGGCGCGGGCTGCCGCTTTGGTACCAAGAAGCGTATCCGCCCCGGCCAACGTGCCAACGCCGACGCCATTCGCTGCCAAGCGGGCGGCAGAGGACGTTCGGCGCGACGTGCAGCGACTTGCTCAACGGCAGGTGCCGGACGGGGCAGCCTTCCCCGTGTTCCGCATTGGGCGCGGGCACAGCATGCCGCATCGACCGTCATGCAAGCACCGGCCATCCAAGGCGCCGCCCGCCTGTTGCTGTCGACGGCGAGAAACCACCGCCGGTCCCCCGCCCCGACACGTAGCCGCCGCTCGCGGGTTACCCAGCCGAATGCGCGCGACGCGGGAACGCGGTCGGCGACAGGGCGCCCTGCCGCCCCATACGCCCCTGATCCCCGCCAAGCAGGCGAACAGCGGACGCGCCGCGACATCCGCCGCGTGATCGCTCAATGCCAACGCACTGCAGCCTGTTGCCGAGACCGGGCCGTGGCAAACAGTCGACACGCAAGCCAGGCCCCAATTCGGCCTCTTGCGCAAAAACGAAAAAGCCCGGCCCCTCTTTGCGAGAGGCCGGGCATTTTCTCTTTTCGACACCCCCGGCGGGGGCGGCGATTAGGCGATTACTTCTCGATCGTCGCAACGACACCGGCGCCGACGGTGCGGCCGCCTTCACGGATCGTGAAGCGCTGGCCGATGTCCATGGCGATCGGCGCAATCAGCTTGACGCCCAGCGCGACATTGTCGCCCGGCATGACCATTTCGGTGCCTTCCGGCAGTTCGATGGTGCCGGTGACATCCGTGGTACGGAAGTAGAACTGCGGACGATAGTTGGCGAAGAACGGCGTGTGACGGCCACCTTCGTCCTTCGACAGCACGTACACTTCCGACTTGAAGTCGGTGTGCGGCTTGATCGAACCCGGCTTGGCCAGAACCTGACCACGCTCGACTTCGTCACGGCCGACGCCGCGGATCAGCGCGCCGATGTTGTCGCCGGCCTGGCCCTGGTCGAGCAGCTTGCGGAACATTTCGACGCCGGTCACGGTCGTCTTGCGGGTGTCGTTGATGCCGACGATTTCGACTTCTTCGCCGACCTTGATGATGCCGGTTTCGACACGGCCGGTGACGACGGTGCCGCGACCCGAAATCGAGAACACGTCTTCGATCGGCATCATGAACGGCTTGTCGAGCGGACGTTCCGGTTCCGGGATCGATTCGTCGACCGCGGCCATCAGCGCCAGGATGGCGTCCTTGCCCAGCTTGTCGTCGGTGCCGTTCAGCGCGCAGGTCGCCGAACCGCGAATGATCGGAATATTGTCGCCGTCGAACTCACGCTTCGAGAGTTCTTCGCGGATTTCCATTTCGACCAGTTCGAGGATTTCCTCGTCGTCGACCAGGTCGCACTTGTTGAGGAACACGACCATGGTCGGCACGCCGACCTGACGGGCGAGCAGGATGTGCTCCTTGGTCTGCGGCATCGGACCGTCGGTCGCTGCCACCACCAGAATCGCGCCGTCCATCTGCGCCGCGCCGGTGATCATGTTCTTCACATAGTCGGCGTGACCCGGGCAGTCGACGTGCGCATAGTGACGGCTGTTCGTCTCATACTCGACGTGCGCGGTCGAGATGGTGATGCCGCGCTCGCGCTCTTCCGGAGCCTTGTCGATGTTCGCGAAATCGACCGCTGCGTTGCCCGCAACGTTCTCCGCCAGGATCTTCGTGATCGCAGCCGTCAGCGACGTCTTGCCATGGTCGACGTGACCGATGGTGCCAATGTTGAGGTGCGGTTTGCTCCGATCGAACTTTGCCTTCGCCATTGTTTCCTCTATTTACAAAACCGGGCTCCGCATCGAAGCGCCGTGCAATTCACCCCATCGTCGTAGAGTAGGGCATAGCCCCAGTCGACATTCCCGGCACCAATCCGGCCCGGCGATGAAGCGGCGCCCTTAACCCAAGCGTGCCCGCGTGGCTAGAGCGAAAATCGCTCGCCACGCAGGGCTCACGAGGGCGGGATATGGCGAGCCGCCCGCCGATTGTCCAGCCTTCCCGGTCAGTCGACGCCCGTCTCGTAGGTCACGATCGCCTTTGTCTCATTGCTTTCGGGTTGAACATGAATCGTCAGGCGCGTTTTTGCCTGTTTATTCTGTGCCGAGAATACGCGGCTCCCGCCGACATCCAACGCGCTTTCCTGCGCCATGGCCCCCGCCGCCGCGCGCGCCTTATAGAATTCGATGACCTTGTCGGCCGAGTCGGGAGTAGAGAAGACCGCCATCTTGCGCCCCTCCATCCCCGCGCCGCTGCCGCCCATAACCGACAGCACCTTCGACCCCGCATATTCAAGGCCGGCGTCCTTCAACTCCTTCGGCCACGCGCCGTTCACTTCGACGCGCAGTTCGGACCCGTCGTCGCCCTTGCCGGTCATCACGACGTGGTCGCCGTCCTTTTCGGTCGTCACGTCGACCTTGCCGCCATCCTGGGTTGTGAAGGTCTGATGCTGCGTGTTGCCGCCGCAAGCCGACAGCGCGAGTGCCAGCGCACCAGCGCCAAGCGCCCGAAAACCGATTCCAGCCATGAATGCTCCCCCATTTTTGCAAACCGGCGGCACCGGCCGCCGTACGATCGCGGCCCGCATCTCGCCAATTACGTCCGTACGCAATCGCGCACCGCGCCCGGACTCGCCGATACGCACTCGCCGCGCGCCGAACCGTTACGCGCAAGTAACCCCCGCCGGGCGCTCCATGGAAAAAGCCCCGCCGGATCGCTCCGACGGGGCTCTTTTCAATTTCAAACACGCGAGACGCAGGTCAGGCGAGCTTTGCCTTCACTTCGTCGGCAACGTTCTGCGGCACTTCATCATAGTGCGAGAACTGCATCGTGTACTGGGCGCGGCCCTGGGTGAACGAGCGGAGCTGGTTCACATAGCCGAACATGTTGGCCAGCGGCACGTTGGCGATGACCGCCTGCGCGTTGCCGCGGGTTTCGGTGCCCTGGATCTGGCCACGACGGCTGTTCATGTCGCCGATGACGTCGCCGAGGTAATCTTCCGGCGTCACGACTTCGACCTTCATGATCGGTTCGAGCAGCTTGATGCCGGCCTTCGCCGCCACTTCGCGCATCGCGCCGCGGGCGCAGATTTCGAACGCCAGCGCCGACGAGTCGACGTCGTGGTACGCACCGTCGATCAGGTGCACTTCAAAGTCGATGATCGGGAAGCCGATCAGATGACCGGTTTCGGCGGTTTCGCGGAACCCCTTTTCGACCGACGGGATATATTCGCGCGGGATGTTGCCGCCCTTGATCTCGTCCATGAACTGGAAGCCCGAACCGCGTTCGCCCGGCTTCACCTGCACCTTGACGCGACCGAACTGGCCCGAGCCGCCCGACTGCTTCTTGTGCGTGTAGTCGACTTCGACCGGCTTCGCGAGATATTCGCGATAGGCCACCTGCGGCGCACCGACGTTCGCCTCGACCTTGAACTCGCGCTTCATGCGGTCGACCAGGATTTCGAGGTGGAGTTCGCCCATGCCCTTGATGATCGTCTGGCCCGATTCATGGTCGGTCGAGACGCGGAACGAGGGATCTTCGGCGGCCAGGCGGTTGAGCGCGAGGCCCATCTTTTCCTGGTCGGCCTTGGTCTTCGGTTCGACCGACAGCTCGATAACCGGCTCCGGGAACTCCATGCGTTCCAGGATGATCGGGTTCGACGAATCGCACAGCGTGTCGCCGGTCGTCGTTTCCTTCAGGCCCGCGATCGCAACGATGTCGCCGGCATAGGCAGTGTCGATGTCCTCACGCGAGTTCGCGTGCATGAGGAGCATGCGGCCAACCTTTTCCTTCTTGTCCTTCACCGAGTTGAGGTACGAGCCCTTTTCGAGCTTGCCCGAATAGATGCGGGTAAAGGTGAGCGTACCGACGAACGGGTCGTTCATGATCTTGAACGCCAGCGCGCTGAACGGCGCATTGTCGTCGGCCGGGCGCGTGTCCTTGGTTTCGCCGTCCAGCTTGACGCCTTCGACCGGCGGAATGTCGAGCGGGCTGGGCAGATAGTCGACAACGGCGTCGAGCAGCGGCTGAACGCCCTTGTTCTTGAACGCCGAACCGCACAGCACCGGCACGAACGAGAAGTTGAGCGTGCCCTTGCGGATCAGCTTCTTCAGCGTCGCGGCGTCCGGCTCATTGCCTTCCAGATACGCTTCCATGACATCATCGTCCTGCTCGACGGCAGTTTCGATGAGCTCGGCGCGCGCGGCTTCCGCGGCGTCCTTCATGTCTTCCGGAATCTCGGTGATCTCGAACTTCGCGCCCAGCGATTCTTCGAGCCAGATGATCGCATTGTTGTTGACCAGGTCGACCAGGCCCTTGAACCCGCCTTCGATGCCGACCGGGAGGTACAGGACCAGCGGGCGGGCGCCCAGGCGGTCCTTGATCATTTCAACGCAGCGTTCGAACGACGCGCCGGTGCGGTCCAGCTTGTTGACGAAGCACATGCGCGGAACGCGATACTTCTCGGCCTGGCGCCACACGGTTTCCGACTGCGGCTCCACGCCCGCCACGCCGTCGAAGCAGGCGACCGCGCCGTCGAGCACGCGCAGCGAGCGTTCGACTTCGATGGTGAAATCGACGTGACCGGGGGTGTCGATGATGTTGATGCGGTGGTCGTTCCAGAAGCACGTCGTCGCGGCCGACGTGATCGTGATACCGCGCTCCTGCTCCTGCTCCATCCAGTCCATCGTGGCGGTGCCTTCGTGCACTTCGCCGATCTTGTACGACTTGCCGGTGTAGTAGAGGATACGCTCGGTCGTGGTCGTCTTGCCGGCATCGATGTGCGCCATGATGCCGATGTTGCGATATTTTTCGAGCGGATGGCTGCGGGCCATGATCGTTCACTCCTGTGCCGACGGGCGGCTGGCTGCTAAAAAATTTCCGTCCGGCCGCCCGCTATGCCACCTCGGGCGAGATGGCAACCGGGCGATCGAACGGCATACATCGAAAAAAAGGGGAGCCGCCGGGCGACTCCCCCTCGATATGGGGTTTACCAGCGATAATGCGAGAAGGCGCGGTTCGCTTCCGCCATGCGGTGCGTGTCTTCGCGCTTCTTCACGGCATTGCCGCGGTTGTTGGCGGCATCCATCAGCTCGCCCGACAGGCGCGCCGACATGGTGTTTTCCGACCGCGAGCGCGCAGCCGAGATCAACCAGCGGATCGCCAGCGCCTGCGCGCGTTCGGGGCGAACCTCGACCGGCACCTGATAGGTCGCGCCGCCGACGCGGCGGCTGCGGACCTCGATACCCGGCTTCACATTGTTCAGCGCATCGTGGAACACGCCCAGCGGTTCGCGCTTGGCGCGCGCCTCGATCGTGTCGAGCGCGCTGTACATGATGCCCTCGGCCACGGCCTTCTTGCCGTCCAGCATGACCGAATTCATGAACTTCGAAAGCACCACATCCCCGAACTTGGGGTCGGGCAGGATTTCCCGCTTTTCGGGACGACGACGACGAGCCATCTCAAACTTCCTTCTTGATCTTCAGCGAACCCGGAACCTGTCCGGCGCTTACTCTGGCTTCAATTACTTGGGACGCTTGGCGCCGTACTTCGAACGGCTCTGCTTGCGGTCCTTGACACCCTGGGTGTCGAGCACGCCGCGCAGCACGTGGTAGCGCACGCCGGGAAGGTCGCGCACACGGCCGCCGCGGATGAGCACCACCGAGTGCTCCTGCAGGTTGTGGCCTTCGCCCGGAATATAGGAAATGACTTCGCGCTGGTTCGTCAGGCGAACCTTGGCGACCTTGCGAAGCGCCGAGTTCGGCTTTTTCGGAGTCGTCGTGTACACGCGCGTGCAGACGCCACGCTTCTGCGGGTTCTGTTCCATCGCAGGGACCTTGCTCTTGGCCTTCTGCGGGTCGCGGCCCTTGCGGACCAACTGGTTAATCGTCGGCATGAAGCCCTTCACCTTTCGACGGTTACTTTGCTGGAGCCCAGCTACGCGAGAATACGAAAAGACCACGGCGGTCCAATCGACCCCCGGGGCCTTGCGTCTCCAGCAACGTTCAGCTCTTGCCCCCGGCGGAACGGCGGACAGCCGGACGCGCCGGCACCGCCCCCGTTTCGAGGACTGGCGGCCTATAGCGATGGCTCCCGCGCCGGTCAATGGCCAGAAATCAGCATGGCGGATGGCATCAAGGGAGCGTCAACGCATTGTCGCTATAGCGGCGCGATGCGCTTCCGATATCCGTCCCCTGCCGCCCCGCGGCGCACCGCATGCGCGACCGGCTGGATGCTGGCCGCGCTGGCTGCGGCGATGGTGCTGGTAGTCGCACGGCCGGCGGCGCAAGGCTGGGGCCTGTGGCAGATGGCGCGCATGGCACCGCCCGACATCGGCCTTGGCCTGTTCGGCGTGTTGCTGGCCGGGCTCGCCGGCATGACCGCGTGGCGGATCGCGGTGCTGAGCGCCGCGCCATACGCCCCCGGACGCGTCGCCGCCCACCTGACCGCACCGCTGGTCGCCGCCGCCACGTTGAGCGCGGGGACGTTGATTCCGGCGCTTTGCGCGGCGCTGGTTGCGAGCGCCCTTGCCGCGGGGGAACGCCGCGAGCACCGGGTCGTCGCGCTTTTGGCGCAGTGCAGCGCACTCGCCGCCGCGGGGGGCGTCGCCGACACGCCCGCAGGCGGGGGCGTCCTCACGATACTCACCGTTGGAATCGCGGCATTTTCTGTCGTGCGCGCGCCACGTGCGGCCGCGAACGACAATCCCTCTATGGAACGCAGCGCCAACGGATTCGTGGCTGATCCCAACGGGATGCTGTGCTAAGCCACCGTGGGATTCGCAACCGGGGAATTTGGGGAGTGCGTATGTTCAGCAGCAATAATCGTGGTCGCGACAACAGCCCGGTGATTCCGCCCGCCCCGCCCACCCAGGGCGGCAACAAGCGCGGAATGTTTTCCGTGTTGGGCGCAGACGTGGTGGTCGCGGGGAATGTGACCGCGACGAACGACCTTCACATCGACGGTCGAGTCGAGGGCGACGTCAACTGCGGCTCGCTGGCGCAGGGAGCCGAAAGCCAAATTTTCGGCAGCGTGACGGCCGAAAGCGCGCGCCTTGCCGGGTCGATCGAGGGCACGGTGCGGGTCCGCCAGCTGACGGTCGAGCGCAGCGCGCGCATCACCGGCGACGTGGAATATGAGAATATCACGATCGAAAACGGCGGACATATCGACGGCCGCCTGAAGCACATGAGCTCTGTCGACGTATCGACGGCGCCACGTCCGGTCGAAGCACCCAAGCCGAGCCTCGCCGCGACCGGCGAGGCCGCCTGAACCGCAACGCCTTCGCACCATAAGCGGCGAAGCGCGACGACGACGGAAAAAGGGCGCGATCCCCGCGGATCGCGCCCTTTCTTTCATGCGCATCCGCCGCAATGCGACGGCGACGCGGTCAGCCCCTCCTGCCGCGCAGGCGCGTCTCGCAGTCCGTCATCTCCCGGAACACTTCCGTCGTGCCCGGACGCTGTAGATCGAGCGCGAAGATCCGCTGCCCCTTGAGCGACGCCGTGACCATATATCCATCGGCTTTGAACCCGGTCATCGACACGATCGAAATCGGCACCTTGAACCCGCGATAGTCGCCGACTTTCTCGACCCAGCCGCCGAAGGTGACGTACAGGCTGCCCAATTGCATGGCGTAGCTCTGGTCCTCGCCCAGCGGCTGCCCGTCCGCCTCGGGCGACATCATGTAGAAGCCCGACGATTCCCCGACAGTGAACAGCGAAAACACCTGGTCGCCCTCGCCCACCGATGCAACGCAGCTCTTGTCACCGACAGCCAGCAACCAATCGCCCACTTCGCGCTCGTTGCTCTGCGCCTGCACGATGCCCGGCGCCATCAATGCGCACGCGGCCAGCGCCGCCTTTGCCCAAATTCCCATGCCAACTCTCCCCGCTAAATCCTCTCCGCTCCGCCACGCCCCGCACGGATGCCTCGGCGGTCGAACCGGATCGAGGCTTGAATGAAGCCGGCGCCTCCGGTCAAGTTACGACAACGCAATCATAGTCCTTTGCGAGGATCGCGTCGGGAAACAAGTCGATCAACAAGGGCAGGACAGCCTTACACTGTCGCATTTCGCCCGGAACCACCAGAATCTACTTGAGAAATATGCGGTACATCCGTCTGCGCGCACGAGTCGTCATATCGCATGACCGACGACTTTCTCGTCAACTGCATGAAATACAGGAAGAATTCTTGAATTCTCGCCGGAAGGGCGATTTCGACACGCTTTCCCGATCGTCCTAAACGCGCCGGCAACGCCGTTTATCGCGGTGGCGCGCACCACGTGGGCGGGCGGGGGACGATGGTAAATGCGGCGTCCACTCAATATCCGCGCGGCGCGTGTTTACACCGTAGTAACCCCGGCGGCGATTCCATGGCTTTCCGGGATCAGGAGACGCACAGCGCCCCCGGAACCGCTCGGGCCGCAACCGGTGGAGAGCGACCGTCGCCGCAAGCGCGACGGGGAACGGCGGCGATGCCCCGTTCGACGAGGAGGCAAGATGAAGCCATGGAAATTGCCGTGGGAGGGCGGCTGTATGTGCAGCGCCGTGCGGCTGCGCGTGACGCTGCCGCCGCTGCTGGCCAGCGCGTGCCATTGCTGGGACTGCCAGCGGATGAGCGCCAGCGCCTATTCGCTCACGCTGACCATTCCCGACAAGGGGTTCGAACTGATCCGCGGCGAGCCCGTGCTGGGCGGCATGCGCGCGAACGACGTGCTGCATTACCACTGCCCATTGTGCAAGAACTGGCTGTTCACGCGGATCGCGGCGATCCCCGACATCGTCAACCTGCGCCCGGCGGTGCTCGACGACCATGGCTGGGTCGTGCCGCAATTCGAAACCTGCACCAATGAGAAGATGCTGTGGGCGCACACGCCCGCCGTGCAGAGCTATCAGGGGTGCCCCGAACCCGACGAGTTCGACCCGCTGATGGACCTGTTTGCCGCCTGCGGATCGCGGCCTGTCTGACGCGGTTCGCGACGATGCGCGCCGACGCTGCGGGCATGGCGAAACAATCCATGGCGGAACGCGCGGCGCCGGATTGCTTCGTCGCTACGCGCCTCGCAATGACGGAAGGGCGAGAGAAGGCTGCGCCGGCCCTCGCCCTTCCGGATCAGATGTGCAGCGCGCGACCATAGGCGGACAGCACCGCCTCGTGCATCGTCTCGCTGATCGTCGGGTGCGGGAAGACGGTTTCCATCAGCTCGGCCTCGGTCAGCTCACCGGTCTTGCCGATGGTATAGCCCTGGATCATCTCGGTCACTTCGGCGCCGATCATGTGCGCGCCCAAGAGTTCGCCGGTCTTGGCGTCGAACACCGTCTTCACAAAGCCTTCGGGCTCGCCCAGCGCGATCGCCTTGCCGTTGCCGATGAAGGGGAAGTTGCCGACCTTCACGTCGTACCCGGCTTCCTTCGCCTTGGCTTCGGTCAGGCCCACACTGGCGATCTGGGGGTGGCAATAGGTGCAGCCGGGGATGTTCCTCGGGTCCATCGCATGCGGGTGGCCGCCGGCAATCGCCTCAACCGCGATCACGCCCTCATGGCTCGCCTTGTGCGCCAGGAACGGCGGCGCGGTGATGTCGCCGATCGCCCAGATGCCCGGCACATTCGTGCGGCAGGCGGTGTCGGTGACGACATGGCCGCGCTCGGTCTTCACCCCCGCGGTTTCCAGCCCGATGTTCTCGGTATTCGGCACGATGCCGATCGCGACGATGGCGTGGCTGAACTCCTCGGTCGTCAACGTGCCGTCCTTGGCCTTCAGCGTCGCGGTGACACCGTTCGCGGCGACGTCCAGCTTCTCGATCCCGGTCGAGGTGTGGATGGTCATCCCCTGTTTCTTGAATGCCTTTTCCAGATGCGCGGACACATCCTTGTCCTCCACCGGCACCAGCCGGTCGAGCATTTCGACGATCGTGACCTTCGAACCCATATCATTGTAGAAGCTGGCGAATTCCACGCCGATCGCGCCCGATCCGATGACCAGCAGCTTGGTCGGTATCTCGCCTGGCGTCATTGCGTGGCGATAGGTCCAGACGCGCTTGCCGTCGGCCTTGGCGAACGGCAGGTCGCGCGCGCGCGCGCCGGTGGCGAGAATGATGTTCTTCGCCTCCAGCTCGGTTTTCTTGCCGTCCTCGGCGGTGACAGTGATCCTGTTCTTGGCGGTCAGCACGCCGGTGCCCATGTGGACGGCGATCTTGTTTTTCTTCATCAGATGCGTGACGCCCTGGTTGAGCTGCTTCGCCACGCCGCGCGAACGCTTCACCACCGCGTCCAGGTCGGCGCTGATCTTGTCGGCGATCAGGCCATAGTCCCCGGCATGCTGCATATAGTGATAGATTTCGGCCGATCGCAGCAGCGCCTTGGTGGGGATGCACCCCCAGTTGAGGCAGATGCCGCCGAGCAGCTCGCGCTCGACGATCGCAGTCTTCAGGCCAAGCTGCGCGGCGCGGATTGCGGCCACATAGCCGCCTGGGCCGGAGCCGAGCACAATGACGTCATAGGTTTCAGCCATGGGGAGGTCCTTCTTGTCGTCGCTTCACGGCGCGCGGCCGCGAAGGGGGAATTGCGAGCCGCGGGCTATTCCTCGTTGCGAACGGGCCGCGGCCGTTTGTCGGCGTCGATGGCGACGAACACGAACTGCGCCTGCGTGACGAGGCAGCGTTCCTCGACATGGCGGCCGCGCCGCCACGCCTGGACGTCGATCGTCATCGACGTGCGCCCGACCCGCACCAGATCGGCATAGACCGACACTTCGTCGCCCACCGCCACCGGCGCATGGAATTTCATGCCCTCGACTGCGATCGTCACCGCACGCCCCTTGGAATAGCGCGAGGCGACCAGCCCCGCCGCCATGTCCATCTGGCTCATCAGCCAGCCGCCGAAGATGTCGCCATAGGGGTTGGCGTCGGCAGGCATCGTTGTCACCCGGATCGCCGGCTGGCGTTCGGGCGGCGTCGTATCCGCCATGGTTCTATTCGTCCCGGTTGAGCGCCGTGCGGTCGGCGGCCACCGCGCGCCGCAACGGTCCGACCGCCATCAGCAGTGTCGCGATGATCGCCACTTCCGCGACCAGCCAGATGTCGCCGCGCGCGCGCGGATAGGCCCAGGCGGACAGCGATGCGATCATCAGCGCGACCGCGACGCCCGCCATCATGTACAGCACTTCGACCAATACCCGCATCGCGGCCTCCCTGCGGCTACTGCCCGTCAGGCGATCATGCCCATGGGCGATTCGACCAGTTCCTTGAACAGCTTCATCAGCACCGCACCGTCGGCGCCGTCGATGGCGCGGTGGTCGAAGCTGCCGGTCGCGCTCATCACCGTCGCCACGCCCAGCGCGTCGTCGACGATATAGGGACGCTTTTCCCCCGCGCCGACCGCCAGGATCATGCCCTGCGGCGGATTGATGACCGCGTCGAACTGCTTGATGCCGAACATGCCCATGTTCGACAGCGACGCGGTGCCGCCCTGATATTCGTGCGGCTGGAGCTTGTTCTCCTTCGCGCGTGCGCCGAGTTCCTTCATCTGCGTCGAGATCGACGAGACGCTGATATTGGCGGCGTCGCGGATGATCGGCGTGATGAGCCCCGACGGCGTCGACACCGCGACCGAAACGTCGGCGCGCTTGTAGGTGACGAGCTGGTCGCCCAGAAAAGTCACGTTGCACTTCGGCGTCTGTTCCAGCGCGACACCCAGTGCCTTGATGAGCAAGTCGTTGACCGACAGCTTGACCCCACGCCCGGTGAGCGCGTGGTTCAGTTCGCCGCGCAGCTTGAGCAGCGCGTCGAGCCGGATATCGACGGTCAGATAGATATGCGGAATCGTCTGCTTCGCCTCGGTCAGGCGACGCGCGATCGTCTTGCGGATGTTCGACAGCTTCTCGACTTCATGCGGGATGCTGTCGTCGTACCATATCGCCTTCGCCTCGGCCGGCGCAGGCGCGGCTGCGGGGGTGGGAGCCGGGGCGGCGACGGGCGCCGGCGCGGCCGCGCCGGGTTTCGCGCCTTCGACATCGGCCTTGACGATGCGGCCGTTGGGTCCGGTGCCGGTCACCCCCGCCAGGTCGAGCCCCTTGTCGGCGGCGATGCGGCGCGCCAGCGGGCTGGCCTTCACGCGGTCGCCCCCAGTGGCGGCGGGCGCAGGTGCCGGAGCAGGCGCGGCCGCCGGAGCAGGCGCGGCCGTGGGTGTCGCGGCGACCGCGGGTACCTGCGCAGCGGCGGGCGCCTTCACATCGGCGACATCCTCGCCTTCGGCCGCCAGAATCGCGATCACGGTGCCGACCTTCACATTGTCGGTGCCTTCGGGGACCAGGATCTTGGCAATCACACCTTCATCGACGGCTTCGAATTCCATCGTCGCCTTGTCGGTTTCGATCTCGGCCATCAGGTCGCCGGAGGAAACGGTGTCGCCTTCCTTTACCAGCCACTTCGCAAGCGTGCCTTCTTCCATCGTGGGGGAAAGCGCGGGCATCTTGATTTCGATCGACATGAGCTTCCTGGCATTCGATTCCGGGGGAGGGACCCTCTCTCTCGCCGCCGTTACGGCGTGGGTCAAGAGCGTGGGCTTGCACAGCCGCTGGTTCGAGCGCACCTAGAGGCGGGTTCGGCGGTGACAAACCGGCGCGGTTTCGTTCCGTTCGCAATCGGGCTTCCCACGTACAATTGCCACTGGGACGCCGGATGGAGAACGGGCCGGTGCTGCGCCGTCCGGCACGGACGAACCCGTCCTCCAATGGCCCCGGCCGAAGGGAAAGTTCCGCCATGCGCACCTATCTGGTCGTGATCGACGAAAGTCCCGAGGCGGAAATCGCGCTGCGCTTTGCCGCGCGCCGCGCCATCAAGACAAATGGCGGCGTCGAAATACTGGCGCTCGTTCCGAAACCCGAATTCGTCCAGTGGGGCGGCGTGATGGCCACGATCGAGGAAGAGGCGCGCCAGCGTGCCGAAGCGCTGGTCGCGGGCGCGGCGGGCGCGCTGCTCGCCGAATCGGGGATCAAGCCGTCGATCACCGTACGCGAAGGCGACGGGCCAAAGGTGGTGCGCGAAATGCTGGCCGCGAATCCCGACATCGCCGCGCTGGTGCTGGGCGCCGCTGCCAGCGGCCCGCCGGGTCCGCTTGTCACGCATTTCGCGGGCGAACAGGCGGGCGCGCTCCCGGTGCCGCTGATGATCGTGCCGGGCAGCCTCGACCGGGATGCAATCGACAGGCTGAGCTGAATCTTTCCATCGGCTGAGGCGGCGGTGTACGGTCGCACCAACGCACTTCCCGTGCCTTCCCGAAAGGAACCTGCATGCGCCGCATCGCGCTGATTGCCCTCGCCTGTGCCCTGACTCCCGTCGCCGCGATGCAGATCGCCGCGCGGCCCCCCGCGCCCGTCGCGCAACAGGAAAGCGAAGGCGCGCGGCTGCACAGGATATTCACCGACAGCGACGAGGCGATGCTGAAGCGCCAGCCGCTGGCGGCGCTGTTCCGCGGGGACCTGCGCTATGCCGACCGGCTGGGCGATTTCTATTCCGATGCGTCGATCGCGGCGGAACGCGACGCCGCGCGCGCCGACCTGACCGCGCTCGACGGCATCGACCGGGCAAAGCTGAACGCCACCGACCGAATCGCCTATGACGTGTTCCGCTTCAACGCCGAACAGCAGTTGAAGATGCTCGCGCCCGACCTGGTCGCGCTCGGCGTCGTCAGGCCGATCGACCATATGAGCGGCATCCAGACCTTTTACCCCGACATCGCGTCGGCCAAGGGCGCGGCGCCGTTCAACACCGTCGAGGATTATGAGAACAACCTGAAGCGCAACGCGCAATATGCCGAGCAGCTTGACCTTGCCATCGTCCGCTTCCGCCAGGGCATGGCGAGCGGCGTGGTCCAGCCCAAGCTGGTCGTGCGCAACGTGATCGCGCAGTTCGACGGGCTGATCGAACAGGGAGTCGAGGGGTCGACCTTCTATGGCCCCGTCGCCAAATTCCCCGACGGTATCGCAGCCGCCGACCAGAAGCGGCTGAGGACAGCCTATGCCGCGCAGATCCGCGACGCCCTGTTGCCCGCCGAACGGCGGATGCGCGATTTCCTGGAAAAGGAATATCTGCCCGCAGCGACCGACAAGGTGGGGCTGTCGGCGCTGCCCGGCGGCGACACGCTCTATGCCGCGCTGATCGAACAGAACACCACGCTGCCGTACAGCGCGGTACAGGTCCACACCATCGGCAAGATGGAAGTCGACCGCATCACCCGCGCGATGGAGAAGCAGAAGGACGCCGTCGGCTTCAAGGGGTCGCTGCACCAGTTTTTCGACGTGCTGCGCACCGACCCGAAGTTCCAGCCCAAGTCGGTCGAGGCGATCCGGGACGGCTATGCCGCCATCGAAAAGCGCGTCCTGGCGCGCATCCCCGAACAATTCGCGCTGGTCCCCAAGACGCGGCTGGAACTGCGCCCCGTCCCCGCCTATCGCGAAAAGACCGACGCCGCGGGCTCCTATGTCCAGGGCACGCCCGACGGATCGCGGCCGGGCATCTTCTTCTACAACACCTATGACCTGCCGGTGCGCTTCACCTGGGGCATGGAAACGCTGTTCCTCCACGAAGCCATCCCCGGCCACCATTTCCAGATCAGCCTGGCGCAGGAAAATGAGGCGCTGCCCAGCTTCATGCGCTTCGGCGGCAACACCGCCTATGTCGAGGGCTGGGCACTCTATGCCGAAAGTCTGTGGAACGAGCTGGGGATGGAGACCGACCCCTATCAGCGCATGGGCGGCCTGTCGGACGAAATGCTGCGCGCGATGCGGCTGGTGGTCGACACCGGAATCCACGCCTTCGGATGGACCCGCGACCAGGCGATCGAGTATATGCTCGCCAATTCGCCGATGAGCCGCACCGACGCGACCGCCGAAGTCGAACGCTATATCGCCATCCCCGGCCAGGCGCTGGCGTACAAGATCGGCCAGATGACTCTCTCTCGCCTGAAGGCGAAGGCGAAGGAGGAACTGGGCGACCGGTTCGACCCGCGCGAATTCCATGCGCAGGTGCTCGACACCGGGTCGCTGCCGATGCCGGTGCTCGAACGCAAGATCGACGACTGGATCGCCGCCAAGAAGGGTTGAGCGAAGGGGCTTTTGTGAGGCAAACCTTGCGGCCATGCGCATGATCCCCGCCCCGCTCGCCCGGTCCGCCGCTGCACTGTCCGCCACTGCACTGTCCGCCGCCCTGATCGCCCCCGCCGCGCAGGCGCAGGAGGCGCCCAGTCCCGCGCGGCTGAAGGCGACGGTCGAAAAGCTGGTCGGATTCGGCACGCGCCACACGCTGTCGGATACGACGAGCGAGACGCGCGGGATCGGCGCCGCGCGCCGCTGGGCAATGGCGGAGCTTTCACGGATCGGTGACGCGTGCGACTGTATCGAAGTCGCGAACATCGGCCAGACCTTCACCGGCCCGCGCGCGCCCGGCGGCGTCGAAGTGGTCGATGTGCTCGGTTTCCAGCAGGGGCGCGATCCCCGGCGCGTCGTCATCGTCATGGGCCATATCGACAGCCGCGTGAGCGACGTGATGGATGCGACCTCGGATGCGCCGGGCGCCAATGACGACGCGTCGGGCGTCGCCGTGGTGATCGAGGCGGCGCGCATCCTGTCGAAGGAAAAATTCGACGCCACCGTCGTCTACGCCGTCGTGTCGGGCGAGGAACAGGGGCTGTGGGGCGGCCAGTTGCTCGCCGAAACCGCGAAGGCGCGCGGGTGGAGCGTCGTCGCGGTGCTGAACAACGACATCGTCGGCAACACCGTCGGGACCGACGGGCGCGTCGTGGCCGACCGCGTGCGCGTCTTTTCCGAAGGCGCGCGCGCGTCGGAGGACCTGCCGGGCCAGATCGCGCGGCGCGGCGACGGCGGCGAGGACGACGGCCCCAGCCGCGCGCTCGCCAAAACCGTCGACCATGTGGCGGAGAGCATCCCCGGCGGGCTGGACGTGTTCGTCGACCGCCGCCCCGACCGCTTCGGACGCGGCGGCGACCATGAGCCGTTCCTGCGGCTCGGCTATCCCGCGATCCGCTTTTCGGTGGGAGTCGAGAATTATCACTGGCAGCACCAGGATCTGCGCACCGAAGGCGGCATCGCCTATGGCGACACCGTCGCGAACATGGATTTCGACTATCTGGCGAAGGTGGCTGCGATCAACGTCGCCACCATCCGCCGGCTGGCGAAAGCGCCGCCCGCGCCCGAACGCGTCACGCTTGGCGGCGCATTGATGAGCGACACGCCGGTCAAATGGGAAGCATCGCCGGGCGCCGTCGGCTATCGCGTGCATTGGCGCCGCAACGACCAGCAGGACTGGACCGACCATGTCGATGTGACCGGCACCGAAACCGTTCTGAAAGGCGTGATCGTCGACGACACGTTCGTCGGCGTGTCGGCGCTGGCGGCGGACGGATCGGAGAGCATCGTCACGTTCGGCGGTCGCCCGCGGCGGTAAGCGCCGCCGCGCCATCGGCTCGGGTGAGCCCGCCTGTGCGCGGCGCCCCGCAAGCGCGGACGAGCGTTACGACGGCCAGAGTCGAGCGACCCGCCGCCCCTCATCTGCCGGCTTCGACGGCATGCCGCGTGGGCCGGCCTCATGCGGCACGCGGTTCATGCAGATCGGCCGCGATCGAGCGCCGCACCTATCGCATTTGCCGCCCCGTCCCGGCCACGCGGCATCCGCAGTTCTGGAAGAGAGGCGAACCGGCCGCTGCGCCTGCCCCGGTCGAACCTTACCGGGAAGATCCACCCACGGGCATCGCGACGTGCGCGTCCCACCCGGCCAAGCATTCGAACCCTGTCCGCTCCTTGCGGTGCTCACTTAGCGGTCGCGCGGAGCGCGCGCCTGCGCCGCCTCAGTTCGGCGCGCGCCAGACGCGCTTGCTCGGGGTGCGGCGGACGAGCTTCTTGCGCTCACCGCTTTCGTCCACTCGCGCGGTCGACACGCTGCGTTCCTCGACCACTTCCTCTTCGACCGTGGTGGTCGTGGTGGTCATCGCGGCGCCCGACTGGATCGTGATCGTCGTCACCACCGGGCCGCCATAGACATAATAATAGCCCTGCCGTCCGCCCTGTTCATAGCGATAGCCGGTCTGGCCACCCTGCCCTTCGCGATATTCCACGCGGCGCCCGGGGCAACGGTCGGGACACGGCGGCGGGGGCGGCACTTCGCGATACTGATCGTCGTGGCGATAGCCGTCGTCGGGCGCGACCGGCACGTCCTGGCGGTGATAGCCGTCGTTCGGGTCGACCGGGCGGATCGGCGGGCGCGGATAGGCGGCGCCGGCCTGGACGTTCGAATAGGATTCGGAATGCGAATAGCTGCCGCCCACGACTGTTGCCGAGCTGGCCGTTCCGTCCCAGGCGATGCCCCCCGCCCAGTCCCATACGCGCCCGCCGTCGTCGACCAGCACCGCGTCGTCGTAATAGCGGATCCAGAAATGGCCGCGCGGCGGCGCCGCCAGTCCGAATGCGAGATAGTCGGGAATGCGGAACTGCGCCGCGATCCAATATCCGGGGATCACAAAGCCGCGAACCGGCCGGCGATAGGCGGCCCAGCCGCCGGGCGCCTGCGCGCCCGCATACCAGCGGCCGTTGACGGTGCCCCCCCACCGATTGCCGCCGCCGCGATCGTGATCCGGGGCCGGCACCGGCGGCTGTTGCTGCGGAAGGACGATCCACCGACCATCCTGCCAGACCTGCTGAGCCGCAGCCGGTGGCGCCAGGCATATGCCCGCGATCATTGCCGATGCGATCCAAAGGGTCCTGTTCACGCCAAAAGCTCCCGGTTGCCGGCCCTCCCCTCAACGAGCCCCCCAGCTCGTATCCGTTAACGCGCAATTTAGCATCGACGGTACCACCGGGCCACGCAACTAGGTGGTTAATCGAGTCCCGATCCGGGTCAGCGGTCGCAAGGCTGGCCGACAAAGCCGCGCGGGATGCGGGCGTGGGGGATGAGCGGCGTTGATCGTGCGGCGCCTCTTGCCGCCGGCGTCGTCGATGCGCGCGCGGCGCCGAACGGGCCGGTCCACCGCACCCGCGACGCCCCCCTCAGTCGCGCGCCAGCCGCGGCGCAAGGATCGCCGCCAGCGCCTCGCACCCCGCCGCGTCGCCTGCGTCGAACCGCGCGGCCAGCGGGCTGTCGAGGTCGATCACGCCGATCAGTTCGCCGTGGTGGACAATCGGCACGACCAGTTCGGACCGGCTGTCGGCGTCGCACGCGATGTGGCCGGGAAAGGCATGGACGTCCTCCACCAGCTGCGTCTCACGCGTCGCCGCCGCCGCGCCGCACACGCCCTTGCCGAACGGAATGCGGATGCACGCCGCCTTGCCCTGGAACGGCCCGAGCACAAGCTCGCCGCCGATGTTGCGATAGAATCCCGCCCAGTTGAGGTCGGGCAGATATTGCCAGATCAGCGCGGACGCATTGGCCATGTTCGCAATGGCGTCCGGTTCGTCGGCGGTCAGCGAGTCGAGTGCGGCGGCGAGGTCCCGATAGAGTTCGGACTTGCTGTCGGTGGCGATGTCGAAGCTGTACATGGGCGGCGACCTAGTACCGGTTCGGGCAATGGGCAATCGCCGCAAGCCGTGGCAGGATCACACGATACCAATTTACATGGGGGGAAGAGCATGACGATCGCCAGCCTGCTGTTTGCCGGAATGTTCGCAGCGCAAGCCGCGGCCGCCGACTGGCATGTCGTCACCGCGTCGAAAAGCGACAGCGACTTCACGCTTCAGTGGATCGACAAATCGTCGATCACTGCATCGGGCGGGCATGCCCATGCCTGGGCCTATTTCGTATCGCGCGCCGAAGCGATTCACGCGACGGTCGAATTCGATTGCGACCGACATCGCGTTCAGATCGACCAGATCACGATCGAGAAGCCCGACGGAAGCACCCAGCCGGTGCCGGGCGCCAGCGGATGGGAGCCGTTGAGCGAGGAGGAGCCGCTCAACACCGTCATGGCATATGTCTGTTCGGGCGGCACGACCAAAACCGCGCTCGCCATGTCGACCGGGACGGCAAGCCCGGTCCCGCTAAGCAGGCGGGTGCTGGAGGATATGGCACGCCAGAACAAGCAATAGGCCAGCCCGCCGTCAGTCGAGCGGTACCTTGCCGCGCCCCGCCTTCACTGCGCTGCGCCCCTTCTTCGCATCGACGCGGCGCGCCTTGGCCGCCTTGCTCGGCTTGGTCTTGATCCGCCGCGCGTCCCGCTCGTGCGCCTGCGCGATCATTTCCGCCACGCGTTCGCGCGCGTCGGCGCGGTTCGCCTCCTGCGTGCGGAACCGCCGCGCGGTGATGAGCAATTCGCCGTTCGCGGTCATCTTGCTGCCCGCGATCTGCTTCAGCTTCTGATAGGCATGCGGCGGCAGGCCGAGCGCGAAGACGTTGACGCGCAACTGCACTGCCGTCGCAACCTTGTTGACATTCTGCCCGCCCGGCCCGGTCGCGGCGAGGAATTTCTCCTCGAGGATCGCAGCGTCGGGCAACGCGAAGTCAGCCATGGCCGCCGAATCCCAACGCGGCGAACGGCGGCGGCAGCGGCGCCTCGGCATGAATATCGGGTTTCGGCGGGCGCGGCAGCGTCAATGTCGCGGCATGGAGCAGCATGTGCGGCCCCGCGCGGCCATAGACCGGATCGCCGGTGATCGGGATGCCCAGCCCCTCGGCGGCATGGACGCGGATCTGATGCGTGCGCCCGGTTTCGGGATAGAAGGCGACGAACGCGCGCCCGTCGCCGCTGCCCAACAGCCGCCAGCGCGTGCGCGCAGGCTTGCCGCGCGAGTCACCGCGCATCCGCCAGCCGGTCGCGGCGCTCGACACCTTGGCGAGCGGCAAGTCGATCAGCCCCGACGTTTCTTCGGGCACCCCGTCGAGCACGGCGAGATAGCGCTTGGTCACTTGCCCCTGTTCGAACGCCTGGGCAAAGCGCTTCATCGCCTTGGGATTGCGCGCAAGCAGCAGGCAGCCGCTGGTGTCGCGGTCGAGCCGGTGGACCGGCACCGGCAGCCGCTGAAAGCCGAAGGTCAGCTCGCCCAGCCGGTCCTCGATACTGTCTCCGCCGTCGCGCGGGCGATCGACGGGCAATCCGGCGGGCTTGTCGAGGACAATCGCCTCGCCGTCGATGAAAAGAACCTGATCGTGGAGCATGTCCCCCTATACACCGACCGCCGGCGCGCGGGAGAGGGGTCGCGCGCCGGCGCCGGATGGGCCGATTGCCGCAATTGGGGGAGAGCCGGCAATCGGCCCGGCCTGAGTCCGGGCGGGAGGGTCAGGCCGAAAGCTTCGCCGCCGTTTCGGCGATGCGGCGGCCCTGGTACCGGGCACCTTCCAGTTCGGCCGCGCTCGGCTGGCGGCTGCCGTCACCGCCCGCGATCGTCGTGGCGCCATAGGGCGCGCCGCCGACGACTTCCTCATGCCCCATCTGGCCCTGGTGGCCGTAATCGAGGCCGACGATCGTCAGCCCGAAGTGAAGCAGGTTGGTGATGACCGAGAACAGCGTGGTTTCCTGGCCGCCATGCTGGCTGGCGGTCGAAGTGAAGGCACCGCCGACCTTGCCGTGCAGCGCGCCCGACGCCCAGACGCCGCCTGCGGTATCGAAGAACGCGGCCATCTGGCTCGCCATGCGGCCAAAACGCGTCGGCGTGCCGACGATGATCGCGTCATAGCCCTTGAGCGCGTCGGGGCCTTCGATCACCGGATGCGCGGAATCAGTCTTGAAATGGGCGGCCTTGACCACGGCTTCGGGCGCGGTTTCGGGAACGCGGCGAATGTCGACTTCGGCACCGGCGGCGCGCGCACCTTCGGCTACGGCGTCCGCCATGCGCTCGATATGGCCGTAGGACGAATAATAGAGCACCAGAACCTTGGTCATCGAATTGCCTCGTTGCTAGGCCCAGGGGGCCATGGATGGACGTTCCCGGAGATAGGAAGAGAGCGCACATCGTAAATGGAAACCTCGGAAACAGATTGTTTCCGCTTTCAACTGGATATACCTTCTCAACCATGAAGCTTCCCGATTTCGAAGGCTGGGCGGTGTTCGCCAGCGTGATCGAGGCGCGATCGTTCAGCGGCGCGGCGGAAACGCTGGGCGTGTCGAAGGCCACGGTGTCCAAGGCGATCAGCCGGCTGGAGGCGCGGCTGGGCACCAGCCTGTTCCACCGGACGTCGCGCCGGCTGACGCTGACCGACAGCGGCAAGGCGCTGGCCGAACGCGCGCAGCGGTTGCTGGTCGAAGGCACGGCGGCAGAGGAAGCCGCGCTGGACGCCGCGCGCGCGCCCGCCGGAATGATCCGCGTCGCCGCGCCGCTCAGCTTCGGCATCCAGCACGTCGCGCCGGCCATCGCCGAATTCCTGGCCGAGCATCCGGCGATCAAGGTCGACCTGACTCTGTCCGACGCGCGCGTCGACATCGTGGCAGAGGGGATCGACGTGGCCTTGCGCATTGCCGAATTGCCCGACAGCTCGCTGCGCACGCGGCGGCTGGGCGACGTGGCGGTCCACCTGGTCGGCGCGCCCGCCTATTTCGCGCGCGCCGGGCGGCCGGCGCACCCGGCCGACCTGTCGCACCACGCCTGCTTTCCGTACACCAACAGCAGCCATCCCGACATCTGGCGACTGCGCGGCGCGGGTGGCGAGGAGGCGTCGGTGCGGATCGACGGGCCATTGCGAACCGACAATGGGGACTCGATGCTGCCGGCGTTGCGCGCGGGGTTGGGCATCGGGTTCCTGCCCGGCTTCCTGGTCGACGCCGACCTGGCGGCGGGCACGCTGGAAAAGGTGCTGCCCGAATGGTCGGTATCGCGCGCGGCGATCCACCTGCTCACTCCACCGGGCACGTTGCGACCCGCGCGCGTCGAGGCACTGATCCAGTTCCTCGCCGATCGCTTCAAAAGCCTTTGCCCTGCTCCGTAAAAATACACGACTCGTGGATTGAGGCCGGTTAGGCAGAAATTAACCTTTTGCCTTCAGATGTGCTTAGGTTAATGAATCGCTCAGGGCGCGCCGGCCAACAGGGGCTTGCGGCTTCCACGGGCTAGGGGACTGGCGATGCGCGTGTTGCTGATCGAAGACGAGCCGACCACGGCGAAGGCGATCGAGCTGATGCTTTCGGCCGAGGGCTTCAATGTCTATACCACTGACCTGGGCGAAGAGGGCTTGGATCTCGGCAAGCTCTATGACTACGACATCATCCTGCTCGATTTGAACCTGCCGGACATGCACGGCTATGACGTGCTGAAGAAGCTCCGCGTGGCGCGGGTGCAGACGCCGGTGCTGATCCTGTCCGGCATCAACGAGATGGACTCGAAGATCCGCTCGTTCGGTTTCGGCGCCGACGATTATGTCACCAAGCCGTTCCACCGCGAGGAACTGATCGCGCGCATCCACGCAGTCGTGCGCCGGTCGAAGGGCCATTCGCAGTCGGTCATCCGCACCGGCAAGCTGGCAGTGAACCTGGACGCCAAGACCGTCGAAGTCGACGGCGCGCGCGTCCACCTGACCGGCAAGGAATATGCGATGCTGGAGCTGCTGTCGCTCCGCAAGGGCACGACGCTGACGAAGGAGATGTTCCTGAACCATCTCTATGGCGGCATGGACGAACCCGAACTGAAGATCATCGACGTCTTCATCTGCAAGCTGCGCAAGAAGCTCAGCATGGCGTGCGGCGGCGAAAACTACATCGAAACCGTCTGGGGTCGCGGCTATGTGCTGCGCGAACTCGAAGAGGACAAGGCGGCCGAACCCAAGGTCGCCTGACCCGGTGACCAGGGGCGGGGCAATCAGGGCCGCGATCCGGAACCGGGTCGCGGCCTTTCGCATCTCCGCGAACGCCGCGGCGGCGTGGTAAGCAGACGGCTAAACCTTTCCGGTCAGCCCCCGGAAAGTGCGGCGTGCGATGATCCCGCGCATGAGCATTTCCAGCATCTCGGCCAGTGGCCTGGTGGCGAGCGCCCGACGCATCGCGGCCAGCGCATCGAACATCGCCAATGCGGACACTCGGGGCCGACGCGGCGCGGATACCGCCTATGCGCCCGTCGAAGTGCGGCAAATTGACGCGCCGGGCGGCGGCGTGTCGACGATCGCGGGGTTGCGCCAGCCGAGCAGCTATCCGCTTTATGCCCCCGATCGCGCGAACGCCGACGATGCGGGTCTGGTCGACGCGCCGAACGTCGACTTCGCGACGGAACATGTCGAGCAGGTCAAGGCGGAGGCCGCCTATCGCGCCAGCGCGTCGGTGTTCCGCACCGGCGACGAACTGGACCGCGCGCTCCTCGACCTGAAGGCGTGAGCGTCCCGGCTCAGTCGCGCTTCCCGTCTTGCACGATCGCATTGCCCGCCACATCGCGCCGCCACGCCTGACGCCCCGCGATCCAGGTTTCCAGCACCTTCGTGCCCCGCAGCTCCTCTGGCGTCACGTCCAGCGGATTGCGGTCGAGGATGATGAAATCGGCATAAAGGCCGGGCGCGAGCCGCCCGATCTTGTCGTCGGCGAAACCGGCGTAGGCGGCTCCGGTAGTGAACGCCGCCCATGCCTGAAGCCGCGTGAGCGCCTCTTCGGGGCGCCACCCGCCCGGCGGCTGCCGGTCCGGGCCCTGCCGTGTAAAGCCCGCCGCCCAGCCGGCAAAGGGATCGGGGCTTTCGACCGGAAAGTCCGATCCGAACGCCAGATGCGCGCCATTGGCCAGCATCGACGCCCAGGCATAGGCGCCCTTCAGCCGCGCCTCGCCCAGTCGCGCCTCCACCATCGTCCGGTCGGACGTCTGGTGCACCGGTTGCATCGACGCGACGATGCCGTGCCTGCCGAAGCGCGGCAGGTCGACGGGGTCGACAATCTGCGCATGTTCGATTCGCCAGCGGCGGTCGCCGGTGTACGTGTCGGAAAGTTCCGCGATCGCATCGAGCACCTGCTGGTTGGCGCGGTCGCCGATCGCGTGGACAGCGATCTGGAACCCGTCCATCGCGCCGCGGCTCATCAGGTTCAGCAGTTGGTCGTCCTTCAGAAAGGCCAGCCCGCGCTGGCCCGGCGCATCGGCATAATCGGCCTTCAACCACGCCCCGCGCGACCCCAGCGCGCCATCGGCGTAGAGCTTGATCCCGCGCATGCGCAGCCGGTCGCCATACAGCCAGGGCGTCGGCCCCTGCCCGCCGACCTGCAACGCGGTTTCGACTCCCGATCCATAGCTGAGGATGCGGATCTTCAGCAGCCCCAGGTCGCCCATGCGGCGATAGAGCAGCCAGTCGTCGACGGTCGTTCCCATGTCGGCGGTGGCGGTGATGCCCAGCGACAAAAGCAGGTCCTGCGCGGCCAGGAAATCGGCGTTGCGCTCACGCGGCGTTTCCGCCGGAACCGCCTTTTCGATCAATCCCATGGCGGCATCGACAAAGACACCGGCGGGCGCGCCGTCGGCATTCTTTTCAATCCGCCCGCCCGCCGGCGTCGCGGTATCGGCGGTCACGCCCGCGGTCCTGATCGCCGCCGAATTGGCCCAGCCCGCATGGCCGTCGACGCGCTCCAGATAGACCGGACGGTCGCCGACCACGGCGTCAAGATCGGCCGCCGTCGGGAAGCGGCCGAGGCCCCATTTCTCCTGGTTCCAGCCGCCGCCCAAAATCCATTTGCCGGGATTGGCCCTGGCGTAGGCGGCGATCTTGCCCAGCGCCTGATCCAGGCTGGTCGTGTCGGACAGGTCGAGCCGCATCAACTGGTTGCCCAGCCCCATGACATGGCCGTGGCCGTCGATCATGCCGGGGATCAGCACCCGGCCGCCCATGTCGACTTTCCAGTCGACTTGCCTCGGCCGCTTGTCCCTTTCGGACAACAACCGAGTGACGCGGCCGTCGGAGGCGATCATCAGGCCGGTGAAGCGCACGACATTGCCGTCGGCGTCGAGCGTCATGCCGTCGACATTGTCGACCAGCGCATCCGCCATCGCCGCCGGCGCCGCGACCAGCGCCGCCGCCGCGCCCAAGGTCGCGAGCCCGCGCGCGAACCACCGCATCAGTCGCACTGCCATGCCCAAGCGCCGTCCCCTTCCGAAATACCCGTTTCCGTTGGGGCATAAGGCGTGTTCCCCCGCCGCGCCAGATGGTCTAGTGCCGGGCAATCATGGCTACACGACGCGTACGAACCGACGCCCCGCTTCCCGTTTCCATCGACGATGTCCGCGCGGCGGCGGACCGGATCGGCGGCGCGATCGTCCGCACCCCCACGCTGCTCAGCCGCACGCTGTCGCAACTGACCGGCGCGACCGTGTATCTGAAGTTCGAAAATCTTCAGTTCACGGCCGCCTACAAGGAACGCGGCGCGCTCAACACGCTGCTTCAGCTTGACGAGGAAGCGCGCGCGCGCGGCGTGATCGCGGCGTCGGCGGGCAACCATGCGCAGGGGCTGGCCTATCACGCCAACCGGCTGGGCATTCCCGCCACCATCGTCATGCCGCGCAACACGCCGATCGTGAAGGTGACGCAGACCGAGGGGCATCGCGCGACCGTCATCCTGGAAGGCGAGACCTATGACGCCGCCTATGCGCATTCGCGCGTGCTGGAGGCGGAGCACGGCTATACCTTCGTCCACCCGTTCGACGATCCGCGCATCATCGCCGGCCAGGGCACGACTGGGCTGGAGATGCTGGCGGACGTGCCGGAAATCGACACGCTGGTCGTCCCCATCGGCGGCGGCGGGCTGGTGTCGGGCATCGCGACCGTTGCGCGCGCGGCCGACCACCCGATCGAAGTGATCGGAGTCGAGGCGGAACTCTATCCGTCGATGTACAACCGGCTGCATCACACCGAAATGCCGTGCGCGGGCGACACGCTGGCCGAAGGCATCGCCGTCAAGGAGCCCGGCCAGATCACCGGACGGATCGTCGAGGCGCTGGTCGACGATATCGTGCTGGTCAGCGAACGGCGGCTGGAAGAGGCAGTCAGCCTGTTGCTCCAGATCGAAAAGACCGTGGTCGAAGGCGCGGGCGCAGCGGGGCTGGCCGCGCTGCTGTCGGAACCGGAACGGTTTCGCGGGCGTACGGTCGGTACGGTGCTGTGCGGCGGCAATATCGACACGCGGCTGCTGGCAAATGTGCTGCTGCGCGACCTGGCACGGTCGGGGCGGCTGGCACGGCTGCGCATCCGGCTCCAGGATCGGCCGGGCGCGCTCTATCATGTCGCGCGCATCTTCCACGAACAGGGTGTCAACATCATCGAAGTCTATCACCAGCGCGTGTTCACCACGCTGCCGGCGAAGGGCCTGATTACCGACATCGAATGCGAGACGCGCGACCGCAACCACCTCGACCGGCTAACGACCGCGCTGCGCCGCGCCCAGTACGAAGTGAGCCAGGTCGAACTCGCCTGAACGCGCGTACGGCGGCGCCCGCCCGGTGCCGCCGCATATCCCCGACAATGTGACGAAGCGAATCGCACGCGCGACGAAACGAGTCGTCGCTGGATTCACACGGCGTGCCGCCGTGATAGACTGGCGACGAACCCAGGGGATTGGGCTCCACAGTGTCGTGAAGCGACCCGCAAAGGGCCTTGCGCCGCGCCTCGTTCGCGGCGCGAGACCAGTCGCGCGCTCCGTCCCGGCCCCGGTAAACCGTTAACTCTCTTTCATGGTAAAGACGCTTTTCATCATTGGCTTGGCGCTTCATAGTCGTCGTCCAAGGCCGGATTCCAAGGCCGGGAGAAGGGGGCAACAGCGGTGACCGCTCTATCGCGATTTCCTCGGTTTTTCGTGACCAGCCCGTCGCCGTGCCCCTATCTGCCCGGGCGCCAGGAACGGAAGATCTTCACCGAATTGTCGGGGCCGCACGCCGGCGAGTTGAACGACGCGCTCGGCCGTATCGGTTTCCGCCGCAGCCAGTCGGTCGCCTACCGCCCGAGCTGCGCGGGCTGCGCCGCCTGTGTCTCGGTCCGCGTCGTCGCCGACGAATTCCGCCCGAACGCCACACAGCGCAAGCTGTTGCGCCGCCATTCCGACCTTGAAGTGACGGCGTGCCGCCCCTGGGCGACCAGCGAGCAGTTCGAGTTGCTGCACCGCTATCTTTCGGTCCGCCATCCCGGCGGCGGCATGACCGCGATGGACGAAAACGACTATGCCGACATGGTCGAACAGTCGCCGGTCACGTCCTATGTCATCGAATATCGCGAACCGTCGACCAACGGCGAGCGGGGTCGCCTGGTCGGCGCGTGCATTACCGATCAGCAAGGCGACGGGCTGTCGATGATCTACAGCTTTTTCCTTGCCGATGAGGAAGACCGGCCAGGGCTCGGCACATACATCATCCTCGACCATATCCTGCGCGCGCAGGCGGCGGGGCTGCCCTACGTCTATCTGGGCTATTGGGTGAAGGGTTCGGACCGGATGGCGTACAAGACACGCTATCGCCCGCTCGAAGTGCTCGGCCCCAACGGCTGGGCGCCGTTCGAGGAAGACGCCGAAATCGCCGCGATGCCCGCCGCGCTGAAGATGCACGAACTGGCGTAGCCGCGCGGGCTAGGACCGCCGGTTGGCGATGGCCGACAGGTCCGATGCGGGATCGGCGGCGCCCCCCGCCTTGCGACGTTCGGAGTAGCGGTCGACAAGCTGTGCCGCGTGCGGGCGCATCAGGACGGTGAAGCGCACCAGTTCCTCCATCACGTCGACGATGCGGTCGTAATAGCTCGACGGCTTCATCCGCCCCGCCTCATCAAATTCGCGAAACGCCTTCGCGATCGACGACTGGTTGGGGATGGTCAACATCCGCATCCAGCGACCGAGCAGCCGCAGCGCATTGACGGCGTTGAACGACTGCGACCCGCCCGACACCTGCATTACGGCAAGCGTGCGGCCCTGCGTCGGGCGCATCCCGCCTAACTCAAGCGGCAGATGGTCGATCTGCGTCTTCATGATCCCACTGATCTGGCCATGGCGTTCGGGGCTGCACCACACCTGCCCTTCCGACCACATCGACAGGTCGCGCAGTTCATGGACGGCGGGATGGTCGTCGCCAGGACACTGATCGGGCAGCGGCAGCGTCGACGGGTCGAAGATCCGCGTCTCGGCGCCGAACAATTGCAGCAGCCGCGCCGCTTCCTCGACCGCGAGCCGCGAATAGGAACGCTCGCGCAGCGACCCATAGAGCAGCAGGATGCGCGGTGCGGGGTCGAGCGGCCCCAGCCCGAGCGCGGGGCGGGCATGAACGAATGCCGGGTCGAGCGCGGGAAGCACATCCGGATCGGCAAGCGGACGAAGCGGCATTAATCCACAGTTCCCTGTTCATACCAACCGCGCGATGCCTTCACGATCGCGACAACCGACAGCATGACCGGCACTTCGACCAGCACCCCCACCACCGTCGCCAGCGCCGCGCCCGATTTTAGCCCGAACAGCGAGATTGCCGCGGCGACGGCCAGCTCGAAAAAGTTCGACGCGCCGATCAGCGCCGCGGGCGCCGCCACGCACCACGCCACCCCCAGCCGCCGCGACAGCAGATAGGCGAGCCCGGCGTTGAAATAGACCTGGACCAGGATCGGAACGGCGAGCAGCGCGATCACCAGCGGCTGCGCGACGATCGCTTCGCCCTGAAAGCCGAACAGCAGCACCAGTGTCGCCAGCAGCGCGACCAGCGAAACCGGCGCCAGACCGCGAAGCAACCGGTCAAGCGCCTCCTGCCCGCCATGCGCAAATACGGCGCGGCGCAGCACCTGTGCCGCGATGACCGGCACGACGATATAGAGCAGGACCGAAATCAACAGCGTGTCCCACGGCACCGATACCGACGCCACACCCAGCAGAAGCCCCACGAGCGGCGCGAAAAGGAACACCATGATCGCGTCGTTCAACGCCACTTGCGACAAGGTATAGCCGGGTTCGCCGTCGCACAGGTTCGACCAGACGAACACCATTGCGGTACACGGCGCGGCGGCAAGCAGGATCAGGCCCGCGATATACGACGGCCCCTCGCCCGCCGGCAGCAGCGGCGCGAACAGCCAGCCGATAAACAGCGTTCCCAGCGCCGCCATTGAAAACGGCTTGACCGCCCAGTTGATGAACAGCGTGACGCCGACACCCCTCCAGTGCCGCCGTACCGCGCCGATCGCCGCGAAATCGACCTTGAGCAGCATCGGCACGATCATCAGCCAGACGAGCAGCGCGACAACCAGGTTGACTCGCGCCACCTCGGCCCCCGCAATCGTGGCGAAGACCCCCGGGAACAATTGGCCCAGCCCGATCCCAGCGACGATGCAGAGCGCGACCCATAGCGTCAGATAGCGTTCGAACATGCCGATGGCGGGGCGGACGGGCGCGGCGGACGAGGCAGTGGTCGTCATGATGTCAGGCCACGCGCCGGCCGTCACGATCGACCACCTGCTCGCCATCTTCCTTGGCAAAGGCGCCGCGCTGGGCGGCGGGCAGCAGGTCGAGCACGGTCTCGGACGGCCGGCACAGCCGCACGCCCAGCGGCGAGACGACCAGCGGCCGGTTGATGAGCAGGGGATGCGCGATCATTGCGTCGAGCAGCGCGTCATCGGACAACGCCGGATCGTCGAGCCCCAGTTCGGCGAACGGAGTCCCCTTTTCGCGCAACAGATCGCGCGGCGTGATGCCGGCGCGCGCGATGAGTTGCGCCAGCATGGCGCGCGTGGGCGGCGATTTCAGATATTCGACCACATGCGGCTCGATCCCCGCATTGCGGATCAGGCCCAGCACATTGCGCGACGTGCCGCATTCGGGGTTGTGGTACACGACGATATCGACGGTCATCGGCGTCCCTTCAGCAACAGGGGGAAAGTTCAGCGATCAGCGGCCCGCACAGGTCCGCATTCCCCCCGCAGCAATCCTTGAGGAGGAACAGAGTCATCGCGCGCAGGCCGTCCAGGTCGGCGCGGTAGAGGATCGACCGGCTGCGCCGTTCCGAGCGGACGAGTCCCGCGCGGGCGAGCACGCCAAGATGCGCCGACAAGGTGTTCTGCGGCACCCCGAGTTGTCGGGCGATTTCACCCGCGGCCATGCCGTCCGGCTCATGCCGAACCAGCAGGCGGAACGCGTCGAGGCGCGTTTCCTGCGCGAGCGCCCCGAGCGCGGCAATGGCCGATTCGTTTTCCATATATCCAGAATAACAGATATATTGCGGCGCGCAACCGCCGCCGCGCCGCGCGCGCGTCGACGGCAGGGCGCGCGCCCTGACAGAGAGTCATTCTTCGCGCGGGTCCCGGTCGGCCCATCCGCCGGAAAGGCGAGGCACGGCGGTACCGCGCGCGGCGCCTTCCTACTCCACGCGCTCCACATGGACGTCGAGCGCCAGCTCCTCTTCGCCCGCGCCGGTGCGCAGCCCGGTCACCATCGCCGCGCCGGGCGAATCGAGCCCGACGGCGACGCGCACATAATGTTCGTCGGCGCAGATGCCCGCGCTGGGATCGAACGCGATCCACCCCAGGCCGTCGACATGCGCCTCCGCCCAGGCGTGCGGCATGGAGGCATCGCCGCCGTCCTGCTGGCGATATCCGGCGACATAGCGCGCCGGAAGTCCCGCGCCACGCGCGGCGGCAAGAAACACGTGCGCGCGCTCACGCGGGCACAGCGCCTCGAGCGCGAACGCCGCGCCCGCGCTGAACCCGCGGTCCCGCCCCAGCGGCACCGCATCGAACCGTTCGAACAAGGCAGTGTTCAGACAGTGAAGCGCGCCAAGCGCATCGGCGGCGCCGGCCATCGCCTCATGCGCAAAGAAGCGCAATTCGCCGCCCGGCGTCGTGCGCGGCGTGGTGCGCAGGAACAGCATCGGCGGCAGCGGCTCTCGCGCGCCGTGCAGCACGCCGCTGGTATCCATCGTCAGCACTTCGCCGCTGACGGTCAGTTCCAGCCGGTCGATCGGCCCGTCGGCATAGAGCATCGTGACTTCATTGCCGAACCCGTCGAGCGCGGGGCGCAGCCGCGCATCGCAATCGACGTCGATCCGCCAGTCGACCACGGTCTGCCCCCCGGTATCGCTGGGGCGCAGCCGCAAGAGCTGGACGATGCGCGCCTGCGGGTCGCTGAAGCGATAGGTGGCGCGGTGGTCAACCGATATCCGCATCAGACGAACCGGAACTGCCGCGCGATCGCGCTGTCGAGCATGGCATTCTCCCGAATGAAGGCGCCGAGATATTCGTGCAGGCCGCCTGCGATGACATCGCTCGACCGTGTTTTCTGGATGCGCACCATCCGCGCGCGCGCCATGCGATCGGCTTCCCCCTGCAACCCGGTGCGCCGGGCAAGATGGCTGAGCAGGCCGACGACTTCGTCGACGCTGGCGGCCAGGCTGCGCGGCAATTCGGCGCGCGACACCAGCAGGTCGATGACATTGCCCGGCGTCAGCCCGTCCTTGTACAGCCAGCGATAGGCAGTCACCGCCGACACCGTCTGCAGAATCGTCGTCCATTGGTCGCGATCGATCGCGCCGCCCACTTCCTCGCCCACCGGCAGCAGGATGTGATATTTGACGTCGAGCAGCCGCGCGGTGTTGTCCGCCCGCTCGATCGCGGCGCCAAGCTGGATCAGCCACGTCGCCTCGTTGCGCATCATGCGGTGGATCGCGCCTTCGAACCCGCGTGTCTCCGCCTTCACCGCCTCGACCAGGCCCAGCGTGGCGGTGGCGCCACCGGGGCTGGCACGGTTGTGGAACAGCCACCACGCGCGGTTGATCGCGGTCCAGGCGTCGCGTGTCAGCGCAGTGCGCACCGCGCGCGCGTTGTTGCGCGCCATGTCGAGGCAACGGACGATCGAGCCGGGGTTATTCTGGTCCAGCGTCAGATAGCGGACGACCTGCGCCTGCGCGACCGGTTCGCCGGTTTCGGCATAGGCTTCGTCGCAATAGCTGACTGCCAGCGCGCTCTGCCACGCCATTTCGCCCGCGGGCCGCGCCGACATGGCGTCGAGCCGCACCGTCGCCTCGACCAGCCGCGCCATGAAATCGGCGCGTTCGACATAACGGCCCAGCCAATAGAGCGCCGCCGCCGTGCGGGAGAGCATCAGCATGCAGTTTGCTCCTGCGTCTGCCCTTGCGCGCGCGCGGCGGCGATGTCGTCGAGCAGGACGAAACTGTCCTTGGTGCCGCCACCCTGGCTGGAATTGACGACCAGCGACCCTTCGCGCAACGCCACGCGCGTCAGCCCGCCGGGCACCACCTTCACGCCCTTGCTGCCGGTCAGGACAAAGGGGCGGAAATCGACGTGGCGCGGTGCCAGCCCGGTGTCTGTGACGGTCGGTACCGTCGACAGCGCCAGCGTCGGCTGTGCGATATAGCGATGCGGTTCGGCGACCAGCGCGGCGCGGAAATTCTCGATCTGCTCGCGCGTCGCCGTCGGGCCGACCAGCATGCCGTACCCGCCCGACCCGTCGACCAGCTTCACGACCAGCTCGTCCAGGTGGTCGAGCACATAGTTGAGTGCGTCCGGCTCGCGGCAGCGCCACGTCTCGACATTCGGCAGCTTCGCCTCGCCACCCGAATAGAATTTCACGATCTCGGGCATGTAGCTGTAGATCGCCTTGTCGTCGGCGATGCCGTTCCCCGGTGCGTTGAGCAGCGCGACATTGCCCGCGCGATAGGCGGCGATCAGCCCCGGCACGCCCAGCATCGAATCCGGACGGAACGTCAGCGGGTCGAGATAGTCGTCGTCGATCCGGCGGTAGATCACGTCGACGCGCACGCGCCCCGCGATCGTCTGCATCCACACCACATCGTCGTCGACGACCAGGTCCGCCGCCTCGACCAGTTCGATCCCCATCGAATCCGCCAGGAAGCTATGCTCGTAATAAGCGGAATTGAAATGGCCGGGGGTCAGCACGACGCAGACTGGGTCGGCCTTGCCCCGGCCCGGCACCACCGACTGCATCGTTTCCAGCAGCGTGTCGGGATAGCTATCGACCGGCGCCACACGAAATTCGCGGAACAGCTCCGGACAAAGGCGGATCATCGCCTCGCGGTTTTCCAGCATGTACGACACCCCCGACGGCGTGCGCGCATTATCCTCCAACACGAAAAAGTCGTTGGGGCCGGTACGCACCAGGTCGATGCCGCAAATATGCGCCCAGATTTCATGCGGCGGCACGATGCCGTCGACTTCGGGGCGGAACTGGTCGTTCAGATAGATCAGCTCGGGCGGGATCAGTCCTTCCTTCAGGATGCGGCGCTCGCCGTAAATATCCTTCAGGAACGCATTGATGCTCTCGACACGCTGGACCAGCCCTTCGCTGAGCGACGCCCATTCGGATGCCTGAAACACGCGCGGCACAATATCGAACGGAATGATGCGTTCGGCGGCTTCATTTTCGCCATAGACTGCGAACGTGATGCCGAGCTGGCGGAACGTGGCTTCCGCCGCGTCCTGGCGCCGCTGCAACTCCTCCTGCGGCGTGTCCGCGATCCATTGTGCCAATGTGGCAAATTCGGCCCGCGGGTTTTCCGGCCCGCCATGCCCCCAGATTTCGTCGAACGCCGCCGGTTTCGCCATGTATCTCCCAACGCCGGATGTGCCGGCCTTGTGCCATGCTGCAACGCTTTATTGCGCTGCACAAGGGGGCGCGCGCCGGATGTGGAATGCGGCACGCCCGCTTACCCATATTGTCTTGCCCCGCCGCGTCCGGCACAGCCTCGCAATCCAATTAGGGGATTCTGGGGGGAAATTGATTATGTGGGCATTTCGTCTGCCATCATGGGTATATTTCATTGTCGCGCCGCTGGGGCTGGCGTTCGCGATCTATCTGTTCATCGACGACCAGAAGGACGAAGCGGCGAAGGCCACCGCGCGTGCGGGCAATCCGCCGGCCGAAGTGACGATCGACGAGTTCGACACCGCGAAAAATGTCGGCGCGGCGGGCGAAGCCGTGATCGTCGGCCAGGTGGATTTCAACCAGAGCTATGAGCTCACCAAGACCAAGCGCGGGATCGAGCGCGCGCATTACGTGCTCGCGCCCATCTATCCCGTCGACGCGACCGACGCATCGCAGCCCGCGCTGGGCGTGCTGATGCAGGACGGGCGGCTGAGCGACGAACAGATCCGCAATCTGGCGGTCGGGGTGGGGCCGTTCGCGCCGGTGCTGAAGATCGACGGCAAGGTGCTGAACGTCGCCGATATCGGCGACAATGCCAGCGACTTTGCCCAGCGTGTCAAGCTGACGCCGAACAGTGTGTATATCGACCCGTTCGAAAACGGCCGCGCGGCGGGGCTGGCGCCCAGCAGCAACGGGCGCGATGCCGCGATGCTGATCGGCGTGGTCGCGCTGGTGCTCTGCGGCTTCGGCCTGTGGCGGCGCTCGCGTGAGCAAGCGCAGCGCACTGCCGAAGGGGACATGATCTGAAGAAACTATCGCCCGGCGGCAAGATCCTGCAGCATCGCCTGCGTCAGGATCTGCGGCAGCACCTGCGGCTCGCCGCCGCCGGGCCGGTACCAGAGATACAGCGGCACTCCGGCGCGATTATGCGCCTCTATAAAGCGGCCGAGCGCCGGGTCCCCGTCGGTCCAGTCGCCGACCAGCACCGCGACCTTGTTGTCCGCCAGCGCCTTCGCCACTGCCTGCGTCTCGATCACGGCCTTTTCATTGACCTTGCACGTCAGGCACCAGTCGGCGGTGAAATAGGCGAAGACCGGGCGCCCTTCGCCACGCAGCGCGGCCAGCCGCGCCTCGCTGAACGGTTCCGCGCCTTCGGCGACCGATTGCGCCTGTTCGGGCCGATGCCCGCCCGACACGATCCAGATGCCCGCGACCGTCGCGGCGAGCAGCAGCAGCGGCGCGACCGGACCGAACCCAGCGCCGCGCGCCTGGCGCCGTCCGCCGGCCCACAGGATCACCGCGACGCCCAGCACGACCAGCAAGGTGGTGGCCATGCCGTTGACGCCGATCTGGCGCCCCAGCACCCACAACAGCCCGATCGCCGTCACGAACATCGGCAGCGACAGGATCTTGCGCAGGCCGTCCATCCATGCGCCGGGACGCGGCAGCATGCGGCGCAGCGGCGGCACGAAGCCGAGCAGCAGGAACGGCAGCGCGATCCCCAGCCCCAGTCCCGCGAACACCGCCAGCGCGGCGGGCCACGGCAGCACCAGCGCGGCGCCGAGCGCGCCCGCCATGAACGGCCCCGCGCACGGCGTCGCCACGAATGCGGCGAGCGCGCCGGTCATGAAATCGCCGCCGGTCCCGCGCGCGGCAATGCGGTTGATGAAGTCCGGCGTCGACAATTCGAACAGCCCCGCCAGGTTGAACGCGATCGCCGTCACCATCAACAGCAGGACCAGCAGGACGCGCGGGTCCTGCAACTGCCACGCCCAGCCCACGCTTGTCCCGCCCGCGCGCAAAGCCAGCATGATCCCGCCCAGCGCGAGGCACACCGTCACCACGCCGGCGGTATAGGCCAGCGCTTCGGCGCGCGGACTGGCTTCGGCATGATTGGCCTTGGCAAGGCTGAGCGCCTTGAGGCTGAGGATCGGGAAAACGCACGGCATGATGTTGAGGATCAATCCGCCCAAAATCGCCGCCAGGAACGCAAATAGCGCGGTGCGCCACAACGGGGCGGCATCGGGCGTGTCGGCGGCGGGCGCGGCGTCGACGGCGACCGCCTGCGCCGACGCGGGCGGCACCGTGCCGGGTGCCGCAGTCACGCGAAAGCCCTGCCCCTTGCCGACTGCCAGAACGCCGTCGACGGACCCCTCGGGCGATTTCGCGGGCACTTCGATCACCAGCCGGTCGCCGTCGCGCACGATCTTCTGCGCGGCGGACTGGTCGAACACGTCGCTGCCCAGCGGGAAGAAATAGGGGGCGGCGACCGCCGACCCCCGCGGATAGGGGATGGCCAGCCGAACCACGCCGCCCGCACTTTGCCAGGTCGCCTGCGCACCCAGCGGACGGGGCAGCTCGCGCCGCCATGCGTCGAACTGCGCGCGCCGGTCGGCCGGGATCGCGCCGTCGCCGACAGTCAGCACCAGGTCATGGTCGTCGCTTTCGGGAACGCAGACTTCCAGCGTGCAGACAAGATAGTCGCGGTGCACCTTGACCGGCAGCTTGGTACCGGGCGCCAGCCCCGCGGGAATCTTCAAATCGGCGAACACCGTGAACGGGCGTTCGTAGACGTAATTCATGATGCCCGCGACATCGAGCCTCTCGGGCACCGGATAGACGAGCGGCCCGGCACTGACGCCGTCGGGCAGCGTCCATTCGGCCCTGGTGACGATGCCCGCGTCGCCCGGATTTTCCCAATAGGCATGCCAGCCCTTCGCCGGCGTCGACGCGAATGCAAGCGTCACCGTGCCGCCCGGCGCGGGCGTATCGGTTTCCGCGACCAGCGTGGCGGGGACGTGCGGACCGTCGCCGATGTTCTGCGCCAGCGCGACTTGGGGTAAAAAAGCCAGCAGCGACAACAAAAACGTCACAAACCCGAAACGCAACCGCACCATCACCCGTCCTTGCCGTGGCCTCGTCAATCGACAATAGCAGCGCGGCACCCGATTGGACACATCCGGAGACCGCCGACCATGAAGCTCGCCCGCTCGCTTGCCGTCCTGGGTACGTTGATCCTCGCCCAGCCGATCGCCGCGCAGGACGCCGCGGCACCGGTTGCGGCCGACAGCGCGCCCAAGGCCCCGCCCAAGCTGATCGTCGTCATTTCAGTCGACCAGTTTTCGGCCGATCTGTTCGCCGAATATCGCAACCACTTTACCGGCGGCTTCACGCGGCTGCTGACCGGCGCGGTCTTTCCGGCGGGCTATCAGAGCCATGCCGCAACCGAAACCTGCCCCGGCCATTCGACGATCCTGACCGGCGCGCACCCGTCGCGCACCGGCATCGTCGCCAACGACTGGATCGACCAGGGCGTCGGGCGCAAGGACAAGACAGTCTATTGCGCCGAGGACGAGACGGTGCCGGGCAGCAACAGCAACCAATACACCGTGTCGGACAAGCATCTGAAGGTGTCGACGCTGGGCGAGTGGATGAAGGGCGCCAACCCCGCGACTCGCGTCTATTCGATCGCGGGCAAGGATCGCGCCGCGGTCATGATGGGCGGCCACAAGGTCGACGAACTCTGGTGGTGGGACGGCAAGGCGTTCGTCAGCTACGCCGGCCGCGCGGCGCCCGCCGCCGTCACCGCCGCCAATGCCGCCGCCGCGAAGGAAATCGCGACTGCCCAGCCCGCAATGGCGCTGCCCGCCGTCTGCGTGCCGCATGCCCGTGCGATCGCGCTGGGCGCGGGCAAGACCGTCGGCGACGGCCGCTTCGCGCGCGCGGCGGGCGATTCCAGGGGCTTCCGCGCCTCGCCCGAATTCGACCGGAGCGTCGTCAGCCTGGCGACGAAGATCGCGCTCGACGCCAAGCTGGGCCAGGGCAAGGCGACCGACCTGCTTATCATCGGCGCGTCGGCGACCGATTATGTCGGCCATACCTATGGCACCGAAGGGTCGGAAATGTGCCTGCAGCTGATGGCGCTCGACCAGACGCTGGGCACGCTGTTCGCAGCGCTCGACAAGACCGGCGTCGACTATGAAGTCGTGCTCACCGCCGACCATGGCGGCCATGACCTGCCCGAACGCCACCGCCAGCACGCGATGCCGATGGAAGCGCGCGTCCTGCCCGACATTTCGGCCGCGCTGGTGGGCAAGGCGATCGGCGCCGACCTGGGCCTGACCGGCCCGGTGCTGGTCGGCAGCGGCGTGGGCGACGTGTGGATCGACATCAACCTGACGCCCGAGCAGAAGGAACAGGTGCTGGCCGAAGCAGTGAAGCGTTATTCGGCACTGCCGCAGGTCGCCGCCGTGCTGACGCGCGCCGAGATCGAAGCGACGCCGATACCGCATTCGCCGCCCGAAAGCTGGACGCTCGCCGAACGGGCGCGCGCATCCTATGTCCCCGAACGTTCGGGCGACTTCATCGTCGCGCTGAAGCCCCGCATCACGCCGATCCCCGATCCGACGCACGGCTATGTCGCCACGCACGGCAGCTTCTGGGACTATGACCGCCGCGTGCCGATGCTGTTCTGGCGCAAGGGGATGGTGCCGTTCGAACAGCCGCTGTCGGTGGAAACCGTCGACATCGCGCCGACGTTGGCGGCGACGATCGGGCTGGCGGTGCCGGTCGAAATCGACGGCCGCTGCCTCGACCTGGACGCAGGCGAAGGCGACACCTGCGCGCAGTAACCGCACGGGCGTTCGTCGAATGCGCCGAGGGGCCGGGCGACCGGCCCCTTTTTTTCGCGCTTAGGTTGCTTGCGTGTCGTCCTGTTGCGCCGGCCGATTAGAATTCTGCCTGCCGATGAAGCTGGTCTTCCCGTTGGGCTCCAGTATCGCCCACGCAACGTCCTTGATCGAGGCGATGCCGGCCAGCCGCATTTCGCTCTCGACTTCGCTGACCGTCATCCGGTCGCGACGCAGATTGTCGTGCAGAAGCACGCCATTGCGCACGATCACGCGCGGTTGCCCTTCGAGCAGGCGGCGCATCCGGCCCCAGCGATAGGACAACCAGCCGAGCACCACGCTCCAAAAGGCGAAGGTGATGATTGCCAGCGTCGCCCCGGTCACGCTGAAATCATTGTGGGTCACCCCCTGCTGCACCAGGTCGCCGATAACGACCAGCATCACCACTTCGAATGGCGCCATCTGGCCCAGTTCGCGCTTGCCCAGCAGGCGCAGCAGGCCATAGACGATGGCGAACATCGCCGTGGCGCGAAGCACGATGTCCATCAGGGCAAAACCCGGATGCGCACAGGCAGCGAGACTAGCGTTCGGGCGCCGTCCCGCACCGCCACTACGCCGCGTGTGCCGGCGAATAGGTCAGGATTGATCTGTCCGTCGAAGGTGGCGGCCAGTCGCGCCCCGGGCCGCAGCGGACCATAATGGAGAATGTAGCGGCCGTCACGAAACGCCTGGTCCTTCGGTTCGGGCAACATCGTATTGATGGTCATGTGGCGCCACAGCGCCGGCGACACCGTGATCGTCGCATCATCGATCGGGCGCGATGCCGCAACCTCGACCTCCATTTCGAAGAACATCCCGCTTCTCAGCGTGGCGGGTAACCGAACGGCCAGGTCCGCACCGCCGCCCGTCGCGCGCAATGCCGTGGCGCGCGTCCCCCCGAACACGCCGAACAACGCCAGCATCACGACTGTGCCAAGCACCAGCAGGGGAAATCCCGCCGTACGCAATCGCGAGGCCCCGCGCGTGTGCGCCTCGTCAATGCCATCCGGAAAGCGTGCGGTTGCCATGGGTCACCTTTCGGTTCCCGAACGGTGAACCCTGCTCGCGGGTTCCCGCGCCCCTATCGCTTCTCGAACGGCCGGACGCCCTCGCCCAGCCGGTTGTTTTCCATCACGATGCGCGCGCCGGTATAGTCCGCCACAAACGCCGGGCTCTTGGTCATGCCGGGCGCCAGCGTCGCCACATTGTCGCGGATCGTCAGTCCGTCGGACGAATAGGTCCGTTTTTCCGCGCCGATCGTGATGAACGCAGTCCAGTTTTCCTTGCGCGTGCCCTGGACGAAGGTGTTGCCGGCAATCGTCCCGGTTCCGCCTTCGGACAAGTCGATCATATAATTGGTCTTGTCGCCGCGGCTGTCGTCGAAGCTGTTGTTCTCGATCCGCACATGCGCCGCGCGCGCCTTGACATAATGGCCGCCGGTGCCCTGTTCAAAGCGCGAGCGCGTCACAGTCAGCTCGCCGTCGAAGCCCAGGTAGATGCTGTGGCTGCAATCGACTGTCTCGTCGCACTGGCCGAGCCCGGAGAAAGTCGAACGGTCGATGCGGATGTGCCGCACCGTTTCGTGCCCGCCGCCCAAAATCCCTTCCTGGCTGTCGAGGAACATCGCATTGCTGACGGTCAGGTCGCCCGTCTCGATCCGGATGCCCGCGCCATTGCCGTCGTCGACGCGCAGGTTGCGGAACACGATGCCGTCGACGATGCTGCCGCGTCCGCGCAGCACGAACGCCGCCTTGCCCTCGCACGTCGTGCCGTCGAACACGACTGTCCCCGGCTGCCGCGCCTTATAGGTGATGAGCCCGCCGGTCTGGACCGTGCACTGGCGATAGACGCCGGGCGCAATCAGGATCGTCACCGTGTCGTCGCGCGCGGCGGTCACTGCGTCGTCGATGGTGGCATAGCCCTTGCCGGTTTCGGCAATAACGAACGGCGGCGGGCCGCCGTTCTGCGCGGCGGCGGGCACGGTCAGGGCAAGCGCGATCAACGGAAGGGTGCGACGCATCGGGGCAGAGTCTCCTTCACGTCCCCGATGCGCGAAGGCCGCACGCCTGTGAAGGCAAATTGAGGGTTAACCGGCGTCGGGCGCGTCTTCGGGTGCCTTTGCCGGCTCGGCGAGGCCGAGCATGCGAACGATTCCCGAGAAGTCGAGCCCGCCCTGCCCCTGTTCCTCGGCGAAGCGCGTGTAGAGCTCGGCCGCGCGCGCGCCCATCGGCGTGTCGGCGCCGACGCTTTTCGCGGCCTCCATCGCGAGTCGCAGGTCCTTGAGCATCAGCGCGGCGGCGAACCCGCCCTGCCAGTCGCGATCGGCGGGGCTTTCCGGCCCCACGCCGGGGACGGGGCAATAGCTGGTCATCGACCAGCTCTGGCCCGAGCTGACCGAGGCGATGTCATAGAAGCGCTGCAGGTCGAGCCCCAGCTTCTGCGCCAGCACCATCGCCTCGCACGTCGCGACCATCGTCGCGCCCAGGATCATGTTGTTGCAGATCTTGGCCGCCTGTCCCGCGCCGTTGCCGCCGGCGTGGATGACTGCCTTGCCCATGTCGGACAGGAACGGTTCGGCGCGGTCGAATCCCATCGCGCTGCCGCCGACCATGAAGGTCAGCGTGCCCGCGTTCGCCGCCGCGATGCCGCCCGAAACCGGCGCGTCGACGGCAGTCAGCCCCTTCGCGCTCGCGGCTTCGGCGACGCGACGCGCGGTATCGACGTCGATCGTCGAACAGTCGATCAGGATCGCCGTGCGCGCTGCGCGGTCGAGGATGTCGGAACCGTACACGGCCTCCACATGACGCCCGGCGGGAAGCATGGTGACGATCGCCTCAGCGCCGTCGACGGCCGCGCCCGCGCTGTCGCAGGCCAGGCACCCGGCCTTTTTGGCGCGCGCCAGCGCCTCTTCCGACAAGTCATAGGCATGGACGTCATGCCCCGCCTTGGCCAGGTTCGCGGCCATGCCGCCGCCCATGTTGCCCAGCCCGATAAACGCCACGCGTGCCATATAGTCCCTCTCGCTGTCGCTTCGCCCCGCCGGGTCGGCCGGGGTTCCGTGCCCCCGGCCCTTCGCCCGACGGCGCCGTGCAGCCGCTTATTTGCCGGTCCAGTTGCCCGGGCGCTTTTCGACGAAGGCCGCCATGCCTTCCTTCTGGTCCGCGGTCCCGAACAGCGCGTGGAACAGGCGGCGTTCGAAATGCACGCCCTGCGCCAGCGTCGTTTCGAACGCGGCGTTGACCATCTCCTTGTTCGCCTTGACCGCCAGCGGCGGCATCGCGGCGATCATCGCGGCGGTGGAGACCGCCTCTTCCACCAGGTCGGCGGCGGGCAGGATACGGCTGACCAGCCCGGCGCGCTCGGCCTCGGCGGCATCCATCATCCGCCCGGTCAGGCACATCTCCATCGCCTTGGCCTTGCCCACCGCGCGCGTCAGCCGCTGCGACCCGCCCATGCCCGGCGATACGCCCAGCTTGATCTCGGGCTGGCCGAATTTCGCGCCGTCGCCCGCCAGGATGAAGTCGCACATCATCGCCAGTTCGCACCCGCCGCCGAGCGCATAGCCGTTGACGGCGGCGATGACCGGCTTGCGCGTCATCGTGAAACGGTCCCACCCGGCGAAAAAGTCGTTGCCGTACATGTCGGCGAACGACTGGTGCTGCATTTCCTTGATGTCGGCGCCCGCCGCGAATGCCTTTTCGCTGCCGGTGAGGACCGCGCAACCCTGCGACGCGTCGGCGTCATACGCCGCCATCGCGTCGAGCACTTCCGACAGGATCTGGCTGTTGAGCGCGTTCAGCGCCGTGGGCCGGTTGAGCGTGACGAGCGTCACCGCCCCGCGCGTTTCGACCAGGATGGCTTCGTAATTCATGCGTACTTCCCTTTCGGCCTTCAGGCGGGGGTCCACTGCTCTTCCGGCGGCAATGGCGCGAAGATGGTGTCGATGGTCGCGTCCGTCACCTCCTCGGGCGTGGCGGGCGACCATTTCGGCTGATTGTCCTTGTCGACAATCAGCGCACGAACGCCTTCGATAAAGTCCGGCCGCCGCACGACGCGACCGGCGATGGCATATTCGCGACGCATTTCGTCGGCGAAGCTCGCAATCGCGCCGCCGGTGCGGACAAGGCGCAGCGACACCTTGCACGATTCGGGCGATTTTCCGCGCAGGGCCGCGAGTTCCTTCGCCGCCCATTCGCCGCCGTCAGCCTCCAGCGCGGCAAGGATTTCCTCGACCGTCTCGCCCGCGAACAGCCGGTCGATGTCGGCGCGGCGCTCCAGGATGCGCGCGGGCGGCGGCGTGACGGACAGTTCGGCCAGCCCCTGATCGGTCGCGGTGGGGTCGACGGCGATCCGCGCCTTCACCGTGTCGATCGCGTCGGACGGGAGGTAGTGGCTCGCCAGCCCAAGCGCGAGACAGTCCGCGCCGTCGAGCCGGGCGCCGGTCAGCGCGACATAGGCGCCGACCTGTCCCGGCAGTCGCGACAGATACCAGCCGCCGCCGACATCGGGAAACAGGCCGATACCGGTCTCGGGCATGGCGAAGCGCGTATTCTCGGTCGCGACGCGGTAGCGCGCGGGTTGGGAAATCCCCACGCCGCCGCCCATCGTGATGCCGTCCATGAACGCGACGATCGGCTTGGGATAAGTGAACAGCCGGTGATTCAGCCGATATTCGGCCAGGAAAAAGCCGCGCGCCTCCCCCCCGTCGGCGGCGCCCGATTCCGCCAGCATGCGAATATCGCCGCCCGCGCAAAAGCCCCGGCCTTCCGCATGGTCGATCAACACCGCGTCGACGTCCGCGTCGCCTTCCCATGCCGCCAGCGCGTCGAGCATCGCCACGCACATGCCGGTGTTGAGCGCATGGATCGCCTTGGGGCGGTTCAGCCGGATCCGGCCGACGCGGCCTTCGGTGAACGTCAGGAGGTCGCTCATTGCCGCAGCAGGTCCCGGCCGACGATCATCCGCATCACCTGATTGGTGCCCTCCAGAATCGAATGGACACGCAGGTCGCGCCAGAAGCGTTCGATCGGATAGTCCATCAGATAGCCGTAGCCGCCATGGAGTTGCAGCGCGCGGTCGACCACCGAAGAGCCGGTGTCGGTTGCCAGCCGCTTGGCCATCGCGGCGAAGCGCGTCTTGTCGGGCGCATTCGCCGTCACCTTGGCAGCGGCGAGATAGAGCAGCGCGCGCGCCGCCTCCAGCTCGGTCGCCATGTCGGCCAGCATGAACTGGGTATTCTGGAAATCGGCGATCTGGCGGCCGAACTGCTGGCGTTCCTGCGTATAGCGGACCGCTTCGTCCAGGCATCGCTGCGCGCCGCCCAGCGAGCAGGCGCCGATGTTGAGCCGCCCGCCGTCGAGCCCCATCATCGCAATGCGAAAGCCCTCGCCCTCTGCCCCGACCAGATTTTCGACGGGGACGCGCACGTCCTCAAGGATCACCTGCGCGGTCGGCTGGCTGTGCCAGCCCAGCTTGCGTTCGTTCGCGCCGAAGCTGACGCCCGGCATGTCCTTTTCGACCACCAGGCACGAAATGCCCTTCGGCCCTTCCTCGCCCGTGCGGCACATGACCGCATAGACTTCATTCTCGCCCCCGCCGGAGATGAACTGCTTGGTGCCGGTAACGACATAATGGTCGCCGTCCCTTACCGCGCGCGTCTTCAGCGCGGCCGCGTCGGACCCCGACGACGGTTCGGTCAGGCAATAGCTGGCCATCCGCTCCATCGTGATGAGCGACGGCAGGTATTTGTCCTTCACTCTCTGCGATCCGAACCGGTCTATCATCCAACTGACCATGTTGTGGATCGAGATGAACGCGCTGGTCGACGGACAGCCATAGGCCATCGCCTCCATGATGAGCGCGGCCTCCAATCGGCCCAGCCCGATGCCGCCCGACTCCTCGGACACATAGATGGAAGCGAAGCCCAGTTCCGCCGCCGCGCGGATCGTGTCGCGCGGGAAAAGATGCTTCTCGTCCCATTCGCCCGCGAAGGGCGTGATGTTGTCGGCAGTGAAGGCGCGCGCCATTTCCTGGATCTGGCGCTGTTCGTCGGTCAGGTCGAACTGGTCGGTCATTTCTTCGGTGTCTCGTGCAATACGCGGTCGTCGAAGAGTTGCTTCGCGACGCTCGTCTTGTTGCGTTCATACCAGCGCGGGGCCGGCAGATTGACCACCCACGCCAGCGCCTCGATCAACGTGCCGCTGGCATAGGGCGTATCGGGCTCGGCGGTGTGGATCGGGTCGGTATAGGCCTCGTCCGCGCTGACGATTTCCCAGCCGTCGGCGCGCAGTGCCTTGACCAGATCCTCGATATACAGGGCGGCGAGGTCGGTTTCGTGCAGCAGCAGCACATGCACCGGCGACCGGCCGATCGCCCGGATCGCCAGGTCGTCGGCGAAATCGGCCGATTGGACATGCGTTTCGACATAGAGGTCGCGCAGCGCATCGCGGTCGATCGCCTTGCCCGCTTTCACTGCCTCGATGCAGAGCTGCTCCATATACCAGTCGCTGCCGTCGACCGTGACATAGCCGTTCTGAAGCCCGCGCGCCTTCAGCCCCGCGCGCACCGCGTCGCGCTTCGCCTTGTCCTTGCCGCCTTCGTCAAGGAACGGGAAACGGAACCAGGGGCGGCGTCCGGGCTGCTGTTTCAACCACTCCTCGGCCTTGTCGATGTCGGCCAGATAGGCGTCGGCGGTCACTTCCGACAGGTGCGGGTGCGTGAAGCTGTGGTCGGCGATGACATGGCCGGCGGCGACATAGGCCTTGATATGATCGGCCCCGCGCGTGTCCGGATTGATGCGCACCGGGTTCACAAAGAATGCCGCCTGCGGCACGCGCGCACGGCGCAGCGCGGCGATCAGCGCCTCGGCGCGCTGGTCCTGCGTCATGAACGCGCCTGCGCCGCGCGGAATATCGTCAAAGCTGAGCGCGATGCGCTTGCCGGCGACTGCCGCGACAGGGACCGAGCCGCCGGCATGCCGCACCTCCACGGTCCCGGTTCCGACATTGGCGGGCACTGCCGCCGAAAGCAGCGCCGCCAGCGCCAGCAAGATCCCCCGCATCGCCGATCACCCCATGGTTGGAATTACGAACGCATTCTCGCCCGTTGCACTGCCATCGGGCCAGCGCTGAGTCACGGTCTTGATTTTGGTCCAGAACCGGACGCCTTCCATGCCGTGCTGGTTGACGTCGCCGAACGCCGACCGCTTCCACCCGCCGAAGCTGTGATACGCGACCGGCACCGGGATCGGCACGTTGATGCCGACCATGCCGACATTCACGCGTGCGGCGAATTCGCGCGCGGCATGGCCGTTGCGCGTGAAGATGGCGACGCCATTGCCATATTGATGCGCGCTCGGCAGCCGCAGCGCGGCTTCGAAATCGGGGGCGCGGACGATCTGGAGGACCGGGCCGAAGATTTCCTCGCGATAGCTCTGCATGTCGGGCGTGACGCGGTCGAACAGCGACGGGCCGATGAAAAAGCCCTGCTCATGCCCCTGCAGCGTGAAGCCGCGCCCGTCGACCACCAGCTCGGCGCCTTCGTCGACGCCGGTCTGGATCCAGTTTTCCACGCGCGCCTTGTGCGCGGCGTTGACGACCGGGCCATAATGCGCGTCCGAATCGGTCGACACGCCGACGCGCAACGCCGCGATCGCCGGGATCAGCTTCTCGCGCAGCGCGTCCGCCGTCTTGTCGCCAACCGGCACCACGACCGGCAGCGCCATGCAACGCTCGCCCGCCGAACCGAACGCCGCGCCCGACAGGTCGGCGACGACCTGGTCCAGATCGGCGTCGGGCATGACGATGCCGTGGTTCTTGGCGCCGCCCATCGCCTGCACGCGCTTGCCCGCCGCGACGCCGCGACGATAGACATAATGCGCGATGTCGGATGAGCCGACGAAGCTGACCGCGCCGATCGCCGGATGGTCGAGGATCGCGTCGACCATTTCCTTGTCGCCGTGCACGACCTGAAGCACGCCTTGGGGAAGCCCGGCCTCAAGCATCAGCTCGGCCAGCCGCACGGGGACCGACGGGTCGCGCTCGCTCGGCTTCAGGATGAAGGCATTGCCGCATGCGATCGCCACGCCGAACATCCACATCGGGATCATCGCGGGGAAATTGAACGGCGTGATGCCCGCGCCAATGCCCAGCGGCTGGCGCATCGAATAGACGTCGATGCCCGGCCCCGCGCCCTGCGTATATTCGCCCTTCAGCGCGTGCGGGATGCCGCAGGCGAATTCGATGACTTCCAGCCCGCGCTGGATGTCCCCCTTCGCGTCGGCGATGACCTTGCCATGTTCGGACGACAGCAGGTGTGCCAGTTCGTCCATATGCGCCTCGACCAGTTCCTTGAACCGGAACAGCACGCGCGCGCGGCGCTGCGGATTGGTCGCGGCCCAGCCGGGCTGCGCGGCCTGCGCGGCGGCGACAGCGGCGTCGAGCTCGGGCTGGCCGCCAAGGCGCACCTTGGCCTGCACCGTGCCGTTGTTGGGATCGAACACCTCGCCGGTCCGCGCAGTGGCTGCGCCACTCGCTGCGCCGGCAAGGACATGGTCGATGATACGCATGGGCAACGCTCTCCTATGGTGTGCATGCTCTTTCGTCCCGGCGGGACTCGGCATGGTTTCGAGCGCTTGTAATAATATTGCCAACGGTGCCGCAAGGGCGCGATGTGCAACCAGGGTTGCGGCGGACGGCCTAGCCTTGCTTCACGCGCCCGATCGGCACCGGCAGCAGGTAGCCGAGCGAGTCGGGCACCAGCATCACTTCGACCCCAAAGGTATCGCGCAGCGGCTGGTGCACCAAAACGTCGCGCGTCGCGCCGAACGCGACCACGCGCCCGTCGCGCAGCAGCAGCACATCGTCCGCCGCGCGCGCCGCCTGGATCAGGTCGTGCAGCACGATCACCACGCCCATCCCCGCCCGCGCCACCCCGCGCAACTGGTCGAGCATGTCGATCTGGTGGACGGGGTCGAGGCTCGCCAGCGGTTCGTCGGCGAGCAGCCAGTCGGGCGTCCCCGCCAGCGCGCGCGCCAGCAGCACGCGCGCACGCTCGCCGCCCGACAGTTCATTGGCGCGCCGGTCGGCGAGCGCGTCGGTCGCAGTCGCCGCCATTGCCGCCGCCACGGCCTGAATGTCGGCATCGGACGGCGCGGCAAAGGGCGCACGGTGCGGGAAGCGGCCCAGCGCCGCCACGTCACGCACCGCGACATTCCAGTGCACCTGCCCGTCCTGCGGCAGATAGCCGATCGTGCGGGCACGCTCGCGCGCGTCCATCCCCGCGATCAGCCGGTTGCCCAGCTTCACCCGCCCCGCGTCGGGCTCGACCAGCGCGGCGAGCGTCTTCACCAGCGTCGACTTGCCCGACCCGTTCGGGCCCAGGATCGCCGTCACCCGGCCGGGTCGAAAGCTGGCCGTCACGTCGCGCAGCACCGCGCGATTGCCCAGGCTGACCGACAGGTCGCGAATGTTCAAATCCATGCCGACCGCCGCATCTTGAGGAGGAGGACGAAGAAGAAAGGCGTGCCCAGCATCGCCATCGCGACGCCCAGCCGGATCTCGGTCGCGCCGGGTGCGAGTCGGACGAGGCTGTCCGCCGCCAGCACCAGCGCCGAGCCCGCCAGCATGCTGGGCACCAGCAGCGCCGACGGCCGCGCGCCCGTGAACGGGCGCATCACATGCGGCACGATCAGCCCGACGAAGCCGACTACGCCCGTCACCGCGACGCCCGCGCCGACCGCGAGCCCCGTACCGAGAACGATCAGCGCCTGCACCCGCGCCAGCCGCACGCCCAGCGACCGCGCGGCATCCTCGCCCAGCGTCAGCGCGTCGAGCGACCGGCCGGTGGCGAGCAGCAGCGCACAGCCGACGGCAATGCACGGCAACGCCAACTGCCCCTCGGCAAAACTGCGGTCGGTTAGCGACCCCATGATCCAGTCGATGATTTCCGCCGTCGCCCAGGGGTTGGGCGCGATCGAGATGAGGAACGCAGTCAGCGCGCCGGACAGGCTGGCGAGCACGGTGCCCGCCAAGATGAACGAGACTGCGCTCTGCGACCGCCAGGCGAGCGCGGAAAGCAGCAGCACCGCGCCGCCCGCCCCCGCCATCGCCGCGCCAAAAATGACCGGCGGCGCGCTGGCGGCGAAAATCACGATCGCGGCGACCGCGCCCAGCGCCGCGCTCGACGAAATACCGACGACCGCCGGGTCGGCGAGCGGATTGCGCAGATAACCCTGCAGCACCGCGCCCGACAGCCCCAGCGCCGCGCCGATGGCAAGCCCGAGCAGCGCGCGCGGCAGCCGCAGTTCGACGATGATCCACCAGCGCGGATCGTCGCTGAACCACGCGCTTGCCGGCACCCACACCTTGCCCGCCATCAGCGACCCGGCGAACAGCAGCGCGACGAGCAGCGCCAGCGACAGGATCAACAGCGCGCGGTTCATGGCGCGACGCTCCGCCGCACGTCGGCCAGCCGGTCCATCGCGTCGATAATCACCGGCCCGCCGCAATTGACGAGGCGGCGGGGAAAGGGCGCCTGCACCACCTTGCCCGGCACATGCGCGAGCGCACGTGCCCGCAGCATCGCCGCGCGCGACGATCGGTCGCGGCCCTGCTCATCGGGCACCAACATCACGCGCGGCGGATCGACGATCACGCGCTCCATCGGCAGGTAGCCGGTGAATTGCAGCCCATAGTAAGCCGCCTGGTCGCTGAACCCGGCGCGCACCATCATGTCGTCCAGCAATGTCCCTCCCCCCGAGACGAGATTGCCGCTGATCCACAGCAGCGCCGGAATCGGCGCCCCCCGATAGTCGGAAGCAGCCGCGACTGCACGGTCGATTTCGGCATTCAGCGCGCGCCCGGCATCCTCGGCGCCGACCAGCGCGGCGACTTCGGCCACCTGCGCCTTGCTGTCCTCGACGGTGCTGGGCGTGCCGAGATAGATCGTCTTCACCCCCGCCCTGTCCAACGCCGCGCGCACCGATGGCGAGACAAAGCTGTGCGCCAGCACGATGTCGGGGCGCATCGCGATGACTTCCTCCGCCGTGCCGCGCGTGTGGCGGTATCGCGCGGCGACTTGGGGGGAAATCGAGCTGGCGGCGGGGTCGGCCGAATAATGGCTGATCGCCGCCACGCGGTCGGGCGGGACCAGCCGAACCAGCATCGCGTCGGCGCACGGATTGAGCGATACGATCCCGCCGCCGCGCGATTGCGACGGCGCCGCCGCGCAGCTCGCCAACGCGAAGGCGAACGCGATGGAAAGAAGCGCGGCGCGACGCATCAGTCGAACTTCAGCCGGACGCCGGCATAGGCGGCGCGGCCATAGGTGCCGTATCCCGAGACCGTTTCGTATTTTTCGTCGAACAGATTGTCGATCCGGCCATAGAGCGCGAACCGCTCCCCGATCGGCATTTCGGCGCGGATGCCGACCAGCGTGTAGCCGTCGATCCGCGTGAAGTTGCCCGCGTCGTTGTAGCTGTCGCCGACCATCGCCACCGTGCCGCCCAGCGCCAGGCCGATCGGCGAGCGCCAGTCGACCGACACGCTGGCCGCGTCCTTCGGGCGGCGGGCCAGGTCGTTGCCGACATATCCCGCCGATCGGTTTTCGGCATCGGTATAAGTGTAGTTGGCGGTGAATCGCAGGTCGCGCACCGGCTGCACCGCCAGTTCCAGCTCGACACCCTCGGCGCGCGTGCGCGCGATGTTGCCGTAGGTGTAGCGGGTCATGTCGAAGTCGATCTGGTTGCGCGTGTCGCGGTGGAACCACGTCGCCCCGATCCGCACCTTGCCGCCCAGCAGATCCTGCCGCGCGCCGAATTCGTAGCTCTTCGCCGTTTCGGGATCGAGTGTGTCGGTGCCGTAGAAGGGCGCGAACAGCTGATAGAGCGTGGGCGCCTTGAACCCCTCGCCATAGCTGGCGTGGAGCAGCGTGCCGTCAATCGGCCGCACCGCCAGCGCGGCGCCCCAGCTCACCTGGCCGCCGAAGCGGCTGTGGTCGTCGTTGCGAACCCCGGCGGTCAGCGTGACGCGGTCGACCGGCGTGACGATCGCCTCGCCATAGAAGCTGGTCGTGTCCGCGCGGAAGGTCGTTGTACCGTCGTAAAAGCGCTGGTTCTCCCGCTCGGCGCCGAAGACGAGGCGAAGCTGCTTCGCCAGCACTGCGTCGCCGCGATATTCGTACCGCTCGCTGCGTCCGCGATAGAGATAGAGCGGATCGGCCTGCACCGTCGGGTCGTAATTGTCGCGATTGATGTCGGCGATGGTGAAGCCCAGCCGGTTGGCGACGGGGCCTAGCTGCGCGCGCAGCGCGGCATAGCCGTACAGCTCCTGCGCCTTCGAATATTCGGCGGTGTCGGCGAAGCGATAGGTCGGCGCCGGAAAGCCGTCGAGGTCAAGCTTGCTGTCGGCATAATAGCCGCCGACGTCGAAGCCGATGCCGGGGGCCAGATCTAGGCTCACGCGGCCGCTGGCATGATATTGGCGATAGCCGTCGGCCTCGGTCCCGACCGCGGCCTGCGACACGCCGTCGGTGCGGAAATAGCCGCCGGTGATCGCCGCGCGAATGCGGTCGGTCCCGCCCGAGATGCCCGCATCGGCCGACACCTGATCGGCATAGCCATATTCGGCGTTGGCGCGCGCGTGCAGCCCGGTCTGCGCACGATCGGTCACGATGTTGACGACGCCGCCCAGCGCCTGGCTGCCCCAGATCACCGAATTGGGGCCGCGCAGCACTTCGACGCGCGCGATCGACCCGGCGAGCAGATTGCCGAAGTCATAGGCGCCGCCCGGCGACGACGGGTCGTTCACCCGCACCCCGTCGATCAGCACCAGCGTCTGCGCATCCTCGGCGCCGCGGATGCGCACCGCCGTCACGGCGCCGGGGCCGCCGTTGCGCGAGACGGTCACGCCCGGCGTCGTCGCCAGCAGGTCGGACAAGGAAACGGTCTGGCGCTGCACGATCGTGTCGCGGTCGATTTGCGTGATCGACCGGCCGGTCTCGTCGGCGTGCCGCTCGACGCCGCTTGCCGTCACCACGATATCATTATTGTCGTCGCCACCGACACTCTGCGCCGAAGCAGGAATGGCGGGCCACAAGGCGGTCGCCAGCAACAGGATGGAACTGGTCTTCATGGTACAAGACACCCTTCACATAGGGTCGCCTTGCGTTCCTGTTGCATCAGGCGACCCGGTTCGGTGTCGCTCGCTCGAGGGTTTCCGCCTCGTCCGCCCGGTGCACCCCGCCCGCGCAGTGGATCGACCGTGACGGGCAGGTCTCCTGGCTCCCGGGTCAACACCATTGGCACGCCGCCTTCCCGGAATTGCTTCCAGTGGCATGTGGCGCGCCGGCTCGCCGGCTACAGTTGCGGGGGCAGCTCCGGACCGGCGCGTCGCGGGGCTCCGCCTGCGCGCCTTCCCGGATTCCCTTTTGATCCCGTGCTACCGGGAACCCGTCACGCCCGCGCCTCTAGCCGCAGCCGCGTCGCGGGGCAAGCGCGCGATCACAGGCGCGATTCCGACGCGTGTACGCCCCGGATTCTTTGAACTGTAACCTATGGATAATCAGCCCTTTACCGAAAGCGCGTTACTCCGGTCGCACGATGACCCAAAAGCGCGACGCCCTTGATTCCCCCGCCGCCCGTTCCGGGGCGCGGCCCGGCGCCTGGCTGACCGATGCCGAGCGTGCGCCGCTGTATCTGACGGAGGGCGCGTCGCTGTCCGAAGCGATCGACCGCTTCCAGAGCGACCTGGACCTGCGGCTGGTGCCGGTGGTCGACGCCGTGCGCCGCCCGGTCGGCGCCTTGTTCGAACGCGACGTCCGCCGGCTACTGCTCAATCCCTTCGGCCATGCGCTGGTGCGCAATCCGGCGTTCGGCAGCAGCCTGCGCCGCTATGTCCGCCCCTGCCCGATCGCGGAAATCACCCAGCCGCCGGAGGCGCTGCTCGACCACTACCGCGCCGCCGGTGGGACGGAAGGGATGATTTTCACGCTGGGCGGGCGGTTGTTCGGCATTGCGACCAACCGCCGGCTGCTGATGCTCGCCGCCGAGCGCGAGCGGATCGCCGCGCGCGCCAGCGCGCTGCGCGCCGAACGAATCGAGCGCGCGACCGAGCGGTTCGAGGCACAGATCGCGACGTTGACCGGCGGCATGAACACGCTCGCCCGCGAGCTGGACGACAATGCCGGCGCGACGGTCGACCGCGCCGTGCTGGCGGGCGAGCGGGCGACTGCCGTGGCGAGCGCCGCGACGCAGACCGGTTACAATATGAGCGAGATCGCGTCGCGCGGGCGCGACCTGGCCGGGGCGCTGGCGCGGATCGCCGGCAGCACCGTCGACGCCAACGCCGCGGCAACCCGCGCGATGACTCTGGTGGAAACCGGTGGCCAGCGTGCACGCGAACTGCTGGGCGCGGCACAATCGATCGACACGGTGATCGCGATGATCTCCGAAATCGCGGGCCAGGTGAACCTGCTCGCGCTCAATGCCACGATCGAGGCCGCGCGTGCGGGCGAGGCCGGGCGCGGCTTTACCGTCGTCGCCAATGAAGTGAAGCAATTGTCCAATCAGACCGGCAACGCGGCGCGGCGCATCACGCACCATGTCCACACCATCCGCCAGGGCATCGACCAGGTGGTCGAAGCGAACGGCGAAGTCGAGCGCGCGGTCGGCGCGATGGCCGCGCTGTCCGCAGAAGTCGAATCGGCAGTAGCGACGCAGGAACAGGCGACGCGGCTGATCGCACGCAACGTCGATGAGGCAGTCGATGCGAGCGCCGGAATCCATTTGGACATGCAGGCGATCGGCGGGACGTCGCGCGGGGCGTCGGACAGCGCACGCCAGATGCGCCTGCTCGCCGAACGCCTGATGGACGGCGCCGCCGGCCTGTCGCGCGAACTCGGTGCATTTCTGGAAGAATTGCGCGCCGCCTGAGGAATTGCCACGGCAGCCACG
>JBMOOB010000028.1:115161-257769 GCA_049323815.1 Pseudomonadota bacterium | reverse complement strand
CGGTACAGGCGCCCCGTTTCCGTTCGGTCAGCCGACCTTGCTGCTGGGCGTGTTGACGCCCATCGACTGGAGGTACTTCTTCACGTTGCGCGCCGCCTGGCGCAGCCGCTGTTCGTTTTCGACCATCGCGATGCGGACATAGCCTTCGCCGTTCTCGCCATAGCCGACGCCGGGCGCCACCGCGACCTTGGCCTGGGTGAGCAGTTGCTTCGAGAACTCCAGGCTGCCCAGATGCGCGAGCGCGGGCGGCAACGGCGCCCAGGCGAACATCGACGCGGGCGGGCTGGGGATGTCCCACCCCGACCGGGCGAAGGATTCGACCAGCACGTCGCGGCGCTTGTGATAAAGCTGGCGGTTCTTTTCGACGATGTCCTGCGGGCCGTTGAGCGCGGCGCACGCAGCCGCCTGGATCGGCGTGAACGCGCCGTAATCGAGATAGGATTTGACGCGCGCCATCGCCGCGATCAGCTTTTTGTTGCCGACGGCAAATCCCATGCGCCAACCCGCCATCGAATAGGTCTTGGACAGCGAGGTGAATTCGACCGCGACGTCCTTGGCGCCCTTTACCTGCAGGATCGACGGCGTGGGATTGCCGTCGAAATAGAGCTCCGAATAAGCGAGGTCGGATAGGATCCACACCTGGTTCTCGCGTGCCCAGGCGACCAGCCGTTCATAGAAGGCGAGGTCGACGGTCTCCGCCGTCGGGTTCGACGGATAGTTGACTACCAGAACGCTGGGACGCGGGACCGTGAACGCCATCGCGCGCTCGAGGCTCTTGAAATAGGCCTCGTCGGGGGTCGTCGGCACCGCGCGGATGGTGGCGCCCGCGATGATGAAGCCGAAGGTGTGGATGGGATAACTGGGGTTCGGCGCCAGAATCACGTCACCCGGCGCCGTGATTGCAGTGGCAAGGCTGGCCAGCCCCTCCTTCGACCCCATGGTGACGACCACTTCGGTTTCGGGGTCCAGGTCGACGCCGAAGCGGCGCGCGTAATAATTGGCCTGGGCGCGGCGCAGGCCGGGAATGCCCTTCGACTGCGAATAGCCGTGCGCGTCGGGCTTGCGCGCGACTTCGCACAGCTTGTCGATGACATGGTCGGGCGGCGGCAGGTCGGGGTTGCCCATGCCCAGGTCGATGATGTCCTCGCCCGCCGCACGCGCCGCTGCCCGCATCGCGTTCACTTCGGCGATGACATAGGGGGGCAGGCGCTTGATGCGGTAGAACTCGTCGGACATTTGATTTCTCTTTGATGGAGGACTCGGGCAATTATCTGCCAGCGCTCCTTCTAGGCCATAAGCGCGCAACCGGGAATCCCGCTTGACCGGCATTTCGCCTGCGCAGCGAACAATCGCGGCTGCAATCCGTTTCCAATCGGGCTAGCACTCGGGAACAATCGCGATGTCGGCGCGGTGCCTGCCGGGCCATGCCGGCGCCCATACACGCGCTGTCGAGGATGCCCATGGCCGATACCGTCCCCGCCGATACCGCCGCGTTCGCCACCACGCCGCCGACGCTGGAGGACTTGCAGCATTGGACCTGGGTGCTCGGCCGCGCGCAGCAGATGCTGCTCGAACATGGCTTTGACCTTGCGGGGCATCTGCCCGAGGCGCCGGCCTTTCCCGGCCTTGCCGAGTCGCGTCCGCCGATGGCGGCGGCGGCGGCATTCTGGACCGACACCATGGCGCTGTGGCAGCGCTTCTTCGACCCCGAACACGCGGCTCCGTTCGAGGAGACGCCCGAGCAGGCGCGCGACAAGCGGTTCAAGGCGCCGCAGTGGCGCGAACACCCGCTGTTCAACTTTCTGCGCCAGAGCTATTTCCTGGTCAGCGACCATCTGTTGAAGGGCGTCGACGCGCTGGAAGGCGTGGAGCCGCGGTACAAGGAGCAGATCCGCTTTGCCACGCGCGGGCTGATCGACGCGATCAGTCCGTCGAACTTTCCCGCCACCAATCCGCTGGTGCTCGAACGCATGATCGAGACGCGCGGCGAGAGCCTGTTGCGCGGGTTGCAGCATATGCTGAGCGATCTGGCGAAGGGCCAGATGACGCAAACGGCCCCCGACGCGTTCGAAGTCGGCCGCAACCTGGCGACCACGCCCGGCAAGGTGGTGAAGCGCACCGACCTGTATGAACTGATCCAGTACACGCCGACGACCGAGAGTGTGTACAAGACGCCAATCGTCATTTTCCCGCCATGGATCAATCGCTTCTACATCCTCGACCTGACGCCGGAGAAGAGTTTCATCCGATGGGCGGTCGATCAGGGGATGACAGTGTTCGTCGTGTCGTGGCGATCGGCAGACGCGACGATGAAGCATGTCGTGTGGGACGATTATGTCGAACGCGGCCAGATCGATGCAATCGACACGGTGCGCGACCTGTTGAAAGTCGATGCAGTCCACGCCATCGGCTATTGCGTCGCGGGAACCACGCTGGCCGCCACGCTGGCGGTGCTCGCCGCGCGCGGGCAGGCGGAGAAGGTCAGGAGCGCGACTTTCTTCACCGCGCAGGTCGATTTCAGCGAGGCGGGCGACCTGCACCTGTTCGTCGACGACGAGCAGCTGGAGCTGATCCGCACGCTCTCGGCCGAGGGCTTCCTCGACGGGCGTTATATGGCGGCGACGTTCAACCTGCTGCGCGGGCGCGACCTGATCTGGAGCTATGTCACCAACAACTATCTGATGGGCGAGGATTATCTGCCCTTCGACCTGCTCCACTGGAATTCCGACGTCACCAACCTGCCGGCGGCATGGCACCTAAGCTATCTGTCGGACCTCTATCGCGACAACCGGCTGGTGCAGCGCGATTCGCTGGCGATCGGCGGCACGCCTGTCGATCTGACGCGAGTGGCGGTCCCCGCCTATGTCCAGGCGGGACGCGAGGACCATATCGCACCGGCGCAGAGTGTCTGGAAGATCACCGATTATTTCCAGGGGCCGGTGCGGTTCGTGCTTGCCGGATCCGGGCACATCGCCGGCGTGGTAAACCCGCCCGCGTCGGGCAAATATCAATATTGGACCAATGGCGGTCGCGCCCGGACGCTGGCGGAGTTCCTCGCCGGGGCGGCCGAGACCAAGGGGAGCTGGTGGCCCGACTGGGTCGCCTGGATCGGTTCCATCGACTCCGAACGCGTGCCCGCGAAAGGGGCGCGTGTTCCAGGGCGCGGCAAGTTGAAGGCGCTGGGGGATGCGCCCGGCAACTATGTTCGTTCCAGATAAGCCGTTTCTCCCTTGCGGCTAGACTTTTGCTGCACTGCACAATAACGCTTGCGCGCACTGCAACAAAGGCGTATATGCTGCGGCGCAGCAACAGCTAGCGAGGAGGGCCATATGGCCAGCAAGGGACCCAAGGCGGAAGGCACGAAGCCCGCCGCTGCCACGCCCGCGGCGCGCGCGAAAAAGCCCGCCGCTCCGAAGCCGCCGGTTGCTGCCGCCGGAGCCGAAAAGAAGACGCCGGAGCCCAAGGTGGAGGTCGCGGTCGAACCCGCGCCCGTTCCTCCTTCGCCGCCCGAGCAGGTCGCAAGCCCGGAAGCAGCGCCGCAGGAAGTAGTTGAAACCGTCGCCGAGCAACCCGTCGCCGCCGCCCCGGCCGCGACGGCGCCGGCCAGGAAGGAAATTTTCACGATGGAAACCACCATGGAAAAGAATGTCGAGAAGGCGCAGGCCTTCTTCGCCGACATGAACGACCGCGCCAAGGCCGCTGTCGAAAAGTCGACCAAGATGGTCGAGGAAATGAACGACTTTGCCAAGGGCAATGTCGAAGCGCTCGTCGAATCGGGCCGCATCACGGCCAAGGGCCTGGAAACGCTGGGCCAGGAAGCCGCCGAATATGGCCGCAAGTCGTTCGAGGAAGCGACTGCCGCGCTGAAGAACATGGCGTCGGTCAAGTCGCCGGCCGAATTCTTCAAGCTGCAGAGCGATTTCGTTCGTTCGACCTTCGACTCGCTGGTCGCGGAAAGCTCGAAGAACACCGAAGCGATGCTGAAGCTGGCGGGTGACGTCACGCAGCCGCTGTCGAGCCGCTTTGCCGCCGCCGTCGAAAAGGCGAAGAAGGCGGCCTGATCCATCGGATCGGCACGAATTAAGAGGGGCGGCCGCCGTGCGGCTGCCCCTTTTTATTTCGCCCGGCCGGCGCCCGCGCTCGTCCAGCGGGCGCAAGGGTGGCGACTATTTCCGTTCCGGGCGCGTAGCGTGTGCGGGTCGGCCTTGCCGATCGCGCTTCGCTACCATATTTTTGCGACCGACATGGCTTTGCTCCCTGAACCCCGCATTGCGACCATGGCCGAGGACGACGATCGCGAAAACGGCGGCGGCACCTCGGTCGGAATCGCGACCCGTACGCAGACACGTACGAAGAAGCCGACGCCGTACCGCGTCCTGATGCTCAACGACGACTATACGCCGATGGAATTCGTCGTGCTCGTCCTCCAGCGCTTCTTTCGCATGAGCGTGGAGGAAGCGACGCGAGTGATGTTGCAGGTGCATCAGCGCGGCGTCGGCGTGTGCGGCGTATTCAGCTATGAAGTTGCCGAGACCAAGGTGTCGCAGGTGATCGACTTCGCGCGCCAGAACCAGCATCCGCTCCAGTGTACGCTGGAAAAGGCCTGAATTTCCTCCCCCGGTAGCCGGTTGCCGGGGGCGATCCCCTTGCACCGCTTCCGCCACCGAGTAGAAGCCCCCAATGGACCGTATCCTAATTCGCGGCGGAAACCGCCTTTCCGGCCGTATCGCCATTTCGGGTGCCAAGAACGCCGCGCTGACGCTGCTTCCCTGTGCGCTGCTTACCGACGAACCGCTGACGTTGCGCAATCTGCCGCGGCTGGCCGATGTCGACGGTTTCGGGCACCTGCTCAACCAGCTTGGCGTGTCGACGATGATCGAGGGCACGCATCCGAATGAATTCGGGCGCGTGATGACGATGCGCGCGGCGCGGCTGACGTCGACCGTCGCCCCCTACGACATCGTGCGAAAGATGCGCGCGTCGATTCTGGTGCTCGGTCCGCTGGTCGGCCGCGCGGGCGAGGCGACGGTATCGCTGCCCGGCGGCTGCGCGATCGGCAACCGCCCCATCGACCTGCACCTGAAGGCGCTTGAATCGATGGGCGCGGAAATCGAACTTGCGGCGGGCTATGTCCGTGCCAAGGCGCCGGGCGGCCGGTTGGCCGGCGGGCGCGTCAGCTTTCCCGTCGTGTCGGTCGGCGCGACCGAAAATGCCGTGATGGCGGCGGTGACCGCCCGGGGCGGGACGGTAATCGAGAATGCCGCGCGCGAGCCCGAGATCGTGGACTTGTGCCGCTGCCTGCTGGCGATGGGCGCTTCGATCGACGGCATCGGCACCGAGACGCTTGAGATCGAGGGGCGCGACCGGCTGCACGGTGCCACCTATCGCGTGATGCCCGACCGGATCGAGACGGGCAGCTATGCCTGCGCCGCTGCGATCACCGGCGGCGCGCTTGAACTGGTGGGCGCGAATGCGAACGACATGCGCGCGACCATCGCCGCGCTGGTCGAAGCGGGGATAACGGTCGAGGAGCGCCGCGATTCGCTGTTTGTCGAGGCGTCGAACGGCATCCGGCCGCTGACGCTTTCGACTGCGCCCTTCCCGGGTTTCGCCACCGACATGCAGGCGCAGTTCATGGCGATGCTGTGCATGGCGGACGGCGCCAGCGTGCTGACCGAGACGATTTTCGAAAACCGCTACATGCACGTGCCCGAACTGGCGCGCATGGGCGCCGATATTTCGGTGCGCGGGCGCTCAGCCTTCGTGCGCGGCGTCGACAGGCTGGTGGGCGCGCCGGTGATGGCGACCGACTTGCGCGCGTCGATGAGCCTGATCCTCGCGGGCCTGGCGGCCGAGGGCGAGACGCAGGTTAGCCGCGTCTATCACCTCGATCGCGGCTATGAGCGGCTTGAAGAAAAGCTCCAGGCCGTCGGCGCCGACATCGAACGCGTCGACACCGACTGACGCGGCGCCGCGGGCGCGGTCAGCGCGACGCGGACGCCCGCATCGGCAAGCGTCACGGCATATAGCCGGGGCGCGCCACTTCGCTCGCATGGTCGAAGCGCGAGCGATAGCCGCTGTCGGGATCGCTCGCGCTGCCGGCTCCAGCGGGACGGCGTCGCCCGCGACCGGCATCATCGGGAAATCGCCCAGGTCCGAATGGCCCGCGCCCGAAAAATGCGTCTGCGAAAAGCCCTGGATCGCGGGATCGTCGTAGCGATAGCCCGCCGCATGGCCATAGCATTGGCGGATCTCGCACATCGTGTCGGTGTCGGGGCTGACCTGCACCATGCCGAACGGCGCGGTGGCATCCGGATAAGTGTGCCCCTCGCCGCCCGTGCCGATCATCGGGTCGACGGCGTCATAGGGGGCGGGCGCCTGCGCGAGCGCGGGCGGCGCCGGCAGCGACAGCAGGGCGAGCGTCGCGGCGATGCGGGAGCGAAGCGTGGGGCGCGTCATCGCGCCGCAGGAGAGCGCAGCACGCGGCCGGAGCCTAGCCCCGGCCACGAGTTGGCGTTCCGTCGGTCCCGATCAGGTCGCAGCGGTCGAGCAGGATCGAAGGCGGAGCGGGACGACCCTTGATTGATCCCGTCCGTCCTTGCGAGCGCAGCGAAGCACTCCAGGGCGCCGCGCGGGACTCTGGATTGCTTCGCTACGCTCGCCGCGACGGATGCTGCCTGCCCGCGTCAGAAGCTGGCGAGCGCCTGTTCGAAATCGGCGATCAGGTCGTCGGCGTCCTCGACACCGATCGAGATGCGCACCAGATTGTCGGTGATGCCCAGCGCCAGCTTGCGCGCATCGGGCACCGACAGATGCGTCATCGCGGCGGGCGCCGACGCCAGCGTCTCGGTGCCGCCCAGGCTGACCGCCAGCTTGGCGATCCGCAGCGCGTCGAGGAAGGCGAACGCCTCCTTCTCGCCGCCCTTCAGATAGAGCGAGAACGTCGACCCCGCGCCGGTGCAGTGGCGGCGATAGATGTCGGCCTGCGCATCGTCCTTCAGGAAACCCAGATAGCCGACTTTCTCCACCTTGGGATGGTCGCGCAGGAAGGCGCAGACCTTCGCCGCATTCTCGCCCGCGCGCGTCATGCGCAGTTCGAGCGTTTCCAGGCTGCGCAGCAGCATCCAGGCGGTGTTGGGATCGCAGATCGTGCCGATGGTGTTGCGCATCATGCGGATCGTGTTGATATGCTTCTTCGACCCCAGCACGCCGCCCGCGACCAGGTCCGAATGGCCGCCGGCATATTTGGTCAGGCTGTAGACGACCATGTCGGCGCCGTGGCGCAGCGGCCGCTGCCACAGCGGGCCGAGGAAGGTGTTGTCGATGGCGATCGGCGGCTTGTCCTCGGCATCGGCGAACACCGCGTCACGCGCGGCCGCGACGGCCTCGATATCGACGAGCACATTGGTCGGGTTGGCCGGGCTTTCGAGGTAGATCAGCGCGACGCGGCCCTGGTTCGCCTCACGCAGCACCGCTTCGATTTCGTCACGGCCGGCACCCGCGGGAAAGTCGAGGAACTTGACGCCGAACTTGCCCAGGATCCGCGCGATCAGCGTTTCAGTCGCGGCATAAAGCGGGCCCGAATGGACAATCGTGTCGCCCGGGCCGGTCATCGCCAGGAACAGCGTCGCGATGGCGGACATGCCCGAGGAGAAGGCGAGCGCGTCCTCCGCCTCTTCCCACACGCCCAGCCGGTCCTCCAGTATTTCCTGGTTGGGGCCGTTGAACCGCGAATAGACCAGCCCCTCGGCGCCGCCCGGCCGCTTGCCCGTTACGCCTTCGAAATGGCGCTTGCCCGCGGCGGCATTGGGAAAGACGAAAGTGGAAGTCGCGAAGATCGGGGGCTTGAGCGATCCTTCGGACAGCATCGGGTCATAACCATGGCCCATCATCAGCGTCGACGGTTTCAGCTTGCGCCCGCCGATGGTGTCGATGTCGGGCTTGGGGCGGCGGCGCGGCGTCGTTCCCGTCAGCTCGGCTTCGGTTTCGTCCTGCATCGTCTCTTCCTCGTTGTTGGCCCTCCGGGGCGGGGGCATGGGACGGGATGGTAACGAACGAAACGAAGTTGCGCACCCGGTGGCGTACGAAAATTCCGGGTCAGGCGCGGCCGATTCGGGTACCTCTCCTACCCGTTGGTGTCGAGCGCAGTCGAGACACCGGTGCGTGGGTCCCTCTACTTCGCTCGGGACCAACGGGCCGGGGGCAGTTACCCGGCGATGCCGATGATGCTGATCTGGCGCCCGTAATCCGATTCGGCGCGGTGCGTCGCGCGGCGATAGCTGAAAAAGCGGTCGGGCTGGGCATAGGTGTCCTCGCCCAGCATCTCGATCCGCATCAATCCGCCGAGCGCCAGCCGGTGCGCGACATAGGCCTCCAGGTCGAACTGATACCGGTCGGGCCGCCGCCCTTCGGTGAAGAAGCGTTCGTTTTCGGAATCGCGGTCGGCAAAGCGGTGGAGGAAGCCTGCGTCGACTTCATAGCTGGCGCGCGCGATGCACGGGCCGATCGCGGCGGCGATGCGGTCGCGCCGCGCGCCCAGCGCTTCCATCGCGGCGAGCGTCGAATCGGTCACGCCGCCGAACGCGCCCTTCCACCCGGCATGCGCGGCGCCAACCACGCCCGCCTCGCGATCGGCGAACAGCACCGGCGCGCAATCGGCGGTCAGGATGCCGAGCGCGAGCCCTGGCCGGTCGGTGACGAGCGCGTCGGCACGCGGGCGCGGATGGTCGCCGAACGGCTCGATCACGGTCACGCAGTCGGGCGAATGAACCTGGAATAGCGTGACGAGCGTGCCGCCGGGCAGCACCGCTTCGGTTGCGCGGCGGCGGTTCTCCGCGACGGCATCGGCATCGTCGTCGGACCCCGGCCCGACGTTCAGCCCGGCATGGACTCCGCGCGACACGCCGCCGCGCCGGCCGAGAAAGCCGTGCGCCACGCCGTCGAGCGCGCCTGCGCGGACCACTTCGACGTCTGCGCTTCCAACGCTCACAGGGGCGCACTCCACAGCCGGTCGTCGTCGACATGATCGCCGACGCGGAATTCGTACCGCCCGATTTCGGCAAAGCCGTAGCGAGTGTAGAATCGCTGCGCGCGGTGGTTGTCGACGAAGACGCTGAGCACGATCCGGCGATAGCCGCTCGCCCGCGCGCTTTCCATCACCCAGTCCATCAGCCGCGCCGCCACGCCCGTCCCCTGCCATGGGCCGAGCACATAGAGCTGATGGAGTTCGACGGTGTCGGCACTCCATTCGCCGGGAAAGGCGACAGGCCCGGTCTTGGCAAAGCCGATGATCGCCCCGGCGTCGGTCGCGACCCGCACGGCATAGGCGGAGTCGGAAAGCTCCGCGGGCAGGCCGGTTTCGCCGAACGCCGAATCGAGGAACGTCGCGAGGTCCCGTGCGCGATAGAGATGGCCGAAGGTATCGGTGAAGCTCCGCTTCGCCATCGCCGCGAGTTCGGGGCCGTCGCCGACGACGGCCGGGCGCAGCGCGATCATTCGAATCCCGCCGGCACGGGCCATCCGGGCGCGGTCACGGCGAGCGCCTTGAACAGGCTGCCCATCTGTTCGGGCAGCACGAGCCGCGCGCGGTCCTCGGCAATCTGGCCCGCGCGTTCGGGGGCGGTGCGGGCAAGCGCGGCGGCGCGCTGGTCGATGCCGAGCGACACCAGCCATTGCCCCTGCTCGACGGGGCCATAGGTCACGGCGTCTTCGTCGCGCGCGGCCTCGCCCAGCGTGCCGAAATCGACATGCGCGGTCAGGTCCTGTTCGCCCGGCGCGTCGAACGGATTGGCGAACTGATGGTCGCGCACCGCCTGCAACGTGTCGCCGATCGCGGGGCCGACATAGCCATAGTCGACGATCAGCGCCGCGCCGCCCTGTATCACCATCCGCTTCGACAGCGCGCGCATCATCGACACGCTGGCGGGCGAGGTTTCCAGGATCGACCCCGGCGCGGCGTCGCGCAGCGGCAGCGGGATGATCGGGTCGAACGCGGTGGTGCCGACGACCGGTAGGAACAGCGTGTCCTGGCACGCCACGCGGCGCTCGCACCACCCATCGCCGGTCTTCACAAGCTGGCGGATCGGCAGCGCGTCGAAGAATTCATTGGCGACGATCATCAGCGCGCCGTCGTCGGGCACGCCCACCGGGTCGATGTGCCATTCGGCATGCGGCACGCGTTCGGCCTGCGCGGCGCGCAGCACCGGGCTTGTCTCGATGAAATGGACCGGCGGTTCCAGCCCGACGGTCGCCATGGCGCGCAGCGCGTCGGCGGCCAGCGTGCCGCGCCCCGGCCCCAGCTCGACATAGCGCACGAACGGCCGCCCCGCCCGGTCCCACAGGTCGGCGAGGCACAGGCCGATCAGCTCGCCGAACATCTGGCTGACTTCGGGCGCGGTGGTGAAGTCGCCGCGCGCGCCCAGCGGGTCGCGCGTCGCGTAATAATGATCGTTCGCCGCCGCCATGAACTGCGACAGCGGGATCGGCCCCGCCAGCGTGATCGCGCGTGCAAGCCGTTCGGGCAGATGCGGTTCGGCTGCGCTCACAGGCTCAGGCGACGCTTTCGTTGCCCGCGATCGGCGTGACGCGCTTGCGGCGGCCGTTGGCGGTGACGATCAGCCAGATACCGCCGGCGATCATCGGAATGCACAGCCACTGCCCCATGTGCAGCCCGGTCAGGTCGACAAGCCAGACAAGCTGGGCATCGGGTTCGCGGAAGAATTCGACGATGAAGCGGAACACGCCATATCCGGCGGTGAAGGCACCTGCGAGCTTGCCCGGCTGATACCGCGCATCGGTGCGCCAGAACAGGAACCACAGGATCGCGAACAGCGCGATGCCTTCCAGCCCGGCCTCATAGAGCTGGCTCGGATGGCGCGCCGGGTCGGGGCCCAACGGTACGGTGCGCGGGAAGACGATCGCCCAGGGGACATCGGCGGGCTTGCCCCACAATTCGCCGTTCACGAAATTGGCGATACGGCCGAAAAACAGCCCGAACGGCGCGGCGCAGGCGACATAGTCGCAGATGCGCAGCCAATCGAGCTTGTGAAACCGCGCGATCAGCAGGATGGCGATGAAGGTACCGATCGCCCCGCCGTGGAACGACATGCCGCCGTCCCACAGCTTGAACACTTGCACCGGCGTCAGCAGCATGTCGGGCGCGTAGAACAGGACATAGCCGAGCCGTCCGCCCAGGATGATGCCCAGCGTGGCATAGAAGACCAGGTCGTCGGCATGGCGCCGCGCCATCGGCGCGCCTGGCTGTTTCAGCAACTGGAGCAGGTACCACCAGCCGATCAGGATGCCCGCGATATAGGCGAGCGAATACCATTTGATCTGGAAGAAGCCGAGGTCGAGCGCGACCTTGTTCAAATGCAGGTCGGTGAACTGGATATGGCCCGCGGCGGCGGAGAGGATGTCGAGCACGTTGGCGCTTCCCGGCTGGTTTCATCGGCCTCTTAGCGGCTCGATGTTGCAAACCCAAGAGCGCGAAGCCGTCTGGCGCGCAGTCGCCATGCGCGATAGAGGCTGATGGCGATGGCAAAGGATGCGCGAAGCGGGAAAGGGCCCACTCGACGACAGCTGCTGATCGGCGGCGGCGCGGGCGTGGGGCTGGTGGTCGCATGGGCGGTCTGGCCGCGCAGCTATGTCGTCAATCTGACAGCGAACGAAGGCGAAAGCGTCTTCGGCGCCTGGATCAAGATCGGCACCGACAATCGCGTGATCGTGGCGGTGCCGCAGGCCGAAATGGGGCAGGGCGTTTACACGGCCATGCCGCAGATCGTGGCGGACGAACTGGGCGCCGACTGGCGCATGGTGGGCGTCGAACCGGCGCCGCTCAACCCGCTTTACGCAAACCCGCTCGCCGCGCGGACCTTGTTCGAAGCCGCGCTGGGGGGGCTGCCCGAACGGATGCAGCGCACGCACGCCGCGCGCGCCGCGCTGGTGCTGACCGGCGGGTCGACGTCGATTCGCGCTTTCGAGGCGGACCTGCGCCAGGCGGGCGCGGCGGCGCGCGCGCTGTTGTGCAAGGCGGCGGCGGTGCGATGGGGCGTCGACTGGCGGTCGTGCGGGACCGCGGGCGGGATGGTGATCCATGGCAGCGACCGGCTGAAGTTCGGCGAGCTTGCCGCCGATGCCGCCGACGAACGCGTGCCGCCCGACCTGCAGTTGCGCAGCGGCGAGGACGGACGCCTCTATGGCCAGCCGCTGCCTCGGCTTGATGCGCCGTCGAAAGTCGATGGCACGGCCAATTTTGCCGCCGACGTGCGGTTGCCGGGCATGGTCTATGCCGCGATCCGCCAGGGGCCGACGTCGGGCAGCGCGCTGGTCCGCGCCGACGAAGCCGCCGCCAGCCGGGTGCGGGGCATGCAGCAGGTAGTGAAGACCGAACGGTGGATCGCCACGGTTGCCGACAATTGGTGGGCGGCGGAACGCGCGCTGATCGCAATGAAACCGGCGTTCCGCGAACCCGAAACCAGCGTCACCGGCGATTCGATCGATGCCGCGTTGACTGCGGCATTCGATGGCGAAGGGGTGCGCGTCGCCAGCCGGGGCGACCTTTCGGCGGCGTTCAAGGGCGCGAAGGTGGTGAGCGCGGAATATCGCGTCGGGCTGGCGCCGCATGCCTCGATCGAACCGATGACCGCGACTGCGCTGTTCAGCCAGGGGCGACTGGAACTGTGGCTGCCGACGCAGGCGCCGGGCCTGGCGCGCACCGCCGCTGCGACTGCTTTGGGCATTTCCGAAGGGCGCGTGACGGTGCACCCGATGCTCGTCGGCGGATCGTTCGGGCAAAAGCTGGAACATGACGCGGCGGTTCAGGCGGCAGTGATCGCGCGCCAGGTGCAAAAACCGGTGCAGCTCACCTGGTCGCGTGTCGAGGATTTCCAGCACGACCGATTCCGTCCCGCCGCCGCCGGGCGGTTGTCGGCGCGGCTCGACGACAAGGGGATGATCGCCGGCTGGCTGGCCAAGATCGCGGCACCGTCGACGGGGCGCGAACTGGCGACGCGGCTGCTCGGCGGCGACCCGGTGGCGGCGGCGGCGCTGGCGCTGCCGGGCAATGCCGACCCCTCTTCGGTTGCGGGCGCGGTGCCGCCCTATGCCATCGCCAACCACGCCGTCGACCATCACCCCGCCGACATCGGCGTGGCGACCGGATATTGGCGGTCGGCCGCGCACAGCTACACTGCGTTTTTCGTCGAAAGCTTCATCGACGAGCTGGCGCATGTGGCGGAGGCGGAGGCGCTGTCGTTCCGCATGGCGATGCTCGGCGATCAGCCACGGCTCGCGCGGTGCCTGCAGACTGCCGCGGCGCTGGGAAACTGGCAGGGCGGCGTGCCCGGCAGCGGCCAGGGGATCGCCTGCCACAGCTTTCGCGGATCGCATGTCGCGGTGCTGGCGGAAGCCGGGATCAGCGGCGGCAAGGTCAAGGTTTCGCGCCTGGTCGCCGCCGTCGATTGCGGCCGCATGGTCAACCCCGATCTGGTACGCCAGCAAATAGAGGGCGGGCTGATCTTTGGCCTTGCGTCCGCCACCGGCTGCTCGGTCGGCATGCTCGACAACATTGTCGATGTCGGCCGGCTGGCGGACCTGAACCTGCCGACGCTCGCCGATGTGCCCGATATCACGGTTGAGCTGATCGCGTCCGGGTCCGATTCGGGCGGCGTCAGCGAGCTGGCGGTGCCGCCGGTCGCGCCTGCCATCGCCAATGCGCTGCAATCGGCGACGGGGGTGCGGTTCCGCCGCCTTCCGCTGTTGTCTGACGTGGAACAATGATGCTGCCTGAAGACCATCCGCCCGTCGCCCCGCGCAAGCTGGGGGTGCTGCTCGTCAACCTGGGAACGCCCGAAGCCGCCGAGCCCGGCGCTGTCCGCCGCTATCTGGCCGAGTTTCTGTCCGACCGCCGCGTCGTCGAAATCCCGCCGATCCTGTGGCAACCGATCCTGCGCGGCATCATCCTGCGCACGCGGCCCAAAAAGTCGGCGCACGCCTATGCCCAGGTTTGGACCGAAGACGGATCGCCGCTCGCCGCGATCACGCGCGCGCAGGCGGATGCGCTTAAGGAGGCGTTCGGTCCGGGCGTGGTCGTCGACCATGCGATGCGATACGGCCGTCCCGCGATCGCCGACCGGATCGCGGCGCTGAAGGAACAAGGGTGCGACCGCATCCTGTTCGCGCCGCTCTATCCGCAATATTGCGCGGCGACCACGGCGACCGCGAACGATGCGGCCTTTGCCGCACTGGCGGCGATGCGGTGGCAACCGGCGCTGCGCACGCTGCCGCCCTATTTCGACGACCCCGCCTATATCGCCGCGCTGAAGACAAGCGTGGAGGCGGCGCTCGCGGCGCTCGATTTCGCACCCGATGCGATCGTCGCCAGTTTCCACGGCATGCCGCAGCGCACGCTGGAACTGGGCGATCCCTATCACTGCCATTGCCGCAAGACCGCGCGGTTGTTGAGCGAGGCGATGGGGCGCGAGCTGGTCGTCGCGTTCCAGTCGCGGTTCGGTCGCGCCAAATGGCTGGAGCCCGCGACCGATGTCACGCTCGCCGAATTGCCGGGCAGGGGCGTGCGCAAGGTGGCGATCGTCGCGCCGGGCTTTGCCGCCGACTGTATCGAGACGCTGGAGGAGCTTGCGATTCGCGGGCGCGAGACGTTCGTGGCCGCGGGAGGTACGCATTTCGCCTATTTGCCCTGCCTCAATGCATCCGATACGGGCATAGAAATGCTGCGGGCAGTCCTCCTGCGGGAGCTTGCGGGCTGGACCGACGCCGTTTAGCCTTTTCATTCAATTCCATGGGAGAGGAATCATGGCACGCGTAGCGATCGTCACAGGCGGCACTCGCGGCATTGGCGAGGCGATCAGCATGGCCCTGCACGACCAGGGCCTGACAGTCGCCGCAAACTATGCCGGCAACGACGAGGCGGCCCAGGCCTTTACCGAACGCACGGGCATCAAGGCGTATAAATGGGATGTCGGCGATTTCGACGCCTGCGCCGAAGGCGTGATGAAGGTCGAGCAGGAACTCGGCCCCGTCGACGTGGTGGTGAACAACGCCGGCATCACGCGCGACGGCACGATCCTGAAGATGACGCGTCACATGTGGGAGGAAGTGATCCGCATCAACCTGGGCGGATGCTTCAACATGGCGCACGCGACCTTCCCGGGCATGCGCGAGCGCAAATGGGGTCGTATCGTCAATATCGGGTCGATCAACGGCCAGGCGGGCCAGTACGGCCAGGTCAACTATGCCGCCGCTAAATCGGGCATCCACGGCTTTACCAAGGCGTTGGCGCAGGAAGGCGCGCGGTTCGGCGTGACCGTCAATGCGATCGCGCCGGGCTATATCGACACCGATATGGTCGCGGCGGTGCCCGCCGACGTCCTGGAAAAAATCGTCGCCAAGATCCCGGTCGGACGGCTGGGCAAGGCGAGCGAGATCGCGCGCGGCGTTGCGTTCCTGTGTTCGGAAGAAGGCGGCTTCATCACCGGATCGACGCTGTCGATCAACGGCGGGCAGCACATGTACTGATTTTTTGGGGTGTCGAGCGCTGGGGCCGCCCGTGTGGAGCGGCCCCAAGTCGATACCGGGCCCAGATACGCGGGCCAAAACAAGAGGGGGACAGTCGCCGGACCGGCCCCTACTACCCTCGATACGCCACGTGAGGGCGTGCGCATCAAGCACAACGCCGCTTGCCTAACCCGGTTCCGCTGAGGGTTCGCTGAACGGCCCGGTAATCTGGCGTTCATCTTCGGCAAGGCTATTCGCGGCTATTCGCGCGGGCGTGAGCCGCTATGACGAGCGCATGCTGCTTCGTCGCGTGACGCTATTCTTTGTCGGCCTGCTCGATCTGGTGCTGCTGTTCGCGCTGGCTGCTGCCTACCCGGTGCCGCGCGAACGCCTTGGCGCGGTCGCGCGGATGCGCGCGGTGCCGGTGCCGCTTTTTCCGGGCGATCCCGCGCGCGTGCGCGTCGGCGCGCTCACCTATCTGGGCGGGGTGCGGCTGGAGAGCCCGGATCCCGCGTTCGGCGGCTTTTCGGCGATGCATGTGGCGGGCGACGGGCGCATCACGCTGCTCAGCGACGCGGGGAATGTCGTGTCGTTCCGCCTCGATCGCGCGTGGCAGGTGGTTGATCCGCAGTTCAGCGATCTGGGCGCGGGACCGGGCTGGGAGCGGCACAAGAGCCGCCGCGATTCCGAATCGCTTGCGGGCGATCCGGCCACCGGCCGGTTCTGGGTCGGCTTCGAAGGGCGCAATGCGATCTTCCGCTTCACTGATATCACTCTGTCCAAAAGCAGCGGCTATGCCAGCCCGATGGTGATGCGCGGTTGGCCGACCAACGGCGGCGCCGAGACGCTGATCCACCTTCAGCGCGGCGGTTTCATCGCGATTTCGGAAACGGGGTTCTGGCAAGCGGGCGGCGCGCGAGCCGCGGTACGTTTTGCCGACGATCCGGTCGACCACCCCGATCGCGGCTTCCGCTTCGCCTATGCGCCGCCGAAGGGGTATGATCCCAGCGATGGCGTGCAATTGCCTGACGGCCGGCTGTTGATCCTCAATCGCCGAATCAGCCCGACCGAGTGGTTCACCGCGAAGCTGGTGCTTGTCGACCTGCGCGATATACGGCGCGGCGCGACCGTTGCCGGGCGTGAAATCGCCACGCTGGATGCGCCGGCGACGCGCGACAATTTCGAAGCGGTGGCGGTAACGCGCGAGGGCGGCGCGCTGATCCTGTGGATGGCGACCGACGACAATCTGCAATGGCCCGAACAGTCGTTGCTGTTCAAATTCCGGCTCGACGTGCCGCCTCTTCAAAAGCGCTGATTGCCCAAATGCCGACGGCCCGCCTTCACGGGAAAGGCAGGCCGGAATGCCATATGAGGGACCCATCGGTCCCCCGGAAGGGCAAAAGGTCAGGCGGCGACCGGAGTGCCGGCGACCGCCTTCTTCACTTCGCGCTTCAGGCGTCGTGCGCGCAGCGAGAGATTCTCGTCGCGGCTCTTGAGCAGCCAGTTGTCCAGGCCACCGACATGTTCGACCGAGCGCAGCCCGTGCGTCGAAACGCGCAGGCGGATGCTCTTGCCCAGCACTTCGGACATCAGCGTCACGTTCTGCAGGTTCGGCAGGAACGTCCGCTTGGTCTTGTTGTTGGCGTGGGAGACATTGTGTCCCACCTGCCGGCCCTTGCCGGTCAGCTCGCAAATGCGCGACATCGCAGTTAATCCTGATTTTGGCCCAAGGCCGGAAAGGCCGCGCCGATACCCGCTATGACGGGAGCCGTCAACCGATTCCCCGAATTTTTGGTGCAACCGACATGGTTGACGATGTGTTATTACGCTACCGATTCAAGGGGAGATTGAAGCAATGCGTGCGATTCTGGCTCTGCTTGGCATAGCGGCCCTGGCCGTCGTCGTTTTGATGGCGCTCGGCATGCTGCGCATCGAACAGCAGGAAAATGCGAGCTTTCCCAAGCTGGTCTTCCATATGGAAGGCGGCAAGCTGCCGTCGTTCAAGGCGCAGACCGGGTCGATCGCGGTCGGCACTACCAACAAGACGATGGAACTGCCCACCGTCGAGATGAAGAATACCACGATTCAGTTGCCGACCATCGAAGTGCACCAGGCGACCAATACCCAGGCGCCTGCCGAAACGGCGCAGTAACGCCGACCGATTCGTTCCGTCGCTGTCCCGGTGCGGCACCGCGTCGCTCCGGGGCAGGTGGAGGCGGCGATTCGAGCCCGATGAGGGTTCCTTCCCTGCCGTTCGAGCGGCTAAGAAGGGCGGCGATGTTCCCGCTTCCCCTTCCCATGCGGACTGCGCTTGATGCCGCCCGGGCCGCGGGCGAAGCGGGGGAAGTGCCCGTCGGCGCCGCGGTGGTGCGCGACGGCGCAGTCGTGGCGGTCGCCGCCAATGCACCGCGCACGCTGCACGATCCCACCGCGCATGCCGAGATCTGCGCGATTCGCGAAGCGGCGCGACTGCTCGGTCGCGACCGGCTTGACGATTGCGATCTGTGGGTGACGCTTGAACCGTGCGCGATGTGCGCGGGGGCGATCGCGCATGCGCGGATTGCCCGCCTCTATTATGGCGCCGCCGATGCAAAGGGAGGCGCAGTCGAACATGGCGCGCGCTTTTTCACTCAGCCGACGTGCCATCATCGTCCCGAAATCTACTCGGGCATCGGCGAGGCGGAGGCCGCTGCGCTGCTGCGGGATTTTTTCCGCGAACGCCGCGCGGATTGAACCGCGCACCGCGCACGCCGCCGCCGCGCAACACCCCTGCGGGCACCGCGCGACGGCGAAGCGATGCGATCAGTAGGTGTCGCCTTGCTGGACCGGCACGATCTTGATTTCGACGCGGCGGTTGGCGGCGCGCCCTTCCTCGGTATCGTTCGACGCGATCGGCTGAGTCTCGCCAAAACCGCGGGTGGCGATTCGCGCGCCCTGCACACCGTGGCTGCTCAGATAATCGGCGACCGACGACGCGCGGCGTTCGGAAAGCTGCTGGTTGTACGCGTCCGAACCGGTCGAATCGGTGTGGCCGTACACGTCGATATACGTCTGGTTATACTGGCGCAGCACGTCGGCAACCTGGTCGAGCGTGTTGCGGAACTGCGGCTGGATGGTCGCGCTGTCGGTGTCGAAAGTAATGCCCGACGGCATGCTGAGCACCAGTTCGTCGCCCTGGCGGACGACACGCACGTCGGTGCCGGCAGTCCGCTGGCGCATGTCGCGTTCCTGGCGGTCCATATAGCTGCCGATCGCCGCGCCCGCGATGCCGCCGATGCCCGCGCCGACCAGCTTTTCGGTGCGGTCGTGCCGCCCGCCGATGATGTCGCCGAGCAGATAGCCGCCGAATGCGCCGCCGATGCCGCCGATTGCGGCATTCGACAGCCGTTTTTCACCGGTCACCGGATCGGTCACGCACCCCGCGGTCAGCGCCGTCGCGGCCAATGCCGCCGCCGTCACCAGCTTGGTTGCGAACGTCATGTGAAATCTCCCTGTGCAAGCACCCGATTCCGGGCGTTTCCAACGCGACAAACTCGCCGCGCCGGCGCCTTGTTCCGCCTGCGATTTGAACGGAAGATGAGCGACCGGTTGTGAAGCGACGAACTCTGTGTCTATGGAGGGGAATTGCCATGGACCGGCTTCTCCCTTTTCCCTGGATCGACGTAGCGATCATCCTTGGGCTGATCGCTCTAAACGGGCTGTTCGCCATGTCCGAACTGGCGATTGTTTCGGCGCGCCGGGCGCGGCTGGAGGCGATGGCGCGCGACGGGCGGCGCGGGGCCGACACCGCAATCCTGCTCGCCGCTGATCCGGGCAAGTTCCTGTCGACGGTCCAGATCGGTATCACGCTGATCGGCATCGTTGCCGGCGCGTATTCGGGGGCCAGCCTGGGCGAGCCGGTCGCGGCGCGAATCGCGTTCCTGGGCGTTGAGCCCGGGCTGGCGCAGACGCTGTCGATCACGCTGGTGATTGGCGTGACGACTTATGCCTCGCTGGTGATCGGCGAGTTGGTGCCCAAGCAGTTTGCGCTGCGCTCGCCCGAGCCGATCGCGGCGATCATGGCACTGCCGATGCTGTGGCTGGCGCGAATCACTGCGCCGGTCGTCTGGCTGCTCGATTCGACCAGCGCGGCGGTGTTCCGGCTGCTCGGAATGAACCGCGAATCGGAAAATCGCGTGACGGCGGAGGAACTGCAACTGATCGTCGCCGAGGCGACTCAGTCGGGCGTGATCGAGGAACATGAACGCTCGATCATCTCGGGCGTGGTGCGGCTCGCCGACCGGCCGGTGCGCGAAGTGATGACGCCGCGTACGAAAGTCGACTGGATCGACGTGTCCTTGGACGAAGGCGGCATCCGCGAGGCGCTGCTCGAAACGCCGCATACGCGCTTGCCGGTCGCCGAGGGGTCGGTCGATGCCGTGATCGGCGTGGTGCAGGCGCGCGACATCGTCGCGGCGATGTTTCGTGGGGAAACGCTCGACCTGCGGCGGCTGATGCGGCCCGCGCCGGTGCTCCCCGATCAGGTCGATGCGATGGACGCGCTGCTGGAGCTGCGCAAATCCGAAGTGCCGATGGGCTTCGTCCATGACGAATACGGCCATTTCGAAGGGATTGTGACGCCTGCCGACCTGTTGGCGGCGATCGCGGGCGAATTCGCCTCCTATGCCGATCCGGGCGACAATCCCCATGTCGTGGTGCGCGACGACGGGTCGCTGCTGGTTTCGGGCGAGATGCCCGCCGATGCGCTTGCCGACCGGCTGGGGATCGAATTGCCCGAGGATCGCGACTATGCCACGGTCGCGGGGCTCGCGCTCGCGGCGCTGAAGCATTTGCCGGTGGAAGGGGAGAGCTTCGTCGAACAAGGTTGGCGGTTCGAAATCGTCGACATGGACGAGCGCAAGATCGACAAGCTGCTCGTCGGCGAAGCGCCATGAACCCGCTGGTCGCGCACGCACCGCGCGGCCGCGCCTTGCACAACCTGGCAGGATCGATCCTTTTCGCTCTCGCGGGGGCGTGGATGGCGCAGTCGGACGGGCAACCGCCCGAAGTGCACTGGATCGGATGGGCCGGGGTTGTTTTCTTCAGTGTCGCCGCAATGGCCTGGATTTTGCGCGCGGCGCGACCGTCCGAACTGTTGCGCGTCGATGCCGAAGGGGTTCGCTATCCGCCCGGCTTTCGCGGGCTGCTGCGCTGGCAGGATGTCGCGCGCGCCGAATGGGTGGCGGGTGGCGCGGGCGGCGACGTGATCCTCCACCTGCGCGATGGGCTTGCGATCCGGGAAGTCCTCCGGGCGGACCCCGACGAAGATGCTGCGGCGTTCGTCACGATCACGGCGGACGGCACCGACCGGAGCTTTGCCGATCTGGTCGCGGCGATCCGGCAGCATCGGCCAGACCTGCGCGCGCGATCAGAGCTTGCCGAACTTTTCCTCATAGGCGGCGATGTCGCCGCTCGCGAGCAGCGTCGCCTGTTCGATCCAGCGGTCGCGGTGAATGCGGCCCCGGAAATCGCCCAGCCGCGTGTCGAGCGCGTCGACATCCTCGGCCGACAGCGCGGCGAGCTGCTCGAACCGCGTGATGCCCGCGCTGTTCAGCCGCTCGGCAAGGCGCGGGCCGACGCCCTTCATGCGCGTCAGGTCGTCGCTGGTCGAAGCTGCGGCGGGCTGAGGTGCAGCTTCCGGTTCGGCCGCCGGAGCAGGCTCCGGCTCGACGGCGGCGGGTGCGGGGTCGATCGCAGGCTCCGGCTTGACGGCGGCGGGTCCGGCGACCGGCGCAGCCTCCGCCGCCGGTTCCACTGCAGGCGCGGGTTCCGGCTCGGGAATCGACAGCGACGGCAAGGGTCCGGCGACTCGCTCGATCGGCGCGGCGACCTGGCTTTCTTCGCCGACATATTCGACCTGGCCCGTTTCCTCCAGCTCGCGGCGTGCGGCGCTGCGGCGGCTGGCGGCACGCGCGCCGAACCACAGGATCAGCAACGCAGCGACGATACCCCCTGCGATCAGCGCGAAATGCAGCGTCAGGAACGCCGGTGCGCCTTCGAACAACACCGCGGACGACGACGATTGGCTCAGGACGATCATTGCGCTCCCTCCGACGCTATGCACGGGCCGTATCGGGGAAACCGGCCCGACCCACGGTTAATGCATAGCGCCGGATGCGCGCGCGTCCAGACCGTGGCGCGGCAAATTATTGCGGTGCAGCGGGGGTGTGCTTTTCCGCCATGCCGACCAGCTTGACGAATTCGTTGCGCCAATAGCCCCGGGGGCTGCCCGCCAGCGAGCGGATCTGCGCCCAGCCATAGCCGTTCAGATATTTGTCGCCGCGCAGCTTCTGCCCGAACGCCGCGACTGCGACGGCGAAGGCCGCGTCACCGCGCGGGGCGGATGCGTTGGGGATCGCGATGGCGGGCACCGGCCGCGCCATTTCGCGCGAACGCTGTTCGCCGGGCAGCTTGTAGCGCAGCTTGACGAACGCCATCTCGCCGCTGGGCGCACCGCCCGGCCGCGGACGGTTGGCCTGATAGCGGCGGTCGGGCAACCAGCCGCGCGTTCCCGCCGGCACGATCTCATAGATCGCCGTCACCTGGTGGCCGGCGCCCATGTCGCCCGCGTCGACGGTGTCGTTGGTGAAATCCTCCTCGGCCAGCGCGCGATTCTCATAGCCGATCAGGCGATACTGGTTGACATAGGCGGGGTTGAATTCGACCTGGACCTTCACGTCCTTGGCGATGGTGTAGAGCGTCGCCGACAATTCGTCGTCGAGCACTTTTTCCGCCTCCATCGCGCTGTCGATATAGGCATAGTTGCCGTTGCCGACATCGGCGATGCGTTCCATCATCGCTTCGTTGTAATTGCCCTCGCCAAAGCCGAGCGTGGTCAGCGTGATGCCGCTGGCGCGCTGGCGCTTGACGAGTTCCTCCAGCGCCTTGTTGTCGCTGACCCCGACGTTGAAGTCGCCGTCGGTCGCCAGGAAGATGCGGTTGATGCCGCCCTTTACATAATTCTTGCGCGCCAGGCTGTACGCCAGTTCGATGCCGTCGGCGCCGGCGGTCGACCCGCCCGCCTCCAGGCACGACAGCGCGGCCTTCACATATTCCTTCTTGTACGTCGGTTCGAGCACGACGCCCGATGCGCCCGCATAGACGACGATCGATACGCGGTCGCGCGGGCCAAGCTGGTCCGCAAGCCGCGTCAGCGCGTGCTTGACCAGCGGCAGCTTGTCATAGCTGCTCATCGATCCCGACACGTCGATCAGGAAGACGAGGTTCGCGGGCGGGCGCCCCTTCGCCATGGTGTCGTAGCCGCGCAGGCCGACGCGCATCAGCCGCGTGTCGGGGTTCCACGGCGTCGTCGTGACGTCGGTTGTCACGCTGAACGGCTCGGCGGTCGACCGCGGGACCGGATAGTCATACCGGAAATAATTGATCATTTCCTCGGTCCGCACGGCTTCGGGCGGCGGCAGGTCGCCGCCGTTCAGGAAGCGGCGGACATTGGAATAGGACCCGGTGTCGACGTCGATCGAAAAGGTCGACACGGGGGCGTCGGCGACGCTCTGGATCGACGCAACTTCCTTGCCGTCATAGCGTTCGGTGTTGCCGGGCGCGCCATATTTGGCGGGCGCGACGGGCCCGCCGACGCGCTGGCCGGTCACGGCGATCGACGGCGATGCGACGACCCCCGGCGGTGCGTGCAGCGTCGGCACCGGCGGCGGGGTGGGCATGGGCGGCGGCGCCGGCGGGGCGATGCGGGGCGCGGGCATGCCGACGGGCTGGGGACGGCGCGCGTCCTCCTGCGCGAACTGGCGACACTTGACCGGCGAGCCAGAATCGCGATGCCGCTGCACCGGATCGGGCAGCGGCGGCGCTGCCGCTGACGTCAGCAACATCGCGGAACAGCCGAGCAGCAGAATCGAACGCGCCATGACAAGTCTCCCCTAAATGCCTGTCGCCCTTTCGGACGCCCGCGAATGTCATGCCCGCGATATGACTGGCGGCTGAACCGGATGATATGATGTAACTTCGGTGCCGGACGCCGGATTTACTCCAGTTACGCCAGATATTTACCTGTTATTCCTGCTCGCGTGCGATTTCGCGCCAGCCGATGTCGCGGCGGCAGAATCCGGTGGGGAAGTCGATCGCGTCGACGCCGCGATAGGCCGCCGCCTGCGCCGCCGCCACGCTGGCGCCGGTGCCGACGATGTTGAGCACGCGCCCGCCGGCGGCCACCAGCGCGTCGCCGTCCCGCCGCGTTCCCGCGTGAAACACGCGCGCGCCCGTTGCCTCCGCCGCGTCGAGCCCGGCGATCGCGCCACCCGTTCGCGGCGTGCCGGGATAGCCGTCCGCCGCCATCACCACGCTCAGCGCGGTATCGGTCGAGAATACCGGGTCGGGCCGCCCGGCGAGTTCGCCGCGGTCGGCGGCGATCATCCAGTCGAGCAGATCATCCTCGAGCCGAACCATCAGCACCTGGCATTCGGGGTCGCCGAAACGCGCATTATATTCGATCAGTTTCGGCCCCTGCGCGGTCAGCATCAACCCGGCGTAGAGCACACCCGAATAAGGCGTGCCCGCGCGGGTCAGCGCCGCCACGGTCGGGCGGACGATGGTGTCGAGCGCGGTTTCGAGCAGCGCGGGAGTCAGCACGGGAGCGGGGCTGTACGCGCCCATGCCGCCGGTGTTGGGGCCGGTGTCGCCGTCGCCGACGCGCTTATGGTCCTGCGCCGATCCGAACGGCACGACCGTCACGCCGTCGGTCAATACGAACAGGCTTGCTTCCTCGCCCTCCAGGAATTCCTCGATCACCGCGCTGCCGCCCGGCTGCGCGAAGATGGCGCGGACCGCCTCCTCGGCTTCCTCGCGCGACATCGCGACGGTCACGCCCTTGCCCGCCGCCAGCCCGTCGGCCTTGACCACCACGGGCAGCGCGAAATCGTCGAGCGCGGCCAGAGCGCCGTCGCGGCTTTCGACGAAGACATGGCCGGCGGTAGGAATCCCCTCGCGCGCGCACAGCGCCTTGGTGAAGCCTTTCGATCCTTCGAGTTGCGCGGGCGCCTTGTTCGGCCCGAACACGCCGATGCCCATGGTGCGCAGATTGTCGCCGAGCCCGTCGACCAGCGGCGCCTCCGGCCCGATCACGACGAATTCGATCGAATGACGCAGGCAAAAGTCGATCACCGCGCGATGGTCTGCGGGGGACAGGTCGACGCATTCGGCATGCGCGGCTATGCCGGGGTTGCCCGGCGCGGCATAGAGCTTGGTGAGGCGCGGCGATTGCGCGAGCTTCCACGCAAGCGCATGTTCCCGGCCCCCCGACCCGATCAGCAGGACGTTCATGGCCGACCCCTTTTCCGATGAGACAATGATGGGCAGGCTGGTAGCCGAGCAGGCCGCCGGCGACAACGCCGCGCCGTTCAGCGTCAGCGAAATCTCGCAGGCGTTGAAGCGGATGGTCGAGGGCGAGTTCGGTCATGTCCGCGTGCGCGGCGAAGTCTCGGGGTGGAAGCGCGCGGCGTCGGGGCACGGTTATCTGACGCTGAAGGACGCCGATGCAGTGATCGACGGAGTGATCTGGCGCGGCGCCGCGTCCGCCTTGCCCTTCTCTCCGCACGACGGGATCGAAGTCGTCGCGACGGGCAAGCTGACTACCTATCCCGGCCGGTCGAAATACCAGATCGTGATCGAACGGATGGAGCTGGCGGGGGAAGGCGCGCTGATGGCGCTGCTGGAAAAGCTCAAGGCGAAGCTGGCGGGCGAGGGGCTGTTCGACCGCGATCGCAAGCGGCCGCTGCCGTATCTGCCGCGCGTCATCGGCGTGGTGACGTCGCCGACCGGCGCGGTGATCCGCGACATCCTCCACCGCCTCGCCGATCGTTTCCCCAGCCATGTCCTGCTGTGGCCGGTGCAGGTTCAGGGCGACGGCGCCGCCGCGCAGGTGGCGGCGGCGGTGCGCGGGTTCGACGCAATCGCGCCCGGCGGGCCGGTGCCGCGCCCCGACCTGCTGATCGTCGCGCGCGGCGGCGGCTCGATCGAGGACCTGTGGGCGTTCAACGAGGAAGTCGTGGTGCGCGCCGTCGCCGACTGCTCGATTCCCGTGATCTCGGCGGTCGGGCACGAAACCGATACGACGTTGTGCGACTATGCCGCCGACCTGCGCGCGCCGACGCCGACTGCCGCGGCGGAGCTGGCGGTGCCGGTGCTGGCGGACCTGCGCAACACGCTCGCCACGCTGGGCCTGCGCGCGGAGCGGTGCGCGCGGCGCTATCACGAACGCGCGGGCGAGCGGCTGGTGGCGCTGGTGCGCGTGCTGCCGCGCCGCGACGCGATCCTGGGGCCGCAACGGCAGAAGATGGATGATGTGGGGGCGCGGCTCGACCGCGCGCTCGAACGGCGGGTGGCCGCGGCGCGGCGGGAGCTCGACCGTTCGGCGGGCGCGCTGCGCCCTGCGATGCTGGCGCACCGGCTGACGGCGGCGCGCGACCGGCTGAATGCGGCCGGGCGGCTGCTCGACGCCGCGCATCCCAATCGCCCGCTCGAACGCGGCTATGCCTGGGTTCAGGCGCGCGCGACGCGCAAAGTGGTCGCAACCGCCGCTGCCGCGCGGCAGGCTCAGGCAGTCACGCTGCACTTCATCGACGGCGCGGTCGACGCAAAGGTTGAGCGCACCGGCGGCAAACCCTATGCAGGCGACGCGCCCGAGCAGCCCAGCCTGCTTTGATGTCGAACCACGACAGGAACCGGAATTGTCTGCGATGCTGATGTCCCAATCCGCCCGCGCCGCGCGGCTCCACTATATGGCCAACGGTTTTCGCATGCTGTCGCCCGGCGACCATGTGGTGTGCGCCGTGACCGGTGAGCGCATTCCGCTCGATACGCTGCGCTACTGGAGCGTCGAGCGGCAGGAGCCCTATGTCTCTGCCGAAGTCGCCACGCGCGCGATGACGGACCGGTGATGCGCTTGCGTCCGTTTTCCCTCGCGGGCGGCGCAATCACGCTGCTCGCCACCTGCGCCCCGGTATCGACCATGCTGCGCGACGCGGCAGCCGCCGCGCCGGAAGAGGCGGCGGTCCGCGCACCGGTGCCCCAGGCGGACGGCTTCGCCTTCGACGGCGCGATGATCCAAGGCGGCACGGTGCTGGGCAAGGCGCCGTCGGGCACCACTATCCTGCGCTTCGACGGCGCGCCGATACCGCTTGCCAAGGATGGTCGCTTCCTGATCGCGTTCGACCGAGACGCCGGGCCCAGCGCCGAACTGGTCGCCATTCTGGGGGATGGACGTGAAGTGCGCCGCACGCTGGCCGTCAGTCCGCGCGCGTGGCAGATCGAACGGCTCGACACGCTGCCCAAATATTCGCAGCCGGCCGAGGCGTTCCTGAAGGCGCGCAAGCCCGAACTGGCGCAGATCGGCGCCGCGCGCGAAATTCACACCGATGCCCAGGGGTGGCGCCAGAGCTTCCTGTGGCCCGTCACCGGCCGCATTTCCGGGCTGTTCGGGTCGCAACGAATCTACAAGGGCGGCGAAAAGGGATCGTATCACTCCGGCGTCGACGTCGCGCGGCCCACCGGCACGACGGTACTGGCCCCTGCCGACGGCGTGGTGATCCTGGCGGCCGACCATCCCTTCACGCTGGAGGGTAATCTGTTGATGATCGACCATGGCATGGGGCTGAACAGTGCGTTCCTGCACCTGTCGCGGATCGACGTGAAGCTGGGCGAGCATGTCCGGCGCGGCCAGCCGATCGGCGCGGTCGGGATGAGCGGCCGCGCGACCGGACCGCACCTCCACTGGAGCATGAAGTGGCGCGACGCGCGCATTGATCCGCTGTTGGTCGCGGGACCGATGCCGGCAGCGGACTGACGGTTCGGCCGGGTCTCGGCTGCATCCCACAGTCGCATTTTTTGCGTTCGGTCCGACGCCTCGTGGCGCCGGCCGGCATTTCGCGTGCGCGGCAGAAAAATGGCAGATTTGAGACAATTTTCCTGTTCTTGGGCTCGTGAATTGCGATTGAAATCGCAAGATTTCCGGCCCCGTAACAATCGTGTTGCCAATATGTCACGAGAGTTCGAAAATGCATTATTTTATTGCGCCGCAGCATTGCTGCGTAGTCATAAAGCCGTAATCTCCCCGCACCCACCGGCGCGTCCAGCGTCGGTAGGGGCCCGGAAACGCCCGGGCCTGTGTTCAAACGGGGCGGCCGTCGGGCTGCTCCAATTAGGGGGTTCCTTTATGAAGTCTCAGTTCCGCATGCGGCTGTTGGCATCGACGCTGCTGCTGGGCGCGTCGACCTTCGCCGCGCCTGCCGCTTTTGCGCAGAGCACGACGCAGGACGACACGACCCAGGCGCAGGATGACGACGCGCCGATCGTTGTTACCGGTTCGCTGTTCGGCACCGACAAAATCTCCGCGTCGCCGGTGACCACCGTTACCGCGGACGACCTGGATGATCGCGGCATCAGCACCGTGCAGGACGGCCTCCAGCTGCTGTCGTCGAACAACGGTCCGTCGCTGACGAATTCGTTTACGGCGAACGGCGCCTTCGCCGGCGGCGCATCGTCGGTGTCGCTGCGCGGGCTGTCGACCAACTCGACGCTCGTGCTCTTCGACGGTCTGCGCGCTGCTTACTATCCGCTCGCGGACGATGGCTCGCGTAACTTCGTCGACCTTAACACGATCCCCGACGACATCGTCGAGCGCGTCGAAGTGCTGCGCGACGGTGCGTCGTCGAGCTATGGCGCCGACGCCATCGCGGGCGTGGTCAACGTCATTACCAAGAAGGAATTCAAGGGCCTGTCGGGCCGCGTCGAAGCGGGTGTCGCCGAAGGCGGCTACGGCGCCAGCCAGCGCCTCAGCCTGACCGCCGGGCACGGCAGCCTCGATGAAAACGGCTTCAACGTCTATGTCAGCGGCTTCTACTACCATTCGGAAATGGTGAAGAACAGCGACCTGCCCGCGCCGTTCAACAGCGATGACCAGCGCGGCATCGGCGGCCCGAACGGCGTGTATAACGGGCTCGACGAGAACGGAGAGTTCACGGGGTTCAGCGCCGCCAATACTGTCGATTTCTATGTGCGCCCCTACACGAACGTCGGCTATGCCGATGGCGTGCAGAACGGGGGTTCGGCGCAGGGCCGCTATCAGTTGCTGAACCCGTCGCTCGGGTGCATCAGCGGCTCGTCGCACACGCTGACTGCGGCTGAACTCGCGGATTCCGCCAATGCCGCCGCGCCGACGGTGGCATGTCAGGCAGACTATACCAACCAATATGGCGTCGTGTCGCCGCAGATCGAACGCTTCGGCGGCTCGGCTCGCTTCACTACGCGGATCGGCGATTCGACCGAGGCATATCTGGCGTTCAACTATCAGCAGGCGAACACCTATTTCACCGGCTCGCCGGGCGTGATCCGCGGCAATGCCCCGACGGGCATTGACTATCCGCGCATCTCGACCTCGACGAACTATGCGCCGCCGCTCGCGGTGGGTTCGGGCGTGCTCGCGCTGCCCGTCTATGTCTGCCCCGAACGCGTCAACTGCGAAACTTCGGCGAACCGCACGCTTAACCCGAACAATCCGTTCGCGTCGTCGAACCAGGTTGCGCGTCTTGTCGGCCGCTTCCCCGGCGAAACCTCGCGCGCGACGCGCAGCCGCGTCTATCGCGCCGCCTTTGGTGTCGAGGGCACGGTGTTCGGTGACTGGGACTATTCGTTCGACGCCACCGCGATGCACACTGACTTGCGCCGTACGACGAACGGCTATGTCTACATTCAGCACCTGATCGACGTCATCAACGACGGCACCTATAATTTCGTCAATCCGTCGCTGAACTCGCAGGACGTGATCGACTATGTGTCGCCGGAAAATGTGACGGACGCGTCGTCGGATCTGTACCAGGCGCAGCTGGCAGTGAAGAAGTCGGTGGTCCAGCTTCCGGGCGGCCCGCTGCAGGTCGGCTTCGGCGGCTCGATCTATTACGAAGCCGTCGATGCGCCCAGCGCCAACCCGGACTATAACGGTCCGACCGAGCGGTACTTCACGCTCAACGCCTTCGGTACCGTCGGTAACCGCACGGTTACTTCGGCATTCGGCGAAATCAAGGCGCCGGTTCTCGATATTCTCGAACTGGGCGCGTCGGGCCGGTACGACCATTATTCGTCGGGCCAGAGCAACTTCTCGCCGAAGGTGAGCGCGAAATTCACGCCGATCCGCCAGGTGGCGCTGCGTGGTACCTATTCGCGCGGCTTCCGTATCCCGTCGTTCGGTGAAGCCAACGCGCTGCCGACCACCGGGTATGTGTCGCAGTCGATCACCAACATTCCGTCGTCCTATCGTGCCCAATGGGGTGCGGCCTGCGCCGACAACGCAACTGCGGCCACTGCCTGCCCGACCTATCTGACCAGCTACTCGATCGGCCTCACCACGCTGGCGACGCCCGATCTGGAGCCGGAAAAGTCGCGCAGCTTCACGGTCGGCCTCTATGTCGAACCGCTGCCGAACGTGTCGTTCACGGTTGATTATTATCACATCAAGAAGACCGGTGCGATCACCTCGCCGTCGTCGGCCCCGGCCATCGCGGCTTACTATGCGGGTACGGCAATCCCGGCGGGCTATAACGTCATTGCCGACGCGCCCGACGTAAACAACCCGACCTACAAGCCGAAGATTGCCTTCGTCGAAACCAACCTGATCAACGCGAACACGCTGATCTCGTCGGGTATCGACTTCGGCGCCAATGGCAGGTTCGACTTCGGCGCGGTGCGCTGGACGACGAACCTGTCGGCCAGCCTGACGCTGGAACTCAGCACCGAGTTCCCGGACGGCACGAAGGAAACCTATGTCGACACGCTCGGCAACTTTAACCTGACCGCCGGTTCGGGCACCTTCCGCTGGAAGGGCAACTGGGTGAATTCGTTCGAATTCGGCCCCGCCAAGGTCACCGGCACGATCAACTATACCTCGGGTTACGACCTTTCGGCCGAAGACCAGGGCACGGAGTATCGTGACTGTGGCCTGGCGCCGGGGTACACGGGCTGCCGCGTGAAGAGCTACATCACCTTCGATCTGAACGGTAACGTCAAGATCGCGGATCACGTGACGGTGTACGCGACGGTTCTGAACCTCTTCGACCGTCTGCCGGACTATGATCCGGTCACCTATGGTGCGTATCTGTACAATCCGGTCCAGGCCGGTAACGGCATTTTTGGCCGCATGTTCCGCGCGGGTGCGAAGTTCAACTTCTAATCCGGCCGGGTTATTCTCGACAAAATCGGGGCCGTCTGCATCGCAGGCGGCCCCCTTTTTTTGTTCCGCTTGATGAAGGCCGGGACGCGGGAGCCATGCCGGACCCTGCGGCAAACCTCTTGCCGACTCGGGCAAGGGGGCGATTCGCGCGGCAGCGATCCGCTCGGCGGATCGCAAAGTGCGCTCGGCGGAACAGGTGGGTGGCGGGCGCCGTCTTTTGCCGAGGGTGATGCAGCGTCCTTGTCGTCGCCCTCAACGTCCGTATCCTGCGGGCGCATCGCCCCATTTCGGCCGCATATGTTGTAAATATGTCACGCAACAATCTGAGAAACATCACAATTCTGTAACGCACATTGCCCCGCTCCTCGCTCCCCTCGTACACCGCACACCCCGGCCGGTGCTCGCCGGCCGGTAATCCACCGAGATCCGGTAACGGATCCTGTAAGGGGATCGAGAGTATGAAGTTCACGTATCGTACGCGTCTGCTCGCGTCGTCGCTGCTGATTGGTGCAGCGCTGAGCAGTGTACCGGCCATGGCGCAGGACGCGCCGGCTCCGGCCGACGAAACCCAGTCGGATGCTCCCATCGTTGTCACCGGATCGCGCATCGCGCTGCCCAATGTCGACACGCCGTCGCCGGTCCAGTCGATCGGCGTGCAGCAGATCGAGGACGCCGGCGTCACCAACATCCAGGAACTGCTGCTGGAAAATCCGGCGTTCGGCACGCCTGGCCTCAGCCGCACCAACTCGGCGTTCCTGACGTCGGGCACCGGCGTCGCCACGGTCGACCTGCGCGACCTGGGTTCGGATCGCACGCTTGTTCTCATCAACGGCCGTCGCGTCGTCGCCGGCCTGCCGGGTTCGGCCACGGTCGACCTGAACGTCATTCCGACTCAGTTCCTGCAGCGCGTCGACGTGCTGACGGGTGGCGCGTCGTCGATCTACGGGTCGGACGCCGTCGCCGGTGTCGTCAACTTCATCTACAAGGACGATTTCGAAGGCATTGAGGGCCAGGCGCAGTATAACATCTCCGAACACGGCGATGACCAGCGGTATCAGGCGAACCTGACCTTCGGCGGCAACTTCGCCGACGACCGCGGCAATATCATGGTTCACCTCGGCTATTCGAACGAGGGCGGCCTGCTGTCGCGCGATCGCGAGGAAACCCGTACCGACAATGTCGACACCTTTGCCTATATCACCGGCGACCCCAAGGACTATGGCGTCATCTACGCCCCTTATTATTCGAGCTTCGCCCCGCAGGGCCGGTTCGTCGCGGGCGGCACGACCTATACCTACGACGCCAACAACCAGTTGAAGACCGGGTTCAGCACCAACGGCAATTCGACCACGGCGGCGGACGGTTTCAACCGCCAATATTATCGTACCATCGCGGTGCCGGTGGAACGCTATCTGTTCGCGGCGCGCGGCCATTATGACGTGAGCGATTCGGTGCGCTTCATCGCCGAAGGCACGTTCAGCAGCACGTCGTCGTCGCGTGAGATCGAGCCGTTCGCGCTGTCGTCGGACGACATTTATCCGTCGAGCGGCGGCCTTGTTCCGATCGACACCATCGTCAATGGCGTCGCCGTGCAGAACCCCTATGTCCCGGCCGAGATCGCCGCTTCGGCGGTGGACGAGGATGGCGACGGCCGTCGCGACATCAGCTTCGCGCGCCGCCTGACCGAATTCGGCACGCGCAACGGCAGCACCACGCGCGACCTGTATCGCTTCGTGGTCGGCTTCGAAGGCGACATCAGCGACAAGTTCAAGTGGGACGTGTCGTACAACTATGGCCAGACCCGCGAGACGCAGACGTCGAACGGCCAGGTCAACGTGCTGAACTTCGCCAACGCGCTGCAGGCCGTGCCGGACACGGCGGATGTCAACAACAACGGCCGGACCGACGACGTGATCTGCGCCAGCGCCGACGCGCGTGCACAGGGCTGCGTGCCGATCAACATCTTCGGCTATAATTCGATCACGCCCGAAGCCGCCGCCTATATCGCGGCGCCGCAGTCGTTCCAGACGCGCATCACCCAGCAGCAGTTGCAGGCGAACGTGTCGGGCACCGTCATCGATCTGCCGGCGGGGCCGCTGGCGATTGCCGTCGGCGCCGAATATCGTCGTGAGACGAGCGACGAGAACAACGACGCGCTGACCAATGCGGGGCTGAACGGCGGCAACGCCCTTCCGGACACGCACGGCCGTTTCGACGTGAAGGAACTGTACGGCGAAATCAACGTGCCGATCCTGGCCGACACGCCCTTCGCCAAGGAACTGACGTTCCGCGCGGCGGGCCGCGTGTCCGACTATTCGACTGTCGGCACGGTCTACACCTGGAACCTGGGCGGCGAATGGGCGCCGATCGATGCCCTGCGCATCCGCGGCACCTTCTCGCGCTCGGTGCGCGCGCCGAACATCGGCGAGCTGTACACCGGCCCGTCGCAGACGTTCCCCTCGGGCCTGCAGGATCCGTGCGAGGGCATCGGCGCCAGCGGCGGCGGCACCGTGGGCGACAATTGCCGCGCCGATACGGGCGTGGCCGCGAACATCGCCGCCAACGGCGTGTTCACGATCAACCAGGCGGACCTTCAGGGCGTCAGCGGCTATGACAGCGGCAACCCCAATCTGAAGGAAGAACGTTCGCGGTCCTGGACGCTGGGCGCCACGCTGGCCCCGCGCGACCTGGGCGGCGCGATCGGCCGCCTGTCGCTGTCGGTCGACTATTACAACATCAACATCTCCGATGCGATTGTCGCCCCGCCGCGCCAGTTCATCCTCAACCAGTGCTACCAGGAAGGCAATCAGTCGTTCTGCGACCTGATCCAGCGTCGTGCGACCGACACGGCGGTGAACAGCGCGGGCTCGCTCGAATATGTCGACGCCCCGCTGGTCAATGGCGGCTCGCTCGAAACCCAGGGCCTCGACGTCGTCGCGGCATGGAACGCGCCGGTGTCGCTGGGCGGCGTTTCGGGTCGTTTCGACACCCGGATTGCGTACACGCACCTGTTCAGCGGTTCGATCACTCCGGTTCCGGGCGCGGACATCGATCCGTTCGCGGGCGAGATCGGCACGTCGAAGGACCGCTTCACGGCGAATGCGGCGTTCACCTCGGGCGGGTTCCGCATCAGCTTCACGGGCACCTATATCGGTTCGGCCTATGAAGACGACGGCTTCCTGGCGAGCTATGACCTCGAACCCGATGCGATCGAAATTCCGGCGGAATTCTACCTCGACACCCAGCTGAGCTACAAGGTCAACAAGGCCTATGAGCTGTACTTCGGCGTCGACAATCTGCTGGACAACGACGCGCCCAACATTCTGTCGGGTTCGCCGTTCAACACCACCGGCACCAACACCGCGGCGGATGTCTACGATCCGTTCGGTCGCCGTTACTATGTCGGTGCGCGCCTGCACTTCTAGTCGCAGCGCAGACCGGAAAAAATCGGGGGCGGCCTTGCGGTCGCCCCCTTTTTTTGCCTGCGTTTCGGGCGGTTCGGATCAGTCGACGTTGAACGTCAGCGTACCGTCGCCTTCGCCGATCCGGACCGTCGATCCGTCCTTCACCTCGCCGCGCAGAATCATTTCGGCCAGCGGGTCCTGCAGGTAGCGCTGCACCGCGCGCTTCAGCGGGCGGGCACCGTACACGGGGTCGTATCCGACCCGGCCCAGCCAGTCGCGCGCGGCCGGCGTCAGGTCGAGCGTGATCTTGCGGTCCTTCAACAGCTTTTGCACGCGGCCCACCTGGATGTCGACGATCGGCGCCATATGCTCGGCACCCAGCCGGTGGAACAGGATGATCTCGTCCAGCCGGTTGAGGAATTCCGGGCGGAAATGCGCGCGGACGATGTCCATCACCTGCGGTTCGACGTCCTCGACCTTCTGGTTGTCGGCCAGGTTGGTGAGATACTGGCTGCCCAGGTTCGACGTCAGGATGATGATCGTGTTCGAAAAATCGACCACGCGGCCCTGTCCGTCGGTCAGCCGGCCGTCGTCGAGCACCTGAAGCAGCACGTTGAACACGTCATTGTGCGCCTTTTCGACTTCGTCGAACAGCACGACCTGGTACGGGCGCCGCCGCACTGCCTCGGTCAGCACGCCGCCTTCCTCGTACCCGACATAGCCCGGAGGGGCGCCGATCAGCCGCGCGACCGAATGCTTCTCCATGAACTCGCTCATGTCGATGCGGACCATGGCGTTGGCATCGTCGAACAGGAATTCGGCGAGCGCCTTGGTCAGCTCGGTCTTGCCGACGCCGGTGGGCCCCAGGAACAGGAAACTGCCCATCGGCCGGTTCGGGTCCTGCAACCCCGCGCGCGCGCGGCGGATGGCAGTCGACACGGCTTTGACGGCCGCCTGTTGCCCGATGACGCGGCGGCCCAGTTCCTGCTCCATCTGGAGCAGTTTTTCGCGTTCGCCTTCCATCATCTTGTCGACGGGAATGCCGGTCCAGCGGCTGACCACCGCGGCGATGTCGTCGGCGGTGACTTCCTCGCGCAGCATCGCGCCCTTGGACGCGCTCTGCGCTTCCTCGAGCTGGCGGGTCAGGCCGGGGATGACGCCATAGGAAAGCTCGCCCGCGCGCGCCAGGTCGCCCAGCCGCTGCGCCTGGTCGAGCTCCAGCCGCGCCTGGTCGAGCTGTTCCTTCAGCTTCGCCTCGGACTGGATCTTCACTTTCTCGGCCTGCCAGCGCTCGGTCAGCGCCGCCGACTGCGATTCGAGCGTCGCCAGTTCCTCCTCGAGCCGTTCCAGCCGGTCGCGCGACGCATCGTCGGTTTCCTTCTTCAGCGCCTCGCGCTCGATCTTGAGCTGGATGATGCGGCGGTCGAGCGTCTCGATCTCCTCGGGCTTCGATTCCACTTCCATGCGGATGCGGCTCGCCGCCTCGTCCATCAGGTCGATGGCCTTGTCGGGCAGGAAGCGGTTGGAGATATAGCGGTTCGACAGCGTCGCCGAGCTGACGATCGCCGCGTCGGTAATCCGCACGCCATGGTGCAGTTCGTATTTTTCCTTCAGTCCGCGCAGGATCGAGATGGTGTCTTCGACCGTCGGCTCGCCGACGAACACCGGCTGGAACCGCCGCTGGAGCGCCGCGTCCTTTTCGACATATTTCTGATATTCGTCGAGCGTGGTCGCGCCGATGCAGTGCAGCTCGCCGCGCGCCAGCGCTGGTTTCAACAAGTTGCCCGCATCCATCGCGCCTTCGGATTTGCCCGCGCCGATCAGCGTGTGCATCTCGTCGATGAACAGGATCACGTCGCCTTCGGCGGCCTTGACTTCGTCGAGCACGCCTTTCAGCCGCTCCTCGAACTCGCCGCGATATTTGGCGCCTGCGATCAGGCTGCCCATATCGAGCGCCATCAGCGTGCGGTTCTTCAGATTGTCGGGCACGTCGCCGTTGGCGATGCGCAGCGCCAGCCCCTCGACGATCGCGGTCTTGCCGACGCCCGGTTCGCCGATCAGCACGGGGTTGTTCTTGGTGCGGCGCGCGAGAATCTGGATCGTGCGGCGGATTTCCTCGTCGCGGCCGATCACGGGGTCGAGCTTGCCGGCATGCGCCGCTTCGGTCAGGTCGCGCGCGAATTTCTTGAGCGCATCGTACCGATCTTCGGCCGTCGCGGTGTCGGCGGTGCGGCCGCCGCGCAACTGGTTGATCGCTTCGTTCAGCGCCTCGGGCGTCGCGCCCGCGGTCTTCAGCGCCTTGCCCGCTGCGGTGTTGAGCGACAGCGCCAGCGCGACGAGCAGCCGCTCGACGGTGACATAGCTGTCGCCGGCCTTCTGCGCGATCTGTTCGGCCTGGTCGAGCACGCGCACTGCGTCGTTGTCGAGCCCCGGCGTCGCTTGCGCGCCAGAGCCCGAAACGGCGGGAATGCGCGACAGCGCGGCGTCGATTTCGGTCGACGCACGGCGCGGATCGCCGCCGGCCTTCTGGATCAGGCCGGACGCCATGCCTTCATTATCCTCGAGCAGCGCCTTCAGCATATGCTCGGGCGTGATCCGCTGATGGTTCATGCGGATCGCGACGGTCTGCGCCGATTGCAGGAAGCCCTTGGCGCGATCGGTGAATTTCTCGAGGTTCATGACAATCCCTGTTGGACCTTGGATGACCGGGATGTGGTGTTGTATTTTCGCAACACAAGGGGGAATCCGCAATGATCCCGATGGACGCTGCGCGGCGGCGCGTCGGGACCGCGCGTCAGTTCACTGGCGACGCATCGGGTGCGACGCCCGGCTTCTCGGGCGACTTCTCCGGTGCGGGCCTGGGCGCGCGCGGCTGGCCAGGGGCATAGCGGTCGCCATATTCGTCGCCGTCGTACCAGCGCGGCGCATGGGCATCATTCGCGATATCGCGCGCGATCGCATAGTTGATCCGCGCGAATTTGGCGCCCGCCTGCCAGTCGATCGGCTGTTTCAGGTCGTCCGACACCTTGTGGTAGTTGGTGGCCAGAAAGTCGCGGAACGCCTTTTCGCCGCCGTTCTGGAACCCTGTCACCAGGAACACCGACGGCACGCCCGCCTGGACGAAGCTGTAATGATCCGACCGGACGAACAGGTTTTCCTCGGGCATCGGATCGGGCGACAGCACCACCCCTTCCTTCGCCGCCGCCGCCGCGACGATCGGGCCGAGCGTCGAATGCTCGGCGCCGAACGCGACGACATCGGTGAAGTCATAGAGCAGCACCGGCATGTCGAGGTTGACCACGCCCACCACTTTGCCGCCGCCGGGCAGCGGATGGCGCGCGAGAAAGTCGGAACCAAGCAGCCCGTCCTCCTCTGCCGTCACCGACACGAACAGGATCGACCGGCGCGGGCGTTTCCCGTTTTCGGCAAAGCCGCGCGCGACTTCCAGCATCGTCGCGGTGCCGATCGCATTGTCCATCGCGCCGTTGTAGATCTTGTCCTCGCCCGCCAGCGACGGGTCGGTGCCTTCATGGTCCAGATGCGCCATAAGCACGACATATTCGTCGGCGACCGCCGGGTCCGATCCGGGCAGCACCCCCAGCACATTGGGGCTGGTGAAGCGTCGGTGCGTGCTCATCCGCGAAATCGTCGGCCGCTGCTTGATCGCGAAGGTCGGCACCTTGCCGCCCGCCGCCTCCACCTTGAAGATCGCGTCGCTTTCGCTCGGCGATCCGGCGAGCAGCGCGGCGCCTGCCCTGGGGGACAGATAGGCAGTCAGCGGCGCATCGGCGGACTCTCCGCGCGGATTGCCGCCGGCGTCGACCCAGGCGGTTTCGGTGCGCGTGAAAAAGCCGGACAGCCGGTCCCACGAAATCCGGGCCAGAATGCCGGGCGACAGCACGAAGATCACGCCGCGCGCGCCATGTCGCCGCGCGGCTTCCTCCTTGCCGGAAAACAGCGCGTCGAATGCCGCTGACGGCGTGTTGCGCGGCATCCCGAGCAGCATGACCGCAAACTTGCCGGTCACGTCGACGCCGTCATAGTCGTGAAAGCCGTATTTGGGGGCGTCGAGGCCATAGCCGACGAACACAGCATCCGCCGTGACAGACTGGAACCGCGCCCCGGCGGCGGAGGCGTTGACGAGCAGGTCGCCGGGGTTGGTGAAGCGCTGCTTCCCTACCGTGATCGCGGCGGGCACTGTGGGATCCAGCGCATATTCCACCAGCGGCACCTGCTGGTACCAGCCGCCGTCGGTGCCGGCGGGCTTCAGTCCCAGCGCTTCGAATCGCGTGGCGACGTAGCGCGCGGCGATTTCATGCCCATGCGTGCCTGCGTTGCGCCCCTCCAGCAGGTCGTCGGCGAGGAATTCGACATGCGCGCGGATGCGTCCGGCGGTGAATGCCGGCGTCGTCGCGTCGGGTGCCGCCTGCGCCCAGCCGGCGGCAGGTGCGAACAGCAGCGACAGCGTCGCAAGGGCAAACGAAAGGCGCATCGGCAGGCAACTCCCCTTGATGGCGGGAGCCTAGAGCGGCGCGCGGCGCATGCAAGCCGCAACCATGGCACAAGCGGTGCCATGTTTGGGCAATACACTTTCGCTTGCAGCGCGGGTTCGCGGCGTTATGTTTCGCGCCATCTTCACCCCAGGGGGATGCTAGCCATGAAATCGTTCCTGATGCTTTGCGGCGCCGCGACCTGCGCGCTTGCCGTTTCGATGCCTTCCCATGCGCAGGAAGCGCCCAAGCCCGCCGCGACCGCGCCCGCCACGGCGGATGTAGCCAAGCCGGTGCCGGTGTCCGAACTGGTGAAGAAGGTCGACATTCCCTATCAGGAATTCACGCTGAAGAACGGCCTGCGCGTCATCGTGCATACCGATCGCAAGGCGCCGATCGTCGCGGTGTCGGTGTGGTACGACGTGGGTTCGAAGCATGAGCCCGAGGGCAAGACGGGCTTTGCCCATCTGTTCGAACATCTGATGTTCAACGGGTCGGAAAACGCGCCGGGCGATTTCTTCGCGCCGCTGCGCGAAGTCGGCGCGACCGATTTCAACGGCACGACGTCGTTCGACCGCACCAACTATTTCGAAACCGTGCCGAAGCCGGCGCTGGAGCGCGCGTTGTTCCTGGAAAGCGACCGCATGGGCTGGCTGACCGGCGCGATCACGCAGGACGTGCTCGATGAACAGCGTGGCGTGGTGCAGAACGAAAAGCGCCAGGGCGACAACCGCCCCTATGGCCTGCTTTACTATAAGGTGCTCGAGGAGCTGTTCCCGAACGGCAACCCCTATGGCCATACGCCGATCGGGTCGATGGCCGACCTGGACGGGGCCAGCCTGGACGATGTGAAGAACTGGTTCCGCTCGCACTACGGCCCGAACAACGCGATCCTGGTGCTCGCCGGCGACATCGACGTTGCCGAAGCGAAGCCGCTGGTCGAGAAATATTTCGGCGGCATTCCGCGCGGCCCCGAAAGCGTGCTGCCGACCGTCGAGGTTCCGACGCTGAAGGCGCCGGTGACGACAGTGATGAAGGACAGCGTCGCCGCGACGCTGGTTTTCCGCGCATGGACCGTGCCGGGGTTGAACGATCCCGACGCCGTTCCGCTCGACGTGTTCGCCAGCGTGCTCGGCGGTCTCGCCAGCTCGCGCCTGGACAATGAACTGGTCCGCAAGGACAAGGTCGCGGTGCAGGTGTCGGCGGGCGTCCAGTCGATGGCGCAGCTCGGCATCTTCACGGTGACGGCGGTGGTCCGCCCGGGTGTCGATCCGGCGGAAGTGACCAAGCGCCTCGACGCAGTGATGGCCGATCTTCTGAAGAACGGCCCCACCGCCGATGAAGTGCAGCGCGTGGCGACGACGAAGGTATCGCGCACGATCAGCGGGCTGGAATCGGTCGGCGGCTTTGGCGGCAAGGCCGTGGCACTGGCGCAGGGCGCGCTCTATTCGAACGATCCGACGCACTACAAGAAAGAACTGGTTGCGATGGCGGCGGTGACGCCCGCGCAGGTGCAGGCGGCCGCGCAGAAGTGGCTGACGCGCCCCGCGGTGACGATCATGGTCGAACCGGGCCAGCGCGAAGCCTATGCCGAGTCAGAGGGCACCAAGGAGCCCGAGACTCCGGCGAAGCAGGAAGCCCCCGCGACGCCGCAGGCCCCGGTTCAGGGCACCCGCGGCCCGATTCCCGGCGTCGCCGCGGTCAAGGACCTGGAATTCCCGGCGGTCACGCGCGCGCGCCTGTCGAACGGGATCGAAGTCGTCTATGCCCAGCGTACCGCAGTGCCGGTCACGCGCATCGTGATGAGTTTTGACGCCGGTGCGGCGGCCGACCCGGCGGACAAGCTGGGCACCCAGTCGCTGATGCTGTCGCTGATGGACGAAGGCACGACGTCGCTCGATTCGAACGCGCTGGCCATCGCGCGCGAGCGTCTGGGCGCGAGCATCGGCAGCAACAGTTCGGCGGATCGCACCAACTTGTGGGTCGAGGTGCCGTCGCCGAACCTGCCGGGCGCGCTCGACCTGTTCGCCGATATCGTCCTGCATCCGGCCTTTGCGCCGGCCGAGGTCGAGCGCCTGCGCGCCACCCAGATGACGCAGATCGCGCAGGAGATGAAGGACCCCAACGGCCTTTCGCGCCGCACGGTGCCGACGCTCCTTTATGGCAAGGATTCTCCCTATGCGAAGCTCGCTGCCGGCTCGGGCGATCCCGCCGCGGTCGCCGCGCTGACACGCGACGATCTGGTCGCGTTCCACAATGGATGGATCCGCCCGGACAAGGCGAAGATCTTCATCGTCAGCGACAAGCCGCTGAAGGAAATCCAGCCCGCGCTCGAAGCGCGCTTCGGCGCGTGGAAGCCGACCGGGACGCCGGGGGTGAAGAGCTTTGCCGCGAGGCCGGTGCAGGCTTCGCCGAAAATCGTGCTGGTCGACCGTCCGGATTCGCCTCAGTCGATCATCGTCGCGGCGCAGATGACCGACCTGGATTCAAAGACCGACCTGCTGCCGGTCGTGACGGCGAACGAAGTGCTGGGTTCGGGTTTCCTGTCGCGCATCAACATGGACCTGCGCGAGAACAAGCATTGGTCCTATGGCGCGCGCGGCGGGTTCAGCATGCTCGAGCATGCGGTCCCCTATGTCATCACCGCGCCGGTGCAGGCGGACAAGACGGGCGAATCGATTGCCTCGACGATCGAGGTGGTGACCGGCTTCCTGACCGCCGACGGCGTGACCAAGGTGGAATTCGACCGCACCATCGCGGGTGACACGCGCGAACTGGCCGGCAATTTCGAAACCGCCGACTCGGTGCTCGACGCGATGATGTCGAACGACCTTTATGGCCGTCCCGACAACTACTACAGCACGATTACGCAAAAATATCGTGCGCTGACGCCCGACCAGCTTGACGCTGCGGCCCGTAGCGTCATCGACCCGAAGAAGTTCGTGTGGGTGGTCGTCGGCGATGCCGCAAAGGTCAAGCCGCAGCTTGACAGCCTCGGCTTGCCTGTCGAGGTGATTTCGGCAACGCCCGCGGCCAAGCCCGCGGCGCCCGCCAAGTAACATCGACGCAGGAGAGACCGACATGGCGAATGTGGACGGCAGCTGGGATACCGTGGCCAAGTCCCCGATGGGCGAGCAGAAGGCGGTCCTGACCGTTGCAAGCTCGGGTGACGCGTTCACCGGCACCTATGTGGGTGCGCTGGGCAGCACCGAAGTCAAGGACGGCAAGGTCAGCGGCGACACGCTGACCTGGAAGATCGACATCACGGTGCCGATGCCGATGACGCTCGATTGCGAAGCGACGATCAGCGGCGACACGCTCGACGGCAAGGTGACCGCCGGTGCGTTCGGCAGCTTCCCGCTGACGGGTACGCGCCAGGCCTGATCCGGCCGGGCACGCGCCTGAAAGAAAAGCGGCCCGCTTCCCTTATGGGGAGGCGGGCCTTTTTCGTGGGTGTTCGGGCGGGTCCGGATGCCGCAGCCGCCTCGTCATTGCGAGCGCAGCGAAGCAATCCAGAGTTGATGCGCGATGTCCCGGATTGCTTCGCTGCGCTCGCAATGACGGGAGGGCGAGGCGCGGGCGGCGGCCTGCTCGCCGCGCCGATTGCGTTCAGCGCGTCAGGCGCGTGACATGGCCCATTTTCCGCCCGGCGCGAATCTCATGCTTGCCGTATAGATGGACATGTGTCCCCGGTTCGGAGATCAAGTCGAGCCAGTCGAGCGCGTCCTCGCCGATCAGGTTTTCCATCACCACGCGCGCGGCGGTCACCGTGGTCGGTCCGAGCGGCAGGCCACAGATCGCGCGGACGTGATTTTCGAACTGCGATGTCTCTGCGCCTTCGATCGTCCAATGGCCGCTGTTGTGCACGCGCGGCGCCATTTCGTTGAACACCGGGCCGTCGGTGCTCGCGAAGAATTCGAGCGTCAGCACGCCGACATAGTCGAGTGCGTCGGCGACACGGCCCGCCAGCGCCGCCGCCTCGGTCCATTGCGCGGCGACCGGCGCGGGGGCGGGGACGGTCGAAGTGGCGAGGATGCCGTTCTTGTGGACATTGAGCGGGGGCGGATAGCTGGCGATGCCGCCGTCGGCGCCGCGCGCCAGCACGATCGAAAATTCGTGGTCGAACGTCACGAACGCTTCGAGGATCGCCGGGCCGCCGCCGATCGCGTCCCACGCCGCGTCGGCGTCCGCCGGGTCGGCGATCCGCACCTGACCCTTGCCGTCATATCCGAAGCGCGTCGTCTTCAGGATCGCGGGGCAGCCGATTTCCGCGATCGCGGCGATCAGCGCGTCGCGTGCACCGATGGCGCGCCACGGCGCCGCGCGGCCGCCCAGTTCCTCGACGAACCGCTTTTCCTTCACGCGATCCTGCGCAATGCGCAGCGCGAACGGCGAGGGGTGGACCGGCGCATGGCCGCTCAGCCGGTCGATCGGGTCGGCGGCGATGTTTTCGAATTCATAAGTGACGACGTCGACGTCGGCGGCGAAGGCGGCGAGCGCGTCGGCGTCGTCATAGGCGGCCTGGGTGAAGGCGGCGGCGACATCGTTCGCCGGGCCGGTGACCGGCGCGAAGATGTGCGCGCGATAGCCGAGCTGCGCCGCGGCGATGGCGATCATCCGGCCAAGCTGGCCGCTGCCGATGATGCCGACGGTGGTTCCGGGCGGCAGCGGAGTCGTCATGCCGGGTCGTTCGCCACGCTGTCGGTCTGGGCCGTGCGCCACGCCTTCAACCGGTCGGCCAGCGCGTCGTCGTGCGTCGCCAGGATCGCGGCGGCGAGCAGCCCGGCGTTGATCGCACCCGCCTTGCCGATGGCGAGCGTGCCGACGGGCACGCCGCCGGGCATCTGGGCAATCGACAACAGGCTGTCCATGCCCTTCAATGCCTTGGATTCCACGGGCACGCCCAGCACGGGCAGATGCGTCATCGACGCAGCCATGCCCGGCAGGTGCGCGGCGCCCCCTGCGCCGGCGATGACGACCTTCAGCCCACGATCGGCGGCGCTGGTGGCATAGTCGTACAGCCGCTGCGGCGTCCGGTGCGCCGACACGACGCGGGTTTCATGCGGCACGCGCAGCGTTTCCAAGATCTCGGCGGCATGGCGCATCGTTTCCCAATCGGAAGTGCTGCCCATGATGATGCCGACAATCGGTGCGTCTGCCATGTCCGGTCCGGAATGCGGTGGAAAGCGCTGTCCCTAGCGGCGCGACGGGAACAGGGCAACCGCTCTCGCCCGCCCGGCGCGTTCCCGCTAGAATGACGCCGACGGGAAGGAGGGGGAGTGCCCCATGGCGGATGTGGTGATCGTGGCCTATCGGCCAAAACCCGGATGCGAGGAAGCGCTGCTGGCGCTGGCGCGCGCGCATGTGCCGCGGCTGCAGGCGCTCGGGCTGGCGACCGACCGCGCGCCCGTCCTCATGCGCGGCGAAGGCGGCGTCGTCATCGAAGTGTTCGAATGGGCCGACGGCGGCATCGACCGCGCCCATGGCCTGCCCGAGGTGCAGGCGATGTGGCAACGCTATGCCGAGGTATGCGACTATGTCCCTCTCGCCAGCGTTGCCGAGGCGGGCAACCTGTTCGCGGAGTTCGAGCCGGTGGCGCTGTGACTTGCCGGGCGCCCGCGCCGAGGTTTCAGCGTTCGTGCAGGTAGAAGCGCTCGACGGCGTTCAGATCGTCGTCGAGTTCGTACACGATCGGCTTTCCAGTCGGGATTTCCAGCCCGGTGATGTCGGCATCCGAAATGCCCGACAGATGCTTGACCAGCGCGCGCAGCGAATTGCCATGGGCAGAGATGAGAACGCGCTTGCCCGACTTCAGCGCGGGCGCGATGCGCGCTTCCCAATATGGCAGCACGCGCGCGATCGTGTCCTTCAGGCTTTCGGTCGCCGGAATGTCGATCCCGGCGTAGCGGCGGTCCTGCGACAAGTCGAATTCGCCGCCCGCCTCCAGCGGGGGCGGCGGTACGTCGAAGCTGCGCCGCCAGACATGCACCTGTTCATCGCCATGCTTCGCCGCCGTCTCCGCCTTGTTCAGTCCGGTCAGCCCGCCATAGTGGCGTTCGTTCAGGTGCCAGTCCTTTTCGACCGGCAGCCACAACCGGCCCATCGCCTCGAGCGCCAGGTTGAGCGTCTTGATCGCGCGGGTCTGGACGCTGGTGAAGCACTGGTCGAAGTCATAGCCCTTTTCGGCGAGCATCGTGCCCGCCGCGACCGCCTCTGCCACACCCTGATCGGTCAGGTTGACGTCCCACCAGCCGGTGAAGCGGTTTTCCAGATTCCACGCCGACTGGCCGTGGCGGATCAGGACGAGGGTGGGCATGCGGACTCTCCTTGCAAGGCAGTGCGCCCGTCCTTAGCGACTGAAGCCCTCGGGACAAGCGCAAGGAACAGGCGGCATGGCAATTGTTCGGCGGACTTTGGTCTATGACGGCCCCGGCGGCCCTTTCGAAGGCGTGGCGGCGTGGGACGATGCGGTTTCGGGCGCGCGTCCGGCGGTGCTGGTGGTGCCCAATGTGCTGGGCCAGAAGGAAGCCGACAATCTGAAGGCCGAGGCGCTGGCCGAACTCGGCTATGTCGCGCTTGCCGCCGATGTGTTCGGCCAGGGGCGACGCAAGACGCATAGCTCGGAAAATGCGGCCGAATATATGAATGCACTGAACGCCGACCGCGTCCTGTTGCGCGACCGGCTGCGGGCGTCGCTCGACGCGCTGACTGCGCTGCCGCAGGCGGATGCCGCGAAGACGGCGGCAGTCGGGTTCTGCTTCGGCGGCAAATGCGTGCTCGACATGGCGCGCGCCGGTCTCCCGATCCTGGGCGGCGTATCGTTTCACGGCGTCTACGACCGGCCCGACTATGCCAATGTCGCGCCGATAGCGGCCAGGCTGCTCGTCTGCCACGGGTGGGACGATCCGATCGCGCCGCCGGACAAGACAGTCGCGCTGGCGCAGGAACTGACCGAAAGCGGCGCCGACTGGCAGCTCCATGCCTATGGCCATGCCGGCCACGCGTTCACCGATACCGACCGCAGGGAAAGCGCCAACCCGCTGGTGGCGTATGAACCGCGCGCCGATGCGCGCAGTTGGCGGGCGATGGTCGATTTCCTCGACGAACTCTTCGCATGATCGAATTTCGCGCGGCGCGCGGCGATGACTGGCCGCTGCTTTGGGCAATGCTGGAACCGGTGATCCGCGCAGGCGAAACCTATGCCCTGCCGCGCGACATGAGCGCGCGTGACGCGCTCGCCTATTGGATGGGGCCCGATCGCGAGACTTTTGTGGCCGAGGAGGGCGGCGTCCCTGTCGGTACCTGGTATCTTCGCGCGAATCAGCCGGGCGGAGGGGCGCATGTCGCCAATTGCGGTTTCGTGACCGCGCCCGCCGCCGCCGGGCGCGGCGTGGCGCGGGCGATGTGTCGTCGGGCGATCGACGACGCCGTCGCGCGCGGCTTTCGGGCGATGCAGTTCAATTTCGTCGTCAGCACCAACGCGCGTGCAGTGCGGTTGTGGGAATCGCTGGGCTTTGCCACCGTCGGCCGGCTGCCGGGTGCGTTTGCGCATCCGGTCGCGGGCGATGTCGACGCCTTGGTGATGTACCGGATGCTATAGCGCCAGCGTCAGGAACCGGCTGAACGGATCGTCGACATAGCTGCCGAACGGCCCGCATTCGACGAAGCCGAAGCCGCGGTACAGCGCATGCGCCGCGTCGAATGCCCGACCTGAACCGGTTTCCAGGCTCAGCCGCGTCATGCCGGCGGCGCGGGCGGTATCGACGATATGCGTCAGCAGCGCCGCCGCCACGCCCCGGCGCAGCGCGTCGGGCGCAGTGCGCATCGACTTGATCTCGCCGTGCCGCGCGTCGAGCGCCTTCAACGCGCCGATGCCGAGCAGCGCGGTGCCGTCCCACGCGCTCCAGAAACGGATGTCGGACGTCTTCAGCCCCGACAGGTCGAGGAAATGGCAGCTTTCGGCGGGCGAGCTGGCCAGCATGCCGCGCGCGTGCAATTCCAGCAGCGCGACGACGGCGGGGTGATCGAGCCCGCCCGCGCGAATTTCCATCACAGGCGGTCGATCATGCCCGCGAGCGTTTCCAGGCACGCGCGCGCCAGCACCTTGCATCGTTCGGGCGACCAGCCGAATTCCGGGTCGGCATTCGCCTCATGGTCCTTGAACGGCATTTCCAGCGTCATCGACACTGCGCCGAACCGCTCGGCAAGCTGGTTGGTCGACATCGACAGATTGGCCTTGCCCGGCGGCGCCTTGTCATAGCCCAGGTCGAGCTGGAACTCGGGCGTCGCCGCCGCCAGCGCGCGGGCGTAGTCATAGAATTTCTCGCCCAATGCGTCGGTCCACGACGGAATGCCTTCGAACCCGGCAAGGAAATTGGCGGGGATCGCTTCGTCGCCGTGAATGTCCATCGCGAAATCGACGCCGGTTTCGTCCATCGCATTACGGACGAACAGCACTTCGGGGCTTTTTTCCAGCGTCGGTGCGTGCCATTCGCGGTTCAGGTTCACGCCCGCCGCATTGGTGCGCAGATGGCCGCGCCGCGAACCATCGGGGTTCATGTTGGGAACGATGTGGAACGTCGCCTTTTCGCGCAGCATCGCGGCGGTCGCGTTCGACGCGTCGGTCAGCATGTCGAGTGCGCCTTCCATCCACCATTCGGCCATCGTCTCGCCGGGATGCTGGCGGGCATAGAGCCACACCTGCTTCTCGCCGGTGCCCAGCGTCAGGCAGTCGAGCGGCTGGCCGTCGAGCGTCCGCCCCAGCTCGCGCGTGGTAACGCCCGGCATCGCCGCGATGCGCGCGACCAGATCATGGTGCCGCTCGATCGAATAGGGGGCGAAATAGGCGAACCAGGCGAAGTCGGTGTCGAACCTGTGCGTGAAGGTCAGCACGCCGTCGGCGTAGCTGGTGTCGGCCAGCCGCCAGTGCGCGCGGTCGGTGCTGACGCGCGCCTTATACCCCGGCCAGCCGAAGGCGTAGGCCGCGCCGCCCGCGTTCAGGATACGGAAGGTCAGCGTCCGCCCGCGCGCATTGGCGGCGCGGAAATGGAACCATTGGTAGAAATCGGACTGGTGGTCCTTGACGATTTCCAGGTCGATACGGTCGCCGTCGACGGCGACCAGGCGAATGTTGCCGCCGTCGAAGGCGGAGGAGATGCCGATGGTCATTTGACTGTGATAGTGATGCCGGACTCGCCGGGAAACCCCTTGAACAGTGCAGCGGCAAGGCGTTGTGCCTCCGCGCCCGGCTGGGCGGCGTCGGTCCCTTCGACGGACTGCGTGCGCGCGCGGCCTTCCCACACGACAGTCTGGTCGGTGCGGCGGCGGAGCTGGACCGACAATTCGGTCCCGATCACTTCGCGCCGCCCGCCGCCGATGCCGAAGCTGACGCCGGTCGACACGCCGACGCCGCTGCCATAGGTGCCGCCACCGATGCCGACCGACACCGGCGGCCGTTTCTGCGCGGTGCCGAGCGATTCGCGGCGGAACATGACCGCCGCGATATAGTCCGATTCGCCTTCGGCGACGGGCGTGAAGCCCTGGCGTGCCAGTTCGTCCGCGACCGCACGGCCGAAAGTTTCGAACTCCAGGCTTACATGCGCGCCGCTCGACAGCGGTTCGACGGTCACCGTGCCCTGCGTAATCGGCGTGCCAAGGTGGTATCGGGTGGCATCGACGGGGGCGAGTCGGCCGCCGGTGGCGGTGCACGCGCCCAGAAGCGCCGCGGCAGCGACGGCAAGCGCGGGGCGGGCAAGCGGCATCAGGCGGGAAAAGCGCATCGGGCGGGCGTGCGTCTTGCTGGACATGGCGGCGATACTCTCGACTACTGGGACGCGGGAAGGCGGCTTACAGGAACGCAAGCGTTCCGAACTCTGCCCCAGCAACCCCGCTGCCGTCGAGTCGGTTCCAGCATTCCGTGGTTTGTGACGCAGTTTGAACGGAGGCGGCCATTCAAGGCGTTCACGCCCCTTGCCTGACGGGGAGGGGCTTACTCTCGCTTCAGGGACCGCCCCTTATGCAAGCTACGTCACCGCCAATCCGCGCGCGACCTTGACTTGTGACCCCCGCACCTTTAGGCGGGCGCCTCTTTCCGACATCCCAGATTTTTCGAGAAGCGAATCGGTCATGAAGATCGTCAACAGCCTTAAGTCGCTCAAGGATCGCCATCGCGATAACCGCGTGATCCGCCGTCGCGGCCGAATCTACGTCATCAACAAGACCCAGAAGCGCTTCAAGGCGCGCCAGGGCTGATTTCGGTCGTGCAGCCGACGGCGGTCATTTTCGACGTCGGCAACGTCCTGTTCCAATGGGAGCCACGGGCTCTCTACGCGCGCCTGATCGACGACGATCGGGCGCTCGATGCGTTTATGGAACAGGTGGTAACCAAGGAATGGCATTTCCAGCATGATGCCGGACGCGACTTCGCCGACACCTCGGCGGAGCTTGTCGCGCTGTATCCCCAGCACGCCGAACTGATCGCCGCCTGGGGCCCGCGTTTCAATGAGACGCTGACCGGCCCCGTGCCGGGCATGATCGAAATCGTCGAGGATCTGGACGCCGCCGGCGTACCCATTTTCGGCATCACCAATTTCAGCCACGAATTCTGGCCGCCCTTCCGCGCGACGCAGGAAGGCGTGTTCGGCCGGTTCCGCGAAATCCTGGTGTCGGGTGACGAAAAGCTGGTGAAACCCGATCCCGCGATCTACGCGCTCGCGCTGCGCCGCTTCGGCCTGACCGGCCCGGATGCGGTGTTCGTCGACGATTCGTTCCCCAATGTCGCCGCCGCGCGCGATGCGGGTATCCATGCGGTGCATTTCACCGATGCGGCCGCGTTCCGGGCAGAGCTGGAGCGCCTGGGTCTGCTCGTCGCCGCCTGACGCCGGGTTCCGCGAATCGCCGCGATGCGGTACTGCATGCTCCCGCCCGGTCAGAGGGGGGATGCCATGCGCCAGATTGTTCCGATCGCCCTGTCGTTTGTCGTGCTGGGAGCGTCCGCTCCGGCACCCGCGCCCGCAATTGCCGCGCCGCAGGACGTCGCCTCGCTGGAGGCGATGTGCCGCAAGAATGAGATCAGCGTTCCCGAGAGCTGCGGCTGCACCGTCGAGCGTACGCGCAAGGCGGGGATCGCCGACGGCGACCTGGTCTCGCTGTTCCGCGACGACGGCCGCCGCCAGCCGGTGGCGCAGGCCACCTACAATCGCTTCTGGGAAGTGAAGACGCAGTGCGTGACCGAAGCAGTCAACGCCAAGTTCGGCATCCCGACACGCCCCGGCGCGCCCGTGCCGCCGCGGGTTGCAGGCCAGCCGCCAGTGGCCGTGCCTCCAGTCGCGCCGCCCGCTCCCCCCGTCGCGTCGGAGCCGCCGCCGCGGGTCGCCGCGCCCGCAATCCAACCCGTGCCGCCGCGCCAGCCCGCTGCCGCGCCTGCCAGCCGTTATTTCCAGTCGCGTGGCCCCGCCGAGGCGGCGCTGCGTGCGTTGTCGGGCACGGCGTGGGAATGGCGTGATCCGGAAAGCAGCCAGCATCGTCGAATCGAATTCCTGCCCGGCAAGGTGCTGGGGTGGGAGGAGGACGGCGGCAAGTTCGTGACCGCCTATCGCGTCGCGGTGCTCGACAATGGCTCGATGCTGCTGATTGGCGTCGCCGACGGGCGCGTCGCCGACCAGGAATTCGGCTATGACGGCAAGCAACTGGTGCTGCACCACCGCTATGTCCGCACCGGCGAGACCGATGTCTATCGCAAGGTGTCGCCGCGCGGGACGCTGCCGCCCGGCGCGCCGCGCCCGATCGGCGACAGCGGCTATTGGTTGCCCAACTACATCTCTGTCGCACCCAATCCGACGTACGAGAAGCGAACCGGGCTCGCCCGCTTCCGCAAGCCGGGGCTGGCGATTCACTCGGCCGATTTCGCAGTCGGCGGCGCCTATCCCGTGCTGGCGCGCATCCGCCCGACGGCCGCGCGCGATTGCAGCGGCGGTTGCCAATATGTCTTCTTCGACAACCCCGTGGGACAGCCGGTGCGCTGGCTGACCGACTTCATCGCCGAAAGCGATGTCGCGGTGTCGCCGCAAGTCGATGCCTCGCTTCGCGACGTGGCGCAGGTCGGCCGGGACACGCGGCTGCGGCTGGCGGTGAAGGGGCCGAAGGGGTGGACCGAGAGCATGGAATGCGGCGGCACGCCGATGGCATGCCGCCCGATCGCCAATCCGCGCGTGTTCGACGCACGGCCCTGAGCCGCGCGCAGCGCCCGCGCGGCTCAGGGCGAGCGCTGCAGTGCGCGCCCCGGCCCGTTTCCCCAGATCGACCGCCCAACGGCAGCAGCTGACGGGAATGCGAGGTCGGTCGTGCCCTGAACGGCGCGGAGCGCGGTTCACGTCACGCTGGGTGCGAAGTGGGGGGTGCGAAGCGGGGGATGCGAAGCGGGCCGGACACGCGCTGCGCCGCCCCCCCGTTGGCAAACAGGCTTCAGCCCTGGCCCTTATAGCCTTTCAGTTCGTCGCCCAGGATACGGACGACATGGAGGACATTGGTCGACCCCGGCGTCCCGAACGGCACGCCTGCGCACACGATCACCCGGTCGCCCGCGTTCACCACCTTGTGGCGCAGCGCCATCCGCTTCGACTTGGCGACCATTTCCTCGAACGATTCGACGTCGCGTGTGTGGACGGCATGCACGCCCCACAACAGGCCCAGCCGCCGCGCGGTCTGCATGCTGGGCGTCATCACCAGGATCGGCACCGACGGGCGCTCGCGCGCGATGCGCCGCGCGGTCGACCCCGATGTGGTGAAGCACGTGATCGCCGACGCTGACACCGTTGTCGCGATATTCTTGGCGGCTTCGGCCAGCGCGTCGGCAGTGGTGGGATCGGGGCGCGTCACCGTGAAGTGGACGCGATCGCCGTGCGCGGGGTCGCGTTCGACCGAATCGGCGATGGCGTTCATCATCGCGACCGATTCGACCGGCCACTGGCCGGCGGCGCTTTCGGCCGACAGCATGATCGCGTCGGCGCCGTCATAGACGGCGGTGGCGACGTCGGACACTTCGGCGCGCGTCGGCGTGGGCGACGTAATCATCGATTCGAGCATCTGCGTCGCGACGATCACCGGGCGGCCGGCGCGGCGCGCGGTTTCGACGATGCGCTTTTGCAGCGGCGGCACCGTTTCGGGCGGCAATTCGACGCCCAGGTCGCCGCGCGCGACCATCACGCCATCGCACTGTTCGACGATTTCGTCGAGCCGCGCGATCGCCGACGGCTTCTCGATCTTGGCGAGCAGCGCGGTCTTGCCGCCGATCAGGCGACGCGCCTCGGCCAGATCCTCGGGCCGCTGGACGAAGCTGAGCGCGATCCAGTCGACATCCTGGTCGACGGCGAAGGCCAGATCGCTGCGGTCCTTGTCGGTCAGCGCCGCCATCGGCAGCACGACATCGGGGACGTTCAGCCCCTTGGAGTTCGACAGCGGCCCACCGACTTCGACGCGAGTCACGATTCGGTCGGGGGTGTGCGACACGACGCGCAGCACCAGCTTGCCGTCGTCGAGCAACAGCCGCGCGCCATCCTCGATCGCTTCGAAGATCTCGCGGTGGGGCAACTCGACGCGAGTGGCGTCACCCGGGGCCGAATCGCGGTCGAGCACGAATTCATGGCCCACGGCGAGCGTCACCTTGCCCTCGGCGAACTTGCCGACGCGCAGCTTCGGTCCCTGAAGATCGGCGAGGATCGTGGTCGGCCGGCCGAACGTCTTTTCCAGCGCGCGAATCGCCTGGATCACCGGAATCTTCGATTCCTGGTCGCCGTGGCTCATGTTGATTCGGAAGGCGTCGGCGCCCGCGGCGAACAGGCGTTCGATCATCTCGGGCGTATTGCTGGCAGGGCCGAGCGTCGCGAGGACGCGGACCTTGCGCGATCGTGGGCTGATGGCCTTGGTCATGGGGAGGGGCATCCTTGGCTTGTCCGGGGCCTGCCCTTACCTTCTATCGCGTCGCGATCAACCTTTGGAGCAGCCTGTGACCGATCTGAACACTCTGGACGACCGCATTGCCGCAGCGGCATTCCGGCGCCTGGTCCAACACCTGCGTCACCGCAGCGACGCGGAAAACATCGACTTGATGGGGTTGGCGGGCTTTTGCCGCAACTGCCTGTCCGATTGGGTTCAGGACGCGGCCGAACAACAGGGATCGCCGATCGACAAGGACGCCGCGCGCATGCTGATCTACGGCATGCCCTATGCCGAATGGAAGGCGAAATATCAGGGCGAGGCGACCCCCGAGCAGATCCGTCGCATGGAGGAAAGCGTCGCGCGGAACAACGAATCCGCGCTCGATGCCGCGCTGGACGAAGCGCTGGAGGAGAGCTTCCCGGCCAGCGACCCGCCCGCGATGACCGAGCCGGGGCGCTGAGAGGAACCGCCATTCCCGTTGCGGGAATCGGTCGCGGGTTCTAGACGCGCTCGCCTGATCTCGTATCCGGGACACATCATCAATTCCGGCGCATCCTCACCGAGGGGCGCCGCGCGGAGGGCGTATGACTGACGAACGTGGCGAAGGCATGGGTGGCGGCCGAGTGGCGGCGGACGAGCTTCGTCTCCTGATCGAACGGGCCGAGCGCCTGGAAGAAGAGAAAAAGGGCATCCAGGACGATATCAAGGACGTGATGGCGGAGGCAAAGGGGCGTGGCTACGACCCCAAGGCGATCAAGAAGATCATGACCATCCGCAAGAAAAAGAAGGAAGAATATCAGGAGGAGGAAGCGATCCTGGAAACCTATATGCAGGCGCTGGGGATGCTCTGACTCTCCGGGTCAGTCGTCTTCGTCGCGGTGAAGAAGGGCGTTGTACATTGCCAGCGCCTCGGGATCTTTGGCTTCCAGGGCGGTTAGCAGGGCGCGGCTGTCGTCGAGGAATGCGCGAGCTGCGTGATTGGTAGCGTGCATGGCCTTTTTGGTCACAGCAAGCAGCCAGGCAAACCCCTCGTTCACGATTATAAGATCGCTATCGCTTACCACCAGATCCGTCTCGCTTTTCGGATGGGTGATCCGGTGGCGAACGTCGATCGCCCTGTCGAGGCTGGACCAGCCCGAATCGTCGAAGTCGATCGCAAGGTCGGAATCGATCCGCTGGGCCAGCCGCACGGCAAGCCGGATCGCAGTCTTCAGCGGCAGAAACTGCGCGGTTTCGCGCAACTTTCCGCGGTCGCCCACGGCGTAGCCGCGGTCTTGCAATGCCAGCATTTCCGTTGGTCCGATTTCGCCCATGTTGTTGCCGACATCGAGGACATGGCAACGGAGCAGCCAGACCAGCCCCTCGATCGCCGCGAAACTGGCGCGGACCAGATTACGCCGTCGTGGCTGCTCGTCATGCTCCGCCAGATGCTCGCGTGCGACAAGAATGTCCGTGAGAAGCGATCGGGTGAACGTCGGCGTGATATCGACCATGGCGACGAAATTGCCCGCCGGACGGTTGCAACGTCAATCGAGATACGCAAAGGCAGGCTATCCGCTCCTGCCCGCGCATGATTGCGCGAACCTTTGGAGCGCAATCGGACGGATAGAGACAAGCACTCGAAGGTACCATGGCAGGCCATAGCAAATTCAAGAACATCATGCACCGCAAGGGCGCGCAGGATAAGAAGCGCTCGAGCATGTTTTCCAAGCTCAGCCGCGAAATCACCGTCGCGGCGAAGATGGGCCTGGCGGACCCGGACATGAACCCGCGCCTGCGCGCCGCGATCAACGCGGCCAAGGCGCAGTCGATGCCAAAGGACAATATCCAGCGCGCGATCGACAAGGCGTCGAAGGGCGATACCGAGAATTACGAGGAAATCCGCTATGAAGGCTTTGGCCCCGGCGGCGTGAGCCTCATCATCGAGGCGCTGACCGACAATCGCAACCGCACCGCCACCAACGTGCGCACCGCGGTGTCGAAGAACGGCGGCAACCTGGGTACTGCGGGCTCGGTCAGCCATGGTTTCGACCGGATGGGGCTGATTTCCTATCCGGCGAGCGTTGGCGACGCCGAAAAGGTGTTCGAGGCGGCGCTGGAAGCGGGCGCCGAGGATGTGACGTCGAGTGAGGACGGCCACGAAATCTGGACCGCGCTCGACGCGCTTCACGAAGTCGCCAAGGCGCTTGAGCCGGTGCTGGGCGAGGCCGAGGGCGCGAAGCTTGCGTGGCGGCCGCAGACGATGGTGACGGTCGGCGAAGGTGACGCCGCGACGTTGTTCAAGCTGATCGACGCGCTCGACGATGACGACGATGTCCAGACCGTCTGGGGAAATTACGAAGTGCCCGACGAGGTGATGGAGAAGCTGGGCTGATTTCCATCGGGCCAACGGTGCGCGGGCACGATGTCCGCACCGCCGGGGCCGTTTCGGGCGGTTCGCGCGAACGCGTCACGCTTTGCCTTTGGGCGAGCCCGGCCGCATGCTGATCCTCGGCCTCGACCCGGGCCTGGGAACCACGGGCTGGGGTTTGGTTCGCGCCGACGGCAATCGCATCGGCCATGTCGCCAACGGCAGGCTGAAGACCGATACCGCAGCCACCCTGCCGCGGCGGCTGGCGCATCTCGACGCGATGCTGGCGGCGCTGATCGCCGATCGCGCGCCCGACGCGGCGGCGGTCGAGGAAGTGTTCGTCAACGCCAATCCGCAATCGACGCTGAAGCTGGGGCAGGCGCGCGGCGTCGTGCTGTGCGCGGCCGCGCGCGTCGGAATCGATGTCGGCGAATATGCCGCGCGGCTGGTCAAGAAGGCGGTGGTCGGCGTCGGCAACGCCGACAAGGCGCAGGTGCACGCCATGGTCGCGCGGCTGCTGCCCGGCGTCCGCATCGACGGCCCCGACGCGGCGGACGCGCTGGCGGTGGCGATCTGTCACGCGCATCACTTGTCGTCGGCGCGCGCGCTGGCGCGGTAGCGGGGTCCACGCGGCGGCGGGGAGCGGCGGGTTCCGGACCACCCTGTCGGACCGGCGAAGCCATGGTACTTGTCCGGCGCACGCAGTGCGCGCGCCGCCGATGGGGTGGTGGAGGCGGTTCCCCCTGCGTTTCCGCGTCAACCGGACCTTCGTGTCGCGTCGCGTTCACGCGGCCAGCGCCAGCCCGGCCGGGTCCTCGTCGTCGTTGTCGGGCAGCAGCGCGCGCCGCGCGGGCCGGCCGCGCTGCGCGCGCGCGGTGCCGCGCCGCACCCGCGCCGCCAATGCGCCGATCCACCCGCGCATCCCGCCGCCGCGCAACATGGACGCCGAAAGCACCACGGCGAGCGCGGCGTCCAGATAGGCGCCGACTTCGAAAGCGGTGATCCACGCGACTGCTTCGGGTGCCATCATCGCGACGAGTTGCAGGTCGCTTTTTTCGAGCGTCAGCATCGCCGTGCCCAGCGCGCCCGCCAGCATCGCCATCAGCAGCAATTGCCCCGCGCTCCATCGCGACAGCCAGCGCGCGGGCGCCTCCACCAGCACGCGCTGCATTGCCCGGCCGACCGGCGTGTCGCCCGCCATCGCCAGCGCCACCCACAAGAGCAATATTCCCGCCGCGATCATGCCCCGCTCCTGCAATTCAAGGCTCCACATGGGTGCGACAGGTTCGTTCTGCCAGCCGCCCAGAGCTTTTTACGCTTTTCCGCGGCGCCCTGTTCTGCCTATGTACCGGTCATGGCTTGCTTGCTGACACCGGGCCGCGCGGGCGCGCGGCGGCGCCTCGCATGATCGCGCATCTGCGCGGGCGGCTGGCCGCGACCGGCATCGACCATGCCGTCATCGACGTCGCCGGCGTCGGCTATCTGGTCGGCGCGTCGACGCGCACGCTGGAGCGGCTGGGCGGCACCGGTGCCGACGTGATCGTGCATACTGAAATGCTGGTTGCCGAGGATTCGATCCGGCTGGTCGGATTTGCCGATGCCGACGAACGCGACTGGTTCCGATTGCTGACCGGGGTTCAGGGCGTTGGCGCGCGCGTGGCGCTCGCGATCCTGTCGGTGCTGTCGCCCGACGACCTGCGCGGCGCGGTGGCGCGGCAGGACAAGGCGATGGTGGCGCGCGCGAACGGCGTGGGGCCGAAGCTCGCCGAGCGGATCGTGCGCGAGCTGAAGGACAAGGCCGGCATCATCGCGATCGGCGGCGGCGAGGACGGCGCGGCGCCGGCGGCGGGGGGGGCCGGGGCGGACGCGGTGTCGGCGCTGCTCAACCTGGGTTTCCGCCCGGTCGACGCGAATGCGGCGGTCAAGGCGGCGAACGACGAACTGGGACCGGGCGCCACGCTTGACGCGCTGGTGCGGCTGGCCTTGCGCAAGGCGGCGAAATAGCGATCCGGGGCGGCGTGGCCCCGGCGATGCGGAGGAAGACGACATGGACCGGCGGACGCTGCTGATCGGCGGAGGCTTGGCGGGCGGCATCGTGATCGGCGGCGCGGCGGCATCGTTCGCGACCATGGGGTCGGACGTCGACTATGCGGCCTATGCCGACGACCTGCGCCGCCCGATGGCCGCGCCGCCCGATCTGGCCGAGGCGGTGCGCTACGCCACGCTTGCGCCCAATGGCCATAATACTCAACCGTGGCGGTTCCGCATCGGCGACGGCGGCATTGCGGTTCAACCCGATTTCGCGCGGCGGACGCCCGTGGTCGATCCCGACGACCACCATCTGTACGTCAGCCTTGGTTGTGCCGCCGAAAACCTGTCGCTCGCGCTGCGTGCCATGGGCCGCGACGGTGGCTTGAGCGAGATAGCCGACCGTGCGGGCGGCATCGTCGCCGCGACCGGTGCCGTTGCCCCGCACACCGACCCGCTGTTCGATGCCATTGCGAAGCGCCAGTCGACGCGCGCCGATTACGACGGCAGCACGGTCGCGCCTGCCGACCTGGAGCAGCTTGTGCGCGCCGCCGCCGTTCCCGGCGTGCGGATGGTGCTGCTGACCGAGCGGTCGGTACTCAACCGCGCGCGCGACCTGATCGTCGCGGGCAACGACGCGCAGATGGCCGACGCAGCGTTCGTGGCCGAGCTGAAGCACTGGATGCGCTTCAATCCTGCCATGGCGATGGCGCATGGCGACGGGCTGTTCACCGGCTGCACCGGCAACCCCAGCATGCCCGGATGGATCGCGCCCGCGATGCTGCGGCTGTTTTTCACGGCGGCGGGCGAGCGCGCGAAATATGTGCGCCAGATCGACACCAGCTCGGGATTGGCGGTATTCTTCGGCGACCGCGCCGACCCGCGCCACTGGATTCAAGTCGGCCGCGCGTGCCAACGGTTCGCGCTGGCGGCGACGCGGCTGGGACTGCGCCAGTCGTTCGTCAACCAGCCGGTCGAAGTGGCGTCGCTGCGCGCCGATTTTGCCGCGCTGGCGGGCGAGCCGGGGTTGCGCCCCGACCTGGTGCTGCGCTTCGGTCGTGGGGCCGCGCTGCCCTTTTCGCCGCGCCGGCCGGTGCGCGCGGTGCTGGGATGAGCGCCGGGCTCGACAGTCGCGTGAGCGCGGCGCTACGGGATGCGCGATGACCGACGCCGACCGCCTGCTGACCCCCGGACGCCGCGCCGAGGATGTCGACGCCGCGTTGCGCCCCAAATCGCTCGACGAATTCGTCGGCCAGCGCGCCGCGCGCGACAATCTGCGCGTGTTCATCGAGGCGGCGCGCGGGCGCGACGAGGCGCTCGACCATGTGCTGTTCTTCGGCCCGCCGGGGCTGGGTAAGACCACGCTGGCACAGATCATCGCGCGCGAGATGGGCGTGGGGTTTCGCGCCACCTCTGGCCCCGTCATCGCGAAATCGGGCGATCTCGCCGCGTTGCTGACCAATCTGGAGGACGGCGACGTCCTGTTCATCGACGAGATTCACCGCCTCAATCCGGCAGTCGAGGAAGTGCTCTATCCTGCGATGGAGGACCGCGCGCTCGACTTGATGATCGGCGAGGGGCCGTCGGCGCGCAGTGTGCGGATTGACTTGCCGCGCTTCACGCTGGTGGGGGCCACGACGCGGCAGGGGTTGCTGACGACGCCGCTGCGCGACCGGTTCGGCATTCCGGTGCGGCTGCAATTCTATACCGTCGAGGAACTGGAGCATGTGGTGACGCGCGCGGCGGGGCTGCTCGGCCTGGGCATCGCGGCCGACGGTGCGCGCGAAATCGCGCGGCGGTCGCGCGGGACGCCGCGCATCGCCGGGCGGCTGCTGCGCCGGGTGCGCGACTTCGCCAATGTCGCCGGCGCGGCGGTGGTCGATGCGCGCGCGGCCGACGCGGCGCTCAACCGGCTTGAGGTAGATGCGCTGGGCCTCGACGCGATGGACCGGCGCTATCTGACGATGATTGCCGACATCTATCGCGGCGGTCCGGTGGGGGTGGAGACGCTGGCGGCGGGCCTGTCCGAACCGCGCGACACGATCGAGGAAGTGATCGAGCCCTATCTGATCCAGATCGGCATGGTCGCGCGCACCGCGCGTGGGCGGTGCCTGAATGCCGCCGGGTGGAAGCATCTGGGGCTGGAGCCGCCGCGCGAGACGCAGGACGGGCTGTTCGACTGACCGGAAAATGGCCCGGCATCGACGGCAGCTTCCTCGCCGATGCCGGGCCTGCGCCGACGCCCCGGAACCAGACGCGGCGGTTGGGGCAGTGCCTAGCCCAGATGCAGCTTCGGTCGGTCCGTCGTCACGACGAAGCGGGCGAGCGTGCTCAGCGTGCCGCCGGGCGACTGAACCCGGTCGAGCACCTTCACATCGGTACGCCATTCGCCGGGCGAGATGTCGAACAACTGATATCCACGCTGCTGGTTCATCAGCGCGAAGTGCGGGTTGTTGCGCAGATAGGCCTGGCGCGTCGGGCTGTCCGCTGTGCCGTCGCCGCCCGAACTGATCGACGTGCCCAGGAATTCGGTCGCGGCGGCGGGACCGTCCAGGTCGCGGTCGCGTATCGGCACCACGCCGACATTGTGGATGTGCGAATCGCCCGATGCGATGACGACATTGGTCAGCTTGCGGTCGGTAATCGCCTTTACCATTCGCGCCCGCGCCGCGGGATAGCCGCTCCAGGTGTCGGCGGCGGGCGGCAGTTCGAGCCCGTCGGAGCCGCGCCGTACCAGCGGCATCACGCGCACCTGCTGCGCGATCAGGTTCCACCGCGCGTCGTTGGTCAGCCCGTCGGCCAGCCACGCCTCCTGCTCGGCGCCCAGCATCGTCGACTCGGGGCCGTCGTTGGCGCGGCAGTTGAGTTCCTTGCGCTTTTCGCAAAGCTGGTCGCTGCGATAGCTGCGCGTGTCGAGCACGTGCATGCGCAGCAGTCGGCCATAGTCGAGCCGCCGGAACATCTTCAGCCCCTCGGGGCGCGGAAGCTGGCTCTTGCGCACGGGGACATTTTCGTACCATGCCTGCATCGCGGCGCGGCGGCGCAGCAGGAATTGCTCGGGCGGGGTGCCGTCCTGATCGAAGATCGACGCCCAGTTGTTGTCGACTTCATGATCGTCGAACGACATGATGAACGCGGCGGCATGGTGCGCGGCCTGCAGGTCGGGGTCGGCCTTATACTGTGCGTAACGGCCGCGATATTCGTCGAGGGTATAGACTTCGTCGCTGGCGTGGGCGTGGTCGACGATATTGCCCGCCGCGTCCTTGATGACCATCTTCGTCGCGCGGCCGTTTTCGTAGATATAGTCGCCATAGTGGAAGATGGCGTCCAGGTCGGGTTCCTGGCTCAAGTGCCGCCACGCGTCGTACCAGCCGTGCGGCCAGGACTGGCACCCGGCGAGCCCGAGCCGAACCCGGTGGGGCAGCGCGCCCGCCGCGGGGGCGGTGCGCACGCGGCCGACGGGGCTTGCATCCGCCCCGTCGACCACGAAGCGGTACCAATAGGGCCGCGCGGGAAAGAGCCCGCCGACTTCTGCATGGACGCTGTGCCCCAGCTCGGGCCGGGCGATTTCCTCGCCCGTGCGGACGACGCGCGTGAAGCGGTCGTCCTCCGCCACTTCCCACCGCACCGGCACGGCAAGCGGCGGCATGCCCGCCTGCGGCTCCAGCGGACGCGGGGCGAGCCGCGTCCACAAGACGAAGCCGTCGGGCCAGGGGTCGCCCGATGCGACTCCCAGCGCGAACGGATATTCGGCGAACCGCGGCGCTGCCCAGGCGCGGGCAAACGGGTCCAGCCCGGCGAACAGGGCAAGCCCGCCCGCCGAACGGATCAATCCGCGACGATCGATGCGCTGCATGCTTGGTTTCTCCCGCGCGCGATCAGAAGGTCGCGCGCACGCCCAGCGTCGCGCTGACGCCTGCGTGGTTATAGTTGGCGGCATGATCGGGCGCGGCGCCATAGTCGTTCTCGACTCCCGGGGCGAGGCGATAGGTCGGCCGGTTGAGCAGGTTGCGCACCGCGAAGAATCCGGTGAACCCGCGCTTGAAGCGATAGCTGCCCGACAGGTTCATGTCCCACCGCGCGGCGTCATAGGTGCCCGACGACAGCGTGCCGGGCCGGTCGTCGGTCCATACGGTGTTGAAATAGAGCCGCAACGGCCCCTTGCGATAGGACAGCGCCAGCGTGACCATATTCTCGGCGGTCAGCGAAATCGGCTCGTCGGGGTGCGTGTAGGTATAGGAACCGCGCAGCGTCAGCCCCTTGAACGGCGACGGCAGGATACGTTCGAGCGAATAGTTGAATTCGAACTCGACCCCCTGGATGTTGATCGTTCCGTCGCCGACCGTGGTCGTGGTGCGGAACAGGTAATCGGCATATTCGGTACCGGTATAGCCGAATTCGGCGGCGGTCAGGTCCTGCGTCTGGAACGCGCCCTTCAGCCGGTTCTGGAAATAGTTGATCGCGACCAGGCCGACCGGCTCGAAATATTGCGCGAGCCGCACCGAGAAATTGTCCGACAGCTCGGGCTTCAGCCCCGGATTGGGCGCGGTGACGATCTGCGTCGTTTCGTTGACGCTCCACACCCCGGCTAGCACGCTGACTTCGGGGCGGCGGATGGTGTGGCTGTATCCGAACTGCAGGTCGGTGTTGCGGAAGATCGAGAATTTCGCCGACGCGCTCGGGAAGAAATAGTCGTAGCTGCCCTTGCGTTCGACGCGGGGGCGCGATTCATACTGATACTGGATGCCCTCGATCGTCGTCGCGCGGCCGGTCGACGCGGTTACGGCATAGCCCGCCGCCTGCACCTGGGATGCCGACAACGGATCGGGTTCCAGCGAGCGCGTCTTCGTCTGTTCCCAGCGCACGCCCGCGCGCAGCGTCATCCACTCGGCCGGCCTGGTCGTCGCCATCACATAGACGGCGTTGGTATCTTCCTCAAAATGCCGCGAATTGCCGATATAGGCGTTGTAATAGTTGGTCGCCGTCATCGATTGGACGAACTGTTCGGGATGCAGCTTGAAAAGCTGGCCGAGCAGATAGTTGCTGGGCATGTACAGGTTCGACGAACCCGAAATCGAGCTGTAGCCGAACCCCGAATTGTTGAACGTGAGCGGCGTGTCGCTGCGCACCTGCGTCAGCAGCTCGGTGGTGCTGAGCGGGCCGACATATTGGTAGCGATATGCCTCGCGCTGGTTTTCATACTGATAGGTACCGCGCTGGAACTTCGCGCCGGTCTTGAACATCACGGGCGCAAAGGCGAACGGCGCTTCCCAGCTCAGGTTGAGCGCGCCGCCCCAGCGCTCGACCTTCGACGAACGGCCGTCCTGCGTCGCCAGCACCACCGACGAAAGCGTGTAGCTGGCGGGATCGCTCCAATCGGCGCCGCTCACCTGGCGCACATCCCAGTCGGCGGCCATATAGTCCTGGCTGCGCGTCGCGGAGAAATTGCCCTTGGCGGCGGGCGCGGTTACCAGGTTGAACACCGCGCCTTCGCGGCCCAGCGGATCATAGTCGCTGTTCGAACTGGTGTAGGACAGGTTGCCGTCGATGCGCACTCGGTCCTTGTTGAATTCGAAGCTCGGCACGACCGTCAGGCCGGTGCCCTTTTTCGCGATGGTGTTCGACCCCGCGCTGAGCGTCGCCGTGCTCGCGGCCTGTTGCGTCGTGAAGTCGAACGCCGGGTCGCCGGTCAGCCCGCGCGTGCGTGCGCCGCTGGTGAAGGTATAGCTGCGCTGGTCCGACAGATTATATGACAAGTTGTAAATCGACAGGACCGACAGCGTCAGTGCGTCCGACGCCTTGAAATCCAGCGTCAGGTTGGTCGAGAAACGCGTCACTTCCTGCGCGGTGACGCGGCCCAGCAGCGTCGCCGACGACAGCGGATAGGGATTGGCGGCGGTGGGCGTGTAGTTCCAGCCGTTCTGGACGGTCTCCAGCTCGGTATGGGTGCGCGACAGGCTGGCACTGGCCAGCACGCCCAGCCGCCCGCCGAAGAAGACGTCCGAATATTCGAGGGACCCGCCCGGCCGGAACAGATTGTTGCCGCTCGTTTCGCGCGGGCCGGCGCGCTTGCCGTCCCACAGGTCCGACTGGGTGGTGGCGTTCAGCGCGACGATGATGCGGCGGCCCTTGCGGTCGAACGCGCGCTTGGTGCGCAGGTTGATCGTGCCGGCGGGCGCATTGGCGTCGACATCGGCGCTGATCGTCTTGGAAATCTCGATCGAATCGATGCTGCTGAGCGACGCCTGTTCGAAGCTGAACGATCGCGAGTCCGACGATCCGGCGTTGGCGTCGGCGCCCGCCACGCTGATGCCGTTGATCGTGACCGAGGTATATTCGGGCGGCAGGCCGCGCAGGCGGACATAGCGGACCGTGTCGTCGGCGCCGCCCTGATTGTCCGTCGCGACGCCGGGCATGAATTTCAGAAATTCGCCGATATTGCCTTCGGACACTTCGCCGAAGGATTCGGACGACAGGCTGTTGGTGATGTTCATCGACTGGCGCTGGCTCATGATCGCGCGCGCGTCGCCCTCGCGCACGCCGGTCACGACGATTTCGGCATGCGCGCTGCTTTCGCCGGGCGCCACCAGTGCGAAGTCCTGGCGCACCGTGCCGCCGCTCGCGACATCGACGGTGCGGCTCTGGTCGGCATAGCCGGTGAAGCGCACCGTCACTTCGGCCTGGCCGGCAGCCACGCCGGTCGCGCGATAGGTGCCGCCTTCGCCCGACGTGATCGTCTGGCGTTCGCCGTTCGCGCCGACGATCTGGATGATCGCGTCGCGCTTATAGTCGCCCGTCGCCGGGTCGATCACCTGGCCGACGATCGTGCCTGATCCGACGCGCGCGGCGGGGCGATTGTCCTGGACGATGACATAGGCGCCGTTCGCGCTCACCTGAAAGCCGAGGCCGGTGTCGGCGAGCAGCAGACGCAGCACTTCGCGCGGGGTATAGGTACCGCGCACCGCGCGCGACGTGCGACCACGCGTCAGTTGCGCCTGCGCGGTGATGACGACATCGCCCTGACGCGACACTTCCACTAGCGCCGATGCAAGCGGCTGTGCCGGGACGTTGAAGTCATGGCGCGCTTCCGCCTGCTGCGCGCTTGCCGGGCTGGCGCCTGCGACAAGCGCCGCCACCGACGCCATGCACGGCGCCGCAAATCCGATCCTGTTCACGAAATTCACCCCCAATGAATTGACTCGCTCTAGGGCGCGTCCGTGACAGAAGGTGCTGCGACCCGCTTTCGTCCGGACGTTCCGGGGTCACGGACGCGTGGCGGCGGGAAACTGGACAGAAAGAATCTCGCGCCTGCGAAAAAAAGGCGCGCGCGCCCAGTCAGGGGGCGGCGTGGCCGGACGCTTCCAGCCGGACGGAGCCATCCGCGTCGCGCCGCACGCTGACCGGAAGGATCTGGGGCAGCGTTTCGAGCATCTGGTCGATCTGCGTCGTGCGGAACGACGTGGTCAGCCGTTCGCCCGCCAGCGCGGGAGACGCGATACGGATCGGACGCGCCGAATAGCGGTTGGCGTCGGCGACAATCTCCGACAGGGGGGCGTCCTGATAGTCGAGACGCCCGCCGCGCCACGCGCCCGGCACCGCGCCGTGCAACGGTTCCGGCTGGTGCAGCGGCGCCGCGTCGGACGCCAAAAGCTGTTGCCCGGCGACCAGTTTCACCAGCCTGGGCTGGTCCGCCGGCGCGTCGGCGGGCGCCTTGCCCTGCGACACTTCGACCACGCCTTCCAGTACCGATACGCGCACGCGCGCGCCATCGTAGCGGACGTTGAACTTGGTGCCGACGACGCGGACGCGCTTGTCACCGACCAGCACGATGAACGGGCGTTGGGCATTGTGCGCGACAGAGAAGAATGCTTCGCCGTCGTTCAACCGCACGGTACGCTCGACATCGGTGAAGGCGACGTCCATCTTCGACCGCGCGCCCAGCGTGACCGTGCTGCCATCGGTCAGCGGAATGTCGCGCACTTCGGCTACCTGTGTGGCATATCCTCGCGAATGCGGGGTGAGCGCCCATACGGCGACGAATGCCGCGACCACCGCCGCCGCCGCCAGCGCCCGTCGCGAAGCGGGCATCGCGGGCAGGCGGATCGCATCGGCGATGTCGCGGGCCAGCGCGACCGCGCGTTCGCGCATCGTCGGCGTGCCGCGCAGCGCGGCATAATCGGGATGCTCGGTCAGCCGCGCAGCCTCTTCCCATGCGAGCCGGACAAAGCGCGGGTCCACCGCGCCGTCGTCCAGCCAGTCGTGCGGCAGGTCGTCCTTGTCCATGGGCATCGCCGCATGATGGCCGTGGCCGCGCCGCGCCGCAACCGGGTTCGGCTGTGGCGCAGTGTCGGACGGGGCCTTGGGGCCGGTGCCGCTCACCCTTTTCGTTCCGCGCGGGCAAAGGCGTGCGCGCAATCCTGCAGCGCGCGCTGTACGTGCTTGTATACGGCGCTTTCGGTAAGCCCGAACTGGCGCGCGACGTCGCGCGGCGCGCGGCCCTCGGCGCGTACCATCAGGAATATGCGGCGCCGCATCTTGGGCATGGTCCCCAATGCTTCCTCGAAGATCGCAAATCGCTCCTTTTCCAGCAGGACGCGTTCGGGCGAGGAATCGGACAATTGCTGTGCGTCGACGTGCGAAATGTCGCGATGGACCGCGTCGCGGTGGCGTTGGCGGCGCTGGTGGTCGATCACCAGATTGCACGCGATCGTGTAGAGATAGCCGCGCGGATCATCGAGCGCGGCCGTGTTGCCGGCGGCCGCCAGGCGCGCGAACGCCGCCTGGGCGACCTCTTCCGGCTCGGGCGGACCAGGACCGAAGCGCCGGGCGATATAGCGGGTCAGCGCGTGCGAATGCGCGCGGAACAAGTCGTCAAGAAGCGTGCGCCTGGCGTTGTCTGCTGCGGCGCATTCGACCTTGGCAGCCGCGGTACCTTCCGAGCCGACCATGCCGTCGCCTTGAGAAGAGCCATCCATTCCCGACCGCCGCTCACAACAGGGTGATGGGCCATGGGCAACGGCGCGACCGAGCTTGTCCCAACGAATGCAGGACTGCGGCTTAGGGCCGGTATGAGACCGTTATGTGACAATTGGTACCGGCGGGCCCGGCGCGGCGCGTCAGAACCAGAGCTGGATCAGCCGCACCAGGACGCCCGCGAGTAGCCCGACCGCGCCCGCGATCACGAATTCGAACAGCCCCAGCAGGATCGACCCCGACCGCCGCCGCTGAAAGGTCGAACGCGGCGCCGGCTTGGCATTGGTGACTTCCAGCCAGCCGATCAGCCCGCCCGCGAACCCGGTCATCACTATGGTCACGATTGCGCCCGGTACGGTCTCCATCGCGATGCCGATCGGCAGCAGCAGCGCCAGCGGGGCGCCCATCAACAGCGCGGCGGTCAGCTTCGCATTGTCGAGCGATTCCTTGTCGACCGGCGACACGGTGATAAGGTCGGGCGCATCCTCGGCCGAAGCGGCGAGCCACGCGAGGCTGCCGATCACCTGTCCCGCGATCAGCACGCTGGAAAAGGCGAGCGTCGGCGCCAGCGGCAGCGAATCATCGTGGCGCAGCGCGATGAGCAGCAACGGCGCGAGATAGATGATGCGCAGTACGAGCTGGAACGCCAGCGCGGGATCGCGCGCCAGCAGCTTCCATTCCTTGGCCAGCACCGCGCGGTCGAGGCTGCGGTGGAAATGTTTCGCGATCGGCGTGCGCGCGCGCCGGTTGCGCGACAGGTGCATGCCCCCGGCGCGATAGACGGTCAGGAACCATCCCTGCATTGCCCAGGCGGTCAGCGCGAACACCGCGACGCCGAAACCGAATACCAGCAGCATCGCAATCGAATCGCCGAACGCCGCGCGACCGGGCAGCGCGCCGATGCCGCTGGTACCGAATCCGTCGTGCAGCGCGCGCTCGATCCACTCGGCGTTCTGGCGTCGCCCCTCGCGGCCCGTGCCGTTCAGAATCTGGCTGGCAAGGAACACCGCGCCGCCGCTCAGTGCCGCCAGCACCTGCCCGGCGGTGCGTGCCGCGCGCGGGCCGGCGATGCGCGCGATGACCAGCGTGATCGCCAACCCCACGCACGCCGCGGTCAGCGCCAGCGCGACGAGCAGCAGGACGATGCCGAACAGTTCCGGATGGCCCAGCACCGCGACCGGCAGCACCAGCGGCAGGATCAGGAAGGCAAACGTCAGCGCGATCGCGCCGACAATGCCGACCAGCTTTGCCGCAATCACGGTGCGCGGGGGCATCGGCGCGGTCAGCAGCAGTTCCAGGTCGCCGTTCTGGTACAGCGTGCGCTGGCTGGCCAGGATCGCCTGCGTCGTCATGAACGTGAACAGGCCGGCGCTGGCGAGCAGCGTGATCGAATAGGCCATACCGGTGACGGGAATGACTTCGCCGCGCAGCCCGACGGCCAGCATCGTGCCGAGCGCCAGATAGCCGATCAGCACCAGCGCGCCGACCACGTTCATCACCCACCCGCTTTTGCGCGCGCGCGTCGCGATACGCAGTTCGTGGAGCACCAGCCAGGCGAAACCGCCCGGCCGCATCCGTCGCATCATCCAGCCGGTCATGCGTCGGCCGGGGTCGCGGGGGCGGCGTCGGCGGGCTTGGCGGCGGCAGTCAGGCGAATGAAGGTGTCCTCCAGCGACATGTCCTGCGCGCCCGCATGGTCGCGCAATTCGGCCAGCGTGCCTTCGGCGAGCAGCGTTCCGTCGGCGATGATGCCGATGCGATCCGCCATGCGTTCGGCGACGTCCAGGATGTGCGTGGTAATGATGACGGTCTTGCCGCGTTCGACGGCTTCGCGCAGCGCGTCCTTCACCGAGCGCGCCATCGCGGCGTCGAGCCCGGTCAGCGGTTCGTCGAGAATCAGCAGTTGCGGATCGTGGATCAGCGCACCCGCCAGCGCGACTTTCTGCTTCATCCCGCGCGAAAACCCTTCGCAGCGCGTGTCGCGCACGTCCCACAGCTCCAGCCAGCGCAGCAGTCGTTCGGCCTCCGGCGCGGCCTCGCCCGGCGGAATCTGCCACAGCCCCGCGACGAACCCGAGATATTCGGACGGCGTCAGCTTGTCATAGAGCATCGGATCGTCGGGCAACCACGCCGTGATCCGCTTCGCCGCGATCGGGTCGGCGCGCGCGTCGATGCCATAGATGCGGATGTCGCCGCCGTCGGGCTGGGTCAGCCCGGTCACCATGCGCAGCGTCGTCGTCTTGCCGGCGCCGTTGGGGCCGAGCAGCGCATAGAGCTGGCCCGATGCGACCGTCAAATCCAGCCCGGCGATCACCGGCTTGTCATAGGATTTGGACAGGTTGCGAAGTTCAAGCGCGGGGACGGTCATTGCGCCATCCTGTCGGGCGCGGGCTTCCGCGTCGACCCCAAAATCCACGATCGCGCATCCGGTCGCGCGCGATTGCCTGGATTGCCGGCTTCGTCGCTAAGGCTTCCACGTCGCGCTTCTGTCGGCTAACAGCCGGGCGATGCATGCGGATGCCGACGATCTTCCCCCCGCCGGCCGCTTCGTGGGAAGCGCGCATCGCTTTGTCCTACGTGTCTATTTCGAGGACACCGACCTGAGCGGCGTCGTCTATCACGCCAATTATCTGCGGTATCTGGAACGCGCGCGCTCCGATATGCTGGCGTGCGTGGGTATCGACCAGCGTGCGGCGTTCGATGCGGGCGAGGGCGTGTATGCCATCCGCGACGTGCGGATCGGCTTTCGGATGCCCGCCCGGCTTGGCGACGCGTTGCTGGTCGAAAGCCGGGTGGTCCGGGTTCGTCCCGCGTCGGTGGACATTCATCAACGAGTCATGCGTTCGGGGGAATTAGTCGCCGAAGCGGATGTTGAGGCGGTGTTCGTCACGCCGTCGGGCAGGCCGCGCCGCCAGCCGGCGGCATGGGTGGCGGCATTCGAGCCATTGGTGTGGAAAGGGAATTGAACCGCGATGGAATTCTTCGCGAATACCGATGCCGCAACCCTGTCGCCCGTTGCCCTGTTCCTGCAGGCGGACTGGGTGGTGAAGGCCGTGATGCTGGGGCTGTTGCTTGCCAGCATCTGGACCTGGGCGATCATCGTCAGCTTCTCGTTCAAGCTGGGCAAGGCGCGCAAGTCGATCGCCCAGTTCGAAAATGACTATCGCGACGCCGACGACATCGACGAATTCCACCGCCGCACCGCGGGCCGCGACCTGGCGATTGCACGCGTGTTTTCGGCGGGCGTGACCGAATGGCGGCGCTCCACCGCGGGTGCGTCGATTGATCGCGAGGGCACGCGCGAGCGGCTGGCGACGGCGATGGGCGCGACGGTGGCGCAGGAAATCGACAATTTGTCGGACCGGCTGAATATCCTCGCGACAGTCGGCGCCGTCGCGCCGTTCGTCGGCCTGTTCGGCACCGTCTGGGGCATCATGCGCAGCTTCACCAGCATCGCGGCGGCGCAGAATTCGTCGCTGGCGGTGGTCGCGCCGGGGATTGCCGAGGCGCTGTTCGCGACGGCGATCGGCCTGTTCGCGGCGATCCCGTCGGTCATCGCCTACAATCGCTTCAGCCACGGCATCAACAAGGTCGAGGCGCGGCTCAATCGCTTCGCCGACGGGTTCCACGCGACGCTGAGCCGCCGTCTGGAAAGCCAGGCCTGACGCGATGGCGATGCAGCTCCCCTCGCAACGCGGCAAGGGCCGGCGCGCGCCGATGGCGGACATCAACGTCACGCCGCTGGTCGACGTCATGCTGGTGCTGCTCATCATCTTCATGGTGACGGCGCCGCTGTTGACGGCGGGCGTGCCGGTCAACCTGCCCGAAAGCCGGGCAAAGCCGCTCGACCAGGACCAGAAGCCGGTCCAGATATCGATCGACGACAACGGCAAGGTGTTCGTCGACAAGGAAGAAGTCGGCGAAGGCGCGCTCGCCGCGCGGCTCGACGCCGTCGCCGCCGAGCGCAAGGGCGCGGACGGCAAGCCGCCGCAGATCTTCCTGCGCGCCGACACCGCGCTTGCGTACGGCAAGGTGATGCGTGTGATGGGCGAGCTGAACCGCGCCGGGCTCAACCGCGTCTCGCTGGTCACCACCTCGGCGAAGGACGCCGAGTGATGCGGGGCGCGCACTGACATGGATCGCGCGGAGGGCACCGGCATCGGCATCTCGCTGATCGGCCATGTCGTGCTGTTCGGTGCGCTGTCGGTCGGCTTCCTCGCCACGCCCAATCCGCAGAAGCTCGAAAGCCAGCCGATCGAGGTTTCGCTGGGTGACGAAGTCGCGCTGGAGAGCCAGTCGCCGACGCCCAATGCCGACGTCCCCGCCGCCAAGCTGTCCGAGATCGAGGCGCCGGTCGAGCCGGACACGGCGCCGCCGGTGCCGGATGCGCCCGAAGACCCGATGCCGAGCAAGCCCGAGCCGCCGAAGCCGGCGCCCGCGCCCGACGCGAAGCCGGCGGAAAAGCCCAGGCCCGACAAGCCCTCGACTGCCTCGGCCAAGCCGCAGCAGCCCGCGCAAAAGCCGAAGCGCCCGTCGGGTGGCCTGCCCGATTATGCCAAGGAGTTCGGGCGCGGCGACCGCAAGACCAAGAGCGACTCCGTCACGCCGCCCGGTGCCAGCGTCGGGCCGCAGGTCAAGGCCGCGCTGGGCGCCGAAATCCGCCGCCAGTTGAAACCGCATTGGAAGGCGCCGCCCGGCGCCGATGCCGACAAGCTGGTGACGACAGTGCGCGTGCGGCTCAAACCCGACGGCACGCTCGCGGCCAAGCCGGTCGTTATCGACCAGGACGGGGTGACACCGGCCAATCGCGCGCAGGCGGAACTTCACAAGGAACGCGCCGTTCGGGCGGTGGAACTTGCCGCGCCGTTCAACCTTCCCGCAAAATATTACGGCGAGTGGAAGGACTTCACTACCGACTTCGACAAGGGGCTGTCTCAATGAAGCGCATCTTTGCCCTCGCCGCCGGTTTTTCGCTGGCGATCTTCTCCCCGGCGTTCGCGCAGGAAAGCGACGTGCCGACGGCGACGCTGCGGCCACCGATGCCGACGCCGACGCCCGCCCCGGCGGGGCAGGATGCGCCGGGACCGCGCGATCAGGACGGCGGCCTGCGCGTGCGCGTCACCGACGACAGCGGCGCGGCCGATCTGGTGATCGCCATCCCCGCGATGCCGACGTCGCAGGACAGCCAGACCGCGGCGGGCACCACTGCCAATCTGGGTGTCCAGATCGCGCAGGTGATTGAGGACGATTTGCGCAACACCGGGCTGTTCAAGACGCTGGGCCCGCGTTCGGCGCGGCCGATCGGCTATGGCGAAGTGGTGGCGCCCGACTATACCTTCTGGCTGGGCAGTTCGGCGCAGGCGCTGGTCCAGGGCTATGTCCGCGCCAATTCGGACGGCGGGCTGACCGTCGGCTGCTATCTCTACGACACTGCGCTTCAGACCGAGCTGGTACGCCAGGGCTTTGTCGTGTCGGCGGGCGACTGGCGCCGCGCCGCGCATAAATGCGCCGACGCCATCTACACCCGGCTGACGGGCGAGGGGCCGTATTTCGACAGCCGCGTCGTCTATGTCTCCGAAACGGGGCCGAAGGGCCGCCGCATCAAACGGCTCGCGATCATGGACCAGGACGGCGCGAACCACCGGTTCCTGACCAACGGCCAGTCGATCGTGCTGACGCCGCGCTTCGCGCCGAACCAGCAGTCGATCGTGTACATGAGCTATCAGAACGATCGCCCGGCGATTTACGTCTTCGATCTGGGGACGGGGCGACAGCGGCTGCTGGTCAACAACGCCAATCTGACGTTTGCGCCGCGCTTTTCGCCCGACGGGCGCTGGGTGCTGTTCTCGATGGCGGTCGGCGGCAATACCGACATCTATCGCGTCGCGGCTTCGGGCGGGTCGCCGCAACGGTTGACCAGCTCGCCCGGAATCGACACGGGCGGCAGCTATTCCCCCGACGGCAGCCGCATCGTGTTCGAAAGCGACCGCGGCGGCGCGCAGCAACTCTATGTCATGAATGCCGACGGGTCGAACCAGCATCGCATCAGCTTCGGCGGCGGCCGCTATGCGACGCCGGTGTGGAGCCCGCGCGGCGACCAGATTGCGTTTACCAAGCTCGGCGGCGGCGAATTCCGCATCGGCGTGATGAGCCCGTCGGGCGACGGCGAGAAGCTGTTGACCGATGCCTGGGGCGACGAAGGGCCGAGCTGGTCGCCCAACGGCCGCGTGCTGATGTTCTTCCGCGCCAGCCAGGGCGGATCGGGCAAGGCGGACGTGTGGTCGGTCGACCTGACCGGCGTCAACGCGCGTCGCATTCCGACGCCGCTTGATGGCTCGGACCCTAGCTGGGGGCCGATTCGGCCGTGAACTTTTTGTGTCGTTACGCGTACGGTCCGCCGATGGGCGGGAAAATTCGAATCAACGCCATGGGAGAATTGAAGATGCGCAAGATGACGACGGGCCTGCTGATCGGGGCGGCGCTGCTCGCCACCGCTGCCTGCACCAAGAAGCCGCCGGAAAATATCCCGCCGGGCCCCGGCCCGATCACCAATCCGGACAATAGCAATAACAACAACGGCGGGCAGGACATGATCCGTCCGGGCTCCGCCGCCGACTTCAAGCGCTCGATCATGAGCGACACGATCCACTTCGCGTTCGACCAGTATGACATCGACGACGAAGCGCGCGCGGTGCTCGACAGCCAGGCGCGCTGGCTGGTCCAGTATCCGAATGTGCGCATCACGATTGAAGGCCATTGCGACGAACGCGGCACGCGCGAATATAATCTCGCGCTCGGCGATCGCCGCGCCAATGCGGCGAAGAACTATCTGGCGTCGCGCGGTGTCTCTGCATCGCGGATCACCACGATCAGCTATGGCAAGGAACGCCCGCTCGCGCTGGGTTCGGACGAAGAGAGCTGGGCGGCGAACCGCCGCGCAGTGACGATCGTCCTCAACTGATCGGCTCTTCAATCGAAATTGGCCGTCGGGATGCGTGCATTCCGACGGCTTTTTCTGGCGCGTATTTCGCTGGTATATCGCTTCAGATAGAGGCCGGGTTCGACGGCCGAGGTCTTCGACGACCCCCAGGGCGCCGCGTCTGCCATCGCTACAATCGCCATTTTTTCGGGCGGGGCATGCGTCGGGGTGCGGGAATGAATATGCTGGACCGGTTTTTCGTCCTGGCCTGCGCGTTGTTCGCGCTTGCGTTTCTCGGTCGCGGGGTGCTGGAGCGCAGGACACCTGTTCCCGCCGTGCACGGTTTGGCCGGGTCAGGCGCGGGGATGCTGGTGATTGCGTTGTTTTTCCGCGCGGCGCCGCTGTCCTATGGTGACCGCCTGTTCCTGGTCTGCGCGGCGATCCTGCACCTTTGGATCGGCGTGTCGGCCTGGCGCAGCATCCGCAATAGCCGCGGCTGAATCGATCCGGTCGCGCGGCTGCCACGGACCAGCGGAATTCTGCGCGTGAACGCTTGCCGCGCCGACTGCATTGTCGTCAATCGGACGCCTGTTCCAAAGAGTATCCGCGTGTCCCCATCGACGATTTTCGCGACGCTGTGCGGTGCCGGCGCCCTGATCTTGTGGTTCGGCATCCTGTTCGCCCGCCGACGGGCGGGGAGCGACCGCGCGGCGATGATCGGGTCGGCGGTCGGGCTGTCCCTGCTCGCGCTCCTGTTCCCCCGGCTTTCGCTGCCGCTTGCCGAATCGATGGTGGTGCTGGGCGGCGGCGCGGTGCAGCTTGGCGTCGGCGTCGCTGCCTGGGCGCGCGGGCGCGGTACCTGGCGCGCCTGAACCACCATTGCCAACGCGATTGCCGGCCGGCCGCGCCGTTTTGCGAGCGTTCCGATTTTGCTTGCGCAGTCGATTTTCGAGATATAAATACAATATCACAATTTTGGGAGGTTGCGATGGTGGAGACTTCGGCACAGGCGACGGCGCTGCGGCACAGTCGCGAAACGCCGGCGGTGACGTCGAGCGGCTATCTGATGCTGGTGGTGTTGTTGCTGGCGATCGCGGCGACGGCGCTGGCGGGGTTCCAGATCGGCCGCGTCGCGGACTGGATCGCGGCGACGGGGCTGGGTATCGGCCTGCTTGTCACGCTGTTCATCGCGATCGGCTTTTATCTGCTCCAGCCCAACCAGGCGGCGGCGGTGCTGTTGTTCGGCGACTATCGCGGGACCGACCGGACCGCGGGTCTGCGCTGGACCTGGCCGTGGCTCATCAAGCAGAAAATCTCGGTGCGTATCCACAATGTCACGTCGGAGCGGCTGAAGGTCAACGACCTGCGCGGCAATCCGGTCGAGATCGCGTCGAACGTCGTGTGGCGCGTGGTCGATACCGCGCAGGCTTTGTTCGACATCGACGATTATCGCGAGTTCGTGGAAATCCAGATCGAAAGCGCGGTGCGCGCGATCGGATCGCGCTATCCCTATGACGATTTCACGCATGCCGAAGTCACGCTGCGCGGCAATCCCGATGTCATCAGCGACGAATTGCGCGTCGAATTGCAGGAACGCGTCGCGGTCGCGGGCGTGCATATCGACGAATGCCGGCTGACGCATCTCGCTTATGCGCAGGAGATCGCCCAGGCGATGCTGCGTCGTCAGCAGGCCGAGGCGGTCATCGCCGCGCGGCAGAAGCTGGTCGAAGGCGCGGTGTCGATGGTGGAAACCGCGTTGGAGCAATTGTCGGCGAAGAATGTCGTCGAGCTGGACGACGAACGCCGCGCCGCGATGGTGTCGAACCTGATGGTCGTGCTGTGTTCGGAACGCGATACCCAGCCCGTCGTCAACACGGGCACCTTGTACCAGTAAAGGCGTAAAGGAACCGGCGTGGCCGCTCCCCCGAAAAAGGCGTTTCCGCTGCGTCTCGACCCCGCGCTCTATGCGGCGGTCGAGCGTACGGCGGCGGGCGACCTGCGGAGCGTCAACGCCCAGATCGAATGTTTGCTGCGCGAGGCGCTGGCGCGGCGTGGCGTCAAGCTGGCGGAGCCGGTCCGCGCGCGGCGCGGCCGCCCGCCGAAGCGGGATGGCGAGGAGGAGGCATGAACCGCAACTTCGAAGGTAGCAGCCCCTGGTTCATCCGCAGGCGCCGTCGCGGCAAGGTCCAGCTTTCGCCTTGCGCCACCGCCGGATGGGTGCTGACCGGTCTCTATGTCCTTGTGACCGCGCTCAGCGCGCTGGTGATCGTCGCGGTCCCGCGCCAGCCGATGGGGACGATCCTGTTCACGATGCTGCTGATCGCGTGGACGATCCTCTACGTCGTCATCGCATGGCGCAATTCGGCGCCCGAGGATGCGGTGCAAAAGCCGCCGCGTCGCCGCTGACTCAGGCTTGGGAGATCGAACATGTTCATGGCACTGCATTCCCGCCACGCGAAGGCATTGGTCCTGGTTTCCGCGTTTCTGACTTTGCTGGGCGCCGGGCTCGGCATGGCGGTGCGGGGATGACCGGGCGCTGGGAAAGGGCACTGCACGTCCGCTCCGGCTATTGGTTCGCGCCCAAGCTGTTCGGGCTGGGGGCGACGCCGGTGACGTGGCAGGGATGGTTGTCGCTCGCCGTCTATGTCGCGCTGTTTTATGGCCTGCTCCACCTCACGCACGACACGCTGGTCCGCATCGCGACCATGGGGCCGCTGACGCTGGCGTATCTGTGGCTCGTCTGGACGAAGACCGATGGCGGCTGGCGCTGGCGCTGGGGTCCGGGGCGGGATTAACCGCCGGCCTTCGCCGGATCGCCGCCGCCCAGCGCTTCGTCGAGCAGCCGCGCGAGCCGCAGCCCGCCGCGTTCGATCTGCAACCGCGCCGGCGCGACCAGCTCGGCGATGACGGCATTGGACAGCGTCACGCGCGCGGGTTCGGGCTGGGTGCACGGATCGCCGCCGATCGCGCTGCGATACGCGACATCGCGGCTGACCATCCAGCTTTCGCGGCTCCAGTCCTCGACGCTGCCACCCCAGACTGCGGCGCGCTCGCTCGGGGCATAGACGCGGACCAGCGACGGTGCGGTCGAAATCGCGCGTTCGGCGAGCGGCCCGTCCCAGATGCTGTGCAGGTTCAGCCGCTCGGGCGCGTACCAGCCATAGGCGGCCTTCAGCCGGTTGCCGCCCAGATCGTCATGATCGCCCGCGTGCAGCGGCATGTGCAGGTCGCCGACGAAATGGATCAGGAACGCCAGCGCCTGGATGCGCTCGCGCAGCGGAATGTCCGCGTCCTTCAGGATCTTCACGTCGCGCTCGATCTGCGCCGACACGCAATTGCCGTCCTTGCACGCCGCCTTCAGGTCGAACGGGCGGCAAATGTTTACATTCTGATAGTGCCAGGAATAGGCGTAGCTGAAGCGCGGCCCCAGCTTCTTGATGCAGTCGGCCCAGGTGCTGGCGTCCTCGATCGTGTTCGCCGGGCAGCCTGCGGTTTCCAGCATGTCGGCGCGCGCCAGCATCCGGTCGATCGCCGCGCGCACCTGCGGCGTCACGTTGCGATAGGCGATCCGGGCGATCGTTTCGTGCCCGAGTTCCCAATAGGCCTGGGCGGGGGCGGCGGCGCCGATGCCGATCAGCGCGGCGAGCATCAGGAAAAAGCGACTCATGCGCCTCGCCTAGGCCGCCCGGTGGCCGCCATCAACGTTCATTCCTCGCCATAGAATTCGATCACCGGCTGCGTGTCCGAGGATATCCGCGCGCGGTACATGCCCGGCGTATTGAAGCTCCACGCCATCTCGCCGGTCGGGCCGGTCACGATGACGCCGCCGGTTCCGCCCAGCGCGCCGGTTTCGGCCATCACCGTGTCGGCGGCCTGTTTCAGCGTCTCGCCCTTGAAGCGCACGCGCGCGCAGATTTCGTGCGCCACGCCCTCGCGGATGAAATATTCGCCCGCGCCCGTTGCCGACACCGAGCAGGCGCGATCGTCGGCATAGGTGCCCGCGCCGATGATCGGCGAATCGCCGATCCTGCCCCAGCGCTTGCCGGTCGTCCCGCCGGTCGACGTGGCGGCGGCGACATGGCCCTCGCTGTCCATCGCGACCGCGCCGACCGTGCCGTATTTCATGTCGACGTCGAACCAGCTCAGCGTGTCATCGCCCTTCAGCTTTTCGAGCTGTTGGCGGCGGCGCGGTGTCGCGAACCAGCTCGGGTCGACGATCTCCAGCCCTTTTTCCTTCGCGAATTGCTCCGCCCCCGCGCCGGAGAGCAGGACGTGCGGGCTGTCCTCCATAACCTTGCGCGCCAGGCTGACCGGGTGGCGGACGGTGGTGACGCCCGCGACCGCGCCCGCCATGCGCGTGCGCCCGTCCATGAACGAGGAATCGAGCTCGTTGCGCCCGTCCCAGGTAAAGACGGCGCCGCGCCCGGCGTTGAAATTGGGATCGTCCTCCAGCACGCGGATCGTCGCCTCGACTGCGTCCATCGCGCTGCCGCCGCGCGCCAGCACGTCCGATCCGGCCTTGAGCGCGGCGTCCATCCCGGCGCGCACGCTTGCTTCCTGCTCGGGCGTCACTTTGCCGCGTTCGATGATGCCCGCGCCGCCGTGGACCACCAGCGTCCATTTCGGCTTGTCCTGCGCATGCGCAGTCAGCGGCATCATCAACGCTCCGATCAGCAACAACAAGCGGCGCATGGCAGGTACCCGTCTATCCGGCGATCCTGGTAGCAGATCGTCGCGCCTGCGCCACCTATCGGGTGCTTCGCAAAGCCTGCATCGCAGCGTGTGTCGACTGTCGCTGTGACGACAGGCCGATCAGCGGGCGCAGCCAGCCGATCCGGCGACCCACCAGATAGGTGACCAGGCATGTCGCGGACGTCGCGACGACCAGCACCGCGAATTCCGCGCCCGCGGACAGCGCGAGCGGCAGCGTGTACCAGGCAGTCACCACGATTGCGGCATGGTGGACGAGGTAGAAGGGAAAGACTGCCTCCGCCAGCGGCTTGCGCCAGCGGTGGTCGTGGTTCCAGCGGCGCTCGGCCAGGTCGAACAGCAGCAGCACCATCGACCATGCCATTGCCGACCGCGCCGCGCGATCGGCCGCCATCCACAGGTGCGGCGGCACGGCGCTGCCCGGCCAGGTCAGCTCGACCGCCACGACGACGGCACCCGTCACCAGCGCGATTGCCGCCGCGGCGCCGCGGACCCGCGCGATCGCGCGCCACAAGTCGGGCCGCGCCGCCAGCGCAAAGCCCGCGATGAACAGCGGCAGATATTGCGCATGGCCGCTCCAGTCGCGGAACAGCCCCTGTTGTTCGGGCACGACGAACAGCAGCGCCAGCCGCGCCGTCGCCAGCGCGGCGACCGGCAGCCACAGGATGCGGCGACCCTTCGCGATCCAGTCGACCGCCGCCGCCCCCACTCGCGCCAGCCGCGCACCGCCGCCGGTGATCGCGCCGACCAGGATCAGCGTATAGGCCCACAGATAGACGACGAACCAAAGATGTTCCCAACTGGGGAATTCCCGTCCCCAGAACGTGCCGGCGCGCCAGTAATCGAACGCCCAGAAATGCCAGAAACCGTGCGGATAGCCGTTTTCCGCCACGCGCACCCACATCTCCGGCGGCACCAGCACCGCCATGCCGAACGCGAGCGGGATCAGCAGCCGCCGGTTGCGCGACGCGACGAACGCACGCGCGTCGCCCTGGCGCGCGAGCAGCTTTTGCGACGCATATCCCGACACGGCAAACAGCAGCGCCAACCGCCACGGCGTCAGCAGCGCCATCGGCGCAGTCAGCCATTCGATGCGGTGCGGCGTCTTGATGATCCAGTCCCAGGGACCGAACACCATGGCGACGTGATAGACGATCAGCAGCGCGAACGCGGCGATGCGCAGCCAGTCGAGCCCGTAATGGCGCTGGCTGATCGGTATTCCCGCGAATTTTCCCGTCGGCATCTGCACAGGAGGACGGACTTTCGCTGACCCAACCCGCACGCCTTTCGCGCGGGGTTTTCTGCGGCTATAGGGCACACGCGTAAGCGAAGCGTTAGCGAGCAATCCCCATGTCCGTTCGTCCCTGGCGCGATATCGCGCGCCGCAAGAGCCGCCAGATCATGGTCGGGAACGTCCCCGTCGGCGGCGACGCGCCGGTGACGGTGCAGACCATGACCAACACCCTTACGGCCGATGCGCGCGCGACGATCGACCAGATCCGCCGGTGCGAGGAAGCGGGCGCCGACATCATCCGCGTGTCGTGCCCCGATGTGGAGAGCACGGCTGCGTTGAAGCAGATCGTGCGCGCGGCGCGCGTGCCGATCGTTGCCGACATCCACTTTCACTACAAGCGCGCGCTGGAAGCCGCGGATGCCGGTGCCGCCTGTCTGCGCATCAATCCGGGCAACATCGGTTCGGCCGACCGCGTCAAGGAAGTGGTCGACGCCGCCAAGGCGAACGGATGTTCGATCCGCATCGGCGTGAACGCGGGCAGCCTGGAAAAGGATCTGCTCGAAAAATATGGCGAGCCGTGCCCCGAGGCGCTGGTCGAAAGCGCGCTCGACCATATCAAGCTGTTGCAGGACCATGATTTCCACGAATTCAAGGTCGCGGTGAAGGCGTCCGACGTGTTTTTGGCGGTCGCGGCGTACCAGCAGCTTGCCGAAGCAGTCGATTGCCCGCTGCACCTGGGCATCACCGAAGCGGGCGGGTTTGTCGGCGGCACGGTGAAGTCGGCGATCGGCATCGGGTCGCTCTTGTGGTTCGGCATCGGCGACACGATCCGCGTTTCGCTGTCGGCCGAGCCCGAGGAAGAGGTGCGCGTCGGGTTCGAGATCCTGAAGGCGCTCGGCATCCGCAACCGCGGCGTGCGCGTCGTGAGCTGTCCAAGCTGCGCGCGCCAGGGCTTTGACGTGATCCGCACCGTCCAGGCGCTCGAGGAACGGCTGAGCCACATCCGCACTCCGATGTCGCTGTCGGTGCTCGGATGCGTCGTCAACGGCCCCGGCGAGGCGCGCGAGACCGACATCGGCATCACCGGCGGCGGTGCGGGCAAGCACATGGTCTATCTGTCGGGGGTGACCGACCATCATGTGCAGGACGCCGACATGGTCGACCATATCGTCAAGCTGGTCGAGGCCAAGGCCGCCGAGATCGAATCGGCGGAAGCGGCGCGCGCGCACGCGGCGGAATGACGCCCGAGCCGATCGCGGCGCTGGGCGACACGCTGACACTGACGCTCGCGCTGCTGCTGTTGCGCCAGTTGCTGCTTGCGGTGCCGGTGCGCGCGGGGCGGTGGCACCGGATCGCGCGCTTCGGCGCCGTGTGGGCGCGGCGGCTGGTAATCGTGGCGCTGTTGCTGCCGGTGCTCCGGCTGGTGTCGATCGCGGTAGCGCGGCCTGACATCGCGGCCCCGGTCGCGGGGTTGGCGCTGCTGATCGTCGCGGCGGGGGGCATGCTGTTGGTCGCCGACGACTGGATCGCGGCGCGGCGCGCGCGCGGGGGCGGGCAGGCGCGATGAAGCCGTCACCTTTGGTCGCGTTCGGCGCCTGCGCGCTGGGGATCGCGATATTTTCCGCGATGGACGCGGTGATGAAGGGGCTGGTGCTCGCCATCGGTGTCTATGCCGCGTTGTTGTGGCGCACCGTCGCCACGCTGGTGCTGACCGGCGTGGCGTGGGGGCTGCGCGCGCCGCTGCTGCCCACGCGCACGGCGATGCGGCTGCATGTGGTGCGCAGTATCGTCACGCTGGTGATGGCATTGCTGTTCTTCTGGGGGCTGGCGCGCGTGCCGATGGCGCAGGCGATTGCGCTGGCGTATATCGCGCCGCTGCTGTCGCTGTTCCTCGCCGCGATGCTGCTGGGCGAGCGGATTCGCCGAACCACGCTGATCGCCGCGGCGGTGGCGAGCGGCGGGATCGGGGTGATCCTGTTCGGGCAAAGCGTGTCCGACATGGGGGACGACGCGTTGGCGGGCGCGATCGCGATTCTGGTATCGGCGATATTCTATGCCTGGAACATCGTGCTGATGCGCCAACAGGCGCTGGTGGCCGGACCAGTCGAGATCGCGTTTTTTCAGAGCCTGGTCATCGCCATCCTGCTCGCCTGCGCCTATCCTTGGGTGGGGCGGATGCCCGACGCCGCGCATTGGCCGGCGGTGGTGCTGGGCGCGATACTGGCGGCGATGTCGCTGGTGTTGCTGTCGTGGGGCTATGCGCGGGCTGAAGCCAGTTATCTGGCACCGACCGAATATACCGGTTTCCTGTGGGCGACGCTGTTCGGTTTCGTCGTGTTCGGCGAAGTGCCGTCGCCCTATACCATCGCCGGAGCTGCGCTGATCGTCGGCGCCTGCGCAGTGGCGATCCGCCGCCCGCGCGACTCCGACCCCGTGCTGGAGGCCGCGCTGCCATGATCGCCATTCGTCCCGCCCGTCCCGAAGACGCGGCGCTGATCCTGCGTTTCGTGCGCGAGCTGGCGGAGTATGAGCGCGAACCCGACGCCGTCGTCGCGACCGAGCCGATGTTGGCCGAGGCGCTGTTCGGCGTGCCCCCCGCAGCCGAGGCACTGATCGCCGAACAGCAAGGCGAGGCGGTTGGATTCGCGCTGTTCTTCCACAATTTCTCGACCTGGACGGGCAGGCGCGGGCTGTATCTGGAGGACCTGTACGTGACGCCGGACGCGCGCGGGTGCGGCGTGGGCGGCGCATTGATCCGCCGCTGCGCGCGCATCGCGGTCGAGCGCGGCTGTGTACGGTTCGAATGGGCGGTGCTCGACTGGAATGCGCCGGCGATTGCGTTCTATGATTCGATCGGCGCGGAATCGATGGACGCATGGCGCATCCGCCGCGTCACCGACGAAGCGCTGGAACGGCTTGCGTCCGACGATTGAAGGGGCGGGGCGATGGCAGTCGACGAAGGGCTGATCGAATGGGTGCGCGAGGCGATGGAGCCGGTCGGCACGATCTCTACGCGCGCGATGATGGGCGGCGCCACGCTCTATTGCGGCGGCACGATCTTCGCGATCGTCGCGTTCGACCAACTATGGTTCAAGGCGGATAGCGAAACCGATGCGGCGTGGGACGCAGCGGAGTGCGACCGCTTCACCTACCAGCGCGGCGATGGGAAGACGGGGTCGATGAACTATCGCCGCGCGCCCGATGGCGTGTACGACGATGCCGACGAGATGCGACGCTGGGCGATGCTGGCGCTGGAGGCTGGTGCGCGGGCGCCGGTCAGGAAGAAGCGCGCGGCGGGACGAACGCGCGCGAAGCCGCCACGACGAACAGGCTGACCCACGCAATCGCATGCCCCTGCATCATCAGCGCCGCATGGGGGTGAAACACCAGCATGGCAAACGATAGCATCGCGCCGCCCGCCATGGCGACGGCGGGGACCGATTCCCAATGGCGCGGCCCCCAGATCAGGATCGCGGCGATTGCGCCTTCGGCCAGGCTGAGCAGCGCGAATTTCGGTCGCACCGTCCACCACAGCGCGTCGATCCAGCTTTGCGTGCCGGGCAGCGTATCAAGGAGATAGTGGAGGATCACGCCTTCGGCCTGGTCGAGAATGGCGGCCGACAGCGCGAAAGCGGCGGCCAGGGGTCCCAGATGCCGGTGCGCGTTGGCGAGCAGCGATCCGGACAGCGCGAAAAAGAGCGCATAAGCCGGAATGAAACCCAGCATGTCGAGCCACAGTGCCGCACGCTGCGCCGAAGCCATGGTCGCGCGGCACGTGCCCGTGCCAAACAGCGCGTCGAGTTCGGCGGGGCTGCGCACCAGTTCGAACCCGATCACCGCGCCGGAGCCGCCCGATGGACCACAGGGCTCCAGCCCCGGGATCCATCGGAACGCGATCGAGAGAATCAGAGTGGCCAGCCCGGCGACGGCAGCGCCGCGCCAGCCGGCCAGCCGCATCAGGCCGCCTTGGCCTGCTTCGCGCGCTCGATCGCTTCGAGCACGATCTGGCGCGCCTCGTCCGCGCCGCCCCAGGTACCGATACGGACCCACTTCTCGGCTTCCAGGTCCTTGTAGTGGGTGAAGAAATGCTCGATCTGCTTGAACACGATTTCGGGCAGGTCGTCCTTTTCCTTCACGTCGCTGTAATAGGGAAAAGTCGAATCCACCGGGACGCACACCAGCTTTTCATCGCCGCCATGTTCATCTTCAAGGTTGAGGACGGCGATCGGCCGGGCGCGCACGACGCAGCCGGGGATGAACGGCGTCCGCGAAACGACCAGCGCGTCAAGCGGATCGCCGTCGGGCGACAGCGTGTGCGGCACAAAGCCGTAATTCGCCGGATAGCGCATCGGCGTGTGCAGGATACGGTCGACGAAAAGAGCGCCCGACGCCTTGTCGAACTCGTATTTCACGGGTTCGCCGCCGGTCGGCACTTCGATGATGACGTTCAGGCTGTACGGCGCGTTGTCGCCCACAGGGATCATGTCGATGCGCATTGTTGTGTTGTCCTATTTCGCTTTCAGCAGCCGATCCAGGCCGCCCTCTCCGTTGCCGATTTTTTCGAGGCGCGGATAGCGCAGGCCATCGTGATAGTCGATGGCGATGTCACGATATCGTTCGCCGCTCTTGACAAGCAGGCGGATCGGATTCTTCGAGTCCTTTGCCGCAGTGATCGCGTCCTTCAACAATTTGGGCGAATAGGCGATGCCGTTGACTGCGGTAATCTCATCGCCGACGTCGAGCCCTGCGTTGAACGCCGGGCTGTCCCAGTTCACTGCGCTGACGTCGCTGCCTTTCCCCATCGTCAGGCCGATCGAATACGTCAGGTCGGTCTGGTTGCGGCGGGTTTCGTTCTGCTTGAACCAGGGCGTCGGCGTGTCGGTGTAGATCAGGCGATAGCCGTTGTTGACGAAACCCGCGAGCGGCGCCTGATCGCTCAGGCCGTTGAGCCGTTCGTTGAGCAGAGTCGCCCAGTCATGGGGCTGGACCGAGTTGAGCGTCGCCGCGACATCGTCGATTGTATAGGTCAGCTCGCCGAAATCGCCGTCGCGCATGCCGAAGAACGCCTTGGCGAAATCATCGAGCGACTTCTTGCCGCCCGACAACTCGCGCAGCTTGGCGTCGACTTCGAGCCACACGAGCATGCCTTCGTTGTAATAGTCCTCTGACCGCTGCCAGCTTACCCAGCCCTTGGGGCGCCGCGCAGAAATGATCGGATCGTTGGTGGTATCGACCAGCGGGCGCCAGGTGCGCGCGGGGCGGTTGTCCAGGCTGGCCGCGATCGCCGCCAGCGCGTCGAGCGTATCCTGCTTGCTTACCAGCCCCGACCGCGCCTGGAGCACATAGCCCCAGAACTGGGTCTGGCCTTCATAGACCCACAGCAGGCTGTCGCGCATCGGCGTGCGGTAATCGGGGGTCCACAGGTCGGCGCCGCGGCGGTACTTGCCGTTCCAGCTGTGCGTATATTCGTGCGGCAGCAGGTTACGCGACCCCGATCCTTCGTCCCATTTGGTGAAATAGCCGGGCTGGACGCCGTTTTCCGAGCTGCGGTGATGCTCCAGGCCGATGCCGCCCATCTGGTCGGTGATTGCCAGCAGGAATTCATAATGGTCGTAATGCTGCGCGCCGAACAGCTTTACGGCCTGTTCGACCAGCCGCCTGTGCGCGGCGATCTGTTCGTCCTTCGCCTCCAGCTCGTCGGCCGAGTCCGCGAAGACATTGAGGTCGACCTTGGGCGACAGCGCCCATTGGCGATAGTAACGGCCCGCGAACACCGGCGAGTCGACCAGCACGTCATAGCTGGTCTTTTCGTAGGTATAGGTCGAACCCTTGCTGGTCGACGGCAGGCCCGACGCCGCGCTCCACCCCTCGGGATAGGTCACCGTCGCCTCCACCGGGATGCGGCGGGTGTAATAGCCGGCGGGATAGAGGCTGACGGCTTCCCACTGCAGGTTCAGCATGTTGGGCGCGAAGACGATGCGGCCCTGGTCGCCGGCGGTCGCGGAAATGAACTGGAACTTCGCGGTCAGTTCCTTCGCGCCTTCGGGAACGTCGATGTGAAAGGCGTAGACGTCGACCGGATCGCGCGTCCAGCGCACTTCCTTGCCGTCGGCAAAGAGGTGCAGCCCGGCGAGCTTCTCGATCTGGCCGCGCGGGGCGTGGTTGCCGGGCAGCCATTTCGGGAACAGCAGCACGGTGTGGCCCGGCTGCGCGACCGGGATCACTTCGGTGACCTGGAAAATCGCGCGTTCGACGTCGGTCGCGTCGACGGTCAGCTTGATCGTGCCGGGATAGTCCACGTCGCGCGCAGCGGGGATCGTGTCGACAATCGGCGCGGTCGCTTCGGGCGCGCTGTTCTGGATCTGGGCGTGGACCGGCGCAGCCGAAGCGAGCAGAAGGGCGGCGAAACCGAGAGTGCGATGCATGGAGGTTCCCTTTTTCGGGTAATGAACCTTGCCAGTTAAGCCGTTGGAACCGGATCGGTAAAGGGTTTCGAGCAGCAACCTTCACGGCTTGCTTACCATTCGCGGTTAGGCGTTGCGTTCATGTATCACGATGCAGCGCTCGCAACCGGTACCCGGTCCGATCCGCGCCCGCGCTCCGCCGTCAGCACCGGCGTAGGGATCGCGGGGCTTGTGGGCATGGGCGCCTGGATCGCCGTCGCGCGCCGGTACGGCCTCGACGGGCCCTATGCCGCCCTGGTCAACATGCTCGCCTGTGCGGTGCCGATGGTGCTGTGGTCGGTGTTCGTCGACAAGGTGCATCGCAATCCGTCTACCGGTATCGACTGGGACCGGGTCCGGCCGTGGCGCGAAACCGTCGACATCAGCCTGACCAAGCTTGCCGGGCTGTGGCTCACCTGGGGCGGCATCGCGATCGTCTATGCGGCGTGCCGATTCTATTGGCAGGGGGGATTCGCCTTTTCGATGTGGTGTTTCGAAATGGCGGCGCCGGCGCTGTTCGTGCTGTCGATCCCCTATGTCCTCTGGCTCGACCGGCGGCTGGTCGAGCCGCGCGACGGGTGCTGGGCGCTGGGCGCCTGGGCGATGGGATCGAAGGAAGAGATCGACCGGGGCGCGATCGCCAATCACTTGCGCAGCTGGGCGGTGAAGGCATTTTTCCTGGCATTCATGCTGTCGATCGTGCCGCCGGGGTTCGGCGATTTCGTGCGCTGGGACACCAGCGGCATCCTCGACAATCCGGTCGCGCTGGCGAATTGGCTCATCACGTTGATGTTCACGATCGACGTCGCGTTTGCGACCGCGGGCTACATGCTGACGCTGCGTCCGCTCGATTCGCATATCCGTACCGCCAATCCCTATGCGGGCGCCTGGGCCGTCGCGCTGATCTGCTATCCGCCGTTCATCCTGATGGGCGACGGCGGGCCGCTCGACTATCATCCCGGCACGGCGGACTGGACCTATTGGGCGGGCGGGCACCCGGTGTTGCTGACGCTGATCGGCGCGACGCTGGTGGCGCTGACTGCGATCTATGCCTGGGCGACGGTGGCGTTCGGCTTTCGCTTTTCCAACCTGACGCATCGCGGCATCCTGACGCACGGGCCCTATGCGTTCAGCCGCCACCCGGCCTATCTGTCGAAGAACCTGTTCTGGTGGATCGCGACGATCCCGATGCTGAACACCACCGGCGACTGGACCGACAGCGCACGCAACACTGCGATTCTGGCGGCAGTCAGCGCCGTTTATTATCTGCGCGCGCGGACCGAGGAAAAGCACCTCGGCGCCGACCCGGCCTATCGGGAATACAGCGAATGGATGGCGCGCCACGGGCTGGTGCCGCGCCTCTTCCGCCGGGCGGGGGCGTTACTGGGGCGCTCGCAATGACGGGACGGATCCGGCGCCCCTAGAACCGCGTTTCCTGGTAAATGCAGCAGGGGTTGCCGCCCCATTCGCCGCCGAACTTGTCGAGGAGCACCTGCGCGGGCACCTTGCCGGTGCGTATGATTTCGCGCAGCGGGTCGAGGAACCCCGTCTCGTCGTCGCCCGCACCATTGTAGCGCTGGCGCGCCGCCAGCCCCGCATGCGCGATGTCGAGCACGTCGCCCGCAATGTCGCGCAGCCGCCCGCCGCCCGGCAGCGGCGCGTCGAGCGCCAGCTTCGGCACCGAGTCGCGCAGCGCCTCGCGGTCGTGCATCGACCAGTCCTTGACCATGTCCCACGCGGCGTCGAGCGCGCCCTGATCGTACAGCAGCCCCACCCACAGCGCGGGCAGCGCGCAGATACGCCCCCACGGCCCGCCGTCGGCGCCGCGCATTTCCAGGAAGGTCTTCAGCCGCACTTCGGGGAACGCCGTCGACAGATGGTCCGACCAGTCGTCCATCGTCGGCAGCTCGCCCGGCAGCGCCGGCAGTTCGCCCTTCAGAAAGTCGCGGAAGCTGAGCCCGGCGGCGTCGATATACTTGCCGTCGCGATAGACGAAGTACATCGGCACATCGAGCGCATAGTCGGCATAGCGTTCGTATCCGAACCCGTCCTCGAACACAAAGGGCAGCATGCCGGTGCGTGCCGGGTCGGTGTCCGACCAGATGTGGCTGCGATAGGAAAGATAGCCGTTCGCCTTGCCCTCGGTGAACGGCGAGTTGGCGAACAGCGCGGTCGCGAGCGGCTGGAGCGCGAGCCCGACGCGGAATTTCTTCGCCATATCGGCTTCGCTGGCATAGTCGAGGTTCACCTGGATGGTGCAGGTGCGCAGCATCATGTCGAGCCCGAGCGAACCGACGCGCGGCATGTGGCGCAGCATGATGCCGTACCGCCCCTTGGGCATGATCGGCAGCTCCCCGCGCGTCTTGTCGGGCCACATGCCAAGGCCGAGGAAGCCGAGGCCGAGCTTTTCACCGACTGCCTTCACCTGTTTCAGGTGACGGTCGGTCTCGGCGCAGGTCTGGTGCAGATTTTCGAGCGGCGCGCCCGATAGTTCGAGCTGGCCGGCCGGCTCCAGACTGACCGTGCCGTCGGGACCGCTCAGCGCGATGACGTTGCCGCCTTCCTCGACCGGCTGCCAGCCGAATTCGGTCAGCGCCATCAACAGGTCGCGGATGCCGCCGGGCTCGTCATAGCTGGGCGCGTGCGTATCTTTGACCGAATAGACGAATTTCTCGTGCTCGGTACCGATCCGCCAGCGATCCTTCGGCTTTTCGCCGCTCGCAAAAAAGTCGATCAGCTGGGCGCGGTCCTCGATGACAGGTGCGTTGCTGTCCGAAATCGTCTTGGTGCTCATCAGGCGCCCTTACTCGGGCGCAACGATACGCGCCAGAGGGCTTGAAATCCTGCTATTGCGCTAGGAAATCCGGGCTATCGCCAATCCCCCGCCGCCGCCATCCACAGCGCGACCGCCGCCGCCGCCGCGGTGTCGGCGCGAAGGATGCGCGGGCCGAGCGAAATGCCGATCGCCTGCGGGAGCGCACGGATCGCCGCGCGCTCGTCGGAGTCGAACCCGCCTTCGGGACCGATGAGCACCGCCGCCGGGCCGGGTCGCGTGCGCATCGCCTCCATCGCCGCCGTGCCGCCAGTTTCGTCGGCGAAGAACAGCGCGCGGTCGGCGGGCCAGTCGCGCAACAATGCGGACAGCTTCACCGGTTCGGCCAGCGACGGCAATGCGGTGCGGCCGCACTGCTCCGCCGCTTCGACCATATGCGCAGTCAGCCGGTCGAGGTTGAGCCGGTCGACGACGGTGCGCCGCGTCAGCACGGGGACGACGCAGTCGACGCCCAGCTCGCACGCCTTTTCGACCAGCCAGTCGATCCGCCCCTTCTTGATCGGCGCGGCGCACAGCCACAGGTCGGGGACCGTTTCGCGTTCGCGCAGATGCTGAGTCACTTCCAGCGTCAGGTCGCGCTTGCGCACTTCGCGCGCGACGCCGACCCATTCGCCGGTCGCATTGTCGAACAGCTTGACCGGGTCGTCGACGCGCATCCGCATGACAGAGACGAGATAATGCGCCTGCGGCCCGTCGATACGCAGCATCCGGCCGGGCGCGAGCGGCGCTTCGACGAACAGGCGCGGCGTGGAATCGGGCGGCCAGGCGGGCGTTGCGGGCATCGAACTCCCTTAGCCGCGATTGCGCCGATGTCGACGCCGGGCGTCTCAGTCGGCAACATATAAAGAATTCTTTATATCGTGCTTGACATCTGGCATGCGACCGGCAATGACAGGCCGGTCGAGGTTCTCCCGCCGGAAACGCAGTTTCCACGCAGGAGCTAAGACGGGAAGCCGGTGCGGCCCCCTTGGGCCAATTCCGGCGCTGCCCCCGCAACTGTAAGCGGCGAGCGGCGGTCCAGCATGTCACTGGGGGCGTAGCCCCTGGGAAGACGGATCGACCGTGCGGACCCGCGAGCCAGGAGACCTGCCTCCGACGCGCAAATGTCCACCGGCGGGGTGCACGGTCTGGTCGCCTGGGTTTTTCAGCGCGGGGCCGTGCATGGCGCCGCGCCGCGCGCCCACGTGCCCGGTCCCCATGGCCCCGTCCTTCACACGGGGAATGAAGACTGATGACCGTTACCATTGCCACGCTTGGCTTTCCGCGGATCGGACCGCGGCGCGAGCTCAAGTCCGCGCTAGAGGACCATTGGGCGGGCCGCAGCGACGAAACCGCGCTGCGCGCCGCCGCGTCGGGGCTGCGCACCGCCGCCTGGGCGCGCCAGCATGGGCTGGGGGCCGACTGGCTGCCGTCCAACGACTTTTCGCTCTACGACCATGTGCTCGACACCAGTGTGATGCTGGGGGCCGTGCCCGATCGCTATGGCGCGCCCGAAGCCAGCGTCGACCTCGCCACTTATTTCGCGATGGCGCGCGGTACCGGCGGCGACGCGCGCTGTGCGAACGGCCATGGCGGTGCGACCGCGATGGAAATGACCAAATGGTTCGACACCAACTATCATTATCTGGTGCCCGAACTGGTCGCGGGCCAGCGCCTTTCGCTCGCCAGCGCGAAGCCGGTCGAGGAGTTTCGCGAGGCGGCGGCGCAGGGCTATGCCACGCGCCCGGTATTGCTGGGGCCGGTGACCTGGCTCAGCCTTGCCAAGGGGCGCGGCGTCGATCCGTTCGACTGGCTGGACGAGGTGCTGGGCATTTATTGCGCGGTGCTGGGCCAGTTGGCGGCGGCGGGCGCGCAATGGGTGCAGATCGACGAGCCGATTCTGGTGCTCGACCTGGACGAGCGCCAGCGCCGCGCGCTGACACGCGCCTATGCGCGGCTGGCGCGCCAGCCGGTCAAGCTGATGCTGACGACATACTTTGGACCGCTGGGCGACAATCTGCGGCTTGCCGCGTCGCTGCCCGTCGCGGGGTTGCATGTCGATCTGGTGCGCGGGGCCGACCAGCTTGCGCCGCTGCTGGCGGCGGCGCCCGAATCGCTGCTGCTTTCGCTCGGCGTGATCGACGGGCGCAATGTGTGGCGCGCCGATCTTGCCGCGCTGCTCGACCGGCTCGAGCCGGTGGCGGCGACGCGCGACCTGGTGCTGGCGCCCTCCTGCTCGCTGTTGCATGTGCCGGTCGACCTGACGCTCGAGCGCAGGCTCGATCCGCAGGTCGCGCAATGGCTCGCCTTCGCGGTGCAGAAGGTCGAGGAACTGGCGATCCTGAAACGCGCGCTGAACGAGGGGCGCGCGGCGGTCGCGACCGAGCTGGCCGACGCCACGCGCGCGGCCGAGGCGCGGCGCGTTTCCCCGCACATCCACGATCCCGCGGTGGCGGTGCGGATGGCGGCGGTGACGCCCGCGATGCGCGACCGTCCCTCGCCCTATCCGGTGCGCGAGCGCGCGCAGGCGGCGGCGCTCGACCTGCCGCTCTATCCCACCACCACCATCGGCTCCTTCCCCCAGACCGCCGAGGTGCGCCATGCGCGCGCCGCGCACAATCGCGGCGAGATGGACCAGGCCGCCTATGACGCGTTCCTGCGCGAAGAAACCGCGCGCGCGATCCGGTGGCAGGAGGAAGCGGGGCTCGACATGCTCGTCCATGGCGAGTTCGAGCGCAACGACATGGTGCAGTATTTCGGTGAGAAGCTGTCGGGCTTCGCGTTCACCACGCACGGCTGGGTGCAATCCTATGGCTCGCGCTGCGTACGGCCGCCGATCCTGTATGGCGACGTGTCGCGTCCAAGGGAGATGACGGTCGACTGGTGGCGCTATTCGCAGTCCCTGACCGATCGTCCGGTCAAGGGGATGCTGACCGGCCCGGTCACGATCCTGAACTGGTCGTTCGTCCGCGACGACCAGCCGCGCGAGACGAGCTGTCGCCAGATCGCGCTCGCGATCCGCGACGAGGTCCGCGACCTGGCGGCGGCGGGAGCAAAGGCAATCCAGATCGACGAGGCGGCGTTGCGCGAGGGGCTGCCGCTGCGGCGCGGCGACTGGCAGGCGTATCTGGACTGGGCGGTCGACTGTTTCCGGCTGGCGGCGGCGGTCGCGGGCGACGCGACTCAGGTGCACACGCATATGTGCTATTCGGAGTTCAACGACATCCTGCCGTCGATCGGCGCGATGGACGCCGATGTGCTGTCGATCGAGACGGCGCGATCGCAGATGGAACTGCTCGAAGGCTTTGCGCGCTATCGCTATCCCGCGCAGATCGGGCCGGGAGTATATGACATCCACGCGCCGCGCGTGCCGGGCAGCGACGAAATGGCGATGCTGATCGAACTGGCGAAGCGCCACCTGCGCCCCGAGCAATTGTGGGTGAACCCCGATTGCGGGCTGAAGACGCGCAAATGGGAGGAAGTCCGCCCCGCCGTCGCGGCAATGGTCGAGGCCGCCCGGCGGTTGCGCGAACGCGCGGCGGCACCGGCCTGAGCGCTGCGTGGTGACCGGTTCGGCGGCGCTGAACCGGTCGCGGCACCGGCTCGCTCTCGTCCGAAGGGAACGGGAATATCCGGGGGGCCATTCCCGCCGAAGGGGCCGGCTTCCACACGATGTTGCCGTTGAGATGCCGGGTGGGGGAGCATCGGGTCGGTCATGCCCCCCCCGCATGACGCGAAGAACGCGAGGCGCTGTTCCCTCGCTGCTGGTCGGTCCCGCCACTGGGCGCAGCCGAATGCAATTTGAACCGTGCGCCCTCGCTTGCGGCGACCGGGTGCGCGGGATAGGGGCGTCGCATGGCTTCGCCCGCACCCGACCCCGCCACGGTCGCGACTGTCCCCGATACCGAGCATCGCGGGCTGGTCGGGCTGTTGCCGCACGCATGGCGGCCGTTCGCGCTGCTGGCGCGGTTCGACCGGCCGATCGGGTGGTGGCTGTTGTTCTGGCCGGGCGCCTGGGCCATCGCGCTGTCGGGCCGCGCGATTGCGCGGTGGGACCTGATCGCCTGGTTCCTGCTGGGCAGCGTTGCGATGCGTGGCGCGGGATGCGTGCTGAACGACATCGTCGACCGCGACCTGGACCGTCAGGTCGCGCGGACGCGCAACCGCCCGCTGGCGAGCGGCGCGGTGTCGGTGAAGGCGGCGTGGATATGGCTGGGCGCGCTGAGCCTCGTCGGGCTGGTGGTGCTGGTACAGCTTCGCCCCACGGCGGTGCTGGTCGCGCTGGCCAGCCTGGCACCGGTTGCAGTCTATCCTTTCATGAAGCGGATCACCTGGTGGCCGCAGGCGTGGCTGGGGCTGGTCTTTTCCTGGGCCGCGCTGGTCGGGTGGGCGCAGGCGCCCGACATGCCCTGCGCACCGGGGCTGACGCTCTATGCCGGATGCATCCTGTGGGTGATCGGATACGACACCATCTATGCGCTGCAGGACCGTGAAGACGACGCGCTGGTCGGCGTGCGGTCGTCCGCATTGCGCATGGGGCGGTTCGTTCGGCCGGGGGTGGCGCTGTTCTACCTCGGCGCGGCGGCGCTGTGGGGCTGGGCGGTCTGGCAGGTGCGGCCCGACCCCTATGCGTTGGCGACGCTGGTGCCCGCCGCGCTGCACCTCGGCTGGCAGGTGGCGACGCTCAAGGTCGACGACGGGGAAAGTGCGCTGCGGCGCTTCCGGTCGAACCGATTTGCCGGGCTGTTGATGTTCGCCGCCTGCTTCGTCGTGGGCACGACATCGTTTTGACGCGTGCGCGCTTTGACGTTGGGGCGATGCGTCCCTAAGTCGCGCCGATGCTGACTCTCTCTCAGGCCCAGGATCGTGCGCAGGAAATCGTCGCGCGCGCAATCGCGGCGGGCGCCGACGCCGCCGACGCGGTTTTCGCCGCCGACCAGTCGCAATCGGTTTCGGTGCGTCTGGGCGCGCTGGAGGATGTCGAGCGATCCGAAAGCGAGGAACTGGGGCTGCGCGTCTTTGTCGGCAGCCGTTCGGCGAGCGTGTCGACTGCCGATTTCGGCGCTGATTCAATGGCCGCGCTGGTCGAACGCGCAGTCGCCATGGCGCGCGAGGCGCCTGAGGACCGTTGGGCCGGGCTGGCGCCGCAGGACCGGCTGCTGCACGGCGCGCCGCCCAATCTGGATCTTGAGGATCGCACGCCGGTCGACCCCGCCACGCTGCGCGAGGCGGCGCTGGCGGCCGAGGACGCGGCGCGTGCCGTTGCGGGCGTGACCAACAGCGAGGGCGCGAGCGCGGGATCGGGCCGCACCGTGCTCGCGCTCGCCACCAGCCATGGCTTCGCGGGCGCCTATGCCACCACCAGCCACGGGCTGTCGGCGAGCGTGCTCGCGGGTAGCGGTGCCGGCATGCAGCGCGATTACGCGCACCACAGCGCGCGCCACCGCGCCGCGCTGGAGGCGCCCGACAGCGTCGGCCGGCGCGCGGGCGAGCGCGCGGTCGCACGGCTGAACCCCGTGCGCGTGGCCAGCGGCGCAATGCCGGTCGTCTTCGACCAGCGCGTGTCGAACGGGCTGCTCGGCCATTTCGTGTCGGCGATCGCGGGTGCGGCGATCGCACGGCGGACCAGCTTCCTGCTCGATTCACTGGGCAAGCAGGTGTTCGCCAAGGGCGTGGTCGTGCGCGACGACCCGCATCGCCCGCGCGGGCTGCGTTCGCGCCCTTTCGACGGCGAGGGATTGCCGGTGCGCCCGCTTGCGCTGGTCGAGGACGGCATGCTGGAAACCTGGCTGCTCGACAGCGCGGCGGCGCGGCAATTGGGAATGGAGCCGACCGGCCATGCCGCGCGCGGCGTCGGCGGTGCCCCCGGCGTGTCATGCAGCAACCTCTACATGGAAGCGGGCAATACGCCGCCCGAGACGCTGATCGCCGATATCGAACGCGGCGTGTGGGTGACCGAACTGATCGGCCATGGCGTCAATGGCGTGACCGGCGACTACAGCCGCGGCGCGGCGGGTTTCCTGATCGAAGGCGGCGAAATCGCCGGGCCGGTGTCGGAAATCACGATCGCAGGCAATCTGAAGGACATGTTCCTAGCCGCCACCCCTGCCAATGACCTGGAGTTCCGCTACGGCATCAATGTGCCGACGCTGCGTGTCGACGGCATGACGGTTGCCGGTGACTGAACGGCTGGCCGACGCAGTTGCCGCGATTACCGGCGAGGCGGCGGCGCTGGCGCTGCGTCGGTTCGGAAGCGATTTTCGCCGTTGGGAAAAGGCGCCGGGGAATCCCGTGTGCGAAGTCGACCTGGAAGTCGACGCGCTGCTGCGCGCGCGACTGAGCGCGCTGTTGCCCGACGCGGGCTGGCTTTCGGAAGAAACCGTCGACAATCGCGACCGGCTGGCGGCGCGGCGCGTGTGGGTGGTCGACCCCATCGACGGCACGCGCGATTTCGTGCGCGGACGCCCCGGCTGGGCGGTGTCCGTCGCGCTGGTCGAGGACGGGCAGCCGGTGATCGGCGTGCTCGACGCGCCGGTGCGCGGCGAAGTGTGGCGCGCGCACGCGGGCGCGGGTGCGTGGCGCGGCGGAAACCGGCTGCGCGCGGCGGCGCGCGACCTGCTGCCGGGGGCACGTGTTCCCGCCGACAGCCTGCCCACGATCGACCGCGATCTGGCGATGGTCGACAAGCCCAATTCGATTGCGCTGCGCATCGCGATGGTCGCGGCGGGGGAGGCGGATCTGGTCGCCACGCTGCGCTGGGGCCATGAATGGGACATCGCCGCCGCCGTACTGCTCGCGCGCGAGGCGGGGGCGGCGGTCAGCGACGCATTCGGCGACCCACTGGATTTCAACACGCCCGGCGCCGAGGCATTCGGGGTGCTGGCGACCGCGCCCGGCATCCATGCCGCGGCGGTCGAACGGCTGCGCGATCGTGCGCAGGCGGGCGTGGGGCGCCGCTGATGCCCGATACGCCGCCGCCGCGCGGCGCCATCGCCCGGCTGATCGGCGGGCGCCATGCCGAGCTGCGCCAGGCCGCGCGCGTCATGGTCGGCGCGGGTGCCGCTTTCGTGGCATATAAGCTGCTGGGGTTCGAACAGGGATATTGGGCGGTCTTCACCGTCGTCATCGTGTTGCAGGGGTCGATCGGCGGCACATTGGGCGCCGCGGTCGATCGGTTGATCGGGACGGTCGCGGGGGCCGTGCTGGGCGCGCTGGCGTTGATCCTGGCGCCGCCGACGACCATGGGCATCGCGTTGGCGCTGGGCGTAGTCACAGGCATCACCGCGCTGGCGGCGGCGGTGCGCCCGCAGTTGCGCGTGGCGCCGGTGACGGCGGCGATCGTGTTGCTGAGTCATGTGCCCGGCGTGTCGCCCGAACGCTTCGCGCTCGACCGCGTGCTTGAAATCGCGTTGGGCGGCGTGATCGGGGTGCTGACCAGCCTGTTCGTCTTTCCCGCCCGGTCGCGCGGCGTGGTGGTGGCGCGCATATCTTCGGCGCTGACGCAGTGCGCGCAGTTGCTGCATGGCGCGGCGGAGGCGTTCGACGGCACCGGCGAGTCGCCGGGCGCCGCCGCGCATGCGCCGTTGCGCAAGGCGCTGATCGCGATCGAGGCGGCGATGCAGGATGCCGAGCGCGAGCGTCAGTCGCGGCTGGGCGAACATGGCATTCCGCCCGCCGTACCGCGCACCTTATGGCGCATCCGCAACGACATCGTCCATGTCACGCGCGGGTTGGAAGATCCGTTGCCGGAGCCGGTCGCGCAGGCGTTCGGCCCCATCGCGGCGGGCTTGCTGCGCGCCGAGGCGGCGTATGCGGAGCGGTGCCGGCTGGCGCTGGGCGAAAGCCGCGCAGTCGAGCGTGGCGACGCGGCCGAGCGCTATGCCGCCTTTGCGGCGGGCGTGGAGGCGCTGCGCCAATCGCAGGTTACGCGCGGCATGGACTTCGCGGTCGTCGGCCGGCTGTTCGGCCTGATCTTCGCGCTGGAGCAGCTCCATCGCAACTTGAACGACCTCGCCGACCGGATCGACGAAGCGGCGGCGGCGCCCGCGCGGCGCGCGCTGTTCGCCCGGACCTGAGCGCCGCCGTCCGCCGGTAAAAGGGCTGGTTCGAACGATCCGTTCACACCGACGCGCCACCCCGACGGAGCCTCTGGTTGACACGCGCACAGCATCGGGCATCGTCCGGCGATGCTGTTGCTTTCCTTGCTGCTGCTGGTGACTGCCCCGGTCGGGGCCGACTGCAGCTATGACCGCGCGGCGATGCTCGCGCTTGACGAGGACCAGTTCGACCAGGACCTCGACGGCGGCTGGCGCGCGCTCGAGAACCGCGGCTGCCTCGCCGAGGCGGCGGACCTGCTGCGCGCCTATCGCGACGCCGTGCCGCGCCGCAGCGCCGCGCTGCTTATCTGGCACGAGGGGCAGTTGCGCGCGACCATGGGCCAGACGGATCAGGCGATCGCGTTGTTCGAACAGGCGCGAAAGCCGGTGGCAGAGGATAGCATCGGCTGGAACCATTATGTCGACGGCAGCATCGCCTTTCTGCGGCACGACCGCCCGGCGCTGCAAGCCGCGCGCGATCGGCTGGCGCAGGTGCCGCCGCCCGCCGAACGGCCGACGTTCACGCTGAACGGCCAGACGGTGACGCCGCCCTGGCCGCTCAACCTGAACGTGCTCGACGGGTTCCTCGCCTGTTTCGACCGCAGCTATGCCGATGCTTATGGGCCGGAATGTTCGAAACCGATGAAGCTGGAAGCGGTGCCCCCATCGCGCGATTGAGCGCGATCGCGCGCTCAGCGCGGCGGCCATTCCCAACGGAGCGCGCCGTCACCGACGACCAGCGTTTCGCCCAGCCGCTTTTCCAGCAGAAGCCGCCGCGTATCCGGCGCGTCCGCCAGTGCCTCGACCAGCGCCATCGCGTGCGAGACGACGATGATCTGGCTGTTGTGCGCCGCGCGCGTCAGCAACCGCGCGAGCGGCGCCATCAAATCGGGGTGCAGGCTCGCTTCGGGCTCGTTCAATACCATCAGCTCGGGCGGGCGCGGCGACAGCAGCGCGGCGGCGAGCAGGATATAGCGCAACGTGCCCTCGGACAGCTCCGCCGCCGCCAGCGGGCGCAACAGGCCATGCTGGCGCATCGTCACGCGGAAATCATCATCCACGTCAATCGTCGCGCCGTCAAAGGCATCGGCGATGGCGTCCTCTAGCGCGCCGCCGTCGCCGATTTCCAGGATCGTCTGCACCGCCGCGCCCAGGTCGCCGCCGTCGTGCGCCAGGACCGGCGTGAAGGTGCCCACCTGCGGCCGCCGCGCGGGCGCGTTCCGGTCGGTGCGCAAGTCGTCGTAGAAGCGCCAGCCGCGCATCCGCTCGCGCAGCATCAGCAGTTCCAGCCCGTCGGCATGGTTGGCACTATGCGTCATCAGGCTATCGGTGCCGGGCAGCATGTCGGTGTTCACGCGCCACGCGCCGCTGTCCATGTCGCGCAGCCGCGTCATCGGTCCGCGCCGTTCGGCGATCAGCCCGCGCGGGGTCAGGCGCTGGCCCGCCCAGACGGCCTCGGCCTTGATCTCGGGATCGTGCGAAAAGCGCGTCCGCGACGGAATCGGCAGCCCCAGGTCGATGGCATAGCCATAATCCTCGCTGGCGAAGCCCAGCCGCAGCGCGACGCTGTCGGCGCGGACGGTGCCTTGCACCGGCTGCTCGCCCGCCCGCATCGCGCGGCTGAATTTCTCCGGCCCCGCCCATAGCGTCGATGCGAGCCCGCCCTCCGCCGCCAGCGAGGCGATGACGCGGCCCTGCGCCACGTCGGACAGCAGCCGCAGCGCGCGATAGAGGCTCGACTTGCCCGTACCGTTGGCGCCGGTGACGACCGTCAGCCGGTCGAGCGAAACCACCAGGTCGCGGATCGAGCGATAGCCGGCGATGGCCAGCGTGGTCAGCATCGGCAGCTCGCTGTTCCTGTGCGCCGTCGCGAGGCAGTCGTCGTCGCGCGGACCATGGTGACGAAGCGATTCAGCCACCCATACCCCGTCTTGGATTGCCTCGATGCGCTCGCAAGGGGAGCGGGCATTGGACGGGCGCCTCAGCCGGCGATTTCGTCGTCGCGGTATTTGATTTGCAGATAGCGGCCGTGCGTCTGCAACTTGTCGAGATCGCCTTGCGCCAGTTGCTCCGACATGTTCGCGATTTCGTCGTCGATCAGCTTCAGCCCCGCCGCAAGCTGCTGGTCGGGGGTCAGCCCGTTGCGCTCGACGGCGCGCAACGGCTCGGGCACGCGGCCATAGCCCTTGATAAGCTCGGGCAATTGTTCGCCGATCAGCTTGCGGACTTCGGCGGCGGCGGGCTCTGCCTCATCGAGCCCCGCAAGCTGCGGCGCAAGGATGTCGAGCTTCACGCCGATCGAATCGACCAGCGTACGTGCCGGCGCGGGCAGCGCGGGGCGCTGTGCCTCCAGCCAGCGCTCGGTCGAGGCGGGCAGCGCCTTCAGCGGCACTTCGGCCAGCTTTTCCGCGCTCGGCGCCGAGGCCGTGGAAAAAAGCGCGAAGAACAAAGTCGCCGCGATCAGCAGCGCCATGACGATCAACGCGCCGCCCATGCCGAGCGGCACGAACCAGCCGATCGCGATCGCCGCGACCAGGATCGCGACATCGGCCGCCGCGATGCGGCCGATCCGCTTCACCACTTCCGCCTCGCGCCGCTTGCGCGCGCGCGCGCCATGGGCGTCGCCATCGCGTGCACGGACGCGCGCGATCAGTTCGTCGCCACGCTGCAACATCCGTTCGGTCTCGCTCGCCATGGCGGTGCCTTACATCGCCTCCAGCTTGAAATTGTCGTTCGGCCCGCTCACCTGGTTCTGCGCGGCGCCTTCGGCACGCGCGATATAGCCCTTCGACTTCTCGACTTCGTTCGACAGCGTGTTGACGGTCGTCTTCATCGAATCGAGCGCCTTCAGCTTGAACGTGTCGATCGCGTCCATCGTGTCATAGATGTTCTGGAACGCGCGCTGGAGCGTTTCGAGCGGGATGGTCGATGCCGCCGCCTGTTCGTGGATTTGCGCGGTGTTGCTTTTCAGCAGCTTGCCGGTCGAATCGATAATGTTGGCAGTGGTAGTGTTGAGCGCGGTGATCTGGTCGAGCACCAGCTTCTGCGCGGTCAGCGCCTGCGCGACGGTGACGGCGGTGCGCAGCGCGCCGACGGTGGTGGTCGACGCGCGGTCGACGCCCTTCACCAGCTCGACATTGTTCTTCTTGACCAGGTCGAGCGCCAGATAGCCCTGCACCGTCACCGCCATCTGCGTCAGCAGGTCCTGCGTGCGCTGGCGCGTGTAGAACAGCGCGGTCTCGCGGATCGCCTTCGCCTTGGCGGGATCGCTGTGGTCCAGGTCGGCGGCCTTGTCCTCGAGCTTCTGGTCCATCGCCTTGGACAGATAGATCATCTGCTCCAGCCGCCCCATCGCGTTCCACAGGTTCGCGCGTTCGGTGTCGATGGCGGCATTGTCCATCAACAGTTCGTCCTTGCCCGACTGGAGCCGCTTCAGGATCGAGGCGATGTGGCTCTGCGAGCTTTTGTAGCTGTCGAAATAATTGCGCAGCTTGTTGCCGAAGGGCAGGATGCCGAACAGCTTCTTGGGCTCCAGCAGATTGCCCTGCTTGCCGGGGTCGAGGTCCTCGATCGTGCGACGCAGCTCGGCGAGGTCGGTGCCGACGCCCGATTCCTGGTCCATCGCGCGCACGGGGCGGTCGAGGAAGCGGTTCGACTGGCCCGCCGCGTCGCGGATTTCCTTTTGCCCCATGCCGGTGATCGCATCGACGCGCTTGCCGAATTCGGGCGAGTTCACGTCCTGCGCGACCAGATCGTCAATGAAGGCGTCGACGCGCTTGTCGAGCTCGCTCTTCTTGGCGTCCTCCACCGGAACCAGCCCGGCCGCCTTTTCCGCCGCCACCACGGGCACGGGGTCGGGGGGCGTCAGGGTCAGCCCCTGTTCGGCGGTTGCAGTCTCGGTCGGCGCGGACGTTGCCATGCGATGCTCCTTCAACACTGTTATATGCGCATATAACACCTACGCATCAAGAGCAGGCGCGCGGAGGGCATTGTATCGGCAAGCCGGGTCGGGGTGAAGGTGTCGTCGTCCGAATGCGCCGGGCGAGGGGGTGATCGGCGGAGCTGAAGCAGGATTCGGCGCGGCGCCGGGTCGCGCTCCCGCCCGGGCTCCCGACATCAATATCCCATGGGATCGCGAGTGGGGGAGCGGCCGGTGCCCGAAAAGGCGCCGGGAGGCGGCTTCGCAGAGCAAGGGTTCAGCGTGCCCCCTGGGCGTAGAAACGCTCCAGGTCGACGCGCATGGCGTGGCGCCCCTCGGGGTTCAGATAGACCATGTGCCCCGCCGGATAGTAATGGAACATCAGGTTTCCGCGCAGGTTCGCAGGAAGCATCATGTGTTTCAGGTCGCGCTCGGTCGAGAAGAAGGGCGTGGCCATGTCGTAATAGCCGTTGAGCGACAGCACGCGCAGGTGCGGATTGATCCGCATCGCCTCCGACAGGTCGGCGGTCACGTCGGCGATCGGCTGCTTGCGGCCGTCGGGGTCACGGTGCGAGAAATCCCAGGCGAAGCTGCCGCCTTCATAGGCCGAAAGGCGATAGTCGAGGTCGGTCTTGTACCCGAACTTGCGCGTCAGCCGGTCCATGAAGCCGCTGACATAGACGCCGGTGATGCCGGTGTCCGACGCGTCATAGCCCGGGCGCTCGCCCGCCGCGTCGTCGTCGACGCCGATGTAGCGGCCGTCGAACCGGCCCACTGTCTCGCGCTCGTCGCGCAGCAGCTCCTTGCGGAAACGGCTGGGGTCGATGCGCAGGTTGGTGCGCTTCAGATAGTCGACCGACAGCCCGGTGAAGCGGCTCAGCTTCTGGGCGACGCGGTCCTCTTCCTCGGCCGAAATGTCCTGGCCCTTGGCGAGCGCGCTCGCATATTCGCCGTTGGCGAAGACGCGCGCCTGCTCGACGAAATCGGCGACATCGGCGGGTTTGTCCGTCACGCGGCCATGATACCAGGCCGTCGCCGCATAGGTGGGCAGATAGCCGATATAGAGCGTGTCGTATCCCGACTGGCGCACGCCATAGTTGAGGATCGACGACAGCAGCACGACGCCGTTCACCGACACGCCGGCGTTTTCCAGGCTGAGCGCCAGCGCGCCCGACCGAGTGGTGCCATAGCTTTCGCCGAAGATATATTTGGGGTCGCCCCAGCGCTTGTTCTTCGTGACGTACCGCTTGATCGCCTTGGTAAAGGCATTGACGTCGGCGTCGACGCCGTAGAAATCGCTCGTCTTGAAGCTGCCCAGCGGCCGCGAATAGCCCGCGCCGACCGCGTCGATGAATACCATGTCGGTGCTGCCGATCAGCGTGTCGGGATTGGGACCGATGTCGAACGGCGCGGGGCGCACCGCCACCGGATCGGTGGTCAGCACGGTTTCGGGCGCGAACGACCCCATGCGCAGCCACAAGGTCGCCGACCCGGGGCCGCCATTGTAGAAAAAGGTCACCGGGCGGTGCTTCCCGGGCGAAGTATATGCCGTGTAGAAGAGGCTCGCCTGCGGCTTGCCGTGTTCGTCGCGGATGGTGAGCGTGCCCGCCGTCGCGGTGTAGCCGATGACGCGTCCGTCGACGGTCGCCTTGCCGTCATAGGAAGTCAGCGTTTCGTCGACCGGCGCGCTGGCCCATCCGGCGGCGACTGCCTTGGCTTCCTCGGTCGCGTGGATCTTCGCGGGATCGGGGTCGTCCGCCTTCTGCTGCGCCCAGACGGGCGTGGCGGCGGTGAGGCACAGGGCAAGGGCGGCGACGGAAGAAAGGCGCATGGCGACTCCGGTGGTTGCGCAAAACAAGCGATGTAACCTTATTACACGAGCGGCGGCTGGCAAGCGCCCATGCGCGCGTCCCCGCGCGGGGCTTTCGCATACGCACCATTTCCGCTAAGGGCGCGCACCAGATAGCACTGCGCCCCGGCGCCAATCAGGAAATCGCATGAATCTCCGCAACGTGGCCATTATCGCCCACGTCGACCACGGCAAGACCACGCTCGTCGACCAGTTGTTCCGCCAGTCCGGCACGTTTCGCGACAATCAGCGCGTCGAGGAACGCGCGATGGATTCGAACGACCTGGAAAAGGAACGCGGCATCACCATCCTGGCGAAGCCGACGTCGATCGTGTGGAAAAGCCCGGCGGGCGAGGAGACGCGCATCAATATCGTCGACACCCCCGGCCACGCCGACTTCGGTGGCGAGGTGGAGCGCATCCTGAGCATGGTCGACGGCGTCATCCTGCTCGTCGACAGCTCCGAAGGCGCGATGCCGCAGACCAAGTTCGTGACCGGCAAGGCGCTGAAACTCGGCCTGCGCCCGATCGTCGTCGTCAACAAGATCGACCGTTCGGACGCCCGCATCCAGGAAGTGCTCGACGAAGTGTTCGATTTGTTCGTCACGCTCGACGCGACGGAAGAACAGCTCGACTTCCCGGTGCTCTATGCGTCGGGCCGAAACGGCTATGCCAGCGACGACCCCGAAGCGCGCGAAGGCACGTTGCAACCGCTGTTCGAAAAGATCGTCGGCCATGTGCCGCCGCCGCAGGTCGATCCGAACGCGGAATTCAAGTTCCTCGTCACGTTGCTCGACCGCGACAATTTCATGGGCCGCATCCTGACCGGCCGCGTCGAAAGCGGCACGGTGCGCCTCAACCAGCCGATCCACGCGCTCGACGTCGACGGCAATGTGATCGAAGCGGGCCGCGCGTCGAAGATCCTGTCGTTCCGCGGGCTGGAGCGCGTGCCGGTGGAAGAAGCACAGGCGGGCGACATCATCAGCCTTGCCGGCCTGACCGTCGCGACCGTCGCCAACACCATCGCCGACATCACGGTCAGCGAACCGCTGACCGCGCAGCCGATCGACCCGCCGACGCTGTCGATGCGCTTTGCCGTGAATGACTCGCCGATGGCGGGCCGCGAAGGCACCAAGGTGACGAGCCGCATGATCCGTGACCGCCTGTTCCGCGAAGCGGAATCGAATGTCGCGATCAAGGTGACCGAAAGCGACGACAAGGACAGCTTCGAAGTTGCCGGCCGTGGCGAACTCCAGCTCGGCGTGCTGATCGAAACGATGCGCCGCGAAGGCTTCGAACTGGGCATCAGCCGCCCGCGCGTGCTGTTCCGCGACGGCGAAAACGGCCGCGAGGAGCCGTATGAAACCGTCGTGATCGACGTGGACGAGGAATTTTCGGGCACGGTCGTCGACAAGATGAACCAGCGCAAGGCCGAGATGACCGACATGCGCCCGTCGGGCGGCGGCAAGACGCGCATCACCTTTTCGGCGCCGTCGCGCGGCCTGATTGGCTATCACGGCGAATTCCTGTCGGATACGCGCGGCACCGGCATCATGAACCGGCTGTTCGAGAAATACGGCCCGCACAAGGGCGCGATCGAAGGCCGCAAGAACGGCGTGCTGATCTCCAACGGCACGGGCGAGGCGAATGCCTATTCGCTCAACTCGCTCGAAGAGCGCGGCATCCTGTTCGTCGGCCATGGCGAGGCGCTGTACGAAGGGATGATTATCGGCGAGAACGCCAAGACGGATGACCTGGAAGTCAATCCGATGAAGGCGAAGCAGCTGACCAATATCCGCTCGTCGGGCAAGGACGACGCGATCCGCCTGACGCCGCCCAAGAAGATGACGCTGGAACAGGCGATTGCGTACATCGACGACGACGAAATGGTCGAAGTCACGCCCAAGACGATTCGCCTGCGCAAACGCCATCTTGACCCGCACGAGCGCAAGCGCGCGGCGCGTTCAAAGGACGCCGCCTGACGGCGACTCCCGCCCCGTTCGCTCGGGGCGGGAAATATGCCCCGTTTCGATCCGTTAACTATATTTCCTCCCTGATTTCGGCCATAGAAGCGGCACGAAGAGATTCGCCGGGGGGATCGCAGTGGGACAGAGCGAACGCGCGCGCGGTTCGGGCGAGGGAAGGCCGCGCGTCCTCTCTTTCTCCTTCGGGCTGCTGGCACTCAGCGGCATTTTCCTGTGGGCGTCGAGCGTCGTCGACACGTCGGTCTGTCCGCCGCCCACCAGCCCTTTTCAATGCATGCTCTCGTCGGCCTGGCTGCGCCAGTTCCTGCCGGCCGCGCTGGAATTTCTCGCCCGGCTCGCCGCGCTTGTCCCGGCGGGCGTGTTCGTCGCGGCGCAGGTGTCACCGGCACGCTGGGCGCAGCCGATAAAGGTCGTCAACTGGCTGTCGCGCAACCATCCGCGATACGAGGATGTCGATACCGGGCCGATCCGCCGGCTGCTCGATACGCTGCGCGGCCTGCAGGGCACCGGCATGCATGTGGAGCAGGGCGACGCGTTCCTGCGCGAGGCGCTGGCGCTGGCGGAATCGTCGGACGAAAAGGATCGCGAGGCCTTTGAGGCGCTGACCAAGGGCAAGGGCGCGAAAGTCGCCGACACGCTGGCCGAACGCTTCGCGACCGATATCCCCCGGCTGCGCCAGGCGGCGCGTTTCGCCGCGCCCTATGACGCGCTCAAGGCGCAGGGCCTTTTCCGCAAGCTGCTTGACCGCGATCGCGACGACGCCGAGGCGGGATATGAGCTGGGGCTGCTCGAACTTCAGCTCGGTGAGCGCGCGATCCGGGCCGACAACCTGTCCGTGGCGGAAACGGCGCTGCAAGAGGCCATGCGCCGGTTCGACGCGCATGGGGCCGGCAAGGCGACCGACGCCGGCCGCGTGCTCGGCGCGACCGCGCGGTTGCGCGCCAGCGAAGTGGCGCTCGCGCGCGGTGCCTTCGACGCGGCGGCCGACCGGGCCGGCCGCGCGCTGGATGTCTATACTGACCTTGCCGACAAGGAGCCGTCGGAGGCAAAATGGCAGAAGGGCATCGTCGAGGCGCGGCTGCAACTCGCCGAGATCGCCATCGCCCAGGGCAAGCGCAACCAGGCGAGCGGCCATTATGAAGGCGCGCTGGCGGCCGTGGCGTTCCTGGCGCGGCAGAAGCCGGGGTCGGAGGACGGACGCCGGCTGGCGCTGGAATTGCACGAGGCGCTGGCGGAGCTGGCGCGGCACGACGGCGACCTGCGCGCCGCCCAGCAGCACAGCGACGAAGCCGTCGCAATCTCGGAGCGGCCGTCGGAACCGGGCGTGCTGCGCCGCGAACGGCTGGCGCGGCGGCTCGACCGGATCAACCGCGCGGCGGGGCTGGCGGTCGACGCCGGCGACCTGGCGCGCGCGCAGAAGCGCTATCAGGACGCGCTCGACTTGCTCGACACGATCCGCAAGGGCGAACCCGGCAATCTGGCATGGCGCGAGCGGCGCGCCGATGTGCTCACCAACCTGGCGGCGGTCACGGCGCTCGCCGGCGGGCTGACCGACGCGCGGAAACACTATCACGCGGCGCTCGAACTCACTCAGGCGCTGGAAAAGGACGCGCCGGATCATTTCAGCTGGCGGTGGCAGCGGTTCCTGCTGCACGCCCAACTGGCGCGCGTGGCGACGGCGCAGGGCGACCGGGCCGAGGCGGCGGCGCAGGTCAAGCTGGCCGACGAAGTGCTGACGGCGATGACGAAGCGCTGGAGTCTGCACCCGACGATCGCACGCGCCTTTTCCGATTTCCGGATTGCCCAGCCGGAACCGCGCGTGCGCGTCGATTTCTTTTAAGCCGTTCGCGCCGTCAGCCTGCCAGCGCCAGCACCGCCTCCCACTCCTCGCGGCGTAGCGGGCTGACCGGCAGGCGCGACGGGCGCAGCATTTCCAGATGTGCGAGCGCGGGCGCGCCATCGCCGCGGCGCTCGAAGCCTGCGCGGCGCGGCACCGCGCGGCGCAAGCGGCGCGCGCGGCCGGCGGCGACCGCGCCGTGGCGGCGGACGATCCCGACGAGCCGTTCGTGCGCGTGGGCGCGTTCGGCAATCCCTTCCTCGGCGAGCTGGAGCCGCCGGTGGCGCTGGAGGAATGGGTGCCGTTCGCGGAGGGCGAAGGGGACTGGCGGGAATTGGGGGAGGGGGATTGATCGCTGGTCGGCGAGCGCTCGCCTGCCGCTCCGCGCCTGCTTCCTTGCAGCAAAACCAGTCGTGCCGCATGTATCGTGAAGGAGAATCGATGCTGCGGCCCGGGGGGAGCGATGCGGAAATTCGAACGAACGCGGTCCTGGGCACTGACGATGGCAGTGATCGTCGTCCTCACTGCGTTTTTCATCATCGCATGGGTCGCCGGGGTGCTCGCCGAAGGCGCTCCCAAGAGCGGGCCGGAAAGTTTCGCAAAATTCCCTGACTGGCTGAGCCGTCCGCCGAACCCGTGGTTCACGGTGACTTCGGGCCTGTCGGCGCTCGGCGCGGTTTCGGCGCTGGCGGGGTTCCTTGGCAGCAAGCCGGCGTCGAAGCGTGAAGTGGAAGCGATCGTCGTCAAGACGCAGACCGCGATTTCCGGGCAGATCGGGGAAATCGAAGCAGCGACGGTGGAACGCCAGCGGGAATTAGTCGCGGTGTTCAGCCGGACTTCGCACCAACAGGCGCTGAGCGATTTGCAGCGGCCGGACGTCGACCCCGAACTCGTCGCGCAATATGACCGCGTAATTCGCGTCGCGCGCGAGCGGGGACTCGCGATTACGCCGGCGCAGGCCGCCGATGTCGCGCGCGTTGCCAATCAGGCGGCGCAATCGAACCGGCCGGGCGACGAAGAAATCGCGCGACTGATCGAGCAGGGCCAGTATCGCGAGGCCGCCGGACGCAAGGCCGCGCTCGCCATGGCGCGCGTGGAAGAGACGCAACGCGCGCAGGCAGCGGAGTTGCGCGACGCGGGAAGACTTGCGTTGCCGTTCGCGCCGGGCGAGGCGAAGGGCTATTTCGAACAGGCGTGCGAACTCGATCGGACCGACGTTTGGGGATGGATCGAACTCGGCCGGTTGCGGCTGGCCTATGACGGGATCGAAGCGGCACGACGCTGCATCGACGCTGCGCTCACCCATGTCGAGGATGAGCGGGATCGCGGGGTACTCGAGAACGAGATCGGCAATATCGAGCTTGCGTCGGGCAATCTCGGCGCGGCGCGCGAGCGCTTTGCGGCGTACCTCGCCATCGCCGAGCGGCTGGCGGCGCAGGAGCCGGGCAATGCCGAGTGGCAGCGCGACCTCTCGGTGAGCCACAACAAGCTCGGCGACGTGGAGCGGGCGTCGGGCAATCTCGGCGCGGCGCGCGAGCGCTATGCGGCGAGCCTCGCGATTGCCGAGCGGCTGGCGGCGCAGGAGCCGGGCAATGCCCAGTGGCGGCGCGACGTGTCGGTGAGCCACAACAGGCTCGGCGACGTGGAGCGGGCGTCGGGCAATCTCGACGCGGCGCGCGAGCGCTATGCGGCGAGCCTCGCGATCGCCGAGCGGCTGGCGGCGCAGGAGGCGGGCAATGCCGAGTGGCAGCGCGACCTGTCGCTGAGCCACAACAAGCTCGGCGATGTAGAGATGGCGTCGGGCAATCTCGGCGCGGCGCGCGCGCGCTATGCGGCGAGCCTCGCGATCGCCGAGCGGCTGGCGGCGCAGGAGGCGGGCAATGCCGAGTGGCAGCGCGACCTGTCGGTGAGCCACAACAAGCTCGGCGACGTGGAAGTGGCGTCGGGCAATCTCGGCGCGGCGCGCGCGCGCTTTGCGGCGAGCCTCGCGATCCGCGAGCGGCTGGCGGCGCAGGCGCCGGGCAATGCCGGGTGGCAGCGCGACTTGTTCGTCAGCCACGTCAAGCTGGCGCAACTCGCCGAGGCCGAGGGGGACGTAGCAGCGGCGATTGCGGCGTTCGCACGCGCCGAGGCAGTCATCGCCGCGCTCGCCGATGCCTGGCCCGAGCATCCCGGCTTCGCGCGCGACCTTGCGCAAGTTCGTGCCGATCTCGCGCGATTGCGCGAAGGCGAAGGCGAAGGCGAAGGCGGGGGCGGGGCGCGGCGCGTTAGGATTCCGTCCCGTTTCAGGGCAATGTCCGCCCCCTGCAACGCGCGCCAAACGCGCCCCCTGGCGTGTGCCCGCGCAAGCCGCGGGCGGCCTAAACTTCCGCTGAATGGCTGATTCCCGTCATGTTCAGCCGCGACCGCCTAGAGTCGCCATGCTTCTGAACAATCGAGCGCGCCGGTCGAGCGGCGCTTTCGTTGCGGAGCGGCAAATCGAGGAGGAAGTTATGCGTACCATGCTCACCAGGGCAGCATTCGGCGTTGCGCTTGGCGCGGTTGCCGTCACGGCGACTGCGACACCGGCGGAAGCGCAACGATATCGCCACCATCGCGGCCATCACGACTCCGGCGCGGTGGTCGTCGCCGGGATCGCGGGGATCGCCATCGGCGCGGCGATCGCGAATTCGCACGACCGGCGCTATGAATATGACCGGCGTTACTATCGTCGCCACGGCTATTACCCGAACGACGGCTATTATGCGCGCCATTATCACCGTCGCTACGACTATCGCGACTGCCGCGTGCGGCGTCAGTGGGACCCGTATCTGCATCGCCGCGTCACGATCCGCTACTGCCGCTGATCGCGCGGACAGCGCGGCGGGCGGGTGGCGCCTGCCCGCCGCGACGGGGCTGGCTTTCGCCGCGATTTTGAGTCAGGAGGCGCGTCCATGAGCGATACTCCTCCCGACCGGCTCTCGATCGATCCGCAGAGCCCCCATTTCGCCCGCGACGTGCTGGAACGCGGCATCGGCATCCGCTTCAAGGGCGCCGAACGGACCGATGTCGAGGAATATTCGATTTCCGAAGGCTGGATCCGCGTCGCGCTGGGCAAGAAAGTCGACCGGCGCGGCCGGCCGCTGACGATCAAGCTGAGCGGTCCGGTCGAGGCATGGTACCTGACCGGCGGCGAGGCCGAAGCGGCGGAAGAAGGCGCGGGCGACAGCGCCGCGTAATCCTGCGCTGGGCGGGCGCCGGTCCCCCGCCGCCCGCCGTTACATGCGCGTCAATGCACTGTCTGGCCGCTTGTGTGCGCCGCGCGGGCAGGGCGGCCCTGCGCCTGTTCGACGCGGAAGCTGTCGGTCTGGCGCTGTAGCGATTCGACTTCGGCCATCAGGTTTTGCGCGGCCGCGCTCGTTTCCTCGACCATCGCCGCATTCTGCTGCGTCGCATTGTCCATGGTGCCGATTGCCGAGCGGATCTGGACGATGGCTTCCGCCTGCGCCTGGTTTTCGGTCGCCATTTCATCGATCTGCCGGCTGACGCTGGCGACTTCGGTCGAAATGCCGTTCAGCACTGTGTCGACGCGCTGTACCGACTGCACGGCGCCTTCGATATCCTGCTGCGTCACGGTCAACTGTTCGCGCGCGCGCTTCGATTCTTCTTCGGCGCGCATCGCAAGCGCGGAAACGAGGTCGGCGACCACCGCGAAGCCACGGCCCGCTTCGCCCGCGCGACCCGCCTCGACCGCGGCGTTCATCGCCAGAACGCGCGTCTGGAACGCGATCTTGTCCAGTCCTTCGATCACATCGTCGATGCCCTTGGCGCTTTCCGACACACGACCCATCGCCTGCACCGCTTCGTCGGCGGTCGAACGGCCGCTCTGGACGGTATCCATTGCCTTGGTCGCGCCGGTCGCAGTCTGGTCCGCGCGTTCGGCGAGGGTGCGCAGCCGTTCGTTCATCAACCCGATTGCGGCGCTGGTCTTCTCCAGGCTGGCGGCATTCCCCTCGGTCCTGCGGGCCAGGTTTTCCGACGCCGACGCGATTTGGCGCGCCCCGCCGGCGATGACGTCGGCGCTGCCCGCCACCGACCCGATCAGCGTGCGCAGGCTGGTCAGCGTCCGATTGAAATTTTCCTTCAGCGCGGCGTATGCAGGTGGGAACGCCTGTTCGATCTCGCGCGTCAGGTCGCCGTCCGCGATGCGGTGAAGGCTCTCCGAAACAGAACAGACGATCGCTTCCAGCTCGGCGGCGCGCGCCGCGCGTTCGGCTTCGGTCGCCTCCGCCGCCGCGCGGCGCTCGCTTTCGTTTCGGTCAAGCGCACTCAACAGGTCGACGATCTGCTTTATCATCGCGACCAGCGCACCGGTTTCGGCAATCAGGATCACGGCGTGCATCAGGATTCGGCCGATGCCGCCGCCGCCCAGGAATACCCATTCGGGCACCAGCATACCGAGCAGCAGATGGTGCACCGCGACCACGCCCGCGCCCGCAATGATCGCGCGCCAGTCGCACAGCATCGCAGCGATAGCCAGCGATGCGAAGAACAGCATGTGAAGGTCGATCTGCCAAAGCGCGCCTTTGAAAACGAACAGCAGCAGCGCGGGCTGGGCGACGAGGGTGACGGTGGCTACCACGCGGTCGCCCCCGCCGATCCGCCGTTGCCACGCAAGCATCACCGGATAGGCCGGAAGCGCCAGCGCGAGCAGGATGGAGACGATACCGCCTGCGCCGAACCACAATTCGCCGATCACCGTCGCGAGCGCCAGCGCGACGCTGGCCACCGCGACTGCGCGCATGCCGTACTGGCGCAATTGATCCAGGTTGAACGTTTCCATCATTTTACCGTGCTTCCCGAGCATCCTGTGTAGCTTCCGGCCAACACCACCATCCCGCGCGACACCGCGCTTCCCAGCAACGCGCCCAACCGCCCCTCGACATAGAGCGAGCCGGGAAGCGGGCCGGCGCCAAGCACGCGGACTCCCGACCCCGCGGCGATGCGCAGTGCAGCCCCCTCGCCATTCGGCAGGACGGGCACCAGCATCATCACCCCGCGCGCGGGCGGCGCGAACGCCAAAAGGCCCGCGGCGGCGATCAATATCCCCTGAATCCAAGGGCCGATCGACCAAGCGGGCACTTTCCGCGCGTCGGCCGGCGGAGTGTCGGAAGTGCAGACCATGAAGCCATTATAGACGGCGCGGTCTGCGGCCTTCGGCTAATCCGCACTATTGCGTAGCAACGCGGGGGCGGGCCAGGCCGCGCGCGGCGCGGCGCCAGCGACTGGCCCGCCGATCCGTGCGTCGGCGCGAAGCCGCACCGCCGCCCCTGTCAGTGGACGAAACGCGCCACCACGTCGCGATAGCTGCGGCTGACTTTCACCTGCGCACCCGAATCGAGCACCAGGAAGCATTCGCCGTTGGTATGCGGCTTGACTTGGCGGACGAGGTCCAGGTTAACGATCGTCGATCGATGGACACGCTGGAACCGGCGCGGGTCGAGCCGCTTTTCCAGGTCCTTCATCGTCTCGCGCAGGACCAGGTTATTTTCGCCGGTGTAGATCACCATATAGTCGCCGGCGGCGTCGATCCGTTCGATCGTGTCGACATCGACGCGGAAAATCTGGCCGCGGTCCTTGATATTGATGAGCTTTTCATACCGGTTGGCGGCCATCTGATCGCCGCCGTCCGCCATGTTTTCGGCCGCTTCGGGGGCGACTTCGGCGAGCACTTCCTTCAGTTTCTCGACTTCCTCGGCGCCGCGCTTTTCGGTCAGACGCTGGCGCACGCGGTCGAGCGTTGCGGCAAGCCGCGAATCCTCCACCGGCTTCATCAGATAATCGACTGCCTGCGCTTCGAACGCGCGCAGCGCATGGTCGGAATAGGCGGTCACGAAGACGAACAGCGGCGGTTCGATCTCCATCAGTCCCTGCACCACCGAAAAGCCGTCGAAGCCGGGCATCTGGATATCCAGGAAAACCAGGTCGGGCTTGTGCGTCTTGATCGAACGGATGGCCTCGCGGCCGTTGCTGCATTTGTCGATGATTTCGACATCCTCGTATTGCTGCAGCCGGAGCTCGAGCCCCTGGATGGCAAGGGGCTCATCGTCGACGAGGATGGTTCGGATGGTCATGCGGCCTCTCGTGTTGGTTCCTCGATCTGGAACGGGATTTCGATCTCAACGCTGAACCCGCCCCCTGGGTTCGATCGCGTGTCGAAACGATGGTCGGTGCCGAAAGCCTGTGCCAGTCGCTCCCTGATATTGGTCAGGCCTACGCCGGTTGAAAGGGTCGGCCTTGGTTTTGGATCAATCAATCCCGGCCCGGTGTCGGAAACGGCGATATGCACGCGTTCTCCGGCCAACCGAGCGGCGATGGTAATGTCGGCGCCTTCTTCCTGCGGTGTGACGGCGTATTTGATCGCGTTTTCGACCAGCGGCTGGAGCAGCAGCGACGGCAACCGCGCCTTCACCACGCGCGGGTCGATGTCGAAATGCGTGCGCAGCCGTTCGTCGAAGCGCATCTTTTCGATTTCCAGATAGAGCTTCAGCGTCTCGACTTCCTGCGCCAGCGTAACATGCGCGGTGGGCTCGTTGGCAAGCGTATAGCGCAGGAACGACGATAGCCGCGATAACATGACATTGGCGCGTTCGGTCTGTTTCAGCAGCACCAGCGTCGAAATCGAATTGAGCGTGTTGAACAGGAAGTGCGGATTGAGCTGATAGCGCAGCATCGCAAGCTGCGCCGCGCTTGCCTGGCTTTCCAGTGCCTGCATCTGGTCGATCTGATCCTCGACGATCAGATAGAAGTTGATGCCGAAATACAGCGCCGACCAGCCCGCGAGCACCGTGAAATTGATGAACACCGTGCCCAGCACCAGCGAAAAACTGATCCCCGGCGTCGCGTTCTTGATAACGGCAAAGATGAACGCGTCGATCACCGCGTAAATGCCCGTCGCCAGCGCCAGCGTGGTTAGCGTCAGCAGGATGCCCGATATGCGCGGCAGCCGGCGATAATAGCCGTAGAGCGTCGAGAGCAGCAGCGTGATGCAATAGCCGACGATCGATTCGACAATGACGGCGATGACGCCTTCGAACGAGAAATTGTTCGAGACGCTGGAAACGGTGCGCAGGAGCAGATAGCCGCTCCACCCCATCGCCTGCAGCATCCAGAAGGCGCGGCTTTTCTGTTCGAAGAAGGGGCGGGAAAAAAGCGCGAGCATGATCTGTGCGATACGGGTTCCGTGACGCCGCCCAAAGGCGAGGGCGGGTTGCCGCTCTATCACCGACCATGCTTGGGGGAAAAGAGGCCGCCGTTGCCGGGGTGGGAAACGGCGGCCTTGAGGTACAGCCGCACCTCTAGGGTGCCTCCGGAGCCCGAATGCGTCGCGGATGCGGACGCTGTTCGGGCAATTTCGTGTTCTTTAGAAGCCGATCACCAGCGAGCCGATCAGCGCGCGGGGCGGGCCGATGTTCACGAACGACGACGTCGTGGTCAGGCCGCCCGAGGCCGAGCCGATGTAGACTTCGTCGAACAGGTTGGTGACATTGAGCTGGAAATAGCTCTTCGACAGGCCCATGTCGGCCAGCGAATAGCGCACGTCCAGATCGACCACAGTGTAACCCGGCAGGGTGACCGTGTTGATGTCGTTCAGATAGCGTTCGCCAGTGCGCTTGATTTGCGCGCCCAGGTCGACCGGACCCAGCGTGCCCTGAACGCGTGCGCCGATCATGTACTTCGGCGCGCCGGCCTCGCGCTTGCCCTTGGTCGCCGCAAACGAAGTCGCACCGGTCTGGACGTCGTCCTCGATGCGCGACTTCAGGTACGAACCGAAGACATAGAGCAGCAGGTCAGGGATTGGCTTCGCAGAGATGCTGCCGTCGATGCCCCATTTTTCGACGCCGCCCAGGTTGCGCGTTACCGAGCAATCGCAATCGGGGTCATAGGCGCTCGCCAGGCGATTGGTGTACTTGGTGTACCAGCCGGTCAGCTGGGCCTGGACGATCGGCGACTGATAGCGGACACCCGCGTCGAAGCTGTCGGTCGTCTCCGGCTTCGGCTGACCCGAGACCGAACCCGCCGGGAAGTAGAGCGCGCCATAGAGCGCGTCGGTGCCCGGCACCGAAATTCCCTTGTCATAGCTGGCGAACAGCGACGCATTGGGCATGAACTCATAGGTGAAGCCGACGTGCGGCAGCAGCTTGCTGTAGTCGATCGAACGCGACTGCGGCGCTGCATAGGTCGGGTGCGCCGCGGCATAGGCCGCGATGTTGTCGGTGACGCAGTTCACATTGCCGCTTGCATCGGTGGTGAAGCAATGCTGGTTCAAGTCGCGGCTGAACCACTTCTGGGTCAGGCCGAGAACCGTAGTCAGCTTCTCGTTCAGGAACTTGCCGCGATATTCGCCGGCGACGAGGTTCAGCGTCGCATAGGACAGGCGGTCGCGCTTGCCGATGCGAACGCCGTTCTCGTCAAGGATCGGGTCGTTGATCGGGAAGACGTCGAACGGTTCGCCATTGGCCGCCAGCAAGCCCCCGGCACCGGTCTGGCGATGGCGGGCGCGGTCGAAAGTGTACGACACGCGGAAGCGATGCAGCGGGTTGAGCTCATACGCCAGGTTGGCGATGACAGCATAGCGGCGCGTCGTCGTCTGGCTGGGCGACAGGACGCGGATCACGTCACCATATTCGTTGTCGCCGTTCAGGTCGACGTTGCCGACGTAATAGTATGTGTTGTTACGCGTCGGATTGTACCGCGGATCCTTGCCGTAGATTACGCCCAGCGCGTTGGCCGAAGGATCGCGACCCTCGATCGCATAGGACGTGCCGCCGCCGTTCGCCTTGACATATTGGAAGCTCGGGTCGACGGTCAGCGTCAGGCCCTGGGCCAGCGTGAAGCGCGAATTGATGCGGACGTTGCCCGTGTTCGACGGGTTGTACCGGCGTTCAAATTCCGAACCGCAGCTGTTGGGCGTGTCGACAACGCCGGCCGTCGGGGCGTCGATCTGGCACGCCGCGTCGATTTCGTAGAAGCGGCTCGACGGCTTCAGCGGATACGCAACGTTCGACAGCGGCGAACCGTTGAAGTTGTTGCGGTTCTGGTTGTAGTGGCCCGAAACCGACACGAAGTCGCCGTTCGTACCGATTTCCTGATAGATGCGGCCATTATACTGCTGCTTGTCGACGCCGCCGTAGTTCGAGAAAGTGCTCTTGTTGTCGGCCTTCGACGCCGAGAACCAGGCCTTGGTGCCGAAGCCGGTGAAGTCACCGGTATCGAACATCACGAAACCGCGATGATACCAGCGATCGCCCGGGTTCCCGCGCGCCACGATGTTGCCGTAGCTGGCGACGGCCAGAACGCCCATTTCATCGCTCGGCGTGCGCGTGCGAATGTTGATCGTGCCGCCGACGGCGGACGCGGTCGGGCTGTCGGCGTCGGTCGAACCGAGCGACACGGTGACCGATTCCAGCGTTTCCGGATCCTGCTGCTGGTTGGTGTACAGCGCATAGTTACCCGAATCGTTCAGCGGAATGCCGTCGACGGTCTGCGAGATGCGGTCTGACGAGAAGCCGCGGATCGTGAACGATCCGCCCAGCGAACCAAACGGGTCGTTGTTTGTAAAGCTGACACCTGGAACCAGGTTAATCATATCGTTGACGGTCTGACCCGGCGTCTGGCGGAGCAGCAGCTCGCGGTCCAGCGTGACCTTGGTCTTCGGCGCGTCGGGCACTTCGACGCCGCCGACGTCCTTTTGAGCACGACCGGTGACGACGATGTCTTCACCGAATTCGATCGAGCCGGTGGACTGAGCCATCGCGGCGGCGGGAGCAAAAAGCGCAAAGAGCGCGACCCCCATATATAATTTGCTGCGCATATGTTCCCCTTTTGGTACGGTACATCGTTCCGAAAACCACATGGCTCCCGGGCGGCTGGTGGCGCGACGCAGCACCTCAGGCGGCGCAAACGCACCGTCCGGTTGGTGACACGAGGCCCCGTTTCTGTGGCGACGCTTCTGCGCCCCCTGTTGTGGCGACAAAGCCGCCAAAGGAAGCCGCAAAAGGCTCCCCCAACTGGAGCGGTGCAAGGCACTGCTCAATGCGGCGCTCTACGCGCCGCGCGAAGTGGATGCGATACATCCCGACGGCCCTCTGTTCGGGCGGGCGTGTGTAGCTTCTGTTACAAAATCCGTGATTTTGGCTAATCGGTCCGAAGGGTGTGACCGATTTGCAACGCCTTTCTGCGGTTGCGTGGAGCCGGCGGGCGTTTCGTCGGATTCTAGCGGGACGCATCCATGCTGCAGGCGCGAAGAAACGATCCGGCGAATCGTTTCCGAAAAAGAAAACCGCCGCCCCGTTTCCGGGACGGCGGTGTTCGTTTTGGACGTCTGCCGTTGCCGGCAGGCGTGGGAAATTAGAAGCCGACGACCAGCGACGCCGTGATCGCGCGCGGCACGCCGATCTGGGCGAAGGTGGTGCTGTAGCGGTTCGACTGGCCGCTGACGCCACCGACATAGAATTCGTCGAACAGGTTCGACACGTTCAACTGCAGGTAGCTCTTCGGCAAGCCGGCATCTTCCAGGTTATAGCGGATGTCGAGGTCCACCGTAGTGTAGCCCGACGCAGTCGCGCCATAAACCTGAGTGTAGGTGCCGCTGATGAGCTGATAGACGGGCAGGTTTTCGTCGTTCAGCCAGCGACGGCCGGTGTACTTTGCCTGAACGCCCAGGTCGACCGGGCCCAGCGTGCCCTGGATACGGCCACCGAGCGTGTATTCGGGTGCACCCGCTTCGCGCTTGCCGCCCGTCTGGACATAATAGGCCGCACCGGCAGTCGAGCAACCATACTGCTTGTTGGTTACCATCGTGCTGGTGCAGTTGCCGCCCAGCAGATCTTCGTCAATCTCGGAATTGAGATACGAACCGAAGACATAGAGCAGGACTTCGGGGATCGGCTTGAACGACACGTTGCCGTCGATGCCCCACTTGGTCACGCCGCCAAGGTTGCGAGTGATGACCTGATCCAGTTCGGGATCATAGGCCGAGGCGATACGGTTCTTGTACTTGGTGTACCAACCACCCAGCTGCGCCGAGAAGTTGCCGGTGTTATAGCGGAAGCCACCTTCGAAGCTGTCCGTCGTTTCCGCTGCCGGACGCGCCTGTTCGGTGCCTTCCGGATAGTAGAACGAGTTGTACAGCGTGTCGGTGCCCGGAACCGAGATGTTCTTGGCATAGCTCGCATAAATGCTCGCGGCCGGCGTGATCTGGAAGGTCAGGCCGACGTTCGGCAGCAGCTTGTCATACTTATAGGTACGCGACTGCGGAGCCGCATAGCCCGACACCGCATTGGTGGTCGAATTGTAGTTGTACGGGTTGGCAGCAGCATAGGCCGCGACCTGGCTGCTGGCGATGCAGTCGACGAAGCCGCTGGCCGAGGTCGTGAAGCAATGCTGGTTCAGGTCGCGCTGGAACCACTTCTGCGTCAGGCCCAGGTTGACGGTCAGCGCGTCGCCCAGGAACTTGCCGCGATATTCGGCGGCGACCTGGTTCAGCGTGGCGTACGACAGACGGTCACGCTTTTGAACCGCATTGCCGTTCACGTCCAGGATCGGGTCGTTCTTCGGGAACACGTCGAACGGCTCGCCGTTGCTTGCGATATAGCCAAGCTCGCCGGTCTGGCGATGGCGACCGCGGTCAAAGGTGTAGTTCAAGCGCACGCGGTGCAGCGGGCTGATGTCGTACGACAGGTTGCCGATGACGATGTAGCGACGCGTCGTCGTCTGGCTGGGGGCCAGCACGGTGACCTGGTCCAGCGTGTCGCCGTCGCCGTTCAGGTCGACGCCGGTGTAGTAGCTGTTGCCCGAATAGCCATAGAAGGTCGTGCCGTTGACGGTACGGCCGCCTTCGCGTCCAGTGACGGTACCGCCGCCGTTCGCCTTAACATATTGGAAACTGGGGTCGATCGTCAGCACCAGGCCGTCGAACAGCGTGAAGCGCGAGTTGCCGCGGATGTTGCCGGTGTTCGACGGGTTGTAGCGACGGTCGAATTCGGTGCCGCAGCTGTTGGTGGTGTCGGCGACGCCAGCCTGGGGGGTGTCCGTGTTGCACGGATAGTTGATGTTGTAGAAGCGCTCATCCTTCGTCAGCGGGAAGCGGTTGCCCGAGCCCGTGCCGACAACGCGGTTCGAATCATAGCGCAGCGGAACCGAACCGAAGAAGTTGTTGCGGTTCTGGTTGTAGTGGCCGGCCACCGACACGAAGTCGCCGTTCGAGCCGATTTCCTGATAGATGCGGCCGTTATACTGCTGCTTGTTCAGCTTGCCGTAGTTGTTGAACGGCTGGTCCGCGTTGGTGACCGAGGCGGAGAAGAACGCCTTGGTGCCGAAACCGGTGAAATCGCCGGTGTCGATCATGCCGAACGCGCGGAAGATGTTACGCGTGCCCGAACCGTCGGCGACGTATTGGCCATAGGTACCGCTGAACAGCGCGCCGAGTTCGTCGCCCGGAACGCGGGTGCGGATGTTGACGGTGCCGCCGACGGCCGAAGCGGTCGGGCTGTCAACGTCGGTCGAACCCAGCGTGACGCTGACCGAGTCAAGCGTTTCGGGGTCCTGCTGCTGGTTGGTGTAGATGGCGTAGTTGCCGGTGTCGTTCAGCGGAATGCCGTCGACCGTCTGCGAGATGCGCGTCGAGTCGAAGCCGCGGATCGTGAACGTACCGCCGGCCGCACCCGTGGCGTCATTGTTCTGGAAGCTGACGCCCGGCGAGAGGTTGATGATGTCGTTGACCGTCTGGCCGGGGCGCTGGCGACGGATCAGTTCCGAGTTGATGACGACGCGCGACTTCGGCGTCTCGGGCACTTCCACGCCGCCGACGCTGGCGTCGCGCTGACCGGTGACGACGATTTCGCTCTCTTCGAAGTCGATCGAGCCGGTCGACTGCGCATGGGCGGCGACAGGCAGATAGAGCGCGGCAAAGGCCACGCCAGCAAAAAGCTTGGTGCGCATATTTTCCCTTTCGGTGCGGCTGTGTCGTTTGTTTATTTTTTCGTTCGCGGTGCGGTTCACCGTCCGGACCCGCCCATGCGCGTCATTTATTTCGGTTCGATGACAGACAATCCGGCCGGACCGGCCCGCTGCTTCTTGCCGATGGTGCGTTGCAAAAAAGCATCACCCGGCGGCGGCGAAAATGGCCGCCCAGGCGGCCTCGCCAATCACAGGAATTCCCAATTCCTGCGCTTTTTTCAGCTTCGACCCGGCGCCGGGGCCCGCGATCACCAAATCGGTCTTCGCGGAAACAGACCCCGCCACCCGAGCACCCAGGCGTTCCGCCTGCGCCTTTGCTTCGTCGCGACTCAAGGATTCCAGCGACCCGGTGAACACCAGGGTCTTGCCGCTGACTTCCGACTGGCGCGTCTCGACCGCGAAGGGCACCGGATGGACTTCGCTCAGCAGGTCGGCCCAGGCTTCGCGGTTATGCTCCTCGGCGAAAAAGTCGACCAGCGCCTGCGCCACCACCGGGCCGACGCCGTCGACGGCTTCCAGTTCGGCGCGCGCGGCTTCGTCGTGGGCGGCGGCGGTAGCTACCTCGGCGAGCTTCTCGATTCCAGTAAAGGCGCGCATCAGGTCGCGCGCGGTCACGATGCCGACGTGCCGGATCCCCAGCCCGAACAGGAAGCGCGCGGGGTCGGGCGCGCGCTTGTCCTCGATCGCCGCGAGCAGATTGTCGACCGAGGTTTCGGCCCAGCGTTCGCGCGCCAGCAGGTCGTCGCGCCGTTCCTTCAGTCGGAAGATGTCGGCGGGACCGTGGAGCAGCCCGTCCTTGAAGAAGGTCTCGATCGTCACGCCGCCCATGCCGTCGATGTCCATCGCGCCGCGGCTGACGAAATGGCGCAACCGTTCGACGCGTTGTGCGGGACAGATGAGGCCGCCGGTGCAGCGGATATCGACTTCGCCTTCCTCCGCCACTGCTTCCGACCCGCATTCGGGGCAATGATCGGGGAAAGGCCAGGCGCCGCGGCTTTCGTCGCGGCTCAGATTTTCGACGATCTGCGGGATTACGTCGCCCGCGCGTTGCAGGACCACGCGGTCGCCCGGCCAGACGTTCAGCCGTGCGATTTCGTCGGCGTTGTGCAGCGTCGCGTTGGTGACCACGACGCCGCCCACTGTCACCGGCTCCAGCCGCGCGACGGGGGTCAGTTTGCCCGTCCGCCCAACCTGGATGTCGATGCGCAGCAACGTCGTCTGCGCGCGCTCGGCGGGGAACTTATGCGCCAACGCCCAGCGCGGCGCGCGCGCGACCGCGCCCAGCCGGTCCTGCCAGTCGAGCCGGTCGACCTTGTACACCACGCCGTCGATGTCGAACGGCAGGTCGGCGCGTACCGACTCGATCCGCTTGTAATGCGCGAGCGCCTCGTCGATGGAGGGCGCGCGGAGCAGCAGGTCGGACACCGGGAAGCCGAAGCCGGCGATCGCGGCGACCACGTCGAACTGCGTCTCCGCGGGCAGCGCGCTGGCTTCGCCCCAGCCCCAGGCGAGGAAGCGCAGCGGGCGCGACGCAGTGACTCCCGCGTCCTTCTGGCGCAGCGACCCTGCGGCGGCATTGCGCGGGTTGGCGAACTGGCGCGCCTTCGCTTCGTCGCCGGCTTCCGCCGCTTCCGCGCGCAGCCGCCGGTTGAGCGCGGCGAATGCCTGTTTCTCCATATAGACTTCGCCGCGCACTTCGAACACGTCGGGCGCGCCGCCGGGCAGAGTCTGCGGGATGTCGCCGATGGTGCGAACATTGGCCGTGACATCCTCGCCCGTTTGCCCGTCGCCGCGAGTCAGCGCGCGGACCAGCCGCCGCTGTTCATACCGCAAGGAACAGGAAAGGCCGTCGATCTTCGGCTCGGCAGTGAGCACGACCGGCGTTTCGGCGTCGAGATTGAGGAACCGCCGCACGCGCGCGACGAATTCTACGGCGTCTTCGTCGGAAAAGCCGTTCTCAAGGCTCATCATCGGCCGCGCGTGCGGGAATTTGCCGAGGTGCGACGACGGCGCCGCGCCGACTGACAGCGACGGCGAATCGAACCGCACCAGATGGGGATATGCGGCCTCGATCGCGGCATTGCGCCGCATCAGCGCGTCATAGGCGGCATCGCTGATCTCGGGCGCATCGTCGGCATAATAGAGCCGGTTGTGATGCGCGATTTCAGTGGCGAGCCGCGCCAGTTCGGCGGCGGCTTCCTCATCGGTCCGGGGCAGCGTGTCGTCCATGGCCGAGCGCTATTCACCTGCGCGCGGCGGATCAAGCCCGGCGCGCCGCGCCGCCGCGGACGGGCCCGGCAGACCCCGCATATCTGCGTGGGTTACGGTCCCGATCGGGCACGCTAGAGGAACAGCCCATGGGTTGCGGTGCCGGTTCGCGGCAGGCTATCGTTAACACGGGGTAAAAAAGCTGTGATCGATCAGGCAATGCGCGCACCGCGGCAATATGACACCACGCTGGACCGGGCAGGGCTGGCGCTGGCGATGGGCAGCATGCTGGGTGGATTCGTGGTTCTGGGGCTGGTGCTGAACGGTGGTCAGCGCGATCCGCTGGCGCTTGTCACTGCCTGGCTGATCGGCGTGGCGTTCAATGCCGTTGCGATCATCGCGGTGGCCGGGCCATTGTGGTTGGTAATGCATGTCGCCGGATGGCGCCGCGCGCGCCACGCCGCGCTGGTCGGTGGAGTAACGGCGGTCGCGATCCTGGCGGGCGCGCAGACCTATGGCTTCGGCTTGTTCGAAATGCCCGCGATGGACAGCCGCACGTTGCTCTATCGCTGGCTGAGCGCGATCGCGACCAGCGCGATCGTCGCGATCCTGTCGGCGATGATCGGCGTGGTCATGTGGCGGATCGCCTATCGCCGTCACCAGTAAGGCGCATCGCCGAGGCGGCGCGCCCCCTGTCGGTCAGCCCTTGCACTCGCCCAATCGACGGCCGCTGACACGCGCGGTCTGATCGACTGGCGTGCCGCCAGCCGCGGGGGTGATCTTCTGCTTCATCGTGATGTCGAACGCAGTCTTGGACTGCGTGCCTTCCATTGCGATGGAGATCTTGTTGTCCTGCAGGTCGATGCATTCGACCTGCGCGTCGATGCGGCCGCCGCTGACGACATATTTCGGATAGTGGCATTCCTTTGCCACTTTGGTCAGCGCGTCGAAATTGACTGCCTTGGCCTTTTCCGGCGTGACGCAACTGGTGCGGACGAGCGGGGCAGTGCCCGCACCGACGACTTCGACCTTGTTTTCCCACTCGCCGGGCTGAATCGAATTCTTGTCGCGCGACGCGAGCGTCTGCTTCTTCACATCTTCCATCGTCGCGTTGGTGAGCGAGATATCGCCCGTCCGGCGCGCGGATTCTTCGGAAGAGGTCGCGGCACCGCCGCATCCGCCCAGCAAGAGCGCGAGTATCGAAGCCGTGGCCAGTCGCGTCATCGTGTCATTCCTTGGTGTCTTCACGCGGCTCGTCTCTCACCCGATCCGCGGGCGAATGGCAATCCGGATTCGCACGCTGGCGTTGGGGACGGCATCCGATTCGCGGCAACCCCCGTGCCCGGCCATGCGACGGCCGGGCAGGCGCGGGCGGCTTCAGGTGCCGCATTCGCCGACCCGCGTGTCCGTCACGCGGATCTTATAGGTCAAGGTGCTCGCCGATCCGGGCATCGGATAGGATGCGGCAACATCGAGCGTGACCAGAGTCGGTGCTTGCGTGCCCGCGATGACCGCCGACATGGCGCTGCCCGATCGATCCTTGCATTCTACCGTGGCGTCGAACTTGCCGTTCGCGTCGGCATAGGTCGGATAGCTGCATTCGAAACGCGAGGTGTCGAGGACGGGCCGGAGCCGGTCCTTCCAGTCGAACGCCGCCGCCTGCTTCGCCGTGACGCAATGGCGTTCGGTCTTCGCGCCGCCCCTGCCGACATATTCGGTCTTGCGTACCCATTGGCCTGGTTGCGGCGGCCCGCCCGCATCGCTTGCCGCACGAGCCGTATCGCCAGTGCCGGCGGCTTCGGCCGCTGCGTCGGAACGCTGGATATTGACCTGGGTCGAGACATCGTCCCCACCGCAACCGGCAAGCGACAGCGCCAGAATCGAAAAGATCCCCTTGCGACTCACCTTCTTCCTCCCGTTCGCGAGGCCGCACCGTTCAGTCCGGACACGTGCCCGGGGCAATCGGGAGCAATCCGCATGGACAGGCGGGCGGGGGAGATGCTCTTTCGAATGTTCGTGTTTCGTCCCATATGGGGCGGATGGCCATCCAGATTCGTACCAGCCTGGACGAGCCCGAAACGGGCCAGTCCTTCGTTCCACACCGCCCCGCGCGCCCGGAAAAGGCCGAAGGCGGGCGTCCGTTTACGCTGGTGTCGGACTATCAGCCGTCAGGCGATCAGCCGACTGCCATCGCCGAGCTGGTGGCGCAGGCGGCGGCGGGCGAGCGCGACCAGGTACTGTTGGGCGTCACCGGATCGGGCAAGACCTTCACCATGGCAAAGGTGGTCGAGGCATTGCAGCGCCCGGCGCTGGTGCTGGCGCCCAATAAAATCCTGGCGGCGCAGCTGTATGGCGAGTTCAAGAGCTTTTTCCCTGAAAACGCAGTCGAGTATTTCGTCAGCTATTACGACTATTACCAACCCGAAGCCTATGTGCCGCGCAGCGACACCTATATCGAGAAGGAGAGCTCGGTAAACGAAGCGATCGACCGGATGCGCCATTCGGCGACGCGCGCGTTGCTCGAACGCGACGATGTGCTGATCGTCGCGTCGGTATCGTGCCTGTACGGCATCGGGTCGGTCGAGACCTATTCGGCGATGATCTTCGACCTGAAGAAAGGGCAGGTGGTCGACCAGCGCGAGATCATCCGCAAGCTGGTGGCGCTGCAGTACAAGCGCAACGATGCCGCGTTCACGCGCGGCACGTTCCGCGTGCGCGGCGATTCGCTCGAGCTGTTCCCCAGCCACTATGAAGATACGGCGTGGCGCGTCAGCTTTTTCGGCGACGAGATCGAAGAGATCACTGAGTTCGATCCGCTGACGGGCAAGAAGGTCGCGAGCCTGAACCACGTGCGCGTCTATGCCAACAGCCACTATGTGACGCCTGGGCCGACGCTGAAACAGGCGACCGAGGCAATCAGGCACGAACTGGCGGAGCGGCTGAAGGAGCTGCAGACCGAAGGCAAGCTGCTGGAGGCGCAGCGGCTGGAGCAGCGCACCAACTTCGACCTTGAGATGATCGCCGCGACGGGAAGCTGTGCGGGGATCGAGAATTACAGCCGGTTCCTGACCGGTCGCCTGCCCGGCGAGCCGCCGCCGACCCTGTTCGAATATCTGCCCGAAAACGCACTGCTGTTCGTCGACGAAAGCCATGTGACCGTGCCGCAGATCGGCGGCATGGCGCGCGGCGACCATCGGCGGAAAATCACCTTGGCCGAATATGGCTTTCGTCTGCCGAGCTGTATCGACAATCGGCCTTTGCGCTTCAATGAATGGGACGCGATGCGGCCGCAGACGGTCAGCGTGTCGGCGACGCCCGGCAACTGGGAAATGGAACAGACCGGCGGCGTCTTCGTCGAACAGGTCATCCGGCCGACCGGGCTGGTCGACCCGCCGGTCGAGATCCGCCCGGTCGAGGAACAGGTACAGGACCTGATCCAGCAATGCCGCGCGACGGCGGAAAAGGGCTATCGCACGCTGGTCACGACGCTGACCAAGCGCATGGCGGAGGACCTGACCGAATATATGCACGAGGCAGGGATCAAGGTCCGCTACATGCACTCGGACGTCGAGACGCTGGAGCGTATCGAGCTGATCCGCGACCTGCGCATGGGGGTGTACGATGTGCTGATCGGCATCAACCTGCTCCGCGAGGGGCTCGACATTCCCGAATGCGGGCTGGTCGCGATCCTCGACGCCGACAAGGAAGGATTTCTGCGATCGGAAACGTCGCTGATCCAGACGATCGGCCGCGCCGCGCGCAATGCCGAAGGGCGTGTGATCCTCTATGCCGACCGCATGACCGGCAGCATGGAACGCGCGCTGGCGGAAACCGGCCGCCGCCGCGAAAAGCAGATGGCGTATAATGCCGAACACGGCATCACTCCCGCGACCGTCAAGAAGAACATCGGCGACATCATCGCGCATGTTGCGTCGAAGGATCAGGTAACGGTCGAAATCGACGCCGACCGGCCGCACATGGTCGGCCACAACCTGCGCGCCTATATCGAAGAACTGGAAAAGAAGATGCGCGACGCCGCCGCGAACCTGGAGTTCGAGGAAGCGGGGCGCCTGCGCGACGAAATCCGCGCGCTGGAGGCCGAAGAGCTCGGCTTGCCGGAGGGCGAGCGCAAGGCGCCGGTGATGGGGCGGTCGAACGAAGGCAAGCCGGGCACGCGCAAGACTCGCTATGGAAAGACGCAGCGGAAGTTCGGCGGGCACCGTTGAATCGACACCTGTCGTCCACGCGGCGGGCCTAAGTGAAACTACAGTAGTATTCCGTCGGCTGGTTGTGGCGGCCCTCCGAAATATAGCGTTGTTGCCGCCAAAGTGCGGAATTTAGAATATTCTAATTATACGAAATTGGCCCAAGGGGGAATCTACCTAAGAGTATTTCTCCGCTCTTTCCGTCAATATAATGGCGTATGGGAGCGACAAATGCGGCAACTTCAACAGTTCTGCGAAGAACATCGAAATATTGAACGGGAAGCGGCTTCACTGGCCGACGCGGTTTCTACCGCAGTACCCGACGCCGCTTCAGTGGCCGTTGCACGGTGGCGTCTTGCACGCTTGCTGTTCGATCATTGCACGCGTGAGGACCAGCTTGTCTACGGCCGGCTCGCCGTCTCGGGCGATCAGGAGGCTACGCGCATCGCCTGGCGATATCGCCAGACCTATGGCACCATGATGGAGCGCTTCGGCGTCTATATCCGCGAGTGGCCTGTCGGCCGCATCCTGGCCGAATGGGTGCTGTTCCAGCGCGCGACGCATGAAATATTGGCGTTGATTGAAGGCCGCGTCGCCGAAGAGGAGCGCGAGCTCTTTCCGCTGGCGCGGCGCATTTTCCTGCGCGACGCGGCGTGACGGGCGGTTGAGCCGCCTCGCCGGATCGCCCATAAGGCGCGCCATGCGCCGTTCCATCCTGCCCGCCCGCCTTTCCGTCATGGTCCTTCCCGCCATGCTTGCCGCGTGCAGCAGCACGCCGCCGCCCGCGCCGACCCCGGCGCCGCATGTTCCGGTCCCCGCGCCTGCTCCAGCCCCGGCGCCCGCTCCGGCGCTCACGGGCGACTGGCGCGACTGGCCGCTGACCCCGGGCGACTGGCACTATCGTGTTGAGCCGCGCGGCAGCATCGCGACCTTCGGCGGTGACGGCGCGCCTCCTGCTTTCTCGATCCGCTGTGAGCGTGCGCAGCATCGCATCGAATTGCGGCGTCCGCGTGTGGCCGGAAACGCGCCGTCACGCTCGGCGATGATGATCCGCACCTCGACGATGGCGCGGTCGGTTCCGGTCGCGGAGGCGGGAGATGCCACCGGCGCGGTGGTCGCGGCGTTGAACGCACGCGACCCGTTGCTCGATGCGATGGGGTTCAGCCGGGGGCGCTTCGTCGTCGCGGGCGGCGACTTGCCCGTGCTGGTGATCCCCGCCTGGCCCGAAATCCTGCGCGTCGTCGAGGATTGTCGCCCCTGACGGGGGAATTCGGTAGCGATTTCATGGGGTTGATACGGCGCGCCTGATATCGCTTGCCCGTCTGCGCGCGAAAAGCGGCGCAGATTTCCAGAATCGTCGAAATTCCGCAGAAATACAAGACTTGTTCTGCGACTCGCCTTGATTCATTGATTCGCTTGTGCCCGGCAAGGCACGCTCGTTCTCAACTAGCGAAAGGAGGTGATCCGATGTCTCATGGTTCAGCAGTGAGGTCGGTTCAGTTCGTTCGGGAGACGCGCCGCTGATCGCCTGATCGGCTGCCGGCGGATCGGTTCCGCCGGCGGGAAAGCGGGAGGTATCCTCCTCCAATCAACGCTTTCAAGCCGCAGGCGCGCGGCCCGCATGGTCTCCCGGGCTGGAGCGCTCCGGCCGCTGACCATGTCGGAGGTCGCCGGATCCTCAGGCGAGGGTCCGGCGGCCTCTTTCATTTCCAGCACCTTCCATCTGGCGCGTCAGGCATGCGCCAGCGCCGCGCAACCGCGCGGGCGGCCCATCCCGGTGGCTTATGCCGCGTCAATCTTCGTAACCGAAACCTTGCGGCGCGGGTACGCACCGGCCCCGAATTGTTCGTAGCCGCCGATTTCGCGAAACCGGGCATGCCGTCGCGGCGGGTCGCACGTGACGGTGGGGTGTCGGGGAGGAGGAATCTTCCCCGGCGCTTCGGGCGCATGTGGATGGGGAATGGACGTGATGAAGCTGGCCTTGCCGAATTTGCAGGAGGTTGGGGCTTTACTGAATGCAATGCCGGGCGCGGTGTTCATCAAGAACCGCAACGGGCAGATTCTGTTGATCAACGACACTGCGTGCGCACTGTTCGGCCATTCGCGCGATACGTTGTTGCACTGCGATCCGCATGACTTCCTGCCGACCGATGCCGCAGACCTGATCGCCGCCGTCGATGCACATGTGCTCGATACCGGTGAGGATTTCCAATATGAGGAAGAGATCGTCCGCGAGGACGGCGAGCCGCGCCGGTTCCTGACCACCAAGCGGCGGATCCGGATCGAGGACGAGCCCTATCTGGTTTGCGTCGCGACCGATATTACTGAGCTGCGCGCGGCAGAGGCGCGCACCCATTATCTTGCCTTCCACGATGCGCTGACCGGGCTGCCCAACCGGGCGCTGCTGAACGAGCGGATCGATCAGGCGCTGCTACGCGCCCGACGTCAGCCGGAAAACACCGCGCTGGTATATGTCGACTTGGACCGATTCAAGGAAGTGAACGATAGCCTGGGCCATGCCGCGGGCGATGCGCTCATCACGGCGTTCGCGTCGCGCCTGTCGGGTCTCGCGCGCGCGTCCGACACTGTGGCGCGGCTGGGCGGTGATGAATTCGCTGTGCTGTTGACCGATGTCGGCCAGGGATTCGATCCCAACGCCTTTTGCCGCCGCGCGCTGGAATCGGCGATGGAGCCGTTCGATCTGCCCGAGGGGCAGGCGATCGTCGCCGCCTCGATCGGCGTCGCGGTGCTGCCGCCGGACGAGATTGAGCGTGACGAACTTCACCGCCGTGCCGACGTCGCGCTGTATGAGGCGAAGAATTCGGGCCGCGGTTGCTATCGCGTTTTCAGTACGCTGCTCGACGAACGCACCCGCCGCCGCCGCCGGATCGAAATGGACCTGCGCGCGGCGCTGGCACGCGGCGACGAACTGGAGGTGTTTTACCAACCGGTCGTCGCGAGCGGATCGGATACGCTGCGCGCCATGGAGGCGCTGGTCCGCTGGCGCCATCCCGAGCTGGGGATGCTGACGCCGGTCGAATTCGTTCCGATCGCGGAAGAGACCGGGCTGATCGTCCCGCTGGGCGAATGGGTACTCGAACGGTCGGCGGCGATGATGGCGGCGTGGCCCGACGTGTCGATTGCCGTCAATATTTCGCCGGTGCAACTGCGCGCCGACAACGTCGTCGATCGCGTGCTGGAGATCGTCGCGAAACACGGCCTTGCCCCCGGCCAGCTCCAGCTCGAAGTGACCGAGACGGCGATCTTCGACGCCGATGCCCATGTCAGCGATAAACTGAAGCGGTTGCGCGCGGCCGGAGTCAAGATCGTCCTCGACGATTTCGGCACCGGCTATTCCAGCCTGGCGCATCTCCAGCAGATCGAAGTCGACCGCGTGAAGATCGACCAGTCGTTCGTCGCCCGGCTGTCGGGGTCCGAGGATTCGCGCGCGATTATCCAGGCGGTGCTCAGCATCGGCCACACGCTGGGCATTCGCGTGACCGCAGAGGGCGTCGAAACCGCGGCGCAGCGCGATTTCCTGAAGGCGTTCGGATGCGACGAACTGCAGGGCTATCTCTTCTCGCGTCCGCTCGACGAGGCTGCGGCGCGGGCGTATCTGGCGCGCGACGCGAAGGCGCAGGCGGCCTGAACCGGCTGCGGCACCGGCCCGCTCCCCCACTCGGGCTCCCGACCGAAGTATATTATGGGAAGTCGGGTGAGGGAGCGGGCCCGTGGGAAACTCGGCCTAGCGGAACGTCTGCTGACCGCGCGGTTCGAACACCGACCATCCGGTGCGGTGGACAAGCCGCTCGAGCGCGAGCGTGCCGAGCTGAGAATTGCCGCGCGCGTTCAGTCCGGGCGACCAGACCGCGATCGACGCAATCCCCGGCGCGACTGCCAAAATGCCGCCGCCCACCCCCGATTTGCCCGGCAGGCCGACGCGAAAGGCGAATTCGCCCGACCCGTCATAATGGCCGCAGGTCATCATCAGCGCGTTGATGCGTCGCGCCCGCCGCGCGGACACCACGCTGAGCCCGGTGTCGGGATTGCGCCCGCCCGCCATCAGGAACCGCCCCGCGCGGGCAAGCTGGCGACAGCTCATCGCCAGCGCGCAATGGTGAAAATAGACGCCCAGCACATGTTCGGGCGGCTGGTGCAGATTGCCGAAGGCGCGCATGTAATTGGCAAGCGCGATGTTGCGGAACCCGCTGTCCTGTTCCGCGTGCGCCACGTCCTCGTCGACGAAGATGGCATCGTCGCCCGCCAGCATGCGGACGAAGCGCAGCATCTCGCCGATCGCCTCGCGCGGTTCGCGCCGGCCGAGCAGCACGTCGCTGACCACGATCGCGCCGGCGTTGAGGAACGGGTTGCGCGGGATGCCGTGCTCGCTTTCTAGCTGGACGATCGAATTGAACGCCGTCCCCGACGGCTCGACGCCGACGCGCTTCCAAAGCTGGTCGCCGACCAGTCCGAGCGCGAGCGTCAGCGCGAACACTTTCGACACCGACTGGATCGAAAACGGCATGTCGCCGTCGCCGGCCACGAATTCGCGCCCGTCAGCCAGCACGATCGCCATGCCGAAATGGCGCGGATCGACGGCGGCGAGCGGCGGGATATAGCTGGCGGGCGTGCCGCGATGCGGCGCATCCGCCATTTCGGCGGCGATTTCGGACAGGATGGCGGCGATATCGGGCATCAAGGGCATTCTAGAGTCGGTTTCGGCAAAGCTGAACCGGTTGCGGTGCGGATCCGCTGTGGCACCTGGTCTCATGGGAGACCTCCCGCCGGAAGGCCGCTGGATCGACCAGCGATTCGGCACCTCCCGAGCGGCAAGCCAAACAGCCTGGGGCGTTGCCCATTCGCGCTGGTCGCCGCGGCGTTGGGGCATTGCTGACGCCGCTGCGGCCGCGCAGCCAAGGCGTTACGCGTCGATCAGCGGGTGTTCGCCGCGCAGCCGGTCGGACAGTGCCTCCACCGCCGCGATATCGGCGGGACTGCCGCGCGGCGCCAGTTCCCAGTTGCAGTGCGGATGCGTGGCGCGGTCGTACACGCGCACCTGCCCCAGCACGCGGCGCCAGCGCGCGCGCGTCCCCCCGCGCGTGCGGATCAGCGTGGCGACGAACAGGTCGGTCAGGTCGGCGTCGGTCATGCGGCCCATTTCGGGGGTTTTGCGCGAATTACCAGCCTTGACGATCTCGACCGGGGTTCGAGCGCAGCATTCGGGATGACCGATGCGTACCGCCGGGGCAGAAGCGACGGCATGACGACGACTCCGCACCCGCTAGACCGTCCGGTCTGGAATGCGCTGGCCACGCGCCACGCCGGCTTTGCGCTGGGCGGCGCGCTGGCGCGGCGCTACCCGCCCGACATCGGCCAGTTCGCCGCGCGCGCCGACGACAGCGTGGCGGCGGCTGAGGCGCTGCTGGCGCTCGCGGCGCCCGGCGCGCGGATCGCGACGGTGGAACCGGAGCGCACGCCCGCGCCGGCGCAGACCGAAACGGTGTTTCAGGCGGAACTGGTCCAGATGCTGCTCGACACTGAACCGCCGCCGGCCCGCCACGCTGCGCCCGACTGGGTTGCGTTGGGCAAGGGCGATGCCGCGGAGATGGTGGCGCTCGCGGGGTTGACGCGGCCGGGGCCGTTCTTCGCGGGCACGCACCGGCTGGGCGACTTTGTCGGCGTGCGCCGCGACGGCGTGCTGGTGGCGATGGCGGGCGAACGGATGAGGCTGCCCGGCTTTACAGAAGTCAGCGCCGTGTGCACCCATCCCGACTGGCGCGGCCGGGGGCTGGGCGAGGGATTGATGCGCGTCGTGATCGCCCGGGCCCTGGCGCACGGCGAGGCCGTGTTCCTGCACAGCTTTCCCGATAATCCGGCGATGCGGCTCTACACCGCGCTCGGCTTCCGCGTCCGGCGGCAGGTGGTCTACACGATCCTGGAGCGACAGGCGTGACTGCGCCGGCGTGTCAATCGGCGGCGAGCCCCTTCAGCCGATAGAGCTGCTCCAACGCCTCGCGCGGGGAAAGCGCGTCGACATCGAGCGTCGCCAGCGCTTCGCGCAGCGCGTCGGCGGGTGCGGGCTCCTCGACTGCCATCGCGGCGAACAGCGGCAAGTCGTCAAGCCCGGCCGCCAGCCCGCCGGTCTTCTCGCGCCCCGCCTCCAGCTTCGCGAGCACGGCCTTTGCCCGCGCGATGGTGGCGGGAGGCATGCCCGCCAGCCGCGCGACCGCGATGCCATAGCTGCGGTCCGCCGGACCGTCGGCGAGTTCGTGCAGCAGCACCAGGTCGCCCTTCCATTCGCGCGCGCGGACATGGTGCAGCGTCAGCGCGTCGCAGCGTTCGGCCAGCCGCGTCAGCTCGTGATAATGCGTCGCGAACAGGCAGCGGCAGCGATTGTCCTCGTGAATCGCCTCGACCACCGCCCAGGCGATGGCGAGCCCGTCATAGGTTGAAGTGCCGCGCCCGACTTCGTCGAGGATGACGAAGCTGCGCGGGGTTGCCTGCGCCAGGATGGCGGCGGTCTCGACCATCTCGACCATGAAGGTCGATCGCCCGCGCGCCAGATTGTCCGACGCGCCGACGCGGCTGAACAACCGGTCGACCAGGCCCAGCCGCGCCCGCGTGGCGGGGACATAGCTGCCCGCCTGCGCCAGCACCGCGATCAGTGCGTTCTGGCGCAGGAACGTCGATTTGCCGCCCATGTTCGGCCCGGTCACGAGCCACAGCCGCGACGCATCCGACAGCGAACAATCGTTGGCGACAAAGCGTTCGCCGCTGCGCGCCAGCGCCGCCTCGACCACCGGATGGCGGCCGCCCTCGACATCGAAACGGGCGTCGTCGGTCAGTTCGGGGCAGGTCCACCCGCCCTCCGCCGCGCGCTCGGCAAGCGCCGCCGCCACATCGACGCGCGCGAGCGCATCCGCCGTCGTCGCGATTTCCTCTCGCCGGTCGAGCGCCCTGCCGGTCAGTTCCTCCAGATGCGCCGCTTCCGCCGCCAGCGCATGCGCGCCCGCCTGCGTCACTTTCAACGCGACATCGTGCAGGTCGGGCGCGTTGAAGCGAACCACGCCCGCCAGCGTCTGGCGGTGCGTGAAGCCGCTGTCGGGCTTCATCAGCGCGTCGGCGGCGCGCGCGGGCACTTCGATATGATAGCCGAGCACGCCATTGTGCCGCACCTTCAGCGCCGCAATGCCCGTGCGTGCGCGATATTGCGCCTCCAGCGCGGCGATCGCGCGCCGCCCGCCCGCGCCCGCGTCGCGCAGGTCGTCGAGCGCGGCGTCATAACCCTCGGCGATATAGCCGCCGTTCGCGGCGTCGACCGGCGGGCTGGGCACCAGCGCGCGCTGCAACAGGTCGATCAGCGCGCCGTGGCCCTGCAACGCGGGGACCAGATCGGCGAGCAGGGCGGGCATGTCGGCGATGCCCGACAACCGTTCGGCCAGCCGCCATGCGCCGTCGAGCCCGTCGCGAAGCTGGCCCAGGTCGCGCGGCGACCCGCGCCCCGCCGCCAACCGCCCCAGCGCGCGGCCGATATCGGGCATCGCGCGCAAGCTGGCGCGCACCATCTCGCGCAGCCCGGCGTCGTCGTGGAACCGCTGTACCAGCGCCAGTCGCGAATCGATTGCGGCGCGATGCATCAGCGGCGCGGCGATATCCTGTGCCAATAACCGCGCGCCGGCCCCGGTAACCGTGCGGTCGACCGCATCGAGCAGGCTGCCCTTGCGCCCGCCCGACGCGCTCTGCGTCAGCTCCAGGCTATCGCGCGTGGCGGCGTCGATTGCCATCGCCGCCTCGCTGCGCGACAGGCGTGGCGGGCGCAGGAAGGGCAGCGCGCCCTTGGCCGTATGGTCGAGATAGGCGACCAACCCACCCGCCGCCGACAGCGCCGCGCGGCCGAACGCGCCGAACCCGTCGAGCGTGGCGACGGCGTACAGCGCTTTCAGCCGCGCCTCTGCGCCCGCGCTGTCGAACCCGGCGCGCGGGCGGGTGACGGTGGCAAGCTCGGCGAATTCGGACGCTTCGCAAACAACTACTTCGGCCGGCGAAAGCCGCGCGATTTCGGCGGCGACGCGCGCGGGATCGCATTCGATCACTTCGAACCGGCCGGTCGAAATATCGGCCGCCGCGATCGCCGCCTGGCCACTCGCTTCGCCCACCGCCGCGCACCAGTTGGCGCTGCGGCTGTCGAGCAGCGCTTCCTCGGTCAGCGTGCCTGCCGTCACCACGCGGATAATCGCGCGCCGGACCAGCGCCTTCGACCCGCCGCGCTTTTTCGCGTCCTCAGGTGTCTCAACCTGTTCGGCGATGGCGACGCGGTGCCCCGCCTTGATGAGCCGCGCGAGATAGCCTTCCGCCGCGTGCACCGGCACGCCGCACATCGGCACGGGATCGCCGCCATGGCTGCCACGCGCGGTCAGCGCGATGTCGAGCACTGCGCTCGCCACCTTGGCGTCGTCGAAGAACAGCTCGAAAAAATCGCCCATGCGATAGAAGAGGAGGCAGTCCTCAGCCTCCGCCTTCAACGCGTGATACTGGGCCATCATGGGAGTGGGGGCGGCGTCGGCCATCCGTCGCTGGGTAACGAAACGAGGGCGGCGATCAACAGCATTTTGCCGCCACCTGCCCCCGCGCCGGCCCGAGACGCATTATGCGCTTGTCGCACCTTCCCTGCGGCCATTAAGGACCAAGGGACTCTCCCAAGGCCAAAAAGAAAAGAGGCGACGCGCAATGACTGAAGACAGCAACGTCCAGTTTTCCGAACGCGAAGCGCTGCTGTTCCATTCGGAAGGCCGCCCGGGTAAGATCGAGATCATCGCATCGAAGCCGATGGCGACGCAGCGCGACCTGGCGCTGGCCTATTCGCCGGGCGTCGCGGTGCCGGTGCGCGCGATTTACGAGGACCCGGCGACGGCGTACGACTATACGGCCAAGGGCAATCTGGTCGCCGTCATTTCGAACGGCACCGCGATCCTGGGGCTCGGCAATCTGGGCGCGCTGGCGTCGAAGCCGGTGATGGAAGGCAAGGCGGTGTTGTTCAAGCGCTTTGCCGACGTCGACTCGATCGACATTGAGCTGAAGACCGAGGATGTCGAACGCTTCATCGACGCAGTCGAGCTGATGGAGCCGAGCTTCGGCGGCATCAACCTGGAAGACATCAAGTCGCCCGAATGCTTTGTGATCGAGCAGACGCTGCGCGAACGCATGAACATCCCGGTGTTCCATGACGACCAGCACGGCACCGCGATCATCGCGGCGGCGGGGCTTATCAACGCGCTGCACCTGACCGGCCGCGACATCAAGACGACCAAGGTAGTTGTGAACGGCGCGGGCGCCGCCGCGATCGCGTGCGCGGAGCTTATCAAGGCAATGGGCCTGCCCAACGACAATCTGCTGATGCTCGACCGCACCGGCGTCATCTATCGCGGGCGCGAGGGCGTGAACCAGTGGCAATCGGCACACGCCGTCGACACCGACCGCCGCACGCTGGCCGACGCGCTGGAGGGCGCGGACGTGTTCATGGGGCTGTCGGCGGCGGGTGCGCTGCCCGCCGAATTGCTGGCGAACATGGGGCTGAAACCGATCATCTTCGCAATGGCCAACCCCGATCCCGAAATCACGCCGCCCGAGGCGAAGCGCGCGCGCCCCGACGCGATCATCGCGACCGGGCGTTCGGACTATCCGAACCAGGTCAACAACGTGCTTGGCTTCCCGTTCATCTTCCGCGGCGCGCTCGACGTGCGGGCGACGACGATCAACGACGCGATGAAAGTCGCCGCCGCGCGCGCGCTGGCCGAACTGGCGCGCCAGCAGGTGCCCGAAGAAGTCGCGGCGGCCTATGGCGTTCAGCACAGCTTCGGCCCCGACTATATCATTCCGGCGCCGTTCGATCCGCGACTGATGGAAATCGTCCCCGCCGCTGTCGCACAGGCGGCGATGGATTCGGGCGTCGCGACCAAGCCGATCGTCGACATGGCGGCGTATCGCCAGTCGCTGCGCGCGCGGCTGAACCCCACCACTTCGGTGCTGACGCTCGCCTATGAAGGCGCGCGCGCACACCCCAAACGCGTCATCTTCGCCGAAGCCGAAGAGGAAGTCGTCCAGCGCGCCGCGATCGCGTTCAAGGAAGGCGGATACGGCACGCCGGTGCTGGTCGGCCGCGAAAGCGTGCTCGATCAGTTGAAGAAGCTGGGCGCCAACCCCGACGATTTCGAACTGCACAACAGCGTCAATTCGCCGCTGGTGCCCGAAATGGTCGATTTCCTGTACGCGCGGCTCCAGCGGCGCGGCTATTTGCGCCGCGACATCGAACGGCTGGTCAACCGCGACCGCAACATCTTCGGCGCGCTGCTGCTCCAGATGGGGCAAGGCGACACGATGATTACCGGCGTCACGCGCACCTATGCCGAAACGATGCGCCAGGTGCGCCGCGTAATCGACCCCGCGGAGGGGCGCACGCCGTTCGGCATGCACGTGCTGGTCGGCCAGTCGCACACCGTCTTCATCGCCGACACGACCGTCAACGAACGACCGACGAGCGAGGAACTGGCCGATATCGCCTTGGGCACCGCGGCGGTGGCGCGGCGCATGGGGCATGAACCGCGCGTCGCCTTCCTCAGCTATTCGACCTTCGGCAATCCGGAAGGGCGCTGGCTCGACAATATCCGCGGCGCAGTGAAGGTGCTCGACGAACGCAACCCCGGCTTCGAATATGAAGGCGAAATGTCGCCCGACGTCGCGCTCAATCCGCGCCAGTTGGCCAATTATCCGTTCGCGCGGCTCTCCGGCCCGGCGAACGTGCTCATCATGCCGGGGCTGCAATCGGCCAATATCTCGGCCAAGCTGCTGCGCGAACTGGGCGGCGACGCGACGATCGGTCCGATGCTGATCGGCATGGAAAAGCCGGTGCAGGTGGCGGCGATGACGTCGACCGCCAGCGAACTGGTGACCCTGGCGGTGCTGGCGGCGGGCGGGATCGCGCGGTGAGTCGAGGCGGCGACAGGAACGGCGGGTCAGAGATTGTTCGCGCGAGCCTTTGTCGCCGCATTGGCGCATTTCCCGGCATCGTTCACTAGATAGTCGATCCGAAGATAGGGCTCGGCGAATTGCCCGGCCTGTACGCTAAGAAGAATCGTCCGCACCGCTGGATCGGCGGTGCCCGGCGACCATTCATATCGATATTCCCGCTCTCCGTTCATGACCGCCATCGACCAAAATTGAGGCTCGCAGGCGACCTGCCCGGCGCCGCAAAAGTCCGAATGCTTTGCCTTGCCGTATTTCGAGGATAGCGCTTCCGCGAGTCGGTCGGCGGTCGCACGCACGGTTCCGCCAAGGGTATCGCCGTCGAAATCCGCCGATACGGCGCGGATTTCACAGATGCCCGCATCGTCAAAGGCAACCAGATAGTAATCGACAAAATCCGAGGATGGCCTGGGCGGATGAGCGAGGGAGAACAGGCCCTTGTCTTCCTGCCCCTCGATCGCCGATGCCCCGAGGGCGTCGGGAGATGCCGACAAATCTATGCCGAAGGGGCCATTGCCGTCTCGTTTGGGAGCGGTCAGCGGCGTAGGCGCCGCCGCCGAGGAGTGGTTCCCGGAGCTTTCGCCCTCAGGCGCATTCCTGCATCCCGCGAGCGCCATGGCGGCGAGGAAAAGACAGGCAAGGTGTCGCATGATTGTCCTCCCTTCGGTGAGGCTGAAAGGAGGGTCGCCCGGAGTCAACGGCCATTCACCCGTCGATGCTGCTCGCCAGCGATGCGTTGACGATGCCGCCGTCGACGGTCAGCGTATCGCCGACCACATAATCGCCCGCGCGGCTGGCAAGGAAGATCGCGGCGCCCGCCATATCCTCAGCCACGCCGATGCGGCCCGCCGGAATCCGTTTCGCCACGCCGTCGCCATGGTCGCGCGCGGCCTTGTTCATGTCGCTGGGGAAGGCGCCCGGCGCCAGCGAGGACACGACGATATTGTCGCGGATCAGTTCCGCCGCCACGCGACGCGTCAGGTGGATCAGCGCGGCCTTCGACGCCTGATAGCTATACGTTTGCCACGGATTGACGCGCTGGCCGTCGATCGAGGTGATGTTGATGACCTTTGCGGCATGGCCGGTCGCGGCGCCGGCCTTGAGCAGGCCGTGCAGCGCCTGCGTCAGGAAGAAGGGCGACTTGACGTTCAGGTCCATGACCTTGTCCCAGCCGCTTTCGGGGAATTCGTCGAACGGCACGCCCCAGGCGGCACCGGCGTTGTTGACGAGGATGTCGAGCCGCTCTTCGCGCTCGGCCAGCGCCGCGGCGAGCGCGCGGCACCCCTCCACCGTTGAGATGTCCATCGGCAGCGCGATGCAGTTCGGGCCCAGCTCGGCGGCGGTTTCCTCGCACGCCGCCGCCTTGCGCGACGACACATAGACTTTGGCGCCCTGCGCCACATAGCCCGCCGCGATCATCCGGCCGATGCCGCGCGATCCGCCGGTGACGAGCGCCACGCGGCCGTCGAGCCGGAACAGGTTGGTGGTGTCCATCTTTTCTCTCTCCCAAGATTTCGAGCGGAGTCTTGCGTCTGGCGGACGCGCTTCCCGGCTTCGCTCAATATGAATGCGCCGCATGGTCGGGGCGCGCCTATCCCCCGCGCTTCAGTGTTTCGCGCGCGATGATGAGCTGCTGGATCTGGCTGGTGCCTTCATAGATGCGGAACAGCCGCACGTCGCGGAACAGCCGTTCGATGCCATAGTCGGCGATGTATCCCGCGCCGCCGAATATCTGGACCGCGCGGTCGGCGACGCGACCTACCATCTCGCTCGCGAAATATTTGGCGGCCGCCGCCTCCATCGTCGTGTTCTCGCCGGCATCTTTCGCCGCCGCGGTTTCGAGCACCAGCGCGCGCGCGGCCAATGCCTCGGTCTTCGAATCGGCGATCAGCGCCTGGATGAGCTGATGTTCGGCGATCGGCCTGCCGAACTGCACGCGTTCCCGGGCATAGGCGACGCTGTCGGCGATCAGCCGTTCCGCCACGCCGACGCATACCGCCGAAATGTGCAGCCGTCCGCGATCGAGCACGCGCATCGCGATCTTGAATCCCTCGCCCTCGGCCCCCAGCCGGTTGGCCACGGGCACGGGGACGTTGTCGAAGGTGACGTCGGCGACCTTCGCGCCTTTCTGCCCCATCTTTTTCTCGGGCTCGCCGACGCTCAGCCCCGGCAGGTCGCGCGGCACCAGAAACGCGGAGACTCCACGCCCGCCGGGTTCGTCGCCGGTGCGCGCCATCACTGTGAACAGGTTGGCCTTGTCGGCGTTGGTGATGTATCTTTTGGTGCCCGACAGCCGATAGACGTCGCCGTCGCGGACCGCGCGCGTCTTAACCGCGCCCGAATCCGATCCGACATCGGGTTCGGTCAGCGCGAAGCTGGTGATGATCTCACCGCTGGCGATGCGCGGCAGCCACTGTGCCTTTTGTTCGGGCGTGCCCGCCATTACCAGCCCCTGGCTGCCGATGCCGACATTGGTGCCGAAGGTCGACCGGAACGCCGGCGTCGTACGCCCCAGCTCGATCGCAATCCGCGCTTCCTCGGCCATCGTCAGGCCCAGCCCGCCATATTCCTCGGCGATCGACAGCCCGAACAGGCCGAGTTCCTTCATCTCGCGCACCACGGCGTCGGGGATCGCGTCGGCGGCCTCGACCTCGCCCTCCAGCGGGCGGAGCCGCTCGGCGACGAAGCGGCGCACGGTGTCGCGCAGCGTTTCGAAAATCTCGGGGTCGAGCGCCATGGTTTCTCTCCGCAATCGGCATGGTCGCGCCATGCTCTTTGTTCGAAAGGCAGCGCGATTCGTTCGGGACGCGCCGCCACGCTCCACTATCGCTAAAAGGTTCGAGAGCGGCGGGCAAGCCCGAGTGCATACCCGATATTCCAAAAATTATATCGGAGCGAATTCTGGCGGTTGGGCGGCACCTTGGTTGCCGGAACACCGCCCAGGCCGGCCGCGTGGCACGCAAATGCTTGCACGCGTGGAACAATTGGTGCCATCCAGAACGTCCAACCCGTCCTGACCCTTGCCCCGGGGACCTTCATGTCGAACGCCAAGACGTTGCCGCCGGCCCGCCGCATCGGCACGCCCACCATGATCGCCTATAGCCTGGGCGCGGTCGCCTATGGCGTGAAGGACGCGGGGTTCGGGACGTTCCTGCTCCTCTATTACAACCAGGTCGTCGGACTGCCGCCGGCGTCGGTCGGTCTGGCCATCCTGTGCGCGCTGGTGCTCGACGCGCTGATCGACCCCGCGATCGGGTTTCTTTCGGACAAGACGCGCAGCCGTTGGGGGCGGCGTCACCCATGGATGTACGGGTCGGCGATGCCGATCGCGATCGGATGGCTGTTGTTGTGGAACCCGCCTGCATGGGGCGTGCCCGCGCTGCTCGGCTGGCTGTTCGTCACTGCAGTGGCGGTGCGGACTGCGGTTTCCGCCTATGAAGTGCCCTCGGTCGCACTCACGCCGGAACTCACCACCGATTATGACGAGCGCACGCGGATCATGGCGTATCGCTATCTGTTCGGATGGGGTGGGGCGATGGTGGTGCTCGCGGCGGCGTATACGCTGTTGCTGGTCAATCCCGCGGGCGAGCTCGATCTGCACTACCGCCCCGGATATGTCCGTTTCGCGTTGGTGAGTACCGCCGCCATCGTCCTGGCGATCCTGATATCGTCGCTGGGCACGCATCACGAGATCAAGCGCCTGCCGCGTTCCGAGGCGGCGGGCGGCGAAGAGGCGCACGGCCTGCGCGAATTGTTCCAGACGCTGCGCAATCCGGCGTTCCTGACGCTGATGATGGCCGGGCTGTTCCTCTATACCAACCAGGGCATGAGCTTCGCCATGTCCACGTACCTTTACAGCTATGTCTGGTTGTTCGACCGCACGGCGTTCGCGCTGTTGTCGGCGGTGTTGTTCATCGGCGCCCTGGCGGCGTTCGTAATTGCGCCATGGTGTGGGCGGCGGTTCGGCAAGCCGCGCGCTGCGGCGCTTGCCACCGCGCTGGCGGCAATGCTGCTGACCTTGCCCTATGCGCTGCGGCTGGCGGGTGTGTTTCCGCAGCCGGGCGATGCGGCGCTCCTGCCGCTGCTGTTCGCCATCTATATCTGCAACACCACGTGTACGGTCGCGGCGACGATGCTGGGCGCGTCGATGATGGCCGATGTGGTCGAACATTCGGAAGTCGAAACCGGCCGCCGGTCCGAAGGGGTCTTCTTCGCAGGCGCCTTTTTCGTCCAGAAATGCACCAGCGGCATCGGCATCTTCATGACCAGCCTGATCCTGCAGATGGCAGGGTTGAGCGAGACGATGCGCCCGGGCGACGTCGGCGCGGCGACGGTCGACCGGCTGACGATCCTCTATTGCGGCATCTACCTTTGCTTCGGCTTCATCGCCGCGCTGCTCTATCGTCGATTTCCCTTCGGCCGCGACGAGCATGAGGCGCGCGTGTCGCGGCTGGCGGCCGGCGACTGACGCGCGGCGCTATTTTCCGCGTTCGGCGCGGCGCTTCGCCACCAGATAGTCGACGACTTTCAACATCTGCTCGTACCCGCCGGCCGACGCCGGCGACGTGCGATAGCGCCCGTCGACGATCAGTTCGGGCGTGCCCGTCGCGCCATAGGTGCCGGTCAGCGCCGGCGCCGCCAGCACCGCCTTCGTCACGGCATCCGACGAATAGGCGGCGAGTACCTTGTCGGCGGCGACGCCCTGGCCGGCCAGGAAACCGCTCCAGTCGGCTTCGCCATAAAAGCCGCGATGGTCGACATGAATCGCATTGAACACCGGCATCATCGCGCGCTCGTCGATTCCAAGCGCGCGCAGCGTGTAATAGCCGCGCACCAGCGGTTCGTTGTTGGGCGACCAGAAGGTCGGCACGCGCACCAGCCGCACGTCGGCGCTTTGCCGTTGCTTCCACGCTTCCAACAGCGGCTCGAGCTGGAAGCAATGCGGGCAGCCGAACGAGAAGACCTCGACCACTTCGATCGTCGCCGGATCGGCGGTCGGCGCGGGCTGGTCGAGCACGACATATTCCTTGCCCGCCATATAGGTCTGCGCATGACCCGACGACGGGGCGCCGACCGTTGCGACGATCAGCGCGAGCAGCGCCGCGAGAAACTTCGGCATGGGCAGGGTCCTTCCAGAAACCGGCGCGGCGATGCGCGCGCGACGCATCCGCTACGCGCTTTAGGGGCGCGGCGTCCAGACAGGAAGGGGAACTCAGTCCTTCGTGCGGCGAATGCGTTCCGGGCGCAGTGCGTTCCGGCGCAGTTCCTCGGTAAAGGCTTCCGCGCGATCGCCACCCTTGGCCTTGGCCTGATACAGCGAGATGTCGGCGACCTTCAGCATCTCGCGCGCAGTGGTGCCGTCATCGGGATAGCGTGCGGTGCCGATGCTGGCGCTTGTCTGGTGCCGTTCGCCGTCGATCGCGATCGGCTCGCGCGCCGCTGCCAGAATGCGCGCGATACGCCGGTCTTCGCCGTCCAGCGCCGGATTGCGCAGGATCAGCGCGAATTCGTCGCCACCCAGTCGGCCGACGATATCGCTGGGTCCCAGCGATGCATGGATGCGTCCGCCGACGGCCTCCAGCAACCGGTCGCCGGTATCATGGCCGAACCCGTCGTTGACGCGCTTGAACTCGTCCACGTCGATCATCGCGACGATCAGCGGTTCACCGCCGTGCGCGACATGATGCTCCAGATCCTCGATGAATTTTCGGCGATTGGGCAGGCCGGTCAGCGCGTCGATATTGGCGAGCTGCCACAGTGCCTCCTCGGCCTCCTTCTGCGGCGTGATGTCGAACCGGATGGCAGTATAGCTTTCGATCTTGCCGCTGTGCCCGCGGCGCGGGACGATGGTGGTATCGACCCAGTACAGCGCCCCGTCCTTCGCGCGGTTGCAAATTTCGCCGTGCCAGACGTGCCCGCGCGAAATCGTGCGGTACAGGCTGGTGAAGAACGAACGGTCGTGGAATCCGGACCGGACAATCCGGTGCGTGTTGCCGATCAGCTCTTCTTCGGAATAGCCGCTGAGCGCGCAGAAGCGCGAGTTGACCGAAGTGATGACGCCGCGCGCATCGGTGACCGCGATGATCGCTGCATGGTCAAACGCTTCCTTCAGGAACGCGGCGCTCGACTCGACCTCCAGCATGCGCGCGATACGCACCTCCTCGGGGATCGGGACGGGGGCGATACGGTCAAAGGAAGATGCCGAGGGAGTATCCATAGCGTAAAGTATGGAAAAATATTGCTAATAAATCCTATATTGCGTGGGAGTATATACTAAATCACGCTGGCTTGTACGCAATTGTCTTCTGGATATTGCAATTAAAGCGGTGGGGTACGCGCCCTCAACGGCCACGTTCTCAATGGAAATGCCCGCCGAAACAGCCTGGGCCGTTTCGACGGGCATCCTTTCCTCCCCAGGAAAGGCGAGGCCGAACGATTTCGCCGGCGAA
>JBMOOB010000028.1:50000-115061 GCA_049323815.1 Pseudomonadota bacterium | reverse complement strand
AGCGGTGGGGTACGCGCCCTCAACGGCCACGTTCTCAATGGAAATGCCCGCCGAAACAGCCTGGGCCGTTTCGACGGGCATCCTTTCCTCCCCAGGAAAGGCGAGGCCGAACGATTTCGCCGGCGAAATCGCGGCACGTCACGGGTGCGTCAGGCGACGCGACCGAGCCGGTGGTAGAGATTGGCGAACTTCACCGATTCCGGCTTGTCCGCGATCTTCTGCATGTAGTCGCCGACGGCTTCCTTGAGCAGGCGGAAGTCCTCGGTCGAGAAAACGGCACGGCTGCGCTGCGGTTCGTTCGTCATGGTCTTTACTCCGATACGGTCGGGGGGAATCTCCGGTCCCCCCAAGGCGCTTGGTTGGTGTCAGGCGTGTTCGAACTGGGCGGTTTCGGTCGATTCCGCGAGCGCGGTGGTCGAGCTGGCGCCGCCGGCGAGCGTGGTGGCCACCAGGTCGAAATAGCCGGTGCCCACTTCGCGCTGGTGGCGCGTGGCGGTGTAGCCGTTCGCTTCGGCCGCGAATTCGGCCTGCTGAAGCTCCGAATAGGCCGCCATGCCGCGATCCTTGTACCCGCGCGCCAGTTCGAACATGCCGTAGTTGAGCTGGTGGAAACCCGCGAGCGTCACGAACTGGAACTTGTATCCCATCGCGCCGATTTCGCGCTGGAACTTGGCGATATCGTCCTTGTCGAGGTTCTTTTCCCAATTGAAGCTGGGCGAGCAATTATACGCCAGCATCTTGTTCGGAAATTCCTTCTTGATTGCCTCGGCAAAGCGACGCGCGTCGTCCATGTTCGGCTTCGACGTTTCCCACCACAGCAGGTCGGCATGTTCGGCGAAGGCCAGGCCGCGCTTGATGCAATGGTCGACACCGGTGCCGTCCTTCAGGCGGAAGAAGCCCTCGGGCGTCCGCTCGCCGGTCAGGAATTCATGGTCGCGTTCGTCGATGTCCGACGTAATCAGCTTGGCCGATTCGGCGTCGGTGCGCGCGCAGATGATCGTCGGCACGCCCGCCACGTCCGCCGCCAGACGCGCCGCGTCGAGGTTGCGGATATGCGCCTGCGTCGGGATCAGCACCTTGCCGCCCAGGTGGCCGCACTTCTTTTCGGACGCGAGCTGGTCCTCATAGTGCACGCCCGCCGCGCCGGCCGCGATATAGGCCTTCATGATCTCGAAGCAGTTGAGCGGGCCGCCGAAACCGGCTTCGGCGTCGGCGACGATCGGGGCGAACCAGTCGCGCGTCGCGCCGCCTTCCATATGCTCGATCTGGTCGGCGCGCTGCAGCGTCGCGTTGATGCGGCGCGCAAGCTCCGGACCCGCATTGGCGGGATAGAGCGACTGGTCGGGATACATCTGTCCCGCGGTGTTGGCGTCCGCCGCGACTTGCCAGCCCGACAGATAGATCGCCTTCAGCCCGGCGCGCACCATCTGCATCGCCTGGTTGCCGCTCAGCGCCCCCAGCGCGTTGATATAGTCTTCCGACTTGAGCAGCTCCCAAAGCTTGTCCGCGCCCTTGCGCGCCAGCGTGTGCTCGATCTGCACCGAGCCGCGCAGCTTGGCGACGTCGTCGGCGCTGTACGGGCGCTTGATGCCGTCGAAACGACCGGCGGGGGCGGGAACGAGTTCTTCGAAGCTTGCCATTGTGATTTCCTTTACAACAATCCCGGGGAGGGGCCGTTGGATGCTAGGCACATAGTGCAGGTCGAAGCGATTCGGGCAGAGGGCGTGCGCTGGCTTTGAAGTCAGCGTGTCGCCGGATGGGAATTCGAGCGTGTAATTTTGTAAATTAATTTACATTTGCAGCGCGTCATTCTACTCTCCGGCTGTCGGAAAGGAGCGGGCGTTGGCCGACCAGAAATTGTTCGCGGGCCATGCGGTGCGCCGGTTGCGGCGCGGCGGCGGGCTCACTCAGGCGGCGATGGCAGAGATGCTGGGCGTGTCGCCCAGTTATCTGAACCTCGTCGAGCGGAACCAGCGGCCGGTGTCGGCGACGCTGATGCTGCGGCTGGCGGAGACGTTCGATTTCGATCCGCGCGCGCTGGCGGCGGCGGAGCCGGGCGGTGGGGCCGACGCGATCCGGCGGCGGCTGGCCGACCCGCTGTTCGCCGACCTGGAAGTCGACCGCACCGAAGTCGAGGAATGGCTGGCGGGGGCGCCCGGCGGCGCGGAGGCCTTCGCGCGCGCCTATGACCGGATCGGCGCGGGGCCGGCGGCCGCGAGCACCCCGGACCCTGCGGTCGCGGTCCGTCGCGAGATCGAACGCTGGCGCAATCACTTCGCCGACCTGGATGCCACGGCCGAGTCGCTGGCCGACGAATTGCGGCTGGCCGGCAGCGACCCCTATGGCGCAATGGCCGACCGGCTTCGCGTCAAGCATCAGCTTTCGGTCCGCGTGCTGCCGGTCGAAGTGATGCCCGACCGGCTCCACCGGCTCGACCTCCACGCCCGTCAGCTTCAGATTTCGGAGTTGTTCGACGCCAATTCGCGCGTGTTTGCGCTGGCGCGCCAGCTTGGCCTGCTGGAGGCGCGCGGTGAGATGGACGCGCTGGTGCGTGGCGCCGACTTGAAGGACCGCACGGCCGAACGGCTGTTGCGGCGCCACCTGGCGGGCTATTTCGCCGCCGCGGTGATGATGCCGTACGCGCGGTTCCTGCGCGCGTGCGAAGCGACGGGATATGATGTCGAGCTGCTTCAGCGCCGCTTCGGTGCCGGGTTCGAACAGGTCGCGCACCGGCTGACCACCTTGCAGCGCGTCGGCGCACGCGGCCTGCCGTTCTTCCTGATCCGCGCTGACCGCGCGGGGCAGGTTTCGAAACGTTTCGCGGGCGCGAGTGGGTCGCCGCTGGTCGATGGGCCGGGCGCGTGCCCGCTATGGGTGTTGTTCGACGCGTTCGCGCGCTCGGGCGAACTGGTGACGCAGCTTGTCGCGCTCGAGGATGCCAGCCGCTGGTTCACGATGGCGCGCACGGTCGAGCCGCGCGGGATGCGCGCCGGGGGCGTGCGCGCGCGCTTTGCGATCGGACTGGGGCTGGCGGCGGGGGAGGCGAAGACGCTGGCCGCCGCGCGCGGGCTGGATCTTGCCGGGGCCGCGGTGCCGATCGGGCTGGGCTGCGCCGCCTGCGCGCGGCCCGATTGCCCGCAGCGATCCGCACCGCCGGCGGGTCGCCTGCTGCAACTGAGCGACCGCGAATCGGGCGTAACGCCGTTCAGCTTCGCGCAGGACTGACTGCGCGTCTCAGCGCCGGCTCAGCTCCGACGCGCGTCAATTCAATGGATTGTCCGGCCGCTTTCGTCCGCCTCGCGCGTGGGCGCGGGTGGCGCACCGTCGGCGCGGTCGCCCTTCGCGCCGCGCGGCCGGTCGCGGCGTTCAAGCTGGAACTTGCCGACGATGCCGGCCATGATGCTCGCCTGTTCGGACAGCGCCTGTGCCGCCGCGTTCGATTGCTCGACCATCGCCGCATTTTGTTGCGTGTTCAGGTCCATCTCGGACACGTCGGTCGTGACGCGCTGCAGGCCCTGTGCCTGAGCTTCGGCATAGGTGACGATTTCGGTCGCCTGATGCGTTGCCTGGCCGACTTTCTGCGTGATGCGCTCCAGTGCTTCGCCGGTGCGTACGACCAAGTCGACGCCGTCCTGCACTTCGCCGCCCGCGCGGTCGACCAACTGCTTGATGTTCTGCGCCGCCTGGGTGGTGCGTTCGGCCAGCCGGCGCACTTCGCCCGCGACGACTTCGAAGCCATTTCCCGCGTCGCCGGCATGCGCCGCCTCGATGCTGGCATTGAGCGCGAGCAGGTCGATCTGGAACGCCACGCTTTCGATCACTTCGGTGATTTTCGCGATCTCCTCGGACGAAGTCTTGATCTTCTTCATCCCGTCGATTGCGTCGCGGACGACCTGGTTGCCCTCGCGCGCCTGACTGTCGACGTCGGTGATACTCTCCTTGACGTGCTTGGCGTTGGCGGCGGTCGTCTCGACTGCCTGCGCGACGTCGCGCATCACTTCGGCGGTGCGCGACACCGTCGCCGCCTGGCGTTCGGTGCGCGACGCAAGGTCATTTGCCGCAGTGCTGATTTCGCGCGCGCCGGAATCGATGTTCTCGGCCGAGACCATCATGTCATGGACCATCTGGCTCACCTGGTGGCGCATCGTGTGGAAATCGCTGCTGATCTGGCCGTATACCTGCGGCAGGCCGTCGAGGCTGGCGCGGAAATCTCCCTGTGACAGCGATGCCATCGCCGTCCCGATCGAGGCAATGACGTCGCGGCGGTCCTGTTCCTCGGCCTTGAAATAGGCGGACAGTGCCGCTTCCATATCGAGCAGTGCAGTCTTTACCAGCGTCGATACCATCGCCGCGATCTTGCGGCCGCTGAGCCGCTGGACGACGCTCTTCGTGAGCATCCGCGTGATGAGCTCTTCCAGTACCAGCGCATAGCCGCCGATATAATAGGACGGCGTCAGGCCGACATCGGCGTGGACGCGGCCGATGTGTTCGGACCGGGCAATCGTCGCATCGTCGAAGCGCGACGCAAACAGCTTTTGCCAGTGAAGGAACTGCGCCTTGGCGGCGCGATTGCGTATCGTGTCGTCGGGCAGCAGCGCCGAGGCAGTGGCGTCGGACGCGATGTGCGCGTAGAGCTTTTTCAGCGCGCTCTCGCCGTGCTTTTCGATCGCCGCCTTGATCCCGGGAAACGCCGTATAATTGGCGTCGCTCAACGTGACGAACGCCGCTTCGCGCCTGTCGGTCTGCTGTGTCAACTCGGACTCCCTTAACCGTGGCACCGATTCCGTCCGGACCAGGTGCAGCCGCGCTTTCCCCCCTGAGGCTCTTATAGAGAGTTAACCCGCGCGTTCGCAGATGCAGCGCTTCCGGCAAACTACAGTAGTGAGTCAGGCGCCGGCGGCGGTCAGCCGATCGAGTTGATCGCGTTGCAGCATCACATTCCAGGCGCCGGCGAGCTCGTCGAGTTGCGCAATGCTGGTCGCGCTGGCGATCGGCGCCGTGACGCCCGGTTGCGCGGCGAGCCAGGCGAGCGCGATCTGCGCCAGCGTGGCGCCCGTTTCCGCCGCGATCGCATCCATCGCCGCGAGCACGTCCGCGCCCTTGCCCTGCAGCAATGCGCCCATGCGCCCGCCGCGCACGCTTTTACCCAGATCGGCCTCGCTGCGATATTTGCCGGTCAGGAACCCCGACGCGAGCGCATAATAGGGCACGACGCCGATATTGCGCTCGATGCACAGGTCCTGAAGCTCGCCTTCGAACCTGTGGCGGCTGACCAGATTATATTCGGGCTGGAGCACGCGATAATGCGGCAGCCCGTCGCGCGTGGCGATGTCGAGCGCCGATTTCAGCCGTGCGGCGTGAAAGTTGGACGCGCCGATCGTGTCGACCTTGCCCGCGTCGATCAGCGTGGCAAAGGCGGCCAGCACTTCCTCCTGCGCGACGGATTCGTCGTCCTGATGCGCGAAGTACAAGTCGATCCGGTCGATGCCGAGCCGCGCGAGCGATGCGTCGCACGCGGCCTTGATCCGCGCGGGCGCCAGTTTGTCGCCGCCGTCGCCGGGCAGCATGCCGACCTTGGTTGCGATCAGCACGCGGTCGCGCTTGCCGGAGAGGGCCAGCCATTCGCCGATGACGCGTTCGGACTCGCCGCCGCGGTGGCCCGGCACCCAGGCCGAATAGACATCGGCGGTGTCGATCATCACGCCGCCCAGATCCGCCCAGCGATCGAGGATGCGGAAACTGGCGGCCTTGTCGGCGGTCCATCCGAATACATTGCCGCCCAGCACCATCGGCGGGGTCTTGAGGTCGCTTGATCCCAGGCGGCGGTGTTCGGTCATGGTGCGGGGTCCGTTTCTTTGACGTCGCCGGCGGCATTCGCGTCGCCGATATCGAGCGCCTGCGCCGCGTCGTTCAGTTGCTGCGCCTCGGCCGGAGTCACGCCGTCGTCGGGCGCGTCATCCGCACCGCACGCGGCGATTGCGAGCGCAAGGCCCACGACAAGCGCGCGCGCCGGACGAAGGTTCCGGATCAATCGATGACTTCGTCGCCGCCGTCGACACCAGCGTCGGCCGCATTGTCGGTGGTATTCGACAAATCGTCATAGCTGTTTTCGGCGGCATCGAACGCGGCGTCGCGCGCGGCGTTCAGGTCGGCGACTGCCTCGCCCATCGCGTTGCTGTCGCCGACGACCGATTCCGATGCTTCGGCGGCTTCGTTCTGCGCCTTTTTGCCGCAGGCAGTCAGCCCGGTGAGCGCGAGCGCGGCGACGGGCAGGATCAGCATGGAACGCATGGCGTTCTCCCTATTGTTGCGGCGCGACAAGCGCCGGTGCCGTGGCGAGGGCTAGCGCATTTTCGCGCCGGGTGGAATCACCTGGCGACGTGGAAAACGCGTCAAAGCCACCGGGCACCCCGCGCGATCGCGCGTTGACCGCATATAAAGATATCTTTATATCGCATGCATCATGGAACTCGCGCTCGACATCTTCCGCGCGCTCGCGGACCCCACGCGCCTGCGCATCGTCGCGCTGGTACGCGCGATGGAGCTGTCGGTGGGCGAACTGGCGCAAGTGCTGAGGCAAAGCCAGCCGCGCGTTTCGCGCCATGTGAAGATCCTGGCCGACGCCGGGCTGGTCGAACGGCGCAAGGAAGGAAGCTGGGTATTCGTCGCGCCCGGCAAGCCCGCGCGGTTGGCCCCGGTGGCGGCCGCGCTCGACGCCTGGGTGGGGGCCGATTCCGACCCCTGGGCGCGGGCCGATGCCGCGCGGCTGGCCGCCGTGCGCGCCGACCGTGCCGCCGCCGCCGCCGAATGGTTCGAAGGCCGCGCCGCCGAATGGGATGCGATCCGCTCGCTGCATGTCGCCGAAAGCGAGATCGAGGTCGCGATGGCGCGCGCGCTGGGAGTCGACGCCGCGGCGGCGCCGTTCGGGCGGATCATCGACATCGGTACGGGCACCGGGCGGATGCTCGAACTGTTCGCGCCGCATGCCGACCATGCGCTGGGTATCGACCGATCGTCGGAAATGTTGCGATTGGCGCGCGCCAAGCTGTCCGAACGCGGGCTGGACCGCGCCGAGCTGCGGCAGGCGGATTTTTATGCGCTGCCGCTCGACAATGGTGCCGCCGATGTCGCGATCCTGCATCAGGTGCTGCATTTCGCACAGCAGCCGGACGCCGCGATTGCGGAAGCCGCGCGCGTCTTGACAGGCGAGGGGCGGTTGTTGGTCGTCGATTTCGCGCCGCACGAGCGCGAAGACCTGCGCACGCGTGACGCGCATGCGCGGCTGGGCTTTTCGGACGACCAGATGCTCGACTGGTTCGATGCGTCGGGCATCGCGCCGGTACGGATCGAAACGCTGGAGGGCGGGGAATTGACCGTGAAATTGTGGCTGGGGCGCAAGACCGCCCAGCCGATGGCAGAGGTGCGTGCAGCATGAGTATCACGATCAATCAGCTTGAGGAGGCGCGCCGCGCGCTCGACGCGCCGCTGTTTGCCGATGTGGCGGGCGATGTGGCGGTGTCGTTCGAATTTTTCCCGCCCAAGACCGAGGCGATGGAAAGGACGCTGTGGGAGTCGATCACCACGCTGACGCCGATGGACCCGCGGTTCGTGTCGGTAACCTATGGCGCGGGCGGTTCGACGCGCGAACGCACGCACCAGACGGTCGCCCGCATCGCGCGCGAAACGCCGCTGGCCGCCGCCGCGCACCTGACCTGCGTCGATGCGACGCAGGACGAGATCAACGCAGTCGCCGAGCAATATTGGGCGGCGGGCGTGCGGCACATCGTCGCGCTGCGCGGCGACCCGCCGCGCGCGGGCGAGCGCTATCAGACGCATCCGGGCGGATATGAGAATGCCGCCGCGCTGGTCGAGGGGCTACGCCGCCTGCACCCGTTCGAGATTTCGGTCGCGGCCTATCCCGAAAGCCACCCCGATTCGCCCAGCACAGCCGCCGATATCGACAATCTGAAGCGCAAGCTTGACGCAGGCGCGACGCGCGCGATCACGCAGTTCTTCTTCGAGGCGGAGACGTTTTTCCGCTTCCGCGACGCCGCCGCCGCCGCGGGGATTTCGGCGGAGATCGTGCCGGGGATCATGCCGGTTACCAATTATTCGAGCATCGTGCGCATGTCGGGCATGTGCGGCACTGCGGTCCCCGCATGGATGGGGCGGCTGTTCGAGGGGCTGGACGACCACCCCGGCGCGCGCCAGCTGATCGCCGCGACATTGGCGGCAGAGCTGTGCCGCAAGCTTTATGCCGGCGGCGTGCGCGAACTGCACTTCTACACGCTCAACCGCGCCGAGCTGAGCTACGCCATCTGCCACTTGCTGGGGCTGCGTCCCGGCGCGGCGGCGGGCCAGGCGGCGGCGTGAATCGATACAACGCCCCTCCCCTTCAGGGGAGGGGTTGGGGTGGGGCCTGTCCATATGGGCCGTGGTCTCGGTGAGACTTGCACGCCCCACCCCCCAAACCCCTCCCCATCGGGGAAGGGCTTGAGAAGGAACGAAAAGATGACAGCACGCGAGAAACTTCTGGCCGAGGCCGCCAAGCGCATCCTCATCACCGACGGCGCCTTTGGGACCGAGATCCAGAACTGGAAGCTCGACGCGGCGGCCTATGCCGGCAATCTGGGGCTCAGCCATGACCAGAAGGGCAACAACGACATCCTGGCGCTGACCGCGCCGCACGTGCCCGAGAGCATCCACCGCGCCTATTTCGAGGCGGGGGCGGATATCGCGGAAACCAACACCTTCTCGGCCAACCGGATCAGCCAGGCCGATTACGGCGCCGAGCATCTGGTGCGCGAGATCAATGTCGAGAGCGCGAAGCTCGCGCGGCGCATCGCCGACGAGTTCGAGGCGAAGGACGCCGAAAATGGGATCTGGCGCCCGCGCTTCGTCGCCGGCGCGCTAGGCCCCACCAACAAGACGCTGTCGCTCAGCCCCGACGTCAACGACCCCGGCTATCGCGAGATCGACTTCGACTATCTGAAGGATGTGTACCGCGAACAGATCGACGCGCTGGTCGAAGGCGGCGTCGACTTCATCCTGATCGAGACGGTATTCGACACGCTCAACGCCAAGGCGGGCATCATGGCCGCGATCGAAGCGGGCGAGGCACTCGGCCGCGACTTGCCGATCATGCTGTCGATGACGCTGACCGACCTGTCGGGCCGCAACCTGTCGGGGCATACGGTCGAGGCGTTCTGGCACGCGGTGCGCCATGCGCGGCCGGTGACGATCGGGCTCAACTGCTCGTTCGGGGCGGAGCAGCTCCGCCCGCATGTCGCCGCGCTCAGTAAGATCGCCGACACGCTCATCATGGTCTATCCCAACGCTGGCCTGCCGAACGAACTGGGCGCCTATGACGAACTGCCTGAGACGACGGCGGGGCTGGTCAAGGAATGGGCCGACAAGGGCCAGGTGAACATCCTCGGCGGCTGCTGCGGGTCGACGCCCGCGCATATCGGCGCGATCGCCCATGCGGTGCAGGGGTTGACCCCGCGCAGCATCCCCACGCCGGAAGTGCGCACGCGGCTCGCCGGGCTCGAACCCTTCACCATGGCGGCGTAATGACGCTTGGCTGGGCCATACGCGCGGCGGGCGAAGACGACCTGGATGCGCTTTCCATTGTCGCCAGCGCGACGTTCGTGGAAACCTTTGCGGGCGTGCTGTCCGGCGAAGCGGTGGTCCGGCACTGCATCCGCGCGAACAGCGTCGACGCCTATCGCTGCTACCTTGACGACGGCGCGCGCGCCTGGCTGGCGGAAGTAGATCCGGGCAAGGCCCCCGTTGGCTTCGCGCTGATGACGGCGCCCGATCTTCCCACGGCACGCGCCGGCGACGTCGAACTGAAGCGCATCTATCTGCTGTCGCGGTTTCATGGCGGCGGCATCGGTGCGGCACTGATGGCGCAGGCGATCGCCGCAGCACACGGTTTCGAGCGGCTGTTGCTTGGCGTCTATGCCGGCAATGCCCGGGCCATCGCCTTCTATGCCAAGAACGGCTTCAAGCCGATCGCAACCCGGCAATATGATATCGGCGGCACGCTTTACGACGATATCGTCCTCGCCCGGCCGCTGGCCGCCTAACCTCTCACAGACTGTCGGATTTGATGACCAACACCGCCTCCTCCACTTCCTTCGTCAACATCGGCGAGCGTACCAACGTCACCGGCTCTGCCCGCTTCAAGAAGCTGGTGATGGCGGGCGACTATCCCGCCGCGGTCGAAGTCGCGCGCCAGCAGGTCGAGGCGGGCGCGCAGGTGCTCGACGTCAACATGGACGAAGGCCTGCTCGACGCCGTCGAGGCGATGACCACTTTCCTCAAGCTGATCGCCGCCGAGCCCGATATCGCGCGCATCCCGGTGATGGTGGACAGTTCGAAATGGGAAGTGATCGAGGCGGGGCTGAAGTGCGTCAGCGGCAAGCCGATCGTCAATTCGATCAGCATGAAGGAAGGCGAGGAAGCGTTCCTCGCGCATGCCCGCAAGTGCATGGCCTATGGCGCCGCGGTGGTCGTCATGGCGTTCGACGAAGTCGGCCAGGCCGATACGCAAGCGCGCAAGGTCGAAATCTGCGAGCGCGCCTACAAGCTGCTCACCGGCATCGGCTTCCCGCCCGAGGACATCATCTTCGACCCCAATGTCTTCGCCGTCGCGACGGGGATCGAGGAGCATAACAACTACGCCGTCGACTTCATCGAGGCGTGCGGCGAGATCAAGGCGCGCTGCCCGCACGTCCATATCTCGGGCGGGCTGTCGAACCTGTCGTTCAGCTTCCGCGGCAACGAGCCGGTGCGCCGGGCGATGCACAGCGTGTTCCTGTACCACGCGATCCCCGCGGGCATGGACATGGCGATCGTCAATGCCGGGCAGCTCGATGTCTATGACACGATCGACTCCGAGCTGCGCACCGCGTGCGAGGACGTGATCCTCAACCGCGATCCCGAAGCGGGCGACCGATTGGTCGCGCTGGCGGAGAAATATCGCGGCACCGACGCCGTGGCGGAGAAGCAGGCGGCCGAATGGCGCGGCTGGCCGGTTGAAAAGCGGCTCGAGCACGCGCTGGTCAAGGGCATCGACGCGCATGTCGTCGAGGATACCGAGGAATGCCGCCTGGCGGTGTTCGAACGCGGCGGGCGCCCGATCGAAGTGATCGAAGGCCCGTTGATGGACGGCATGAACGTGGTCGGCGACCTGTTCGGTTCGGGCAAGATGTTCCTGCCGCAGGTAGTGAAATCGGCGCGCGTCATGAAAAAGGCAGTCGCCCACCTGCTCCCCTATATCGAGGCGGAAAAGGCCGAGGGCGGCGCGGATGGCAAGGGGGCCAAAGGCCGGATCATCATGGCGACCGTAAAGGGCGACGTGCACGACATCGGCAAGAACATCGTCGGCGTCGTCCTTCAGTGCAACGGGTTCGAGATCGTCGACCTGGGCGTCATGGTGCCTTGGGGCGACATATTGAAGGCCGCGAACGAGAATGATGCCGACATGATAGGCCTGTCGGGGCTTATCACGCCGTCGCTCGACGAGATGGTGACCGTGGCCGAGGAAATGCAGCGCGCCGGCATGGCGATGCCGCTGCTGATCGGCGGCGCCACCACGTCGAAGGTCCACACCGCGCTGAAGATCGCGCCCGCGTACGAGGGACCTGTCGTCCATGTCCTCGACGCCAGCCGCGCGGTCGGCGTCGCCACCACGCTGGTCAGCGATACGCAGCGCGATTCCTTCGTCGAAAAGACCTCGGCCGACTATGCCGCCGTCCGCGCCGCGCGCGAAGGCAAGGGGCAGAGCGCGCTGGTGACGCTGGATGCCGCGCGCGACAACGGCTTCGACGCGGACATGAACCTGAAGCCGGGCCGCCCGCGCCAGCCCGGCGTGCACGTCTTTCCCGACTGGGACCTGAAGGACCTGCGCAGCTATATCGACTGGACACCTTTCTTCCGCGCGTGGGAGCTGGCGGGCACGTATCCCGCGATCCTCGACGATGAAGTGGTCGGCGAGAGCGCGCGGTCGCTGTTCAACGATGCGCAGAAGATGCTCGACCGTATCGTTGCCGAGCGCTGGCTGGTCGCCAAGGGCGTGTGCGGGCTGTGGCCGTGCCGCCGCGACGGCGACGATGTGATCGTCCATGTCGAGGATGAAACGCACGTCCGCCTGCCGTTCCTGCGCCAGCAGATTTCGAAGCGCGAAGGGCGCGCGAACATGTGCCTGGCGGACTTCATCGATCATGACGGCGACTGGATCGGCGGCTTCGCCGTGTCGATCCACGGCATCGAGCCGCATCTGGCGCGGTTCAAGGCGGCGATCGACGATTATTCCGACATCCTGCTGAAAGCGTTGGCCGACCGCTTCGCGGAGGCCTTTGCCGAGCGGCTGCATCAATATGTCCGCACCGCGTTGTGGGGCTATGCCGAGGGCGAGCAGCTCGACAACCATGCGCTGATCCGCGAACAATATCGCGGCATCCGCCCGGCGCCGGGCTATCCTGCCTGTCCGGATCACAGCCTGAAGCCGATCCTGTTCGACATGCTCGACGCGCATCGTGCGACCGGCATTTCGCTGACGGAGAGCTTTGCGATGTTGCCGACCGCCGCGGTCAGCGGATTTTACTTCGGCCACCCGCAGGCGGAATATTTTGGCGTCGCGCGCGTCGGCCGCGATCAGGTGGTGGAATATGCCGGGCGGCGCGGCGTCGACCTGGCGACGGCGGAACGCTGGCTGCGCCCCAATCTGGATTGACCGGCGCGCAGGCGGCGGAGCAGGAGTGTGCGCGATGATGCAAACGCCGTCCGCAACCGGGGTACCGCAATTCGAACGGCCGTTCGCGACCGGCCTTGGGCGCGTGCGGTGAGCGGCGCGTCGCTCGCCGGGGTGCGCGGGCTGCGCGCTTTGTGGGCCTGCGCGCATTCGGGCGGGACGCCGGACCCGGTAACGGCGCGACGCGAGCGTGTGCTGATGAGCGCGCTTCGCGTCGGGATCGGCGAGATTTTGCCCTTCCTTTACCGGGAGCGTCCGGGGTTTGACGCCCTGTGCGACTGGATCGTCGCGACGGCCGGCACGCCCGACCGCGATGCGATCGACCGCTATCACGCATGGCTCGACGGTGCGCCGCCGCCGCGGGCAACGCGCGCCGCCTTCGATGCGATCGACGCAGCGGCGCCCGCGCTGTCCGACGCCGAGATGGCGCATTGGGATGCCGAAGGCTGGGTGGTGCTGCGCGGTGCGATCCCGCGCGAAGCGGCGCAGGCGGCCGAGGCGATGGCGTGGTCGCACATCGGCGCACACCCGGACGATCCGGCAGGCTGGGCGACGGCGGATACGGCGGGCGTCTGGGTCGATTGCTTCCACCACCCGTTGCTCGATGTCGCACGCGACAGTGCCCGCGTGCGCAAGGCATTCGCCCAGATCTGGGGCACGCCCGACCTGTGGCTGACGATTGACCGCATGGGGTTCAACCCGCCCGAACAAATCGCGGGCCCATTCCGCGGCGCGCCGGTGCATTGGGACGTCAGCCTGGAACGCCCGATCCCGTTCGGTACCCAGGCGATCCTGTACCTGACCGACACCGGATCCGATGGCGGCGGCGTGCGCGTCGTGCCCGGCTTCCACCGCCGGTTGGACGGTTGGCTGGACACGCTGGGCGATAGCGACCCGCGCCAGTATCGGTTCGAGGATGAAGTGGTGCCGATTGCGGCGGGGGCGGGCGACCTGGTGATATGGCGCCACGAATTGCCGCATGGCGCCAGCCCCAACCGCGCGGCGTGGCCGCGGATCGTCCAGTATCTGAACTTCTTCTGTGCCGATGTGCACCCTAACCCGATATGGCGATGACCGGTCGCGCCGGGCACGGCATGGCCGCATCGCGCGGCCGGGCGATGCCGGCCGGTGCCGTCCTGCTGGCAGCGGGTTACGCCGCCATCTGGATGCTGGCGCCGCTGAACCCCGGGCTGCTGCGCGCGCTGTGGTTTTTGCCCGGTATCGGCCTGTTGGGCGCGACCGTCGCCAATACCTCGGGTACCGGCGGCGGCGTGGTATTCATCCCCGTCTTCAATATCCTGCGGGATTCGGGCGTGATGAGCCTCGACCGGACGCAAGTGGTCGCCGCGTCCTTCCTGATCCAGTGTTTCGGCATGACCATGGGGGCGTTGCGCTGGACGACCGGGCTGCACCGCCAGCCGCTTGAGGAGCGCGAGGCGACGTTGTTCGATTTCTGGCGCGTGATCGCGCTGGTGCTCGTGCTGTCCATACCGACGATGCTGGCGACGCAGCGCCTCGCGCGGTTCGACCCGCACGACGTACTGCTGGGGTTCAAGGGTTTCTCGATCCTGCTGGGCATTGCGGTGATTGCCACGACCTGGACAGTGAATCGTACGCGCCCGCCGCTGGAGCATGTTCACGCCGGGGACTATGGCGCGGTTGCCGCCATCGCGCTGCTGGGCGGGTTTGTGACGGCGCTTTTTTCTGTGGGGGTGGGGGAACTGGTCGCGCTGTACCTGTTCATCCGCCATTATCCGGTGGTTTTGTGCACCGGCACAGCTGTCGTGATTTCCGCGCTGTCGTGCCTCGCCGCGGCGCCGTTCCACGTCGCGTCGGGCACTGTCGTTTGGGAAGTGGTCGCACTGGCGGCGCCTGGCGCGCTTTTGGGCGGCTATCTTGCGCGGCCGCTGGCGCTGTGGCTGGGCGCGCGGCGGCTCAAGACGCTCGACGGCGGGTGGATCATCGCTTCGAGCCTCTATCTGATCCTGCTCAATATCTGATTGGCGAAACATCGCCGACAATCGCTTGCCGCCGCGCCCGCGCCGCGACAGATTGTGCGTCAGGCACATGTTGGAGTGCGCCGGGGGCAATCGAGGGGGCGGAATGACGGCGACGGCGAGGGCGGAAGCGACGGGGCTGGAAACGGCGCAGGGCGAGCCGAGCGACAAGGACATGCGGCTGATCGTGACGGCATCGTCGCTGGGCACGGCATTCGAATGGTACGACTTCTTCATCTACGGCACGCTTGCGGCGTCGGGCATCATTGGGCGCGTCTTCTTTCCGACCGGCAACGAAGTGCTGGAAACGCTGCTCGCCTGGGCCGGGTTCGCAGTCGGCTTCGGCTTTCGTCCGCTCGGTGCCGTGCTGTTCGGCTATCTGGGCGACCGGCTGGGGCGCAAATACACGTTCCTCGTCACGATTACGCTGATGGGTGTCGCGACGGCGGGTGTCGGGTTGGTCCCCGGCCATGCGACGATCGGGCTCGCGGCGCCCGCGCTCATCATCGTGCTGCGCATCCTGCAGGGGTTGGCGCTGGGCGGTGAATATGGCGGCGCGGCGATTTATGTCGCCGAACATGCGCCGCACGGGCGGTCGGGCTTCTACACCAGCTTCATCCAGGCGAGCGTCGCGGGCGGATTCATTCTGAGCCTGGCGGTCGTGCTGGGATCGCGGTGGCTGCTGGCGCCGTGGTGGGACGACTGGGCTTGGCGCGTGCCGTTCCTCGTTTCGATCGCGCTGCTCGCGATCTCGCTGTGGATGCGGTTCAAGCTTTCCGAAAGCCCCGTGTTCCAGCGGATGAGAGCCGAAGGGGACACCGCGCGAAACCCCTTTGTCGAAAGCTTCACCTATCCCGGCAACTGGAAGCGGCTGATCGTCGCGCTGTTCGGCATCGCGGCCGGGTTGACCGTCATCTGGTACACCGCGATGTTTTCGGTCCTGTCATTCCTGCAGGGGCCGATGCGCGTGGAGCCCGTGACGGCGCAACTGATCGTGGGATGCGGCGCGCTGGCCGGATTGTTCTGGTTCGTCGTGTTCGGCCGACTGTCCGACCGCGTGGGACGCAAGAAACCGATCGTCATCGGCTATGCGCTGACGCTGGTTTTGCTGTTTCCGCTGTTCTGGATGATCGGCGGTGCGGCGAATCCGCATCTGGCGGCGGCAGCGCGCTCGGCGCCGGTCGAAGTCGCGGGGCCGGATTGCGCCTATGACCCGTTTGCCGCGCATCAGGCCGATGCCTGCGGCCGGGTGCTCGACCTGCTGTCGAAGCGCGGGATCGCCTATACCACCGCAGAGGCGTCGGCGGTGCAGGTGTCGATCGGCGGCATGCGGCTCGACGATGTCAGCGCCGAGGGGCTGGACGCCGCGCTGGCGTCTTCGGGATATGACCTGGCGCGCGTTACGCCGTCGCCGGGAAATATCGCGCTGATCGTGCTGGCGATCCTTGGCCTGTCTGGTCTTGCGGGGATGACCTATGGTCCGGTTGCCGCGCTGTTGGCGGAGATGTTTCCGCCGCGCATCCGCTACAGCTCGCTGTCGATCCCCTATCATATCGGCACGGGGTATTTCGGGGGATTCCTGCCGTTCATCAGCCAATATGTCGTCGCACGGACCGGCGATCCCTATGCCGGGCTCTGGTACACCATGGCCGTGGTGGCGATGGGGCTGGTCGTCACGCTGTTCGGCCTGCGCGAAACGCACCGGCCGGCGTGAGGAGCGCACTGGCGCACGCGCGCGCGGACGGCTAGTCCCGCCGCCATGACCCACGCCCCCCTTCGCCTGCGTATCGACGGCGCGGCGCTTGCCGACAATTGGCGCCTGCTCGACCGGATGAGCGGCGCAGCCGCCTGCGGCGCGGCGGTAAAGGCCGACGCCTATGGCCTGGGCGCGCCGGGCGCGGTCGCGCGGCTGGCGCAGGCCGGGTGCCGCGACTTCTTCGTCGCGACCTGGGCCGAGGCGGTCGCCGTCGCGCAGCCGGGCGTGTCGGTGTCGGTGCTGCACGGCGTGCGTGCCGAGGACATGGCGGTCGCGCTGGCGGCGGCGCATGCGCGTCCCGTGCTCGGTTCGATCGAGCAGATTCGCCGCTGGCGCGACGCAGGCGGGGGCGCCTGCGACGTGATGGTCGACACCGGCATGAACCGGCTGGGCATTGCGCCCGGCGATGTCGCGCAGGGGCTGCTCGAAGGGCTGATGGTGGAGAATCTGCTCAGCCACCTTGCGTGCGCCGACGAGGATGTGGCGATGAACCGCGCGCAGCGCGACGCCTTTGCGGCGCTGCGCCAATACCGCCCGGCGCGGCGGATGAGCCTCGCCAATTCGGCGGGCATCGCGCTGGGCACCGACTATCATTTCGACCTCACCCGACCGGGCATCGCCCTGTACGGCGGACGGCAGGGGGCGGGGCACGCCGCGATCCGGCAAGTGGTGACGCCCGAGGCGCAGGTGCTGCAGCGCCGCCGTGTGCCCGCCGGCGAAACGGTCGGGTATAATGCGACCTGGACAGCGCCCGCGGACACCGAAGTCGCGGTGCTGAATCTCGGCTATGCCGACGGCTATCTGCGCTGTTTCTCGAGCAGGGGCATCGCGCTGGTCGACGGGCGCGAACTGCCGGTGCTGGGCCGCGTGTCGATGGACCTGCTGGCGGTCGGTGTGGACGCCGTACCCGGCGTCGCGGAAGGCGACTGGGTCGCGCTGTCCTATGACCTGCCCGCGACGGCGGCGCTGAGCGGGTTGTCGCAATATGAACTGCTGACGGGATTGGGGCGGCGATTTGATCGCATCTGGCGCTGACCATCGCTCCGGGTCGTGCCCGGCTCGCAACGAAATCCCGCGCTTGCGACCTTGCGGTCGCCCTCCACCGACCGTTGCGAAAGGTCGGTCTTTTTTCGGGCGAGCGTCTCCGGGCGCGCAGATCGGCAGAACGGTGAAAATCGGCGCGCCGGTGCGCGGGCGGACGAACGGCGCAACAGGCGCCGGCATCCTCCGCCCGCTACATGTCGCGCACGACTACGCTTGAAAAAAGGGGCCGCTCCTTGCGGAGCAGCCCCTGAATTTTCGTCAATTCCGACGCAATTAGAAGCGAACGCTCGCACCTGCGTAGAAGTAACGGCCGACCGAGCTGAACGGATCGCCCGAACCGGTGCCGAGCAGGCCGTACGGCGGCAGTTCGTCGGTGACGTTGTCGACGCCGAGGTAGAAGTTGAAGTCGTCCACATCGATGCCAACGCGGATGTTGTGGTAGAATACATCCGGGTAATAGACGAACGGATAGGCATCGGCATTCTGCGGCGGGTTGCCGTCGAACGCGTTCTGCGTTTCGTACGCGCCGATCGTCTGCTTGCCGATATAGCGCACCGAATACCCCAGGCTGAAGTTGCCGAAGTCGTAGTTGACCGAGGCATTGGCAGCCCATTCCGGCGAGCCGAGTTCGCTCTTCTGGCGGTTCGGAACGTCCGGGTTGGTCGGGTCGGTGTAGTTGTTCAGCGTAATCAGATAGGTCGCGATACCGCGGATGTTCAGCCGGTGGCCGTTGGCGAACCGGTGGTTGTACGCGAGGTCGATATCGAGACCTTCGGTCTTCTGGCTGGCGAAGTTATAGCCCGCCGCAACCAGGAACGGTTCGACAAACAGGCCGGTCGACGGATCGCGCTGGATGGTCGAGCAATACTGGTTGTTGATGCCGTTCGGATCGTCATAGCAAAGGTTGACGATCGTCTGGGCACCCAGCGTCGCGATCAGGTTTTTCACTTCGATGTTGTAATAGTCGAACGTGACCGACAGCCCCGGAACCCAACGCGGCGTCAGGATGGCACCGACAGTGAAGCTCTTGCCTTCTTCCTGCTTCAGGCCCGCGTTACCGCCCGAGGTATAGGCAATGCCCGAGGTGCGTGCCAGGCAGTTGACGAAGGGCGAACCCGCCGTCGCGAGCGCGGCATATGCCGTCGAAGCGCATTCCGCCTGAGTCGCCGCGGTGTTGGTCGCAACGCCGGCCGCTGCGCAGTTCGCGACACGGTTCGGGTTGTTGTTCACATAGGCAAGGTCACACGGGTCCTGAAGACCGTTGGCGAAGTTTTCGACCTGCGGATAGTAGAGGTCCGACTGAGTCGGCGCACGCACCGAAGTCGAGTAGTTCGCGCGGAAGCGGATGTCCGGGATCGGCGCATAGATGCCGCTGATGTTGTACGCCCAGACGGTACCCGTCGCGTTGTTGTAATCGGAGACGCGTGCGGCGCCTTCAATCGACAGCAGTTCGATGCCAGGCAGGTCCTTCAGAAGCGGAATGCGGAGTTCGCCATACGCTTCCTTCACTTCGAACTTCGGCGGATCGAAGGTCTGAAGCGCGTTCAGGAAGGTCGCATCGGCCTGAACCAGCGGATCCCAGGTCGAATAGGCGGTTTCGGTGCGATATTCGCCACCCAGCGCGAACTGGATCGGACCGCCGGGCAGTTCGAACAGCTGCGACAGGTCGCCGCTGACATAGGCCGAAGCCACGAACTCTTCCGCCCATTCAGTGCGGTGGCTGGTGGTGTTGACGAATTCCAGAGCGCGCGGATCGGCCTGATTCTCGCCGAACACGTTGATCGGCACGCAGTCCGGACGGACGTTGCCCGTCGAACCCGAGTTGACGGCGCAGATGACCTTCGCGCCCGTCGGGCCCAGGACATAGTTCGAACCAGAGTAATTGGCCGGCGCCAGCACGGCGTCATAGGCCAGCAGATAACCGTCGAAATTGCCGTCGAGGTCGGTCAGGACCAGGTTGTTGAGCGAGTCCTGCTTGGTTTCCAGGCGGCCCCAGTTGAAGGCCACTTCATAGTGCCAGTCGTCGTTGAAATCGCCTTCGAACCCACCGACGATACGGTAGGTATCGCGCTTGTGAAGCTCGCCGCGGCCACCGAAGTCGACGTTGAAGCGCGACAGAGTGAACGTCGCGTTGGCCGCAGGCGTGGTGCCCGGCGCGCCGCACTTCGACGAACCCGCCTGGGCGTACAGCGTCTGCATCTGCAGCAGCGCCGACGGGCTCAGGAAGGGGTTGTTGCAGCTGAAGGTCCCCAGCAGGCCACCCTGGAAGAAGCTCGGCTGACCTTCCTGAGTCGCGTCGATATGGACATACTTGGCTTCGATGAACGGCTTGAACGCGTCAGAGACGTCAAAGTGCGCAAGCAGATTGATGTCGTACCGCTGCAGGCCGGCAGCGAGCAGGCCGGTGTCGCGGAGCGTCGAGCCTTCGCCGCCCTGCCAGTTGCCCGAGCCATACTGGCCGAAGTTGATGCCGTCGGGCGTGTCGCGATAGACCGAGCCGTCGGGCGCGAAGCGGAAGGCGAAGCCCGCCGACGACGAACCGATCGTGCCGCCGTTCGAAATCGAGTAGTTCTTGACGCCGCAGTAGAACTGGTTGTCCGGGATGCCGTCGCTGGCGCTCGGGCCGGTTTCGCCGCCGGCGGTGCCCTGCGGCTCCGCGGTGTTGAACTGGCAACGGCCGCTATACGCGCCGGTCAGCGAGTCGCGGTCCTTGAAATAGAGCGGGTTCGACTTCGCGATTTCGGCCGAAACCGCGACGTTGCCGCGACCTTCGGCGAAGTTCGTGCCCGCCGTGACCGACGCGAAATACGCGCCGCGGTCACCGCGTTCGGAAATGCCACCCTGGCCACGCAGCGCGATGCCGTCAAAGTCGCGCTTCAGCACGAAGTTGACGACACCGGCGACTGCGTCCGAACCATAGATGGCCGAGTTGCCGCCGGTCACCACGTCGACGCGTTCGAGCAGGTCGACCGGGATCGTGTTGACGTCGACCAGATAGTCGCCCGGCGAAGACGTCACGTGACGGCGGCCGTTGACCAGCACCAGCGTGCGGCTGACCCCCAGGCCGCGAAGGTCGAGAAGGCTAAGGCCTGCGGTGCCGATGAATCGGCCCGAGTTGCCGAGCGAATAAGTCGAGCGCAGCGACGGAAGGTCGTTCAGTGCGTCACCGAGCGCCACATTACCCTGATTCGTCAGTTCGGTGACATCGACCGAGGTAACCGGGACCGTCGAATCAAGCGTCGGGCGCGCGATGCGCGAACCGGTGACGACGATCGGAGCGGCTTCTTCGGTCTTCTCCTGTTGCTTTTCGGTCGCCGTCTGCTCCGGATCGCTAGCGTCCTGCGCAAAAGCGGCCGCCGGAAACACCAGCAGCGACCCGGCAAGCGCGGTCGCCCCCAGAAGTCTGGTAATTTTCATTTGTACTGCCCCTGCAGGCGGAATGCCTGATGGCGCAATGGGAACGCACTAAACGTGCGCTTGCAAGCAACATTGCGTCGCAGCATGGGATTTGTGGCAAGGGTGTTGCTATCGAGTGACACCATTGTCTCGAAGTGGGAGTTTTACGACATTCTCGCGCAACATATTTTCCGGACATAAAAGCAAAGGGCCGCGTACGCTCGCAGCGCCGCGGCCCACGAATCACTTGTTGCGCTGCGTCAGCGTTCGACGCACATCGCGATGCCCATGCCGCCGCCGATGCACAGCGTGGCGAGGCCCTTCTTCGCGTCGCGGCGCTGCATTTCGTACAACAAGGTGGTCAGGATGCGCGCACCCGACGCGCCGATCGGGTGGCCGATTGCAATCGCGCCGCCGTTCACATTGACCTTGTCGGCATCCCAGCCGAGTTCCTTGCCGACCGCCAGCGCCTGCGCTGCGAACGCTTCGTTCGCTTCGATCAGGTCGAGGTCGCCGAGCGTCCAGCCGGCCTTTTCGAGTGCCTTGCGCGTCGCGGGAACCGGGCCGATGCCCATGATCGACGGGTCGACGCCCGCCGATGCCCAGCTCGCGATGCGCGCCAGCACCGGCGTGCCGCGGCGTTCGGCCTCTTCGCGCGTCATCACCACCAGCGCGGCGGCGCCGTCGTTGATGCCGCTGGCGTTGGCGGCGGTGACGCTGCCGTCCTTCTTGAACGCGGGGCGCAGGCCCGACACGCTGTCGATCGTCGCACCGGCGCGGATATATTCGTCCTGGTCGACGATCGTATCGCCCTTGCGGCCCTTGACCGTGACCGGCGCGATCTCGTCCTTGAAACGGCCCTCGGCGCGCGCCTTTTCGGCCAGATTCTGCGAACGGACGGCAAAGGCATCCTGATCTTCGCGGCTGACATGGCACTGGTCGGCCAGATTCTCGGCGGTGATGCCCATGTGATAGCCATTGAAGGCATCCCACAGCCCGTCCTTGATCATCGTGTCGATCAGTTCGAGATTGCCCATCTTCTGCCCGGCGCGCAGCGTCTGCGCATGCGGGCTGAGCGACATGCTCTCCTGCCCGCCCGCGACGACAATCTTCGCATCGCCGGTCAGCACCGCCTGATAGGCAAGTGCGACGGCGCGCAGGCCCGAACCGCAGACCTGGTTGACGCCCCATGCGGGCACTTCCTTGGCGATGCCGGCGGCCATCGACGCCTGGCGCGCCGGGTTCTGGCCCTGTGCGGCGGTGAGCACCTGGCCCAGGATGACTTCGGAAACTTCGTCGCCCGACACCCCGGCCTGGGCCAGCGCGGCCTCGATCACGGTGCGGCCCAGCTCGTGCGCGGGCGTGCTGGCGAAGGCGCCGAGGAAGCTGCCCACCGGCGTGCGCTTGGCGGCGGCGATGACGATATCGGACATGGATGGCTCCTGTAGTGCGAAACGACGGTGCGCTCTGACGGCGCTCGCGTGCTATCTAGTCCCCCGCAGACCGGTTAGCCAGTCCGCAAGCGGTTCCCATAACTGCGCCCGCGCGCTGCCGCCGATCATCATGCCGACATGGCCCGCGCGCAGCGTCCGGTGGTCGGGCAGGTTGGCGGCGCTCGCGGCGGGGACGATGCGGTCGGTGGCGGAAATGAACTCGACTGCGGGGCAAGCCAGCTTCGCCGGATCGGCCGCAACGCCGCCGACGCGCCAGCGGCCGTTGCCCGGCAGGTCGGCCGCGAAGAAATCGTCGAACATCTGGCGCCCTGCGGCATAAGGGAGCGGCGCACCGCCGTTCGCCCAATCCTCCAGCACGACAAACTGTCGCGCCGCCGCGCTGCCGCGCCTCAACCGCCCGAATTTCTCGAACTTCGCGACGGTACGTGCGGGGTCGAGCTGCCAGAACCCGGCCTGGAGCACTTCCATCGGCACCAACCCCAAATGATCGCAGACCGGTTCCGCCTGGTGCCACAGCGCGTCAATGCCGCCCAGCGGCGCCGCGCCATAGCGTCCGAAATGCCAGGGCGCCGCGATTACCGCCAGCGCGCGCACCGGCATCGCGCATGCCGCCGCCATCGCCATCGTGCCGCCCAGGCAATATCCGACCAGCGCGGGCGGGCGCGGCAGGGCGGCGAGCATCGGCATCAACAATTGTTCGACATGCGCCGTCACGTCCATATTGCGCTCTTCGGGCGTTGGCGCGCCCCAGTCGACCAGCATCGGCCGCACGCCCTGTCGTGCCAGCCAGCGCAGCAGCGAATTGCCGCGCGCAAGGTCGAGCACCTGCGGCGGATTGATGAGCGACGGCACGAACACCACCGGCATTCCATGGCCGCCATAGTCGCGCAGCGACGCGCGCCCGACGGTCGCGATCGCGGGCTTGGGCGCGCGCGGAGCGGGGCGCGCCGCCTGCTGATAGGCGCGCAAACCCTTCAGCGCGGCGGCGCGGCGTTCGGGCGATGCTGCGGTTTCGCTGCGCAACAGTTCGACGAACATCGGCAAAGGACGGGGCACTTGTTGCGGCGCAGAAGAAAAGGGTGATAGATGAGCGTCAATCACTTGCGAGGGCCTCATGAAAAAAGCGACACCCGGCGACGGCCCGGTCATCATCAAGAAGTACGCGAACCGTCGCCTCTACAACACCGAAACCTCTTCCTACATCACGCTCGATCACCTGGCGGCGATGACGCGCGAGGGTCGCGACTTCAAGGTCGTCGACGCGAAGACCGAGGAGGATATCACGCACAATGTGCTGACCCAGATCATCATGGAAGAGGAATCGCGCGGGCAGACGATGCTGCCGGTCAGCTTCCTGCGCCAGTTGATCGCGCTCTACGGCGATTCGATGCAGGCGATGGTGCCGGGCTATCTGGAAGCGTCGATGGAAAGCTTCCGCCGCAACCAGGAACAGTTCAAGTCGGCGGTCGAGGGCGCGTTCGCCAACTCGCCGTTCGCCGAACTGGCCAAGCGCAACATGGCAATGTTCGAGGCCGCGACCGCCGCGTTCAAGCCGAACGCCGCGCCGGTTTCCACGGCCGCCGCCGTCGAGAAAAAGGACGACGAAATCGCCGCGTTGCGTGCGGAATTGTCGCGCCTGCACGAGGCGGTCGAGAAGCTGACCAAGTGAACCCCTCGCCGGGCGCCCCGGGCGCCCGGTTACGCCAGGCGTGCGCGACCGGCTTGAACGCGGAGGTCGCGTCCCGCCTGCGTTATTTCGGCTTGCGGAACTTCAGCGTCATCCGGTCGCTTTCGCCGATCGCTGCATATTTCGCGCGGTCCTCATCCTTCAACGCGAAGCTGGGCGGGAGCGTCCATACCCCGCGCGGCCAATCGGTGCGGTCTTGCGGGTTGGCGTTGATTTCCGACGCGCCGACATATTCGAACCCGGCATCCTCGGCCAGCTTGCGGACGGTCGAAACCTTCACATAACCGCTTGACCGTTCGCGTTCGGAATCGGCGCCTTCGGGCAGGCGATGGTCGACGACGCCGAGGGTGCCACCGGGCTTCAGCATCGCAAACATCTGGGCGAACGCTTCGGGTGCATAGGCCACGCCGCCGCGTTGCGCGCCCATGCGCCAATTGTGGACGTTGCGGAATGTCAGGACGACATCGGCGGTGCCGTCAGGCACCGGCGAAAGCACGCCGTTGGAAGCCCAGTCGGGAAACGCGGCAGTGCGAACGGTCGAATAGCCGGGAACCGCGCGGTTGCGTTCGAGCAACCTGTCGATCGTACCCAACGCGCCCGGTCCGGGCACCGCGAGCCAAAGCGACCCGCGATTTTTCAGATACGGTGCCAGGATTTCGGTGTACCAGCCCCCGCCCGGCCAGATTTCGACCACCGTATCGGTCGGCTTCACGCCGAAGAAGGCAAGTGTTTCGACCGGGTGGCGATACCGGTCGCGCGCGACATTGGCGGGCGCGCGCGACGGGGCCTTTACCGCTTCGACCAATTCGTGGCGCTGCGTTTCCGGCGCGCCAACGGCTACGCTGGTCACCGCCGCGATGGTCGTGACCACGGCAATCGCGACGAGGGGCTGGCGCATGACGGATCCTTCGTGAAAGGGCGGCAGGGAAACAGGGCGTTGATTTGGGAGTCGAATCGGTACGATGCAATACGCACTATGGGGTGCAGTCGTTGCAACCTTATTGCTGGCAGCGGCGAGCACATGGTTCGAACGGCGTCGCACGCGGCGCACGGACGCAGACCGCGTGGGGGTGATTCCATGGCCGCTGGTCCAGTTCATTGCATTGTTCGCCGCTGCAATCTGTGGCGGGCTGGCGCTGCATTTGTTTTGACGCGACGGCGCGATCAGTAGAACCGCGCGAGCGTCAGCCGCCGGCGCGTGCCGTCGCACAATTCCAGGTCGACGATGCGCCCCGGCGTGCCGACCGCCCATCCGGCCGGCCCGATCGGTGCGCCGTGGTCGCCCGTCGGCACACCGTCGACACGGCAGATCCACTCGCCTGCACGCCAGCCGCCGCGCTCGGCGGGCGAATGGCGCATGACGTGCAGCACTTCGAACCGGTCGCCGCGAAACGCCATCAACAGCCCGCTGGTCGACCGGAGCGGGGGTTCGTCGGCGTGGCGGCCGGGGGCGAGCACCATCCGGCCCGCGCGCGGATCGAGCAGCAGATGGTATCGCGACAACAAGCCCGTGCCGATCCGTCCTGCCGCGCCGACGCGCTCCGAAAATCCGCCGCGCGGTTCGATGCGTAGTTCGACGTTACGTGCGTCGAGCCCGCCGAGCCGGATCGTGGGCAGGACCGCCACCTCCGCCTCCACGGCGCCGCCCAGGCCATAGGCGATGGTGGTGCTGGTCGCGCCGGGGCGATAGCCCGAAGCGGCGAAGGCAGTTTTCGAAAGCGTGACGGCGGTGCCGTCGCCGGTATCTACGATCATCGGGCGCAACCGCCGCCGATTGAGCATGGCTTCGGTCATATAGGCGCGGCTGCCCTGAGTGAGCGCCAACGCCACGGTTTCGCCGCGAAACGGCATCCGGCCGCTGGGCAGGATGCGGAACCGCCGCGCGTCGTGGTCGATTTCGAGCGCGCAGCACGACAGGATGTCGCTGCCAACCAGAATGTCGACGTCGCGCCCGCCCGCCAGCGCCGCCACATCGGCAATCGCCAGCCGCCCACCGGTACGCGCGAGCCCCCCGAGCGACAGGCCCTTGCTGGCGGCCCAGCGAATCGCCACCTGGCCGCCGATCGCCGTTGCCGATCCCGCCACTGACCCTTTCAGCCGCGCAGTATGGGCAAAAGCAGGCGTGACGATCGAATCGGACAGGCCGGTATCGAGCAGCGCGATCGCGCGCCGCCCGTCGACGATCATTTCGAAGCGGATCTGGTTCTGCTCGGTCAGTTCGAACGGAACCCAGCGCGCCTCGGTATCCGGGGTGAGCAGGATTTGCGGCGCAATCGCCTGCACCCCCGCCTGCGGTTGCAACATGGCGCCGAGCCCGGCCAGCACGGCCGCCGCCACGCCCGACCGGCGCGCAAAGGCAGCGAACGGTCGGCCGCGGGGGCGGTCCGGCGCCGCCGGGAAATGCGTGCGGACACGCATTTCCCGGCGGATTGTCAGAGGCATGCCTCTAGCAGTGCCTGGTCGAACCCGAACTGCTTCGCCTTGTCGATCGTATAGGGGCGCAGGCCCATCGCGCGATACTCGCCGATGATCTTGCCGTCGGCGCTTTCGTCAAGATATTCGAACTTGAACAATTCCTGCGTCACGATCACCGGCCCTTCCATGCCGATGACTTCGGTGATGTTGGTGACGCGGCGGCTGCCGTCGCGCAGGCGCTTCACCTGGACGATCAGGTCGACCGAATCGGCGATCTGGCGGCTGATCGCTTCCTTCGGCACCTTGATGTCCGACATCATCACCATGTTTTCCATACGCGCCAGGCATTCGCGCGGGGAGTTGGAGTGGAGCGTCGCCATCGACCCGTCGTGGCCGGTGTTCATCGCCGCCAGCAGGTCGAAGCACTCGGCGCCGCGGATTTCGCCCAGGATGATGCGGTCGGGGCGCATACGCAGCGCGTTCTTCACCAGGTCGCGGATCGTGATCTCGCCCTGGCCCTCTAGGTTCGGCGGGCGCGTTTCGAGCGGCAGCCAGTGCGGCTGTTGCAGCCGCAGTTCGGCTGCGTCCTCGATCGTCAGCACGCGTTCACCCGGGTCGATCATCTTCGACAAGGCGTTGAGCATCGTCGTCTTGCCCGAACCCGTACCGCCCGAAATGACGATGTTGAACCGGCTCGCGCCCGCGACTTTCAGCGCTGTCGCCATCTTCTGGCTCATCGACCCGCCCTGCGCCATCATGTCGAGCGTGATCGGCTTGGCCGAGAATTTACGGATCGAGATGGCAGTGCCGCGCAGCGAAAGCGGCGGCACGATGACATTGACGCGGCTGCCGTCCTTCAGGCGCGCGTCGGCGAGCGGGGTGGTCTGGTCGACGCGGCGGCCGACTGAGTTGCAGATGCGCTGCGCGATCTGGAACAGATGCTCCTCGTCGCGGAACTGGATGTTGGCGAGTTCCAGCTTGCCCTTGCGCTCGACATAAGTCTGCTCGGGCCCGTTGACCATGATGTCGCTGATGCTGGTGTCGGCGAGCAGCTCTTCGAGCGGGCCGAGCCCCAGCAGCTCGTCGACCAGCACCTTCTCCAGCGCGAATTGTTCGCGCCGGTTGAGCGTCAGCTTCAGTTCGGCGAGCACCTCGCCGATGATCGGGCGAAATTCCTCCGCCAGCTCGTCCTTGCTCAGCGTCGCGGCGGCCTCGGGGTCGACGCGTTCGAGCAGGCGGGGAAGCACCTGTTCCTTGATGCGGTGGATCGACGCCTCAAACCCTTCGCCGCGCGACGACATCGGCTCGGCGGACGCCGCCTGGCGGTCGGCCAGCCGCTGCATCGCCTCGCTGCTCGCCGCGCTGGGGGCAAGCTGGCCCGGTTCCGGCTCGGGCAAGGATGCGCCGGGCAACGGTACGGAGGTTATGCTGGGGAATTGTTCGCCGCCGACCGGCTCGGGTGGGCGCGCGGGGCCGTTGCCTTGCATCGGGCGGGCAACGCCGAATGCGGGGCGGCCGCCGCCGGCGCCTCCACCCATTCCGTTGCGTCGTCCGAATGCACTCATCGCGGATCCTTCCCCTGGCCCCCCTATGGCTGGTTGGAAACGGCTACTCGCTAAGGTTTGACAATTGCCTAACCACGTTGTCGGGCGCGCGCGGCGCGTGCTTGCGCGCGAGTCAAAGCAAATGCGGTCGCCGGGCGCTTTACGAAGCGGAAAGGGCCTTGGATCTAGCCTTTCCCGCACGGGCAATCGGGGGAGGGGTTGGCGTGGCCGCCACCTGTGCGAAAACAGCAGGTTTGGCGGTTGCCGGTGCGGGCGCGCGGCCAGCCGGCAAGTGACCGCATTTGTATTTCATGGAGAATTTCCGCGGGATCGCCATCCTGCTGGTCGTGATTTCTCATTGCTACTATCTCGCATGGGCGACCAGCGGCGAGCATTGGTTCGGTCACGGGCCGCTGCTGAGCTTCCTTACCGGTGCCACGGCATTGTTCGTGTTTATCTCCGGCTTCTTTTTCCATTATGTTTCGGCCTTGTCGCGTCCGTTCCCCGAGTTTCTGTTGGGGAAGGCGAAGGCGCTGCTGCTGCCTTATCTTGTCATCAGCCTGGTCCTTTTGGCGGTCGAGCAGTTCTTTCCTTCGCCGATGGCGGCGCTCGCGTCGGATTCTGTCGTCAACACCGATCCGGTCTATCGCATCCTCACGGGGCGCACCGGCCCGGCGATGTGGTATATCCCCTTTTTCTTCCTGCTGTGTCTGGCAACGCCGCTGTTCCGGCGCTTCGCGTTCGCGTCGCCGGGCGCACAGGTGCGTGCGCTGGCTGGGCTGTTGCTGCTCGGGCTGATCCTCAACCGCAGCTACACCGACCGGCTGAACGATGCCGGCTATTTCGCCTTCTACTATGCGTTCGGCATTTTTTGCAGCGTCCACCGCGAGCGGTTCCTCGCGGTCCTGCGGCGGCGTGAACTGCCTGTTGTGGCGTTGGCGGCGATCATCGTGCTTGCCGCCGCGCAATACGGGCTGGGATGGCAGGAGGAAGCGCGCGGCCATGCCGGGATATGGTGGCAGGCGTGGGACTTTGCCTATCCGCGCAAGATATTGCAGATCCTGCTGATTTCGGCACTGGCGATCCGCTTCGCCGACCGGCGGATTCCGGGTCTCAGCCTGATCGCAGACTGGAGCTTCGGTATCTTCTTCGTGCACCAGATCCCATTGCTGATGCTGCAGCCGCTGGCGGATCGCGCGGTGCTCGACCTGCCATGGCCGCGCGCCGAGCTGTTCGTCTGGGCAGCGATCGTGCTGGCGATGTCGCTGGCGCTGCTATGGGCAGTCAAGGCGCTGACGGGCAGCCGGTCGCGCTTCCTGGTCGGAGCCTGAAGCCGGCGCCCCCAGGCGGATTATTCGGCCTTTTCGGCGAGGACCGTCAGGCCCTTTTCATTGACTTCGGCGAACCCGCCTTCGATGCGGATCGTTTCGGGCGTGCCCTTGTCGGTCTTGTACACCGACAGCAGTCCGTCGCGCACCGTCGACATGAACGGCGCATGCCCCTGCAGCACGCCGAAATCGCCGTCGGTGCCCGGCACCACGACCATATGGACTTCTTCCGAACGCACGAGCTTTTCGGGAGTCACAAGCTCGAAATGCAGTGCCATCAGTTCCATGTCCTCATCACCGTGACGACCAGAGATGTACCCTCGGGCCGATAGACGTCAATTTCCCGACCTTGCGCCCGGTCCGTGCGGACAAAGCGCAGCGTGTCGTCATCCCCGGCGGGCGCCGCGCGATAGCCGCTTTGCGGTTCGCGAAGCCATGCCAGCACCGCCGTGCCCGCGGCCTGGGCCGCTTCGCCTTCCACCAGCACCATGCAGACATGGGCGGGAAAGGCATAAAGCGTCAGCGTGCCGCCCGGCGTTTCGCGCCGTGCCATCGCCGGCATGCCATATGTCTCGTTCTCGGCTTCCGCCTCTTCGGCCGGTGCGACCGGCTTCAAGGTGAGCGCGGCGAGCGCCTTGTCGTCGTCGAGCGACACCAGCCCGGCATTGGCGGCCGGGCAGGTCCGCTCCATGGCCACCAGCACCGCCGCATCGTCCGCGGCGTCGCCGGTCGCCGTGGCGGGGAAGGCGGGCAACGTCGCGGCACCCATCGCCCCGACGATCGCCAGCGCCAGCCCCGCCGGCGTCATGTTCAGGCCTCCGCCGCCATCTTTTCGGCCTTGGCGAGCACGTCGTCGATGCCGCCGACCATGTAGAAGGCCGCTTCGGGCAGATGGTCATATTCGCCTTCGACCACTGCTTTGAACGACTTCACTGTGTCCTCGAGCTGGACGAACTTGCCCGGGATGTTGGTGAAGACTTCGGCGACGTGGAACGGCTGGCTAAGGAAGCGCTGGATCTTGCGCGCGCGCGCGACGGTCAGCTTGTCCTCTTCCGACAGCTCGTCCATGCCCAGGATGGCGATGATGTCCTGCAGCGACTTGTACTTCTGCAGGATCGACTGGACGGCGCGCGCCGTTTCGTAATGCTCCTGACCGACCACGCGCGGTTCGAGAACGCGGCTGGTCGAATCGAGCGGATCGACCGCCGGATAGATGCCGAGTTCCGAAATCGCGCGGTTGAGCACGGTCGTCGCGTCAAGGTGAGCGAACGAGGTGGCCGGCGCCGGGTCGGTCAAGTCGTCGGCGGGCACGTACACGGCCTGCACCGACGTGATCGAACCCTTGTTGGTCGACGTGATGCGTTCCTGCAGCGCGCCCATGTCGGTCGCCAGCGTCGGTTGATAGCCCACGGCCGAGGGAATACGGCCGAGCAATGCCGACACTTCGGCACCCGCCTGGGTGAAGCGGAAGATGTTGTCGACGAAGAACAGCACGTCCTGCCCTTCGACGTCGCGGAAATATTCGGCGATCGTCAGGCCCGACAGCGCGACGCGGGCACGCGCGCCCGGCGGTTCGTTCATCTGGCCATAGACCAGCGCGACCTTCGATCCTTCGCTGATCGCATTGCCGTCGGCATCTTTCGCGATCACGTTGGCGTCGAGGAATTCGTGATACAGGTCGTTGCCCTCACGCGTACGCTCGCCGACACCCGCGAACACCGACGTACCGCCATGGCCCTTCGCGATGTTGTTGATGAGTTCCTGGATGAGCACGGTCTTACCGACGCCGGCGCCGCCGAACAGGCCGATCTTGCCGCCCTTGGCATAAGGCGCGAGCAAGTCGATCACCTTGATGCCGGTGACCAGGATGGCAGCGTCGGTCGACTGGTCGACGAATTCCGGCGCCTTGGCGTGGATGGGCGCGAACGTGTCGGCGCCGATGGGGCCGCGCTCGTCGATCGGTTCGCCGATGACGTTCATGATGCGGCCCAGCGTCTTGGGGCCGACCGGCATCTTGATCTGGCTGCCGGTGTCGACGACTTCCTGGCCGCGGGTAAGCCCTTCGGTCGAGTCCATCGCAATCGTGCGGACGGTGTTCTCACCCAGGTGCTGGGCGACTTCGAGCACCAGGCGGTTGCCGTTGTTGTCGGTTTCGAGCGCCGACAAAATCGCCGGCAGGCCGGTTTCGAAAGTCACGTCGACGACCGCGCCGATCACCTGACTGATGCGGCCGACATTGTTGGTGCCCGTGGCCGGGCTGGTCATTTCAGCGGCGGTTGCCATCGTTCGTTCCTTGGGCTTCTGGTTCGCTGTTGGCGGGGGCGGTTCCCCCGGTTCGTTCGAAAGTCACGACCAGCCGGCGGCTGCGCGGCGGTGCTCCCTTCACTTCCTGCTTGGCGACGGTCAGCGTGGCACCGGGATAGGTGCGGCTGCCCTCGACTTCGTCGGTCACCAATTTCGTGGTGTCGGCCTTTACGTCGATGCCGAACTGGCCGAGAAACTGGTCCAGGATATCGCGGAACCGCTTCTTGGCGGTCACGGCATTGTCCGGATCGGTGATGTCGAGCGTGAAGACCAGCCGGTCGAGCCGGTCGGCCGACGCGCCCGTTGCCGTGAAGCCGGTCGTGTTCGGCGCCTTGGCATAGCTGCTCGAAATCGCGGGCGTGGCGCCGGTCGACGCAAAGCCCGACCCGTCCTTCGCGGCGGCGTATTCGCCGTTGCGATAGCCGAACTGATTGGCGATCGCGATCGTCTGCTGCGTGCCGACGAACAGCTTGTCCCAGCCCTGATGCTTGGCAAGCTCGGCCGCGCGCGCGGCGTCCTTCTCGGTAATGCTCGGCTCGCGCTTCGCGGCACCGCAACCCGCGAGCAGAAGACCCGCGAGCACCGGAGCGAAGAGAAGCGCGCCGCGCATCAGAGCGCCTCGGCGCCCGAGATGATCTCGACCAGCTCGGTCGTGATCGCGGCCTGGCGGCTGCGGTTATACTGGATCGTCAGGCGGTTGATGAGGTCGCCCGCGTTGCGCGTCGCATTGTCCATGGCAGTCATCTTGCTGCCCTGTTCCGACGCCGCATTCTCGCGCATCGCGCGATAGATCTGCACCGCGATGTTGCGCGGCAGCAGCGCATTCAGGATTTCCTCTTCGTCCGGTTCATATTCGACCACGGCGGCGGGGCCGGTAGCGGGGACGCCTTCCGGATCGCGCGTGTGGACCGGCACCGGGATGATCTGCTGCTCGGTCGGTTCCTGCACCAGCACCGACTTGAAGTTCGAATAGAACAGGTGCGCGACGTCGAATTCGCCGGCGTCAAACCGCGCGATGATGTCGCGGGCATAGCCTTGTGCATCGGCGAAGGTCAGCTTGCCCAGGTCGCCCGGCTCGATCGAATGGACGATGTCGTTCGGGTAGAGCCGGCGCAGCACCGCGCGGCCCTTGCGGCCGATGGTGTAGAATTTCACTGTCTTGCCCTGCGCGCGCAGCTTTTCGGCCTCGCGACGCGCCAGACGCGCGATGTTGGTGTTGAACGCACCCGCCAGGCCGCGATCCGAGGTGGCGACGACGAACAGGTGCACCTGATCCTTGCCGGTGCCCGCGACGAGCTTCGACGAGGTTTCGGCCAGGATCACGCGGCCCGCCAGGCTTTGCATCACCGCGGCCAGCCGTTCGGCATAGGGGCGACCGGCCTCCGCCGCTTCCTGCGCGCGGCGCAGCTTGGCGGCGGCGACCATCTTCATCGCCTTGGTGATCTTTTGGGTCGATTTGACCGACCCGATCCGGATTTTCAGCGCCTTGAGGCTGGCCATGATTAACCCTTTAGTCCGCCGTCCCGGCCCGGGCCGGGACAACGTTTCCTATCACGCGAATGTCTTGCCGAACGCGGCGAGCGCTTCCTTCAGCTTCGCGACATTGCCGTCGTTCAGCGCCTTGGTGTCGCGGATGTCGGCGAGGATGTCGGCATGCTTTGACCGCATTTCGGCGAGCATCGCGGCCTCGTAGCGCGTGACGTCGTTGACCGGCACGGCGTCGACATAGCCGTTGGTACCGGCATAGATCGACACGACCTGTTCCTCGAACGGCATCGGCTGGAACTGCGGCTGCTTCAACAGTTCCGTCAGGCGCGCGCCGCGGTTGAGCAGCTTTTGCGTCGACGCGTCGAGGTCCGAACCGAACTGCGCGAACGCCGCCATTTCGCGATACTGCGCCAGCTCAAGCTTGATCGAGCCCGCAACCTTCTTCATCGCCTTGGTCTGCGCCGAACCGCCGACGCGGCTGACCGACAGGCCGACGTTGATCGCGGGGCGGATGCCCGCGAAGAACAAGTCGGTTTCCAGGAAGATCTGGCCGTCGGTGATCGAAATCACATTGGTCGGGATGTATGCCGACACGTCGCCCGCCTGGGTTTCGATGATCGGCAGCGCCGTCAGCGAGCCGTTGCCGTTCGCGTCGTTCATCTTGGCGGCGCGTTCGAGCAGGCGGCTGTGCAGGTAGAAGACGTCGCCCGGATAGGCTTCGCGGCCCGGCGGGCGGCGCAGCAACAGCGACATCTGGCGATAGGCGACGGCCTGCTTCGACAAATCGTCGTACACGATCACGGCGTGCATGCCGTTGTCGCGGAAATATTCGCCCATCGCGCAGCCGGTGTAGGGCGCGAGGAACTGGAGCGGCGCGGGCTCCGAAGCCGTCGCGGCGACGACGATCGAATATTCCATCGCGCCGTTTTCTTCGAGCTGGCGGACGATCTGCGCGACGGTCGAACGCTTCTGGCCGACGGCGACATAGATGCAGAACAGCTTCTTCGAATCATCGTCGCCAGCAGCCTTGTTGGCTTCGCGCTGGTTGATGAAGGTGTCGATTGCAACCGCAGTCTTGCCGGTCTGGCGGTCGCCGATGACCAGTTCGCGCTGACCGCGGCCGACGGGGACGAGCGCGTCGATGGCCTTGAGGCCCGTCTGCATCGGCTCATGCACCGACTTGCGCGGGATGATGCCCGGCGCCTTTACTTCGACGCGGCGGCGTTCGGTCGCCTCGATCGGGCCCTTGCCGTCGATCGGATTGCCCAAGCCGTCCACGACGCGGCCGAGCAGCCCCTTGCCAACCGGCACGTCGACGATGGTGCCGGTGCGCTTGACGGTGTCGCCTTCCTTGATCTCTGCGTCCGAGCCGAAGATCACGACGCCGACATTGTCGGCTTCGAGGTTGAGCGCCATGCCCTGCACGCCGTTGGCGAATTCCACCATCTCACCGGCCTGGACCTTGTCGAGGCCATAGATGCGCGCGATGCCGTCGCCGACCGACAGCACCTGGCCGGTTTCGGAAACCTGGGCCTCGGTGCCGAAATTGGCGATCTGGTCCTTGATGACCTTCGAGATTTCTGCGGCGCGGATATCCATGATTCTAGCCTTCAGCCTTTCATCGCGTGCGCGAGGGAATTCAGACGAGTCTTGATCGAGCTGTCGATCATCTGGCTGCCGATCCGAACGACCAGACCGCCAAGAAGCGAGGGGTCGACCGACAGGTCGACGTTGACGTGGCTGCCGACGCGGACGCGCAGCTGTTGCTTCAGCGCGTCGACCTGATCGTCGGTCAGCGGGTGCGCGGACACGACGTCGGCGGTGACTTCGCCGCGATGGCGCGCGGCCAGCGCGCGGAAATCGCGAATGACGCGCGGCAGCACGCCCAGGCGGCGGTTCTGCGCCAGCACGCCCAGAAAGCGCGTGGTCGTCGCATCGACGCCCAGCGCCGACGCAGTCGCGGCGACTGCGTTTTCGGCGTCGCCGCGCGACACCAGCGGGCTGACAATCAGCGCGCGGAAATCGTCCGATTCGGCCAAGGCGTCGCGCAGCGTCGCCAGGCTCGCCTCGACTGTGTCGAGCGCCTTTGCCTCTACCGCAAGATCGAACAATGCAGTGGCATAGCGTCCGCTTAGGCTCGTCTGGATACCGCCGGATGTCTCCACGCGACTTAATTCCTCAATCGGGAAACGGAAGTTCGCCCCATATGCATAAAGGGGGCCGCACCGGCTTTCGCCCGGCGCCCCCGATGGGTTGCGCGGGCTGCTAGCATCGGTATCCGCGCTATGCAAGCCGCTGGCCAGATGCCCTGCATGCGACTTTCGTACAGGGGTTTCGGGGGCTTGCCGCGCGCGGCCGGACGTCAACGTTGCCACAGCTTGTCCGACGCCGCCGCGGGTGCGAAGATTACGTAGGGGCAAGAATATGGGGGACTCGAAAATGGGCGGTTTCGACCGGCGAATGCGACGCGGGGGCATCCGCGTTCTCACGGCGATCGGATTGTTCGCGGCCGCACCGGCCGCAGCCGAGGGGGTCGAGCTGACGGGCACGTTCCCCGCGCCGTATCGCGAGGCGAGCCTGCTCGGTTCGCTGGCGATCGGGCGCTTCTCCGGCACCGACGGCGAGGCGTTGTCGCACGCGATCGAGCGGACGCTGGCGCGCACCGGCTATTTCGACATATTGATCGGCGGGCGGCCGGGGCGGCGCGGCAATCGCGCCGACGGCATGCTGTCGGGGGTGGTGACGACCGGCGTCGAGGAGAATCGCTTCACCAGGACGATCAAGGAATGCGTCGAGCGCGAAGGCGGCAAGCGCGACGGCAAATGCCTGAAGGAAGCCGACAGGGACGTCAGTTGCACGCGCCGCGTGGTAACGGTGAGGGCCGACATGCGCATCGTCGACGGCGAAAGCGGGCGAGTCGCCTATTCGAGTGCCAAGCCGATGCGCGACGAAATCAGTTGGTGCCCCGGCGAATCGCCCGCGCGGACCGCCGAAACGACGATTTCCAACTTGATCGACCAGATCGCGGGCAGCGTACAGGCCGATATCGAGCCGCGCACCGAACGCTATTTCATCCGCTTTCGCGAAAGCACCAAGGGGCTGTCGAAACCGCTGGCGCAGCGGTTCAAGGCGGCGGTCAGGCGGACCAAGCGCGACGCCAGGGGCGCGTGCGCCGAATGGGCGGCGATCGACCGCGAGGCGTCCAACCACCCGTCGGTGCTGTTCGACCTGGGCCTTTGCGCCGAGGCGCGCGGCGAGTACGATACGGCGCTCGATTTCTACACGCGCGCGGCGCGGGTGATGGGCAGCGACGGGATGGCGCGTACCGGCATCGACCGCATCCGGCGGCTGATGGCGGGTCGCGACGACGCACGGGAGCGCGCGCGCCGAATCGGTTGACCGAACGGCAACGTTTCGGGCGGGCGTGGCGAGGGTTGCGCGATAGGGTTCCGGCCGGTGCGGCGGCACCGTCGTCCTTCGCGGGCCCGCCGCGGGGGCACGGCCAGCGGCTCCGGCGGCCGATCGTGGCGGTGCGCGAGGAAGCGTCGCATGCCCCGAAGGCGATTGCAGCCTCGACTCGCTCGTCGATCCCTTCCGCCCCGCGCGCAAAATCCGGGCATGGGCGGCCGGTGTTGACCGCGTGACCAGAGTTCGGATGACATTTGCATGATTCGCTTCGCCGTTGCGGGCGCAGCGAAGCAATCCGGCTGCGGATTCGGGGATTGCTTCGCCGCGCTCGCAAGGACGGATCAACGCGATGCCATCCCACTCTAGTATCACGTGGTCGTCGTCGATGGCGGTCGGCCGGGCAATCGCGGAACTCGTCCGGACGAAAGGCGTCGGACCATGCCTGATTTCGCCGATGGCGATGCCGATGCCGATGCCGATGCCGATGGCGATGGCGATGGCGGCGAAGCGGTAAGCATCGCCGACGACCGCGCCAGCGCGGCGTTCGGCCGCCGGTTCTGCATCGAAATGGCCGTCCATCCGATCGCGGTGGACGATGTCTGCGCGCATGCGGCAGGTCCGGTCGCCGTGACGATGGATGGCAACGCCACCGGCGGCCGGTCGGTCTTTGCGCGCGTCGCGGTGCTCAACCGCCGCGTCGCCTATCTGTTTCGCTTCCTGCCGGGAAACCGCGAGGATGTGGCGACGCACCAGTTGCGCCCCCTGCGCGACTGCGTACCGGCGATTCGGCACGTCGGCTGATCGTCGCACGCGCGGTGCCGCCGGTCTCCTCAGGACCGGCCATGCTGCCGCCGGGCCAGGGTGCGGGGGTCGTGGTCACCGCTGCGCCATGCGTTGCAGTACACCTCGTACACTGGCCCGCCCCGGCGCGAGGCCGCGACGGCCCAATGCGCGCCCAATGCGAGGGGGGCCGGCCCGGTGTTGCGAATAGGCTTAGCCCTGGCGGCCGCTCGACTGGCCGCGGCGCGGGCCGCCGCCGGTGGGACGGGCGTGCCACTTGCGCTTGGGCGCGCGCGCCGCGCCGGCGGGGCGCTCGCCAGCGGAAGCGCCTTCGGCACGGCGCGGTTCGCCGCGCTTCGCATCGGGGCGCTTGGCGCTGTCGCTACGCGGCTTGCCGCCGCCGGGACGGCCGTGGCGCTGCATCTCGCGGCCGCGCCGACCGTTGGCTTCGTCGCGCGACACCGGCATTGGCATGCGCGACGCGTCGAGCGCGCCGGCGGTCGCAAGGAAATCCTGCGGCAGCGGAACCACCGTCAGCTTCTGGCGCGTCAGCTTCTCGATATCGCGCAGATAGGGGCGTTCGTCCTCGGCACAGAAGCTGAAGGCGATGCCGTCGTTGCCCGCGCGCGCGGTGCGGCCGATGCGGTGAACATATTGCTCCGGCACGTTCGGCAGCTCGAAATTGAAGACGTGGCTCACGCCCGACACGTCGATGCCGCGCGCGGCGATGTCGGTCGCGACCAGGATCTTGACCTTGCCCGATCGGAACTCACCCAGCGCGCGCTCGCGCTGCGGCTGGCTCTTGTTGCCGTGGATCGCGTTCGACGCGATGCCGTTGCCGGCGAGCAGGCGGACGACGCGATCGGCGCCATGCTTGGTGCGCGCGAACACCAGCGCGCGGTCGATCGCCGGATCGGCGAGCTTGATCGTCAGCAGCGCCTGCTTTTCCTTTTGGTTCAGGAAAGTGACGAACTGTTCGACGCGTTCGGCGGTGGAGGCGACCGGCGTTACCTTCACTTCGACCGGGTCATGGATGAACTGGCCCGCCAGCTCGCGGATCGCCTTGGGCATGGTGGCCGAGAAGAACAGCGACTGGCGCTTCGACGGCAGCTCCCGCACGATGCGGCGCAGCGCGTGGATGAAGCCCAGGTCGAGCATCTGGTCGGCTTCGTCGAGCACCAGTATCTCAATGCCCAGCAGGATCGCATAGCATTGGTCGATCAGGTCGACGAGGCGGCCGGGGGTCGCGACCAGAATGTCGACGCCGCGCGCAAGGTCGGTCTTGTTCTTGTGCACCGAAACGCCGCCGAACACTGTTGCGACGGTCAGCTTCGTCCCCTTGGCATAGGCGCGCGCGCTTTCGGCGATCTGGCTGGCCAGCTCGCGCGTCGGGGCGAGTACCAGCATGCGGCACCCGCGCGGCTGGGCGCGCTTGCCCGACGCCACCAGCCGGTCGATCGACGGCAGCATGAACGCGGCGGTCTTGCCGGTGCCCGTCTGGGCGATGCCGAGCAGGTCGCGGCCGGTCAACAGCGGCGGAATCGCCTGCGCCTGGATGGGGGTGGCGGTCGAATAGCCCTTGGCCGCAAGCGCGGCGAGAACGGTTTCGGACAGGCCGAGCGTGGAAAATTCAGTCATGGGGAACCCTGCAAAACAGCCGCGCGCCGGGCACACGAATGCCCAGCAGAACGCGACGGGTCGAAAAAATGCGACCCGCGTGACAGGGAAGCCGTCGGAAGATCAGTCAGAGGCAGAGCCAGGGCGCCGTCCGGTACGGAGGACGCCCGATCACGCTGCGAAATGCCTCGCTGCGGCGCAGCATATGGCAGCGGCGGAGCGGAAAGTCAATGTCGCGCCTGATCGTTGCCGCCCAGACAGGCAGGGAGGAACCGTTTCGGCCGGTCGGGCGTCGCGACGACGGTCAGGTCGCATGCCTTGAGCGCCTTGCCGGTCTCGCGCGCTGCTCGTCCGTCACTATGCCGCCAACCGCCACGCCACCGCGCCGGGTCCGCGAACCTCTCCTGGTCGTGAAGCCTCCGCACGGGATGGCCGAAATGGTTGTTGCCGATCCCCCAATAGGCTGTCGGCCATGGATAGCTGGCGACATGGGTTCCCCCGTCGAGACGACCGACGCCGGTGCTGCGAACCGCCTGCGGCCGCGTCCAGTCGACGTCTTCAAGCGGAATTTCCATGCAGCGGCCGGGGACCGAACGGGAGAATGCCGCCACGTCCGCCGTCGGTTCGTCGAAGAAATCCTGCGGTGAATTTTCGCTGCCGCGGTCGCAGGCACCGGCGGCGTTTGGGCCTGAGCCTGTGCGGCGCCGGATGCCGCAATCGCCGCGATCCTGCCAGGCGCCCAAAGCCGCATCGCGCGCTTTCCCCAAGCAGCGCGCGGCGAACATGCAACGATGTGCAGCCTTCGCCAATCGCGCGTTTGCCTATCCCGCTTCGGCCGGCTGAGTCGTCCAGCCGAGCTGGGGGATGGTGATCGACCGCTTGCCTGACAAATCGACGCGGGTGACGAACAGCTCGCGGCTTTCGATATACTGGATCAGCCGCCGCGCGCGGCCCAGCGAGCTGGTGCCGTAGGTCGCGGCGATCTGGGAGTCGCTGGGGCACGGCAGCCCTTCGCGCGCGGCCTTCGCGACCAGCAGGAACGGGCCGAGCATGTCGTCGGGCAGGCTCTGCGCGGCTTCCAGCGCCATTGCCCAGTCGTCGCCGGGTTCGTCCAATATCCCTGCGCGCGCCGCCGACAACCGCCGCGTGAAGCCCGACAGGTCGAGCGGCGGGCGCGGCAATCCGCCCATCCGGCACCGGACCTGAAAGTCCTGGAACAGCATCGACGGCGAACGATGCGCCGCGTCCGCATCCGCGACGATCGCGCGCAGCACGTCGACGACGATCGTCTCGACTTCCTCCGCCGGGCGCTCGGGCGCCTGTTCGGCGGCGGGCGTCGCGCTGGCGAGCGCGCGGATGAGCTGCTCAGACGGGGGCTCGCGACGCGGCGGCGGGGGCGGCGGAAGCGGCGGCGCATCCGGCTCGTCGCCGGGGGCGAGCAGCAGTTCCTTGATGTCCTCCGGCGGGGCATCGGGCAGCGGCGTCAGCTTGGGGCTCGACGATCGCGCCGAGGTTTCGACCGACCCGATCCGGACCGAGACGGGGCGGCGCGACACCGCGGGCCCGAGCGCGAGGAAATGCCCGCGCTGCAAGTCACGGATCTGCTCCGCCTGCCGCCGTTCCATGCCCAGCAGGTCGGCGGCACGCGCCATGTCGATGTCGAGGAAGGTGCGGCCCATCAGGAAGTTCGACGCTTCCGCCGCGACATTCTTGGCGAGCTTTGCGAGGCGCTGCGTCGCGATGACGCCCGCCAGCCCGCGCTTGCGCCCGCGGCACATCAGGTTGGTCATCGCCGATAGCGAGGCGCGGCGGACTTCCTCCGCCACTTCGCCGCCGCCGGCGGGCGCGAACAGCTGTGCCTCGTCGACTACGACCAGCGCGGGGTACCAATGGTCGCGCGGCGCATCGAACAGGCCGTTCAGGAAGGCGGCGGCGCAGCGCATCTGGCCCTCTGCCTCCAGCCCCTCGAGGCTGAGCACCACGCTGGCGCGGTGTTCGCGCACGCGCGCGGCAAAACGGGCGACTTCGCGTTCGGAATAGTCGACCGCCTCGATCGCGACATGGCCATAGGCGTCGGACAGCGTGACGAAATCGCCCTCCGGGTCGATCACCACCTGCTGGACATGCCCCGCGCTGCGTTCGAGCAGGCGGCGCAGCAGGTGCGACTTGCCGGACCCCGAATTGCCCTGGACGAGCAGACGGGTGGCAAGCAACTCCTCCAGGTCGATCGGCACGCTTTGCCCCGCGCCGTCGACGCCCATATCGACGCTGACTGTCATCCCTCGCGTTTGGCCGAAGCCGGGGCGGCGGGGCAAGGGGGGCTGCGCAATTCGTTAACGGACGATGGGGCATCCTCGCCGCGGTGTCCGGCGCGGCGGCCGGACGCGACGGGGGATTGCGCATGCTGGTCGCGAAGCTGGAAATCGTCGGCGAATATGATCGGCGCGGCGCGGTACGCTATACCGCCGATGCGGTCAGCACGCTGCGCGGGCCCGATGCGGCGCCGATGGACATCATCGTCGAGGATTTCTCGATCAGCGGTTTTTCCTTTTCCTCCGACATGCCGGTTCCGGTCGACACGCTGGTATCAGTCGGCCTGTCGGGTGCGGGATCGCGCGATGCGCGAATCCTATGGTGCCAGGGCACACGCCACGGCTGCCAGTTCCTCGAACCGCTGTCCGACGCCGAAGTCGGGCTGGCATTCAAGGGGCAGGAGGCCGTGATCGCCGAGCTGGAGGCGGCGCTGGCGCGGCGGTTGCCGACGACGCGGCGCGCGCGCGCCGGGCTGTTCGCGCGGGCGAAGCGCTGGTTCGGGCTTTGACCGCAAGCTGCGGGATGTAAGCGTCGCCCGCCCGGGCGTATAGCGGGGTCATGGACACGAACCCCATTTCCGAAGACGCCGCATGGGCCGCTTTCGAAGCGCGCGACCGCGCCTGGGACGGGCGGCTGGTCGTCGCGGTCACCACCACCGGCATCTATTGCAAGCCGAGTTGCGCCGCACGGCGACCGCGCCGCGAGCATGTGCGATTCTTCGCCGATGCCGGCGGTGCCCGCGAGGCGGGGTTCCGCGCGTGCCTGCGCTGCAAGCCTGACGAGATCGGGCGCGAACGCGTGGCGGTGGCGCGCGCGGTCGCGCTGATCGAGGCGGCGGAAACGCCGTTGTCGCTCGACGCGCTGGCCGAAACGGTCGGCTATGCGCCGCATCATTTCCATCGCGTGTTCAAGCGCGCGACCGGCGTCACTCCCGCCGCCTATGCGCGCGGGCTGATGGCGCGCCGGGCGGAGGCGGCGCTGGCGCGCGAGGCGCGGGTGACCGACGCCATCTATGACGCAGGCTATTCGGCGCCCAGCCGATTCTACGAAACCGCCGGCGACCGGCTGGGCATGTCGCCCAGCGCGTGGCGAAGGGGTGGCGCGGGCGTGACGATCCGGTGGACGGTCGCCGACACCAGCCTGGGGCCGTTGCTGATCGCGGCGACCGACAAGGGGCTGTGCCGCATCGCATTCGACGAGGATGCGATGATGCTGGCAAGGCGCTTTCCGGCGGCCGAAGTCGTTCAGGGCGGCGCGGCGCTGGCCGAACTCGCCGCGCGCGTGGTGGCGGAGGTTGAGACGCCGGGCCGCCACACCGACTTGCCGGTGGATGTCCAGGGCACCGCGTTCCAGGAGGCGGTGTGGCAGGCGCTGCGCGCGATTCCGGCGGGTGAGACGCGCAGCTATGCCCAGCTCGCCATGGCGGCGGGCAATCCGCGCGCGGTGCGCGCCGCCGGCACCGCGTGCGGCGCCAATCCGGTGTCGATCGTCATCCCCTGCCACCGCGCCCAGCGCAGCGACGGCAGCATGGGTGGCTATGCCTATGGCATCGACCGCAAGCGCGTGCTGCGCCGTCGCGAGGGAGTCGAGGAATGAGCTTTGTGATCCAAGGCCTGGACCCTGCTCCGTTCGCCGGGTTGTTCGGTGCCGGCGAGGACGCGCTGGCACAGGCGGGGGTGATTCGGATGGAAGTCGACAAGACACCGGGGTATCCCTGCCGTATCACGCTCGAGGATGCGGAACCGGGCGAGCGGGTGTTGCTGCTCAACTGGGAACATCTGCCCGTCGCCACGCCTTATCGTGCGCGGCATGCCATTTTCGTGCGCGAAGGCGCGCGCAAGGCGGCGCGCTTCGTCGACGCGGTGCCGCCGGTGCTGGCGACGCGGCTCCTGTCGGTGCGCAGTTTCGGCGAGGACGGGATGATGCGCGACGCGGAGGTGGTGGACGGGGCCGCGCTGGCGCCGCTCATCCATCGGTTGCTCAAGGACCCCGCCTGCGGCTGGATCGACGTCCACAACGCCCGCCAGGGCTGTTTTGCGGCGCGCGTTCGGCGTGCCTGAATCGACCAGGCACCGCTGAATCGACCAGACACAATTGCGCGCGCGCATTTGCCTGCGGCGGCGCCGCCGCGCCGTTACGCCGTCATTGCGCCGCCGCGCAGCGGTACACCAGCTTCTCATTATACGCGCCCGGCAGCGCACCGCGAATCGCCGCCTGCTGCGTCGCCAGATTGGCGCGGGCGGCATCGTCGGTTGAACAGCTCTTGGTCTGCACATTCTTGCGCAAGTCGCGCGCGCGGCTCATCTGGTCGGCGGACAGCAGGTAGCGCGTGTTGGTGTAGGTCTGGGTCTTCGGGTCATAGTCGAGCACCGACACCGTCTGTTCCTTGTCGGGCACCAGGATGCGTTCCCACTGGCTGCCCGCTTCGGCATATTGGGTGCGGCCGTTGATGCAGCCGTCGCGGCCGAATTCCAGCGTCACTTCGGATACGGTCGACACGGTGACTCGGCTGCGTTCGGGGACGAGCGTGCACACCATCTTGCCTTCAGGGATTGGTGCCGCCGCACCCACATCGGCGGCGGACACCGGCACGACTGCGCTTTCGTCGAAAACCGGGCGGCTGACAAAGAGTGCCGCGGCGCCCAGGATCAGCACACCGCCGCCCGCGCCGACCCACACTGCCTCGCGCTGGCGCCCGCGCGACGCGAGCAGGCCCGCGCCGCCGAGCGACAGCGCGCCGAGTACCAGCAGCACTGCGGCGCCCGCCATATAATTTTCGCGAAGCGATTCGTTCGCGTCGCGCGCCTTGGCGATCGCTTCCGCACGTTCGGCGGCGCGGCGTTCGGCATCCGCGCGTTCCCGTGCCTCGGCCTCCGCCTTGTCGCGCGCGGCGGCGGCGCGGTCTTGCGCCATGCGCTCCTCGACCGAGGTGCAAGCCACTCCCACCGACGCATATTGCTGGCCAGCGTCGCCCAGGAACCCGGCAAGCTCGCTGCCCGCGATGGCGAAGGCGAAGGTCGAATCGCCGTCGTCGTTGTTGGTGATCGCGCGGTTCACACCGATCACGCGGCCGCAGCGGTCGAGCAGCGGGCCACCCGAATTGCCGCGCGCAATGCTGGCGGTGTGGAGGAGGACGCTGATCCCCTCCAGGCTGCGCATGCCCGAGAAGCTTCCCTGCGACCGAACCGGGGTCAGCGGGCGGATATAGTCCGCCGCGGATTGCGCGGTCGCGGCGTCGACATTGCCCGGATAGCCGAGCGCCACCACATCCTCGCCATCGGCGGCCGGGCCGTTGTAGAGGGTCAGCGCAGGCAGGTCGGCGCCGTTGAATTCGATCAGCGCCAGGTCGCGGCCCGGATCGACCTTGACCAGATGCCCCTCGAACGACTTGCTGCCTTCCGACGGGACAACGCCGATCACGACATTGTCGGGGTAGCGCAGCGCCAGTTCGACGACATGTGCGTTGGTGACGATGCGGTTGGGCGCGACCGCGAATCCGGTGCCATGCCCGAATCCCACGATCTCGCCATCGACCATCGCGATGGTCACCACGCGGACGACGCCGCGTGCCGCCGCCGAAATATCATCGGCGCGTGCCGGTGCCGTCCAGGCAGTCAGCATCGCCAGCAGGAGCACCAGTCGCCGTATCATGTCCCACCCCGGTCAGGTCATCGTCCGCTGACCAAGGGCTTTCGGGGATTTCGGCGCGGGATTCAACCCGACGCGCGGTGACTATTCTTCGTCCGACGCATCGGCGGCATCGCTGCCGTTCGACATTTCCTCCAGCGCGGCGCCCGCGCCGCCGCGATCGATCGCATCCAGCATCCGCCGCGCCAGCCGCGTCAGCGCGCTGTGATGCGGCGAATAGGCGAGCGGCTTCAGCAGGCGCCGCGCCGCGCCGGCATTGCCGTCGCTAAGCGCCACCTGCACCACCATCATACGCAGTCGTTCGTCCTGGGGCGCCAGCCCGAAGGCATAGAGCAGCCCGGACTTGGCATTGTCGTTCGGCGCCAGACCGGCCATCGTATAGCTTTGGAAGAACAGGATCAGCGGCTCGGGATCGTCAGGGTCGAGCTGATTGCCGGCGGCGATAATCCGGCGGATACCCGTCCACGTCGAATCGCTGCGGTCCTTGTCGCGCGCGGCCACCGCCATGCGCGCCATCGCCTTGTAGACATAGCCGTCGACTGCCTTCGAGTCGATCGCCAGAGCCCGGTCGGCGGCGGTCTCTGCCGCGGCATAGTCGCCGGCGTCATACGCCGCCTCTGCGAGGACCAGTTGCACGGCGGCATCGTCGGGAAAGGGGGCGCACGCCTTTTTCGCCATCTCATAGACTTCGGGCGCGGTGTCGTCGTCGACGCCGTTCTTCGACCGGATGCGAACCTCCATGACCGCCGCCGCGCCGGCAGACAGTTTGCGCAGCGTTACCGCGCCGACCTGAATCGAATCGCCTGCCACGCGCGCCGCCTGCAGCCCGCGGTGCTTGTAGCGCTCCAGTTCCTTGTCGAGCGCGCCCAGATCGCCAAAGGTCGCGACCGCGGCGTCATACGAGCTTTCGCCGCCGTTGATAGCGGCCAGATAGGCAGTGAGCTGCCCCTTTCGCTCCGCACTGAACGTCAGATAATGCGTCAACAGCCATCCGCGCCCGTACAGTCCCTCGGTCTGCTCTCCGTCGAGTTTCAGCGTGTCCGCGCGCATCATCTTTTCGACCGGCAGCCAATTGCCGTCGAGCAGCGAGTAGGCGCGGTAACCCGGAGCATCGCCGAAGATGACCGAGCCGTCCCTGTCGAACCGCGCCGTCGCGTGGAATTCCGCCCATCCCTCTACGAACCAGCCGGGATAGGCGGCCTCCGGCCCGACGCCGAGCATCAGGTGGTGCGAATATTCGTGAAGCAAGATTGCTTCGGGCGTAAGGTCAAGGATGCTCTTGCCGCCCGACTGGCGAGGGACAAATGCGACAGAACCGCCCGCCCGCCCGCGATAGAAGCCCGCGACGTCCCGGCGGCCGACCAGCTTTTCGATGACGGTAACGTTGCCCACGACATAGACCGTGAGCCGATTCGCGTCGCCAAGCGGGACGTTGCTGATGCCGCGCAGGATTCGCACTGCCTGGTCGAAACGTTCGAGACGTTCGGCAAAGGCGCGAAGTTTTTTCGGGTTTTCGTCGGAATAAACCACGAAATGCCGCGTGCTCGCCTCATACCATTCGGCGCGCGCAGCCGCAGGAACAAAGAAAAGCGCCAGTACGGCCAGCAGGCGGATCATCGCTGTATCGTTCCCCCGAACGTGATTCGTCGACAAACGGTACAGGGGGCGTCCTGCCGATAAAAGCCTGGGGCAAATGATTTTTCTATACGAAGCTATAGGGATCGACATCGACGCCGACGCGCACCTTCGCGGGCCAGGTGAGCGCGCCCAGCCAGTCGCGGATCACATCCTGTACGTCGACGCTGCGGCGCGCATGGACGAGCAGGCGGAACCGGTGCCGCCCGCGCAGCATGGCAAGCGGCGCGGGCGCGGGGCCGAACACCATCATGCCGTCGTGTTCGGGCGCGGCGCGGCCGATCATCCGCGCGACTTCCTCTGCCGCCGCCTTGTCCTCCGCCGACACGATGATCGCGGCATAGCGGCCGAAGGGCGGCGCGTCGGCATCGCGCCGCGCCTCGGTCTCGGCGGCGTAGAAGGACTCGGCGTCGCCGGAAACGAGCGCGCGCATGACTTCGGCGTCGGGGTTGTGCGTCTGGATCAGCACCGTTCCCGGTTTTTCGCCGCGCCCGGCGCGACCCGCGACCTGGCTGATCTGCTGAAAGGTGCGTTCGGACGCGCGCAGGTCGCCGCCGTCGAGCCCCAGGTCGGCGTCGACCACCCCCACCAGCGTCAGATTGGGGAAGTGATAGCCCTTGGTGACAAGCTGGGTGCCGACGACGATGTCGATCGCGCCATGTTCCATGCGATGGACGAACTCGGCGGCCTTTTGCGGCGACCACAGCGTGTCCGACGTGACGATCGCCACGCGCGCATCGGGGAACAGCGCCGACACTTCGTCGGCGATACGCTCGACACCGGGGCCGCAGGCGACGAGCGAATCCTCGGCCTTGCACTCAGGGCATTCGGTCGGCGACGGCATGCTGTGGCCGCAATGATGGCAGGTGAGCCGTCCCAGCAGCCGGTGTTCGACCATCCAGGCGGTGCAATTGGGGCATTGGAACCGGTGCCCGCAATTGCGGCAGAGCGTCAGCGGGGCATAGCCGCGCCGGTTGAGGAACAGCAGCACCTGTTCGCCGCGCTCCAGCGTCGCCTCCATGCCCTTGACCAGCCGGGGCGCCAGCCATTTGCCGCGGTCGGGCGGTTCGCGGACCAGGTCGATCGCCTCGATATGCGGCAGGTCGGCGGGGCCGTAGCGGCCGGGGAGCTTGAGTTCCGCATAGCGGCCGAGCGCGACCTGCTGGCGCGTCTCGATCGCGGGCGTGGCGGTCGCCAGCACGACCGGGCAATGATCGAACAGCCCGCGCATCACCGCCACGTCGCGGGCGTGATAGCGGACGCCGTCTTCCTGCTTGAAGCTCGTCTCATGCGCTTCGTCGACGACGATCAGGCCAAGGTTGGGATAGGGCAGGAACAGCGCCGATCGCGCGCCCACGGTCACCATCGCGTCCCCGCGCGAAATCGCGCGGCGCGCGCGGCGGCGCTGCGACTGGCGAAGGTCGGAATGCCATGCCACCGGCTCACAGCCGAAGCGGCGGGCGAAGCGCGACAGAAACGGTTCGGTCAGTGCGATTTCGGGCAGCAGCACCAGCGACTGCCTGCCCTGCGCCAGCGCCGTCGCGATCGCTTCGAAATAGACTTCGGTCTTGCCGGAACCCGTGACGCCGTCGAGCAGGAAGGGCTGGAATTCGCCCGTACCGACCGCCTGGCGAAGGATGCCGGCGACCGATGCCTGGTCCGCGCTCAGGTCGGGCGGGCCGTGCAGCGGATCGGGGAGGGGAAAGGGCGAATCGGTGTCGATCGTCACTGGCTCGATCGCGCCGGCCTTCACCAGCCCGCGAATCACGGCTTCGGACACATCGGCGATCGTGGCGAGTTCGCGCACCAGCCCCTGGCGTTCGGCGATGCGCTCGATTGCCTGCTCGCGCTGCGGCGTCATGCGGTCGGGCAGGCGGCCGGTGAGGCGATATTCGACAATGGTGGGCGAGGGTTCGAGCGCCGAGTGCGACAGCGCCATGCGCAGCACCGCGCCGAGTGGGGCGAGATAGTAATCGGCCGTCCACTCGATCAGCCGCCGGACGCTGGCCGGAATCGGCGGCGCGTCGGGCACGGCGATCAGGTTGCGCAGGCGATTGTCGCCGACGTGTTCGGTCGGCAGCCGTTCCGTTTCCCACACCACGCCCGCGACCTGGTTGGGGCCGAGCGGTGCGATGACGATCGTGCCCGGTTCGGCCGACATGCCGTGCGGCACGCGGTAATCGAGCGGCCCCAGCGCGGGATTGAGCGTGACGACACGGACGCGATTGGAGGACATCGCCCCCTTATCGGCATTTCCGCGTCCGCGCGAAACCCCGGCGCGCCGGCGACGCCGCACCGGGGTTCGAACAAAGGGGGTTCAGGCGAGGCGAACGCGTACGTCCAGGCCGCCGCGCGTCGCGTTGCTGTACGGGCACACGGCATGCGCCTGGTCGACGATCGCCTGCGCCGCATCGCGATCGAGCCCCGGCAGGCTGGCGACCAGTTCGACGTCGAGGCCGAATCCGACGCCGCTTTCATTCGGGCCGATGCCGACAGTGGCAGTCACCGTCGAATCGTCGGCGATCTGCACCTTGGCCTGCCCCGCGACGAACTTGATCGCGCTCAGGAAGCAGGCCGAATAGCCTGCGGCGAACAATTGTTCGGGATTGGTGCCTTCGCCGCCGGCGCCGCCCAGCCCCTTGGGGGTCGACAGGCTGACGTCGAGCGCGCCGTCGCTGGTGCGCGCGGTGCCGATGCGGCCGCCGGTCGCAGTGGCTTCAGTCGAATAGAGAATGGTCATCGGACGTTTCCTTGTTGAGACAGCCAGCCTGGCGATGCGCACCGCACCACCGCTGCGCAGCGATATATATCGTACACGACATAATTGTGCGATAGTTAAACTTGAGACCGGACAAGCGCCGCCTGGTACCCGATGGTGGCGTGCGCAGCGCGCGCGCCTATATCGTTTGCGACAGGAGAGTGCCGTGACCGCTGCCGCCACCGACGAGATGCTTGTGCTCGACAATCAGTTTTGCTTCGCAGTCTATTCCGCGGCGCACGCGCTGGGCCGCGTGTACAAGCCGCTGCTCGACCGGCTTGGGCTCACTTATCCGCAATATCTGGCGATGCTGGTGCTGTGGGAACGCGACGACCGGTCGGTCGGCGAGATCGGCACGCGGCTGATGCTCGAGACAAGCACGCTCACCCCTTTGCTGAAGCGGCTGGAGGCGCATGGCGCGATCCGCCGGGCGCGCAATCCGAAGGACGAGCGCCAGGTTCGTATCCGGCTGACCGACAAGGGCCGCGCGATGCGCGAAGTGGCAATGCAGTTTCCGCCCGTGCTGCTGGAAGCGGCGGGTTGCAGCGTGCCCGAACTGATCGCGCTGCGCGACGGCATCGCCGATGTGCGCGACCATATGCTGAAGGCGAGCGCCGCCCGCTGAGGCGCGCCCGCGCTGGCATCGGCGACGGGGCCGCGCTATCGGGGCGCCAACACATGCATCCAGCAGGGAATCCTTCGCCATGAAATTCTTCGTCGACACGGCCGACACCGCCGAAATCCGCGACCTTGCCGCTTCCGGCCTGGTCGATGGCGTCACCACCAACCCGTCGCTGATCCGCAAGTCGGGCCGCGACTTCCTGGAAGTCGTCAAGGAAATCTGCGGCATTACCGATGGCCCGGTGTCGGCCGAAGTCGTCGCGCTCGATTTCGACGGCATGATGCGCGAAGCGGAAATCGTGCGGAAGATCGCCGACAATGTCGCGGTCAAGCTGCCGCTGACGATCGAGGGGCTGAAGGCGTGCAAGGCACTGACCGACGACGGCACGATGGTCAATGTCACGCTCTGCTTCTCGGCGAATCAGGCGCTGCTGGCGGCGAAGGCGGGTGCGACGTTCATTTCGCCGTTCGTCGGCCGGCACGACGACATCGGGTTCGACGGCATGGCGCTCATCAGCGACATCCGCCTGATCTATGACAATTACGACTTCGCGACCGAGATCCTGGTCGCGAGCGTCCGCCACCCGATCCATGTGCTGGAAAGCGCGAAGCTGGGCGCCGATGTGATGACCGCGCCGCCCGCCGTGATCCGCCAGCTCGTCAAGCACCCGCTGACCGACAACGGCATCAAGGCGTTCCTGGCCGATTGGGAACAAACGGGTCAGAAGATCGGCTGAACCCCCGGCTCGGGACGGGGCGATGCGACTTGCATCGCCCGACCGGGCCGCTACCCTGCGGCATCCGCGCAACTGGCGCCAGGGGTGGAGCACCACCGGGGAGCGCGGACTCGACTGCCGCGCGCCTGGGCATTCCCCCGACGAAGAAGTCGCCCGTGCCGGATCCCGTTCACATCACCAACTGGCGGCGGTTTGACGATCGCATCACGACATCCGGCCAGCCGAGCGAGGCGCAGCTCGCCGAGATTGCCAATTTGGGCGTAGGGCATGTCGTCAACCTGGCGCTGCACAGCCACCCGGCGGCGCTGCCCGACGAAGCGGCGAGCGTCGCGGCGCTGGGGATGCACTACCTTCATCTTCCCGTCGCATTCGACGATCCGGGCGAGGAGGATTTCGCGGCGTTCTGTGCGGCGATGGCGCGCATCGGCGATGCGCGCGTCCATGTCCATTGCATCGTCAATGCGCGCGTGACGGCATTCCTTTATCGCTACCACCGCGACGTGCTGCACCGTGCGGAGGCGCGCGCGAAGGCACTGATGGACAGCGTGTGGCAACCAGGCGGCGTCTGGGCACGCTTTCTTGGAGATGCCGCGCGGGTCGGCGCGCCGCACGGGCCCCCGGTTGAGCGAGCGGGCTGACGTTGCCACGCTCGCCATCGCATCGCGGCGCGGCTAGGCTCGCGTAATGGCCGAGGCTCCGCTTCCCCTGTCCTATGCCGCGCATCTGGCGCGCGACCGGCGCCGGTCGGCGCATACCGTGCGCGCCTACCAGGCGACGGCGGCGCGGCTGGTCGCGTTCCTGCAGAACCATTGGGGCGGGCCGGTGTCGCGAGAGGCGCTGGCGCGTGTGACCGCCGCCGACTTGCGCGCCTATCTGGCGCATCGGCGGGGTGAGGGGCTGGCCAATGTTTCCGCCGCGCGCGAGTTGTCGGCGGTGCGCGGCTTCCTGAAATTCGCCGCCGGCGACGATGCCGCGCTGCCGCGCCTGAAGGGGCCGCGTGTCAAGAAGGGCGTGCCGCGCCCGGTATCGCCGCACGAAGCGGTCGCGCTTGCCGAGGAAGCGGCGGAGGACGCGGCCGAGCCCTGGATCGCCGCGCGCGACTGGGCGGTGCTGCTGCTGCTCTACGGCGCCGGGCTGCGTATCGGGGAGGCTGTGGGGCTGACCGGCGCAATGCTGCCGCTCGGCGAGACGATTCGAGTGACCGGCAAGCGCGACAAGACGCGGATCGTCCCGTTGCTGCCGCAGGTGCGCGCGGCGATCGAGGCTTATGTCGCGGTGTCGCCCTGGATCGTGGCGGGCGACGCGCCGCTGTTTCGCGGGGCGAAGGGTGGGCCGCTGCCCCCCGGCGCGATTCGCATGGCCGTGCGCCGGGCGCGCGTGCGGCTGGGGCTGTCGGACCGGACGACGCCGCATGCGCTGCGCCACAGCTTCGCCACGCACCTGCTGGGGCGCGGCGCGGACCTGCGCGCGCTGCAGGAACTGCTCGGGCATGCGAGCCTCAGCTCGACGCAAGTCTATACGGCAGTCGACGCCGCGCACTTGCTCGACGTGTACCGCAACGCGCATCCACGCGCCTGATCGGGGTTCGCGCGGAGGCGGTCGATAGCCGTCGCGTCATTGCAAGCGTAGCGAAGCGATCCAAGACCGAAGCGTATCGCTGCCTGGATTGCTTCGCTACGCGCGCAAGGACGAGGTGAAGACTCGCAGGAAGGGCCCGTTCACTGCTCCGCCGGTTTCCACGTCAGCACGCGCCAGAAATACCAGGCGACGAAAGCGGCGATCAGCACCACGGCAGCCGGGCCGACGACGCGGTCGAGGTCGGCAAAGCGCTGTCCCAGGTACATGCCCGCGCCCGCGAGCACGGTGTTCCAGATCGCGCTGCCCGCCGCCGTCCACAGCAGGAATTTCCAGCGCGGCATCGCCAGCAGCCCGGCGGGCAGCGAGATCATCGTACGGAACGTCGGCAGCATGCGAAAAACGAATACCACCGCGCCGCCGCGCCGTTCGAAATATCCCTCCAGCCGCTCGATCTCGCGCCAGTCGAGCGTCAGCCAGCGGCCCCAGCGGTCGACGATCGGGCGCAGCCGCGCGACGCCCATCCGCCGCCCGATTTCGTACCAGAAGACATTGCCCAGCACGGTGCCGAAGGTCGCCGCGATCAGCAGCGGCGCCAGCGCCATGTCGCCGCGCGCGACCGCGATGCCGCCCAGCCCCATGATGAGCTCCGACGGAATCGGCGGCACGACATTTTCCAGGCACATCAGGAAGGCGATGCCCCAATAGCCGCCCGCCGCGACGATACGAAAAACCCATTCGGTCATGCGGCATCAACGCCGGGCGGCGACTTTCGCTTCGATCGCGTCCCAGATCATGCCCGCGGTGTCGGTGCCGTTGAACCGGTCGAGCGCGACGATGCCGGTCGGCGAAGTCACGTTGATCTCGGTCAGCCATTCGCCGCCGATCACGTCGATACCGACGAACAACAGCCCGCGCCGCCTGAGTTCGGGGCCGAGCACGGCGCAGATTTCGCGCTCGCGCTCGGTCAGGTCGGTCTTCGCCGCCTTGCCGCCGACCGCCAGGTTCGACCGGATCTCGCCTTCGCCGGGGATGCGGTTGATCGCGCCGGCGACTTCGCCGTCGACCAGCACGATGCGCTTGTCGCCCTGCGCCACGCCGGGCAGGAACGCCTGCACCATGTGCGGCTCGCGATAGGCGGTGTTGAACACCTCGATCAGCGAGGAGAGGTTCTGGCCGTCGGCGTCGATCTTGAAGATCGCCTTGCCGCCGTTGCCGTGCAGCGGCTTGACGACGATCGAGCCGTGCTCGGCCAGAAAGGCGCGCGCTTCGTCCAGGCTGCGCGTCACCAAGGTCGGCGGCATGAACTGCGGATAGTCGAGCACGAAGATTTTTTCGGGCGCATTGCGGACGCTGGCGGGGTCGTTGACGACCAGAGTGCGGTCAGAAATCCGTTCGAGCAGGTGCGTCGCAGTGATGTAGCCGAGGTCGAACGGCGGGTCCTGCCGCATCAGCACGACATCGGCCTCCGCACCCAGGTCGAGGCTGAGCGGATCGCCGAAGCTGAAGTGATTGCCCTTTACCCGGCGAACCTCGACCGGGTGCGCGCGCGTCCAGACGCGACCCGCGGCATAGTTCAGGTCCCCGGGTGCATAGTGGAAAAGCCGGTGCCCGCGCTCCTGCGCCGACAGCATCAGCGCGAAGCTCGAATCGCCTGCGATGTTGATCGAATCGAGCGGGTCCATCTGGATGGCGACGGTAAGCAAGTGCGCGGGCTCCCTGATCTGGCTTCGGCCGCGATGTAGGGAGCGGGGCGGGCAGTGTCACCCTGTCGGGCGGAGGCGAATATGTCCGCCGTTGGTCCCGAGCGCAGTCGAGGGACCGGGGTAGGGCAGTGTGGCTGGACTTCGCTCGGCACGCACGGAGGAGCAAGGTGGAAGGCGCTAGCCGCCGATCCACGCATTCTCGATGTGCCGGACGTGGCGGCCCGGCGCGATCAGCAGCACGTCGATGCGGATGTCCTCGCCGCCGGTCGCATAGCGCGGCGCCAGGATTTCGGCGGCGGCGGCGACACGGGACAGGCGGCGCTCGTCGATCGCCAGGTCGAGTTCGGCGGCGGTCGCGCGCGTCTTCACTTCGACAAAGGCAATCAGCGCGCCCTTTTTCGCGACAAGGTCGACTTCGCCGGCGGGAGTGCGCACACGCCGGTCGAGGATGCGCCAGCCGCGCAGCCGCAGATACCAGGCCGCCGCGCTTTCCCCATCGCGCCCGCGTGTTTCGGCGGCGCGACGGGACGCGGCGTCGCGCGGAGTCACGCCTTTATTTCCATCGCGCGGGCATAAAGCGCCTTGCGGTCGAGCCCGAATTTCTTCGCCACTTCGCCCGCCGCCTTGGCGGGGGGGAGCCGCGTCAGCGCCTCGGCCAGCGCGGCGTCGGCGTCTTCGGCGCTGGGTGGCGGCGCTTCGCCCGGCGGGCCGACGACGATGACGATCTCGCCACGCGGCGGCGCGTCGGCATAGCGTTCGGCGAGCGACGCCAGCGTGCCGGTCATGCATTCCTCGAACTTCTTGGTGATCTCGCGCGCGACCCCCGCTTCGCGATTCCCCAGCCCCTCGGCCAGCGCGGCCAGCGTCGCGGCAAGCCGGGGACCCGATTCGTAGAGGATCAACGTCGCGCGGACGGCCGCGACCTCGGCAATCGCTTCGGCGCGCGCATGCGCCTTGGGCGGCAGGAAGCCGAGGAAGAAAAATCGGTCGGTCGGCAATCCCGCCAGCGTCAGCGCGGCGATGGCGGCGCAGGGACCGGGAATCGTCGTGACGGCATGGCCCGCCGCGCGCGCGTCGCGCGCCAGCTTGTAGCCGGGATCGGAGATGAGCGGCGTCCCCGCATCGGACACCAGCGCCACCGATTCACTCGCCATCCGCGCGATCAGGCCGGGGCGCACTGCGTCGGCGTTGTGATCGTGATAGGGAAGCATCGGCCGCTTCGAGCCGATGTGGCGCAACAGCCCCGCCGTCACGCGCGTGTCCTCGACCGCAACTACATCGGCGTTCGAGAGTATTTCAGCGGCGCGCGGCGAAAGATCACCGAGATTGCCGATCGGGGTGGCGACGATATAGAGGCCGGGCGCTAGTACGGGCTGCATTGGGGAGAGACATGGCAGACGCCGCAGGGAAACCGCAACAGGGTGTTAGGGGCGCGTGGCGCCTGGCCGCGATGGGATTGGCGATGCTGGTCGCCGCCTGCGCGGGCGGGCCGCGCATCATTCCGCCCGCCGAACGCCCCGGCCCGGTCGAAAAGCCGGTCGAGCGGCCGAAGCCGGTCATCAAGCCGGGTATTCCGGAAGAAGACCTGACGCGGCACCGTGTCGCGCTGCTCGTGCCGCTGACCGGAACCAATGCGGGTGTCGGCCAATCGATCGCGAACGCGACTCAACTCGCGATCCTCGACACCAAGAACGAACAGGTGCGCATCACCACCTATGACACCGCGCAGGGCGCGGCGCAGGCGGCGGAACGTGCAATCGCCGACGGCAACGGCCTGATCCTGGGCCCGTTGCTGAGCGAGGACGTACGCGCCGTGGCGCCGATCGCGCGGCGCGCGCACGTGCCGGTCATCAGCTTCTCGAACGACGTCAGCGTCGCGGGCGACGGCACCTATATCCTCGGCTATGTGCCGACTCAGTCGATCGAGCGCGTGGTCCGCTATGCGCGGACGAGCGGCATTACCCAGTTCGCCGGGCTGGTGCCGAGCGGGCTGTATGGCGAGCGCGCCTCGACGGCGCTGCTGCGCGCGGTCGAGGATGCGGGTGGCACCGTGACCGGCATGGAAACCTATGACGGCCGCGCCGGTTCGATGACCAGCGCTATTGCCAAGCTGAACCGCAATCCGTTCCAGGCAGTGCTGATCGCGGGCAGCGGCGGCAGCGCCGCGACCGCCGTGCCGATCCTGCGCAGGGGCAACGCCACCGCGCGCGTCCTGGGCACCGAATTGTGGAACAGCGATTCGTCGGTGGGGTCGAACGCGGCGCTGAACGGCGCGTGGTTCGCCAGCGTGCCGAACAACTACTACCGCCAATATGCCGGCAAGTATCGCGCGCGGTTCGGCCTGGCGCCCTATCGCCTGTCGACGATGGGCTATGACGCGGTGCTGTTGACCGTCCGCATCGCGCGCGATTGGAAACAGGGCGAGGAATTCCCCGAAAAGCGGCTGGTGGACGCAGGCGGCTTCGCCGGGCTGGACGGGGTGTTTCGTTTCGGTCGCGACGGCGTGGCCGAACGCGCACTGGAGGTGCAGGAAATCCGTGGCGGGACGACCGTGACAGTGTCGTCGGCGCCAAAGGTGTTCAACTGACGTCGCCGGGCCCCGGGCGGGTCCGGCTGAATCGGGAAGCGATCCGGGGCGGCAGTGCTCCGGGTCGCTTTTTTGCGGGAGCCGTCGGCGGCGGGCAACCGCAAGCGATTCGCGGCGGGTTCAGTCGCGCACGATCTCGCGCAGGATCGCCTCGAGCACCGGCATGCCCGAGTCGGTGACGACCAGTCGCTCGCCGGTCCGGCGGAGAAGGCCATGACCTTCCAGCCGAACAAGCGCTGCCTCGTCCACCGGCGCCGCTCCCCCCGCCAGTGCGGCGAGGCGCGCCAGGTCTACGCCCTCCGCCAGCCGTAGCCCCATCAGCAATGCCTCGATGCCGCGTTCTTCGGGCACCAGCGCCTCCTCGCGTTCGATGCCATGGCCGTTGCGGTCGAGTGCACTCAGCCAGTTCTCGGGCTTTTTCCGTCGGAACGTCGCCATGCCGCCGCGCCGGCCATGCGCACCGGGGCCGATGCCAGCATAGTCGCCGTAGCGCCAATAAGTCAGGTTGTGACGGCTTTTCGCCCCCGGCCGCGCATGGTTGGACACTTCATAGGCGGGAATGCCCGCCGAAGCGGTCATCGCGCGCGTCGCTTCGAACAGGTCGGCGGCGGCATCGCCATCGGGAATGGCCAGCGCGCCCTGCGCCGCCAGCGTCGCGAATCGCGTCCCCGGCTCGATCGTCAGTTGATAGAGCGACAGATGCTCGGTGCCGAAGGCCACCGCGCGGGCCAGTTCGCTCTCCCATGCCGCGAGCGATTGGCCGGGGCGGGCATAGATCAGGTCGAAGCTGACCCGCGCGAAATGCCGCTGCGCGGTTGCCAGCGCCGCCAACCCCTCCGCCACGTCATGCGCCCGGCCAAGGAAACGCAGCGCCGAGTCGTCGAGCGCCTGCAGCCCGAGCGAGACGCGATTGACGCCGGCCGCTGCAATGTCGTCGAATCGCGCGGCCTCGACCGACGAAGGGTTCGCCTCCAGCGTGATCTCGATTCCTTCGACCGGCGCCCAGGCGGCGGTCGCCGCGTCGATCAGCGCCGCGACCGTCGCGGGCGGCATCAGGCTGGGCGTGCCGCCGCCGAAGAAGATCGATCCCAGGCGCCGGCCCGGCAGTAGCGCCGCTTCATGCGCCAGATCGGCGAGCAGCGCGTCGCGCCAACGCGGCTGGTCGACGCGTTCGCGGACATGGCTGTTGAAATCGCAATAGGGGCATTTGGAGACGCAGAAAGGCCAGTGGATATAGAGCGCGAGGGCGTCGTCGCGCGCCGCGTCGCGGATTTCCGGGCGGTCGGGGGCGGGCTGGCCTGTCATTCAAGGATGCGGCGCTGGAGCGGGTAGCGGGAATCGAACCCGCGTATTCAGCTTGGAAGGCTGCTGCACTACCATTGTGCTATACCCGCATCCCAGCGGATCGCCGAGGTAGCGTCCCCGCCGCGCACGTTCAAGCCCGTTTGCGCGGATGCGCGCGTCGGACAGGAAATTGCGCCGCGCGCGCGATCCTTGATCGGTCGCAATCTGGTTATGGCACTCCGGCCAACTCTGCCCTAGATAGCGCGACTTTATGGCCCGGATCGAAACCCCCAACCGCGTTCGCGGTACGCAAGACATCTTCGGCGACGAACAGCGCCGCTTCGCAACCGTGCTCGAGACGTTCGAGCGCGTGCGGCGGCTGTATTGCTTCCAGCGCGTCGACATCCCCGTGTTCGAAGCGACCGGCGTGTTCGCGCGGTCGATGGGGGAAACGTCCGACGTAGTGTCGAAGGAAATGTATACCTTCGAGGATCGCGGCGGTGATTCGCTGACGCTGCGCCCCGAATTCACCGCGGGCATCTGCCGCGCCTATCTGACCGAGGGGTGGCAGCAGCACGGGACGCTGAAGCTGACCACGTCGGGCGCGGTCTTCCGCTACGAACGCCCGCAAAAGGGGCGGTTCCGCCAGTTCCACCAGATCGACGCCGAAATCCTGAATGCCGCCGATCCGAGTGCGGATGTCGAGCTGCTCGTCATGGCCGACCAGTTGCTGCGCGAACTGGGGATCGCTGACGGCGTCACCTTGCAGCTCAATACGCTGGGCGACGCGGAAACGCGCGAGGCGTGGCGCGCCGCGCTGGTCGCGCATTTCGAGGCGCACAGGGGCGAACTGTCCGAGGACAGCCTGACGCGGCTGGAGAAGAACCCGCTGCGCATCCTGGATTCGAAGGACCCGCGCGACCGGCCGATCGCCGATTCGGCGCCCGACATCGATGCCTATCTGACGCCCACGGCGCGCGGTTTCTTCGACGCAGTGACGGCGGGGCTCGACGCGGCGGGGGTGGCGTGGACGCGCAATCCGCGGCTGGTCCGCGGGCTCGACTATTATCGCCACACGGCGTTCGAATTCGTCACCGACCGGCTGGGCGCGCAGGGCACCGTGCTGGCGGGCGGGCGCTATGACGGGCTGATGGCGTCGCTGGGCGGACCCGAAACGCCTAGCGTCGGCTGGGCGGCGGGAGTCGAGCGGCTGGCGATGCTGCTGCCCGAACCGGCGGGCGAGCATCCCGACGTGATCCTGGCGGTCGAGGACGACCGTGCCTATCCGGACGCGGTCCGTGTCGTCCGGGCGCTGCGCGGGCGGGGGCTGTCGGCCGACATGATCGCGACCGGATCGCCGCGCAAACGCTATGACAAGGCGACCAGGGTGCCTGCGAAGCTGCTGGTGTCGCTGGTCGTGCGTGACGATCGCGTGGTGGCGAACATCCGGTCGTCGGTGGAATCGCCCGAGCACGCGCGTGTTAAGCAACTGATCGAGGAACTGGCGCTCGCATGATCGCGATTCCGGCCGACCGCATCGCCGCCATCGAGGCGCGGCGCGACGAGTTGCAGGCGCTGATGGCGACCGGCGACTTGCCGGGCGATCGGTTCGTCCAGGTGTCGAAGGAATATGCCGAGCTGGAACCCGTCGCGCGCGCGGCGGGGGAGGTGCGGCGGCTGCGCGCCGAAGTCGAAGTGCTGGAAGGCATGGAGATCGAAGGCGACCCGGACATTCGCGAAATGGCGCGCGAGGAAATTGCGGCGATCCGACGGAAGCTGCCCGAGGCCGAGCGCGCGCTGGCGATTTCGCTGTTGCCGCGCGACGCCGCCGACGAGCGGCCGGCGATGCTGGAAATCCGCGCGGGCACCGGCGGCGACGAAGCCGCGCTGTTCGCGGGCGACCTGCTGCGCATGTACCAGCGCTATGCCGACAGCCGCGGCTGGCGCCTTGAACTGATTTCCGCCAGCGCGTCGGAAGCCGGCGGCTATAAGGAAGTTGTCGCCAGCGTGACCGGCCAGGGCGTGTTCGCGCGGCTGAAATTTGAAAGCGGCGTCCACCGCGTGCAGCGCGTGCCCGCGACCGAGGCGGGCGGGCGCATCCACACGTCGGCGGCGACCGTCGCAGTGTTGCCCGAGGCGGAGGACGTCGACGTCAAGATCGACGACAAGGACCTGCGCATCGACATCTATCGGTCGTCGGGACCGGGCGGTCAGTCAGTCAACACCACCGACAGCGCGGTTCGCATCACGCACTTGCCGACCGGGCTGGTCGTTATCCAGCAGGATGAAAAATCGCAGCACAAGAACAAGGCCAAGGCGATGAAAGTGCTGCGCACCCGCCTGTATGAGCGCGAGCGCGAGCGGCTGCACGCCGAACGCGCGGGCGCACGCAAGTCGATGGTGGGATCGGGCGACCGGTCGGAGCGGATTCGCACCTATAATTTCCCGCAAGGGCGCGTGACCGACCATCGGATCAACCTGACGCTGCACCGCCTGCCCGAAATCCTGGAAGGCGAGATGGAAGAGTTGATCGATGCATTGATCGCAGCGGACGAGGCGGAAAGGCTGGCCCAGCTCGATGCGGCATGATCCGGGTTCGCAACGCCGTGGCCAGCGGCACCGTGCGGTTGGCCGGGGTGTCGCAATCGCCGCGGCTCGACGCCGAATTGCTCGCCGCGCACGCGCTGGGCACAACGCGCGAGGCGATGCTGTTGTCGCACCTGGGTGATCCGGTTCCCGATAGCTTCGATGCGCTGGTCGAGCGGCGGCTGGCGCACGAACCGGTCGCCTATATCACCGGCAGCCGCGATTTCTGGACGATCCGGCTGGAAGTTGGCCCGGGCGTGCTGGTGCCGCGCCCCGACAGCGAAGTGCTGATCGAAGCTGCCGAAGCACATTTCGCCGACCGCGCGCCGCGCGCGCTGCTCGACCTCGGCACCGGGCCGGGGACGTTGTTGCTCGCCGCGCTGGACCGCTGGCCCGACGCATCGGGGCTGGGCGTCGACCGGTCGGAAACGGCGCTCGGCTATGCGCGGCGCAATGCCGAACGGCTGGGAATGGCAAATCGCGCAAGCTTTTCGACCGGCGACTGGGGCGCGGACGTGACCGGCAGGTTCGACCTCATTTTGTGCAACCCGCCCTATATCGGCACCGACGAAGCGCTGCCCGAGGACGTGGTCCGGTTCGAGCCGCACGAGGCGTTGTACGCCGGGGCGGACGGGCTCGACGCCTATCGCCGGCTGATCCCCGACCTGCGCCGGATGCTGGAAAGCGGCGGGGCGGCGGTGCTGGAAATCGGGTGGCGCCAGGCGGACGCAGTCGGTGCGCTGGCGGACGCGGAAGGCTTTTCCGTGGTTTTGCACCGTGACCTCGAATCGCGGCCGCGCGCGCTGGTCCTGACGTGATCCGGCACGAAAATGTCACATATTTCCGCTTGGAGAATAGTGTTGCACCCGCTAAGACGGAGCAGGGGCAAGGCAGTTTCAACCCAGCCGTTGAACACCAGGTCGTTGGCCCTCTCCATGGTCATGTGAGCCGCTGCAGTCCGGCGGCCGTGGCGGGCACACCGTTTCGGGGCGAGTCCCCATGCGGGGCGTGCTGGGTAACACGCATCCGGGATCGGATTGGATCGACGGACAGTTTTTGGACAGGACACAGAGACCTTGATGAATAATCGTCAGGCCGGCCGCCGTCGCGGTCGCGGCGGGCAGCGCTCGCAGGGTAATCCCAATCGCTCCGACAATGGGAACCGCATCGATAATCGGGCGCGCGGCAATGCCGCCCAGTTGCTTGAGAAATACAAAAATCTCGCGCGCGATGCCCAGATGCAGGGCGACCGAGTCAACACCGAATATTATCTTCAGTTCGCGGACCATTATTTCCGCGTGTTGAGCGATAATCGCGCGCGTGCGGAGGAGAACAACAGCCACCGCCGCCAGCGCGACGAAATCGACGAAGACGATGATTTCGATTTCGACGGCGACACCCAGCGTGCCGACGAACAGGATTCGAGTGGCCACGAACCGCGCCGCGAACCGCGTCAGTCGCCGCGCAACAACGGCCGTTCCAACGGGCATGCCCGTTACAATGACGGTGCACGCGAAGAAGCGGCTGGCGCCGGCGAAGACATTGCCCAGCCCGACGCGGCCGATGCGACCGACACGACGGAGGAGGTTGCCAAGCCCGTGCGCCGTCGCGGTCGCCCACGGCGCGATGCGGCGGAGGCGGATGATGCGCCCGCCGGTATCGACGCCGCGGTTCTGCCGCCCGCGCTGGGTACCGACGAAGCCGAGGAAGATGCTAAGCCTCGCCGCCGCCGCCGTACGCCGCGCAGCGACGCCGACGCGCCGCCGGCCGCCTGACCTGTTCCCGCCGGGCGGGATTGAGGTGCTGTCGGATCCGCTGCGGCGGCTCGCCTCGCGCAGATCGGCAAGTGGCGGCGCCGAAGGATCAGAAAAGGCGCTTGTATCGCTTGCAAATAGATACTGGGTTCGACGTTCGCGGTCTTCGACACCAAAGGTCGCTGCGTTTGCAATCTGTCCGATCGCCAAAAAAAGGGCGCGGCTTCGACACGGAGCGGCGCCCTTTTTGCGTATCTGTCCTGCGCCTGGGCGCACGGATTGCCGCAATATGCGACCAAGATTGGTTGAGCGGGGCGCTTGCGCCCGCTTGGAGCATTTTCAAGTTGACCGTTTACGGGCAGCGGCATCGAAGATGCGGCGTCGCGCGGGCGCTGCCGCGAAGGACATTTGCCATAGGGCCTCCTCCTCCTGAGGTCTCAGGATCGACGATGCACCATTACAGTCCGGGACCACGCACCCAGCCGTCGCGTTTCAGTCGTCGATGTCGACTTCGCCCGCCAGCGGGTCGATCACCTGTTCGTCATGGCCGCTGCCCGAGCTGAGAAACATCAGCCCCATCAGCGCGGATGCCAGCATCATCGTTAAAAACACACCAAGCGCTGTCGCGATCGCGACGTGCAGCCGCAATTCGCCGAGCGACCACCACAGCAGCGCCAGCGCAACACCGACCGTCGCCACCGACGCGCCGGTCATCCACCACAGCACCAGGCGGAACCGCGCCCAGGCAAAGGCGGCATATTCGGGATGGTCGAGTCCGGGGCGCGATTCGGTCATGCTTTGCAATTGGGGATGATTCGTGGAATCCTCAACCGCCTCACCAGAATCGAGGAGGAGTGCGATGACTATCGCGGCAATCCTGGACGGCAAGGGGACGGATGTGGTCTCGATCTCAGGCGATCGGACCGTCAGCGAGGCAGTGGCCGTACTTGCAACGCGTCGGATCGGCGCAATGCCGGTCATGGAAGGCGACGCCGTCGCCGGAATTTTCTCGGAACGCGACGTGATCTATTGTCTGGAACGCGAAGGCGCCGCGGCGCTGGAGCTACCGGTGGCGCAGGTGATGACTGCGCCGGCGATTACGGTCGGTTCGGGCGAATCGGTGCTGGGCGCGCTGTCGTTGATGACGCGCCGCCGGATTCGCCACCTGCCGGTGGTCGATGGCAGCCGGCTGGTCGGGTTCGTGTCGATCGGCGATCTGGTGCGCTACCGGATCGAGCGCATCGAATCGGAAGCCGACGCGATGCGCGCCTATATCCAGCAGGTCTGACCGCCGCCCGCTGCCGGACGGCGTGCGCAGCCGCGCTCGACAGCTACGATTGCTTAAGCCACGCCATGCTAGGTGCAGTGCGGCATATGGCGACGCTGTCCGAGCATCTTCACTGGCATCTGGCGCAGGCATGGCACCTGGTGCGTGCGCGCGGCATCTTGTCGACACCGCCGATCGTGCCGCGCGATGACGGCGTGATTCTGTATTCGATGATCGGGACGCGCGTGCTGCTACCCTATCTGGTGGCAGTGAAGTCGTTGCATGGACAGCTTGGCCGTGGGCGGATCGTGATCCTGGACGACGGGACGCTGACCGCCGAAGATCGCGCCGTACTCGACGCGCACCTCGGCCGGCCCGAAATCCGCAGTATCGCGTCGGTGGAACTGGGCGGATGCCCGCCACGATCGTGCTGGGAACGATTGCTGTTCCTGCTTGAACTGCGTCGCGACTCCTATGTGATCCAGCTCGATTCGGACACGGTGACGCTGGGGCCGGTTCCCGAAGTCGCCGCCGCGATCGACGCACGCCGCGACTTCACGCTGCGCGGCGAGGCGGGGACCGAGTGGTTGGGTATCGACGCCTTTGCTGCGACGCGCCCATCGCGCGATCCGTTCAGCCTGAAGACGCACATCCAGGACGCGACCGAGGCTATCCTGAGTCGGATCGACGCCGGATTGCCGGTGCCGCGCCATTATGTGCGCGGCTGTGCGGGCTTTGCCGGATTCGCACCGGGCGGCTTTGGCCCCGATGTCGCGCGTGCATTCAGCCGCGAGGCGGAGGCGATCCTGGGCCGCGAAAGCTGGAAGCGCTGGGGCAGCGAGCAAGTGATGTCGAACGTGCTGATCGCCAACGAAGGCGAGCCGGTGCTGCTTCCCTACGACCGCTATCTCAATTTCTGGAACGACAGGGTGCCCGCCGACGCTGCGTTCGTCCACTTCATCGGCACGTATCGCTTTCATCGGGGTGCGTATGTCGATGCCACGCTGAAGGCGCGGCGCGCGCTTGCCGCCTGACGCGCTCAACGGCGGCGGATCAGGCGAATCACTTCGGTCACGGCCGGGCGCGCAAAGGCAAGCAGCCACAGGCCATAGGTCGCAACCCCGACGCCCACGAGAATCGCAAGCCGGACGACCGGCGACTGCCCGGCCGCCCATCCCAGATCGACCAGCAGCACGACGCCGCCCATCGCGGCCGACGCAAGAAGCGCCGGCGCAAGCGCGACGCCGATTTCGCGCCGGCGCACGCCGATGACGGGCAACGTCCAGATCGACGAAATCGCCACCAGCACCGGATAGCCGACCGCCCACGCAAGCGCGATACCGCGCTCACCACCTTGCACGCCGATCAGGAAGGCGATGGGCAACAGGATCGCGCCGACCATGGAATTGCGCGTCGAAATGCCGGGCCGCCCCAGCGCCTCGACGGCGGGAGCGAACAGCACCTGCAGCGTCATGAACGGCATCGCGATCGCAAGGAGCCGGACAACGGGTGCCGTCTCCAGCCACTTTTCGCCCAGCACGACATGGACCAGCGGTTCGGCGGTGACTGCGAATCCGGCATAGAAGGGCAGGCCGACCAGGAAGATGACGCG
>JBMOOB010000028.1:0-42500 GCA_049323815.1 Pseudomonadota bacterium | reverse complement strand
CTCAATAATAGTCGGGGTTGGTGCGCACGGCGTGGCTGGTCACGCGACCGAACAGCACCTTGTACACCCACGCCGTGTAGATCAGCACGATCGGCAGGAAGATGACCGTCACCAGCAGCATGATGAACAGCGTCAAGTGGCTGGACGAGGCGTTCCACACCGTCAGGCTGGACACCGGGTCGATCGAGCTTGGCAGGATAAACGGGAACATCGACAGCCCGACGGTTGAGATGATCCCGACGGTCGCCAGCGACGAACCGGTGAACACCAGCGAATCCCGGCCAGCGCGGATCCCCAACAGTGCAATCAGCGGCCCGACGAGCCCCAACACCGGCGCGGTCATCATCCACGGATAGCGGCCGTAATTATCAAGCCACGCACCCGGCGCGGCAATCGCACCCAGCATCCGCGGGTTCGACGGCCCGTTGGGGTCGGCGACGCCCGCGAGCTGATAGCCGAGCCCGCCCATCGCGACATAGGCGCCGCCCAGCGCGAACAGCACGACCGCGAGCAGCGCGGCGATCTGGCCCCAGTTGCGCGCGCGCTTGTACACCGGGCTGTCCTTCTCTGCCTTCAGGCTCAGCCAGCCCGCGCCGTGCAGTACGAGCATCGCAACCGAAAGCAGCCCGGACAGCAGGCTGAACGGCGTGAACAGCCCGAGCAGCGAGCCTTCGTAGAACGAGCGCAGGTCGCCATCGAGGCGGAAGGGCACGCCCAGCAGGACATTGCCGACCGCCACGCCGAACACTAGCGCCGGCACGAACCCGCCGACGAACAATGCCCAGTCCCAGCCGGTCCGCCACGTCGCACTCGCGCGCTTCGACCGGTATTTGAACCCGACCGGACGCAGGATCAACGACGCGAGCACCAGGAACATGGCCAGGTAGAAGCCCGAAAAGCTGACCGCGTAGACGAACGGCCACGCGGCAAAGATCGCGCCGCCGCCCAGGACGAACCAGACCTGGTTGCCTTCCCAGGTCGCGCCGACGGTGTTGATAACCATCCGCCGTTCCTCATCGTTGCGGGCAACGAAGGGGAGGAGCGCAGCGACCCCCAGGTCGAACCCGTCGGTCAGCGCAAAGCCGATCAGCAGGACACCCAGCAACAGCCACCAGATAACGCGCAGTGTTTCATAGTCGAAAGGAAGCATCGTGTTTCTCCCTCACTCGGCCGGCACGGCGTGAAGGGCGGCAGCATGGCCGGCCTCCGGCGCGGGCGGGCTATAGGGTTCCGGTCCGTGCTTGATCGACGCGAGCATCAGGCGAACCTCGATGACCGCAAGCACAGTGTAGAGCAGCGTGAAGCCGGCGATTGTGACCCACAATTCGGCAACAGTCAGGCTGGATGCCGCCAGGAAGGTCGGCAACACACCCTCCACGGCCCAGGGCTGGCGTCCGATCTCCGCAACCAGCCAGCCGAGTTCGGCGGCGAGCCACGGTAGCGGAATGACGAGCACCGCCAGACGCAGGAACCATTTTGCGTTGAATTTCCGAGCATTGGCATAATAAAGCGCCACGCCGAAAAAGGCGATGAAGAAGAAGCCCAGCCCCGCCATCAGACGGAACAGCCAGAAGAGCGCGGGGACATTGGGGACGGTGCTCCACGCCGCGCGATCGATCGTCGCGGCATCGGCGGTACGCGGATCGGCGACGAACCGTTTCAACAGCATTGCATAGCCAAGGTCCATCTTGGACTCTTCATACGCCTGACGTGCCGCCACGTCGGTCCGGTCCACCTTCAGCTTTTCGACGGCGTCATAGGCGATCAGGCCATTCTTGATTCGGGCCTTGGCGCTTTCGACCAGCGGGAAGATGCCGCTCACTTCACCGGTAATGCTGCGCGTGGCGATCAGCCCCAGAACATAGGGAATCTTGATCTCGTGCGTAGTTTCGCGTCCCGCATTCGACGGCAGGCCGAACACCGCGATGCCGGCAGGCGCCGGGTCGGTGTGCCACGCGCCTTCAATCGCGGCGAGCTTCATTTTCTGGTTCTCAGTGAGTGCGTAACCGCTCTCGTCGCCCAGCACGACGGCCGACAGCGATGCCGCCAGCCCGAAAGCCGCGGCAACCGCGAAGCTGCGCTTGGCAAGCTCCAGATGCCGGCCGCGCAGCAGATAATAGGCGGACACGCCCAGCACGAACACCGACGCGGTGACATAGCCCGCGCTGACCGTGTGGACGAACTTTGCCTGGGCGACGGGGTTGAACAGCACGGCCATGAAGTCGGTGACTTCCATGCGCATCGTTTCGGGGTTGAACGCCGACCCGGCCGGGTGCTGCATCCAGCCGTTGGCGATCAGGATCCACAGCGCCGACAGGTTCGAACCCAGTGCCACCATGAAGGTCGTGAACAGGTGCTGGCGCTTGCTCAGCTTGTCCCAGCCGAAGAACATCAGCCCAACGAATGTAGCCTCGAGGAAGAAGGCCATCAGCCCCTCGATCGCCAGCGGAGCGCCGAAAATGTCGCCCACATAGTGCGAATAATAGGCCCAGTTGGTGCCGAATTCGAACTCCATGGTCAGGCCGGTCGCGACCCCGAGCACGAAGTTGATGCCGAAGAGCCTGCCCCAGAAACGCGTGATGTCGCGCCAGATGGGGCGATCGGTCATCACATAGACGCATTCGGTGATGACAAGGATGAAGGAGAGCCCCAGCGTCAGGGGAACGAAGAGGAAATGGTACATCGCCGTCAGTGCGAATTGCAGACGGGATAATTCGACAACTGCCATATCGATCATTTTCGGGCCTCATGTGGGCTAGCCGCAGACGTATCGGGTCTGGTAGCGTCCGGGCATGGTCAGTGGACCCGTCCGTACGCCTCGTCATCGGCTAAGTCAAAGATTGCGATTAAACGATAAGTGAAAACGCGTAATCAAAACATGGCAGGCGGCTTCTGGATGGGGGATATCGCCGGAGCCGCCCTGTTTTCCTTGGGAATTTCCACAGGCGTCGCCGCCTTGGCACTAGGGCAAAATGTCCCGGTGTCGACGTTGGTCACGCTGGTGGCCGGCGGGTTGGTCCGCTGGGCGTCGGTCGCGTCGGTGCATCGAGTCGCCGTTGCGGAGGCGCAACGGGCCGGAATTGCCCTGCGCACGCGGCTTTTCCCCAGGCTGCTCGGCGGCAAGCGCACCGAGCCGATCGCGATCGGCCGCAGCGCCACGCTGGCGATCGACCATGTCGCGACGATGGAGGCATATCGCGCCCGCTTCGTCCCGGTGCGCTTTTCGGCCGCTGCGGGGCCGTTGCTGGTCGTGGTGCTGGTGGCGGGGGCCAGCCTGGTTTCGGCGGCGATACTGTTCGCGACGCTGATCCCTTTCGTCCTCGGCATGATCCTGGCGGGCGGTGCGGCAAGGCGCGCATCCGAACGGCAACTCGACGCGCTGGGCACGCTTTCCGGCATTTTCGTCGACCGGGTCCGTACGGTGCGGATCATCCGCCACTTCGACGCGGAGGACCGGGTCGCGCGACAGGTGGCGGGCGCCACCGCCGCGGTTGCCGAACGCACCATCGCGGTGCTGCGCGCGGCGTTCCTGTCGGGCGCGGTGCTCGAATTCTTTTCGGCGCTGTCGGTCGCGCTGGTCGCGGTCTATTGCGGATTCAGCCTGCTGGGGCTGCTGCCGTTCAAGGTGCCCGAGACGCTGACGCTGCGCGAAGCCTTTTTCTCGCTGGCGATGGCGCCGGAATTCTATCTGCCGATGCGCAGGCTGGCCGCCGCCTATCATGAAAAGCAGCTCGGCGAAGCGGCGGAGAAGGAATTGGCGCCGCTGTTGGCCGACATGCCCGCGTCCGCGACGGCGGAGGCTGCTTTCGACGGGCTCGTCGTGCGCGACGTGTCGATCCATTGGCCGGGGCACGCGATTGGCCCCGTCGATTTCGTGCTGGGGCAGACGGGCATGGTCGCGCTGACCGGGCCGACCGGCGCGGGCAAGACCAGCCTGCTCGCCGCCATTGCCGGCCAGATCGACCTGGCGTCGGGCAGCATCCGGACGACCGGCGATGCGCGCATCGCGTCGGGCGACATCGCCTGGGCGGCGCAGGTGCCGCTGCTGCTGCCCGGAAGCCTGCGCGACAATCTGGTGCTGGCGCGCCCCGATGCGAGCGACGCCGATGTCGCCGACGCCGTGGCGCGCGTGGGGCTGGGGCCGCTGGTCGCCGCGCGGCCGGAAGCGCTGGCGCTGGTGCTCGACCATCGCGGTTCGGGGCTGTCGGGCGGCGAGCGGCGGCGGATCGGCCTTGCCCGCGCGCTGCTGTCGGGGCGGCCGCTGCTGCTCTGCGACGAGCCCACCGCCGACCTGGACGATGCGAGCGCCGACGCGATTGCGGCGATGCTCGCCGATCTGGCGAAGCGCCGCGCGCTGGTGGTTGCCACGCATGATGCGCGGCTGGTCGCGCTGGCGGAACGCGAGGTTGCGTTGTGAAGGCGCTGTTCGATCAAGTGCTGACCGGCGCGTCGCGCCGCCTGCTGGTCTGGGCCTTCGTCTGGGCGACGCTGGCGGGGGTGTCGGCAGTCGTGCTGCTCGCGCTGTCGGGCTGGTTCCTGACCGGCGCGGCAGTGGCGGGTGCCGGGGGCGCCGTGGCGATTGCGGCATTCAATTATCTGCTGCCCAGCGCGGCGATCCGCGGGCTTGCCATCACGCGCACCGTCGCGCGCTATGGCGAGCGGCTGGCGTCGCATCAGGCGGCGCTGCGCGGCATGGCGGGGCTGCGCGCCAGCCTGTTCGCGCGGCTGGCGGCGCAGGACAGCCGCACCGCGCCCGATTTGTCGGGTGGCGACGCCAGCGCGCGGCTGATCGGCGACATCGACGCACTGGAGGATCTGGTCGTGCGCCGTCCGGCGCGCCCGGCGGGGTTGATCGCGGCGGCGACGGCGGTCGCGCTGGCGGCGCTCGCAGGATGGCAGGCGGCGGCGGTGCTGGCGCTGCTGCTCGCGGCGCTGCCGTTCGCGCTCGCGCTCGTCGCCCGGCGGTTGACGCGCGAGCCCGCGCGCGAAGCGGCCGGGGCGCTGGGCGAGTTGCGCACACGATATGTCGATTATGCCGCGGCGCGTGCGGAAATCGCCGCTTATGGCCTTGCCCCGCGCATCGCCGCCGAACTGGCCATCCCCGCCGCGCGGATGGACGCGGCGCGGCGGCGGCTGTTCCATGGCGAGGGGATGATCGCGGGGCTGCTCGCCGCTTATGCCAGCCTGTGCGCGATGGCGATGCTGTTGCTCGGCACCGGCAGCGCGGCGCGCGTGGCGCTGGCGGTGCTGGCGGCGGCTGCGTCGGTCGAGGCGATGGCGTCGTTCGCGCGCACTGCGTTGCGCCAGGCGAGCGTGCGCGAGAGCCTTGCGCGGATCGAGACGCTCGCCGCGCTGGAAGCCCCCGGCCCGCGCCCGAGCGGGGATGCCGCCATGCCCGCGCCGCTGACGATCGGCGGGGACGTGTTCGCGCCGGGCAGCCGCATCGCAATCACCGGCGCGTCGGGTTCGGGCAAGACGATGCTGCTGGAGGGGCTGGCGGGTATCCGCCCCGCGGCGTTCGACGTCGACGTCGGCGGCACGCCGCTGGCGCGGGCGAGCGCGGCGGCGCTGCGCGGCCAGTTCGCGCTGTCGCCGCAGGACGCAGTGCTGATCGCGGGCAGTATTGCCGACAATCTGAGGATCGCCCGACCGGGCATCGGCGCGGAGGAGATTGCCGATGCGCTGCGCGTCGCGTGCCTCGACACCCGTGTGGCGGCGATGGAGCGCGGGGTCGACACGCTGCTCGGCGACGGCGGAGGCATTTTGTCGGGGGGCGAGCGCAAGCGGTTGTCGCTGGCGCGCGCGCTGCTGGCGAAGCGCCCGTGGCTGCTGCTCGACGAGCCGACTGAAGGCCTCGACGCGGCGACCGAGGCGGAGCTGGTGCTCCGGCTGGGCGGCTGGCTGGACACTACCGGGACCGGGCTGGTGCTGGTGTCGCACCGCCCCGCGCCGCTGGCGCTGGCGCGCGACCGGCTGCCGGTCGAGAGCGTGCCGCGCTTGAGCGTCTAGAGCGTTTGCAGCTTGGGGGAAGACCCCCCATGTCCTTCGTCGCCGCATTTTCCGAGCCGCTGTCCGAAAACGGGCAACTTGACCATGCTCTGGGCCGCAGATCGGTTCGGCGTCTCGATCGCGGCCGACCTGCTCTGCTTGTTTCGCACGATCCCATGGTGCCTTATCGTCGTTGTGCGCGACGCGAGGCAATCCAGGGTTCTGCAGGCCGTCTCCGGATTGTTCTGCTTCGCCGGCAGGGACGACCTACGGGCCGCGGCGGCTGCACTCGACAAAATCACCGGCGGAAAGCCGAAGACCGCGCCATGGTGCGGCGCAGCCACATCCACTTCCAGGCAAACGCAGGTTCAGCCGATGCGCGCGAACATCGCGGTGCCGGGGGTCGGTACAGGGGGCAGGCGGCCCGACGGCGGCGGGTCGAGCGCGATGTCGCTCAGCGCGGCGATGATCCGGGCCGCCTCGGCCACGCGCGCGCGGTCGATGCTGTAGAAGACCTGCTTGGCGTCGCGCCGCGCGGCGACCAGCCCCGCCTTGCGCAGGACCGCAAGTTGTTGCGACAGCCCCGGCTGGCCGATGCCCGTCGCCGCCTCGATCTCGTGCACCGCGCGTTCGCCGCCGCGGATCGCCTGCAGCAACTCCAGCCGCACGCCGTGCGCGAGCGCACGCAGCAGCTCCGCCTGCAGCTCGGTCTGTTTCTCGTCGCTCATCGCCGTTCCGCCTGGTTCAGCAGTTCGGCATAGAACCATTCGACCGGGTCTTCGGTGCCGAGCGCCGCGTCGAGCAGGTCGGCGGGCGGGCGCACCAGCGGCTCGCCCGGCGCCCAGTCGGCGGGCGTCATCCCGCCGCTTTCCTCAGCCGCCTTCAACGCCGCGACCATGCGCAGCATCTCTTCGACCGAACGCCCGACATTGGCAGGATAGAGTGTCGCCGCGCGCAGCACGCCGGCCGGGTCGATGAAGCAGGTCGCGCGCGCACCGGCCGCGTCGGAAGACTCTGGCGCGATCATGCCATAGGCGCGCGCGATTTCGAGTGTCGGGTCCTCGATCAACGGAAATTCGACGCGCACGCCGAATCGGTCGCGGATCATCCGCAGCCACGCAAGATGCGAGAAGACGCTGTCGACCGACACGCCCAGCAGCGCGCAGTCGAGCGCCGCGAACCGGTCCGCCGCGCGCGCGATCGCCAGAAACTCGCTGGTGCATACGGGCGTGAAATCGGCGGGATGCGAGAACAGGACCAGCCACCGTCCGCGAAATTCCGAAAGCGAGACGATCCCCTGCGTACTGCGCGCCGTGAATCCCGGGACCGGCTCACCCAGGCGAATGCCCGGCTGGCTGACCATCTTGCCATTTTCCATGGGTGTCTGAGGGGGCATGCACTGAATCCGACGCAAAGCTACAAGCGCGAACCCGCTTCCGGGTTCCTCTCTCGATTACAGGATTGCAGAGAGTAATAAAGAAAGATTTGCTTTAGATCATATATCGGTCATGCTGGCCGGGGCATGCTGCGCCGCCGAATCAGTGAACATGCGCAACAACCAGGATGCGGCCGGCCCCGGCGGCGCATCGCGGCGCCAGATGCCGTGAAAGCGATAGCGCCCGCCCGGATTGTCGGGCATCGCCAGCCGGACGAGCGTGCCCGCGACCAGATCGCCTTCGATCATCGGCAGCGGCATGTTGCCCCACCCGATGCCTTCGCGCAGCAACGCATGCTTCGCGCCCAGATCGGCGAGCCGCCAGGTGCGCGGGCTCATCACCGCGAAATCGCGCCCCGCGCTGATCGGCGACCGGTCGGTCAGCACCAACTGGATATGGTCGCGCGCCGCGCCGGGGGGCAGCGGGTCCATCCGCGCCAGCGGGTGGTCGGGCGCCGCGACGGGAACCAGCGGCACCATCCCCGCCGACACGCGCTCGATCGTTTCCAGTTCGGACGCCAAAGGCCCCGAAATGCCCAGCCCCGCCGCGCCGTCGATCACCAGCGCGGATACCGCGCCCAGCGCCTCGACATGCAGCCGCAACGCGACCGTCGGGAATTCGGTGCGGAACGCGCGCAGCACGCGGCCCAGCCGTTCGGCGGGCAGCATGACATCGACTGCCAGGCTCACTTCCGCCTCCAGCCCGTCGAGCAATCCCTTCACCTTGGCACGCAGCGCGTCGATTCCCCGCGCCACCGACCGCGCCTCGGCCAGCACGGCCTGTCCCGCCTCGGTCAGTTGCGGGCGGCGCGTGCCCTCGCGCTCGAACAGCATGACACCCAGCTGCGCCTCCAGATTGGCGATGCCATAGCTGACGACCGACACCGCGCGGTTCAATTTGCGCCCGGCGGCCGCGAAGCTGCCGGTTTCCACCACCGCCAGGAACAGGCGAAGCTGGTCGAAAGTGGGGGTGCCCGGGTTCGACATTTCAACTCTTTCGAACGTTACGGCCCGATTTATCTCACTGAGCAACAGAGCGGGCAAGCGTTACATCGGCTGCAACACCAAGGGAGGCAGCGATGACGCCGCAACAACCGACGCTTTCGACGAACGAATGGCTGGCCGTATCGGTCGCGCTCAACGACGCGACGCATTGCGGCTGCGGCATCCCGGCCGAGCCGGGCAGTTTGAAGGCCCGGCTGGCAAGGGCCGCGCGCTTCGTGACGGGGCGCGCGCCGGCGAACGGGCTGGCCGATCCACGGCTGGAAAGCCTGCGCCGGTTCGTCTGCGAAACGCGTCGCCGCCGCGCGACGGCCGTGGAACATGTCCCCGCGCTGGTCGAACACGGGTTCAACCAGGCCCAGCTCGACGCGCTGTCGCTGCTCTCCCGCTGACCGCAAACCAAGAGGAACCTGACCATGATCGAGCTTCGTCCCTTCAACAGCCTTGGCGGTGAAAATCACGGCTGGCTGGATGCCAAGCATCACTTCTCGTTCGCCAATTATCACGATCCAAGTCGCGTCCACTGGGGCAATTTGCGCGTCTGGAACGACGACACGATCCAGCCGAAGACAGGCTTTCCGCCGCACCCGCATCGCGACATGGAAATCATCACTTATGTCCGCCATGGCGCGATCACGCACCAGGACAATCTGGGCAACAAGGGCCGCACCGTCGCCGGCGACGTCCAGGTGATGAGTGCGGGCACGGGTATCACGCATGCCGAATATAATATGGAAGACGAAGTCACGCAGATCTTCCAGATCTGGATCCTGCCGACGCGCAACGGCGAAAAACCGAGCTGGGGCACCAAGCCCTTTCCGAAGGGCGAGCGTGCCGGGCAGTTCGTGACGCTGGCTTCGGGCTATGACGGCGACGGCGACGCACTGCCCATCCGTACCGATGCGCGCGTGGTCGGTGCGACGCTGAAAGCGGGCGAGACGGCGGAATATCCGCTGGGCACCGACCGCAAAGCCTATCTGGTGCCCGCGACCGGCGCGATCGAAATCGACGGTGTGCGCGTGAATGCCCGCGACGGCGCCGCGATCGCCGACCTTGCGACGTTGAAGGTCACGGCAATCGAGGACAGCGAAATCGTGCTGGTCGACGCCGCCTGAACCTGTCCCCCCGGCCGCCGCGCCCACGCCCCATTCTCACCCCCCGGGCGCGGCGGCCTCCCCCCATTTTTGAGTTCGCGAAGGAGCCTGAGCCATGAGCATCCGTTCGAGCGACGCGGAAGGCGTCGACATCGTTCTGACTTCGCCCGTCCGCGACCTGGGCGACGGGTTCGCGGTACGCCGCGCATTACCGTCGGCGCATCGCCGGATGGTCGGCCCGTTCATTTTCTTCGACCAGATGGGTCCCGCGGTCTTTTCGGGCGGCGACGGGCTGGACGTGCGGCCGCACCCGCACATCGGGCTGGCGACGCTCACCTTTCTGCTCGAAGGCGAGATTCTGCACCGCGACAGCCTGGGGAGCGAGCAGGCGATCCGTCCGGGCGAAGTCAATCTGATGACTGCCGGGCGCGGCATCGTCCATTCCGAGCGCACCGGGCCGGAAGTGCGCGCGGCGGGCGGCCCGTTGTTCGGACTGCAGACCTGGATCGCGCTGCCCGAGGCGGAGGAAGAGCGCGCGCCCGCGTTCGATCATCACCAGGCCGCCGACATTCCCGTGACCGAAGGCGACGGCGTGCGGTTGACGATGATCGCGGGCAGCGGCGACGGGTTGCGTTCGCCGGTGCGGACGTTCAGCGACCTTGTATATGCCGACATCGCGATCGAAGCAGGCGCGCGCTATCGGTTAAAGGCCGAACATGTCGAGCGTGCCGTCTATGTCGTCCATGGCCGGATGGAGATCGCCGGGCAGGAGGGCGGATTCGAAACCGGTGCGTTGATCGTGTTCAAGCCCGGTGCCGAAATCGTTCTGCGTGCCGGTGACGACGCGCCTGCGCGGCTGGCGCTCGTCGGCGGCGAGCCCATGTCGCCGCGCCACATCTACTGGAACTTCGTGTCGAGCCGCCTCGACCGGATCGAGCAGGCAAAGCAGGATTGGCGCGCGCAACGGTTCGACCGCGTGCCCGGCGACGACCGGGAGTTCATTCCGCTGCCCGACGACGTCCGCACCCGCGCCTGAACGCCCGCGCGCGACACATAGGTAAAGGCCCGTTCCTGCCACGCGCGCGGGCGGGCCTTTGCCTATCCCTCCTCCTTCGCGACGGTCAGGAACGACCAGGCCTGGAGAATGCCCGGCCAGATCACCGCCAGGCACGATCCCATGACGAGATAGAGGCCCGCGCCCGAGCCCCGATCAGGCCGACGCCGCCCAGCGCGCCCGATGCTCTGGCGCCCGTGCCTGCGACCAGCCGCAAGCGCGGGATTGCCTGCCCCAGCCGCGCAAGGGCGCGACAGGCGCGGATACGAGCGAAGAAGAACAAAAAACGCATTGAGCAGCAGAATCGCGATGCCCGGCGCGACGCGGTCCCGCGGCCCCAGCACGAACGCCGCCTCGATCAGCAGTGCGACGCGCGCGAACATGTTGCCCCGGGCGCGCGTGCGCCGGTGCGGCGCTTCGCGGATGGCTGCGAGCTGGATCGACATGGCGACGAACAGCAGCCCCGCACGCGCGGCCACCGCACCGCCGAGCACTAGCTTGAAGTCGCGCCGTTGTTCGAGATCCTATGCGCGCGCCATCGCCGCTTTCGATGCCGCTCCTGCCATCCGCGCGCGGCCGCCCTTGGAAAGGCTATCGCGCGCGCTGGACCAGCTACCCGGTCGAGCGACTGCGCAATCGCGCGGGCGGCGCTATGCTGGCACGTCCCGTCCATCGGAGCATCCATATGACTCATGCCGTCGCCGTTATCGGCAAGGACCGCTATCGCACTGAAATCGACCTGGGGCGGCACGCGCTGACCGCCGATGAGCCGCCGTCGCATGGCGGGAACGATGCGGGACCGGCGCCCTATGACTTGCTGCTCGCCAGCCTGGGCGCCTGCACGGCGATCACGCTGCGCATGTATGCAGAGCGCAAGGAGTGGCCGCTCGACCGGCTCGAGGTGCGGCTGCGGCTGCGCGGCATGCCGGGAGCGCTGACGATCGAGCGCGTGCTGGCGGCAGAAGGTGTCGACGCCGAACAGGCCGCGCGGCTGGCCGAGATCGCCGAGAAGACGCCGGTGACGCTGACGCTGAAGGGCGGCATTCCCATCGACACCCGGCTGGCAGTCTAACCTATGAAGAGGGGCGCCCCCGCGACGGGAGCGCCCCTTTCAGAACCGGACAAGGGCGGGTTTCAGCCGCGAAACCGGCCCGACACGGCGATTTCGGCAAGCGGCTTGCGATCGCTCGGCATTTCGCGGGCGCGCAGTCCCTCGGGCAGCGTTGCAGCATCGCCGATCCGGCCCACTGCGGCTGCCGCTTCGATGCGGAAATGTTCGGGGATGCCCAGCGTGTCGCGCGTGCGGTCAAAGTCGATGCCGGTCATGCCGTGCGCCTGATACCCCAGGCGAGTCGCCTGCAGCGCGAATTGCGCCCAGGCGGCGCCCGTGTCGAAGCTGTGGCTGTGCGACACGGTGGCCGCCTCGTTCTGCTGCATCAGCGTGTCCGAAACGATCACGACCAGCGCCGACGCACGCGCGGCCCAGCGCTGATTGAACGGATTGAGCAGGGCGAGGAAGTCGTGCCAGTCGGCGCCGCCTTGCAGTGCGTACAAAAACCGCCAGGGCTGATAATTGAACGCCGACGGCGCCCAGCGCGCGGCGTCGATCATCGTTAGCAGGTCGGTTTCGGGCATCGGCGCGCCGTCGAACGCGCGCGGCGACCAGCGGGCAAGGAACAGGGGGTCAGTCGGATGAGCGGTGGTACGGCCGGTCATGGCAGAGCGTCCTTCCTGGGATGTTCAAGCGAAAGGCGGCGCCGGAACCAGCGGGAGGGGGTTCCGGCGCCGTATCGGGGCAGGGTGGAGCCTTAGCGGCGGGCGTCGAGGCTCAGCCGGCCCGCGCCAAAGGCCGCGACCTGCAGCAAGCCGCCCGCCATCGCGAGATTCTTGAAGAAGTGGATGAACTGGTTCTGGTCATCGAGCGCCGAATGGAAGGCGAGCGCGGTAACCACCGAGAAGATCGCGAGCAGCGCCGCGACCAGCCGCGTGCGATAGCCGAGGATCAGCAGGATGCCGCCGCCCAGCTCGACCAGGATCGCGGCCGCCAGCGCCAGTTGCGGAACGGGCAGTCCCGCCGAGGCGATATAGCCGATCGTCGCGCCCGGCGCGGTCAGCTTCGAAAAGCCGGAAAGAATGAAAATCGCGGCGATCGCGATGCGGCCGACCAGCGGCAGGACGCCGGCGGTGTCGATGCGGCCGGCAGTTGCGCCGCCCGCGGGGAGTTCAGAGGTATGCATGACGTGTCTCCATTGGCGGGCAGTCGCATCGTGCGGCTGCCGTCGGGCAGACAGATGAGGGATTCTGGAGATCCGGAAAACCGGAATAAAATTGTCCATTTCATTCGAAAAATTGGAAAAGGCGGCGGAGGCGCTTGCCCGCCTGTTGCCGGCGCCGTGGTGCACGCATCCGCGCGCAACCGGCGCTTCGGGTGGTCAAATGGGAGGATTCAATCAGGAAATTCAGAAGCGTACCCAAAATTCCCACGCCCCGAAGATTTTGCGAGACAAGCGCTGCCAAGCTGAGGAATATGCGCGCGCACCGGCGCGCTGCACCGACGTCGCTCGGAATCGCCGTCATACCGATAAGAGAGGGAGAGACAGGTTGGCCACTCAACGTCAGACCGGACCGACAACGTTGGCATTCGTCGCGGTCACTACGCTGTTCTTCGCCTGGGGCTTCATCACGTCGCTGATCGACCCGCTGGTCGGCGCAGTGAAGGGCATTTTCACGCTCACCAATTTCCAGGCGCAGTTGAGCACGGCCGCCTTTTTCATCGCCTATGGCGTGCTGTCGTTCCCGGCCGCGGCGATCCTGGCGCGGCTGAAATCGGTGCCGACGATCCTGCTCGCGCTCGGCACGATGGTCGGCGGGTGCGTCATCATGCTGGTCGCGGCCAATCTGGCGGTCTATCCGCTCGTGCTGCTCGGGCTGTTCACACTGGCGGCGGGGATCACCATGCTCCAGGTCGCGGCCAACCCGCTGACCGCCGCGCTGGGCGACCCCAAATATATCCACTTCCGCCTGACGCTCAGCCAGACGTTCAATTCGCTCGGCACGTTCATCGGCCCGCTGATCGGCGCGGAGCTGTTCCTGCGCGGCGTCGAAGTGAAGGAAGGTGTTGAGATCACGCCCGAAGTACGCTCGGCCGCGCTGGCGGGCATCGACAGCGCCTATTTCTGGCTGTGCGGCCTGATCCTCGCCCTGATGCTGTTCTTCTTTATGAGCCGCCGGATCGTGACGGCATCGTCGCCGGTGGCGTCGAAGGAAGCGCAGGGCAGCCTGGTCGCGCTGATCGCGGAGGGTTTTTCGTCGCGCTGGGCACTGTTCGGCGGATTGGCGATCTTCCTCTATGTCGGCGCCGAAGTCGCGATCGGCAGCCAGATGGCGCTGTTCCTGCACAGCGATGCCGTGTGGGGCCGCTCCGACGCCGCTTTTGCCGTGCCGGGGCTAGGCACGGCAATGCGCAGCGACGGCGTGTTCGGCGTGTCGTTGCAGGAAGCGGGCCGTGCGGTCGCCTTTTACTGGGGCGGCGCGATGATCGGCCGCGCGATCGGTTCGGTACTGCTCGCGCGCGTCAAGGCGCCCAGTCTGCTCGCGCTGTTCACGGCGATCACCGCCGCGATGTGCTTCTATGTCTTCGTAGAGGGCGGCGTGACGGCGGGCTTTGTCGCGCTGGCGATCGGGCTGTTCAATTCGATCATGTTCCCGGTTATCTTTTCCATCACGCTCGAGCGGTCGACGGCCAGCCATGAAACGACGTCGGGTCTGTTGTGCACGGCGATTGTCGGCGGTGCGCTGGTGCCGATGCTGGTGGGGGTCGTCGCGGACTGGCACGGCTACGCCTTCGCGATGGTGGTGCCGGCACTGTGCTATGTCGTGCTGTGCCTCTTCGCGCTGGCGGCGGGACGCACTCCGCCGGTGCGGCGCGAAGACGATCCGACGCCTGCATCGATCCATTGATCGCGGGCATTTCCTGATGCACGGGAAGCAAGCGTCGTTCGCGCTTGCTTCCCGCACAATCGCGCTTGCCCCGGGACAGCGCTGTCACCTATGCAGCGTCGTATCCGGCATGTGTCCGCACATCCCGGCCATGAATTCGGGGAGGGAGTGCAGCGATGGCCAATCGTCCGACGATCAAGGAAGTGTCGAAGATCGCGGGCGTTTCGTTCAAGACTGTATCGCGCGTCCTGAACAACGAAAAGCATGTGAGCGAGGAAACGCGCCGCCGCGTCGAGGAAGTCGTGGCGCAGTTGAACTTTCGCCCCAGCATGGCTGCGCGCACGCTGGCGGGGCGGCGATCGTTCCATGTCGCGCTGCTCTATGACAATCCCAGCCCCTATTACATCTACCACATCCAGACGGGCGCGGAGCGCCGCTGCACCGAACTGGGGTTCCGCCTGCTGCTCCAGCCGTGCGACATTCATTCGGACACGCTGGTGCAAAGCGTCATGGCGCTGGTCGACGAGGCGCATCTGGACGGGCTGATCCTGTCGCCGCCGGTGACCGAGGCAGTCGAGCTGCTCGACGCGCTCGACAAGCGCGGGCTGCCCTATGTCCGCATCGCACCGGGCGCGCGCAAGGAAGCCGGCATGTCGGCGGAAATGGACGACCGCGCCGCCGCGCGCGAATTGACCGAGCATCTGATCGGGCTGGGCCATCGCGCGATTGCCTTCATCACGGGTCCCGAAAGCCATTTTTCTTCGCGCGAACGCCTGGCGGGCTATACCGCCGCGATGGAAGCGCATGGCATCACGGTCATTCCGGAACTGGTGATGCATGGCGAAAACAGTTTTGAATCGGGACGTGACGTCGCGCGGATCCTGCTTGCGCGCACGCCCCGCCCGACGGCGATTTTCGCGGGTAATGACGATATGGCTGCCGGCGCGCTGGCGATTGCGCACGAACGCGACATCGACGTGCCGGGTGCATTGTCGATCGTCGGCTTCGACGATTCCGATCTGGCCAAGGCGGTCTGGCCGCCGCTGACCACGATCCGCCAGCCGGTATATGAGCTCGCTTACGCCGCCGCCGACCTTTTGCTGTCGGACGATGCCGTCCAACGGCAGGTAACGCTTGACCATGCGCTGGTCGTGCGCGCGTCGACGGGGCCGGCACCCGCCGCCTGACTGGCGATCGCGCGAGCGACATTGACGGCTTTTCTGCCGTCCTCGTAATTTTTTCGGAGTGACCCTCCGGCCGCTGATCGCTCCTTTGCACGCGTCGACGCCGGCCGGTTTCGGCTGCGTCCCTACCAAGCGCGCTTGCGCCGGCGCCGTGCAGGGTGCGGAACCGTCCTTCCCGCACATGTCCGCCATGGGCCCCGCATCGGGCCGGAATGACGCGGGAAGATACCGGGCAGGCTTCGCTAGTGTCCTTTCCAAGCGCGCTGGTGCCGGGGGACGCCGGAGAGCCGGGCCGCGCCCCGCGTGCATTCGACGCCGATCTGGCGCCCCCGTCGGGTGGTTCGATTTGTTCGAAACGACCGCTGGCACGGGGCGGCTATTCTCGCGCTCCGTCGCCGACGGCCCCTCTGGCGCTCGCCGGTACGCTGCCTATAGGGTGCGTGTTCTGCGGCGGCCGGGGCCGTCGTGCGATTTCCGGGAGGGTTTATGGGCGGCTGGACGATCGGCATCATCGGCGGGTCGGGTTTGTACGATGTCGACGGGATCGAGGGCGGCCATTGGGTCCGTGTCGAAAGCCCGTGGGGCGAGCCTTCGGACGCGCTGTTCACCGGCCGCGTCGGCCATGCGAAGGTCGTGTTCCTGCCGCGCCATGGGCGGGGCCACCGCATCAGCCCGTCCGAGTTGAACGCGCGCGCCAATATCGACGTGCTGAAGCGCATGGGCGTCACCGATGTCCTGTCGGTGTCGTCGGTCGGTTCGCTGGTCGAGGAGCGCGCGCCGGGCAGCTTCACGCTGGTCGACCAGTTCATCGACCGGACCAAGGGCCGCCCGTCGAGCTTCTTCGGCACGGGCATGGTCGCGCATGTCTCGATGGCCGATCCCACCTGCCCGCGCCTGTCGGCGCTGGCGGCCGACGCGGCCGAGGCGGCTGGCGCGACCGTCGATCGCGGCGGCACCTGTCTGGTGATGGAAGGGCCGCAATTTTCCACCCGCGCCGAAAGCCAGCTGTATCGCGGCTGGGGATGCCACATCATCGGCATGACCGCGATGCCCGAGGCGAAGCTGTGCCGCGAGGCCGAGCTGCCCTATGCGATGGTCGGCATGGTGACCGATTATGACTGCTGGCGCGAGGAGGAAGCGGCCGTCGACGTCGCGCAGGTAATCGCCCAGCTTTCGGGCAATGCCGAAAAGGCACGCGCGATGGTGCTGCACCTGCTGCGCGCGCTGCCCGAGGAGCGGCCGGCGAGCCCGATCGACACGTGCCTTGACACCGCGCTCATCACTGCGCCGCACGTGCGCGACCCGGCGGTGCTGGCGAAGCTGGACGCCGTCGCGGGCCGCGCGCCTAGGTACAGACGACCGCCAGAATCTGCGAGGAAGTGATGGGAATCCATTTCTTCTCCGCCGGTTCGGACGATGCCACGACCTTGCCGTCGCGTTCGATCGAGGTCAGCAGCAATTGCGACTTGCGGTTGGTGCAATCGGCGATCGCTTCGGAATAGCCATAGCCTTGCATGGTCGGAAGCTGCATCCGCACGCGATACCAGCGATAGCCGTCCCGGGGACGCACCGACCGCGCATCGACCCACATCTGTCCCTCGGCGTCTTTTCTTACCAGCCGCCAGTCCGGCTGCCCCGCCGGAACGACCGCGGCCGATGCGGCCTGGGCGTCGCACACGACGCGCAGGACGTTCGCATTCGCCATCGTGCCGGTGGCGGTGCCCGGCGCGCGTGTCGACGTTTGCGTCTGATTGCCCGCGGCGTCGTACAAGGTGGTCGACAACATGTCATAGGCGCGTGTGGCGCAATCGATCGATGCAGTCTGGATGCTGTACCCGCTGTCCTGCTTCAGTTGCAGCTTCAGCTTGAACCGGGTTGCCTTGCCATCGCGTGCGATGCTGGACCGGTCGATCCACATCACGGCCTTGGCGGTGTCTGCCACCTGCACCCAATCCTCACGCGGGGCGGGCAGCCCCAGGCCGAACAGTGCGGCCAGTCCGATGCTGGTCAGGAACATCCTCGGCTTCCTCCTTTATTCCGTGTCGTGCGGGCTTACCGGCACACGAGTGCCAGAAGCGCTTCGGGCGCTCCCTCCCATTGCGGGTCCGCCTCCGGCTTGTCGGCGATGGTCCGGCCGCCGTTGATGACAGTGGTGCGCAGCAGCATCGTGCGCGCCCCCCGGCAATCGACGAGCGAGTCCGTGAGAGCGTAGCCGGGGATATCAGGAGCCTCCAGCTTGCCGCGAAACCACAGAAAGCCGCCCTGCGGCCGTACCGAGCGGCGGTCAGCCCACAAGGTCACATCGTCGCCCGAATAAAAGATGCGCCAGTCGGTGGCGGGCATCGCGGGCACGGAAGGGGACGGAGCGGGCGCCGGCGCAGGCGCCGGGGTTGGCGCGGCCGTCATGGCGTCGACGTCAGGGCACAGCTTTCTATACAGATAGCCCTTGCCGATGGTCTCGCGCGAAGTGGACGCGAGGTCGTCCTGCGTGAGGACCAGGCGTCCGTCGGCCGAATATTGCTCGATCGTGTCTGTATAGATTTCTTGGGTCGTACAGTTCAGTGCGCGCTTGAAGAGGAAATAGTCGCCATTTACCGCGCGCGTGACCTTGAGCAGGAAATGCGTCCACGCGCCCACGCGATGGATGCTTGATGGGGACAGCCACACGGCGCCGTCCTTGTCCTGATACGCCAGCGTCCAGTCGTTCGCGGGCGCGAACAACCCGGTCCACGCCAGTGCGGTCAAAGCCAATGCCGTCAGTTTCATGTCGCCCCCCCCCCGGTGCAGTGACGGGCGCCGCCCGGGAGCGCCGCGCCCGCGGTTATGCCGCGACTATTTACAGACGATGTCGATCAACGGCTGCAACGCGAATTTGACGGTATCGCCGCCTTCGTCGCTGGAATTCACGATCGCGCCATTTTCCTCGACATCCATGTGCCGGGTACGCGAGGTGAGCGCGGTGCAGTCGGCGTCGTTGGTCATATAGGCAGTGTATTGCGGCTGCGATTCCATGGTCATCCGCGTGACATAGGTGCGTTTCGCCCCGTTGCGGACGACCGAATTGGAGTCGACCCACATTTTGTTCCCGCCCTGGTCGAACACCTGGGTCCAACTGCGATTCGCATAGGGGTTTGCCGGCGTCGCGATCTTTGCCGAGCCGCCGCCGGGGCAAACGGCCTTCAGGATAGTGGTGTTGCTCATCGTTCCCGACCCTTCGTCGGCGCCGAAGGTCATGGAATCGAGCTGCTTGCCGCCGTCGTCGAAAATGGTCAGCCGCTGGGTCTTGTACGCGCTGGTCGCGCAATCAATCTGGTTTTCCGAGATGCTGTAGCCATCCTCGCTCGCCTGCTTCAGCTTGATCGTGAACAGCGTCTTGTCGCCTTGTTTCCTGATGCTGGCGGCGTCGACCCACATGGTCTTTTCGGCATCCTGGATCAGAACCTTCCAATCGGGCCCGGCGGGCGCCGCGGCAAGCAGCATCGGCGCGGTGACTGCGGCCAGCGCGACCGCCTGGAATGAAGATTTCATGGCTGTTCCCCAAAACCGGGCGCCGCGCGATTTCGATGCGGCGGTGCCCACCTCGAAAAAAAACGGGGCCAATATCGCATCGACTCCGTTCGAAACCGGTTATTATCGGCACACCAGGGCGAAGATTTTCGCGCCGCTATCGTCCTTCAGCGAATGCCGCTTCTCGCCCGGTACGAAATCCTGGGACGCGACGACCTTGCCGTCCGATTCCAGTTCGAGCTTCAGGATGTCGACATCTTGCGTCTTGCAGTCGACGGCGCTGGTCGCATAACCAAGCCCCGCGACATCGGTAAGCTGGATACGCGTGCGGAAATAAGTAAGCGCGCCGCGGACTTCGATGCTGTCGCGGTCGATCCAGAACTGGCCTTCGGGCTGGTCTGGGATTTGGACCCAGTCTTCTGCCAGGGCAGGCGCGGCGAAAGCAACGAGCGCGATGGGCGCCAGCAGCAACTTCTTGACAGGCATCGGACGACTTCCCCTATCTTTCCGGCCCCGGCCGGTACGGCATGATAGCCTGAAGCCCGTCTTACGCCAGCCTTGGCGAATGCAGGATGAACGGTTCGTCGTGCCGAGGCGGCGGCGGAGTCGTTCCGCCGCCGCCTCGATCGGATTCAGGCGGCCAGCTTGCGCAGCACGTACTGAAGGATGCCGCCGTTCATGAAATACTCGACTTCATTGGCGGTATCGATGCGGCACAGCGCGGTGAAGTTGAAGGTCGAGCCGTCCTTGCGCGCGACGCGGACTTCAACGTCCTGGCGCGGCTTGAGCGATGCGACACCGTGGATGGTGAAGCTGTCGTCGCCGGTCAGGCCCAGCGTCTCGCGCGTGTCGCCGTCCTTGAACTGGAGCGGCAGCACGCCCATGCCGACCAGGTTCGAACGGTGGATACGTTCGAAGCTTTCGACGATGACGGCGCGGACGCCCAGCAGGTTGGTGCCCTTCGCCGCCCAGTCGCGCGACGATCCGGTGCCATATTCCTTGCCCGCGATCACGACCATCGGCGTGCCGTCGGCCTTGTGCTTCATTGCCACGTCATAGACGGGCAGCACTTCGTCGCCGTAGCGGCTCATGCCGCCTTCGATGCCGGGGACCATTTCGTTCCTGATGCGGATGTTGGCAAAGGTGCCGCGCATCATGACTTCGTGGTGGCCGCGGCGCGAGCCGTAGCTGTTGAAGTCCGCCTTGGCGACCTGATGCTCCATCAGCCACTGGCCGGCGGGGCTGTCGGTCTTGATCGAACCGGCGGGCGAGATGTGGTCGGTGGTGATCGAATCGCCCAGGATCAGCAGCGGCTTCGCCTCGATGATGTCGGCGACCGGCGCCGGCGTCATTTCCATGCCGTCGAAATAGGGCGGGTTGGCGATATAGGTCGAACCCGCGCGCCACGAATAGGTTTCCGACCCGGTGACGTCGATCGCCTGCCAATGCTTGTCGCCCTTGTATACATCGGCATAGCGCGCCTGGAACATCGACCGGTCGACGCACATCGCGATGGTGTCGGCGACTTCCTGGTTGGTCGGCCAGATGTCCTTCAGATAGACCGGCTCGCCATCCTTGCTCGTGCCGATCGGCGTGGTCACGAAATCCTCTACCACCGTGCCCTTCAGCGCATAGGCGACGACCAGCGGCGGCGACGCGAGGAAGTTGGCGCGCACGTCGGGCGACACGCGGCCTTCGAAATTGCGGTTGCCCGAGATGACGGCGGCCGCGACCAGCCCGTTCTCGTTGATCGCCTTGCTGATCGGCTCGGCCAGCGGGCCGGAATTGCCGATGCACGTGGTGCAGCCATAGCCGACCAGGTTGAACCCGATATTGTCGAGGTGCGACTGCAGCCCGGCCTTTTCCAGATAATCGGTGACGACCTGCGATCCCGGCGCCAGCGACGTCTTGACCCACGGCTTGGGCTTCAGGCCCAGCTCGTCGGCCTTTTTCGCGACCAGGCCGGCGGCGACCAGCACCGACGGGTTCGACGTGTTGGTGCAGCTCGTGATCGCGGCGATCATCACGTCGCCGTCGCCGATGTCGAAGTCCTTGCCTTCGACCGGCACGCGCGCCGGGGCCTTCTTGTACACCGTTTCCATGTCGGCGTTGAACACGTCGTCGACTTCGGGAAGGACGACCTTGTCCTGCGGACGCTTCGGGCCCGCCAGCGTCGGAACGACGGTGCCGAGGTCGAGTTCGAGCGTCGACGAGAACACCGGCTCCGGCGCATTCGGGTCAAGCCAGAAGCCCTGTACCTTGGCATAGGCTTCGACCAGCGCGATCTGGTCTTCCTCACGGCCGGTCAGGCGCAGATAGTCGAGCGTCTTGTCGTCGATGCCGAAGAAGCCGCAGGTCGCGCCATATTCGGGCGCCATATTGGCCAGCGTCGCGCGGTCGGCGAGGCTGAGCGAGGCGAGGCCCGGGCCGTAATATTCGACGAAACGGCCGACCACGCCGTGCTTGCGCAGCATGTTGGTGCAGGTAAGCACCAGGTCGGTTGCGGTCACGCCTTCCTTCAGCGCGCCGGTGAACTTGAAACCGACGACTTCGGGGATCAGCATCGACACCGGCTGGCCCAGCATTGCCGCTTCCGCTTCGATACCGCCCACGCCCCAGCCGAGCACGCCCAGCCCGTTGATCATCGTCGTGTGGCTGTCGGTGCCGACACAGGTGTCGGGATAGGCGACGGTCTCGCCATTGGCATCCACGCTGGTCCACACCGCCTGCGCGATGTTTTCCAGATTGACCTGGTGGCAGATGCCGGTGCCCGGTGGCACGGCATAGAAATTGGCCAGCGACTTGGAACCCCATTTCAGGAAGTCATAGCGTTCCATGTTGCGGTGATATTCGATTTCGACATTCTGTTCGAATGCCTTGGGGTGGCCGAATTCGTCGACCATGACCGAATGGTCGATGACCAGATTGACTGGCACCTGCGGATTGATCTTGCTGGTGTCGCCGCCCAGCTTGGCGATCGCGTCGCGCATCGCCGCGAGGTCGACGACGCAGGGAACGCCCGTGAAATCCTGCAGCAGCACGCGCGCGGGGCGATACTGGATTTCGTCGCCGGTCACCGGGTTGTTCTGCCACGCGACCACTGCCTTGGCATCGTCGGTCGACACGGTGAAGCCCGCATCTTCGAAGCGCAGCAGGTTTTCCAGCAATACCTTCATCGAAAAGGGAAGGCGCGAAATATCGCCCAGCTTTTCCGCGGCCTTCGCCAGCGAATAATAGGCATAGGTCTTGCCGGCGACAGTCAGGCTGTCGCGGGTTCCCAAGGTGTCGTTGCCGATGGCGGTCATGTTCGGGTCTTTCCCTTCCCTAAACTCCCGGCGCGGCGGGGAGGCGGCGGTTGCCGCGCGGGCGCGCTCGGGTGCGAATGCATAGAGTCGGCGGCGCCTTAGCAAGCGTCGCGCGCATGGGGAAGGGGAGCGCGCGTCGAGGGGGAGCACGCTTTTGTCGACAAGCGTGTCAATAAGCGATAGCGTGCGCGGCATCGCAACAGAAACGCTGCCCAACCCATAGAGATTCGCGCCATGCCCGCTGATTCCCCGATGCACGAACACCGGATCGACGTCCTTCCCGAGGACATTGATTTCATGGGCCATGTCAACAACGCAGTCTATCTGAAATGGGTGCAGGACGCGGTTGTCGACTATTGGCAGCGCGTCGCGCCGGCCGAGGCAGTGGCGCGGCACCTGTGGGTCGCGCTCAAGCACGAGATCACCTATCGCCGTCCGGCGTTCCTGGGGGACGATGTGATGGCGAATGTCGTCGCGGAAGGCGTTCAGGGCGCGCGCACATTTTTCTCGACAATCATCCGGCGCGGCGAGGACGTGCTGGCGGAAGTCAAGTCGAGCTGGTGCTGCCTCGACGCGGAGACGCTACGTCCCGCGCGGTTGGCGCGTAACGTTGTGACGCGTTTTCTGCCCGGTTGAGTCGTCCGCCGGCGCGGATGTCGTTGCGCCACTGCAACACGGGACCAGTGTTTTCGCACTGCAACACGGCTGTCATTATCGAAGCGCAACCGCCGCAACATGGTGGACTGGCGCGGGCCTGTCCACAGGTTGCAGGGGACCAGGGACATGACCGTTCGTTTTGCATGGCTGGCAGTGGCCAGCCCGTTCGCGCTCGCCGTTGCCGCGATGCCCGTCGCCGCGCAGGCGCAGGAAGCCGCGCAGCAGGAAGACACGCTCGACAGCGAGGAAATCGTCGTCACCGCGCAGTTGATCGAACAGAATCCGATGGAGGTTCCGTTCGCGCTGACTGCCTATAGCGGCAAGACGCTGGACGACCTGGGCATCACCGAATTCGACAAGCTGTCGCAATATGTCCCCGGCTTCGAAGTGCAGAACCAGTCGCCCAACAATCCGGGTTTCGTGATGCGCGGCATCACGTCGGACGACGGCAGCGCGTTCAACGAACCGCGCGTGTCGGTCTTCCAGGACGGCGTGTCGATTTCGAAATCGCGCGGTTCCTATGTCGAGCTGTTCGATATGGAGCGCGTCGAAATCGCCAAGGGGCCGCAGTCGACGCTGTACGGTCGCGGCGCGCTGATCGGCGCAGTCAACCTGGTCCAGGCAAAGGCCGATCCGGAAAACGGCTATGGCTATCTTTATGGCCAGTACGGCAACTATGGCTCCTATCGCATCGATGAGACAGTCAACCTGCCGCTGGGCGGCGACGTGGGCCTGCGCGTCGCGTCGCGTTTCAAGCAGCGCGACGGCTATGTCGAGAACCTGCTCGGCGGCGAGGACTATAACGGCATCAAGTCGGAAGCGGTCCGCGCCTCGGTCCGCTGGGCGCCGGGCGCGCTGACGCTCGACGTGATCGGCAACTACCAGCACGACCGTACGACGGGCACGTCGTTCAAGTCGATCGCCTATAACCCCACCGATCCGGTGACGGGCGCGGTGCTGGGCGATACCGACCGCAATTCGGGCGCGGCGCTCGCTTCGCCGGCCGACTTCGAACATGGCCGCGCGCTGGGCCTCGACCGGGACGTCTGGGGCGTGACGGGTATCGCCAACTATGCGTTCAACGAGAATCTTTCGCTGAACGCGATTGCATCGTACCGCGAATTCGCGGGCGAGGAAGTGTTCGACGCCGACGGCATCTCGCTGCCGGTGCTTACCGCCGCTGAAGACGCGCAGGGCGACCAGACGATGGCGACGATGCGTCTGACCTATGCCGACGAGGGCCAGTTCACGGTGTTCGCCGGTGCGACCTATTTCCGCGAGAACGGGTCGACGCGCGTTCCCACGCGTTTCGACGAGCGCGCGGCGCTCGCTCGCGTCACCGGCACGCTGAACGGCGGCGGGGCGATCCCCGGCCGTCCGGCGACCGACCCGGCGCCCGCGGCGCTGTTCGGCAACACCGCCTATACCGGCATGCTCCTCCAGGGCCTGGCGGGCGCCTATGGCTATGCGCTGCCGACCGCGACCGCGCAGGCGATCGCCGCGAACCTGAAGTCGAACCATCTGGAAACCAGCACCAACACCGGTCGTACCGAAAGCTGGGACGTGTTCGCCGATGCGACGGTCAATGTGACCGATCGCTTCGAAATCGGCGGCGGCATCCGCTATTCGCACGACTCGAAGACGACGGGCTATTCGTCGGCGGTGCTGAACGGTCGCTCGATCCTGGGCGGCTTCCTCGGCGCGCTGTCTCAGCCCGAGCCGGTCCGGTCGCAGCTGATCGGTGCGCTCGCCGTGCCGGGCGCGGCCAACATCCCGACGTCGGCGCTGTACCCGGTGCCGTTGTTCGGCCTGGGCCTTCAGCCGAGCGGCACCAACGGCCAGGTCTATACCGCCGATCATGACGATGGCGGCCTGACCTGGCGCGCGACCGCGCGCTACGAGCTGGCGCCGACCGCCAGCCTCTACGCGACCTATGCGCGCGGCCGCCGCCCGGAAGTGCTGAGCGTCGGTTCGCCGTCGGTGCCGGGTGGCGCGCCCAGCTTTGCCGTGCTGCCGTCGGAAACTGTCGACAGCTATGAAGCGGGGATCAAGACCGCGCTGGCGGACCGCACGCTGTTCGTCGACGGCTCGGTCTTCTACTACAAATATTCGAACTTCCAGACGGTGGTGCAGCAGGGCACGACCTTCGTCACCGTCAATGCCGGCAAGGCCGAAAGCTATGGCTTCGAAGGCCAGTTCCGCTGGGTTCCGTCCGACTGGCTGACGCTGTTCGGCACCTATGCCTATAACCACAGCCGCTTCACCACCGGCGCGCGCGACGGCAATCATTTCCGCCTGTCGCCCGACCACAGCGCGTCGCTCGGCGCCGCGTTCAAGGTGCCTGCCGGCCCGGTCACGCTCGATTTCACGCCGAGCGTGCTGTGGCAGTCGAAGGTGTTCTTCGACGACGACAACGACATTCCGGCGCTGCAGACCGGCCACCTGATCCCCGACGCGGAGCAGGACGAATATCAGGACAGCTATGCCGTGGTTGACGCGCGCATCGGCGTGGAGACGGCCGACGGGCGCTGGCGCCTGGAAGGCTTCGTCAACAACCTGTTCGACAAGAAATACATCAAGGACGCAGGCAATACCGGCGACTCGCTGGGCATGCCGACGTTCATCGCGGGCGAGCCGCGCATGTACGGCGTCGCGCTCAGCCTCCGCCTGGGCAAGCGCTGACGAGCCGGGCCTGTCGCGCGCCGACCGGGGGGATCGGTGTGCGACAGGCCATGGACCCGGACGCCTTCGCGGCGTAACGCTGGGGAACCTTCCGGCGGATCCAATGGTTCGCCCAAGGCGAAACAGGGGACGCGAAGGAGGTTGTGATGCGCTTTGGATGGATCGGTATCGTCGCGGCGGCGGTCACCGTATCGGGCTGTGCCCATTCGGCGGAAGATAACGCCCGCTACATGGCGGGGCATTTCCGCGCCCAGGCCGATCTGCGCACGTCGACCGGTGCCGACGCGGGCAAGGCGGTGGCCGAGGAAGTCGATGGCGGCATTCGCCTGATCGTCGATGCCAAGGGCCTGCCGCGCGGCGAACATGGTGCGCATATCCACACGGTCGGTAAATGCGATGCCCCTGATTTCGCCAGTGCGGGCGGACACTGGAACCCGACCGCGAACCAGCACGGGTTGCAGAACCCGGCGGGGCCGCATGCAGGCGACATGCCCAATCTGGAAATCAACAAAAAGGGACGCGGCCGTTTCGAAGCGATGCTGCCCGCCGGCACCTTCGACCAGCTGCTCGATCAGGATGGCGCCGCGATCGTCATCCACGCCGGCCCCGATGACATGAAGACCGACCCGTCGGGCAACAGCGGCGGGCGCATCGCCTGCGGCGTGTTCGTCGCGATGTGACGACGAACCGCCCCGGCATGCGCGCCGGGGCGGAAAAACGGGCGCGGTCCGGGGCTTCGCGAGTGCGAGGCTGCGGACCACGCCCGATTCGCTGGAGCCGGGGCCATCAGCCCGGCTCGCCCGCGGCGCGCGCGCGCGCGCCCCGCTCCGCCTCGGCACGGGGGACAAGGCGATAGGCCGCGATCGCGGCGACGGCGGCGATCGGCACGCTCAGCAGCAGCGACAGTACGCCGGTCGACAGGCTGCCCGACAGCATCGACACCCGCCCCGCCAGATACGGCCCGAGCGCCAGCCCGATCAGCGTCGTGCCGATGAAGAAGCTGGCGGTCGCTGTCCCGCGCATCCTTGGAAGCACCAGGTCCTGCGTCGTCGCCGCCGCCGCGCCCAGCGCCGTCGCGCCCAGCACATTGGCGGGGAACAGCGTGGCATAGAAGAGCAGCAGATTGTCGGTGGTGAACGCCAGCACGACGAACGGCAGCGGCGCCAGCGCGCCGAACAGCACAACCGCCATGCGCCCGGCCGGATTGGTGCGCCGCAGCCGATCCGCCGCGATGCCGCCCAGTGTCACGCCCAGGAACCCTGCCAGCGCGCCGAACCCGCCGAGCACGAACCCGGCGGTCGCCGGCGACGCGCCCAGCACGCGCATCGCATAGGGTGGCGCCCAGAAGCTGACGGCATAGGACAGGAAAGCGTTCAGGCCATAGGCGAGCACGACGGAAACGAACGCCGGATTGCCGACGATCAGTGCAAAGGTCGGCCGATCGCGACGGTGCAGCGCATAGGCCCAGGAAAATACGGCATAGACTCCGATGCCGATCGCCACCCATTGCGGCAACGGCTCGCCCAGCGCATGCAGCCCCGCCACCGCGCCGACGACCAGCGCCAGCGCGACAAGGTTGGTCGCCAGCGCCCGGCCGCCCATCCGCGCCGCGCCGAACAGCGTGAACGGCGGCAGGATGGTCAGCAATTCGTCGAGGAAGCTGCGGAACGGCGCGGGATGCGGCGGCGTCTCGATCCCCTCCGACAGGCCGCGCACCGGCTCGCGCAGCGTTGCGATCCACAGCGCGAGCAACAGCCCCGGAACCCCGACCGCCAGGAACGCCGCCTGCCATCCGGCGAGCCCGAACGGTCCGCCGTCGGGGAAATTCCGGTTCCAGTTCTGGACGATGACGCCGCCGATGAACAGCGACAGCCCGCCGCCGAAATACAGGCCCGCCGAATAGATCGACAGCGCGGTCGCGCGCAGCCGCTTCGGGAACCAGTCGGAAATCAGCGAATAGGCGGCGGGCGACGCCGTCGCCTCCCCGACGCCGACGCCGATACGCGCGCCCGCCAGCATCGTGCCGTTCTTGGCAAAGCCGGAAAGCGCCGTCATGGCCGACCAGAGCGCCAGCCCGACCGTCATCAGCCGCACCCGGTGCCAATTGTCCGCCAGCCGCCCGAGCGGAATGCCGAACAGCGCGTAGAAGACGCCAAACGCCGTGCCGTATAAAAAGCCGAGGTCGGCGTCGTTCAGGCCCAGGTCGCGCTTGATGTCTTCGGCCAGGATCGACAGAATCTGCCGGTCGATGAAATTCAGCACATATACCAGGAACAGGATTCCCAGCACATACCAGGCATAGCCGCTCGCCCGGCCCTCGTCGGGCCGTCCGGAAATTGCCGTCATCATCCTCTCCGTCCTGTTTTGACGCGAGGCTAGCAGACCATACCGTAGTTACGAAAGAGGGAGAATCATGCGCCCGCCGGCCATACTGTTCGTTTGTCTGGGGAACATATGTCGTTCGCCGCTGGCGGAGGGCGCGTTTCGTGCGGTTGCGGCGCGCGAACGCGTGGCGGTGGCGGTGGATTCGGCGGGTACGGGCGACTGGCATGTCGGGCGGCCGCCTGACTCGCGTTCGCAGGCTGTCGCCATGCGCAACGGCATCGACATTTCGGGACAGCGCGCGCGCCGCGTGCGCGGCCCTGACTTTCAAAGCTTTGACTGGATCTGCGCGATGGACCGCCAGAACCTGCGCGACCTGCACCTGATCGCGCCCGCCGATACGAGCGCGAAGCTGACGCTGCTGATGGACCTGGTGCCCGAATGCCGGGGCACGGACGTCGCCGACCCCTATTACGGCGGCGACGCCGATTTCGATGCGGTGTGGGCGCAAGTGACGCGCGCGGCGGAGGCGCTGGTCGCGCGGCTGGCGCGATGATGGCCGCGAACCGGCTGCTCGTCGCGGCGGGCCTGCTCGACATCGCGGCGGCGCTGCTCCACATCGGCTGCATCCTCGGCGGCCCGGCATGGTATCGGTTCTTCGGGGCAGGCGAGCGGATGGCGCGCATGGCTGAAGCGGGTGCATTGACGCCGACGCTGGTGACCCTGGGCATCGCCGCCGTGCTGAGCGGTTGGGCGGCGTATTGCTTCGCGGGCGCGGGCGTCCTGCCCCGGTTGCCGTTGATGCGCGCCGCGCTGGTGGCGATCGCTGGCGTCTATCTGGTGCGTGCGGCGGCGCTGCCGTGGATGCTGCGCTCCATGCACGAACGGGATCCCGGCTTCCTGGTGTGGAGCTCTGCGGTGGTGCTGGTGTTGGGGCTCATCCACGCGCTCGGCGCTGCCAAGGCCTGGTCGTCGCTCGGCTGAGCGCCCGTCAAACCGCGAGCGCGTAGCGCTCCACGGCCTCATAGCTTGCGCCTTCGCTGCCCATGTGGCTTTCGAACAACAGGAATTCGTCGATCGTGAAGCGCGGGCTCGCCAGTCCCGCGTGCGTCGCGAGGAAGGCGTCGGGCGTGCCCGCGCCGCCGCTCAGCCGCGCGAGCGTGATGTGCGGCAAATAGGCACGCGCCTCGGCGGGAAGGCCGCAACGCATGACCGCCTGGTCCACCTTGCGGTGCAGCCGGGCGATCTCGTCCTGCGGCCGGATGCCGGCCCATACTGCGTTGGGCCGCCCGCGGCTGTCGAACATCCCGACGCCCTCGATGGCGAGCGTCAGCGGCGGAAAGCGGATCGCGGCAAGCGCGTCGGCGACATCGCGTCCCTGATGCCGATCGACTTCGCCGATGAAGCGCAGCGTGACGTGCAACTGATCGTCGCGTTGCCAGCGCGCCCCCTGGATGCCCGACATCAGCCGCAGCAGGGCCGCGCGAATTGGGGCGGGCGGACGAATTCCGACGAACAGACGATGCATGGCGGGCACATTTACCCTGTAATGAAATGTTGCAAATGCCGGTTTCGCTTGAAATGCGGCGTTCCAGCGCCGATATTTGGGGAAACCGGCATATTGCCGGACAAAGGAGCGATTCAAGATGGCAAATTGGTCGGACCCCCGGACCACGGACGCGCCGTACGCCGCACGCGCGGGTGTGCGCGGTGCCGCGTACGACGCGGGGCTGCGGTCCTATATGCTTTCGGTCTACAACTATATGGCGTCGGGCGTGCTGCTGACCGGCATCGTCGCGCTGCTGTTCGCGAAGAGCGGCGCGGTCGCGTCGCTGTTCAACCTGGAAACCGGCGGCATGAGCGCGCTGGGCTGGATCGTCATGTTGGCGCCGCTGGGCATCGTGCTGACGATGAGCTTCGCCAACGCGCGGCTTTCGGCGGGCACGCTGCAGCTCCTCTACTGGGGCTATGCGGTGCTGATGGGCCTGTCGCTGTCGACGATCTTCCTCGTCTACACCGATGAATCGATTGCCCAGGCGTTCTTCGCCACGGCGGCCGGTTTCGCGGGTCTCAGCCTGTGGGGCTATACGACGAAGAAGGACCTGTCGGCGTTCGGCACCTTCCTGACGATGGGCCTGTTCGGGCTGATCGCGGCGATGCTGCTCAATGCCTTCGTCTTCCAGTCGGGCGAATTCGGCCTGGTCATCAGTGCGCTGGGCGTGCTGATCTTCGCCGGCCTGACTGCCTATGACACGCAGAAGATCAAGAGCGCGTATGATTATGTCGCGGGTACCGACATGATCGGCAAGGCCGCGATCATGGGGGCGCTGACCCTCTATCTCGACTTCATCAACATGTTCATGATGCTGCTTCGCCTGTTCGGCAGCCAGCGCAACTAAGCGCCGGTCGCGGGATCGACATCGAAGGGGCCCGGCGGGGAAACTCGCCGGGTCCTTTGCGTTCGGGCGCACGCAGCGGGTGTCGGGGCGGGAACGGCGGCCGCGCTCCGTTCGTTGATCGGACAGGACAGGAGAGAGGTCATGACTGATACCAACGCCGTCAAGCGCGACCCCGCGCAGAAGAACCGCGCCGACGCGGGCACCGACACGTCGATTGAGGAACGGCTGAAGCGCAATCCCGAAAGCCGCGAGGCGCGGCTGGACCGCGCGCTCGACGAATCGATGGACGCATCCGATCCGCCGTCGTCGACGCAGCCCGTGCACGCCAATCCGCCGCGCGACCGCGATTCCTGAACCGCGCCGCATCTGCGCGAAGCCCCGAACAGGGTCCGTCCGAAAAGGGCGGGCCCTGTTCTGGTACAGCGATGCCGTTCCGCGCTATCGGCGGTTCGGAACAAGAGCTTGAATCGGACGCAGGAAGGAGCGGCGACACACGGCATGGCCGGACACGGGGGGCAATCCGGATGGCGGGCGAATATCGTCCTCTACGCGGCACTCGTCGCCAATCTGGGCATTGCCGTCGCCAAGTTCATCGCGGCGGGGATCACCGGATCGTCGTCGATGCTGACCGAGGGCGTCCATTCGCTCGTCGACACCGGCAACCAGGCGCTGCTGCTCTATGGCCAGCATCGCGCGCGGCGCCCAGCCGACATGCTTCACCCGTTCGGCTATGGTCGAGAGCTGTATTTCTGGTCGTTCGTCGTCGCGATCCTGATCTTCGGGTTGGGCGCGGGCGTGTCGATCTATGAAGGCTGGGCGCACATCGTCGACCCCGTGCCGCTGGAAAGCCCGGTGGTCAATTATATCGTCCTTGGCGTCGCGCTGGTGCTGGAGGGAACCTCCTGGGGCATCGCGTTGAAGGAATTTGCGCAGGGCAAGGGGCGCACCGGCTGGTGGCAAGCAGTGCGTGATTCGAAGGACCCGGCGGGGTTCATCGTGCTGTTCGAGGATTCGGCCGCGCTCGCCGGGCTGGTCGTGGCGGGCGTCGGCGTCTGGGCGAGCCACGCCTGGGGCGATCCGCGCATCGATGGTGTCGCGTCGATTGTCATCGGGCTGATCCTGGCGACGGTCGCGACGCTGCTCGCGCGTGAGGCCAAGGGGTTGCTGATCGGCGAACGCGCCGACCCCGCGCTGGTCGCCGATGTGCGCGCGATGCTGGAGGCGGAGCCGCGGATCACGGCGGTAAACCACGTCCGCACCATCCATACCGCGCCCGACCGCGTGTTCGTGGCGATCAGCGCCGATTTCGACGACGCGCTGCCGATGGGAGAGGGCGAGACATTGATCGAGGGGATCGAGCATCGCCTGCGCGAACGCCACCCGAGCCTGTCCTCAATCTACATCCGCCCCGAAAAGGCGGAGGACGCCGTCGACAGCGTCGCGCTGGGGTAGGGGGCGTGCCTTCCCGCCAACCCTCTCGCGTAGCAGGATGCGCCTGATGCAGTGCGAGCGGCTTTCAGTTTTGGTGCGAAGCGCGCGAGCGGCAACGGTGCTGCTGCTCGCCACGGTGCTGGCGCACGCGCTCGTCGCCACGGGCTCTGTTCTGCAGCAGCGCGGCGGATCGGCGTTCAGCGCCACCACGAGCGACGTCTCGCCGGGGCCGCCGCGCGCGACTTCAGCCGACATCACGCTGGTGGCGGGGCGCGATCCGCGCGCCGCCGACGATCCGCCCTGCCCCTTGTGGATGCTCGCGAAGGCGCTCGCCCCGGTCCTGCCGGCGCATGTCGGCGGTGCCGCGACGGGGTGGAACACCATGCCCGCGACGTGGCGGTTCCATCGCATAGCATTTCTCCCACCCGCGCGCGCGCCGCCGCGCGGCTGACATCCTGCGCGGGCGCGCCGGTTCCGGCCGCCCGGAATATCCCCCCGAAACTGGAAGGAGCCGGTATGCGCAATGCCTCTGCCGGTGCGCAGCAGCGCGTGGCGCGGCGGAACGAGATGCAGGCGCTTCTCCTCCGCTATCCCGCGCTGGAGGAAGCGGAACTGGACCGACTGGTCCAATCTATTCGCCGCGAGGCGTCGTCGCTCGACGCGGCGTTGCTGGCGTCGGCCGGCTACACGCGTGATGCGTGGCGGCGGTTGCATGCCCGGCACGCTCGCCGCTTGCGTTCCCCGCTTCGCGACGCCGTCGTGATCGGCGGAATCCTGTTGCTGCTTGCCGTTGCCGTGCTGCTGCTGGGGGATGCGGGCCGATAGGCCATTCACGGCGCCCGGCCGCGCCGCCCGCCCGAACGGGATGCGGCGGCGCGGCATGGCATCTGCGCGTCCGGTCGCGAAAGGAAAACGATGCAAGCCTCCTCCCACCGCGCGCCGGACGGACCGCGCGACTGGACCGTCGACGATCCCGGCGGCCTGGCCCTGGAGTTTCACGGCACCTGCCTGGCGGACGGGCGCGAACACGACATCGGCCATGTCCGCATATGGCGGACTGACGGTGGCCGCTACCTGCTTCGCCAGCGCTATTCGACGCGGCCCGGCATAATCCGTATCGACCGTGCTGAAGTCGGCGCTGCGCTCGAGCCGCTGCTGGCGACTCCTGTGCGTGGCAAGGGGCTGACGGCGCTCCGCCGCGTGCTCGGCCTTCTGGCGGGACAGCGCGTCGACTGACGCGGACGCTATTTCTTCATCACGTCGAGCGCGGCCGATGTCATCGCCTCGGTCGCGGTGGCAATCACTGCCTCGGCATCGGGCGCCCATTTGCTGCTGTGGAGCGAGGGGAGCGTGATCTTGCCTGCCTGCGCCGCTTCCCACTGGTCCTTCGGCACACCGCCGACCCAGAAGATGACGCTCTGGATGCCCTTGTCGGCGAGGTAGAAGCGGCCGAAATCCTCGCCGCCCATCACCGGCGGCGTCCTGACCACGCGGTCGGCGCCGAACCGCGCGGTGAACAGCGTGTCGAGCCGGCCGGTCAGCGGTTCGGTATTGTAGGTCGACGGCGTGAATTCGTCCTTCACTGTCACGACCGGCATCAGATCGTCGGGGATGCTCGCCGCAATCGCCTCGCCGCGCGCGACGCGGGCGATGCCGTCGAGCAGTTGCTGGCGCACTTCGGGCGTGTAGCTGCGCACGGTGAGCAGCAGCGTCGCCTTGTCGGAGATGATGTTGTGCTTCGATCCCGCGACGAAGCTGCCCACCGTCACCACCGCGGGCTGTTGCGGGTCGACTTCGCGCGACACCAGCGTCTGCAGCGCGACGACGATGCGCGACGCGAGCACCACCGGGTCCCTGGTGGTGTGCGGATAGGCGCCGTGCCCGCCCACGCCGCGCACGACGATGTCGACCGAATCGACATTGGCAAGCGCATAGCCCGAGGTCAGCCCGATCGTGCCCGCGGGCAACCCCGCGCTGTCATGAAACGCCAGCGCCACGCTGGGCTTCGGGAAACGGGTGAACAGCCCGTCGTCGAGCATCATCCGCGCGCCCATCCCGCGTTCCTCGGCCGGCTGGGCGATCATCACCAGCGTGCCCGACCACTGCCCCTTCATCGCCGCCAGATTGCGCATCGTGCCCAGCCACGCGGTCATGTGCGTGTCGTGGCCGCAGGCGTGCATCACGCCCGATTCGATCCCCTCGTCGGTGGTCGCGCGCACTTTCGACGCGAAGGGCAGCCCCGTCTCCTCGGTCACCGGCAGTGCGTCGATGTCGGTGCGGATCAGCACCACCGGGCCGGGACCGTTGCGCAGCACCGCGACGACGCCGGTGCCGCCGACGCCTTCGGTCACTTCAAAACCGGCCTTGCGCGCCTGCGCTGCCAGGAAGCTGGCGGTCCTGGTCTCGTGCAGGCTCAGCTCCGGGCTGGCGTGGAGCATGCGATAGGTGGTCATCAGCACCGGCATCGCCGCCTGGGTCGCGTCATGGACCGGATCGGCGGCAGCGCTCATCGGCAACAGCGCGAACAGGGCGGCGGCGGGCAGGATGCGAAGCATGGCGTGGTTCCCCAGATGTCAGGAGGCCATCCTTGTTGCGACGCGGCGCCAAGTCAAACCGCGCGCGTCATCCCGCCGGAACCAGTTCGACCACGTCGAGGATCGATTCGAACCGCGGATAGGGCAGCACCAGACGCCAGCGATTGTCGCCGATGCGTTCGAAATAGCCCGCCATGTCGCGCGTCGAATCAGTGCCATACCGCAGCGGTGCCGTTTCGTCGCCGAGCACCAATGTGCCGAGGAAGACGAGACGCGTATCGGTATCGCGGAACAACAGCCCCGTCGGACGCTGCGACCCGGTCATCTTGTGCAGGCTCAGCACGTCGCCTTCGGCGATGATCCGACATTCGAACCAGGGATAGGCAGTGAATTCCTGCATCGCCGTGCCCGCTGCGCCCAGCTTGAACGTACGGCAGCGATAGGTGCCCGGCGGCGGCGCGGCGGCGGAAAGCGCGCGGTCCGGATCGAACAACACCCCCTCCGCCGCGATCGCGGCGGCATCTGCTGCGCGCGCGCGCGGCAGTGCCTCGGTCCAGGCGGTGCGCCAGTTGCGCAGCCGTTCCCGGTCGTCGCCGGTCGCGACCCGGCGCCAGTTGGTGGGCATGTCGGCGGGTTCGGGATAGGCCCTGTGATACAGGCCGCACCCCGAAAGCCCCAGCATCAGGGCCAAACCCGCCATTCGCTTCATCATAAACACGCCCCTCGAACCCCGACTTCACCTCAAGGTTCCTTGTCGCGTGTCGTCAGGCGGCGGTCCAGCCCCCGTCGATCGAAAGATTGGCGCCGGTAATGCCGCTCGCCGCGTCGCGGCAGAGGTAGAGCGCCAGATCGGCGACCTGGTCGGGCTGGATGAACTGTTTCGTCGGCTGCGCGTCGAGCAGCACGTTGTTGATGACCTGATCGCGCGTCATGTTGCGCGTCTTCATCGTGTCGGGGATCTGCTTTTCGACCAGCGGCGTCCAGACATAGCCGGGCGAAATCGCGTTGACGGTGATGCCGTGCGTCGCGACTTCCAGCGCGATCGTCTTGGTCAGGCCGGCGATGCCGTGCTTGGCCATGACATAGGCCGATTTATTGGGGCTTGCGACCAGCGAGTGCGCCGATGCGGTGTTGATGATGCGGCCCCAGCCCTTTTCCTTCATGAACGGCACCGCCGCGCGCGTCATGTGCCACGCCGACGCCAGGTTGATCGCGATGATTGCATTGAACTTGTCGATCGGGAAATCCTCGATCGGGCTGACGTGCTGGATGCCGGCGTTGTTGACGATGATGTCGGGGCCGCCGAGTTCGTCGTGGCAGCGCTGGACCATCGCGGCGATTTCCTCGGGCTTGGTCATGTCGGCGCCGTCGTACAGCGCGCCCGCGCCACTGGTTTCGGCCAGCTTCGCGCGCTCCGCCTCGATTGCGTCGGCGTCGCCGAAGCCGTTGATCATCACCGCTGCGCCTTCGCGCGCGAACGCCTGGGCATAGGCGAGGCCGATGCCCGAGGTGGAACCGGTGACCAGAGCGGTCTTGCCCTTGAGGAACATGGGGAAACTCCTTCTGCTGGGGAACTAGCGATGCGTCAGGTCGAAGGCGGCGGTTTTGCCGTCCAGGATGTTCTGCGCGACGATGCGGGCGTTCGCCATGGTCTCCGCCACTGCCTCGCGGCCGGCGTGCCAATGTTCCTGCATCGTGCGTTGCGAGAATTCGAAATCGCGGCTGCCGCCTTCCCAGGCGTTGGCGCGATAGATGAGGTGGACCAGGCTGACCGGCAGCTCGGCGGCGCGCTCGCGCAGTGCCACCACATCGGGGTCGTCGGTCATCTCGGGCGGCAGCTTGGCGAGCACGCGGCGCATCAGCTCGCGGTCCTGGCGCAGCCGGATGCGCTCGGTCGAAACCTGGCGCGTGCGGCTGGAAAAACGGATTTCCTTCTCGCGCTCGGCGACATCCATGATGGTGCGCGGGCGCCCGGCGGCGGCGGCGAACAGATCGAGCTGGAACACCAGCGTCGGCGCATATTGCCGGTCGAGCACATGGGACAGCGGCGTGTTCGACACCAGCCCGCCGTCCCAATACCAGCACCCGTCGATATCGACCGGCGGCAGGCCCGGCGGCAGCGCCCCCGATGCCATGACATGGCGCGCGTCGATGCGCTCGTCCTCGGTATCGAAATAGCGGAAATTGCCGCTTTCGACGTTGACCGCGCCCACCGACAGCCGCACCGGCCCGTCGTTCAGCAGGTCCCAGTCGATCAGCGCGTCGAGCGTGTCGGCAAGCGGTGCGGTGTCGTAGAAGCTGACCGCCGCCGGCGTCCCCGGCGTCGCCATCATCGGCGGGATCAGGCGGGGGACGAAAAATCCCGGCACTCCGGTCAGCGTGACCATCGCCGCCGACCATTCGTGCACCCATTCGCGCGCCTGATCGCCGAAAGGGATGGGATAGCTTGGCAGCGCGCTCGTCGCCTGGTCCCAGAATGCCTTCAGCCGCTCGACGCGGCGGCCCGGCGGATTGCCCGCGATGATCGCGGCGTTGACGGCACCGATCGAAATCCCGGCGACCCAGTCGAGCCGAACTTCCGCTTCTTCCAGCGCTTCGATCACGCCGGCCTGATAGCTGCCCAGCGCGCCGCCGCCTTGCAGCACCAGCGCGACGCAGTCGGGCAGCGGCATCGCGGCTGCCGCGCCGCGCAGGCGTGTCTTTGCGGCGGCCGCCTTGGGGCGGGGGCGGGGTTCAGCGTCGGCCATCGCAGGCCATGTGTGGGCAAAGCGCGGCCGCCGCAATAGTGCAAACGGATTATCTCCGTGCATTGCGTGCAAGCCTGACGCATGGTCGCACACGCGAAGGAACAGGAAGGTGCATCCCCATGCGGCTCGACGATCTGGATCCCACCGAACACGCCCGCGACCTGGGCCAGGGCGGCGGCGGGGGCGGTGGATTTCCGCTGCTCGCGCTGCTGCCGATGCTGATGGGACGCGGCGGGCTGGGTGGCATCGCGGTGTTGTTGCTGGTCGGCGCGGTGTATCTCTTCGCGGGCGGGGACGGCGGAATGCTGGGCACCACCGGCGGGCAAAATCCGTCGGGCGGCGGACAGGGCGCGAGCGTATGCAACACGCCCGCCCGGCTCGAATCGTGCCGGGTGATGACCAGCACCGACCGGACCTGGGCGCAGATATTCCGCGAGGCGGGGCGGCAGTACACCCCGGCGACAATCAACTTCTATACCGGCGGCGCGCAATCGGCGTGCGGATACGCCAGTTCGGCGGTCGGCCCTTATTATTGTCCCGGCGACGACGGCGTCTATCTCGACACTGCCTTCTTCGACGAACTCGAGCAGCGGTTCGGCGCCAAGGGCGACTTTGCGCGCGACTATGTGATTGCGCATGAAATGGGCCACCACATCCAGGACCTGCTGGGAACCTCCGCCAAGGTCCAGCAGATGCAGGCACGGGCGAGCGAGCGCGAGGGCAATGCGCTGTCGGTTCGGCTCGAGCTGCAGGCGGATTGTTTCGCCGGCGTGTGGGCCGCGCGCAACCGCGACCGGCTCGAACCCGGCGATATCGAGGAAGGGATGACCGCCGCGCACGCGATCGGCGATGACACGCTCCAGCGCCAGGCGCAGGGACGCGTCGTTCCCGACAGCTTCACGCACGGGACGTCGGAACAGCGGATGCATTGGCTCCGCCGCGGACTGGAAAGCGGCGATCCGGGGATGTGCGACACGTTTTCGGGGGACATCTGACAATGTGACTGGATGCGTCGCGGGCAACCGCGTGCGCACAATCCCGGCGCAACAAATACTCCGTTCTGAAATATTCGGATTATACTTGACCTTGGCGGGTGAATCGGAGTGATTTGGCGCCGGGGGGAATCACGCACATGACCGATCAGGACCGCGCGGGCCGTGCGTTCGCGTTCGAAGGCAACTGGCGCGAATTCGCGCCGATCGCCTTCACCAATCTATTGCTCACCCTTGTCACGCTGGGCGTCTATATTTTCTGGGCGCGCACGCGCGAGCGCCGGTACCTGTGGAGCCGAACGCGTTTCATTGACGAACGGCTGGAATGGGGCGGCACCGGGTTCGAGCTGTTCCTGGGTTATGTCATGGCGCTGCTGTTCCTGATCGCCCCGATCGTGCTGGTCCAGTTCGGCGCGCAGGCACTGGCGATCCGCAACCATGTGGGGCTGGCCGGGCTGTTGATCTTCGGCATCTATATCCTGGTCTTCTACCTGATCGGCGTCGCAATCTTCCGCGCGCTGCGCTATCGGCTCAGCCGTACCTTCTGGCGCGGAATCCGCGGCGGCAGCGACGATCCGGGCCTCGCCTATGGCCTGTCGCACCTGTGGAAGACGGCGGTGGGTTCGCTTGCACTGGGGCTGCTCATCCCCTGGTCGATGGTCAGCCTGTGGAACGAGCGGTGGAACGCAATGAGCTTCGGGCCCTTCCGGTTCCGTTCCGGTGCGACCTCCGGGCCGCTGATGGGCCGTTTCCTGCTTTATTATCTGGTGCCGGTCGTCGCCGCGGTTGGCATGTTCGTGGTGGTCGGGTCCTTCGCGTCGGCGCCTCGGACGGTTTCGCCGGGCCAGGGCCCCGGTGATTTTCAGGCTGCCGTCGCGCTGACCATCTTGGCCTTCTACCTCATTTTCTTCGTGCTGCTCGGCTTCGTCGCGCTTTTCTATTATTCCGCCTATTTCCGCGAAGTGGTCGGCCACCTCGAACTCGGCGACCTGGAGTTCGAATTCGACGCGACGACCGCCGATTGGTTCAAGCTGATCCTGGGGAATTTCGCGCTGGTAATCGTCACGCTGGGCATCGGTGCGCTATTCCTCGGCTATCGCAACTGGTCGTTCTTCGTGCGGCACCTCAATGCCTATGGCGCGCTCGACCTCGACAGCTTCACGCAGTCGACGACTCGCGCGCCGGGGCAGGGCGAGGGGCTGCTGGACGCGTTCGATGTCGGCGCCTTCTGATCCGCGCGTCCCGGTCTGGCATTTCGACGGCCAGTCGGGTGCGCGGCGCGCGCCGTTGCTGGTGTTGCGCGACGGCGCCTTCTTCCTGGTCGACGAAGCGGGCGAGGAAGGGCCGTTCGACCCGCGCGACCTGATCGCGCTCGACCGGCACGACGACGCGCCGCGTTATGGCATGAAAAAGCGCGCCGGGTGGCAGATCATCCTGCGCGCACCCGCGCCCGATCCGATCGCCGAGGCATTGCCGCGCACCGCGCGCTATGGCGGGATCATCGACCGGATCGGGCTGTGGCCCGCCGTCATCGGCTTTGCCGCCGTGTCGGCGCTGGTCGTGGCGGGCGTGGTGATGAGCCCGCCGCTGATCGCGCGGATGATCCCGCGGTCGTCCGAGGCGGCGATGGGCCGCGCGATGCTGGGCGACCTGGGCGGGCGGGCATGCAAGGGCGCCGAGGGGCAGCGGGTGCTCGACCAGCTCGCATCGCGGCTCGGCGCCCGGCCGGACACGCGCGTCGTCGTGGTCGATGTGCCGATCCCCAATGCGGTCACGCTGCCCGGCGGCAACATCGTCGTGTTCAACGGCCTGATCCGCCAGGCGCAGTCGCCCGACGAGATTGCGGGGGTGCTGGCGCATGAGCTGGGGCATGTCGAAAACCGCGACGTGCTCGAATCGCTGGTCCGCCAGTTCGGGCTCAGCTTCGTGCTGGGCGGGCTCGACGGACAGGTCGGCGGCTATACCAATGCATTGTTGTCGGCGAGCTATTCGCGCAAGGCAGAGGCGCGCGCCGATGACCATGCCATCGCGGCGCTGCACCGGGCCGGGATCACGCCCGCGGGTATCGCCGGCTTCTTCGGCCGCGTCGGCGCGCAGGATTATCGCGTCGAGGGCGTGGGCGTGGTGTTCGGCTATTTCGCCAGCCACCCGCTGTCGGCGGATCGCCAGCGCAAGTTCACCGATGCGGTCGGCAAGCGCGCGTATCAGCCCGCGCTGAACGCCGCCGACTGGGCGCGTCTGCGCGCCATCTGCTCGGCCGGTCAGGCGCCCGCGCTGGGGTTCTGATTGCCGGGCGCCCGTTTCGTGCAGGTACGAACTAATCTAGGCATTCGCGCATGACCAACGATACGACGACGCCGTCGGGCGAAGACGGGCAAGGGCCGCGGCTCGCCTATCATTATCTGGCCGGTCGCGGGCCGACGATTCTGTTCCTTCCCGGCTATGCATCGGACATGAGCGGAACGAAGGCAGTCGCGCTGGAGCAATGGGCGGCGCGCGAGGGGCGTGCCTGCCTGCGGTTCGACTATGCCGGATGCGGTCATAGCGAGGGCGCGTTCGAGGACCAGACGCTGGCGTCGTGGCGCGACGACGTGCTGTTGATGGTCGATCAGGTGGTCAAGGGGCCGGTGGTGCTGGTCGGATCGTCGATGGGCGGCTGGTTGATGCTGCTCGCGGCGCGCGCTCGTCCCGGCCGGATCGCGGCGATGGTCGGCGTTGCGCCGGCGCCCGATTTCACCGACTGGGGCTTTACGCAGGACGAAAAAATGACGTTGCTGCGCGAGGGGCGGCTGGAACGGCCCAATCCCTATGGCCCCGAACCGACGGTGACGACGCGCGGATTCTGGTCGTCGGGGGAGGCGAATCGTGTGCTGGTGGCGGGCGTCGATTTCACCGGCCCGGTCCGGATCCTGCACGGCCAGCGCGACAGCGACGTGCCCTGGGAACGGTCGATCCGGCTGATGGAAATTCTGCGGTCGGACGATGTCGTGCTGCACCTGGTCAAGGACGGCGACCATCGCCTGTCGCGGCCGCAGGACATCGACTTGCTGTGCCGCGCGGTCGGCGATGTCTGTGCGCTGGTCGACATGCCGAGCTGACGGAAACACTGTCCTACATATAACCAAATGGGATAGTTGTTCGCCTCCATCGAATCTGGAGGCGGCAATGGATATCGACGATCTGATCGACGCGGCGATCGCGCGCGAGGGTGGCTATGTGAACCACCCGGCCGATCGCGGCGGCGCGACCAATTGGGGCATCACCGAAGCGGTCGCGCGACAGCAGGGGTATCAGGGCAGCATGCGAACCCTGCCGCGCGACGAGGCGATGGAAATCTATCGCCGCCTCTTCTGGTTCAGGCCCGGCTATGACGCAGTGGCGGCGCGCGCGCCGCGGATTGCAGCCGAATTGTTCGATACGGGCATCAACATGGGGCCGGCAGTCGCGGGGGCATTCCTGCAGCGCGCGCTGAACGCGCTCAATCGCGGCGCGTCCGACTATCCCGACCTGAAAGTCGACGGCACGGTCGGGGCGGTGACTCTGGCGGCGCTCGACGCGTTCTTGAAGGTGCGCGGGCGCGGTGGCGAGCGCGTCCTGCTCAAGGCCGTCGAAGCGTTGCAGGGCGAGCGCTACATGGCGCTGGCGGAGAGTCGCCCGGCGAACGAGGCGTTCCTCTATGGCTGGCTGGCAAACCGTATCGGTTCGTAATCGACAGCTTCAGGACAGGAAGGAAACAGGCGATGGGTTTGTTGGAAGGGCTTATCGCGCCGATTTCGGGACTGATCGACAAGATCATCCCCGATCCCAAGGCGCGCGATCAGGCGAAGCTGGAACTGCTGAAGCTGGAAGGCACGCAGGAACTGGAAAATGTGAAGGCGCAGCTGTCGGCGATCGTCGCCGAAGCGCAGTCGGCCGACCCATGGACCAGCCGCGCGCGGCCCAGCTTCCTCTATGTCATGTATGCACTCTTGCTATGGGCAATCCCGATGGGGCTGATCGGTGCGGTCCAGCCCGAGATGGCGCAGGCGATCGCGGGTAACATGAACGCCTATCTGGCCGGGATTCCGGAGCCGCTCTATGCGCTCTTCGGCACCGGCTATCTGGGCTATACCGCCGCGCGGCAGTGGGGAAAGATCAAGGGCGTCGACAAATAGCGATGGCCATGCGCGATCGCGTCGCGCCCCCGAACCGTGCGCTCGGCGGCCGCCGACGGAAATACCGTCGGCGG
>JBMOOB010000027.1:0-7422 GCA_049323815.1 Pseudomonadota bacterium | reverse complement strand
GCCGCTGATTGTCCGGGTCCTCGGGATCATCGACACCGAAAAACTGGATATAGACGCGGACCAGGCGCCCGCGCGCCTCCACCTTGAATTCGTCGCGGGCGATGCGAATGATTTCGTCGGACACGCCCGACAGGGTGAACGTCGCCTGCGGTGCCTGGCCGTTTATCGCCTGCTCTATGCCCTTCATGTCGCCGAAACTGCCGACGTTAAGCCATCGCGTGCCGTCATTGGCATCCAACGTGTCGCCGCCCGTCCACAGGCGCATCGGTCCGCTGGCGAAATCGAACCAGACCAGGTTCGCGCATTCGACCTTGCCGCCGCCCAGCGCGGCGGCAATCGTGTCAGGAAAGAGGCTCATTGAACCGCTCCTCCAGCTCGATCGTCGGCGTCCCGAACCGCGCGCGCGTCAGCGCCAGCTCGGCTCCGTCGTCGCTCGTCAGCCCGGCCAGCATCGTCGGGCGCAGCTTGATTGCGGCATCGGTCACCGCGCGGCGCAGCGTCGGCTGACAATCGATCGTCGCGACGCTGCCTTCCCACCATACGCGCCGCGCCAGATAGGGGTGCTCGCCGATGCCGAAGAACAACCCGGCCTGCAGCACCTTGCCATAGGTGCCGAAATCGACGGTGATCCGCCGCTGTCCCTGCACGCCCGACACCGTCACGCCGACCAGGTCGTCGGTGACGTACAGCGCACCGTCCGAAAACGACGTGCCGTCGCTGTGCGTCACCGCGCCAGCGCCGATCGCCGCGTCGCCGGCGCGCAGCCATAGGTCGAACAGAGGCACCCGCACGACATTCGCCCGTCCTTCGAACAGGGCCTCCATCGCGCGCCAGGCCAGTACCTCGCTGCCCCAGATTTCGCCGAACACCAGCTTCAGCCCGAACGGTGGCCGGATGACGGGCACCGCCTGCCCGAACCCGGACAGGCTGCGGTTCAGCCCGGTCGTCTTGCGCGGCGGGCGGATGATGACGTCGTTCGGGATCAGCGTCGCGGGCCAGTCGAATATCATCCGCGCCTCGCCAGCTGGTCCTGCACGCGGTCGCTGACCACCCGGTCATAGGCGCCGATGCCGTCGCGCACATTCGCGGCCGAAATCTGCTGGACCTTGTCCCACAGGTCGTCGGTGACATAGCTGTTGCGCAGGTCGTAATAATCGCCGCCGCGCACCGATGTTGCCGGTCCGAAGCGCTCATATCCGGTCGGTGCCGGTTCGATGATGCCGGGGCTTAACGGCATGAACAGCCCCGGCGCGGTGCTGCGTTCATTGACTGCATAGAACCGTCCCGGCGCCACTGGCCCGCCGCCAGCACGGCCGCCGCCGAACGCTGCGGCGATGCCGCCGCCCAGGCTTCCGATGCCGGTCAGCCCCTTTGCCGCGCCGCCTCCGCCCAGCCCGAACAGGCCCAGGATACCGCCGAACAATCCGCCGCCGAACATGCCTCCGCCGCCCATCCCGAACAGCTGGCTTTCCGCCCAGCGCAGCTCCATCTCGATCAGATCGGCCAGGAACCGGCGTTTCACATTGTCGAATACGTCGCCGAAACTTTTGCCGTTGACGATCGCCTCGGCCAGCCCACGGTTGAAATCGTTGATGCCGCTCGCCGCCGCGTCGCCAAACGCTTCGTCGACTTCGGCCGCCGATCGCGGCAACGAATCCAGGAAACGCTCCCACGGCGACATCGTCGACCGCGCGATCGCCGCCGCGCCGCGCTCGCGGTCGGCTCCCAACCGGTCGATCGAATCCTGGGCACGCTGGATTTCATCAGGATTAGAACTGTGAAGATCGACGATTAAATTTAACCGGGCGCGCTTCTCCTGCAGGTCCAGGTCCAGCAGCTGCAGCTGGATCGCGCGGCGCTCCGCCTGCGTTCGCGCGCTGGCCAGGCGATCCTGCAATTCCTGCCTCTGGACGTCGATCGAATCGCGCTTCGCATCCAGTTCAGCCGCCGCCAACTCGTCGTCGAGCCGCCAGTTGATTACCGTATGCTCGCGGACCGCATTGGCCTCGCGCTGTGCGATCAGCTGACGGCCCTGTTCGGCGGTGATTTCCTTCTGCTTGACCCGGCTCTCGATCACCTGCTTGTAATTCTCGACATCCGCGTCGACGCGGTCGTGCTCGATCTTCGCGCGCTCGTTCACGTCGGTCGTGATCTGCGAAATCAGCTGCAGGTACCGATCCTGCAGGCCGTCCATTTCGCGGCTGAACGTTTCGAACCGCTGTTCGGTTCGATCTGCCGGTCCTTTCGGCGGCGTTTTCGGCTTCTTCGGCTTGTTCAGGAAATCCGCGTCGGTGGTGAATCCGCGCTGCAGGTCGCGGATCAGATTCTGGTCCTTGGTGATCGCCGCATCGGCTTCGTAATATTTCGTGCGCTCGTTCAGGATCGTTCGCGCGAAACCGGCATTGGGACCCTTACCCTCCGCGATCTTGCGCAAGCCCGCGTCAATCCCGGGCGCATTTGGGCCATTTGCGAACAGCTTGGTGATTTCATCGCTGCCACGGCCCAATGGCACGGGCGACAGGCCGGTCGGCGCGCCCGGTCTGTAAAGCCCCGCCGACGCGTCGGTCTGCGACGCGCGCAATGCATTGCGCCCCGCGACGCGCGCGTCCTGCTGCAATTCACGCTGCGCGCGGATGCGGTCGGTTGCCTGCAGGATCGCATATTCGCGCAGCGCCGCGTTGGTCTGCTTGATCTTGCCGGTTGTCTTGTCGAAAAACGTGCCCAGGTCATCGACCTTGTCGGCCAGCGCATCGCTCGCCGCCGCCGCCGCCTCCGACGCCGCCTTGCTCTCCCACAATTTGCCGATGAACGGGCCCAACAGCTGAATGGCGAAGATCAGCGCCATTCCCCACGGCCCGGTCAGTAATTTCGCGAACATGCTGGTCTCGCCTGCGGCCAGCTGGATCGCCTGGGTAATCTGCCCGATTTGGCTGGCGAATATTTGGGCCGGGCGCATCCCCATCGACCACATGGTCGACATGTCGCCGATGTTCATGATGAGCTGATTGACGCCCGCACGCTGGGCACCGCTGGCTGCAACAATGGCACCCGACGAAGCCTTGAATTTAGTCGCGGTATTGGTCGCCGTATCCCCGACGGTGCCCATGTCCTTTGACAGGCGTTGTGCGCTGTCACCGGCCTTGTCGAAAGCCATGCCGACGCCCTGGGCGCCGCCTTCCGCTTTCTTCATGCCCGTGTCCAGCCCACGATCGTCGGTACGCAGGACCAGGATCGCTTCGCCCAGCACCTCAGCCATCGCTGACGCTCTTCCCGCCGCGCGTCGATGCGACATGGACGATGCGGATGCCCATGCCGTGCAGCACCGCCGGCGTCGCCTTCGCCGCGCGGCGGCGGCCGCCATGCGCCGCCTGTTCCAGCCGCCGCATCACGCGCCGCCGCGTGCCGTCGTCCAGCATGCCCGCGCCCGCCGCGTGATCGGTGATCGCGTGCAGCCGCTCGGTCGCCTCGATCCGCGCCATCATCGCCACATAGGCGCGCACCAGCGCCACAGGCGTCTCAGCCAGCCAGGCGCGCGCGTCGCCGCCGTAGAATCGCTGGAGCCGGGGGAGAAGAGCGCCCCAATCCGGCTCGGGTCCATCCCCATCGCCTGTGCCGCCGCTCCTGCCACGCGCTGCCGCCCGCGCAGCAGGAGCACGGTAAAAACCTCGACCACCGCGATCTTGCTCGTGCCGCTCAGCCGCGCGAACACGTCCTCGGGTACGCCCACCATCGCCTTGCGCGCGATCGTGTCGACCAGCGCCTCCAGCTCGGGGTTCAGCGCATCGCCCTGCTGCAGTTCGTCCAGCTGCTGTGCCCACAGCGCGAACCGGCGATTGTCGATCACCGACAGTTCGTCGATCGACAACAGCTCGTACAGCGTGTCGTCGATTTTCACCGTCGGGCGACGGATCAGCGTGTTGAGGTCGAGTAGCGGCTCTTCGTCCATGGCGCGTCCAGTACGAATTGGGGTTGGCATGCCCGGCGCGGTCGCGCGGGCGGCGGATCACTCGGACAGCGCGGCCAGATGCTGCGCGACCAGGCGGCCGAACCGTTCGTCGGCGCTCGCCGCGTTCGGGTCTTCCAGCGCGTCGAACTGCAACGCCAGCCCGGAGGGCTGCCCCTTGCGAAACACAGTCTGCGGGCTGCCCGATTCGTAACAGCGCGGTACTTCGAACTGCGCGTTCATGCCCGGGGCATAGGGCGACGGCCCGCGCACCAGCAGTGCATACGTCGTGACTTCCTCGCCCCGGCTCAGTCCCAGCGTCTTGTATCCGGCCGTGCCGATGCCCGCCGCCGTCGTCTCGACCGCGTTGCCGTTCAGCGCCAGCGCATATTGCTCCAGCGTCATGTCGAGCAGCGTCAGCGAAATCATCATGTCCTCGGCATCGCGCAGCGCCTTTCGCGCGCCGACGCTGCCGGCGGTGCGGACCTTGTTGATCGTCTGGCTGTGCTGCAGCGTGACGCCGTCCTCGGTATAGTTTTCGTCGCCGTTGGTGCCGACCAGCTTCCACGCGACCGCGGGCGCCGCGTCGATCAGCGGAAATGCGGTGCCGACCGGCGCCAGCCACAGCGTGAACGGCGCGCCGATGATTTCATAGGGTTCGCCCATTGCAATACTCCATCACCATCACGCGACCGGATTGAGCGCGTGGAAAATCTGAAACGACTGGAATGCGCGCGGCCATGCGGCATCGGGGTCGCGCGCGCCCGTCGACCCGCCGGCGGGCTGGACCCAATGGACCAGCACCTGCGCCCACACGCCGCGGCGCAACCGGCGCAGCGCCATCGCCGCCACGTCGCGCAGCTGCTCGGCCGCATGCGGCGTCGCGCCATAGGCGAACAGGTCGACGCGCTGCGTATCATGCTCGACATAGCTGCCGCCGGTCAGCGAACTGCCGCCCGACGCCGCCAGCACGATCGCCGCGCGCGGCATCGCCGCCCCCTCATCGGGCGGCAGCTCACCTCCGAATATCCGCGCCCCGGCGATCGCCGCCGTGGCCGCATCGGCCTTCAGATACGCGACCAGCGCGGCGATAGCGTCAGCCATTGCCGCCCCCTTCGCCGCCGCCACTATCATAGGCCTTGCGGATGCGATCGGGCAGGCTGGGGTAGTTGGTGTCCGCCGATGGTCGCAGATACGGGCGCGCCGGGATCGTCACCGATGCGGCAAAGGCGACGCCGCCGTCGGGCAGCGGGATCGCCAGCGCCTTTGCCGTCTTCGGCGTGATCGTGCCGCCCAGCTCATGGATGCGCGCATAGTTCACGTCCTGCACGCCCCAGGTGCCGCGCACGCCATGCCCGTCCGGCGCGGCAGGTACGGCAATGCCGATGCCGCCTTCCAGCGCACCATTGCGATACCGCCAATCATGATTGCGCTTGGACGTCACGACGCACGCGCTCATCGTATCGTTGACGCCCACGATCTGCGCCTTGCGCATCCGCTCGGTCACCGCGGCGCCTTTCCACACCAGCGACTTGGATTCGGCCATTACCCGATCCTTTCCAGCGCGGCCTCAAGGTGCGTGTGCACCGGCTCGATCGGGCCCAGGAAACGCAGCCGTCCGGCAACGATCGTCGTGCCGCGCCGGTCGGTGATCGCGGAAATCTCGTCCCCGTCGGCGATATCGGCGCCCAGCGCGAACAGCGCGCGGTAATCGCCGATCAGCGCGGTCTTGCGCCCGTCCTCCACTTTCGACGCGGCGGTCGACCAGGCAAAACAGGGGATCGCCCCGACCGGCTGGAAATCGGGCGCGACCGGATTGCCCCACGCATCCTTTTCCGTCGCCTGGTTGCGCTCCACCAATGCGCGCATGGTCAACCGCCCGGCGATCATCGCATCGCCTCGCGCGCTTCGGCCAGCGCCAGCAACGCCTCGTCGATCGCGGCGGCATTCGCCGACAACAGCGTCCGGCCCTTTGCATCGCGGCCCAGGAACGTCTCGATCGACCGCAGGTCGCGCCCGATGCTGCGATCCAGCAACGGCACCTCCGCGTCCACTGCCAGCTCACGGCCCGTGATCGGCTCGATCTGCGTGACAGAGGCATAGGTAAGCGCCGCGATCGCGCGCTCGACGGCATCGCGCGCGGCGCTCATGCCAGCACCAGCCCACCTTTGGGTGCCAGGCTGGCGAATACCGCCTCGCGGTCCGCCGCCGGGTCGCCCGACAGCGTGAACTGATAATCGCCCGCGCGCTCGCTCTTCAGCAGGCCGCGATAGGACAGGTCGATCATCATCAGCTTGATCGTCGCTTCGTCGCGCGCCGCCTGGTCGCTGACCGGGGTATAGGTGACGCGCACCAGCGGCGCCCAATGGGCGCGCCCGTTCGGCCCGCCGGTCAGCCGCGCCAGCGTCCGCCCGCCGTGCAGGATCGCATAATCGCCTGCCTGCAGGACCGTATCGGCGGCCGGGTCGCCGCTGTTGCCAGGATCGCTCTCGACGATCGTCACCGGCTGGTCCTGGTCGATCGGGCGGCTGACGCGCAGCGACCGGCGCCAGCGGCTGTCGGGATCGGTGACATCGCCCAGCGTGACGGTGACCAAACCGGCCGGGCCCAGCCGCTCGGCGATCTGCAGGGCGATCGCGTCGATCATCTCCTGCAGCTCGCCGTCGGGCAGATCGCTGCCCGTGCGCGTCCGGACCCGGTCGATCAGCGCCATGGGTCAGCCCTCGCCGGCGCCCGTCGGCGCCGACTTGTCGTCGGGCGCCGGGACTTCCTTGTTCGCCGGGGCGGACACCTGCTTGTTCGCGCCAGACTTGCCGCCCTTGGCTTTGGCAGGCGCCTTGTTCCCGGCGGGCGCCCTGGCCGCCGGCCGGGGCTCGCCCGCGCCTTGCTGCGGCATCTCCTCTTCCGGCGCGCCGTCGGGCAATCGCCCCGCGACCAGGCCGAACCGCTCCGCGGTGCTTTCGGGGATGGTGTCGCCGGGGATCGCGTACAGCGTCGCGGCGGCGGGATCGCCTTGGCGCACCAGCGCGCGGCGATCGGCGGTCAGATACAGGCGCTCCATCGCTTTCATGGCCCGCTCCTCAGCGCGGGTCGTACAGGTCGACGATCACCGCCGATCCGTTCAGGGCCGAATTGAGCGTGACGCCGTTCGATTCCAGCGCGGATGCGCTGAACGCGACGGTCGGCGCCGTGCCTTCGCGCACGCCGTTCAGGAATGCGTACAGCACGCTGTTGCGCGTCAGTTTATAGGGCAGGCCCAGCTTCGCACCGGTTCCCACGCGCACGCGTTCGGTATTGGCGGTGTCATAGGGGGGCAGCGTGATCGACGTGACCGTCGCGAACGCCTTCGTCCCGGCGACGACCGCCGTGCCGTTCAGCGCGATCGTCTCGGTGATCGCCTCGCCGCCGATGTTGGTTCCGGCGATGACGACGTCGCCCGCCACATTGGCGTCATTGCCCTTGACCGTCAGGACGCGCGG
>JBMOOB010000026.1:65528-74691 GCA_049323815.1 Pseudomonadota bacterium | reverse complement strand
CCGGACATGCTGATATGGCCCCTTTGTGCCAGAAGTGACGTAATTCAGCCAATCATGTCCCGCCTTTTCCCGCAAATTCCCTGATAATCCCGCCTCGCGGCACTCTAATCTCTCTTGTCAACTAACACACGCTTTGCGCCAGCGCGAAGCCCTTGGGAAGTGGCCGCCTTGCGCGCGCAGGTCAGGCGCGATGGTTTGTCCGATCGTGTCGAACGGGCCTTGCGTGCAATGCCCGGAGCGTATCGAAGCAGCGCCGAGCAGGACATGCGCGTCGATCCGCGCGTTCAAAGCGTCGAGCCCCTGCGCGGGGCGAACGGCCGGTTTCCGGTCGGCCCCGCCATCCCCGACCATGTTACTTCGGCAGCACGGCCTTGGGAAAGTCGGCCCAGGCGGCGTCATAGTCCGGCTGGGCGCTGTCCAGTGCGCGCTGTGTCGGGCGATAGGGCCAGCAGCTTTCGACCATGAACGCCATCGTCGCCTCGATTTTGTGCGGGGCGAGCATGGCGTTGGTGGCGGCTTCCCAGCTTGCCTTGTCCGGGCCGTGCCCGGCCATCAGATTGTGGAGGCTGAGCCCGCCGGGGACGAACCCGTCGGCCTTGGCGTCATAGGCGCCGTGGATCAGCCCCATCGCTTCCGACATCACATTGCGGTGAAACCACGGAGGGCGGAACGTGTCCTCCGCCACCATCCAGCGTGGCGGGAAGATGACGAAATCGGCATTGGCGCGCCCCGGTACGCCGCTGGGCGAGGTCAGTACCGTGAAGATCGACGGATCGGGGTGATCGTAGCTGACCGTGCCGATCGTGTTGAACCGCGCGAGATCATAGCGATAGGGCGCCAGACTGCCGTGCCATGCCACTACGTCGAGCGGGCTGTGGCGCAGCGTCGTCGTCCACAAATGGCCGAGCGACTTCTGGATCACTTCGGTCGGCGCGTCGCGATCCTCGAACCACGCGGCCGGCGTTTCGAAATCGCGCGGATTGGCAAGGCCGTTGGCGCCGATGGGGCCAAGGTCGGGCAGGCGGAACAGCGCCCCCTGATTTTCGGCGACATAGCCGCGCGCGGCGCCGTCGGGCAGGGTCGCGCGGAACCGCACCCCGCGCGGAACGACGGCGATCTGTCCTGGCGCCACCTCGACTCGGCCAAGCTCGGTCAGCAGAGCCACTCGTCCCTGTTGCGGGATGAACAGCAATTCGCCATCGGCATCCATGAACACGCGGTCGATCATGTCGCGATTGGCGGCATAGAGGTGCAGGTTGACGCCCTCCAGCGCTTCGGCAGGCTGATTGGTCAGCATCGTGACCATGCCGTCGATCAGGTCGACGGGCCCCTGCGGCATTGCCACCGGCGACCAGCGCAGGCGATTGGGTGCCAGCGCGCCGCGCGCGCCTTCGCCCGCAAAGCCCGCGGCGCCGGTGTATCGCGCGAACGGCGGATGTTCGGCGCTGGGGCGCAGGCGATAGAGCCACGAACGCCGGTTCTCATGCCGGGGGGCGGTGAAGGCAGTGCCCGAAAGCTGTTCGGCGTAGAGGCCGAACGCGGGGCGCTGCGGCGAATTGCGGCCATCGGGCAGGGCGCCTGCGACGGCTTCCGTCGCCACGTGATTGCCAAAACCGGGGAAATAGTGGGTCATCCCATGCTCCGGGATTTCGGTCGGGGCGGAGCAGCGCAATACGCTACCCGCGCGCTCCCCCCGACTCTCCTCTCCAACTTGTCGAACCGCGCCATGCCACGCCGGTTCCGAAATGCTTTACGCGTCGACCTTGATGACGCCGCGGCGGATCTGATCGAGTTCGATCGATTCGAACAGCGCCTGGAAATTACCGTTGCCGAAGCCCTGGTTGCCCTTGCGTTGAATGATCTCGAAGAAGATCGGACCGACCATGTTTTCGGTGAAGATCTGGAGCAGGATGCCTTCGCCGCTTTCAACCGACCCGTCGATCAGGATGCGGTTGCGCTTCATCCGGTCCAGATCCTCGCCATGGCCGGGCACGCGCGTGTCGACCAGTTCGTAATAGGTTTCGATCGTATCCTGCAGCCGCACCCCGCGCGCGCGCAGCTTTTCGACCGTGCCGTAGATGTCGTCGGTGGTCAGCGCCAGGTGCTGAATGCCTTCGCCCTTATATTCGCGGATGAATTCCTCGATCTGCGAATTATCGTCCTGGCTTTCGTTGAGCGGAATCCGGATCGCCTTGTCGGGGGCGATCATCGCCTGGCTGAACAGGCCCGTCGCCTTGCCCTTGATGTCGAAATACTTTTGTTCCTCGAAACCGAAGAGCGTGCGGTAGAATTCGCTCCACACGCGCATCTGGCCGCGGCGGACATTGTGGGTGAGGTGGTCGAGCAGGTCGAGCCCGACATTGTTCGCCGCCTCTGCCTCGCGCCAGCCGGGGAACTCGGCCCAGTCGGCGTACAGGTCCTCGCCGTCGCGGACGAAATAGAGGTAGCTGCCGCCGATGCCCTGAATGACGGTGTCGTCCTCGTCGGTCGGCTTGGCGCCATGCGCGAGCGCCCATTCCATTGCCTTTGCCGGATCGGCGACGCGGAACGCCATCGCGCTGGCCGACGGGCCGTGTTCACCGCGGAAGGCGGCAACGCGGCCGGCATCGTCGCGGTTGAGCATCAGGTTGGTCTGCCCCTGCTTGTACCGCGTGATGTTCTTGCGCGGGTGGCGGTGCGTCGCGACGAAGCCCAGCGCTTCGAACTGCTGCGCCAGCGCCTCGGGTTCGGGCGACGTGAATTCGACGAATTCGAAGCCGTTCAGGCCGAGCGGGTTGGCGGGGTCGTTCATCGGGGCATCTCCTTGATCTCGCCGATACAGGATCAAGGCAATTAGTGTCAAATGATACGACTTCCCATGTCGAGGGGGCTTTTCTGACGCGCCCAAGCGCGTAGAAGACGGCAAGCAATTTTATAACAGGAGTGGATGGTGACCATCGGGGCCATGGATTTCGCGCTTGGCGATACCGCCGACATGATTCGCGAGACGACGGAGCGCTTCGCGCGCGACCGCATTGCGCCGCTCGCCGCGCGCATCGACACCGACGACTGGTTCCCGCGCGACGAATTATGGACCGCGATGGGCGAACTGGGGTTGCACGGCATCACCGTCGAAGAAGAATGGGGCGGGCTTGGCCTCGGCTATCTCGAACATGTCGTGGCGTGCGAGGAAGTCAGCCGTGCCTCCGCCTCGATCGGGCTGAGCTATGGCGCGCATTCCAACCTGTGCGTCAACCAGATCCGCCGCTGGGCCAATCCGGAGCAGAAGGCGAAATATCTGCCGAAGCTGATTTCCGGCGAACACGTCGGCAGCCTGGCGATGTCGGAATCGGGCGCGGGTTCGGACGTAGTCAGCATGAAGCTGCGCGCGGACAAGGTCGATGGCGGCTATCGCCTGAACGGCACCAAATTCTGGATCACCAACGCCGCCTATGCCGACACGCTGGTCGTCTATGCCAAGACCGGCGAGGGAAGCCGGGGCATCACGGCGTTCCTGATCGAAAAGGACTTCACGGGTTTTTCGATCGGGCAGAAGATCGACAAAATGGGGATGCGCGGATCGCCGACCGCCGAGCTTGTGTTCGACGACTGCTTCGTCGCCGACGAACAGGTGATGGGGCCGGAAAACGGCGGCGTCGCGGTGCTGATGAGCGGGCTCGACTATGAACGCGCGGTGCTGGCGGGGATTCAGCTCGGCATCATGCAGGCGTGCCTCGACACGGTGCTGCCGTTCGTCCGCGAACGCCGCCAGTTCGGCAAGCCGATCGGTGCGTTCCAGCTGATGCAGGGCAAGGTCGCCGACATGTATGTCGCGCTCAACTCGGCGCGCGCCTATGTCTATGCGGTCGCGCGGGCGTGCGACGCGGGCAAGACGACGCGGTTCGACGCGGCGGGGGCGATCCTGCTCGCCAGCGAGAACGCCTTTCGCGTCGCGGGCGAGGCGGTTCAGGCGCTGGGCGGCGCGGGCTATACCCGGGACTGGCCGGTCGAACGCTATCTGCGCGATGCGAAGCTGCTCGACATCGGCGCCGGGACCAACGAGATTCGTCGGATGCTGATCGGTCGCGAGTTGATCGGCGCCGCCTGATCGGCTTTGCTGCCGCCAAAGCTTGGGGGGGAGGCGACAGCGATGCAGACGGATCTGCCGGACATCTATCGGACCGACGTGGTGGCAACGCTGTATCGCCCGATGCGCAGCGGCGATTGGGAATTGCGCCAGGCCAATATGGTGCTGTGCCCCGGTTATTGGAGCGCGCCGCAACTCGTCAACGGCATGACCGCGCTCGTCCGTGGCGGCGAGACGTGGATGTCGATCACGCCGATGGAGATCGAAAGCCAGCAGATCGGCGTTAGCCAGGCGCGTGGCCATGTCGTCATCTTCGGCCTGGGCATGGGTTGGTCGGCGGCGGCGAGCGCGCTGCGCGACGAAGTCACCGAAGTGACGGTGGTGGAGCGCGATCCGGATGTGCTTGCGATCCACCACACGCTGGACTTGTTCGCGCGGTTGCCCGGCGGTGTGGGCGAAAAGGTGCGCGTGGAGCAGGGAGACGCCTATAGCTGGCGGACCAGCCGTACCGTCGACGTGCTGATGCCCGACATCTGGTTGCCGCTCGTTTCCGACGGGCGGGTCGACGAAGTCCGGCGGATGCAGGCGAATGTTCAGGCGCGGCTGGTGTATTTCTGGGGGCAGGAAATGGAAATCGCGCGCCACGCGGTCGCGGCGTGCCGCGACCTGGATGACGGCAGCATTCGCGCGATGATCGACGATTTCGGATTGCCGCTGATCGGCCCCGACACTCCCGACTATGCCAACCGGCTCCAGGCGGCCGCGCAACGGTGGATGCGCGGCCGGTGGTTGCCGGGCAGCACGCCGCCCTTTGGCTGAGCGTCGGGGCTATTTCCCCGCGCGCTCGTCGGCGAGCCGCTTGTTCAGCCGCGCTTCGGATGCGTCGGCATAGCGGCGGCAGGCCGTCGCACCCGGTCGGGCTTTGCCCGCCTGGTCGGGATGCGCAGTGAACAGCGTGTCGCATTTCAGGCGGCGCATGCGCGCGAAGCTGGTGCGGAAGCTTGCGACCACGGCGGGGTGGTCCGTGAAGCGATAGGCGTCGCCCGACACTGGGTTCAGGCTCGATCCGAACACCATCGTGCGGCACTGGCGCTTTTCGCAGCTTTTCCAGGTCCAACTCATGCTGCCCGGCGTATGGCCCGGCGTGGCGAGCGCGGTGACGCTGGTGTCGCCCAGTCGGATTGCTTCGCCGTCGCGTACCACGCGTAGTCGCTGGACGGCGGGGAAGTGAACGAGAACATCGGCCTGGGGATCGTCCGCGGCGCTGATGCCGCGCTTCAGCGCCGCCGCGCCCCATGCACTCGCCACCACGGTCGCGCCGCTGTCGCGCGCCAGCGCGGCGAGTCCGCCAGCATGATCCCAATGCGGTTCGGTCGACAGGATCAGCTTCACATCCTCGATCCGAAAACCGAGCCGCCGGATGTTCGCCTCGACATCGCGCACCGATTGCGGGACGGCGCCGTCGATCAGGATCAGCCCGGCGGAAGTGCGGATCAGGGCGACGTTCAGCCCGCCAAAGCCCACAAGATAGCTATTGCCGAACACATGCTCCGGCGTGCGCGGGGTCAGCCAGCGCCTGGCATAGTCAGGCGCGATCGGTTGCAACATGGGGTCAGTGCTATCCTGGGCCGGACCGGCGGCGGTGAGCAGGATCGACGGAAATACAATCATGCTACATGCAATCAGGCGCTTCATCGCGAATGCTCCCTTTCGAAATCGCCAGTGCAGCATGGCGACGCGGAGGCGTGCGCACAAAGCATCTTCGCTCGACATATTCATGAATTATTCTCATATGATCGGCATGGATCGCGCCCAGCTTCCGCTCAATGCGCTGCGTGCCTTCGAGGCATCGGCGCGTCACTTGAATTTCACCCGCGCGGCGCTCGAGCTGTGCGTCAGCCAGGGGGCGGTCAGCCACCAGGTGGCGCAGCTCGAACGCCGGCTGGGTGTCCGGCTTTTCCGCCGCCTGCCGCGCGGGCTGGCGCTTACCGACGAAGGGCAGGCGCTGGTGCCGGTGCTCGCCGACGCGCTCGACCGCATCGGCGCGACGCTGGACCGCTATGCCGGCGGCCGGTTGCGCGAAGTGCTGACGATCGGCGTGGTCGGCACCTTCGCGACCGGCTGGCTGTTCGAACGGATGGGGCAGTTCGAGCAGGCGCATCCGCATATCGACCTGCGCATCCTCACCAACAACAACCGCGTCGACCTGGCCGGCGAAGGGCTGGATTTCGCGATCCGCTTTGGCGACGGCGCGTGGCACGGCACGCATGCGGAGCCGGTGCTCGACGCGCCGCTGGCGCCGCTGTGCGCGCCGTGGGTCGCGTCGCGCGTGACCGATCTCGCCGCGCTGGCGCGCGCGCCGTTGCTACGATCCTATCGCGCAGACGAATGGCCGCGCTGGTTTGCCGTCGCCGGGGCGCCGTGCCCGCCGCTGTCGGGTCCGGTGTTCGACAGCTCGACTGTCATGATCCAGGCGGCGGAGGCGGGGATGGGCGTCGCGCTCGCCCCACCCGCGATGTTCGCGCGCGCGCTGATGACCGAACGGCTGGTGCGCCCGTTCGCGGCGGAGGTGACGGTCGGGCGCTATTGGCTGACACGGCTGATGTCGCGAGCGGACACGCCCGCGATGGCGGCGTTCCGCGCGTGGCTGGTTCAGACGGCGGCGGCCTGACCCCTGCGCCGCCGTGCCGGGGCAGTCACTCGGCCGGGTCGACCTGCGCCAGCACCGTGGCTTCGCTCACCTGACCGCCCGCGGTGGCGTTCAACATCGCCACCACGCCGTCGAACGGCGCAGTCAGGCCATGCTCCATCTTCATCGCTTCGAGCGTCAACAGCCGCTGGCCCTTGGTTACGCGCTGGCCCTCGGCGACGTCGACGGCCGTGACGCGGCCGGGCATCGGTGCCAGGATCGCCCCGTCGCCGGCACCGCCGGCCGCCGCCGCGTCGGTGCGCGCAAAGCGGATCGCGAAAGTCTGGCCCCATTCCTTGACCAGTACGCGGTCGCCTGCATCGTTTACCGGCATGAACCAGTTTTCGGCGGGCTCGACGAAATCGACTTCGGCGCGGGTGCCGTTCACGTCCAGCGTGGCCGCCATGCGCGGCGGTGCGTTCAGGCGAAAGCCGGGCAGGCGCGGGCGATGCGCGGGACTCGCCTCCACCAGTTTCTGCGCCGCGCCGCGCAGTGCTTCCTCCGACGGCAGCGCGGGCGGAAGCAGCGCGTCCAGCTTGCGGGCGATCAGCCCGGTGTCGACATCGCCCGCGACGAAATCGGCATCGGCGAGCAGGCGGACCAGGAACGCGCCGTTGGTTTTCACCGGCCATGCGCTGGTGTCGATCAGGGCCTGGCGAAGCTCGGCGATGGCGTCCTCGCGTTCGCGGTGATGCGCGATCAGCTTGGCGATCATCGGGTCGTAAAATGCCGTGATCGCGTCGCCTTCCTCGACACCGGCGTCCAGCCGTACCCGGCAATCCTCGGGCGAGAATTCGGTCAGCGGCCCGACCGAGGGCAGGAAGCCCGCCGCCGGATCCTCGGCATAGAGCCGCGCCTCGACGGCATGGCCGTCGATCGCGAGGTCGTCCTGCGCCATCGGCAACGGCTCGCCCGATGCGACGCGCAACTGCCATTCGACCAGGTCGACGCCGGTGATCGCTTCGGTCACGGGATGTTCGACCTGCAGCCGCGTGTTCATTTCCATGAACCAGATCCGGTCGGCGCGCAGCCCTTCGCTGGCGTCGGCGATGAACTCGATCGTCCCCGCGCCGACATAGTCGACTGCGCGCGCCGCACGCACCGCCGCCGCGCAGATCGCGGCGCGGGTGTCGGCGTCCATGCCGGGGGCGGGCGCTTCCTCGACTACTTTCTGATGGCGGCGTTGCAACGAACAGTCGCGTTCGAACAGATGCACGACATTGCCGTGCCGGTCGCCGAACACCTGAACCTCGATATGGCGCGGGCTGAGGATATATTTCTCCAGCAGCACGCGGTCGTCGCCGAAGCTCGACGCCGCCTCGCGTCGGCAACTTGCGAGTGCGTCGGCAAAATCGGCGGCTGCGTCGACCCGGCGCATGCCCTTGCCGCCGCCGCCGGCCACGGCCTTGATGAGCACCGGATAGCCGATTGCGTCGGCCTCCGCCTGCAACCGCGGCTCGCTCTGGTCGTCCCCCAGATAGCCAGGCGTGACCGGCACATTGGCGGCGATCATCCGCGCCTTGGCGGCGTCCTTCAGCCCCATCGCGCGGATGCTGTCGGGATCGGGGCCGACCCACACCAACCCGGCGTCGATCACCGATTGCGCGAAGTCGGCGTTTTCGGACAGGAAACCGTAGCCGGGGTGGATCGCCTGCGCCCCTGCCTCCCGCGCGGCACTCAGGATGCGGTCACCGACCAGATAGCTTTCGCGCGCCGGGCTGGGGCCGATGTGCACGGCGCCATCCGCCTCGCGCACGTGCATCGCCGTCGCGTCGGCATCCGAATAGACCGCGACGGTACGGATGCCCATCGCACGCGCGGTGCGGATGATGCGGCAGGCGATTTCGCCGCGATTGGCGATCAGCAGGGATTCGATCATGGCATCCGTCTCTATTCTGTCTGTTCTGGTTGGTCGCGCGGGCTTCACGGGTGGCGTTCGGGAAAGCCGTGCCGGGTGTGGAGCGCCTGCAACAGCGCCTCTATCTCATTGACGAACCCGCCCTCGGCAAAGGCGAGCGCCGGCAGGTTCTGGTTCTCCTCGCCCAGCATCGCCACCACCGCCGCGCGCGGGCGCGGCCAGCCGACGCGCACCACGTCGAGGTTCGCCGCGCGGTGGGGGAAGCGCGCGAGCAGCCCCTCCACCGTCACGCAATCCTTGCAGTAGAAGCGCCGTTCGCCGCCGAAAGCAGGGTCGGCCCAATCGGTGTCGAGCACGAACAGCGTGTCGCGGCTCACTGGCTGTACGCCTCGCACTCGGTCTTGCGGATGCTGTAGGTGACGTTGAGCACCTTCCACGCGCCGTCGTGGCGAACCAGGTCGAAGTGATTGACGCCGCAATGCTGGACCTTGCCGTCGATGCGGAAGACATAGGGTGCCCAGACCATCGCAATCGCGCCGTCGACTTCGAT
>JBMOOB010000026.1:0-65428 GCA_049323815.1 Pseudomonadota bacterium | reverse complement strand
GACGGCGAGATAATGCGCCAGATGCCGGATGATCGCCTCTTCCAGCGCGGCGTCGTTCCCCTCCGCCTCGGCGAAGAAGGAATAGTGCACGACGCCGCGCGCGGCATCGAGCGTGACCATGTCATCGGAAAGGGGAAGCGCGTGCATCGCCGTGCCCCGCACTACATCCGGAACACGCCGAACTGGGCACGCTCGGGAATCGGCGCGTTCAGGCAGGCGGCGAGCGACAGGCCCAGCACGTCGCGCGTCTGTACGGGGTCGATGATGCCGTCGTCCCACAGCCGCGCGGTCGCGTGCCAGGGATTGCCTTCTTCTTCGTACTTCTGGCGGATCGGCTGCTTGAACGCCTCCGCCTGTTCGGGCGTCCATCGGTCGGCGTCGCGATGGACAGTCGCGAGCACGCTTGCCGCCTGTTCGCCGCCCATGACGCTGATCCGGCTGTTGGGCCAGGTGAACAGGAAGCGCGGGGCATAGGCGCGACCGCACATGCCATAGTTGCCCGCGCCGAAGCTGCCGCCGATCAGCACGGTGATCTTCGGCACGGTCGCGGTCGCGACGGCGGTGACGAGCTTTGCGCCATGTTTCGCAATGCCCTCCGCCTCATATTTCCCGCCGACCATGAAGCCGGAGATGTTCTGGAGGAACAGCAACGGGATGCGCCGCTGGCACGCCAGTTCGATGAAATGCGCGCCCTTCACGGCGCTTTCGCTGAACAGCACGCCGTTGTTCGCCAGGATCGCGACCGGCATGCCGTGGATATGCGCGAAGCCGCAGACGAGCGAGCTGCCGTACAGCGCCTTGAATTCGTGGAATTCGCTGCCGTCGACGATGCGCGCGATGATCTCGTGCACATCATAGGGCGCGCGCACATCCTGGGGCACGATGCCGTACAGCTCCTCGGCCGGCAGCAGCGGCGCGCGCGGTTCGGCCAGCGTCACATCGGGCACGCGGTCGGCGGGCAGGTGGCTGACGATGTCGCGCACGATTGTCAGCGCATGCTCGTCATTCTCGGCCAGATGATCGGCGACGCCCGAGCGCCGCGCGTGCAGCTCGCCCCCGCCCAGATCCTCGGCCGTGATCTCCTCGCCCGTCGCCGCCTTCACCAGTGGCGGGCCGGCAAGGAAGATCGTGCCCTGGTTGCGCACGATCACCGTCTCGTCCGACATGGCGGGAACATAGGCGCCGCCCGCCGTGCAGCTACCCATTACGCACGCGATCTGGGGAATGCCCTGCGCGCTCATATTCGCCTGGTTGAAGAAGATGCGGCCGAAATGGTCGCGGTCGGGAAACACTTCCGACTGGTGGGGCAGGTTCGCCCCGCCGCTGTCGACCAGGTAGATGCACGCCAGGCGGTTCGCCTCGGCGATTTCCTGCGCGCGCAGGTGCTTCTTGACCGTCATCGGGTAATAAGTGCCGCCCTTCACCGTCGCGTCGTTGCACACGATCATGCACTGGCGGCCGGACACGCGGCCGATCCCGGCGATCAGGCCTGCGCCCGGCACCTCGCCGTCGTACATGTCGCACGCGGCAAGCTGGCCGATCTCCAGAAACGGCGTGCCGGGGTCGAGCAGCCGCTCGACCCGGTCGCGCGGCAGCAGCTTGCCGCGCGCCACATGGCGTTCGCGCGCGCGTTCGTTCCCGCCCAGCGCCGCCTGCGCCACATCGGCGCGCAACCGCTCCGCCAGCGCGCGATTATGCGCGGCGTTCGCCCGGAATCCGTCGGTGTCGGGGGAAAGCGAAGTCTTCAATATCTGGCCGCTCACGGGGTGCCGCTCCTCTGCGAGGCGGCACGGCAGCCGTCCGCCTTCTCTTGTGGGAGCGGGGTCTTAGCCGATCGCAGGCCGGAGAAAAACCGAAAGCGCGCAAGCCGCTTGGCCAGTCAGGCGCCTGTGGCTGGCCAATGCGTTTTGCGCGCAGCATCGTCCGCCGCGAAGGGGGAGCCGGGTTGTACGGAGGGATGCTGTCGACAGTCGGAATACCCGTGTTCAACGCCGGGACCTTGCCAGCCGCGCCACGCCCGCGCTTGCCCTTGCGGTGGCTGCGGCTCCGCAGGTAACGCTTGAGGGATTGCAGACGCTGCGCGCCGTCAGTCGCGGCCAGGAAAGCCGGCTCGCCAAGCGGCGTGCAATGACATAGTATTGCCCGGTGACACGACGCCATCAGGACGATGTGGAAGAGGTTCTCGGTTCGCCGACGCGTGCCGGGCAGTCGCTGGTCGCCGCCAGTTGGTGCCGGTCGGGGCTCAAGCACGGCCTGAGCGCCGACGATGCGCGCGGACCAAAAATCGTGTCGGGAAGCGAATTGACGCTGCGCCGTCAACGCCATGGCCTGATGCTCGAAGTAGCGCGGCCGCTGCTCGACCAATTGTTCCAGACGGTTGCGGCGACGGGGTGTGCCGTGATGCTGTCCGACAACGACGGCGTCATTCTGGAAGCGCGCAGCCAGGCGGGCGACCGCGAGATGTTCGACCGCGTGGGGCTGACTCCGGGCGGTATCTGGAGCGAGGGTAGCGAGGGAACCAACGGTATCGGCACCTGTCTGGTCGAAGGGCGGCCGATCACCATCCATCGCAACGAACATTTTGCCAGCCGCAATACCGGGATCAGCTGCATGGACGCTCCGGTCTATGATGCGGCCGGGCGGTTGGCGGGCGCGCTGGATATTTCCAGCTGCCGCGACGACCATTCGGCCGCCATGGCGGCGCTGGTCCAAAAAATCGTCCAGGATGCCGCGCGGCGGATCGAGCGCGGCATTTTCTGTCGGTATTTTGAAGGCAATCGCATCATCGACGCCAATCTGGCCGGTGGCGACACGGCGCTGCTGGCGGTGGATCGCGACGATTTGGTTATCGGTGCCACGCAGGCGGCGCGACACCGGTTCAGCCTGACCGATGCCTGTTTGAACGGTCGGCGCACCGCGGCCGACGTATTGGGCGCGCCCGCGGCCAATTCGTTTCTCGAATCGGAACGCGCCGTGTTGCGCCGGGCACTGGCCCAGGCGGACGGCAATGCGACTCTGGCGGCGAAATCACTGGGGATCGGCCGGGCAACCTTATACCGCCGCATGGAAAAGGCGGGGATTTCGCGCGGCTGAACGAAGTCGCCCCGCATCTGTCTCATTTGTGAGACAGGTGCGGGCAGTTGCGGAAATCACGAACTTCCGCTTGCGCCTGGACTGACAAAGATTGCGGCTCGCGACCGGGATGGCCCGGCGAAACGAGAGGATCTTGTCATGGATATGCTTACCAGCCCCGCAGCCTCGATGACTGCGCCCTTCGCCGAAAAATACGACAATTTCATCGGCGGCCAGTGGGTGGCTCCGCGCGACGGGCGCTATTTTGACAATATCTCGCCGGTCACCGGCAAACCGGTCGGCAAGATTGCGCGCAGCCAGGCCGTCGACATTGAAATGGCGCTGGACGCCGCGCATGCCGCCAAACAGGCATGGGGCCGCACCAGCCCGGCCGAACGCGCGCTGATCCTGAACCGCATTGCGGACCGGATGGAAGACAATCTGGAACGCCTGGCGATTGCGGAAACCTGGGACAACGGCAAGCCGCTGCGCGAGACCATGGCCGCCGACCTTCCGCTGGCGATCGACCACTTCCGCTATTTCGCCGGCGCGATCCGCGCCCAGGAAGGCGGGATTTCCGAAATCGATCATGACACGGTCGCCTATCACTTCCACGAACCGCTGGGCGTGGTGGGGCAGATCATCCCGTGGAACTTCCCGATCCTGATGGCGGCGTGGAAACTGGCGCCGGCGCTGGCGGCGGGTAACTGCGTGGTGCTGAAGCCGGCGGAGCAAACGCCTGCGTCGATCATGGTGTGGTTGGAACTGGTCGGTGATTTGTTGCCCGCGGGCGTGTTGAACGTCGTCAACGGTTTCGGCCTGGAAGCGGGCAAGCCGCTTGCCAGTTCGAAGCGGATCGCCAAGATCGCGTTTACCGGTGAAACCACCACCGGTCGCCTGATCATGCAATATGCCAGCGAAAACCTGATCCCAGTGACGCTGGAATTGGGCGGCAAAAGCCCGAACATCTTCTTTGAAGACGTGTGCCGCGAAGACGATGATTACCTGGATAAGGCAATCGAGGGTTTCGTGATGTTCGCGCTGAACCAGGGCGAAGTGTGCACGGCGCCCAGCCGCGCATTGATCCACGAAAACATCTATGACCGCTTCATGGAACGCGCGATCCGCCGGGTCGAGGCGATCAAGGCCGGTAACCCGCTGGACATGAGCACGATGATCGGCGCTCAGGCCAGTTCGGAACAGCGCGACAAAATCTTGTCGTACATCGATATCGGCAAGCAGGAAGGCGCCGAATTGCTGACCGGCGGTGCAGCAGCGCGCTTCGACGGCGATATTGCGGGCGGCTATTATGTTCAGCCGACCGTGTTCCGCGGCAATAACCGCATGCGCATCTTCCAGGAAGAAATCTTTGGTCCCGTGCTGTCGGTCACGACGTTCAAGGACCATGACGAAGCGCTCGAGATTGCGAACGACACCCTGTACGGCCTGGGCGCCGGGGTGTGGAGCCGCGATGCCAATACCTGTTACCGCTTCGGCCGCGCGATTGAGGCGGGCCGCGTGTGGACCAATTGCTACCACGCTTATCCCGCCCATGCGGCATTCGGCGGGTATAAGCAGTCGGGCATCGGCCGCGAAAATCACCTCAAGATGCTTGACCATTATCAGCAGACAAAGAACATGCTGGTCAGCTATAGCGCAAAGAAGCTTGGTTTCTTTTAAGTAAAAATCATTGGGCGGGGTGTCACACACTCCGCCCACTTTATTCTGTATTTGCACGTAGCTGACGATTGTCGCTGCGAAGGGTAGTTTGTTGCGTGTTCAAATTACAATTAACAATAAGTAAATATAATGGGAGAGGGTTGAATGAAGGGAATTTTCGACGTTTCAATTAGCGCGTTCACGCGTACAATTGTCGGCGCTGCGCTGGGTACGGCGGTGCTGGTCGCCGCATCGGGGGCCGCACACGCGCAGGACGGCACCGAACAACCCGCACCCGAACCGGAAGCACCGGCGCTGACGACGTCGGCGACAGTGGGGTTCACCACCGATTACCGCTTCCGCGGCATCTCGCTCAACAATGGCCGCGAAACGATTCAAGGCAGCATCACCGTCGCGCATAAATCGGGTTTTTACGCAACCGCATGGGGCAGCGCGTTTTCAGCGGTCGATGGTGATTCCTCTGAAATCGCCCTCTACGGCGGGTATCAGGGCACTATCGGCGGTATCGGTGTCAATGTTGGCGTCGTGGAATATTTGTTCCCCGAAGACAGCAACTTGTCGTTCCTTGAAATCTATGGCTCCGCCAGCAAGAAATTTGGCCCGGTAACGCAGACGCTCGGTGCCTATTTCGCACCGAAGCAGGATAGCGACGGCGTGCGTCGCCCGTCGGGCGAAACCGGCAGCAGCGCCTATTACTACAGCACCACGACGCTGGCGGTGCCCAATCTGCCCGTCACGCTGGGTGCGACCGTCGGGTATGAAAAGGGTGCGCGCGTGTTGAGCCAGGGCGGGAAAGTCGATTGGGATTTGAGCGCGACGCTGCGCCAATTCGGGCTGGACTGGAGCGTCCATTACATTGGTTCGGATGCGCCGCGCGTCATTTCGTTCACGGGCAATAATATCACGCGCGAGGCAGTGGTCGCGTCGATCAGCAAAACCTTCTAACCTTCCGTTCCCCGGTTGGTCCCGTCGCGATGCGGCATAGCGTCGCCGTCGGGGCCGGCCGGCAAGCCGGCGATTGACCGGTGGATCCCGCTCGGGACGCGTAATTCGGGCGCGTGGAGCCGTCGAACTCCGCCAGCTCCAGTACAGGGGAAATTCGATGACAAATGAATCGCAAACTGTTCCGCCGCGCGTACGGGCAACCGATGCCGCAGTCGAGTTGATCGAGGAAATTCGCGCGCAGCACGGCGACTTGTTGTTCCACCAATCGGGCGGTTGTTGCGATGGTTCCAGTCCGATGTGCTATCCGCGCGGCGAGTTCCGCGTGGGTGCAAGCGACGTGTTGCTGGGTGAAGTCGCGGGCACGCCGGTCTATATCGGCGAACGCCAGTTTGAAGTGTGGAAGCACACGTGCCTGATCCTTGACGTCGTCGATGGCCGCGGCGGGATGTTCAGCCTCGATAACGGCACCGAACGCCGTTTCCTGGCACGCAGCCGCGCCTTTACGCCGGAGGAGATCGCGGCACTGGATGCCGCCGAACAGCGCCCGTCGACGCACATCGCGTAAAACCCGATCGCCCGGGTTCGTCTGTCGGAACCGGGCGCATACCACCTGCCTGACGAGAGGCGGCGCCACCGGCACCGCCTCTCTCTTTTTGTCTGCGCGGCGTGTTCAAATGGGCGACAGTGTCCGCGCGAAGTGGCGCAGCGCGATTGGCCTGTTGAGCAGCCCCTAGATTTCCGAACGCCTTGGATCCTAATTTTGAGGACCTCGCGCAGCGAGTACATTACGGATCCCCCGGCGGTACGATTTTTCGAAGCACCTTCGCGCAGCGTCCAGGATTTGCCGCTTTTTCTCATTGTCTTATGTATATGGCCGTCGCCCCCTCCGCGGGGGCGTGGATCGAAACAGGAGCAATCGGTCGACGATTATCATACATTATCCGCCTGAACCTGCCTTTTGTACCTTGGCGCCGTTGTATCCCCACCCGAGCGACCGAAGGGCTGCTATCAGAAATATCATCAAAAAATTGGGTTGGGGTGGTATTTCGCCGATCCGAATAGGACGCTTATCCCATAACAACCCTCAGAAAACAGCCATTTACGGCACGTTCCGGGAAGCCTTGAGAAGATATTTTGGTGACCCCTACGGAAGTCGTAGTAGGGGCATAAATGTCGGATATATAATCCTAAATCTTGGAATCATTTGCCTGATACCACCGCAAATACCATCAAAATTTGTTGGTAGTGCGAGCGCCCTGACGGTCTGCGCGCTCGGCGTGCTGATTGAATACCCGTTCCAACCTTGTCTGCCCTCTGGACGCCGTCCAGGCGGCCGCTCGAACTAAACCTAGTGTCGTGAAACAGAAGTTCGCTATCGTTTAGACTCAAAGATGCGCGAGGGTCATTTCCGTTGGAGGTGATCGATGGGCAAGCTGCGATTGGCGATAGTGGAGCTGACGGCGTCGGATCGAGCCGAGTTGGAGTCGCTGGCGAGCCGGCGCAAGACGGCGCAGGCCTTGGCGTTGCGGGCGCGGATCGTGCTTGGTTGCGCGCACTTCCACTACACCCCCACCAGCGCTTCATGGATCAATCAGGTCGAGCGCTTCTTCGCGCTGCTCACCGAGCGCCAGATCAGGCGCGGCGTTCACCGCAACCTCGATGCCCTGCACAGCGCGATCTCAAGCTTCATCGACCAGCACAATGCCGACCCTAAACCCTTCCGATGGACCAAATCCGCCGACGACATCCTCGCTTCTATCGAACGCTTCTGCGTCAGAAATATACCAGAGCGAACTTCAGGTTCGGGACACTAGACTGGTTTTCGGGTTGGGTGGAGAATCTCTGTACGGCTGTGTCGGTCTCGAAGCGGTCAAAGCCCTGCGGGGTCGTGGCCCTGTAGGCCGGGTTTTCAAGGAAGGGCTTCTTTGGCCAATCGGCAGGGCCGGGCGCCGCGCGAGAGCTTGAGAATGGCGCGGGCGCCAGCCCGCATAGGCGGCGGGGCAAACGCGCCCGGCGCCATTCCTGCCGCTCAGTTGGCGCCGGTGAGCGCGTTGACGATCAGTGGCTGAAGCTGCTGTTCGAGCGTGACCGAGGCGTCGAAGCCGTTCAGCGCGCTGCGGGCGATGATCGCGTAATAGCCGTTCTTGCGATCGATCCACGGCACGAAGCCATATGCGCCCGGCGCGGAGTTGATCTTGTCCGCGGCACAAAGCGTGGCGAAGTTCGTCCCGCCGCGACCCTTGTCGCACTCCACCCAATTGCCCAGCGCATATTCCCAATCGGACGAATCGGCGGTGGTGGACGGCGAATAGCCCTTGGTGAGTCCGAGCGTGCGCGGCGCGCTGAAGTCGTCAAGGTCGGTGATGAACGTGCCGGCGAGCAGCGCCTGGAGGAATTTGGCATAGTCCAGCGCCGAAGTCTCGACGCCAGCGGCGGCCCACGGATTGGACTGGCTCGCCTTGACGAACCGCGTTCCCGTCATGCCCAACGGTGCGGTGAGGTACGTCGCGAAGAGATCGACGAATTTTGGGCCGCCGCCCGCCATTTCGGCCATGGCTGCCGCAACCTGCAGATGATAGGCGCCGTAATAGAAGGTCGATCCGGGCACGGTCTTGACGTTGCCGTTGTAGATGTTCTTCGCGCAGCTCTGCAGCGTGTAGAGCGCGCTATCGACGCAGCCGTTGAGAAGGGCCGAATTGTTGAAGCCCGAGGTAAGCGCGAGGAGCTGGGTGAGGTTCACCGTGCTTCGTTGATCGCTCGGGCTGCTCGTCCAATAGCTGAGATATTGCTGCGGCTTGTCCGCCAGCGTCATCTTGCCGGCCTGGACCATTCGCATCGCCGTTGCCGCAGTGAGCCATTTGGTCGCGGAATAGATCACCGTCAGCTTGCTCGGCGCGAAATTGCCCTTTTCATATTGGTAGAGAAGCCCGTCCTTGTTTCCGATCACCACGGAGAGATTGTTGAGCGGTGACGAATCGACCGCGGCCTTGACTGCGGAGAAGTCCGGGGTTGCCGTAACGGCGAGCGCTGAGGCTGCGGGCGCGGACGTGCTTTCGGTCGCCTCGACAACCCGGATCTGGCCTGCCGATGCCTGCTGCTGCCCGGCCTGACCTCCGCATCCGGACAATGCCAGCATGCCGGCGATCGACGCCAATAGGTGCAGTTTCGTTTTCATGACTTCCTCTCCTCTGCTTTAATGTCAATTATCGACAATCTTATTTTGCGAAAGCTTCTCCCTTGGTGCCTGCGACCGGCAGGCTCGGTACGGTCGGTGTCCAACTATCGAACCCGCGCTGCCGGCCGCGGTCCTGGATACTATCCCCGGCGCCAGGTGCGCCGGGGCGCGCCTGTCACCGCAACAATATCGTCAGGAAGTCGGCGTCGGACCAGCCGTTCGGTTCGCGGCGTATCGCGGCGACCAGATCCAGTCGCGCCTGGCGCACGATGGTGAGCCCCTTCGACGGGATCACGTATAGCCGCTGGTCGCCCGCCCCTGCCGCCACGACGAGGTCGGCCGGCAGTTCAGACGCGCGCCGGCCGATGTCGGTCGAGGCAGTCACCGGATCGGCGACCGTGCTTGGATGCGGCAGCCACCAGGTAAGACCATAAGCGGGATTCACCTTGCTGGGTTGAAACAGCGCGGCGAAGGTCGCCGGATCGACGATCTGCCGTCCGCCCGCCTTGCCTCCGCCGCGGACGAACTCGCCGATCTTGGCCCATTCCGAGGCGGTGAGCACGGCGCCTTGCGGGAGCAGCGGATTTCCGTCGGGTCCATCGCGCCACTCGGCGACCTTCAACCCGATCGGATCGAGGACGCGCCGCTGCAGATAGGCGACCGGGTTGCCGCTTTCGCCGCGCGCAATGAGCTTGCGGCGCAGGAGTTCGCCGAAGGTCTGCATCGGCGTCGGACCATATTGGAAGCGCGTCCCCGGTTCTGCGGTCAATCCGATGCGCAGCGAATCGGCATAGGTGGGGGGACGTCCGATCGCGCTCGGCTGGCCGCTGGTCATGGTGAGAAGATGACGGATCGTGATGGTCTTCCGCACCGGGTCTTGCTGCCACTCGGAAATGGTGGTCGAGACCCGCTCGTCCAGCGTGAGAATGCCGTCCTGCACTGCGGCAGCCGCCATTATCCCTACAAAGCTCTTGGTCCCGGACCAGAGTTCGTGCGCCGTAGCGGGATTCCTGCCCTTATAATGCTCGCACACCGGCTTGCCGTCATGAAGCACGAGCACCGCCACGCCCTTATGCGCATCCGAATATGCCGCGGCGCTTGCACAGCGTTGTTCCCATCCCCGCGCCGCTGCCGGCATGGCCAGCGAACAGCCCAGCGCGGATGCCGCGAAAACAGCCAGCCATTTCGGTCCAAACATATCGCTCTCCCAGTTTTATCGATAATAATGCATGATTCCGGCGAGCAATGCTAGCGGTTGCGTTCGGAGGCGGTATAAGCCCGCGAATGAAAGACACTGTCGCCAAGACCGCCGACGCGCCGACGCAGGATCGGCTGATCGCCAACGCGCTGATCGAGGATATCGTCGAATGGCGGATCCAGCCGGGGTCGTGGATCCGCGAGCGCGAGCTGGCGCAGCGATTCGGCGTATCGCACGCCCCGGTCCGCGAGGCCTTTCGCCATATCGCCAATATCGGTTTCGTGCAGGTCGTGCCCTGGCGGGGTGCGCATGTCATCGAAATCGACCGGCATGCCGCGATCGAAGTGCTCGAATTGTGGAAGGCGACCTTCGGCGTCGTCTGCCGGCTGGCCGCAACCGGCATGTCCGACGAAGACGGCCAGGAGCTGATGCGGCGGCTCGAAGAGTATAAGGTCGTGGTCCGCGAGACGACCAACACCTTCGCGCACCTTGCCGTGTCGAACCGCGTCGGCGCCTTCATCGCGCGCAATTGCGGGGGTGCCCTGGCGATGGAGATGCTGAACCGGATCTCGCTGTTCGCGCGCTGGCAGCATCATGTGATCTCGTCGGATTTCTTCAGCGGGGATGCCGCGCGCGAATCGGCGGAACTCTACGAAGTGCTTTGCGGACACATCGTCGCGCGCGAAGCCGACGCGGCGGATGCCGCGGCAAGGGCGTTGCTCGGACATCTGCAGGAGCGGTTCGCCGCACCGCTCGACGCCTATCTTGCGGCCAAGCGCGTCGGGGTCGCGAAGCGCGGCCGCAAGAGCTGACGCGCGCTCGGCGCGCCAACCACCACACAAGCGGGGCGCCCGGGCGTCCGGATATCGGACGCGCGCGGCTTCGCTTCGCTATTGACTCCGACGCGGTCCTCTTCCAGAATTATCGATAATTCGGCGTCAGTCCGAGCCATAGGGAGAGTATGATGAAGAAGGCGCTGCTGCTCGTTTCCGCGACGTTTATCACGCTGGGCTGGACGGAGAGCGCGTTTGCGCAGGAGGCGGCGCAAGCCGCCGACTCGAACGCGGAGGTCGAGGCCGAGGAGGCCAGCGGCCAGGGGGCCATCGTCGTCACGGCGCGGCGTCGCTCCGAGCGGCTGATCGATGTGCCGGCGGCCGTGTCGGTGATCGATGCGGCGGCCCTCGCCGAACGCGGCGGCGCCACCGACGCACGCGAACTCCTTCGCGATCAGCCGAGCGTCCGCTTCAACAATCTCAACTCGACGGTGACCTCGGAGATCTCGATGCGCGCGTCACCAACGGAGACGCCGCGGTCGGCCTCTATCGCAACGGTGCCTATGCCGGCGGCGGCGCGATCGGCGGCCGCAACTTCACGCGCATCGATCTGCTCGATGTCGGCCGGGTCGAGGTGCTGCGCGGCACCCAGGGCGCACTTTACGGTCGCAACGCTGTGGGTGGTGCGATCAACATCGTCTCTGCGCGCCCCGAATTCGCCAATTCGGGCTGGATCCGCCTGCGCTACGATATCGAGACCGAAGGCAAGCAAGTGCAGACGATGACCAACGTCGCGCTTTCGGACGGCGTGGCGATGCGGTTGAGCGCGGAGGGCGTGCACCAGGACGGCGGCTTCTTCTACAATCCGAACAACGACGTCTATTTCGATCGCCAGAAGGGCTATGGCGTGCGCGGCCAGGTCCGGGTGCAGACCGGCCCGCTCGACCTGATCCTGCTTGCCGAGACCCAGGACATGACGATTCCGGGCATCCATTATCAGGTGGCGATCGCAAAGGGCACGCCGGGGTTCCCCGGCGGCTTCACCCAGCCCAAATTCACCTATGCGTGGAACACGCGTCCGCGCGCGTCGCAGGCCGTCGATACCTATCAAGTGTTGGGAACGCTTGATCTGGGCGGTGCGACGCTCACCTCGACGACGCATTATCGCGTGCGCAATTCGCAATATGACCTCGACAATGACGGGATCGATGCGGCGAGCCTCGCCGCCGCGCGCGCCAGCGGGGCCGCGGTGGTCAATATCGACACGAACGGCGCATCCTATGTCGTCGATGAGACCAAGAGCCTGTACCAGGACGTCCATCTGAGCGGCAGCGCGGCCGATGGTGCGCTCGATTGGCTGGTGGGCGGCGACGCGGTGATCCTCGACAGCCGCTATCAGATTACCACGACCCGCACGCCCACGCTGGCCAACCCGTCCACGGGCACGCTCGCCCCCGCGGTTCTGAAGTTCCGCAGCTATGCGGCCTATGGCTCGCTCGGCTACGACATTACCGACGCGCTCAACCTCACGGGCGAGCTTCGCTACACCACCGACGACCGCTCGCTCAGCGCCCGGCTCTTCGACTTGGGGACGGGAGCCGCGGTGGGCGGTGCCGCGCGCGTGGTCGATGCGCGGACGCGGCCCGACAATGTCTCGTACAACGCCACGCTCTCGTACAAGTTCGGCGGCGGGGTGCTCGGCTATGCCAAGATGGGCTCGAGCTATCGCGCCGGCGGATTCAACAGCAATCTGGGCGACATTCGCCAGCCGATCACGATCCCCGCGGCGTATGACAATGAGAGTGCCACGAGCTACGAGCTCGGCCTGCGCGGCGAACCGGCGCGCAACCTCTATTTCGCGGTTGCAGGCTATTATAACGACCTTACGGATCTGATCGCGCAGACCGACAATGGCTGCGCGATCACGCTGCCCAGTTGCCCGGTGGCGGCGACCAGCTTCCTCACCAATGCCGGCGATGCCAGGTCCTATGGCGTGGAGGCCGAGCTTTCGAACACGCTGCCGGTCTATCGCGGCCAATTCCGCTTCGCGCTTGCGGCTTCGGTGCAGGGCGGCAAGGTCACGAGCGGAAAGTTCGTCAACCTCCGCCTGCCGCAGGTGCCGGAGTTCCTGGGATCGGCGAACCTGACCTTCCGCCGCGAGCTGGGCGGAGATACCAAGGGTTTCGTAAACCTGCTCTATACGGTGCAGCTCGGCGGCGTGCAGGAACTGTCGGCGACCAGCGTGAAGCTCTCCGACTACGACCTGCTCAACCTTCGCGTCGGCATCGAAACCGGGCCGTTCACGATTGCGGTGGTCGCGGACAATATCACCGATCAGGTCTACAATATCGCGCGCAACTCGACTATCAATCGCTACAGTACGCCGCGCACCACGCGGATCGAGGCCAGCTATCGGTTCTGATCGAATGCATGATGCATCCCCGCTTGCCTGGAATCCGTCCAAGCGCATGAATTTCGCGCGCGATTGTATCGGTCGGCTGGCGGGCGAGCGGGGATGCGACCGGGCGCTATTGTGGATCGACGACGCCGGCCGGATCGAGGATCTGAGCTTCGCGGAGCTGGACATGCGCGGCGCGCGTGCCGCCGCCGTGCTTTCGGCGGCGGGGGTCCGGCGCGGCGATACCGTGCTGATCCTCCTCGCGCGCGAGCTCGAATGGTGGGAACTGATGCTGGGGTGCCTGCGGCTAGGCGCTGTGGCGTCGCCGGGCACGGTGCAGCTTACGGCCAAGGACATCGCCTATCGGCGCGTGGCGGCGGATGCGGCGTGCATCGTTGCGGGAGGCGGGGTCGCGGAACGCGTCGATGCGGCGCTCGCCGGCGATTCCGTGGCGCGACTTCATATCGGTGGCCCTCGGCTGGGCTGGGGCGACTATGGCGCGCTCGCCGCGGCGGCCACTCCCTTCGCCGGCCATGCCGACACTGCGTTCGACGATCCGGTGCTCTGCTATTTCACCAGCGGCACCACGGGTAATCCCAAGATGACGATCCACGGCGCGGGCTATCCGTTCGCCCACGAGATCACCGGTCGCTATTGGCTCGACCTCGGCCCCGGTGACCTGATGTGGAACCTTTCCGACACCGGATGGGCGAAGGCGGCCTGGTCGAGTCTGTTCGCGCCCTGGATGATGGGGGCGGCGATCTTCGCGTATCATGCGGAGGGGTTCGATCCCGCCGCGGTGCTTGATCTGCTCGGCCGCTATCCGGTTACCACCTTGTGTGCGCCGCCCACCGCCTATCGCATGTTCGTGCGCTCCCAACCGGGCGAAAGGCGCTTCCCCATGCTCCGGCGCTGCGTGAGCGCGGGTGAGCCGCTCAACCCCGAGGTCATCGATTTGTGGCGCGAAGGCACGGGGCTGCCGATCCACGACGGCTATGGCCAGACCGAGACGGTGATGCTGTGCTGCAACCGCGCAGGTGCGGAGCGGCAGGGCGCGATGGGAAAGCCGCCGCCGGGCATCGACCTTGCCGTGATCGGCGCCGATGGCGATCGGCTGGGTGCCGGCATCGAAGGAGACGTGGCGCTGCGCGTCTCGGAAGGAAGCCCTCCCGGACTCTTTCTCGAATATCGCGACGACCCCGAGCGGACCGCGAGCGTCTTCCGCAATGGCTGGTATCTGACGGGCGACCGCGCGCTCGTCGATGAGGACGGGTTCCTGTGGTTCGTCGGCCGCGCGGACGATGTGATCCTGTCCGCGGGCTATCGCATCGGGCCGTTCGAAGTCGAAAGCGCCTTGTTCGAGCATCCCGCGGTGGCCGAAAGCGCGGTGGTCGCCAGCCCCGATCCGCTACGCGGCGAAGTGGTGAAAGCCTTCGTGGTGCTGACTCCCTCCCACGCCCCCTCGGACGCGCTCGCGGCCGAGCTCCAGGCCCATGTGAAGGCGATCACCGCGCCCTACAAATATCCGCGCAGGATCGAGTTCGTCGATGCGCTGCCCAAAACAGTGAGCGGCAAGATCAAGCGCAAGGAACTCCGCGAATGCGAGTTTGCGGCGCAATAGCTGCCAGGATCAACCCCTTGAGCCTGTTTGCGACAGCCTCGACAAGCGCGGGCTCGACGCATCGCAGCGTGTCGCCACGCGCGTGATGATAGCGGTGCGCGCCGAAGATCCCCGCAGCGCGATATCCCGCCGCCAGCACGTCGGCCAATTCGCCCTGCGCACCGGCGTCGGCGGGGTAGGGGCGCTCTAGCCCCGGCTCGCCGGCGAATGCGGTCGCAGCAGCGCGCAGCAAGTCTGGGCTCGCCAACAGGAATCGGTTGGTATCGGCGCTGGGCAGCGGGTGCAGCGCTCCACCGGCTTGGTGCCAGTCGCGCGTCGCAATATTGGCCCCTAGGGTGATCCACAAGGCGGTTTGCTCTGGCGCCGGCACCATGCCCTTTTCGAGCAACAGCTTGGCGCCGAGATACTCGAATTCGTGCCCGCTGGTGCAGTGGAACGCGAGATTGAACTCGGGCAAGGCCGTGCGTGCCCATCGCGCCAGCTCGATCCAGATCGCCACGCCGGGACCGCGCTCTCCGGCGCAGGCGAACCATCCCGAGCGTGGCGTGGAGGCGATCACCCACCGAGCCTTGCCCCTGTCGATCGTCGCGGACAGGTTGAACGCCGTGCGATTGCCGCCGGCTCCCGCCAAAGTGAGCGTTGCGCGTTCCCGTCGCCGCGCCGCCCCGCGGAACCATCGCGCTTCGCTGGGTGCGAGAATGGCGACGGGTATCCTCGCCGGGGTTCCGCCGGCCGGGGCGTTTAGCGCGAGCGCCTCGCCGCTCGGCCCGGTGGTGACGAGCACTGCGGCGACGGCTCCCGCGGCAGTTGCGCGGGCGAGCGGTTCCGACACGGCGGGATTGAGGATGGTGGACCAGCGGCCGAAGGGCAGGGGGATGAGCGCAATGGCGCCCGCCAGCCGGGTCTCGTCGTCGATATGGACCAGGGGGGCGGAAATCCCCTGTGGACCCGTCGCGAGCACCGGCATCTGCGGAAGCACGGCTGCTATTCGCCCCGCCACCGCCAGCTTCGCGCATCGTGCCGTGAAATAGGGTACCGCGAAGCCCTGGCGCGCGCAGGCATAGCCGAGGGATCGCAATTCCCGATCCAGCCATTCGCCGATGGCCTGGTCGGCGGACCCGCCAGAGCCCTTGTCGCCCGCTTCGGCATAAAGCCGCAAGTTCTCGGCGATGCAGGTCGCCACCGGGTGCGATCCGGCCGACGATAGAACCCCGATATTCGGCTCGGATACCTCCCCCTCGATCACGCAAAATCCTCCCATGCGTCGCGGCAGCTTGTTTCCAACCCGCGCGATCTCAAAGCTAGTCGCACCACAGCCATAACGTCAATTATTGACAATATGCGTTCCGGCTGGTCTCTGCTGCCGCTTCGGGGAGAGCGATGCGAGCAGACGGCGTAAAGCGGAATTGGGGCGTGCGGGGGATCGACACGGTTCCAGGGGTGACGGCGTGCGTCGCGGGCGCCGCGCTGTCTCCCCTATTGGCCGGGGCCAGCGGCGTTCCGGGAACGGCGATCTGCCTTGCGGGCGGACTGATGCTCGGCGCGGTCGGCAGGCGATCCTTATGGGCTCCGGGCTCGGGAATCGTCGTGCGCTACGGTTTGCGGCTCGGTGTGGCGCTCCTGGGCCTGCGGATCGGCGGACTGGGCATGTCCGGCATGGGAATCTCGTTGCTCCTGGCGATATCGGTGATCGCGGCGGCGCTGATCACCGGACTGGCCGGCGCGCGGCTGCTGCGTCTGCCCGCCGATATCGGCTTCGTCTCCGGGGCGAGCGCGGGCGTATGCGGCGTTTCGGCGGCGCTCGCCTGCGCCAGCTTGACGCCGCCCCGCCGCGGGGCCGATGCCGAGCTTGCGGTGGTGGTCGGCTGGGTCAGCCTGTTGAGCAGCTTCGCCATGGTCGCGTGGAGCGTTCTCGGGCCGCATCTCGGCTGGCCGCCCGAGCGGCTGGGCGCGGCGATCGGTGCGAGCATCCACGATGTCGCCCAAGCGACCGGAGCTGGCTACGGCATTTCGCACCAAGTGGGCGATGCGGCGGTGGTCGCCAAAATGGCGCGGGTCGCGATGCTGCTGCCGCTGATGGCGGGCGCCGCGATCGTCTTTCGCCGGCGCAATGCCGGAGAAGGCGTGCTGCGTCGCGTGCCGGTCTATCTGCCCGCTTTTGCCTTGCTCGCTTTGCTCGGTGGCATGGGGCTGGTGCCGGCGGCGGCGGCGAGCGCAAGCGCCACGGTTTCCCAGCTATGCCTGGCCGCGGCGATCGTCGGCATCGGCCTGTCCACCCGCTGGCAGGATCTGACGCGGCCGGACTGGCGCATTCCGTTGCTGCTGGTCGCCGAATCGGCGGCGGTCACGCTCGTCGCCGTCGTCGGCGCGGCATGGCTCGCGCATTGACGGCGCCGGGACTTATTGACATCGAATTGGAAGCTCCGCCATCTGTGGCGATCGTCGGCAACCGGGATAGGCGGCGATGATCCGGGAGCTGGATAGTTGGCAGGGCTGAGTCTTGAAAGCGGCCGACTGCGCGCCAAGAAGCGGATTTCTCCCGAAGCGCTGGCCGAGGAGAGCCTGAAGCAGGTGATGCTCGGAGGCCATGCGGCGGGATCGCGCATCACCGAGCGATGGATCGTCGATCGATTTGCGGTGACCCATGCGCAGGCGCGCGAGGCGCTGCACCATCTCGAGAAGCGCGGCGCGCTCACCTTGACGCCGCGCCGCGGCGCACGGTTGATCGAATTGGAAGAGGCGAGCCCCGCCGAGATGCGCCCGGTCTGGCTTGCGCTGATCGAGCTTGCGGTAAGGCTGGCCGTCGAGCGCGATGCGGTTCCCGAGCCCGCGCCGGAAGCGGTTCCCGACGATCGCTGGGGCCGATACAAGGCGGTCGAATCCGCGCTGACCGCGCTGGGAGAGGCGAGCGGCAACGCACGGCTGACTCAGGCGCTGCAGCGGCTCGCGGTGGAGGCAGCGGCATCGCAGCCCGCGGATTCGGCGATCCAGTCCGAGGCGCTGACCACCTTGATCGCCGAACTCGCCGCTCGCCGCGTGCGCTCCGCCGAAAAGCTGATCCCGCGCACCTTTGCCGTGTCGCCCCGGCGGCCCGATGCGCGCGCGGTGGCGGATCAGGCGCTGCGCGGCGTGTTCAGCGTTCCCGCCGTGGAGGAGAGCCGCCTTGCTCCCGGCATCCGCAAATATTTCGAGGGCCTGGCCACCCGGATAGGACATCCGCTCGATCGGGCGCCGGCGGCGGCGCAGCACCTCGCTGCCGAGATTCGCCAGCAGATCCAATTCGGCGAGATTCGCCCGGGGGACGCGATCCGAGAACAGCCATTGGCCGAGGCATTCGGGGTCAGTCGTGGACCGGTGCGCGACGCGCTGCGTCTTCTCGACCGTCACGGCCTGATCAGCCTCCAGGGCCGTCGCGGCGCGTTCGTGAAGCGCTTTTCGGCGAAGGGCGCAATCGACATCGGGCAGGTACGCGCCGCCCTTTCCGGCGTCCAGATGGCCGAGGCGGCACGCGTTCCGGTCAAGCCCGACTGGATCGAGCCCGAATTGCGTGCGGGGATCGCGCTGTTGCGCGACATCGCGGAAGACCCGGATTGCCCCGTCAGCAACTATATCCTGGTGCGCCGGGCCGTGGCGATCGTGACCCTCGCCGCCGGCGGCAACACCGTCGTCGGGCGGCTCGCCACCGAGCTGGAGAGCGAAGTGACGACGCTGTGGGCGATGGTGTTTTCGAAGCAGCGCCAGCGCAAATCGGCCGAGACCTGGGCGGAGATCGCCGATGCGATCCTCGAGCGCGACGAAGCGCGTGCCCGAGCCGGGGGCCGCCGGATCGTCGAGGAGGCGTTCACCGCGGCCCTGCAAACGCCGGAATTTCACACCACCGCGATAGGTTAGGTCGCCCCGAACATTGCGCGCAGAACGAGGTGCGTCTTACCCTCGATTTCGTTTAGGTCAATTATTGACAATGCATCGATACTAGGCTTTGTAGCCGCGAATGGCGCGGCGCCGAAGCCTGGCGCATGCCAAGACCATTCCGCTGCAATGCGCCGCTTCAAAAGCGCCCGGCGGAGCGAAGGGGAGGACTGGATGAGGGTCGAACTTGCTTGGGCGCCCAGGGCGGGAGCCGCTGCGATTGCGAGCGCCCCGGCTACACCCACGGCGCAGGCTCGGGGCGGGCGGCGAACCGCCGAAGCGCTGGCAGGATGAGCGACGCCCGCGATCTTCCGTCAAACGACCACCACCTGGGAAGCGACGCGCGCGCCAAGCGCACGCCGCTTCCCCTCTTTCTCACGCTGATGCTGCTTGTCTCGGCGTTCAACATAGGCGATCGGCTGCTGATCGGAATCGTCGCCGAACCGATCAAGCACGAGTTCCATCTTACCGATGCGATGATGGGATTGCTGAGCGGGACCGCCTTCGCGCTGGTCTATCCGCCCCTCGGCCTCCCGATCGCCGCGCTTGCCGATCGGCTGAACCGCAAGAACATCCTCGCCTGGTGCCTGGGCCTCTGGAGCTTCGCCACGCTGCTGGCGGGGCTGGCCGGCAATTTCTGGCAGCTCGTGCTGACCCGGCTGGGCGTCGCCGCCGGCGAGGCTGGGTTCGTTCCGCCGACGCATTCGCTGATTGCCGATTATGTGAGCGAGCGGCACCGTGCGCGCGCCTTTTCGGTGATCGCGGCGGGCGCGGCGCTCGGCTCGCTCATGGCAAATATCGCGGGTGGGGCGCTCACCGACGCTTATGGCTGGCGAAGCGCCTTCTTGGTCCTGGGCCTGTTTGGCGTGGTGCTGGCGCTATTGGTGCGGATGCTGGTGCGCGAGCCGCCGCGCGTCGTGTTGCCGCCCGCGCGGGGGCCGGAGCGTTCGGTGCTGCTGTCGATCATGCGGAACCGTGCGATCATGCTCTGCATCACGGGATCGGCCTTTCATCTGATGTACGTCTATGCCGCCGCGACCTGGTCAGTTCCCTTCTATGTGCGCGCGTTCAAGACAAGCCTTCTCGAAGCCGGGCTGCTGGTGGGCGCGGGCGGCGCGATCGCGGCGGCGCTGGGCGGGATCGCGGGCGGGTTCGCGGGTGACTGGTTCGCGGCGCGCGATCGGCGCTGGCTGGCCTTCTGGCCGGCCGCCACCGTCGCCGCCGCCGCGCCCTTCGCCGTGCTCGGCTATCTCGGGGGCAGCGTCACGATGGTCTTTTCCGGCCTGCTCGCCGCGACCTTCCTCAATGCCCTCTACCAGTCTTCGACCTATGCGCTGGTGCAGGCCGAAGTGGGCAATCGGGGCCGGGCGACGGCGGCCGCATTCATGATCTTCGTGCAGAATCTGATCGGATTGGGGCTCGGCCCGCTCGCGGTCGGGCTGCTCAGCGACTGGCTGGCCGGGTCGTTCGGTCCGCGCGCGCTCGGCGTGGCGCTGGCGGGGGCGAACCTGCTCAATCTGGTCGCGGCACTTTTCTTCCTAGCTTCGGGCCTCGCAATGGCTCGTGGACCCTCTGTGCAGCAGGAGTCGGCACGATGATCACGTTGAGCGATGCCGTTATCGACAATCCGGCCGTCTGGACCGCGGACGAGCTTCGCGCCGATCCCTCCTGGACGATCGCGTGGACCGATGGGGAGATTGCGGAAATGCACGCGCTGGTCGCCGCCAGCCGCCACGGCGGCGACGTGGAGGCGCCGCTGCTTAAGGCGCGACTGGACCGGATCGCGCATGGTCTCGAAACCGGCCGAGGGCTCTATGTCTTGCGCGGCGCACCGGTCGAGCGGTGGAGCGAGGCGGAGGCCGAGGCGCTCACCTTATGGATCGGCAGGCAGCTCGGCACGCCTCGCGGCCAGAACGACAAAGGCGCGCTTGTCACCGCGGTGCGCGATGTCGGCGCCGATTATGCGCGCGATGCGGAGGCCCGGGGCTATATGTCCAACGCCGAACTCCAGCCGCACACCGACGGCTGCGACGTGACCGGCCTGCTCTGTCTCGCGCGCGCCAAATCGGGCGGCGAGACCTGCATCGCCAGCTCGCTCGCAATCTACAACCATATCCTCGAGACCGAGCCCGAATTGCTCGAGCCGCTGATCGCGGGCCTACCCTATTACTTGCGCGATGCCGATGGCCGCGGGGGGCGGCTGCTCGATCGGCCGGTCCCGGTCTATTTCGCAGAGGACGGAACCATCTCGGCCTTCTTCAACGGAAAGTCGGTCGAGGTCGGGGTCGAGCGCCGCGGCGTACCGCTCGATCCGCTGGAACGGCGCGCGCTCGATCGTGTACGCGCGCTTGCGAACGATCTCCAATTCTGCGCCGAGCTGATGCTGGAGCCGGGAGACCTGCTTGTGTTCAGCAACTGGACCACGTTTCATTCGCGCAAGGAGTTCGTCGATCAGGACGATCCGGCGCATCGCCGCTGCCTTTTGCGGCTTTGGATCCATTCCAAATATGAGCGACCCTTGCCGGCCTGGATCGCCGCTTCGGCGCGGGGCGGCCTTGGCGGGTCCAGCTAGGCGGACCCATGTGCCGGACGATCGGAAGCCCGTGCTCGATCCGCTGATCGAGAAGCTGTTGGCGGCATCGGCCGGGGAGCCGCCCGTCGATACGCTTGGCATCGAAGAGGCGCGGGCGCGGATGCGCGGGCGCATCGCCCGGCTCCCGTCGAGCAATGCGCTGATCAAGGATATCCGCGATTTCGCCATTCCCGCCCGCCACGGGGCGATTCCCGCGCGCCTCTATCTTCCCCAGGCCGAGCGACCTCCGCTTATTTTGTTCTTCCATGGCGGGGGCTGGGCGCTTTGTGGGCTCGATACGCATGACGGGCAATGCCGGCGCCTGTGCGCGGATTCGGGCGCGGCGGTGCTGGCGGTGGACTATCGGCTCGCGCCCGAGCACCCCTTTCCCGCCGGGTTCGACGATTGCCTGGACGCAACGCTCTGGGCTCTTGAGGACGACGCGCTGCCCGGCATCGATACCAGCTTTTTCGTGCTCGCCGGCGACAGTGCGGGCGGAACGCTCGCGGCGGGAGTGGCGCTGGCGCTGCGTGACCGAGGCGGGCCGATGGCGCGGGGTCAGGCATTGTTCTATCCCGCGCTCCAGCATCCCTCGCGCCCGTCTCCCTCTTATTCGAACTATGCCGAGGGCTTCGGACTGACCCGGCGTGCGATGGGGTATTTCTGGGACATATATCTGGCCGGTGCCGTCCCGATCCCGGTATATGCCGCGCCGATGCACGCGGACGATCTTTCGGGCCTGCCGCCCGCGTTCATCGTCACGGCGGAGTGCGATGTGCTCCGGGACGAGGGCGAGGGCTTTGCCGAGCGCCTCCATGCGGCGGGAATCGCCGTGGAGCAGCACCGGATCCCGGGCGTCAACCATGGCTTCCTTGCGCTCGATACGCTGCTTCCCGCAGCGGACGCTACCTGGCGGACGGCGGGCGTCTGGATATCGAAATGCTGCGGTCGCTCGCGCGGAGAGGACGAAGCATGACCGGCCGGATTTCGGGCGCCGATCTGGCGCTGCCGCGCGCGCCGCTGGCCAATCCCTTTGCCGGGATGGATTTGCCGATGCTGCTTGCCCGGCAGGCGTCGGTGCACGGTGACCGTCCCTTCCTGATCTGGGCGCCGTTCGATGGCCCGACCGAGACCTGGAGCTATGCCCGCTTCCATCGCGACGTGGCGGCGGTCGCGGCGGGAATGGCAGGGCGCGGAATCCGCCCTGGCGATCCGGTGCTGCTCCACATGGACAACTGCCCCGAGATGGCGATCGCCTGGCATGCCTGCGCGCGGATCGGCGCGATCGCGGTGACCACCAATACCCGCTCTTCCGGCCCAGAGCTCGGCTATTTCGCGAGTCATAGCGGCGCCGTGGCGGCCATCACCCAGCCGCGCTATGCGGAAATCGTCGCCCGCCATGCGCCGCAGCTACGCTGGCTGGCCTGCACCGCCAGGGACAGCATCGTCCCGGAAGCCGCCGTGCCGGAACCGAACGCCGTAGACGGCTTTGCCAGGCTGTACGGCGATCCCGACGATGCGCCGGTGCTTCCGCCGGATCCGATGCGGCGGCTCAGCATCCAATATACTTCGGGCACCACCTCGCGTCCCAAGGCCGTGCTGTGGAGCCACGCCAACGCCCTGTGGGGCGGCCTGACGGGCGCGGGCAACGAGCGGCTGACGCCACAGGATGTCCATCTCGTCTTCCTGCCGCTCTTCCACACCAACGCGCTCAGCTATTCGATGCTGGCGACGCTATGGGCGGGCGCGCGCTTCGTATTGCAGCCGCGATTCTCGATCTCGCGCTTCTGGGACGTGGCGCTCGAACAGAATTGTACCTGGTGCTCGATGGTCGGCTTCATGGCGCGCGCGCTGGTCGAGCGGCCGTTGCCCGAGCGGCATTGCTTCCGCGTGCTTTCGCCGGCGGTCGCTTATCCTCCGCTCGAGCAGCTACTTGGCGTCAGGACGATGGGCCTGTGGGGAATGACCGAGACGATCACCCAATCGATCGTCACCGATCTCTCGGCGCCGAGCACGATGATGAGCATTGGGCGTCCGCATCCGGCTTACGACATGGCCGTGCTCGGCGAGGACGGCAGGCCCGTCCAAAGCGGAGAGACGGGGAGCCTGCTCGTGCGCGGCGTTCGCGGCATCACGCTGTTTCGCGAATATCTGCACGAGGCGGAGGCGACGCGATCGGCCTTCGACGAGCGGGGATATTTCATCACCGGCGACCGCGTGACCCTGCTCGAAAATGGCGAGATGCGCTTTGCCGATCGGGAGAAGGACATGCTCAAGGTCGGCGGCGAGAATGTCGCGGCGTCCGAGGTCGAGGCGGTGATCGCCGCGATTCCGGGCGTGCGCGAAGTGGCGGTGGTCGGCCGTCCGCACGCGATGCTCGACGAAGTGCCGGTCGCATTCGTGATCGCCACCGACGAAGCCCGCGCGGAGCCCGATCTGCTCGCGGAGCGCATCGGCGCTGTCTGTCGCAACGATCTCGCCGATTTCAAGGTGCCGCGCGAAATTCGTCTCGTCGAGAGCCTGCCGCGCGCGGCGCTGGAGAAAGTTGCAAAGTCCCGATTGCGCGCCGCGCTGATCGCGGAGCGCGGCTAACGCGTTCCGGCATCAACCCGATTGGCGGGAAAGTTGGGACGGAGCATTCTGCATGCGGTAGAGGCCGCGTTGGCATCGACCGAATTGCCAATTGCCCGGCGCGGGTGGTGATTGACCGAGCCGAGGGCACCAACCTCGAAGATACCGGCTGGCTGGCCGAGCAGGTCGCGGAAGTAGTGCGCACATTGCCCGAGCTCTCGGCGATGGAGTACTGAGGCGGCACCTCGGCGTCGTTCAACTTCAACGGTGTCGTCCCCCACTATTTCCTGCGTAACAAGCCGAAACGGCCGGCGTGGTGGCGCCCCTGCTTTCCAAGGACGAACGCAGCCGATCCAGCCACCAGATCGCGCTGGTTCTCCGCGACAACCTGAAAAACCTTGCGGTTCCCGCGGGCGGATCGTTCAAGGTGGTCGAAATGCCGCCTGGTCCGCCCGTGCTTGCGACATTGCTCGCCGAAATCTACGGGTCCGACAAGGCCGTCCGCCGCGCCACGGCGGGAGCGGTCGAGCGGCGCTTGAGCCGGGCTTCCGCGGAACGTCCGTCCCACGGCTCAGTCGATTCGCTCTGCCGGTCCAGGTTTGAAAGCGGCTGATTGACGTATCCTCCGGTCATGGATTCGGCCACGCTTCGCAAGATCGCAATGCTCGCCCGCAAGAGAGCGACGCCCCCAAGGCGTCTCCATCACCGCGGCGGCCTGGAGCGGCTGGGTGCGCAGCGAGCCCTTGAGCAATTGGCCAAAGACCTCGAGGTTTCGGCCGATCACTTTGGCGATAATTGAGGGCCGCGAAGCGGTCAAAGCTGGGAATGGTCGTTAGCGCTGTAGAACATCGGGTTCTTGAGCCAGGCGGCGACGGCGGATTCCCGCCAGCCGGCGCAGCGCGTGCTGATCTTGATATTTCTCGGGAACGTGCCGTTGTCCATCTTCCGGTACATCGTAGAGCGGCTCAGACCGGTGCGTTCGAGAACGGATTTCAGGCGGAGGATGCGGTCGGGAGTTTCGGTCATGGCATGGTCCCATTTGCGTTTGTCTGGCTCCCCGCGAACAGAATTGAGATACAGGTGGACCGGTGCAAGGGGGCGGGGTCCGAGAGTCCGCACAAGGCGCACTCTGGCGCGCAAAGACGTACCCTGTCGTAGGTTCGATTTTCGAGATTGGAATCGCATGGCGTCTCACGCCTGCCGCGTGACCGCGCTCTACGACGCTCCGCGTCGCCGAGTCGCTCTTCGGCGTCTCGGTCCATTCGGATGAAGATCGACTGACGCGGGTCGGAGCTGCGCTTCCGAATATGGTCATCGCGCGAGCGCGATGGCGTTGGCCTCCGGCGTCGATCTGGCGGGTGGGCGTCGCTGCCCTGTGATCCCGCCGCGGCGTGCCGCAACCCGGCTCCGCCGGGTCCTCCATTTCATTTCGGCCCTTCGGGTGCAGCCCACCTTTCTCGGCGGGACTGTCGGTTCGCTCCTGCCGCCCACCCGCCATTCCGGCGCCGGTTGCGGTGGTTTTGGAGTGAGGAAGATGAAGGACAAGGCTGAAACTTCTCGGGCCGGCGGTGGGGTCACGGAGGAGCCCCTCAACCATGCCGAGATCATTGCGCGGCTTGAGATTGGCCTGCGCCGGATGCCGAAAGTCAGGCGCGAGATCTTCCTCGCGCTCCGGCTGGACGACCTGTCCTATGATGAGATCGCCGAACGCACCGGTCTCAGTGTCAAGCAGGTCGAGCGGCACGTCGCACGCAGCATGCTGACGTTGCTCAACGCAGGTGATGGGCGCGCGGCCCTGCCATGGTGGAGGCGCTTGGTTCGGCGGATCGCCAAGAAGCTGCGCCGATGAGCATTGCAGTCTCGCCGGCACGGCCGGCGAGACTGTCCCAACTGCGTTCATGCCGTTAGGGTGAGCCTCAATGCAGACCAGTCTCGATCATTTGCCACCGGCCAAGCAGCGCGAGCTCGAACGCGTCGTTCGCATCCTGTTCGAGGAGTTCGGCGACGCCACCGCCATCGCCACCTCGCCCTGGAAGAAGCAGGCGCGCATCCTCAAAGTTATCCTCTACGGCAGCTATGCGCGCGGCGGCTGGGTCGATGAGCCGCACACCGCCAAGGGCTATCAGTCGGACTTCGATCTGCTGGTGATCGTCAACCATGAGAAGCTGACCGACCGCATCGAATATTGGTCCACCGCCGAGGACCGGCTCGACCGCGAGCGTGCGATCACCGGGACGCTGCGGACGCCGGTCAACTTCATCGTCCATACCACCGCCGAGGTGAATGCAGGGCTATCCGAGGGGCGCTATTTCTTCATCGACATCGCCCGCGATGGCATCGCGCTCTATCAGAGCGACGACACCGATCTGCCCGAGCCAAAACCAAAGACCCCCGATCAGGCGCTGGCGATGGCGCGCGAGTATTTTGAAGAGTGGCACGCCGGGGGCGACAGCTTTTACAAAGGCTACCGCTTCTACGTCAGCGAGGGTGATTCAAAGAAGGCGGCGTTCCTGCTGCACCAAGCAACCGAGAGCTATTACCACTGCGCGCTTCTCGTCTGCACCTTCTACACGCCGCACGTTCACAATCTCGGCTTCCTGCGCACCCAGGCCGAGCGGATCGACCCGCGCCTGATCGACGTGTGGCCGCGCGAGACCAAGGCCGATCGCGCGCGGTTCGAGAAGCTCAAGGAAGCCTATGTGAAGGCGCGCTATTCGAAGCACTATCGGATCAGCGAACAGGAACTGGCCTGGCTCGGCGAACGCGTCGAAGCGTTGGGCCGTGTTGTGCAGGTGATTTGCGAGGAGCGCATCGCTGCACTGGAGCGCAGCGCCGCCGCCTGATCGTCAGGAGCGGTCTGTTTCCTCGAACGCACCCGCGATCATTGCGCCGAGAGCTTCCTCGGCACGTTCGCGGGTCGCCTTCTCCTTCGACAGCAATTCCTGGCGTATCCAGTCGGGGGTACGCGCGATGATGGCGGTGATCGTCGCCTGTAAATTTTCACTCATGGCGGCGCTATGGCGGGCCTTCGGCTTCTTCGGCAAGCGCGAACGCGCGTTTGCCTCGGCGGCGCCATAGCGCGAGCACCTCGTCTCGGCGCGTGCCGCGCAATGCAGCGGCGGCTTCGACCAACATGCCGAAGATCGCGGCGCGGTCATCGTCGGTGAGATCGACAAGACCAGCCTTTGCGACAAGTCCACCCAGTTCGATTAGCTGGCGGGTTCGCTCGCGGCGTTTCACCACCCACTCCCGGCGATCGGTTCGTGCCTGTCGGGCTTCAAGTCGATTGCGGGCCACCGTTGCCCTGCGCAGCGCCGCCCGCGTCCTGGCCAGCGCTTCCGCCATTGCGGCCCGTGCGCTGAAAGAAAGCAGCGCCGCGTTTGCGCCAGCTCTCCTTTGCGTTGGCATCCTTGCTTTCAATTCCAGCCAGCAGGAGGCCGGCCAATTGCTCGACCGGCAACGCGTCGGCGCCCGTTGCGATCACAAGTTCGCCCAGCTGATGCAGCTTGCGGTCCTTGAGCTGCTTCGTCTTCTCATTAAGCGCCTTCAGCTCGGCATCAAAGTCACGGGGCTTGCGCATCGATTCGACCTCAGTTGATAGATGAGGACGCACCAGTTATCGGGTTGTTCGATCAGCCGCAATGCATTGAAATCTCTTGGGACTTCGCAGTCCCGAGAATGATGAAATCTTTTGAGGGCGCGCTTATACGTCGTGCCGACGTGCTGCTTTAGGTGTAATTGGATTGCCGTCATGGCAATCTACCATTTCTCGGCAAAGGTCATCTCGCGCGCTTCCGGGTCGAGCGCGCTGGCGTCGGCGGCCTACCGCTCGGCATCGCGCCTGCACGATCAGCGGCTCGACCGGCATCACGACTTCTCGAATAAGGCGGGTGTCGTTCACTCCGAAGTGATGCTGCCGGACGACGCTCCCGAACATCTGTCCGACCGCGAACGGCTTTGGAATGACGTCGAAGCTGCCGAGCTGCGCAAGGACGCGCAGCTGGCGCGCGAGATCGAGTTCGCGATTCCGCGCGAAATGACGAAGGAGCAGGGCATCGAGTTGGCCCGCGATTTCGTTCGCGGCGAGTTCGTCGATCGGGGCATGATAGCCGACCTCAACGTGCATTGGGATATCGGCGCGGATGGCCTGCCGAAGCCGCACGCCCATGTGATGCTGACGATGCGCGAGGTCGGAGAGGACGGATTCGGCCAGAAGAACCGCGACTGGAACCGCACCGACCTGCTTGAGAAATGGCGCGAGCGCTGGAGCGAACACGTCAACCAGCGGCTCGCCGAACTCGATATTGACGCGCGTGTCGATCATCGTTCGCTTGAGGCGCAGGGCATCGACCTCGAGCCGCAGCACAAGATCGGGCCGGCTGCTTCGCGCATGGCGGCGCAGGGGCTGGAGTCAGAGCGTCTCGCCGAGCACCTCGAAATCGCTCGCGCCAATGGCGAGAAGATCATCGCCAACCCAAACATCGCGCTCGACGCGATCACGCACAGCCAAGCGACTTTCACCACGCGGGATCTCGCGCGGTTCATCCACCGGCACAGCGACGGCAAAGAGCAATTCGACCAGGCAATGGGGGCGGTTCGAGCGTCGCCCGATCTGGTGGTGCTAGGCAAAGACGGACGCGGCGAAGACCGCTTCACCAGCCGGGATATGATCGAAACCGAGCAGCGGCTGGAGCGTGCCGCGCTTCGTCTGGCGGACCGGCCGGATCATAGTCTCCCGGCAGCGTCGATGGACAGAGCCATCGATACTGCCGAGAGTAACGGCCCTATTCTCGGGGGGGAGCAGAAGGCCGCTCTCGACCACATAACCGGCCCTCACGATCTGGCGATAGTTACGGGCTACGCTGGCACCGGTAAATCAGCCATGCTGAGCGTTGCGCGGGATGCGTGGAGTCGCGCAGGCTATGAGGTTCGGGGGCTCGCGCTATCCGGCATCGCCGCCGAGAATCTCGAAGGCGGATCGGGGATCGCGTCCCGCACGATCGCCTCGATCGAGCATCAATGGGAACAGGGCCGCGACCTGCTGACGCCAAACCATGTGCTGGTGATCGACGAAGCCGGGATGATCGGCTCGCGCCAGATGGAACGCGTTCTCTCCGAAGCCGAAAAGCGCGGCACCAAGATCGTGCTGGTCGGCGATGCCGAACAGCTCCAGGCGATCGAGGCTGGCGCCGCGTTCCGCTCCATCGCCGAGCGCCATGGCAGCATCGAAATCACCGAGGTCCGCCGCCAGCATGAAGACTGGCAGCGCGATGCCACGCGGCACCTCGCAACGGGGCGGACCGGTGAGGCGATCCAGGCGTATCACGACCATGATGCCGTCCATACCAGCGGAACGCGGGACGAGGCTCGCGGCGCACTGATCGATCGCTGGGACCGCGACCGGATCGCCAATCCGGATGCTTCGCGCATCATCCTCACGCACACGCGCGACGAGGTGGAGGCACTCAATGGCGCCGCGCGCGACCGGCTGCGAATTGCGGGTGCGCTTGGCGAGGATGTCACCATCGCCACCGAGCGCGGCGCACGCGACTTCGCGACGGGCGACCGAATCATGTTCCTGAAGAACGAGCGCAGCCTGGGTGTGAAGAACGGAACGCTGGGCACCGTGGATAGCTCCAGCGCAGTGCGTATGGCGGTGCAGCTCGATGACGGTCGCTCGGTCGCGTTCGACGTCAAGGACTATGCTCAGATCGACCACGGTTACGCCGCCACGATCCACAAGGCGCAGGGCATGACCGTCGATCGCACGCATGTGCTGGCGACGCCGGGCATGGACAGCCATTCGGCCTATGTCGCGCTGTCTCGTCACCGTGACCGCGTAGATCTCCACTACGGCAACGACGATTTTGCCGATCAGGGCAGGCTCGTTCGCACTCTGTCGCGCGACCGTGCCAAGGATATGGCGAGCGACTATGCCCCCGAGCCGGAACGCCAGTTTGCAGAGCGGCGCGGCATTACGTTCCGGGAACGCGTCGTCGAGTTGGTCCGCAAGGTGCCGGAGAAGGTGCGCGGCATGTTCGACGGGCTCCGCCTGCCAGTCGAACGCGCGCTCGAACCGGCGAGATCAGCCGAGGACGAAGCACGCCAGACACGCAGACTCATCGTTCAACGTCACGCCCGAGCGGTGGTCAGCATCTTCGATGGTTTCTACAAGGGCGACGCGGCCAATCCTGACCAAGTGCAGGAAATCAGCGAGGCGCGCAAAGACCTTAACGCGATACGCGAGCACGCCTCGCACGACCTTGAAACTGCTTACAAGAAGGACCCGCCGCTCGCGAGCGAAGCGGCTGGTGGCAACTTCACTCGCGCGATGCGGGCAATGCAGCTTGAAGCTGAAATCCGCACCGATCCAGCGCGTCGTGCAGACCGGTTCGTTGAGCGCTGGAACAAGCTCAGCGGCGTCGCGGATCGTGCATACGTTACCGGCGACATCGCGGGCCGGAAATCAGCCCAGAACGAGATGGTGGGGATGGCGAAGAGCCTGGAACGCGACCCTCAGCTGGAATCCCTGCTCGCTGCGCGAAAGGTTGAGATGGGCATCTCCATCGACACGGGGCGCAGGCTCGGCGCCGAACTTGCCTTCAATCATGGCATCGACTTCGGCCGTGGCCGGGGCCTTGGTCGTTGATGCGAACTTCGTCCGCTTCGATCGGCTCACCAGTTCGGCGTGAACCTCACCGCTGCGGGGTCAGGAGACGCTAATTTTGCTGATCCGGATTCTACCGGAAGACCGAAATTCACGACTAAATCTGTCTGCGTTGGAATGACGCGTTGCTCGCGCCCGCACCTAGACCTAACCTCTACATGAAACAGGAAGGGCAAGTGTTGATCCGGCAAACCTATGTGGCGCATGGCCGGCTCGCCGCGCGAGAAATCCGTCTCGATGCAGCTCGCAATCGGCGGCACGGCGTTCAGGTCATGGCGTTCGAGCAGCTTGCGGCCCGGCTCGCCGGCGGTTTTGTCCAGGCCATCGACACAGAGGCGCTGCGCGAAGCCATCCAGCAAGCACTCCCCGACACTGATCTCGGCGAACTGGACGGCATCAAGGGCCTGCCCGGAATGGTGGGTGCTGCCGCGGACACGCTTTACAAGGTTTGGCGCGCTGGAATCGATTTGTCGGCCAAGGCTGGTGACCATCCCCGGCTCGCGGCGATGGCAGCGCTCGAGCGCGCCGTCCTCGAGTGCCTGCCATCCTCGATGCGGAGACCCGTAGACCTGGCCACACAGGCGAGGGCACGCCTCGATCATGCGCCCGCGCTGTTCGGCGAGATCGACATCGTCGGGCTCTCCGAACTCTCGCCCTGCTGGCGTGACCTGCTGCTCGAGTTGGCAAACATGCTCCCCGTGCGCTGGAATGCCGGCCCCCGATCCGTCCCGGCCTGGCTCGAAGACTCTGCCGTCCAATTACTGCGTTCTTCGCCGAGCACGCCCCAGATCCAATCGATCAGCGCCGCGAGCGCCTACCATGAGACAGTCGAAGCGCTGCGCTGGGCGCGCGAGCTTATCGCCAGCGGTACAGCCACACCGTCTGAAATCGCGATCACCGCTGCGGCGCCGGCAGTCTATGACGACGAATTCATGGCGCTGCGCGCCGACGCCAATCTCGATCTCCACTTCGTTCACAGTATCCGGGTGGTCACGACCCGTGACGGGCAAGCGGCGGCGGCGCTGGCCGATGTGCTGGTGCGCGGCCTGTCCCGATCGCGCCTGCGCCGTCTGGGCACTCTGCTTGCGGGCTCGCCGGGACCGTTCCAAACACTGCCCGAGGGCTGGCACCGTATCATGCCGGCCGAAGCGCCGATGACGACGCAGGATTCCTGGCAGCGGCTCCTGCGCGGACTGAGGGCGGAGCACTGGCCCGACGGAACCGACCATAGCGCCAGCCTTCGCTCGATCGTCGAGTCCCTGTCGCGCGGGACCGCGGAGGCCGATGACGTTGGCCGCACATTCCTCTCAGGCGCTGCGCTACGAATCTGGAAAAAGGCGCTGGTCGCCGGCAACGCAGCGGCTATCGACGTCACCATCGATGCCCTGCGGCAGGAGGATGCCTGTGAGGCTTGTGTGTCGGTTGCATGGATGCCCGCATCGGCGCTCGCGGCATCACCCCGGCGATTCGTTCGTCTGCTTGGGCTAACCTCGGCAGGATGGCCCCGGCGCATTTCCGAGGACCGGTTGCTGTCCGACCACATCGTGCCAACCGACGAACTGGACCCGCTGCCAGTGACAGCGGCGGACCGCCGCGACTTCGAGACGATCCTGTGCACCACTGTCGATCAGGTGGTGCTGTCGCGCGCGAGGCGTGGCAGCGAAGGACGTCTTCTCGGGAGGAGCCCACTGCTTCGGGGTCAACCGGCCGAGACCTATGTCCGCCGCAACCGCCGCCCGGCGCACGCGATGAGCGAAACCGACCGGCTTATGGCGCGCCCGGACGACTTTCGTGCCTGCGAGCAGGCCCGCTCGGCAATCAGCTGCTGGAACGACTGGCAGCGCCCTGCCGTCACGCCGCATGACGGCATGGTCCGTGCCAACCACTCCGCCATTGTGGCGGCATTGGACCGGGTCCAGTCGGCAAACTCGCTCGCCAAACTGCTGCGCAATCCGCTCGGGTTCACCTGGATCTATGCGCTGGGCGTAAAGGCGCCCGAGAGCGCGGACGAGGCGCTCGTCCTCGATCCGCGTCAGACGGGCAACCTGCTGCACGAAACACTCGACCACGCGGTGCGGTTGCTCGAAGGGGCGGGAACTCTCGCCTCCGCACGGCCCGATCAGCTCGCCTCCGCGATCGCTGAGGCGGCCAGGATCGTCAGCGAGCGCTGGCAGGCCGAGCAGGCGGTGCCGCCGAGAGTAGTCTGGCAGCGTACGGTGGCCGACGCGCAGGAAATCGCGTTGAGCGCGCTCCAGCATCCTGAGCCGCCGCTCCACGGCCAGCGATGTTTCACCGAGGTCCCGTTCGGAGGCCAATCCGCCAAGTCCGAGGGCGATATCCCGTGGGATCCGACGCGCTCCGTCGAGATCGCCGACACCGGCTTTCGCATCTCGGGCTACATCGATCGCCTCGACCTCTCGGCGGACGGCACGGAGGCGCGCGTGCTCGACTATAAGAGCGGCAAGCTGCCCCCTACCGAAGTGGTGCTGCAGGGCGGGAAGGAGCTTCAGCGCTGCCTCTACGCCTATGCCGTCAAGGCGCTATTCGGCGGCGAGCTCTCGATCGATGCCGTCTTGCTCTACCCCCGCGATTCAGTCGCCCGCCATCTGGAGGAAGCCGATGCGGTGCTTGAAGAGCTCGCGGGCTATTTGCGCGCGGCTCGCGCGAACCTGCTCACCGGCCGGGCGCTGATCGGTCCCGACAATGGTGGTGACCGTGACGACCTGGCCTTCGCGCTGCCGGCGAACGCCGGCAACGGCTATTGCCAACGCAAGCTCGAGCCGGTGCTGGACGCGCTGGGCGATGCCGCGCTGGTGTGGGAGGCGGTGTGATGAGCGGCGCCCCCGCAATTCTCGCCGACGAGCAGGCGCGCCTGACCGCGATGACCGCGCACGATCGGTCGTTGCTTGTCGAGGCAGGCGCGGGCTCGGGCAAGACCGCGGTCATGGCAGGAAGGCTGGCGTTGCTGCTGGCAAGCGGCGCTGCGCCCAAGGCCATCGCCGCGGTGACGTTCACCGAACTCGCGGCGAGCGAGTTGCTCGCGCGCGTCAGGGACTTCGTCGATGCGCTGATGGACGGGCTGGTGCCCCGCGAGTTGCGGATCGCGTTGCCGAGCGGCCTTTCGGCCGAGCAACGGAGCAACCTTGAGCGGGCGGCATCGGCGATCGACGACATCACTTGTTCGACCATCCATGGCTTTTGCCAGCGGCTCATCAAGCCCTATCCCGTCGAAGCCAATATCGATCCTGGCGCGTCGCTGTTGGATCCGGGACAGGTGGAGCTGGTATTCGGCGACGCGATCGACCGGTGGTTGCGCGACACGCTCAACGCGGATGCGCCGAGCCTGGTCTCCGAGCTAGTGTTCCAGAGCCCCGTCAGGGCGAGCGACCTGATCGCCACAGCCGCCGAGGCATTGCGCGACAACCGCATTCTGGTTGCTCCCGACGTCGCGCCAATCCCGCCCCTTGTCGCGAGCTTCCGGGACGCCGTTGCCAATTACCTCGGCTTCGTCAACGCTACGCCGGCGCGCGAGGAAGAAAGTGTCGCCGCTGCCGCCTCCTTTGTGGAGATGAGCGAGGCGATCACTTTCGCGATGGACGACGCGACGCCGTCCGCGCTCGTCCGCCTGCTGATCTCTGTCCCGCACGCGTCGCTTTGCACGGCCAAAGGCGCGTTCAGCGCCTACAGGAAGAAGGGCAAATGGGAGACCGCGGCCAAGGCCGCTGGGCTCTCCACAGCGGATGGCGGCCTGCTCAACTCCCAGGCCGAGCAACTCCATCTCGCCTGCTGCCAGAGATGGACGCAGTTGCTCCAGGCGGCGGCCGCTCGCGTGCTTGCCGATCTGCTCACCGACATCCAGCCGATTGCCGACAGGTTCCGGGACTATAAGCGCGCCACTGCGTTCCTCGACTTCGACGACCTCATCTTCTCTGCGCGCGATCTGCTGCGCGATCATCCCGCGGTCCGCGAGGCGCTCGCACAGCGCTACCGTCACCTCCTGGTCGACGAGTTCCAGGACACCGACCCGCTTCAAACCGAGATCTTCTGGCGGCTTTGCGGCGATCCGGTCGCCGGCGCCGACCCACAGGATTGGGCAAATTATCGCATCAGGCCCGGCGCGCTCTTCCTCGTCGGCGATCCCAAACAGGCGATCTACCGGTTCCGCGGCGCCGACGTCGCTGCATATATTCGGGCGCGAGAGGCAATCCGGGCTGGAAGTCCTGACGACCTGCTCTCGATATCAACCAACTTCCGCTCCTGTGCTTCGATCCTCACCTATGTGAACGAGCGGTTCGCTCCGCACTTGTCGGAGGAGAAGGGGCAGCCCGGCTTCACCGAGCTCGATGTCTTCCATCCCGATCACGGCGAGGGTCTGTGTGTGGCTGCGCTCGCTGTCGCCTGCGCCGACGGGGACGGCAAGGCCAAGGCGAGTGTGCAGCGCGACTGCGAAGCCGAGGCCGTCGCGGAATTGTGCAGCCGGCTGATCGGCAGCCAGATCATCGTCGACCGCAAGACCGACGAGCGTCGCCCGTGCCGTCCCGGCGACATCGCACTGCTGGCGCCAGGCGGCACCGAGCTATGGCGCTATGAGGAGGCGCTCGAGCAGCGCGGCGTGCCCGTGGCGACGCAGGCCGGGAAGGGCTTCTATCGCCGCCAGGAAGTGCAGGACCTGATCGCCGTCACGCGGGTGCTGGCCGACGGCCGCGACAGCCTTGCGCTGATCGCGCTGCTGCGCGGTCCGTTGGTGGGGCTCACCGAAGAGGAGCTGCTCGATACGGTCTGGTCGCAGCCACGCGATGCCGAGCGTCCAGAGGCCCTGCCACGGCTTGGCGTGTACCTCGATGCCGAAGCGGTCGCACATCCGCTCGCGCGCGACATCATCGAAAAGCTTCAATCGCTTCGCAGCAGGATCAACTCCACGACGCCGTACCAGCTCCTGGCGGAAGCGATCGACCTTCTGCGCGTGCGGCCGCTTCTCCTCGAGCGGCACCGCGGACAGGCTGAGCGGCCGCTGGCCAACGTCGATCTCTATCTCAGCCTTGCCCAGCCCTATGCGGTGCGAGGCCTGAAAGCGTTCGCTGAGGCGATGACCGCCGCATGGGAAGGGAAGACCCGTTCGGTGGAGGGACGTCCCGACGCGCAGGAACAGGCGGTGTCGCTGGTGACGATGCACGCCGCCAAGGGCCTGGAGTGGCCGATCGTCGTGCCGATCAACACCATGACCACCGGCATGCCAGTCCGCGATCCAATCGTTGAAAGCGGCACGGGCCGTATCTTCATGCCCGTGTTCGGCGTCGCTCCCGCCGGATACGACGAGGCAAAAGCCGCCGAGGTGGAGGAGCGCGAGCGGGAGCGCGTACGGCTCTGGTATGTGGCGGCGACCCGGGCGCGCGAGCTGCTCGTTTTGCCTAAGCTGGACGTGGCACCGGCGAAGAGCAGCTGGAACGCACTGATCGAACTCGATCTTGACGGCCTTCCGCTCGTGGAGATCCAGCAGCATCCGGGAGGGTTCGAGACACCCGATACCGACCCGGTCAACGCGCAATCGCGCGAAATATTCGCGAGCGAGGCAGCCACAATCATCGCGACGACGCACCGCCTGCGCTGGGTAGCGCCGAGCCGCGACGAAGATCCCGCAGGCCCCCTGGAGGTGGTGCGCGTCCCCCAGATCGTGCTCGACGCACCGGATGATGCACCTTTCGAGAGCGAGACTGTCGCCATCCAGGGAGGACGCGAGCGCGGGCTCGTTGTCCACAAGCTGTTCGAGGAGGTGCTCACCGGTGAGACTGCGGCCGACTCGGAGTCCCTTGCGGTGCGGGCAGGCGATCTTATCCGCGAATTGGGTCGGCAGTCAGAGGTCGATCCCGCACTGGGCCTGTCGGCCGGTGAAATTGCGGGCGCCGTGGTAAGGACGCTGGCCCTGCCTGAGATCGTGTCCATGCGAGGAAGGCTTATGCCGGAATTGCCGGTCTACGGTGCAAGCGAGCATAACGGAGTGGAAATCGCCACGTTCGGCATCGTCGACGCGCTGTTTCTCGGCGACGATGGCAGGCCCGAGGTGGTAATCGACTGGAAGAGCGACGTGAACCCGAGCGCGGGGGCATCCGAACACTACCAGCTGCAGGTCCGGCGCTATCTGGAAGTCACCGGCATTCCGCGAGGAATGGTCGTTTTCGTCACCGATGGGATGGTGTTGCACGTCAGCTAGAAGGTTGCGGTGAGGCTGTGAATCAAGGCCGCGCATGGTTCGAGAGACCGTTTTCACCGTTCTGATATTTGCGGGGGCAACGATTTCCCTAGCCACTGCACGCAGCGTCTGACCTGCGCGCCGCGCAATCCTGACCCGCGGTTATTGGATGCTTCGACGTGAGCAGCCGTCTTCACTGGGCGCGGTTAGCGTCTGGCCTCCGCACTGCGGTTGTGAAGTTCGCATCTCCGACGTCGCCTGTCGCTAGGGCCGTCCGCATGTGTTTGGCTGCGGTCGGGCTGGCGCAGAACCGGTTGGCGTCGAAGCGGAAGCTGGGCAGCTGGCGGCCTAGCGCCTCGTCAGCCTTGAGCGCCTCGTTGAGCCGCGTTTCGACCGCGTCGAGTAGCTTCTGCTGCTTGTCGGCGACCTGATCCAGACGCGCCGCAACCAGTTGTTCCATACGTGCCCCGAGCTCCACCTTGTGCTGGGCGCGTGTGGTGTAGACCCCGTAACGGTATTGCTTCTTATTGAAGCTGCGGATGACCGCCTCGCGCACGATCGGTCCTTCCTTCGCTCCTTCGCCAAGCCCGAAGTGGGCGATCGCGGAGTTCCGCAGCATCTTCACCTCGTCGTGCGTGGCTTTGTCCTCGGCGGATAGTACTTCGTCGCCGAGGGACATGCGGGCATCACTCGCGAAGGTGGCGCGCGCGTAGAGGATGATAGCGCTGATGAAGAGGGCGCCGGCGATGGTAGCTTCGTCGTCCTCACCCTCCAGGATCTCGGACCGGGCCATGGCGCTGTCGCCCATCTCGCGGACGATCCGGAGCGACGAGGTCGCGTGCCGGAGATCGTCGCGGATCGAACCGATGTCCGCTGCACGTTGGATCGCGGATACGAGCGCCTTGTGATCGCCACGCTTCTTGAGTTCGACGGCGAGCGCGACCAGATCGAGATGATGTTCGAACCTCATCCCCCCGACTTCCATCGCCGGTAGCGAGCGTGCGGCTCGTGGAACGCAGACATCCTTTTCTCCTGCATCATCGTTTATAGCTTCGGCTAATTGTGAAGCTTGGGTGTGCTCGATTGAAGGCCAATGCCACAAGGACCGAAATCTGTTTAGCTTCGCCTAAACGAAGCGGGTTACCTACAGTCGAGCAATCGCAGATCCGAGCAGTGACGCCGTGAAGACAACAGTGGATAATCTTGGCGGCGACTAAAAATCATCAATCCGTGCTGGCAAAGACCGTGATACAGGGCGTCAGCCGCGTGGTTGTAGGCAAGTCCGACGACCGTCGGATCGCACTCGAACGGCGAAGGGAGCAGGATCAGTGGTGCAATTCGCCAATTGGTGCACGTCCGCCGACACCAAGGTTGGCGCCCATGATATGCGGGTGCTTACCGGCAGCGCCGCGCATCTGGCATTCGGTATCCATGCGACCGCAGCGATCGTGCCTGGCCATTATGCTTCCGAGGAGCAGTATGCCCGCATATTGCGGCTGCTCGGCAAGCCCGCCGCGGCAGCGATGATCGAGCAGAAACTGCCGACCACCAAGGCCATTCGCTCGGGCGATCTGGGTGAAATCTTCGCGACCGAATGGATCACCGCGAACAGCACCTATCAAGTGCCGATCAAGCGGCTGCGATGGAAGGATCATCGCAACATGGCGATGCGCGGAGAGGACGTGATCGGCATCGCCCAGGACCCGGCAACGCTTCAGCTCAGCTTTTTGAAGACCGAAGCGAAGAGCCGAGCGGCACTGTCGGGGCAAGTCGTCTCACAGGCGCGCGACGGCTTGAACAAGGATTCCGGCCTGCCCTCCGGGCACGCGCTGAGCTTCATCTCCGCCCGGCTGATGGAGCTGGGCAATCATCCGCTCGCCGACGCGATCGACAATGCCACGTTCCAGATCGGCATTCAGCCCAATGCGGTGCGGCACTTGCTCTTCACCTTTTCGGGCAACGCGCCCGACGCGCTCCTGACTAATTCGCTCCAGGCCTACGGGGGCAATTTCGCCCAGTGGAGCGTCGGCCTGCGCGTCGATGGCCATCCCGCCTTTATCGGTGCGGTCTATGACCTCGTGATCGCCAATGCCAACCAACCCTGACGCCATCCGGGCCGCTGTCGAACTCGCCGCAACCGCCGGCTTTCGCGGCCGCCTGATCGCGCGCGGCCAGGCACGCGCGATGATCTGGCGCGAGGGCATTTTGCCGCCCGACGCACCAGCCTTTTCGCCCCAATTGAGCTACGATCTGACGACCTATGCCTACGCGCTGTTCGATCTCGGTTTGCGCAACCGGGAAATGGGGGGCGACGCCGCGGTTGCTCGGTCCGCGTTCGAGCAGGCGGCGATGGCGCTGGAATCAGTGATCGCCAAAGGTGCGCGCGACGCCGAACGCGACTTCCACTTCATCATGGCGGCGACCGCCTATCACCTCGCCCATCTGTCGGCGCGAGCCTATTCGCTTCTCAGCATCGTCGCTGCGGACAATAATTTCTCCCAGATCGAGCGGGCGCTGGGCATGCTAATGCGCCGCGACTTCACTGCGCTGGAGGCCGAGATCATCGGCTTCAAGGCGTCGGGCGTTGCAAGCGATCAGCGGCTTGCCGCCGGGATCGAGGGGGCGGTAAATGCTGCTGCGTTCGTGGCCGATTTCGATGCCGGGAGCGACGTACTGATCGACAGTGTCGATCTTGCGCTTACCGACCGGTTCTACGGCGCTCTCTCTACCTATTTGCTGGCGGTCGAGCGCGGCGACGCGGGGCTCGTCGAGCAGAGCCTCGAGATGCTGCGCGTCGGATTGCGCGCGGCGGGCGACTTGAACCTGGTACCGCAATGGTGGGCGCATCGCGTCGCGATCCATCTGCTGGGCGACCTTTGGCAGTGCACCTTTCACCAATTGATCCCGCTTGAGCCGGCGGGCGGCGCCGCCGCCGATTGGGGCATGCTGCGTACCCTCTTGCTGGCATCGTTGCACAAGCGCCCCCGCGCGGAGATCGACCTTTGGCCTTCGCAGACGGAAGCCGCGCGGCGCACCGCGGACCAGCTGGACGATCTCGTGGTGTCGTTGCCGACGAGCGCGGGCAAGACCCGGATTGCCGAGCTTTGCATCCTGCGCTGCCTCGCGGAAGGCAAGCGGGTCATGTTCGTGACGCCGCTTCGCGCTCTGTCGGCACAGACCGAGACGACGTTGCAGCGCACGTTCGGGCCCTTGGGGAAGACGATCTCTGCGCTATACGGCAGTATTGGCGACAGCGGTCTGGACCAGGATGCCATCCGCGAGCGCAACATCGTCGTCGCCACGCCCGAGAAGCTCGATTTCGCGCTCCGCAATGATGCGAGCCTGCTCGACGATGTCGGCCTGCTGATCTTCGACGAAGGACATATGATTGGCCTCAACGAGCGCGAGGTCCGGTACGAAGTCCAGGTGCAGCGGCTGTTGAAGCGCGAGGATGCTGCGACGCGACGCATCGTCTGCCTTTCGGCCATTCTTCCCGATGGGCCACAGCTTGAGGACTTTGCGAACTGGCTGCGGCGGGACGCCGAAGGTGGCCTCATCAAAAATGACTGGCGACCGACGCGCCTGCGGTTCGGCGAAGTCGTTTGGAACGGTCAGAGCGCTCGGCTCAATCTGCGTGTTGGCGACGAACGGCCTTGGGTGCAGACCTATTTGACCGGCGCGGTTCCACCCAACTGGATTCCGCCCAAGCAGCAACGGACCACGCTGTTTCCCAACGATCAGCGCGAACTCAGCTTGGCGACCGCATGGCGCCTGGTGGCGGACGGGCAGACCGTGCTCATCTACTGCCCGGAGCGCCGCAGCGTCGTGCCCTTCGCCAAGGTGATCGTCGACCTGCACGAACGCGGCGCGCTTGCTTCATTGCTCGTCGACGATCCGAACCGGCTAAACACGGCCCTGGCGCTAGGCGCCGAATGGCTAGGGCCGGATCATCCCATTCTCAAATGCCTGAGACTGGGCGTCGCTTTGCACCATGGCGCGCTGCCGACTGCGTATCGCAAGGAGATCGAGCGGCTCCTGCGCGAAGGCATATTGAAAGTCACCATATCCTCGCCGACGCTCGCCCAGGGGCTCAATCTATCGGCGACCGCGCTGATCATGCACGCACTGTACCGCGCCGGCGTGCGGATCGATGCGTCCGAGTTCAAAAATGTGATCGGCCGCGCGGGGCGCGCCTATGTCGATGTGGAAGGCCTGGTCCTCTATCCGATGTTCGGGGACGTGGCGCGGAAGCGGATTGTCTGGGAAGGGCTGCTCGGCGACCTCGGCACCCGCGAAATGGAAAGCGGCCTGGTTCGGCTGGTCGTCGAATTGATGGATAGGCTCCATCGCCGTCACGGCGGTAACCTCACCCAGGTGGTCGAATATGTCGCCAATCACGCCGCCGCTTGGGACTTCCCCGAGATTGCGGGAGAGACGCCAGCGGCGCGCGAGCGTGCGCACACTGCCTGGGAGCAGCAGGTCGCAATGCTCGATACCGCCGTCCTGAGTCTAATCGGCGAATATGACATTCCCGATGGCGACATTGCCGCGACGCTGGACATGGTCCTGCAGTCGTCGCTCTGGTGGCGGCGCCTCCAGCGCTTCACCGATGTCAAACAGGCCGCGCTCGCCAAAATGCTGGAGGCTCGCGCGAAGCTGATCTGGTCGCAATCGACGGCGCCGCAGCGCCGCGGCTACTTCCTTGCCGGGCTGGGGCTCAAGTCAGGGCACGCGCTCGACGCGATCGCGGCGGACGCCAACGCGCTGCTGATTGCCGCAAATGCCGCGTTGCTGAACGGGGATCAAGATGCGGCGATAGCTGCAATTACCGGCATCGCCGAACGCGTGTTCACCTTCGAGCCATTCACGCCCGATCCGTTCCCGGCCAATTGGAAGCCGATCTTGAGTGCATGGCTGCTCGGACAGCCGCTTGCCGATCTTGCTGGCGATCCCAGCGAGGCGCTTCGATTTGTCGAGAACGGGCTCGTATACCGTCTGCCATGGGCGATGGAGTCGATCCGTGTCCGCGCGACGGCCAATGACGATGTCGTCGGAGATTTCCGGGTCGTTGATCATGAGCTCGGCCTTGCCGTTCCTGCGGCGGAGACAGGTACGCTGATCCGGTCGGCATCGCTGCTGATCCAGGCCGGCTTCAATTCGCGGCTGGCGGCGATCAAGGTCATTCAAGACACCGGTGCGACCTTCGTCTCCGGCGACGAACTTCGCGCTTGGCTCAAGTCGCCGCTGGTGGCGCGGTGGAGTGCGCAGCCTGACTGGCCGACCGCAGAAACAAAGCCAATGTGGCTCGAGTTCCTATATGGCTTCGTGCCGGTCGATACGCGGACCTGGGCCGAACGGCGCTTCGTCGCGCCGGTTATCTGGTCAGGGGTGCCAGCAGTGCCCGGCACTCCGGTGCGGGCGCACCATATTGACGGTCAGGGATCGATCTTTTCCGCCGCCGGTGACAAGATCGGCATGGTGCAGGCGCCGCTGAATCCCGAGCGGCGGGGAATGACCCGCGTCACCGTGTCGAACGAACCCGGACGCGTCGATATCAGCTATCTGGGGCCAGAAGATCTCTGGATTCTGTAGACAGGTCGGTATTTGGTCCTCTGGGCATATATGCCGCAATCAGGAAGCAAATCGCATCAAAGCAAACAAGTGAACTCTCCGTGGTGTCGGCTGCGCCCCATTTAGCAGCTGAGCTTCTGCGTCTCTCTTTGCGCAGTGCTGACATCGAGGTTTTGGATATCGCACTTCGATGTGACCTTACCCCCACTTCCAGCCTGCGAGGCCGTCAGTCCGCAACCGGCCAATCCCGGCCCCAGGGTCAGGCTTGCTTTTGCCGCTTCAGATCGTTCCGAAACTGCCTTTGAGTACTTTTGCTCCATCTCGCAGAAAGTCGAGATGATCGGACCAGTGTTGCATCATTCGAACCCGCTCATCCCAATATTCGCCGCGGGTGTAGGCCCGCCGAACGGCGTTGGCGTCACAGTGCGCCAACTGGCGCTCGATCGCGTCAGCGTGCCACATTCCCATCTCGTTAAGCAGGGTCGCAGCCATTGCGCGGAACCCGTGGCCGGTCATCTTGTCCTGCAAGTAGCCGAGGCGGCGTAGCGCCGCGTTGATGGTATTCTCGGACATCGGGCGGTCGACCGAGGTGCGCGATGGAAACAGGTACGAGCTATACTCTGCATCGTGCTCAATCGAGCGGATGATTGCGAGAGCCTGGGCCGATAGGGGCACGCTGTGAGCGCGCCGCATTTTCGTCTTGTGAGGCGGGATCGTCCATACAGCCTTCTCAAGGTCGAAATCGGACCATTCAGCGAACCGAAGTTCGCCAGGGCGCACGAACACGTGTGGGAGGAGCCTCAAGGCCGCGTGGACCTCCGAACTCCCTTCGAACGCTTCGATAGCGCGGAGCAAGTCGCCGGCTTCCGTGGCTGTCGTAATTGCGGCCCGATGGACGGGCTTCGGAACGATCAGGGCGCCGCGCAGGTCGGACGCTACATCACGATCAGCGCGCGCGGTGGCGATGGCGTAGCGGAAGATCTGCGAACAGGTGCTGCGGAGCCGCTTCGCGGTCTCGTAGCGGCCCTTGCCCTCCATCTTGCGCAACATGAGCAGCAGCTCTTGTGCCGAGATCGAGGCGACGGGGCGCTTGCCGATGGAGGCATTGATGAAGGTGAGCAGCCAGCGCAGCTTCTTCATCGTGACTGCCGAGCGGCCTTCCTTCTCGACTTTAAGCAGCCACTCATCGGCGACGGCTTTGAAGCTGTTCGAGGCCGCGACGGTGGCAGCGATCCGGTCGAGCTTCATCCGCTCGCCCGGGTCTTCACCGCGCGCGAGCACCTTACGGGCCGCGTCGCACTCGGTCCGAGCATCGGCGAGGCCGGTGTCCGGCCAAACACCGAACGCCAGCGTCTTCTGCTTGCCGAGATACCGGTAATTCATTCGCCAGTAGCGGCCGCCGCTAGGCGTCACGAGCAGGTACAGCCCGTCTCGGTCGCTCAGCTTGTACGCCTTGTCCCGATTCTCTGCGGCTTTGATCGCCACGACCGACAACGCCATGATGGTATCTCCATCCGAGCGACCGGCGAGCTGCCATCAGAAATACCATCAGATTGCTGGTATGGAGTGGTATTTCGCCGATCCGATTGGGATGCTTATACCACAAAAACCCACGGAAAACAGCCATTTAAGGCACATTCTGGGATGCCTTGGGATGGCGTTTTGGTGACCCCTACGGGACTCGAACCCGTGTTTTCGCCGTGAGAGGGCGACGTCCTGGACCGCTAGACGAAGGGGCCAGTCCGCGCTGGCGAAGCGGGGCACTTAGGTGGCGTGCCGCGCTCCGTCAAGCTGGTTGTGGGGCCGCGAACGGCATCGCCTGAGGGGGTGTCAGGCGGCGACCTTGCGCCGTTCGGCCATTTCCTCGTTGAGCATTTCGGCCAGCAGGAACGCCAGTTCCAGCGATTGGCCCGCGTTCAATCGCGGGTCGCAGTGCGTGTGGTACCGGTCGGCCAGCGTTTGCTCGGTCACGTCGATCGCGCCACCAGTGCATTCGGTGACGTTCTGGCCGGTCATTTCCGCATGGATGCCGCCCGCGAACGTCCCTTCGGCGCGATGCACCGCGAAGAAGCCGCGCACTTCGCCCAGGATACGGTCGAACGGCCGCGTCTTCAGTCCATTCGCCGCCTTGACGACATTGCCGTGCATCGGGTCGCAGCTCCACACGACCGGATGCCCCTCGCGCTTCACCGCGCGGACGAGGCGCGGCAGGCCCGGCTCGATCTTGTCATGGCCGAACCGCGTGATGAGCGTGATCCGTCCCGGCACGCGCGCGGGGTTGAGCATGTCGAGCAGCCGCAGCAGCGAATCCGGTTCGAGGCTGGGTCCGCACTTCATTCCGATGGGATTGCCGATGCCGCGAAGGAATTCGACATGCGCCGACGTTTCGAACCGGGTGCGGTCGCCGATCCACAACATATGTGCGCTGGTATCGTACCAGTCGCCGGTCAGGCTGTCCTGCCGCGTCATCGCCTGCTCATAGGGAAGCAACAGCGCTTCGTGGCTGGTGTAGAATTGCGTCGTCTTGAGCTGGGGCACGCTGTCGGCGTCGATGCCGCATGCCTCCATGAAGTCGAGCGCCTCGCCGATGCGGTCGGCCAGGTCGGCATATTTGCGCGACCACGGGCTCTTACCCATGAAATCGTGCGTCCAGCGATGCACCTGGTGCAGGTTGGCATAGCCGCCGGTCGCGAAGGCGCGCAGCAGGTTGAGCGTCGCCGCCGACTGGGCATAGCCCTGGATCATCCGCTGCGGGTCGGGCATGCGCGCTTCGGGCGTGAAGGCGATGTCGTTGACATTGTCGCCGCGGTAGCTGGGCAGTTCGACGCCGTCCTGGACCTCTGTCGCGGCCGAGCGCGGCTTGGCGAACTGGCCCGCCATGCGACCGACCTTCACGGTCGGCAGCTTCGACGCGAAGGTAAGCACCACTGCCATCTGGAGCAGGACGCGGAAGGTGTCGCGGATGTTGTTCGGGTGGAATTCGGCGAAGCTTTCGGCGCAGTCGCCGCCCTGGAGCAGGAACGCCTTGCCCTCCGCCACGCGCGCGAGGTCGTCGGTCAGCGCGCGCGCTTCGCCGGCGAAGACGAGCGGGGGGTAGCTGGCGAGCTGACCCGTCGCGCGGTCGAGCGCGGCGCGATCGGGATAGTCGGGAAGCTGGCGCGCCTCGAACTCTGAACCGGTCCAGCTTGCGGGCGACCATTTCGCGGCCATGGCATCCTCCGGACTGCGCATCTTGATGTACCAGTCGGCGTGGTGCGCGATGCCGTTCGCCGCGATCTGGTTCACCACCTTGGCGCTGGCCCGCTTGCCTTCCTCTTCCCACCCCTGAACGGTGCTGCCCGGCGTGTCGTACCAGGCGCCGAACGCCGCGCGGCTGAGCGAACGTTCTTCACGGAAGCGGCGGATTTTGGTTCCTGCAAGCGTAGTCATGGCGCGGCAATTACTCTTGTGGGGATAGGGTTGCAAGCGTTCTCGCAAGCGTTCTCTGTATAATTTCGCGCTATGTCGCCATTTTCATTCCCCTGTTTGGGTGAATGCGGGGTGCGGCAAGATTCATACCGAAATTGGCTTGTGGGACGCCGGGGCACGGCATAGCCTGCGCGCATCGGACGGGAGTCGCAGCCCCGCCGACGGGCATGGGACCATGCCCGGGGAACCAACATAGCCGTGGCCGGCCGGCGCACTTCAAAGAAGGCGCACAGGATCAGGCGGCGGAGTCCGGAGAGGCAGGAACGCTCCAAACAGGGGGAGCCGAATGCCGTTGGTTTGCGTGCGTCTTATCGTTGTTTATCGTTCGGAACGGCTGAAGGGCCGCGGCCGATGACGGTCGCGCAGTGGATCGTTCCCTTGGTCGCCCTGCTTGCGGCGGGGCTGGGGGCCGGGTTCGCGGGCGGCCTGTTCGGGATCGGCGGCGGCTTTGTCGTGGTACCGGCGCTGTTCGCGGTGCTGCCGCTGCTGGGCGCAAGCCCGGGCGAAATCGCGCATGTCGCGATCGGCACGTCGCTGGCCACCATCGTCGCGACGTCGATCCGGTCGGTCCATGCGCATGCGAAGCGCGATGCCGTCGAATTCGCGATCCTGCGCAGCTGGGCGCCGTGGATTGTCCTGGGCGTCGGCGCGGGCGTACTGCTCGCCGCGCGCGTTTCGGGTGCGGGGCTGGCGCTGATCTTTGGCGCGGGCGTCACGTTGATGGCGCTCCATTTCCTGTTTCCCATGCTGGCCGGGCGCCAGCTTGCGCAATCCATGCCCGGCGGCGCCGCGCGCGCGGGGATCGCAGGCGGGCTCGGCGCCTTTTCCTCGCTGCTGGGCATCGGCGGCGGGACGATCGCGATCATCGTGATGACGCTGTGCGGCAAGTCGATCCACCGCGCGATCGCGACGGCGTCGGGCGTGGGCGCGATCATCGCGATTCCCGGCATGCTGGGCTTCATGTGGATCGGGCGCGCGGCAGAGGGGCTCCCAATCGGGTCGATCGGGTACGTCAACGTGCCCGCCGCGCTGATCGTCACGTCGATGTCGATGATCTCCGCTCCCTGGGGCGTGGCCGCGGCGCACAAGCTGAGCCCCGCGGTGCTGGGGCGAGTGTTCGGAATCTATCTGTTGGGTGTGGGGGTGCTGATGGTCCGCAACGGGCTGGCGCATCTGGGATGAAATTTGCGAAACGGGGAGACTGGTCATGACGATTTCGATTTCCAGGCGCGGGCTGTTCGGCGCCGCTTCGGTCGGGGTGGCGGCGGCTGCGGCCTTTCCGTGCCGCGCGGACGCGTTCATCGGCGGGGCGGAGGTACCGCTGTTCGGCCCAGCGCCGGGCATCGCGCTGCTCTCGCGCAACGAAAACCCCTATGGCCCGTCGCCCAAGGCCGTCGCGGCGATCGGCGAGTGGGCGGGCAAGGGCTGCTATTACGCCGACGCCGGATCGCGCAAACTGACCGAAATGATCGCCGAGCGGTTCGGCCTTACGACCGATCATGTCGCGATCGGCAGCGGATCGACCGAAGTGCTGTCGGCCGCCGCCATGGCCTGGGCGGGCAAGGGTGCGATCCTGTGCCCCGAGCTGTTCTGGGACACGACAGTCCTTTACGCTGCGAAGAAGGGCGCGAAGGTCAAGCGCGTGGCGCTGGGGGCCGACCTTGGCGTCGACCTGGACGCGATGGCGGCGGCGGTGACCGACGATGTCGGGCTGGTCCATATCTGCAACCCGAACAATCCGACTGGCATGGTGCTCGACGGCGACGCGCTGCGCGCCTTCGTCCGCAAGGTCAGCCCCAAGGCGACGGTGCTGATCGACGAAGCCTATATGGAGCTGACCGACAAGCCCGACTACAGCTCGGTCGCGTCGCTGGTGAACGAAGGGTTGAACGTCGTCGTCACGCGCACCTTCTCCAAGATTTACGGCATGGCGGGGCTGCGCGTCGGCTATGCGATCGGCGCGCCGGAGACGATCAAGACGATCCAAGGGTATGAGACGAGCTTCGGCGGCAACACCGCAGGGCTCGCCGCTGCGATCGCCTCGTACGAGGACTCGGCGTTCACCACCTTTTCCAAGAACCGTATCGTCGAGGCGCGCGGCATGATTCTGGACGCAGTGAAGAAGGCGGGCGTGTCGGCGCTGCCGTCGCAGACCAACTTCCTGTACGTGAAGGTCGCCGATGCCGATGCGGTGCAGAAGAAGATGGCGGCGAAGGGCATCCATATCCGCGGCGCCTATGGCAAATGGACGCAATGGTCGCGCGTTTCGACCGGCAAGATCGAGGATGTTGCGCGCTATTGCGCCGCGTTGCCCGAAGCCGTCGGCGCGTGAAGTTCGAAGGGGCGGCGCGCGGGCGGGGGCCCGCCCCGTCCCCTGCCTCGCCGGGCCGTGGGTCTTGGGTGGCCGTCAATACCCGGCGTCGAGGTCGACCACATTCTCCATCGGCCGCCTGTCGTTGAGCGCGGCCAGATTGCGCAGAAACAGCGCAGCGGCGCGGCGGAACATGTTGGTCTGGCTGCGCCCCGACAGATGCATCGTCAGCATGGTGTTCGGCGCCGACCACAGCGGGTGTTCGGCAGGTAACGGCTCCGGCGTGACGGTGTCGAGAAACGCTCCGCCGATCCGGCGCGCGTGGAGCGCGGCGACGAGTGCGTCCTGATCGACCATGTCGCCGCGCGCGATGTTGACCAGCCAGGCGTCGGGTCGCATCGCCGCCAGTTCCTCCGCGCCGACCATCGCGTGCGTGCCGTCGGTCGACGGTGCCGCCAGGATGATCCAGTCGAACTCGGCGATCCGCGCGCGCCACTGGTCGGGCATCAGCGTGCCGCCGCGCCCGCTGCGCGTCACGCCGGTCACCGCCACGCCGAACCCGGCGAGGCGGTCGCCGATCATCCGCCCGATCGTGCCGTAGCCGATGATGAGCGCGGCGGTGTCGTACAGCTCGCGCTTGCCCGGTGCGTCCATCGTCCATTCGCGCCGGTCGGCCATGCGCACCACCTGGTCGAAGCGCTTTGCCGCCGCCAGCACGCCCAGCACGGCATATTCGGCGACCGCTTCGGCGTTGATCCCGCTGCCGTTGGTCAGCGTGGCGCGCATCGCCTTCAGCCGCGGCAGGTCGAACGGGTCGACTCCGGCGTAGAGTGTGAACACCCATTTCAGCCGCGTCGCGGCCTGGATCGCCTCGGCAGTCAGAGACGACGGCTGCATGTCCACCCAGGCGATGTCGGCGTCGACGATCATCGCTCGCGCCTCGGCCGGGCTGGAGAACCACGCGACGTCCATGCCCGGCGGTAACCCCGGTTCGAGAAGCGGACGGGCGATCGCGGGCAGCACGGCTTTCATGACTGCATCGCTAGCGCAGCCCGAGGCGCGGTTCAAACGCCTCTACACCATGCGATCGCGCGCCCGCCGTCGTCGGGGTGCGTCAGAGCTGCGGGCGCCAGTCCCAGCCGAGCGGATCGCCGTCCATCACCTCAACGCCGGCGTCGGTCAGTGCGTCGCGGATCGCGTCGGATCGCGCAAAGTCCTTCTCCGCTCGCGCCGCCTTGCGGTCGGCCAGCCGGGCTTCGATCTCGTCGGCGGTCAGCGACGCTTCGGCCGGGCGCACGCGCAGCGCCTCGCGCGTCAATTCTGCCAGTCCCAGCCCCAGCACCGCGTCGAATTCCGCCAGCGCCGCCGCGCGCGCGTCGAGCGACAGCTTCTTGTCGGCGAGCATGGCGTCGAGCACCGGCAACGCCTTTGGTGTGTTGAGATCCTCCGAGATCGCCTCGTCCAGCTCGCGGACATAAACGGCGGCCGGCCCCTGTTCCGCACGCGCGGCACCGACGGAAACCGCCGCGACCGCTTCCGGCCACAGCTTGCGCACAGTCATCACCAGCCGCTTCAGCCGCGTCAGCGCAGCGGCGAGGTTTTCCGGGCTGAACTCCAGCTCCGAGCGATAGTGCGCCGACAGGCACATCAGCCGATAGGCGATCGGGTGCACGCCGCGATCCGCCAGCGCGTGCAGCGTGGTGATGCCGCCCTTCGACTTCGACATCTTGCCGCCGCGATCGACCAGGAAGTTGTTGTGCATCCAGAATCGCGCGCCGCTGTCCGCACAGTCGCAGAACGCCTGGTTCTGGGCGATTTCGTTGACGTGGTGGATTTCGCGATGGTCGATGCCGCCGGTGTGGATGTCGAACGGCATGCCCAGATACTGCCGGCTCATCACCGAGCATTCGAGGTGCCAGCCCGGCGCGCCGCGGCCCCAGGGCGAATCCCATTCCATCTGGCGGTTCTCGCCCGGCGGCGTCTTGCGCCAGATCGCGAAGTCGCGCGCGTGGCGCTTGCCCTCGACCGGGTCGATCCGGCCTTCGCCGGCATCGTCCTGGCCGCCCGCCAGCCGGCCGTAGTCGGGCACGGTGGTGCTGTCGAAATAAAGGCCGCTGTCGATTTCGTAACAATGTTCGGGCGCGATCTTCTTTGCATAGTCGAGCATCGCCTCGATATGCTCGGTGGCGCGCGGCATATGCGTGGGCGCGGTGATGTTGAGTGCCTTCAGATTGTCGCGGAACACATGTTCGTAGTGCGCCGCAATATCCCACGCGCTCATTGCGCGCGCCTTGGCGGCGGCCTCCATCTTGTCGTCGCCGGCATCGGCGTCGGAAGTCAGATGGCCGACATCGGTGATGTTGAGCACATGAGTGAGCGCATACCCCTTCCATCGCAGCGTGCGCGACAGCGTGTCGGTGAAGACATAGGCGCGCAGATTGCCCAGGTGCGGATCGCTGTACACCGTCGGGCCGCACGAATAGACGCGGACACCGCGCGCGGGATCGATCGGCTCGAAGGGTTCGAGGCTGCGGGAGAGGCTGTTGTACAGCGTTAGCGACGGGTCGTGCATGATGCCATAGCCCATAGCGCGACACTTCACGCCTAACAAACCCGCTTCCCACCGATAGTGCGAAGCTGGTATTGCAGTGCACATAAAACGGGGGGTGCCTGCGGCCAACGCAGGCAATGACGGGGCGCGAAATGGTGAGTCTGGAAACGATCGCACTGCTGGCAGGCGGACTTGCGGCGGCTGCGTTGCTTTGGTTCGTCTTTTCCCTTGTTCGCAAACGCGCAAAACGCGCCCGACGCGGCGAGCGCCGTCGTCGCAACCTCGCTCGATTGACGGCGTGGGAGCGCATTTTTCCGCGAACCCGAATCAGGCGTCTGACCCAAGTTCCGAGCGAATCGGACGCGGGTTGACCAGGGCCTAGGGACGGCGGAGCTAGCTAAGGCGCGCGTCGTTCGGCGCCATTCAGGCGGCGATTGCCCTCGTCGCCGATACGCCGGCGCGGCGAAGCGTGCCCGCGCCCGATGCGCCGCCCATCATCAGCGGCAGGGCAGTGGCGCAATAGGCGCATTCGGCGGTCATGCGGCCGACGATCCAGTGCGACTGTCCGCATCCGGGGCAGTGATTCGCTTCCTGGGGTCGATAGGCCACGCGATAGCCGGTACGGGCCTGGCGGATACCGAAATCATACATGCGGCAAGCTCCCTGATACTGCAATGCAGAACGAGGAGAGGGCCGCATTTGTTCCGGATGGAGTATGAAACCGCGCTCGCGGAAATGGAAGGACCGGCGAAAGCCGTGGCTTTCCGGGCCGTCAGCGGAAAATCGTGGAGGCCCGAGCCGGAATCGAACCGGCGTATACGGATTTGCAGTCCGCTGCGTCACCACTCCGCCATCGGGCCTTGAGCGGGGGGCAATGCGCAGGAGCGGGGCCACCTGTCAACCATGGATGATAAAATTGCATCTACGCTCGCTTGGCGCGCGCGCATCTGCGCGATACAAGCGCCCAACTTCATTATGTGTATTGCGTAGCTAACACAGCTATGCAACAGGGTGGGGACGATGATGACCCTTGCGTCCAGTTTCACGCCGGCAGGTGCCGGGCAGTTCGAATCGATGCGGCACGCCATGGTGGTGAGCCAGCTGCGCACCAGCGCCGTCAACGACCCCCGCGTTGTTGAGGCGATGGCGCGCGTCCCGCGTGAGGCATTTGTGCCGGCCGAACTGCGCGCCGTCGCGTATCGCGACCGTCCGCTGCCGCTTTCCGGCGGTCGCCGGTATAATTCGCCGCTCGCCACCGGGCTGCTGCTGACGCAGGCGGCGGTGCGTCCGGACGATCACGTACTGCTGATCGGCGCCGCGGGCGGTTATAGTGCGGCGGTGCTTGCCATGCTGGCGGCATCGGTCGTGGCGGTCGAGGAAGACGAATCGTTGCTGGCGATCGCGCGCGGCGCGTTGGCCGGCGAGCCCAAGGTCGAACTGGCGCGCGGCCCGTTGCGCGACGGATGGGTCGAAGCGGCGCCCTATGACGTGCTGATCGTGGACGGCGCCGTTGAACGTTTGCCGGATGCGCTGGTGCAGCAGGTCAAGACCGGCGGGCGCGTGGTCACCGGGCTGGTCGACCGCGGCGTCACGCGACTGGCGGCGGGGCGCAGGACCGAAGGCGGTTTCGGCCTTGCCGATTTCGCCGATATCGAATGCGTCGTGCTTCCCGGCTTTGAACAGCCGCGATCCTTTCAATTTTAAGGCGACCCCGATGAGGCTCATGCGAATTTCCCGACTGGCACTTGGCGTGAGCCTGGCGACTCTGGCGCTGCCGGCTGCGGCCCAGACGGCGGAGACGACGTCGAGCACCGACGTGGCGGAAGCGCCGACGATGACGCTGCGCCAGGCGCTGACCACCGCGTACAATACCAACCCCGACTTGGCGAGCGAGCGGGCGAGCCTGCGCGCGACGGACGAAAATGTGCCGATCCAGCGCGCTTCGGGGCTTCCCAGTGTCAATTCGTCGGGCGGCTATACGGAAAATATCTACAACAATCCGGCCGGGTCAGGCCCCGTGCGTCAGGTGACGGCGGGCGTTGATGTGTCGGTGCCGGTGTTTCAGGGCGGGGCGGTCCGCAATTCGGTGCGGGCGGCGGAAACCCGCGTAGAGGCGGGGCGTGCCGGCCTGCGCAGCGTCGAGACCGATTTGTTCACGCAAGTCGTGACCGTTTACGTAAATGTCATCCGCGACGAGGCAATCGTTCGCCTCAACCAGCAGAATGTCCATGTGCTGGAGGTCAACCTCCAGGCGACGCGCGACCGGTTTGAAGTCGGCGACCTGACTCGGACCGACGTGGCCCAGTCGGAGGCGCGGCTCGCGATCGCGCGCAGCCAGCTTCGCGGCGCCGAGGCACAGCTTATCGCCAGCCGCGAGGCGTTCATCCGCGTCGTCGGCGTGCCGCCGGGCCGTCTGGCGCCGCCGCCGGCGTTGCCCCACCTTCCGGGCAATGCGGCCGAAGCCGTGTCGATCGCGCTGGAAGAAAGCCCGGTGATGCTTGCCGCCAAGCGCAGCCGCGAAGCGACGAAATATGACGTCCAGGTCGCAAAGGCGGGCCGCTTTCCGCGCGTGAGCGTGGGCGTGGGCACCAATTATTACAATTATCTTGGATCGGTGGACCGGATCGCGGCGATTTCCGGATACAATAACGACGGCGTTGCGGTGTCCGGAGGCGTGACGCTGACCGTGCCGCTGTTCCAGGGCGGGCGCCCGGCGGCCCAGGTGCGCCAGGCCGAAGCGCGTGAATCGATTGCCGTCGAACAGGAAACGCTCGCCGAACGCACGGTCGTTTCGCAGGCACGGTCGGCCTATGCCCAATATTCGTCGTCGCTGCGAGTCATCGAAAGTTCGAAAGTCGCGGTGGATGCCAACCGGTTGTCGCTGGAAGGCGTGCGCGCCGAAAACAGCGTCGGATCGCGCACCATTCTCGACATCCTGAACGCCGAGCAGGAATTTCTGAACTCGCAGGTTCAATATGTGACGGCTGAGCGCGATTCCTATGTCGCCGGCTTCACGCTGCTGGCGATCATGGGGCGTGCCGAGGCAGTCGATCTGGGCCTCGATGGCGGTCCGCTGTACGATCCGACCCAGCATTACGACAAGGTGCGCCGCCGCTGGACGGACTGGGGCACGGGCGAGGAGCCTGCGCCGTCGGGTACGCGAACTGTCGATACGCCGGTTCAGACTCCCGATGTCTCCGAAACTTCCGACCCGTTGTTGCAGCGCCCCGTTGACACGACGCCCTATGATCCGTCAGGTGAATAGCCGTTACGGTTAACGACGAAGCACGGGGTGCTCGATATGGGGGATATCAGTGCCGAGCCGTCGATGGAGGAGATACTTTCTTCCATCAAACGGATCATCGAGGAAGAAGGCGAGGTGGCGGTGACGTCTGCACGCTCTCGCCGCTCCGCGCGCGCGTCGGCTGCGGCGCGTGTCGATCCGTGCGATGACGAAGTTCTCGAATTGAACGATGCAGTTGCCGCGCCGGGGGAAATCCCCGGCGGCCGCCCGCTGCGCGCCGTTGAAAAGGCAATCGCCGACACTGTCGGTTCGCGCAACGAATCGGCGCGTTCGGCGCAGGCGCGTGTGGACGCAAAGCAGGCGGACCAACCCACGGTCGAGACGATCGTGTCGGCGAAGGCCGCCGAAGCAAGCCGTGGTGCCCTTGAAACCCTGTCGCGTCTGGTCGTGCGCCCGCAAAGCGACGGCACCGACACGCTGGAAGGGCTGGTTCGCGAAATGCTGCGCCCGATGCTCAAGGACTGGCTCGACGCGAATCTTCCGCAGATGGTCGAGGCAATGGTGGCGCGCGAAATCGCCCGGATCACCGGCCGCGACTGACCGCGAAACGGCGGACGCATCCGTTTGCGGCGCGGCGTTCCCTATGCTTTACCCGGCGCGCGATCAGCGAAGCGCTTGAACGCGCGCGCGGGGCGGCTATGTGCCTTTTCGCATGAGCGAACTTCCCAAGACCTTCGACCCGTCCGCAATCGAATCCCGCTGGTACCAGCATTGGGAGGAAAGGGGGCTGTTCCGCCCCGAACGTCCGGGCGCCGACCCGTGGACGCTGGTCAACCCGCCGCCCAATGTGACGGGCAGCCTGCATATCGGCCATGCGCTCGACAATACACTCCAGGACATTCTCGTCCGCCACGCCCGGCTGAAGGGCAAGGATGCGCGCTGGGTGGTCGGCATGGACCATGCCGGCATTGCGACGCAGATGGTCGTCGAGCGCCAGATGAACGCGCGCCAGCAAAAGCGCACTGACTTCACGCGCGAGGAATTCGTCGCGAAAGTGTGGGAGTGGAAGGCGGAATCGGGCGGCGCGATCACCGGCCAGCTCCGCCGCCTCGGCTGTTCGATGGACTGGACCAACGAACGCTTCACGATGGACGAGGGCTTTTCGAAGGCAGTGCTCAAGGTCTTCGTCCAGCTCTATCGCGACGGGCTGCTCTATCGCGACAAAAGGCTGGTCAACTGGGACCCGGGCCTGGGCACCGCGATCAGCGACCTGGAAGTCGAAACCAAGGACGTCGCGGGCAAATTCTGGCACCTGCGCTACCCGCTCGAGGACGGTTCGGGCTTCATCGAAGTCGCGACGACTCGGCCCGAGACGATGCTGGCCGACATGGCGGTGGCGGTGCATCCCGAGGATGCGCGCTACGCCGCGCTGGTGGGCAAGCGGGTGCGCCTGCCGATCACCGGCCGGCTGATCCCCATTGTCCCCGACGAGCATGCCGATCCGGAGCTGGGTTCGGGCGCAGTCAAGATTACGCCGGGGCATGACTTCAACGATTTCGAAGTCGGCCGCCGCGCGGGGATCGAGGCGCGCGACATGCTCAACATGCTCGATGCCAAGGCCGCGGTTTGCCAGACGGCGGACGGGCTGGTCCCGGACGACCTGATCGGACTGGATCGGTTCGAGGCGCGCAAGGCAGTCGTCGCGCGGCTGAAGGACGAAGGATTCCTGATCCCGCATGTCGATAAGGACGGCGTCGAGCATGATGCCGAGCCGCGCACCATCGCCACGCCGTTCGGCGACCGTTCGGGGCAGGTGATCGAGCCGTGGCTGACCGACCAATGGTATGTCGACGCCGCCACGCTGGCGAAGCCGGCGATCGAGGCAGTGCGCAGCGGCAAGACGCAGGTCGTGCCGAAGACGTGGGAAAAGACCTATTTCAACTGGATGGAGAACATCCAGCCCTGGTGCGTGAGCCGCCAGTTGTGGTGGGGGCACCGCATTCCGGCGTGGTTCGGCCCCGACGGCAGCATCTATGTCGCCGAGACCGAGGAAGAGGCGCAGGAGCAGGCGGGCGCGGGCGTCACGCTGGAGCGCGACCCCGACGTCCTCGACACCTGGTTTTCCTCCGCGCTCTGGCCGTTCGCGACTTTGGGCTGGCCGGAGAATGCCGATCCGACGCTCGGCGGGCGCTATCCCAATGACGTGCTGATCTCGGGCTTCGACATCCTGTTCTTCTGGGATGCGCGCATGATGATGCAGGGGCTGCACTTCATGGGCGACGTGCCGTTCCGCAAGCTCTACCTACACGGCCTTGTTCGCGCGGCGGACGGGCAGAAGATGTCGAAGTCGAAGGGCAATAGCGTCGATCCGCTCGGCCTGATCGACACATACGGCGCCGATGCGCTGCGCTTCTTCATGGCGGCGATGGAAAGCCAGGGCCGCGATATCAAGATGGATGAGAAGCGGATCGAGGGATACCGCAACTTCGCCACCAAGCTGTGGAACGCCGCGCGCTTCTGCCAGTCGAACGGCATCGGCGCGTCGGCGACGCTGGAGCCGCCCGCCGCCGACCTGGCGGTCAACCGCTGGATCATCGCCGAGACGGTGGCGACGGTGCAGGCGATCGACCTGGCGCTGGGCGAATTGCGCTTCGACGAGGCGGCGAACGCGATCTACCAGTTCGTGTGGAGCCGCTTCTGCGACTGGTATCTGGAGCTTATCAAGCCGGTGCTGAACAGCGGCGGCGATGTGGCGGGCACGTTTTCGGGCGATGAATTGCGCGAAGTCATGGGCGGGCAGGGCGATATCGCCGAAACCCGCGCCGTGGCGGGGTGGGTGCTCGACCAGATTCTGGTGCTGCTCCACCCGTTCATGCCGTTCATCACCGAGGAATTGTGGCACGCGATGGGCGCCCGTTCGACTGACCTGATCGTCGCGCACTGGCCAATGGCGGATGCGCGCGCGCTCGATCCCGAGGCGGCGAAGGAAATCGACTGGCTGATCCGGCTGGTCGGCGAAGTCCGCGCCGCGCGCAACGAACTGAACGTGCCGCCGGGGGCGCGGCTGCCGATCCACGTCCGCGACGCCGCCCCCGCGACGACCGAACGGCTGACGCGGCAGAAGGCGGCGCTGGCACGGCTCGCGCGCGTCGATCAGGCACAGGGCTCGGCGCCAGAGGGCGGCGCGCTCCAGATCGTCGTCGACGAGGCGACGTTCGTGCTGCCGCTCGGCGATGTGATCGATCTCGCCGCCGAGCGCGCGCGGCTGACCAAGGCGATCGCGGCGGCGCAGAAGGAACGCGACGCGCTCGCCGGGCGGCTTGGCAACCCCAGCTTCGTCGAGCGCGCCAAGCCCGAAGCGGTCGAGAAGGCGCGTGCCGACCATGCCGAGAAATCGGCGGAGGCGGAGCGGCTGTCGGCGGCGCTGGCGCGGTTGGGATAGCAACGGAAAACGGCGCGATGGCGGACAAGGCGGATCTGTGGGACAAGACCGGCAAGATCGAAGGGGTGATCCTGCCGCCGGGGCCGTCGATGATCGAATCGGTCGACGACGACGGCCATTCGCGCATGCAGATCCTGACGTTCCGCCTGCGGCCCTGGCGGTCGGAGCAAGGCGCGATCCGGTATAACGCGCTGACCGTGCGAATGGCGACGGAAGAACCCTATTCGCTATGGAGCGACCGGCTTCCCGCGCGCGGAGTGGCGTCAATCTGGATCACGCGCGGCACGACCGTCGACCCCGACGGTGCGGTCATGACTGCCTATCTGGGCCTGAAGGTCGACAAGGCGCTGACTGCCGCCGCCGAGAAATGGGAACGCGAGCTGGCGATCGCCGACGCGCGGCTGGGCGACCTTGCCTATGTCTCGGCGCGTGATCGATTCGAAGGGCGCACGCGCTGGACCGGCGGGGAGGTCGCACTGTATCTGGTCGGCGCATCGTCGACGGCGCTGGTCCCGATCGCGCATCGCCTGTTCGCCGATGCCGACGCGTGGCAGGCGCGGATCGAAAACGAATTGGCCGCAAGCGCGCGCGTCGAATCGATCTCGGTTGTCGCGCTCGATCTCATCATGGTGGAAGGCAGGACCGACGGGCGCCCCTTTTCTGCCGAAATCGACCTGGAGTCGGATGCGCTCGTCGCCGCTGACGTAATCTAGAGCCGGTTTCAGCTTTGCTGAAACAGCCTCTGGCCCGCTTCGGCGGGAGTCATGACGTCGATTGCGGCAGGCAGGACGCGGATCGTCGCGGGCGTGCACGCGCGCACTTCGCCGTCGATGGAGATGGGAAGCGGCGGATCGGTGTCGATCCGCAATTCGCGACCGCGGAACGTCACTTCGTCGCCCGCGCGCGGCGGCAGGCCGAGCAGCCGCGCCCCCCAATCGCGCACCAATGTCCTGCGCGGTCCACGCACGGCCTGGACCAGCATCTCGCCGCTGTCGAGGCGCGCGTCGTCGACCACTTCGGTTCCGCCCTGGAAGCGGCCGTTGGAAATGCGCACCTCTACCGCGGGCATGCGTTGCACCATGTTGCGGCAGTCGACGCTTAGCCGGAACGTGCGGAACCGCGCGAATTGCAGTGCCGCCCAGCCGAGATAGCCTGCGCGGCCCAACCAGCGCTTGAGCCCGTCGGGGATGGTGTCGGCGATCACCGGTGCAAGCCCGATCGCCGCCATGTTGGCGAAGGCGCAATCATTGACCATGCCCAGGTCGATCCGGCGCAGCGTGCCGGTACGGATCACCTCGACCGCGCCGTCAATATCGAGCGGCAGGCCCAGCGTCCTTGCGAAGCTGTTTGCAGTGCCCAGCGGCAGGATGGCGAGCGGAACGCCGGTGCCCGGCAGCGCACCCACCACGCTGCTGATCGTACCGTCGCCACCGCCCAGCACAATCAGGTCCGGCCCGCGCGCCAGCGCCGCATCGAGCCGGCTGCGGAGCGTGCCGGGGTCGTCCACCGCGTGCGCGTCAACCTGGATCGACAAGGCCGATAACCGCCGCCTGGCAGGATCGAACTGGCTTCGGCCCCAACGCGAGCGCGTATTTACGAGCAGGGCGGCGGAACGAATAGCGGACATTGGCACCAATACGCTGGAACACGCCTCGCGAGGAGGCAGGAACTCGGGTTGCGATACAGCAAAGATCGCGCCGGGCGGCGGCGGCGTCCTGCCACGCCCGCGCATTGCACGAAAGCCTCGGGCTTGCGCGTGACGCCATGGCGCCGCGAATTGCGACGGTACGAAGCATGGCGGTCGCGGCATGTGTCAAAATCACACAGTCTGTTTACCATGAACCTTGCTGGGCCGTTCAACTATCCTGCGGTAGCGAGGTTCATCCCTAAATGCCCAGTCCTGGACTCCGATGATGCGTTCTATCCGCTTTGCCGTCGCGCTCCTTTCGCTCACCGCCGCGCTTCCCGCGTCGGCGCAGTCGATCGCCGGTACCGACGTGCTGCGCCAGTGGAATCTGGTGGTGTTGGGCGACCTCACTTCGTCTTCCGAAGTGGAGGGGCGAACCTTTGTCGGCGGCGATCTGAACGGCAATTCGTCAAACTATCAAATCGGAACGCCGGCGCCGTCGTCGCTCGGCGTGCCCGGGCTGACAGTCGTGGGCGATGTCAACGGCGGGACCAAGAACCTCAACAACGGTTCGGGCGCGATCGTCGGCGGCAATGTGAACAGCGGGTTCAACCTGAACGGTTCGCCGCAGACGGTGCAGGTCGGCGGTACGATCAGCAACACCAACGTCAACCAGAACACCGTCAATTCGGGACTGGCGACGTCCGACCCGTCGTTCACTGCGGACCTGCAGCAGCAGAAGAGCCTTATCACGTCGAGCATGACCGATTTGTCGCACACGCTGACGGGCCTTGATGCCAACAGCACGGTCGCGATCAGCGGTAATCGCGCCACGTTCAATGCGACGCCCAACTCCGATGGTGTCGCGGTGTTCACCCTTACGTCGGACCAGCTCGACCAGATCGGCGAGATTCAGTTCAACCTGAACGGCGCCGATACTGCGATCGTCAACGTCAGCGGCGCGAACATCACCCTGAACGACAATTTCCTGGGCGGGACATCCAATCTGGGCGAGCATGTCATCTGGAATTTCGAGGACGCGCAGACGCTCAACCTGAGCACGGCCTGGGGCGGGTCGATCCTGGCGCCCAGCGCCGCGGCGACCACGTCGAACTATGTGCAGGGTTCGGCGGTGTTCGGCAGCCTGGTGCAGAACGGTGAATTCCACCTGGGTACCTATAGCGGCGGCTACTATCCACCGGCCACGCCGGGCGGCGGTGAGCCGTCGCCGGTTCCCGGCGAGGCCTGGGGCCTGTTCGGGCTGGCCGCGCTGGGCCTGTTCGGGTGGCAGCGGTTGCGTAGCCGCCAACTGCGCGCGGCCTGATCCGGCTTTCGCGCGCCGCTCTTGCGCCCGCCCGGCCGCTGGCGCAAAAGCCGCGGCCATGAGCCAATATCCCGCGCTTCGCCTGCGCCGCACCCGCGCTTCGACCTGGAGCCGGCGCATGTTCGCCGAAACGGTCGTCACGCCCGCCGACCTCATCTGGCCGCTATTCGTCACCGAAGGCGATGCCGAGGAGCCGATCGCGTCGCTCCCCGGCGTATCGCGCTGGCCGTTGGCCCAGATCGGTGCGCGCGCGAAAGAGGCGGCGGCGCTGGGGGTTCCGTGCATCGCGCTGTTCCCCAACACCCCGCGCGAATTGCGTACCGATGACGGGCGCGAGGCGTTTAATCCCGGCAATCTGATGTGCCGCGCGATCAAGGCGATCAAGGACGCGGTCCCCGACATCGGCGTGCTGACCGACGTGGCGCTAGACCCCTATACGTCGCACGGCCATGACGGGCTGGTCGACGATTCCGGCTATGTGCTGAACGACGCGACTGCCGAAGTGCTGATCCGGCAGGCGATGGTGCAAGCGGACGCCGGGGCCGACATCGTCGCGCCGTCGGACATGATGGACGGCCGCGTCGGGCTGATCCGCGAGGCGCTGGAGCGCGCGGGCCACGTCAATGTCCAGATCATGGCCTATGCCGCCAAATATGCCAGCGGCTTTTATGGACCGTTCCGCGACGCCGTGAATACGCGCGGGCTGCTGCAGGGTGACAAGAAGACCTATCAGATGGACCCCGCCAACAGCGAGGAAGCGTTGCGCGAAGTCGCGCTCGACCTCGCGGAGGGCGCCGACAGCGTGATGGTCAAGCCGGGGTTGCCCTATCTGGACATCATATTTCGTGTGAAGAACGCATTTGAAGTGCCTGTCTTTGCATATCAGGTTTCGGGCGAATATGCGATGATCGAGGCCGCCGGCGCGGTCGGCGCAGGGGATCGCGATGCGTTGGTGCTCGAAACGCTCACGGCGTTCAAACGCGCGGGATGTTCGGGCGTGCTCACCTATCACGCGCCGCTGGCGGCGCGCCTGCTGGGCGCGTGATCGAAACCGGGCGCCTGTTGTTGCGCCCGTGGGACGTGGCCGACCGCGGCGCTTTCGGGGCGCTTGTCAACACGCCCGCGATGATGGAACGGCTGGGCGGGGTCCAGGCCGAAACGGTCGTCGACGCGATGTTCGCGCGCCGTTTGGACGACCAGCGGCGGCACGGCCATTGCTATTGGGCAGTCGTGTTGCGCGAAACCGGCGTTCTGGTGGGGACATGCGGGCTGCGGCGCGCCGAAGACTATGGCGATGCCGGAGTCGCCGGGATGCTGGAGATCGGCTGGCGCGTCGACACCGCCTATTGGGGACGGGGTATCGCGCGCGAGGCGGCGCAGGCGAGCATTGGCTGGGCCTGGACGCATACCGGCGATCCGGCGATCGGCGCATGGACGACCGCGGCCAACACGCGAAGCTGGGGGCTGATGGAGCGGTTGGGCATGGCACGCAGGCCCGACCTGGATTTCCACCACCACCGCCATGCACCCGATGACCCCGTGGGAGCGATGATCGTCTACGTTGTGGAGCGGCCGCGATGATCGAGACAGAAAGGCTGGTGCTGCGGCGATGGGAAGACCGCGACCGTGCCGGGTTCCACGCGCATTGCAGCGACCCGCGCGTGATGGAATTCCTGGGCCCGTTGATGTCGCGTGCCGAGGTCGACGCCGCGCTCGAACGCCAGAACGGCTTTCTGGATAGCCACGGCTATTGCTTTTGGGCAGTCGAGCGGCGCGCCGATGGCGCATTGCTGGGGTTTTGCGGATTGAAGCCCGGTCCCGCCCACACGCCGCTGGAGGGGGAAGTCGAGATCGGCTGGCGGATGGGCTATGAATATTGGGGCCGGGGCTATGCGCACGAGGCGGCGCAGGCGAGCCTCGAATGGGGCTGGTGGCAGCTCGACGTTGCGCGGATCGGCGCGATCACCGTCGAGGCGAACGTGCGTAGCTGGCGCTTGATGGAACGGCTCGGCATGATCCGGTCGGTCGCCGACGACTTCGACCATCCCGCGGTTCCGGTGGAAAGCCCGCTTCGGCGCCACATCACCTATTTTCGTGCCCGGCCGTCGCCTGCCGCCGCCGTTCATCGCGGCGAAAGCATCCTACCCTAGCACCGACCGACTAAACGGAGATACGCAATGGACGTGCGCCCGCCCGCCGTAGAGCCTTCGCTACGCGCGATCCGATGGCTGTATGTCGTCACGATCCTGAGCGGGTCGTTCCTGTTGTTCCTGGTCCAGCCAATGGTCGCGCGCATGGCGTTGCCGCGGCTGGGCGGCGCGCCGGCAGTCTGGAATTCGGCGATGCTGGTCTATCAGGCGCTGCTGCTGGGCGGATACGGCTATGCGCACGCGCTGGGCCGCGTGGCGCCGCGCGCGCAGGCGGCGATCCACCTGGCCGTGCTGGCGCTGGGCGCGCTCTGGCTGCCGATCGGCGTAATGGCGCTGGTGCTGCCCGCCGCTGCCGAGCCGGCGCTGTGGGTGCCCTGGCTGCTGGTCGCGTCGATCGGGCCGTTGTTCTTCGCGATTTCCGCGCAGGCGCCGCTGGTACAGCGCTGGTATGCCGTCGCGACCGGCGGCCGCGATCCGTATGCGCTCTATGCCGCGTCAAACATCGGCAGTTTCGGCGGGCTGATCGTCTATCCGTTGCTGGTCGAACCGCTGCTGACGCTGCGCGCGCAGAGCTGGCTGTGGAGCGCGGGCTATGCGCTGGTGCTCGTCATGATGGGGGGGTGCGCGCTGTTGTTGCCGCGCCGCGCCGCGCACGAACCGCATGTGCGCCACTTCAGCGCGGCGCCGGGGTGGCGGCGCGTCGGCACGTGGGTCCTGCTGTCGTTCGTGCCGTCGGGCCTGATGCTCGCTACGTCGACGTTCCTGACGACCGACATTGTCGCGGTGCCGATGCTGTGGGTGATGCCGCTCGGCCTGTATCTGCTGAGCTTCTCGGTCGCGTTCGCGGCGCGGCGCGGGCCGGCGGAAGTCGCGACGCGCGCGGCCCCGGTGATGCTGATCCTGTTCGGCGCCACGCTGATCAACGGCAGCGCCCAGCTTGCCTATCTGAACGCCGTCATCGGCCTGTTGCTGCTGTTTGTCGTCGCCGTCGCGCTGCACACACGCCTCTATGCGTTGCGGCCCGAACCGGACCGGCTGACCGGGTTTTACCTCGCCATGGCGCTGGGCGGCGCGCTGGGCGGCGTGTTCGCGGCGTTGATCGCGCCGGTGGTGTTCGACTGGACCTATGAATATCCGTTGCTGATCGTCGCGGCGGGGGCGTTGATGCCGCGGGAATTCCTGCTGCGGTCGCTGCGCCGATTCTGGTCGCGGGCGCGGGCAATCGGGCGCATCCGGCGGCTCGCGGCGGCGCTGGTCGTGCTGCTGATCGTGCTGGCGGGGGCAATCGACCCGCTGCGGCTGGGCGACGCGGGAGTGATCGCGGCGTTCCTGATGGTGGCGATCATCGGGCTGGCGGCGGTCGGCGCGCGGTTGCCCTACACGGTCGCGCTGATCGGCGGGCTGATGCTGTTCGGCGGCTATCGCGCGCTTCAGCTCAGCTATCATGACGCGCGCACGCGCAGCTATTTCGGCGTTTATACCGTCAGCGACTATCCTGCCGAGCGGCGGCTGGCGCATGGCACGACGCTGCACGGTATCCAGTTGAAGGGTGCCGCGTCGACGCGCGCCACGACTTATTATGTTCCCGGATCGGGCGTGGGGCAGGCGATGCAGGCATTGCCGCCGCTGTACGGTCCGCACGCGCGCATCGGCGTGGTGGGACTGGGGACGGGCACGCTTGCCTGCTATGCGCTTGCCGGCCAGCAATGGCGCTTTTTCGAAATCGATCCCGCTGTCGTCACGCTGGCGCGCGATTCGGGCAAGTTCACCTTCCTGAGCCAATGCGCCCCCGATGCGACGATCACGCTGGGCGACGCGCGGCTGAGCCTGGGCGCCCTGCCCGACAACAGCCTCGACCTGCTCGTGCTCGATGCCTTTTCATCCGACGCAGTGCCGATGCACCTGATGACGCGCGAGGCGTTTGCTACCTATGGCCGCGTGCTGGCGCCGCGCGGGTTGTTGCTCGTCCATATCTCCAACCGCTTCCTTGCGCTTGGTCCGGTGGTGTCCTCGGCCGCGACGGCGGGCGGCTGGCGCGCGGCGCGCCGGATGTACGTGCCGACAGCGGAGGAGCAGGCAGTCGAAGCGAGCGCGTCCGACTGGATCGCGCTGTCGCGCGATGCCGCGGTGCTGGCCGAAGTGACTCGACGCGAGAAGGGGTGGCGGCCGTTGGCGACCTATCCGGGTTTCACGCCGTGGACCGACGATTTCGCGTCGATCATGCCCGTGCTGCGCGCGCTGCACCCGCATCTGGCGACCGACTGACGAGACGCGGGGGCTTTCCGCCCGCCTGATTTGCGCGCGAGGCGGCTATTCGCCCGTCAGCGCCGATTCGAGCGCGGCGACGCGGGCATCCTGCGCCTGCAACAGCGCCTGAATTTCCGCCGTGGCAATCTGAAGCGCGGGGTAGGGGGGCAGGCCGTCCTTGCCGCGCGCAATTGCCAGTCCGTCCAGATCGGCAGTCGCGAACATCAGCGGCGTGCGGATGCCGTCGAGCGCGCCGAGCGCCACCTGCGCGTTCAGCCATGCCTCGGACCCGCGCGGCAGCCCGCGCGCGACCGCGATCTTTGCCTCTGCCTCTGCCGCGGCGGTGGCGAACGCCTTTTCTTCTTCGCCTACGCGCGCGCGGATCTCCGCGATCCGGGCATCCAATTGGGCATCGGGCGTCGCTGCGGTGGCGGGGCGTTCAGGTTCCGCCAGGCTCTGCGATTCGACCGGGCGCGGCAGCAGCGACGGGGAATGCCCCGCCGAATCCACGCAGGCGGCGGTTGCGAACAGGGCGGGAAGCAGGGGGATCAGGCGGTGCATCACGAAAATCGCCTTATGGTGTGAAAAAAGGTGACGCAATGGGCTTGCGCTCTTTGCCGGAGGCTTATAGATGGCGCCCTCCAATGCGCGCCCGTAGCTCAGCTGGATAGAGCATCAGACTACGAATCTGAGGGTCGGACGTTCGAATCGTTCCGGGCGCGCCA
>JBMOOB010000025.1:0-80505 GCA_049323815.1 Pseudomonadota bacterium | reverse complement strand
GTCGCCGACCGGCTGGTCCGCCCGGTCAATGAACTCGTCGGCGCGGCGCGGCGCATTGCGGAGGGCGACCTGGGCGTGCGTGTCCCCGAACCGAAGAATGCCGACGAAATCGGCACGCTGGGCATCGCGTTCAACACCATGACCGAGCGGTTGCAGGAACAGACGAACGAACTCGTGACCGCCAATGCCGAATCCGAAAGCCGCCGCGCGCTGATCGAGGCAGTGATGTCCGGCGTGACGGCGGGCGTGGTGTCGGTCGACGCCGACCGCCGCGTGCGCGTCATCAATCAGTCGGCGATGCAACTCCTTCGCACGGGAGAGGGCGATCCGATCGGCGCACCGCTCGCTCAGGTCGCGCCCGACCTTGCCCCGCTACTCGACGGCGACGCGCGCGAAGCGGTGGTGCAGGTCACGACCGGTGGCGATGCCCGCACGCTGGCGGTCAAGATTACGTCGGACGAGGACGGACAGGTTCTGACGTTCGACGACATCACGCAGCAGCTACTGGACCAGCGCCGCGCCGCCTGGTCCGACGTGGCGCGCCGCATCGCGCATGAGATCAAGAACCCGCTGACGCCGATCCAACTCGCCGCCGAGCGACTTCAGCGCCGGTACGGCAAGCAGGTCGATCTGGATGGCGAAGGCGTGTTCCAGCGCCTGACCGAAACCATCGTCCGCCAGGTCGGCGACTTGCGTCGGATGGTCGACGAATTCTCCTCCTTCGCGCGCATGCCCAAGCCGGTGTTTCGCCGCGAATCGCTCCTCGACATGGCGCGCCAGGCGTTGTTCCTCCACGAAGTCGCGCACCCGGCGGTGCAATTCACGCTCGACGCTCCGGACCCCGCGCCATCGCTCGTTTGCGACCGCCGCCAGATCGGCCAGGCGCTGACCAACGTCGTGAAAAACGCAGTCGAGGCGATCGAGGCGCGCGGCGAGGGCGAGGCGCTGCCGCGCGGCGAAATCGTGCTGACGATATCGCGGCCCGACGACCAGTGGCTGCGATTGACCGTCGCCGACAATGGCATCGGCCTGCCCATCGAGCGCGACCGGATCGTCGAACCCTATATGACCACGCGCAGCCGGGGAACCGGCCTCGGCCTCGCAATCGTCAAGAAGATTGTGGAGGAACATTGCGGAACGATTGGATTTTCCGATCGGCCGGGTGGCGGAACGCTGGTCACGATCAGCTTCGACACCGCATTGCTCGACAATCTGACTGCCATCGAACCCGCCGGTGCCGAACCGGCGGAGGACACGCGCCCGCCGGCGCTGACACGTACCGGGAATACCAAGCCATGAGCCTCGATATCCTTGTCGTCGACGACGAACGCGACATTCGCGAACTGGTCGCAGGAGTGCTGGAAGACGAAGGCTATGCGACGCGCGCCGCCGCCGACAGCGATTCCGCGCTGGAGGCGATCGCCGAACGCCGCCCCTCGCTCGTGCTGCTCGACGTGTGGCTGCACGGGTCGCGGCTGGGCGGGCTCGAACTGCTCGACGAAATCAAACTGCGCGACCCGTCGCTGCCGGTGCTCGTGATCTCGGGCCATGGCAACCTCGACACCGCCGTCACGGCGATCCGGCGCGGTGCGGCCGATTTCATCGAAAAGCCATTCGAGGCGGAGCGGCTGCTGCTGCTGGTCGAACGCGCGACCGAAACCGAACGGTTGCGCCGCGAAGTCGCGTCGTTGCGCGCGTCGGCAGGACGCGACGAGGACCTGACCGGCACTTCGGCGTCGATCAACGGCGTGCGCGCAACGTTGAAGCGAGTCGCGTCGACGGGCAGCCGCGTGCTCATCAGCGGCGGGGCGGGGGTCGGCAAGGAAATCGCAGCGCGCCTGTTGCACTCCTGGAGCCAGCGCGCGTCGGCGCCCTTTGTCGTCGTCAGCGCGGCCCGGATGACGCCCGAGCGCGTCGAGGAAGAGCTGTTCGGCGTGGAAGACGGGGGCAATCTGGTTCGCCCCGGACTGCTCGAACAGGCGCACGGCGGCACCTTGTTCCTCGACGAGATTGCCGACATGCCCGTCGCGACCCAGGCGCGCATCCTGCGCGTGCTCACCGACCAGAGCTTCACGCGCGTCGGCGGCCAGCGGATCGTCAAGGTCGACGTGCGCGTCGTTTCGGCGACGGCACGCGACCTGACTGCCGAAATCGCGGCGGGGCGCTTTCGCGAGGATCTCTACTATCGCCTCAACGTCGTGCCGGTGAACATTCCCGGCCTGTCGGAACGGCGCGAGGATATTCCCGCGCTGGTCGCTCATTTCGTCGCGCATTACGCCCGCGAACGCCGCGTACCCACGCCGGAGGTCGCCGCCGACGCGATGGTCGCGCTGCAAAGCTATGAGTGGCCCGGCAACGTCCGTCAGTTGCGCAATGTAGTGGAGCGAACCGTAATCCTGGCGCCCGGCGATCGCATCGGCCGGATCGATGTCGACCTGTTGCCGCCCGAAGTGCTCGGCGCGCCGGGCGACGCGGGAAACGGCATCGCGACCAACGCGATCATGGGCGCGCCGCTCAAGGAAGCGCGCGAAACGTTCGAGCGCGAATATCTACGCGTCCAGATCCGCCGATTTTCGGGCAACATTTCGCGGACGGCACATTTCATCGGGATGGAGCGTTCCGCGCTCCACCGTAAATTGAAATTGCTGGGGATCACCGATACTCGCGACGGTTGAATGAAAATACGCGCTTTTCCGGCGGTGCGGCTGGACGCGCGCGCATGCATTGCCTAGATTAGTCGCTTCCGCGCCAAGGGGGTGCGGTACTCCGATGCCGGACACCGGCGCGTCGCGGGACAAATCCCGCCAAGAACAGGAAAGCGACACACATGGCCGAGAAGCAGACTTCGCTCCAGGATTTGTTCCTGAATTCGCTTCGCAAGTCGAAGGTGCCCGTCACAATGTTCCTTGTGAAGGGCGTCAAGCTCCAGGGCATTGTCACCTGGTTCGACAATTTCTCGGTGCTGCTGCGTCGCGACGGTCAGTCGCAGTTGATTTACAAGCACGCGATTTCGACGATTATGCCGTCGGGGCCGGTCGACCTGGAAACGCTGGTGGCTGCCGTTGGCGAACATCAGCACAAGAACCCGGTGCTGCAGGAAATCTTTCTCAACGCGGTGCGCAAGGCCGACGAAAATGTCACCATGTTCCTCGTGAACGGCGTGATGCTCCAGGGACAGATCGCCGCGTTCGACCTTTTTTGCATGTTGCTGCAGCGCGAAGGCATGGCGCAGCTCGTCTATAAACACGCCGTGTCGACGATTCAGCCGGCGCGCCCGCTGAACCTGGCGGAAGAAGCCAACGGCGACGTCGACTAGTATCAGTACAGGATCTGTATGAGCACCGGTTTCGATCGCGACCCCGACGAATTCACGCGCGGGGCGAGGGCGGTCGTCGTCTATCCCGACATGGGTGCGAGCGTGCGCGATTCCGACGCGCGCCTTGACGAGACCGCGGGGCTTGCCGCCGCGATCGGCGTCGAAGTGGCCGGCAAGGTGGCGTTTCGCCTGCGCAGCCCAAAGCCCGGCACGCTGATCGGATCGGGTCAGGTCGAATCGCTGGCGGACATGGTCCGTGACGAGGAATTGCAGCTCGCGGTTTTCGACGCGGCGCTGACGCCGGTGCAGCAGCGCAACCTGGAAACCGCGTTGGGGTGCAAGGTGATCGACCGCACAGGGCTGATCCTTGAAATCTTCGGCGAGCGCGCGCGCACCGCCGAGGGGCGGCTACAAGTCGAACTCGCGCACCTCGACTATCAGGCCGGCCGGCTGGTGCGCAGCTGGACTCATCTTGAGCGTCAGCGAGGCGGGTTCGGCTTTCTCGGCGGCCCCGGCGAAACGCAGATCGAGGCCGACCGCCGGCTGATCCGCGACCGAATGGCGCGCCTGCGCCGCGAACTCGACCAGGTCAGCCGCACGCGCACGCTGCATCGCGACCGGCGCCAGCGCGCGCCATGGCCGGTGGTCGCGCTGGTCGGCTATACCAATGCCGGAAAATCGACGCTGTTCAACCGGTTGACCGGTTCCGAAGTGATGGCGGAAAATTTGCTTTTCGCGACGCTCGACCCGACGTTGCGCCAGATTTCGCTGCCGGGCATCGACAAGGCGATTCTGTCGGACACCGTTGGGTTCGTCTCCGAACTGCCGACGCAACTCGTCGCTGCGTTCAAGGCAACGCTTGAAGAAGTGGTGTCCGCCGATCTGCTGATCCATGTCCGCGACATCGCGCATCCCGATAGCGATGCGCAACGCGCCGATGTCGAGAAAGTGCTTGCCGAAATCGGCGTCGCCGAAACGACACCGCGGATCGAAGCGTGGAACAAGGTCGACTTGATGGAAGGCGAGGCGCGCGACGCAATGCTCGATCAAGCCGCACGGCGCAGCGATGTCGTGCCGATTTCAGCCGCCACGGGCGCGGGCGTCGGCCGGCTGATCGAGGTGGTCGGCGCGCGGCTGACCGAGGGGCATCGCCGATACACCATCGCGCTTGACCCCGCGGACGGGGCCGGTGCCGCGTGGCTCCACCAGCACGGCGAAGTGTGCGACCATTGGGTGGATGAAACGCGGGCCTATTATGAAGTACGAATGGCACCGCGCGACCACGATCGTTTCCTCCAGCGCGGCTGAGCGCCGCACGGTGCCGCTGTTCAGTGAAGCGGCCCGGCGGGTGAACGGGGCAAGGTCGCGTCGATGATGGCGCCCGCATTGACTCGAAGCGCGACACGACGATCGTTTGCGACCGGATCGGAGCGGTGGCGACGTTCGAAGCGGAAGGCCGCCGCGCGATCGGCCAGCGCGGCGAGTTCCGTGGACAAGTGGCGCGTGGCGGCCGAAGTCTGCTGCACCATCTGAGCGTTTTCCCGCGTCGCGCCGTCGAGGGACTGCATGGCGCCCGCGACGGCGGTCACCGCGGCCGACTGCGCGTGCTGGTCGTCGCGCATGGCTTCAAGCAGGCTGTGAACTGCCTCGACTCCGTCCGAAATGCGAAGCAGCGCGGCGTCGGTCTCCTGCACCGCAGCCGCGGCCTGGCCGATATCCGCCTGCGTTCCGGTGAGCAGGTCGCGCGCGGTCTTGGCTTCTTCTTCCGACCGCATGGCCAGCGCTGAGACAAGGTCGGCGACCACGGCGAAACCTCGCCCCGCTTCTCCGGCACGACCCGCCTCGACCGCGGCGTTCATCGCCAGAACGCGTGTCTGGAACGCGATTTTGTCCAACCCCTCGATCACATCGTCGATGCTGCGTGCGCTCTCTCGGACACGCGCCATCGCCTGTACGGCATGATCGGCGGTCGAACGACCGCCACAGACTGCGTCCTTCGCGGTATCGGCGCGCAGAACGGTGTCGTCGGCGCGAACCATGCTGGCCTTCAGCCGCGCTTCGATTTCCTGCAACGATTCATTGGCCTGGGCAACGCTGCTGGCGCTGCCTTCCGTGCGCTGGGCCAAATCGCGCGTGACGCGGGCGATTTCCTCGGATCCTTCGCGGATGCCGTCGGCGCTTTCGCTGATAAGCTGGATCATGTCGCGCAGCGCGCCGACCGCGTCGTTGCTGTTCTGCTTCAGGATCGCATAGCTGGCGGGGAAATCGTCCGTAATCAGCTGGGTCAAGTCGCCGTCGCGCATTGCGAGCAATGCCTTGGCAAGCGCATCGGTCACCTGTTGCTGTTCCGCCATATGATAGGCGTCGGCCTCGGCGCGCCGGGCGGCGGACGAACGGAAATGCTCTAATCCGATTGCGATGCTCGCAATCTCGTCGGCGCGGTCCCGGAACGGAACTTCCGCGTGGCCGCCCTGCGCCAGCGTGTCCGTGGTTTTGGCCAGCACCGAGACCGGATTGATGACGCGATACGCCATGGTGAGGTAAAAGTGCAGCGCCTGCGCGGCGACGATCAGCGCCAGAACGATGACGATTCCAATGCCCAGCGCAAATTCCCACCGGCCTTCGCGTTCCAGCGCATCGTTGCGCTCGCTTGCCGCTGCTACCAGTTTGTCGACGGCGGCGCGGTGCGCGACATATTGCTCGCGCAGGCGGGCATAGCTGGCGAGCGCAGCGCTGCGGTCGCCGGCGGCGATCGCCGGCAGGAACTTCGCTTCGAGTTCGTTCCAGAAGCGCTCCGCAGGCGGATGCGATCCTTCCAGCAACAAGGTTTTCAATTTGGAATCAAGGTTTGACGCGCGCCAAAATTCCGCGCGCTCGAGATAGGATTTGCGCAGCGCCTGCAACTTGTCGAGGTGCACCTTGGCACCGTCCTCCGGCGAGAACAGCAACAGCGAGGCTTCGAGATAGGGTTCGATCACATATTCGGGTGGGGGCAGGATATCGGCTATCAGCTCCGCGTTCTGCTGCTGCGCGACCTGTACCGCGCCGCCCATGCGGATGCGATCGAGCCGCCAGGCGGCAAGCAATCCGCCGACGATCAAAATCGCCATCATCGCGAGTGCGCTGACGCGCACGAACCGGGCAATCGACACTCGAAACCGTCCCCAAGCAAACCGGTAGCCGTCGCGCACGCACCGCGGCACTTCGGCAGTCGAGACCATTATAGAGCGAGACGGGGCAAGTTCGGCAATCGACGGTCTAAGTAAAGCTCCTTATTGACCATATGCGATCGATCAATCGTTCGCCTTCACCCGTCGCCAAAGCGACTCCTTGCCATCGAGGTCCAGTGCCGCAAAATCTGGTCCGCCGATCGCTTCCATCGCGCGAAAGCGGCGCTCGAACTTCCCATTGGCGCGCCGCAGCGCTGTCTCGGGGTCGATCGCCAATTTGCGCGCCCAATTTACGACGGCGAACAGCAAGTCGCCGATTTCCTCTTCGCGCGCCGCATAATCGGTCGCCGCATCAACCTCGGCGATCTCCTCGGCGACCTTTGCGCGCGGCCCCTCGGTATCGGGCCAGTCGAAACCGACCCGCGCGGCTCGCTTTTGCAATTTTTCGGCGCGGAGAAGCGCGGGGAGGCCGCTTGCCACGCCGTCGATCGCGCTATCCGCCCCCTTGGCTCCGCGCTCGGCGGCCTTGATTTGTTCCCAAAGGTGGTGGCCACCCTCCTTTGCCCCGCCAAAGATATGCGGGTGCCGGCGCTCCATCTTGTCGCTGATCGCGGCGACGACGTCGGGCAGTGCGAAATGCCCGGCTTCCTCGGCCATGCGGCTGTGGAACACGACCTGGAGCAGCAGGTCGCCCAGTTCCTCCTTCAATTCGGCCATGTCCCGACGCTCGATCGCGTCGGCGACTTCATAGGCTTCCTCGATCGTATAGGGCGCAATCGTTTCGAAGGTCTGCACGGTATCCCATTCGCATCCGTGTTCGGGATCGCGTAGCCGTGCCATGATGGCAACCAGGCGCTCGATCATCGTAAGGGGGCCTCCCGCTGGATCCGATACGTGGGGATGATAATATACATTATGTAAAATTACAGCGCCTATTTTCTGGCGTTGCCGTCGCCCTCCACCGGCGGCGGATCGGCGGGCGCACCGCCTTTGCCCGGATCCAGGATAAGAACGTTGCCCTCGACCCGCCAGGATCGCAGGCGCGACAGAAAATTCATGCCTAGCACGTCAAGATCGCCGAATTCGGGCGCAACGACTGCGCCCAGATGCTCCGTCGACAAAGGCCCAAGTTCCAGCTTGGCAATGGCCCCTTGGCGCGCAACGATGCGGCCATTGGCGGTTTCGAGCACCGCCGGGACCGCAGCGTTCGCCGAAACAGCGGCGGCGGCGGCAGTCGCTTCCGATAATGCTGTGGTCGTCGCGCCGCTGTCGATCAGCATGCGGCGTTCCACGCCATTGATCCGCGCGGTGGCCCAGAAATGGCCGTCGGGGCTCATTCGGATGCGAACGGTGTCGCCGTGCACCTGCTGGCTGTCAATCCCCAGCGCGGCGGTTGCGCGCAGATACAAGTCGCGCAGTTCATAGCGGTGGGCAACGGCGATCCACGCCACGGCCCCGATCGCGGCCCAGCCGAGTATCGCGCGCACCACCGAAGAGAAATTCGGCCGCTGCGCCACGACGGCGGACACGACCAGCACCAGCGCCCCGGCGTACCAGACCATTCTGAGCGTATCGCCATCGTTCATGGCGCGATCTCCAGCCCGTCGTAGCCCGGTCGCACATGCGCGGGCAGTTCGGCACACAAAGTCGCATAATCCATGGATTGATCCATATGCGTCAGCACGGCGGAGCGTACCCCGCACGCCCCAATCCACTCCAGCGTCGCCGCCAGATGCGCGTGCGTGGGATGGGGCTTGCGTCGAAGCGCGTCCACCACCCACAAATCGGCATCTTTATACACAGATTTCATATCATCTGTCAAGTCATTGAAATCTGTGGAATAAACTATCGACTTCCCGCTGTTGTGAAAGCGGATCCCGGCAGAGGTTATACCGCCATGCGGCTGGTCAACAACCCGCACGTCGATATCGCCGATCCGGATGTGATCGGGCAACTCCTCGATCTCAACCATGGTCCGATATCCACCCCGTCCTTCGAAGACGAAGGAAAAGCGGCGGCGCAGCGACGCCATCGTGAACGGCCGCGCCAGCCCGCGTACCGGCCGACCGCGCAAGTGCATCAACTGGCGCAGGTCGTCGATGCCATGACAATGATCGGCGTGGTCGTGCGTCCAGATCACGGCATCCAGATCGGTCACGCCCGCCGCGATCAACTGCTCTCGCATGTCGGGTCCGGTGTCGACCAGGATCCGCGTCGTCGCGGTCGACACCAGCACCGACGCACGCGTGCGTCGGTTTCTCGGTTCGTTCGGATCGCAATCGCCCCAGTCGTTGCCGATGCGCGGCACGCCTGACGAAGTGCCCGAACCCAGGATGCGGATCTTCACGCTGCCGCCAGCGTCTTGGCGAACAGCGCGTGGAAATTGGCGCGCGTCGCCTCGGCAAGCGCGTCGGCATCCTCGCCGCGCAGATCGGCCAGGAAGCGGCAGGTGTCCGCCACGAACGCCGGCTCGCCGGGCTTTCCGCGATGCGGCACGGGGGCCAGGAACGGCGCGTCGGTCTCGACCAGCAGGCGTTCGCGCGGGAGCCGCGATGCTGTTTCCTGCAGCGCCTTCGCGTTCTTGAACGTCACGATTCCCGAGATCGAGATGTAGAAGCCGAGGTCAAGCGCGATCCGGCCGAATTCCTCGCTCGCGGTGAAGCAGTGGATGACGCCGGGAAAGCCCCCCTTCCCCATTTCGTCGCGCAATATGTCGGCGGTGTCCTCCTCTGCATCACGCGTATGGACGACGACGGGCAGTTGCGTCTCGCGACACGCGGCCAGATGCGCGCGAAAGCTGGCGCGCTGGCGGTCGCGGTCCGAATGGTCGTAATAATAATCGAGCCCGGTTTCGCCGATGCCGACGATGCGCGGATGCGCCGCGCGTGCGATCAGCTTCGCCGTGTCGACATCGGGATGGGTATCGGCCTCATGCGGATGGATGCCGACCGTCGCCCAGACATCGCTTTCGCGCTCGGCAGTGGCCAGCACTTCGTCCCATTCGCTTTCGCGCGTCGCGATGTTGAGCATCGCCACCACGCCGGCGCCGCGTGCATGCGCCAGCACCTCGGCCTGGCGTTCGGCCAGCCCCTTGTAATTCAGGTGGCAATGGCTGTCGGCCAGTCTCACGCCGCCGGTTCCTCCGCAAGCTCCAGTCGGGGGAACAGCGCAACCGGCTGTTCGATCCGGAACCCGCTTTCGGCGAGCGGCGAATACCAGTGGCTGCTGATCCCTTCCGGCGTGCGCAGCTCGGGCGCAACGCCCATCCGGTCGAGCAGCGTGTCGGCGCTCGCCGGAATGACCGGGCGGATCGCGACGGCAAGCTGCGCGATGCAAATGTACAGCGTCGCCAACACAGTCTGCATCCGCTCCGGGTCGGTCTTGCGCAGCGCCCATGGCGCCTGTTCGTCGATATAGGCATTGCACGCGAACACTGCCTGCATCCACGCCTCGACCGCCTGGTTGAGCGCCAGCGCCTCGAACGCGTTCGGCACGGTTTCGCACACCATCGTGCCCACCAGATCGAACAGCGCGGTATCCGCGGCGTCATGGCCGTGGATGGCAGGCGGCGCGGCGTCGCAATTCTTGAAGATTTGCGCCAGCGTACGTTGCGCCAGATTGCCGAAGCTGTTCGCCAGATCGGCGTTCGCGCGGGTCACGATCGCTTCGTCGCTGAACGTCCCGTCCTGCCCAAAGCTGACGTCGCGCAGCAGGAAATAGCGCAGCGCGTCGACACCATATAGCTCGGCCAACTGCATCGGATCGACGACATTGCCGACCGATTTCGACATCTTCTCGCCGCGGTTGAGCAGGAACCCGTGGCCGAACACCGTCTTCGGCAGCGCAATCTTCGCCGACATCAGGAAAGCGGGCCAGTATACAGCGTGGAACCGCACGATGTCCTTGCCGATCAGGTGCAGGTCGGCGGGCCAGTAGCGATCGAACATCGCCGCGTCGTCGGGATAGCCGACTCCGGTGATGTAATTGGTCAGCGCGTCGACCCACACATACATGACATGTCCCGGCGACCCCGGCACCGGCACGCCCCAGTCAAAGCTGGTGCGGCTGACCGACAAGTCGCTCAGCCCGCCTTCAACGAAGCGCAGGATTTCGTTGCGACGGCTTTCCGGGCGGATGAAGTCGGGATTGGCGGCGTAGAAATCGAGCAAAGGCTGCTGATATTTCGACAGGCGGAAGAACCAGGTCTCCTCTGCCGTCCATTCGACGGGCGTTCCCTGCGGCGACAGATGTTGCCCGCCCTCGCCTTCAACCAGTTCCTTTTCCTCGTAAAAGGCTTCGTCGCGGACCGAATACCAGCCTTCATAGCGGTCGAGGTACAAGTCGCCTGCATCCGCCATCGCCTGCCAGATCGCCTGGCTGGCGGCATAGTGATCGGGCGAACTGGTGCGGAAGAATCGGTCGCACGAAATATTCAGTCGCTCGGCCATATCATGGAAATAGCCCGACATTTCATCGGCCAGCTCGCGCGCGGTCATGCCGCGGCCGCGCGCGGTCTGGACCATCTTCAGCCCGTGTTCGTCGGTGCCGGTCTGGAAGCGCACGTCGCGCCCCGCCTGGCGGTGGAACCGCGCGATCGCGTCGGCGGCGATCATCTCATAGGCATGGCCGATATGCGGGCGGCCATTGGGATAGTGGATCGCGGTGGTGATGTAATAGGGCTTTGCCATGGCCGTCGCTCTAGTGCGGCGCGCGCGCTTCGGCAACGCTCAGCGCGGGGCGAGCCGCGCGATCAGTCCCGCCATTTCGAAAACCGTGGCGCTGGCATCGAGCGACAGGCCCAGCGCCGCCCCCGCCAGATCCTGCGCCGCCTGATAGGCGTCGAGCGCCTCCACCAGCGCAGGTCCGCTGCGCGTGCGTGCGCGGGCGGCGATGAAGCCCGGGGCGCGTTCCAGAAATGCCTCGTACCGCGGCTGCGCCGACTTCGGCCCCAGCGCGCGTGAAAGGCGGATCCGCACTGCGTTCGACCGGTCCCCCGTGTCGGCAAGTTCCGCCATGTCGCCGTCAAGCGCGGCAAGCTCCAGCCCGGCGAAACCCAGCGCCCGACCCGGCGACCCGCCGCCGGCGCGGACCAGCGCGTCGACTTCTTCCGGGGGCGCGTCGTCCAGCGCGCGATTCAGCACGCCGCGCACCTGCGCATCGCTCAGCGCGTCGAAGCGGAGCAAGCGGCAACGCGAGCGAATGGTGGGCAGCAATCGTCCCGGCGCGTGGCTGACCAGCAGGAACACCGTTCCTGCCGGCGGCTCTTCGAGATTCTTGAGCAGCGCATTGGCACCCGCGCGCTCCAGGTCATCGACTGCGTCGATCAGGATCACGCGCCGTTCGGACAGCGACGGCTTGGTCGTGAAAAGCCTTTGCAATCCGCGCACCTGATCGATCGTGATCGAGCGCGCCAGATTCTCGCCGGGTTTGTCAGCATCCTTGGGCAGTCGCGCCAGCTCGCGGTAATCGGGGTGCGATCCAGCCGCGAACAGATGCGCGATGCGATGGTTTGCGGGCACGTCGATGCCCGGCGGCAGCGTCGGGTCCGCCGCTTGCGCCAACATGCGCAGCGCCGCCGCGCGCGCGAACATGCCCTTTCCCACGCCCTCCGGCCCCGCCAGCAACCACGCATGGTGCAGCGGTCCGGTATTGACGGCACGGGTCAGCGCTTCGCGCGCGCGTTCGTTGCCGACCAGCGGCGTCACCGCCGCCTCGTCCTCAAAGACCAAACAGCGACAGCAGGCCGATCCAGACGCGGCGGAAGAACCCCGCCTCGCCCACATCCTTTTCCGCGACGAGCGGCAGCGTCTGCGGGCCGCCATCGGGCGTGCTGACGATCAGGTCGGCGACATGGTCGCCCGCCTTGATCGGCGCCTTGAGCGGGCCGAGATAGACGATCTTGCCGTTCAGGGTCGGCGTCGCCCCCTGCGGCACGGTGACGGCCAGGTCGCGCGGCGCGATCAGCCCCACTTCGCTCGACGCACCGCCCTGCACGCCGGCGAACCCCACTTGGCGCCCCTTGGCTACCACCGGATGCGCAGTCCATGCACGGAAGCCCCAGTTCATGAACTTGACCGATTCATCGGCGCGACCGTTGTAGCTGTCGAGCCCGGCCAGCACCATCACCAGCCGCCGGTCGCCCTGCTTTGCCGACCCGGTAAAGCCATAACCGGCTTCCTCGGTATGGCCGGTCTTCAGCCCGTCGGCGCCCTGAACCTTGCCGAGCAACGGGTCGCGGTTCGGCTGTTCGATCCGCTTGCCGTCGGCGGTCGTCCACGCAAAGCTGGGCTGGGCATAAAACTGATCGTAGAGTTGCGGGAAATCGGTGATCGTCGCCGACGCCAGCTTCGCGAGGTCGCGCGCCGTCACATAGGTACGGCCTTCGTCGGGCCAGCCGTTCGACGTACCGAAATGGCTGTTGGTCAGGCCGATCTTCTTCGCGGCCTGATTCATCAGGCTGACGAACGCCTCCTCGGTCCCCGCGATCCCCTCGGCCAGCACGACGCACGCATCGTTGCCCGACAGCGTGACGATACCGTGCAGCAGATCGGCGACCGACACCTTCTGTCCGGCCGACAGGAACATCGTCGACCCCTGCGAATGCCATTTCCGCCAGGTTTCGGGGCGCATTTCGAACTGCTGGTCGAGCTTCAGCTTGCCCTGACGGATCAGGTCGAACGCGACATAGACCGTCATCATCTTCGCCATCGACGCAGGCGGCATGCGCCGGTCGGCGTCGCGCGCGAACAACACCGCGCCTGTCGACAGGTCGACCATATAGGCGACCGGCGCGGGCGTATCGAACGGCGGCGTTTCGGCATTGGTCGGGGCGGCGACAAGCGCAACCAGCGCGGCGGCGAGCAGCTTCTTCATCAAAAAGGTCCGAACGCTAGAGGATACGAATCACGAGCATGGTCCTTAGTCCATGCGGAAGACGCGGGCATCCGGAAAGCCGCGTCGCGCGGCCTCCGCCCGGCCCGCCTCGGCGGCGGCGGCGGTGGGGTACGGCCCCATCTGGATGCGGTACAGCTTCCCGCCCGGCTTGACGAAACCACCCAGCCCGCGCGCGACTTCGTCGGCACGCGCGCGGTTCGACAGCGCGGCGACCTGAACGTAAAAGCCGCCACGCGCGGCGGACGGCGTCGCAGGACGCGTCGCCGCCGGGCGCGGCCGCACCGGACGAGGCGAGGACGGCGCCGGCGTTTCGGTGACCAGGATCGTATCCGGCAGCCGCTTGGCCAGCGCCTTGGTCAACGCAGGCGGCGCATCCAACCGCGCGGACGCGGGCCGTCCCGCGCGCAACGCGCCCTGATCCTGTGCAGTCGGCGTCACCATGCGCACGCGCACCGGAACGGCAACGCCCGCGACCACACCCAGTTCGCGCGCGGCGCCGGGCGACAGCATCAGCACCTTCGATGCGTCGCCGCTGCCGCGATCGACGAGCATCAGCACGGTCCTGCCGCCGTTCAGTTCGGTAACCTCGACAAAGCTGCCCGGCGCAACGCGGGGGCTTGCCGCCACTACTGCGCCCGTCGGCGCATCGTCATATCCCGCGGCCAGTGCATAGCCGACTTCGTCGTAGCGCTCCTCGCCGGGGCGCCCCTGCGACGTGCCTTGTGGACCCTCGGAAGGCGGTGGACCGCCCGGTTGCCCACCGTGCGACGGGATGTCCTGCCCCGCACTTGCGACCGGGCCGGCGTAGGCCGGCGGCTGGATCATTTCCGGCCGGGCTTCGTCTCCACCGCATGCGGAAAGGCACAGCGCCAGCGCGAGCGCACTAATTCTCGACTTCATCGGCCAGCAACCCCACCGACAGCGCATAGAAATTCGAGCAATTATAATCGAGGATAACACGATAATTGCCCGTCAGCAGATAGGCGGTCTTGCCCGGGCCGTCCGGCTCCAGCAGCGTCGCCTGAACGCGATCGTCAGGCCAGACGCCTTTTACAGGAACGATGCCGCGGCGCCGCCATTCGGCAATCGTGAACCAGCGACTGTGCCGTTCGTGCACGCGCGCGCAACGCGGCGATATTGTGCGGTTGGCCATATCGGAACGGTCGAACCCATCGGGCACGCGCACGGCAAAACCCCAGGGCTGCCCCTTGCGCCACCCCGCGTTGACGAAATAATTCGCGATCGACGCCAGCGTATCCGCTTCGCTGTTCCAGATGTCGGCCATGCCGTCGCCGTCGCCGTCGCGCGCCAGCCGGAGATAGACCGACGGCAGGAACTGCGGCCCGCCGAACGCGCCGGCCCAGCTTCCTACCAGCTTTTCGCGCGGGACACCCATGTCGATCATTTTCAGAGTCGCGATGAATTCGCTCGCGAACAGGCTGCGCCGGCGCCCCTCATAAGCGAGCGTCGCGAGGCTGCGCGGCAAATCGAACCCGCCCATGATCGAACCATAGTTGGTTTCATGGCCCCAAATCGCGACCATGATCGATTCGGGAACGCCGGTTTCCGCTTCTATCCGCGCGAGCCGGCCGCGCTCGCGGCGATAGGCGGCGCGTCCGCGTTCGATCCGCGCAGTATCGACATGGCGGACGCGATAGGGTTCGAACGCAGGGATCGGCGCATTGGGGTTGCCACCCGGCTGATCGCGATCAAGCTCGATCACTCGCGGGTTAAGCGTCAGCGCCGGAAAGACCAGCGCGATCGTCCGGTCGGTGACACCTTCGGCACGCGCTTGCGACTCCAGCTCTTTCAGGTAGCGCTGAAACCCCGCCTCATCCTGCGCATGCGCGACGCCCGCGCCGCCTACAGACGCCAACGCCGTGGCGATCCACAGCCATGCTTTTGACCAAATACCCCTCATGCCGCCTCTTTTGGCACAGCCGCGCGCATCGCTGAACCCCCTTAACAGGACTTGCGTGAACAAAGCATGGCGGACTAGGCGGTTCGGCGCAGGCGCATGGTTGCCCGCGCGCGGGAAAGAGTGTTTGGGGAAGCCGGGCTGACGCGGACCGGGCAACGGGCGGTTGCATTTGCTGGCCTATCCCCGATGTCAGACCCGAAAGAGTGAGGAAGAGTGTCCGAGTGGTTTAAGGAACCGGTCTTGAAAACCGGCGAGCGGGCAACCGCTCCGTGGGTTCGAATCCCACCTCTTCCGCCACCCTTTTTCCGCCACCCTTTGATCTCGCGGCAGATGGGCTTCGCCCATGCCTCCGATGGGGCGGCCTGACGGCCGGTCGCGCAGTCGCGCTCCTGGCGGGAAGTTCGAACTTTGTCCCGATCTGCCCGCCATCGCTATTACAGCACCCCCGCGACCGTTGATGGCGGGAAAAGCGCCGGCACGGCAGAAGATGGCCCCCCGCGCTATCGCACTACATGAATCTGTCTTCGGCTCTCCGGCACGGGTGGCACCTGCGAAGGCGAAGCAGATCCTTTGAGAAAAACGGTCCACGGCAGTTGATGCAGCGGTGCCGACCGACCTTCCTGACCACGCGCGGCGGACAGTCCGTGTCCTGCACCGGCTTGCGGCGTGCAACACCGGGGCCCGCCGGCCTGTATTGCATCGTTTTTCCGTATTGCACCGCTTTATCGATGCGGGATCGCGTTCCATACTGCGGCCGCGACTCCGCCGCCCACGCTGAATGTGGGGCTTTCTTCCTGCCCGTCGATTCGAAGCACCAGCATCGTGTCGAGGGCGGAGCGGCGCACGCGGGGAAAACCGCGCAATCCCTGCAGCGCGCTGCGATCCGCGAATGACAGATCCTTGGGATCGCGGCTCGATTCGCCTGCCACCAGCCGCCAGTCCTGCGCAGCGACCGTCGTTTTGCCGAACGCATAGAGCGGCGTTGCGGGCAAATCGGCAACCCGCAACACAGCGATGCGCGGTCCGGCAGGCAGGGAAATCGCGACCGGGGCGAGCGACGCCTTGCCGGATGCGCGGCTGCGCAAGTCCAACGTCGCACCCGGCAGGCGCACGGCGCCTTCGAATTTGCGCCGGCCAAAGGTTGCCGCCGAGTCCGCGTTCAGGACGCCGTGCGAGTCGACATGTATCAACACCGCCTCCGCCCCACGCGTCGCGGGCGGCACGCGCACCGGATCGCGATCACCCGCATGCGCGGGCGGTGCGAGACATAGCAGTGAGCAGACCAGAATTCGTCGCAACATCACTGTCCCCACTCAGTGACTTCGGCGATGATGCCGCAAACCCCGCACTAACGCAATATTGGATGAATTTGTTGCACGACAGCGCAGTTTTCGTGCCTGACAAGGTGCGAATAGTCAGGAACCAGGCAGGCGGGAAGGCGCTCCCAGGCGGCGGCTCCTGAATTTCCCGCTATCGGACACGGATTCAGCGACGCCGCAGCGACGAAGCCATGATGCGGACCCCACCCTGACCTTGCGCGGCGAATACGACACGGCCCCACCCGCGCGGTCGCGGGCAGGGCCGACTCTTTTCGGAAACGAAGGCGCGTTTCGGCGCGCCCAAGCCCGACTTACTTCTTGCGGAGCGACAGACCGCCGCCGAAGCGCTTGTTGAAACGCGCGACCTGCCCGCCCTGATCCAGCAACCGCTGGTTACCGCCGGTCCATGCCGGGTGCGACGTCGGGTCGATGTCGAGCTGGAGCGTGTCGCCTTCCTTGCCCCACGTCGAGCGCGTTTCGAACACGGTGCCGTCGGTCATCTGCACCTTGATCATATGATAGTCGGGATGGGTGTCGTTCTTCACAAAGAATTCCTTGGAAAATAGCCACTGGTTTCCGACCAGCAGCGAAGGCGCGGCCCGTAGCAGAGCACACGCCCGCACGCAACCACCGTACGGCGATGATGCAGTGCGCGCCGTGGTTCCGCCGGCAAGATCAATCCTTTGGCGGGTCCGCGATCATGGCGGTGAACTCGCATTCGGCGGCCAGTTCGCCGTCGATCATCGCGCGGCCGGCAAATTTACATACCCGCGCGCGCTTCTGGACAAATTCAACTTCCAGGCGAAGCAGAATGCCCGGTTCCACCGGCTTGCGAAATTTCACGCCGTCGATCGACATGAAATAGACCAGCTTGCCCGTCCCCGACAGCCCGAGCGATTCCACCGCCAGCACGCCGGCGGCCTGCGCCAGCGCCTCGACGACCAGCACGCCGGGCATGATCGGGCGGCCGGGGAAATGCCCCTGAAAGAAGCCTTCGTTGATTGTCACGGCCTTGATTGCCGCGATCGACCGGTCGGGGATCAGCTCCTCGACACGGTCGACCAGCAGCATCGGATAGCGGTGCGGAAGCGCCGCCATGACCGCGCGGACATCCAGCGGCCCGATACTTGCCGCCGTTTCCACTGTGTCCGTCACCGGATCAGCGGCCCGGAGTCTGCTGCGGCTGCGGCTGGCTCTGCTGGGGCTGCCCCGGCTGCGCCTGACCCTGCTGCTGCGGCGGCGGGGCGACGGTGTTGATGGTGGTCAGCTTGCCGTTCAGGCCGGTCATCACGGAATCGGTAATATCGATCGACTGCGCCGAATAGAGTACCGCGCCCTTGTCGACGACCAACGTGGCGCCGCGCTGTTGTGCGACCTGGTCGATCACAGGGCCCAGCGCCTGCGCGATCTGGAAGCGCACATACTGGACGTTGCGCTGATACACACCTTCCTGCTGCTGCACCTGACGCTGCGCATTCTGCTGCTTGTCCTGGAACGCGCCAACCCGCTGCTGCAGCGCGGCGTCCGGCTTGCCCTTCGCCGCCTGCAGCGCGGCGTCGAGCGACTGGGCCTCGGCCTGAAGCGGCTGGCCGAGCTGTTGCGCCATGCTGCGAAGCGAAGCCAGCTGACCGTCCAGCTGCGCTGTTGCGGTCTTGCATGCGTTGCAATCGCTCATCACGCGCTCGACGTCGACCACGGCGACCACCGGGCTCGGCAGCTTTTGCGCAATGGCGGGCGTGGCAACAACCATCGGCGCCACGGCCGCGGCGGTGGCGAAAAGAATCTTGTTAAGCATCAGAACGCGGTTCCTACGTTGAAGGTGAAGAGCTTGGTGTCGTCACCAGGCTGAGTGAGCAGCGCCTTGGCTACGTCGATCCGCAACGGACCGAACGGCGAATTCCAGTTTACGCCGAAACCGATCGACAGACGCGGACGCGCCGAATCGCCGACAAACTGCTCCAGGAACGGCGACGTCGGCACATTGTACGGTGCGTTGATCGACGTACCGACGCATGCGTCGGTCGACGTCGCGGCATAGCCGATCGTGCAGAGCGTCAACGCCCCGGCGTTCGTCCCGGTGCTGACGACATAATATTGATTGCCGTTGGCATCCTTGATGAAATTGTCCTTGGGGAGCAGCGTCGGCGAACCGTCGGCGTTGAACAGAAGGTCGCCGGTCGACGATGTCGCCTGTGTGAATTCGATTGTCTTGAGCGGCCTGGTGATGCCGAACAACGCACCCGTCTGAATGAAGATCGACGGGCGCAGGCCCAGTTCCTGCGCGCCCGAACCAAGCGGAATCTCAAGCTCCGCCTTGCCGAGATAATATGCAGTGCCGCCCAGCGCGTCGTCGACGATCTGGTCCCGGTCGGTCACCAGCAACTGCGTACCCGACAGCGGATCGCCGGTGAACGGCACGCGCTGGACACGCGGGCCGACGCCGCGAATGTCGAAACCACGGAACTGCGGTTCGCCCAGGTAGAAACGGTCGGTGATGCGAACCGAATCGATCCCCGCGCCCCTGCTGCCTTCCAGGCTCTTGATTACGCCACCTTCTGCCGACAGCGAGAAGATGAAGCCGCTTCCGACGTTCCAATATTTGTCGGCGTCGATGCGGCCGCGGATATAGCGAACGTCGCCGCCGAGTCCCGCGAAGTCGGCGCCCAGCACCAGCCGCTGGCCACGGGTGGGGCGGATACGGCTGTTGAGGCTGTCGTAGATCAGCGACAATCCCACCAGCGATGTAATGCGCTTGCCCACGGCTTCGCAATAATAGCGCCCGGCCTTCAGCGGGTCGCAGGCACCGTCAGTATAGAAAGTCGACTCGTCGAGCGACACATCGTCCTGCGCCAGATAATAACGCCCCGACAGTGTCCAATATTCGGTTAGCGGCACGCCCGAAACGATCTGGAAACCAGTCGATACCTGGCTGTAGGTCGTTTCGCGATTGTCGCCGATATAGTTGAACGCATTATAATCCCGGCGGAACACAGTGCCGCCCAGCGCAATATTCTTGTCGAACAGATAGGGTTCGGTGAAACCCAGTTCGATCGACTTCGCATAAGTCGAATAGTCGACCGACGCCTGCAGCGTCTGTCCCTTGCCGCGGAAGTTCCGCTGGCGCACCGACGCCTGCAGGATCAGGCGCTCAAGGCTCGAGAAACCCGCCGACAGCGTCAGTTCGCCCGTCGCCTTTTCCTCGACATTGGCGTTCAGCACGATGCGATCGGGGGTCGATCCTTCCTTGCGTTCGATTTCGAACTTGTCCTGGAAGAAGCCGAGCGAATTGATGCGGTCCTGCGAACGCTTCACGAGGAAAGTATTGAACGCATCGCCCTCCGCCACGCGGAATTCGCGGCGGATGACCTTGTCCTGCGTCTGCGTGTTACCGGTAATTTCGATCCGCTCGATATAGGTGCGGTTCGATTCGCCGATGCGGAAATTGAGCGACATGGTGTGGGTGTCACGGTCGCGCTGGAATTCAGGGCGCACATCGGCGAACGCATAGCCGAACAAGCCCGCCGCCTCGCTCAACTGGTCGACCGAATCCTCGACTAGCTTGGCGTTGTAGAAATTGCCTTCCTTGATCGGCAGTGCCTTCGCCAGCTTCTCGTCGTCGAAGTCGCGAATCGCGCTGTCGACCGTGACTGGCCCGAATTTGTACCGATCGCCTTCTTCAATCACATACGTGATGATGAAGTCCTTCTTGTCCGGTGTCAGTTCGGCGACAGCCGAAATGACTCGGAAATCGGCGTATCCCTCGGTCAGGTAGAACTGGCGCAGCTTCTGCTGGTCATAGGCCAGACGATCCTGATCGTAGCTGGTGTTCGAGCTGAGGATATGCGCCAGGCTGGCGGTCTTCGTCGCCATTTCCCCGCGCAGCTTGCCGTCGGAGAATACTTCGTTGCCGATGATGTTGATCTGGCGGACCTTCGACTTCGGCCCCTCGCGGATCTCGAAGATGATATCGACGCGGTTCTGGTCGAGCGCGACCATCTTCGGCTCGACCACAGCGGCAAAGCGGCCCTGGCGGCGGTACAATTCGATAATGCGGTTGACGTCGGCGCGAACCGCCGTGCGCGTGAAGATCTGGCGCGGGGCGAGCTTGATTTCCTTCTGGATCTTGTCCGACTTCAGCCGCTTGTTGCCTTCCAGCACGACGCGGTTGATGATCGGATTTTCCTTGATCCGGATCGTCAGGTCGCCGGTTTCGACGCCCGCGATTTCCACATCGGCGAACAATTCGCTCGCCAGCAGGTCCTTGATCGCCTGGTCGACGCTTTCGTTGGTATAGGTACCGCCCACCCGCAGCCGGGTGTAGGACAACACCGTCTCGGGCTCGATACGTTGCGACCCCTCGACGCGCAGCGACTTGATCGTGCGCTCTTCCTGCTTCACCGGCACCGCTGGAGTCTGGAGCTGGGGTTGCGGCGCGACCTGCGCGGACACAGGGGCACAGACGATACCCGACAAGATCGTGCCTGCCAGCAGCGTCGTCGTGGCGCGCGCGCCAATTTTCCTAGCCTTGATCGCTGTCACCATCCCACCCCAAAAAGGAAATACACACCACCGCGCGGCGCGGGCGCTGAACGCCCCTGCCCCAACGGCGTCAACCGATCAACCCGGCCAGATTCTTCCACACGCCGACGGCACCCAGGTCGTTGAAGGTTACGAGCAGCATCAGCGCGAGAATTGCCACTAATCCGCCGCGGAACGCCCATTCCATAATCTGGGGCTCCACCGGCCGCCGCCGCACTGCTTCGACTGCGTAAAACAGCAAATGTCCGCCATCGAGCACCGGGACTGGCAACAGATTGATGAATCCTAGATTAATCGAAATCATCGCGATCAGGAACACGAACTCGGTCGGCCCCAGCAACAATTGCTGGCCGGCGATATCCGCCATCCCCAACGGGCCGCGCAGTTCGCTGGCGGGTCGCCGCCCGCTGATGATCTGGCCAAGCCCGTCGATGGTGGTACGAATCACTTGCCCCGTCTGGCGCAACCCGACCAGCGGTGCCTCGAACAGGCCGACCGGCCGCAGTTCGGGCGCGCCCGATCCGATGCCGAGCTGGCCGATGCGATATTCGTTGCCGAACCGGTCGCGCTCAACCTTGGTGCCCAGCACGACATCCTTGTCGATAACCGCCCCGCCGCGCTCGATCGAAACGACGACCGCCTCGCCGGGGCGCATCTGCGTGAAGCTGCCAATGTCGCTGAAGGTGGTAACTGTCCGTCCGCCGATGCGGATCACGCGGTCGCCGACCTGCAATCCCATTTGCGCCGCCGCGCTTTGCGGCGCGACCAAACCGATGACCGGCGGCGTTACATTCTGGCCATAGGCGAATGCGAATCCCGCGAGAATCAGGACCGCCACGACGAAATTGGTCACCGGGCCGGCCGCAACGATGATTGCCCGCTGCCACAATTTCTTCGCCTGGAACGTCTTCGCCCGTTCCTCGGGCGGCAATTCGAGCCATTCGGGCGACGGCTGGCTCGCGGGATTCATATCTCCGGCAAAGCGGACATAACCGCCCAGCGGCAGCATCGCGAACTTCCACCGGGTACCGCGCCTGTCGGTAAAGCCCGCGACTTCGCGGCCGAAGCCGATGGAAAACTCCTCCGCCTTCACGCCGAACCAGCGGCCGGCCAGATAATGCCCCATTTCGTGCACGAACACGAGCGGACCGATCAGCAGCACAAAGGCCAGGATCGTCAGAAGGATGCCGGGATTTTCGATCAAGCTACGCAATCCTTAACACGCTCGCCCGCGATCCGCCGGGACTCGGCATCGATGGCCAGTACGGCGTCGAGCGTTTCCGGGGCGGCCGGGTCATAGCGATCGAGGGTATCGGCAACGATTGCGGCAATTTCAAGAAACGGTACGTTACCTTCCAGAAACGCCGCGACTGCAACCTCATTCGCCGCGTTGAGGATCGCCGGACGCGCGCCGCCCGCCTCCAATGCCTGCCGTGCGAGCATCAGCGCGGGGAATCGTACCGGGTCGGGCGCCTCGAAATCGAGCCGGCCGACCGCGGCCAGGTCGAGCGGCGCCATTGGCGTTTCCATCCGGTCCGGCCAGGCAAGCGCATAGGCGATCGGCGTGCGCATGTCAGCCGGGCCGAGCTGTGCCAGCATCGACCCGTCGCAATATTCGACCAGCGAATGGACGACCGACTGGCGGTGGACAAGCACCTCGAGCTGCGCTGCGTCGACCGGGAACAGGTGGTAGGCCTCGATCAGTTCGAGCCCCTTGTTCATCATCGTCGCCGAATCGACCGATATCTTCGCGCCCATCGACCAGTTGGGATGTTTCACTGCTTGCGCGGGCGTGATCGCCCGCATCGCCTCGATCGGAGTCTCGCGGAACGGGCCGCCGCTGGCAGTCAGGATCACGCGGCGCACGCGGCGCGCCTGATTCGCATCAAGGCACTGGAACACGGCGTTGTGCTCGGAATCGACCGGCAGCAACGTGGTATTGCGCGCGCGCGCCGCGGCGGTCATCACATCGCCGGCCGACACCAGCGATTCCTTGTTCGCGAGCGCAACCGTACACCCCTGGCCCAGTGCACACATCACCGGCTTGAGCCCCGCCGTCCCGACGATCGCCGCCATCACCCAGTCGGCGTCGCGCGCCGCGGCCTCGCAAACTGCCTCCGCGCCGCCTGCGCTGGTGATGCCGGTGCCCGCCAGCCGCTCGCGCAATGCAGGCAGGCAGCGTTCATCGGCGACCACCGCGTGGCGCGCATTGGTACGGATCGCGGCGTCGGCCAGTCCGTCCGCATCGCGGTTGGCGGTCAGCGCCACGACGTCGAATGCATCCGGCGTGCGCTCGATCAGGTCCAGCGTCGACTGGCCGACCGAACCCGTCGCGCCCAGGATCGTGACGCGCTTCATGCGATCCACCTCGGCACCGCGACCAGCATTGCCGCCGCCATCGCCACCGGCACCAGCCCGTCAAGCCGGTCCATCAATCCCCCGTGCCCGGGCAGCAGGTTGCTCGAATCCTTCACGCCAGCTCGCCTTTTGATCGCGCTTTCGTACAAGTCGCCGATCTGGGCCAGAACGGCAAGCAGCGGTGTTGCAATCGCCAGATAGAGCGGCAGGCCGAGCGCAGACATCCCCGCACCGAACGCCGCAGCCGCCAGCACGCCGCCCCAAAGCCCCGCCCAGGTCTTTGCCGGGCTGATGCCCGGCGCCAGCTTCGGTCCGCCGATCATCCGCCCCGCAAAATAGGCGCCGATATCGCACGCCCAGACGAGCGCCATGGCCCAGAACGCAAGCAACAGCCCGCCCGGTACCTCTTCGCGCAGCAGGATCAGCGACAACGCCGGAAGCCCGACATACAGGATGCCCAGCGCAATTCCCCGCCGACGCACGACCGCAACGACGAACGCCACCGAACCGGCGATCGCGGCAAGCGCGATCCACCCCGGCCCAGGGCCGATTCCAGGCGCAAGCAGCACGAGCGGAACCGCCAGCGCGCCCTGCGTCAACCGCCGTTCGCGCGTCCGGCATCCATGCAGCGCCGCCCATTCGTCGATCATCAGCACCGATACCAGCGCAATCACCAGCCAGAAGACGAGCCCGCCCCACCAGAGCGCCGCCGCGGCAACGCCAATCAGCGCCAGCCCGACGACTGCGCGCTTCGCGAGGTCGGGGGGAAGCTTGGTCACAACCCTCCGAAACGGCGTTGCCGGCGCCCGAACTGGTCGAGCGCATCGGCCAGCGCGGCACCGTCGAAATCGGGCCAAAGCGTGTCGACGAATACCAATTCGGCATACGCCGCCTGCCACAGCAGGAAGTTCGACAGCCGATGTTCGCCCGAGGTTCGGATCAACAGGTCGAGCGGCGGCAGCCCGTTGGTCTCTAGCGCGCGCTCGAACAGCGCCTCGTCGATCGCGGCTGGATCGAGCGTGCCAGTGCGCACCTGCTCCGCCAGCGTTCGCGCCGCCTCGGCAATCTCCGCCTGCGCGCCATAGTTTAGCGCGATCACCAGCGTCGACCCGGTGTTGGCGGCAGTGCGCGCCAGCGCTCCCTCGATCATCGCAACCAGATCGGGCGACAACCGCCGCCACGCGCCGATGACCCGCAGCCGAACGCCCTCCTGCGCCAGCTCGTCGAGCTCGCTGGCGAGGAAGTGGCGCAACAAGCCCATCAGGTCGCTGACCTCGTCGTGCGGCCTGCGCCAGTTTTCCGACGAGAAGGCATAGAGCGTGAGCACTTCGATGCCCATTGCCCGCGCCGCGCGCGACACGCGGCGCACTGCCTCGACACCCTGGCGATGCCCGGCGATGCGCGGCAGAAACCGCTTCTTCGCCCAGCGGCCGTTGCCATCCATGATGATCGCGACGTGCCGCGGCACGCCGGCGCCGGGGGTCGCGGGCGCGGGATTGGATGCCATCGCCGCCTCCCTAGCCTCGGCCCGCCGGAACCGTGTGGCGAGCATCCGCGCGAAGGATCGCACGCATGGACGTCACTTGCCCAGGATTTCTTTTTCCTTGGCGCCCGCCGCCGCGTCGATGTCGGCGATGGTGGCGTCGGTCAGCTTCTGCACTTCGGTCTCGTGGCGCTTGCGCTCGTCCTCGGAATAGACGCCCTTCTTCTCGTCCGCCTTCAGGCTGTCGTTGCCGTCACGGCGGACGTTGCGCACGGCGATGCGCGCCTTTTCCGCATATTGGCTGGCCAGCTTCGCCAGTTCCTTGCGACGCTCCTCGGTCAGGTCGGGGATCGGCAGGCGCAGCGTCTGGCCGTCGACGATCGGGTTCAGGCCAAGCCCGGCCGAACGGATCGCCTTGTCGACGGGGCCGACATTGGTCTTGTCCCAAACCTGAACCGACAACATGCGCGGCTCGGGCGCCGACACCGTCGCCACCTGAGTGATCGGCATGTGCGCGCCATAAACTTCGACCGTCACCGGGTCGAGCAGGCTGGTCGACGCGCGGCCTGTGCGCAGGCCCGCCAGATCATGCTTCAACGCCTCGACTGCACCGGCCATGCGGCGTTCGAGATCGGCCTTGTCGTAAGCGGCCATTTTCAGTTCCTCTTATGCGTACTGCGGTTCGTTCTGCACGATCGTGCTCGTCCCCTCACCGCGCAGCACGGCGGCAAGATTGCCTGCCTCGCGGATATTGAACACGACGATCGGGATATTGTTGTCACGACAGATCGCCACGGCCGATGCATCCATGACTTTCAGATTGTCGGCAAGGACGCGATCGAAGCTGAGCGTTTCATAGCGGGTCGCGGTCGGCACCTTTTTGGGGTCGGCGTCATACACACCGTCCACGCTCGTCCCCTTGAACAGCGCGTCGCAATTCATTTCGGCAGCGCGCAGCGCCGCCGTGGTGTCGGTGGTGAAGAACGGCAGGCCGGTCCCCGCGGCAAAGATCACCACGCGCCCCTTCTCCATATGCCGTTCGGCGCGGCGGCGGATATAGGGTTCGCATACGCTGGCCATCGGGATGGCCGATTGCACGCGCGTGTCGACGCCGACCTTCTCCAGCGCATTCTGCATCGCCAGCGCGTTCATGACGGTCGCGAGCATGCCCATATAGTCGGCGCTGGCGCGGTCGAATCCCTGCGCCGCGCCCGCCAGTCCGCGAAAGATGTTGCCGCCGCCGACGACCATGCACACTTCCAGCCCGCTCTCGCGCGCTTCTTTCACTTCGCGCGCAACGCGATCACAGGTGGCCGGATCGATACCGAACTGCCCCTGCCCCATCAGGACTTCGCCTGAGAGTTTCAGAAGGATGCGTTTGAATCCGGAAGTCGTCATGGGACCTTGCGTGTTTGGGGCGCCCGAGGCGAAGCGGCGCGGACCTTAGTGGCGCGGCGCCGCCTGAACAAGCGCGGATGGCGCGGGCGTGCCGCGATCGGTCGCCCCTAGCACCGCGTTGCGCCGATGGCGATGGCCGAATTGGGCGCCGGACCGGGCGATGGCATTCCCGGATGCGCGGGGCGCGGCCGGACGAAAAAAGGGGGCGCCGCGATGGACGCCCCGTCTTTTCGCGCGGCCGGCATTAGCGGGCGAACGACACAGCCAGTGGCGGGCGGCTCGGTCGCCGCCCGCCAACCGGTTACTTGGTGAGACCGGCCGTCGCCGCCACTTCGGCAGCGAAGTCGCTCTCTTCCTTCTCGATGCCTTCGCCGAGCTGGAAACGGACATAGTCCTTCAGCACGATCGACGTGCCGGCATCCTTGCCCGCCTTGGCGACGACGTCGGCAACCGGCGTCTTGTTGTCCATGACGAACAGCTGGCTGAGCAGCGCGTTTTCCTTGGCGAACTTGCGCACCGCGCCTTCGACCATCTTTTCGATGATCTCGGCCGGCTTGCCGCTTTCGGCCGCCTTTTCGGTCGCGATCTGGCGCTCACGCTCCAGAATGTCGGCATCCAGCCCGGCTTCGTCGAGCGCCAGCGGGAACGCCGCCGCGATGTGCATCGCGATCTGCTTGCCCAGCGGTTCGAGCACGTCGACGCCTGCGTCCGATTCCAGCGCGACCAGCACGCCGATCTTGCCCAGGCCAGGGGCCGCGGCATTGTGGACGTACGGGATCACCGCGCCGTTCGACACTTCGACGCGCTTGGCGCGACGCAGCACCTGGTTCTCGCCGATGGTCGCGATGTTCTTGGTCAGCACGTCCTCGACCGTGCCTTCCGACAACGGAGCCGCCTTCAGCGCGTCGATATCGTCGCCGATTTCCAGGGCCATCGCAGTCACGTCACGCACGAAGTTCTGGAAGATCTCATTCTTCGCGACAAAGTCGGTCTGCGAGTTGACTTCGACGGCAACGCCCTTGGCGCCGGCAACCGCCAGGCCGACCAGGCCCTCGGCCGCGGTGCGGCTCGACTTCTTGGCGGCGGTGGCAAGGCCCTTGGTGCGCAGCCAGTCGACCGCGGCTTCCAGTTCGCCACCGGTTTCCGCCAGCGCCTTCTTGCAATCCATCATGCCGGCGCCCGAACGGTCGCGCAGTTCCTTGACGGCGGCAGCAGTGATCTCGGCCATCTCGTACTTCCTTATTCCTGACAGCCGCGGCGGTGCGCGGCCGGTTCAAACAGTCTGAACGGGTATTCCCCGGGGTGCACCGGCTTGCCGACCCGCCGAACGCCGTGCGCGCAAAGCGCAACGGCGCGACCGGCCGGCGCTCCGAACTGACCGGGCGCCTACTGCGCGCCTATGTCAGTTCGAAGACACCCGATTGCAACTTACGCGTCGAGCTGACGCTCGGCTTCCGCGGCCTCGGCCGGTTCGACCGACAGCGCTTCCTCGGCCGGCGGTTCGTCCATCGCGCCCAGGTCATAGCCGGCGGCGGCCATGCGGTCCTGGCCACCGCGCGTGGCGGCGATCGCCATCGCTTCGCAATACAGGCGGATCGCGCGGCTCGCGTCGTCGTTCGCGGGAACCGGGAAAGCAATGCCGTCCGGCGACACATTGGTGTCGAGGATCGCGACGACCGGGATGCCAAGCGTGTTGGCTTCCTTGATCGCCAGCTCTTCCTTGTTCGCGTCGATCACGAACATGATGTCGGGAATACCGCCCATGTCGCGGATGCCGCCCAGGCTGAGTTCCAGCTTGTCGCGTTCACGCGTCAGGTTGAGGATTTCCTTTTTGGTCAGGCCGTGCGTGTCGCCCGACAGCTGCTCTTCCAGCGTCTTGAGGCGACGGATCGACTGGCTGATCGTCTTCCAGTTGGTGAGCATGCCGCCCAGCCAGCGATGGTTGACGAAATGCTGACCCGCCTTGCGCGCGGCGTCGGCGACCGGCTCCTGCGCCTGGCGCTTGGTACCGACGAACAGCACCTTGCCGCCGGCGGCGACAGTAGCGTTGACGAATTCCAGCGCGCGCGCGAACAGCGGAACGGTCTGCGACAGGTCGATGATGTGCACGCCGTTGCGATCGCCGAAGATGTACGGCTTCATCTTCGGGTTCCAGCGGTGCGTCTGGTGGCCGAAATGCGCGCCCGATTCGAGCAGTTGCTGCATGGTGACGACAGGTGCCGCCATAGGGATAGTCTCCTTCCGGTTATTCCTCTGGGAAGCGAGTGACCGCGCAGCCGCGGCACCGGGTTATGTTGCTTCCCATGCGGGTTGAGGCGGCGCCCTTAGCCGAAAGCGCAGGCGAACGCAACGCCTGAGCTGGCACCTCGCCGCCGCGGCCGCGCGCGCCAAGGTTCAGCGACAACAGGGACGATGGAACAAAAGGAGGTTAAAATCCACTTGACGCCGGAACATGAACGGAACATAAAGCGCCCAGAACGCGATCAGGGAACGTCCTGCGCGCTGAGGGGTAAAGGAATCCGAACGATTCCAGGCCCTTGCGGTCGAGTTCGGGAGTCATGTGATGGTTTCGCTTGCTTCTGCCCTTTTGTTCGGAATTGCCCTGATCGCCGCTCTTGCGACGATCCTGTCGAGCGTTCGTGCGCATGCTCCGCGCGCCTTCTTCCTGTTGCGCTATGGCCCGGTAATCGGCACCGAGCTGCCGCAGCCGCGCCGCGCTACGGTTCGCGGGGCTCGGGTGCGCGTGACGCAGGGGCGGGCCGCGCGTCGCGCAGCCGCCTGATCCGCCAATAGCTGCGCATGCTGAATGGGATGGTCGCCAGATACGCGATTGCGATGACAGTCAGCGTCGGCCACGGCGCTGATACCAACGCCGCAGCGGCGACCACGACCACCGCGATTGCTTCGAACCGCAAATGCGGGCGCAGCTTCAGCGATGCGGCGGAATAGGTTGCCACGCTGCTGACCATCAATGTCGCGGTCAACGCCATCCAGGGCGCGACAACCCAGATCGATCGAAACACCTCCAGGTCGGTCCACAGCCACAGATAGATCGGCACCATCGCCAGCATGGCGCCCGCTGGCGCGGGTATGCCGGTCAGGAACCCGGCCATCTTGTGCGGCTGTTCGGTCGTGTCGATCGCGGCGTTGAACCGCGCAAGGCGCAGCGCGCAGAAGAGCGCGTGGACCAGCGCGATGATCCAGCCGACGCGCGGCAAGTCGATCAGCGACCACAGGAACAATATCAACGCCGGCGCCACGCCGAAACTGATCGCGTCCGAAAGGCTGTCCAGTTCGGCGCCGAACCGGCTCTCCCCCTTCACCAGCCGCGCGATCCGACCGTCGACGCCGTCAAGCACGCCCGCGACCAATACCATCAGGGCCGCGGTTTCCCACTGACCGGCGATGGCAAAGCGAATCCCGCTCAGCCCAAAGCAAAGCGCGAGCGCAGTGACCGCGTTGGGCGCGATGGCGCGCAAGGGGATGCCGCGGCCCGGATCCGTTCGCAACCGAACCCGATGTAGCCTGCGCGCGTGGGGGTCGTCGTTACTGGGCAATGCCGTGAACGTCCTCGGTGCCTTCGCGCGCCAGCACCGTTTCGCCCGCGATCGCGCGCTGCCCAAGCGCCACTGTGCTCGCATAGCCGGCAGGCAGGAACACGTCGACGCGGCTGCCGAAGCGGATCAGACCGACCCGCTGGCCCGCGACGACCATATCGCCTTCCTTGACAAAGCCGACGATGCGGCGCGCGACCAGGCCCGCGATCTGAGTAAAGCCGACGCGGATCCCGTGGCGATCCTCCACGACGAAATACTGGCGTTCATTTTCCTCGCTCGCCTTGTCGAGGTCCGCATTGAGGAAGCGCCCGGCAACATACACGACCTGGCGCACCGTTCCGCTGATGGGCGTGCGATTGATGTGCACGTCGAACATGCTCATGAAGATCGAAACGCGGACCGCCGGTTCTTCGCCGAGCGCATTTGGGCCGCGCAATTCCGGCGGCAACGGCACGCGCTGAATCATCGTTATCAGCCCGTCGGCTGGCGACACGATCAGCCCCGGGCCTTGTGGCGTCACGCGCACGGGGTCACGGAAGAAAGCCGCGACAAAAATCGTCAGCGCCACCATCGGCCAGGTCAGGAAATCGACGGTCACCCACGTCGCGAAGGTAAGCACCGCCGCGATCAGCACATATTTGCGTCCTTCCGGGTGAACGGCTGGAAAACGCCACTTGACCGTCGTGGTGCCGGGGGGAGTATCGAGAGAAGCCATACCCCGGTGTAGCTGTGGCGCATCGGCGACACAATGCACCAGCCTGCATGCCGCACGGTGGTTCGGGCGGCGCGGATGCAAGCGGCGCCCGCCCTGCTCCTTCGTCGGCCCGCCCCAAGGGGCCGGTATCGGGCCCGGTCCATCGCGCGCGGCCGCCCCGGCCGGCGCATCGTTTCGCGCGCGGCCGCGATGCCGCACTGGGGCCGCGGCGACGCCGGCAGGCATCGTGGGCGGACGCTGACGGTGCGACTTTCCGGGGAGTTGATCCCGCGCCGTCATGCTCCTAGACGCGTCGCCAACCCCTCCCATCTGGAAAGCGGAAAAGTCTATGGCGAAGATCAAGGTGAAAACGCCGGTCGTGGAGATCGACGGCGACGAAATGACGCGGATTATCTGGGAATGGATCCGCGAACGCCTGATCCTGCCCTATCTCGATATCGACCTCGAATATTACGACCTCTCGATCCAGAAGCGCGACGAGACCGACGACAAGATCACCGTCGACAGCGCGAAGGCGATCCAGAAATACGGCGTCGGCGTGAAGTGCGCCACCATCACCCCGGATGAAGCGCGCGTCGAGGAATTCGGCCTGAAGAAGATGTGGCGTTCGCCCAACGGCACGATCCGCAACATCCTGGGCGGCGTGGTGTTCCGCGAACCGATCGTCATCAACAATGTGCCGCGGCTGATCCCCGGCTGGACCAAGCCGATCGTCGTCGGCCGCCACGCGTTTGGCGACCAGTATAAGGCAACCGACTTCAAGGTGCCGGGCGCGGGCAAGCTGACCATGAAGTGGGAGGGCACCGACGGCCAGGTGATCGAGGAGGAAGTGTTCGACTTCCCCAGCGCCGGCGTCGCGATGGGCATGTACAACCTCGACGAATCGATCCGCGACTTCGCGCGCGCGTCGATGAACTATGGCCTGGGCCGCAAGTGGCCGGTCTATCTGTCGACCAAGAACACGATCCTCAAGGCGTATGACGGCCGGTTCAAGGATATCTTCCAGGAAGTGTTCGAGACCGAATTCGAAACCGCGTTCAAGGAAGCCGGTATCGAATATCAGCACCGCCTGATCGACGACATGGTCGCGTCGGCGCTGAAGTGGCACGGCGAATTCGTCTGGGCGTGCAAGAATTATGACGGCGACGTCCAGTCGGACCAGGTCGCGCAGGGCTTCGGCTCGCTCGGCCTGATGACGTCGGTGCTGATGACGCCCGACGGCAAGACGATCGAGGCGGAGGCCGCGCACGGCACCGTCACGCGCCACTATCGCCAGCACCAGCAGGGCAAGGCGACGTCGACCAACCCGATTGCTTCGATCTTCGCCTGGACCGGCGGCCTGAAGTATCGCGGCAAGTTCGACGACACGCCCGATGTGACCAGGTTCGCCGAAACGCTCGAGCGCGTCTGCATCGAGACGGTCGAGAGCGGCAAGATGACCAAGGACCTCGCGCTGCTGATCGGTCCCGACCAGGCGTGGATGACCACCGAGCAATTCTTCGAGGCGATCCGCGTCAACCTTGAGAACGAAATGGCCAACTGGGCCTGACATGCCGGCGCGCTGGCGATGCGCCGGGGCGACCGCGGTATCGCGGCCCCGGCGCGCCTCGCCAGCGTCCGTCGCGCGCTCCCGCCGCCAGCCCCTTTTGACGTCGGGACAGGCAATGCGCTTTCCGGATCCACCGGTCCCGCCGGTTGCGACGCAAGTCGGGGGTACCCGCGCCAGATGCAGCGCGCGTCCAGCCCGATCGACAACCACGACCGTCCGACACCGCCGTCCAGGCCGATCGCGGGGGCCCGGCAGACAATGGCAATTTGGCCGCGCTGCCTTCGCGCGGACGCCTCCTCCTCTCCCGCGATCCCCTTCGACCATGTCCGACTGCCATCGGTCTCTATGCGAGCCGCGCGACGCTCGACGATACCCGTGCGGAACCGCAATGTATTGCCCGTGACCGGGCGCAGCCCAGCTCCGCCGCTATTTCGTACCGCTGGTCTGCCGGGCGGCCCGGCGTGGAAACGGGAAGGCGGGTGAGACGAGCGCGGGACGGCCTGCTGATCGATGCCGGCGGGGCCGGAACGCGCGGCGCCATGTAGCACTCCCCCGACGCCGCGACCGTGCGCGCGCCGCGGCGGGACCGGCGGGTAACGGCGCTCGGCGTATCACGCGCTCGCCTTTTCCGTCTCGCACTAATCGGTGACATGACAAGCGGCAGAACCGCCCGCTAAGATGCCTGCATGCTCAATGTCCAGAACAGCGGCTTCAGCGACGCCCTCGTTATCCTCGGCGCGGCGGGGTTGGTAATTCCCGCCTTCGCGCGGTTCCGGATCAGCCCGGTGATCGGGTTCATCCTGGTCGGCGCGCTGGTCGGCCCGGCGGGGCTCGGCGCGCTCGTCGGCAACTATCCCTGGTTGTATCACGTCACGATTTCGGATCCGCACGCGATCGAGCCGTTCGCGGAGTTCGGCATCATCCTGTTGCTGTTCGCGATCGGGCTTGAGCTGTCGTTCAAGCGCCTGCTGGCGATGCGGACGATGGTGTTCGGCGTCGGCGCCGCCGAACTGTTGGGGTCGGGGCTGATTATCGGGCTGGGGATGCATCTGCTCGGCCAGTCCTGGGGCGGCGCGATCGGCCTGGGGCTCGCGCTGGCGCTGTCGTCGACAGCGTTGGTGCTGCCGATCTCGGGTACGACAAGCGCCGTCGGGCGCAGCGCCTTCGCGATGCTGTTGTTCGAGGATCTGGCCCTGGTGCCGATCATCTTCCTGCTGGGCGCGCTGTCCCCCGTCGCAGTGGACGCGGGCGTGACGGGGCTGGCCACGGTGTTGTTGAAGGGCGTGGTGACCGTGGCGGCGCTGATCGCCGCAGGCAGGTTCCTGCTGCCGCGGTTGTTCGCCCAGGCGGCACGGACGAAGAGTCCCGAGCTCTTTCTGGCGGTCAGTCTTCTCAGCGTTATCATCGCCAGCCTGGCCACTTCGCTCGCCGGGCTGTCGCCGATCGTCGGCGCGCTGATTGCGGGGCTGATGCTCGCCGAGACCGAATATCGCAGCGAAGTCGAATCGATCACCGCGCCGTTTCGCGGGCTGGCGCTGGGCGTGTTCCTGATTACCGTCGGCATGCGGTTGGACCTGCCACTGGTCCTCCAGAATTGGGGGACGCTGCTTGCCGCGATCCTGGGCGTAATGGCGGTCAAGATCCTGGTGACGATGGGGCTGTTGCGCTTCGCCGGCGTGCGTCCCGGGCTGGCGGCGGAAACCAGCGTGCTGATGGCCAGCCCGTCGGAAACCACGCTGATCGTGCTGGGTACTGCGGCCGCAGCAGGGCTGATCCAGCCCGAAACCGCGGCATTTTGGACAACGGTAACTGCCATCGGCCTGACCGTCACCCCGCTGCTTGCCAAGGCGGGGCAACTGATGTCGCGGACCATCGAGCGCAACCAGGGCGAAGCAGAGCCGCCCGAAATCGCGCCGGAGGGACCGGGCACCGTGGTCATCGGTTTCGGGCGGGTCGGACGGACCGTCGCCGACATGCTGCGGCGGCACGACCAGCCATATGTCGCAGTTGACGCCGACATCGACAATGTAAACGCTGCGCGCCGGCGCGGCTATTCAGTGATCTTCGGCGACGTATCGCGGTCGGAACTGGTCGACCGGCTGAAGCTGGGGCATGCGCGTGCGCTCATCCTGACGATGGACGATCCGGTGCTGACCGTGCGGCTGGTGCGCCGCGTGCGCGGGTGGGTCCCGCACCTGCCGATCATCGCGCGCGCGCGCGACGCCGAGCATGCGGCCGACCTGTACAAGGCCGGGGCAACCGACGCCGTGCCGGAGACGCTGGAAAGCTCGCTCCAGCTGTCAGAGGCGCTGCTGGTCGACCTGGGCATTGCCGTCGGGCCGGTGATCGCGTCGATCCACGACAAGCGCGACGAAATGCGCAAGGAGATCAAGGAAGCCGCCGGGCTGGAGCGCGAACCGCGCATCCGCCATGTCCGCATGGGCGACCGGACGGCTTCCCCCGATCAGGGTTCCGAAATCACTTCAACGTCTTGAGATAGTCAATGATTTCCTTGCGCTTCGCAGCGTCGGGAATGCCCGCGAAGACCATCTTGGTACCCGGCACGACTGCGCTCGGCTTGGTCAGCCATGCATCGAGCGTCTTGTCATCGAGCGTCAGCTTGGCCGCCTTGAACGCGGCGGAGAACTGAAAGCCCTCCTTCTCCCCGGCCGGCTTGCCCGCGACATCCCACAGGTTCGGGCCGACGCCGTTCTTCCCGCCCTTGTCGACGGTATGGCACACGCGGCATTGCGCGAATGCGGCGGGCGCCGCATTCGCGCTGGCGACGCTATTGTCGACGGCATCGGCTTCGTTGGCAGGCGCGGCTTCCTCCGCAGGAGCGAGGCTGGTGTCCGCTGCATTGTCGGGAGCGGCTTCCATAGCCGCGGGCTCAGTTACCTGAAGATCGTTGGCGGTCTGGTCAGGCGCCGGCGACGAGCAAGCGCCCAGCGCCAGCGTGGCGCCGAGCGCGGCAGTAATAATGTGAACACGCATATCGTATCATCTCCCCCTGAAAGGTAGGGAGGCGATGTTCCGCCGGAACGCGCGGCGCGCCTTGGCATGGATCAAGCCGGGCCGTTAAAGCACGGCGAAGCGCGACCGATCCCGGCCGCGTTCGCGCCCGCCTTCAGGCCGCCGCCATGCTCTCCGCCAGCGCGGCCTTGACCGCGCCAAGCGCGTCGGCCGCCTTGTCGCCGTCGGGACCGCCGCCCTGCGCCATGTCGGGGCGGCCGCCGCCGCCCTGTCCGCCCAGCACCGCCACCGCGCGCTTCACCAGCTCAACCGCGCTGACGCCGCCGACCAGATCCTCGGTAACACCGACCGCGACCGATGCGCGCCCTTCGTTGACCGCAACCAGCGCGATCACGCCCGACCCGACGCGCTGCTTCGCTTCGTCGATGGCGCCGCGCAGCGCCTTTGGGTCCAGCCCGTCGAGCACCTGGCCCAGGAAGCCGACGCCCGCGACCTGTTCCGGCCCGGCGGGCGCGGCACCCGCGCCGCCGCCCAATGCCAGCGCCTTCTTCGCCTCGGCCAGCTCACGCTCCAGCCGCCGCCGTTCCTCGACCAGCGCGGCAACGCGCGCGGGCACTTCGTCGGGCGCGGCCTTGAGCGTCGCCGCCGCCTCGCGCAACCGTTCGTCGCGGTGGACGAGCCACAACCGCGCAGCCTCGCCGGTCAGCGCCTCGATCCGGCGCACGCCAGAAGAAACCGCGCTTTCCGACACGATCTTGAACAACGCGATGTCGCCAAGCGCCTGGACGTGCGTGCCGCCGCACAGCTCGACCGAATAATTGGCATCGGCGGCACGGCCCATCGACAGGACGCGCACTTCGTCGCCGTACTTCTCGCCGAACAGCGCCATCGCGCCCGCCGCAATGGCGTCGTCGGGAGTCATCAGCCGCGTCATGACATCGTCATTGCCGCGGATCTGCGCGTTCACATCGGCTTCGATCTGCGCAATTTCTTCCGCCGTCAGCGCCGAGGGATGCGAAAAGTCGAACCGCAGGCGATCAGGCGCGACCATGCTGCCTTTCTGCGTCACATGCGGGCCAAGCCGTTCGCGAAGCGCCGCGTGCAGCAGGTGCGTCGCCGAGTGGTTCGCGCGCACCTGATTGCGGCGCGTGACGTCGATGGCAAGGTGGACGGTATCGCCAACGACGATCTCGCCGACTTCAATCGTCGTCTGATGCGCGTGCAGGCGGCCGAGCGGCTTCGCCGTGTCCGACACCGTCGCGCGCAACCCCTTCTCGTTCGAGATGGCGCCGGCATCGCCCATCTGGCCGCCGCTTTCGCCGTAGAAAGGCGTCTGGTTGGTCACGACCGCCACGCTGTCGCCCGCCCCGGCGCGGTCGACGCGAACGCCGTCCTTCACCAGCGCGACGACCGTGCCGTCGCCGGCATCGGCCGAATAGCCGATGAACTCGGTCGACCCGACTTCGTCGGCGATGTCGAACCAGACGTCGTCCGACGCCTTTTCGCCCGACCCCTTCCACGCGGCGCGCGCGGCGCGCTTCTGCTCGGCCATCGCGGCGTCGAACCCGGCGCGGTCGACTGCGATCGACTGGGCGCGCAGCGCGTCCTCGGTCAGGTCATAGGGGAAGCCGAACGTGTCATAGAGCTTGAACGCGACATCGCCGGGCAGCGTGTCGCCCGCGCCCATGCCGACCGTCGCCTCGTCGAGCAGGCGCAAGCCGTTCGACAGCGTCTGGCGGAAGCGCGTTTCCTCTTGCAGCAGCGTCGCCTCGATCAGCGGCTGCGCGCGCAGCAGGTCGGGATAGGCGCCGCCCATTTCCGCGACCAGCGACGGCACCAGCCGGTGCATCAGCGGTTGCTTCGCGCCGATCAGATGCGCGTGGCGCATCGCGCGGCGCATGATGCGGCGGAGCACATAGCCGCGCCCTTCGTTGGCGGGCAGCACGCCGTCCGCCACCAGGAAACCCGACGCCCGCAGATGGTCGGCGATGACGCGATGGCTCGCCTTGAACGCCCCCTCGGCACTGGTGCCCGTCAGCGCGGCGGATTCGTCGATCAGCGCGCGGAACGTGTCGGTATCGTAATTGTCGTGCTTGCCCTGCAACAGCGCGGCGATGCGCTCCAGCCCCATGCCCGTGTCGATCGACGGGCGCGGCAGGTCACCGACGATCTTTCCGCCCGCCTGCACATATTGCATGAAGACGAGATTCCAGATCTCGATGAACCGGTCGCCGTCCTCATCGGGCGATCCCGGCGGGCCGCCGGGGATGTGATCGCCATGGTCGTAGAAGATTTCCGAACACGGGCCGCACGGGCCATCGTCGCCCATCGACCAGAAGTTGTCGCTGGTCGCGATGCGGATGATGCGGTCGTCGGGCAGGCCCGCGACCTTCTTCCACAGGTCGAACGCCTGGTCGTCGTCATGATAGACAGTGACGAGCAGCCGGCTGGCGTCGATGCCCCATTCCTTTGTCACCAGCCCCCAGGCGAGTTCGATCGCACGATCCTTGAAATAGTCGCCGAACGAAAAATTGCCGAGCATTTCGAAAAACGTATGGTGGCGCGCGGTATAGCCGACATTGTCGAGGTCGTTGTGCTTTCCGCCCGCGCGCACGCATTTCTGGCTGCTCGTCGCCGTCGTGTACGGGCGCTGTTCCAGCCCGGTGAAGACATTTTTGAACGGAACCATGCCCGCGTTGGTGAACATCAGCGTCGGGTCGTTGTGCGGGACGAGCGGTGCCGACGGCACGCGCGCATGGCCTTCACGCTCGAAATAGTCGAGGAACGAGCGGCGGATATCGTTGGTGGACGTCATGATCGCGACTTAGGCGAGCCTGCGGTTCCACTCAAGCGCGATGGTTACGCACCCGCGCACGATCACCGGCGCCTGTTGCGCAATGCACGCAGGATCGCCGCGCCATCGCTGCCGTCGAACGGCAACAGGTTCACCACGCCCGCGCCGAGCGACAGGATCGCGAGACCCGACAAATAAGGCACCAGTGTCGCCGCGAACCACATATGGCCGATCGCGGTACGCACCGCCGCATCGGACGGCAGGCGACCTTGCGCCGCGCCGCCCTGCCACTGTGCCCGGTCCGTCAGCATTGCGCAGACCAGGAATAGAATCGCGGCCAGCGCCAGATTGGCGGCAGGTCCGGCGGCCGCGATCCATCCATGCTTGCTGCGCGCGCCGACCCTATCGAGCGAGTAGCGGACGAATCCGCCGACTTCGCCGCCATCCATCCGCCCCGTCAGTTCGATCCGGCGCCTGGCCGGGCGATAGCGCAGCGGGAAGACCATGATTTCGGTAATCCGCGCGCCAAATCGCCATGCGGCGGCGGCATGCGCCAGTTCGTGCACCGCCGTGGAGACGAAACTCAGCACCAGCACGACCGCATAGGACGCCAGCCCGCTCCCCGCCGCCGGCCGGATCGCTGCATAGGTAGCGACCATGAAGAGCAGGAAAAGGAGATAGGCGGCGATCCGCATACCGGCTCGGTCGATCAGTCGAACGGCCGGTCGATCGACGGCGGCGGCGCGCTGAACCACTTGGGTCCGGCATCCGTCATATGGAAGCAATCCTCCAGCCGGATGCCGAACTTGCCGGGGATATAGATGCCCGGCTCGTTCGAGAAGCACATGCCCGGCGCCAACACCGTCTTCTCGCCGCGCACCAGGTTGACCGGCTCGTGCCCGTCCATGCCGATGCCATGCCCGGTTCGGTGCGACAGGCCGGGCAACCGATAGTCGGGCCCCCACCCCTGCGCGGCGTAGAACCGCCGCACCGCATCGTCGACTTCGCCCGCCGGTGTTCCCAGCTTCGCCGCCGCGAAGGCGATTTCCTGGCCGCGGTGCACTGTGTCCCACACCCGGCGCTGTTCGTCGTCAGGGGTCCCGAAGACGAAGCTGCGCGAGACGTCGGACTGGTAGCCGAGCACATTGGCGCCGCAGTCCATCAGCACGACTTCGCCGCGCGCAACCGCCTGCGGCTTTTTGGTGCCGTGCGGATAGGCCGATGCCTCGCCCAGCAGGATCAGGTTGAATTCGACCGCGCCGCCCAGCTTGCGTGTCGCGGCGGTCATCAGCGCGGCGATGTCGCGATTGCTCATCCCCGCCTCGACGCGCGGATAGGTCCAGCGATAGGCGGCGATGGTGACGTCGGTCGCCAATTGCATCAGCGCGATTTCGGCGGGCGATTTGACCATCCGGCACCCGCGCACGACCGGGTTGGCCGAAACGATTCGCGCGCCGGGCATTGCCTTTTGCAGGCCGTCGACTGCGAAATAACGCACGGTTTCCTCGATACCGACCGGCAGGCGGTCGACGCCGCGCTCCTTCAGGAACGACGCAACCAGCGCGAGCGGATCTTCGTCTTCCTGCCACGTCCGGATTTCGGCCGCGATGCCCAGTCCTTCGCGCGTGCGCGCTTCCTCGAAGAATGGCGTGACGACGCACGCGTCTCCCTCCGCCGGGAGTATGATCGCGGTCAGCCGCTCGCTGCGTCCCCACTGCAACCCGGCGAAATAGAAGAGCGACGACCCGCCTTCGATCAGTACCGCGCCGATGCCGGTCGCACGCATCAGCATCTGCGCGCGTGCGATCCGCTTCAGGCGCTCATCGGCGCCGATTGGCCGGGCACCGACGGTCAGGTCGTGCAGTTCGGACAGGTCTGGCTCCGCGGCGCGCGCGACGGCCGAAAGCGAAAATGCAGGCAAGGCGGCCATGGTCGCCAGCATCCGGCGCCTGTCGATCGCGATCCCCATCAATGCCCGCTCCCCTTTTGGTCCGTGATCCCGGCGTAGAATGAAACCCGGGGCGGCGGCAACTGCCGAAGCGGTGGCGAAGGGATGCGCCGCCACGCCCGCGACCGGCTTCGCCGTGCTTCCGCCGCCATCCGCAGCGATGCGAGTCGATCGGGCGAATTCCCCTCCCGCTCGGTCCGCTAGGACCGCCGGGCTTGACCCGGCGCGCGCAATCCCCTTCCCTTCGGCGACGATTCTTGGGGAGCAATTGTGGGCAAACGACTTACCTGGTTCATTCTGGCGGCGTTGCTGCTCGGCGGGCTGATCGGCTGGGCGCTGAACCTGGCGTTCGACGGCACCGAAGGGGGCAAGGCGACGCTGGGTACGATTGCCTATGCATTCGACATCCCCACGCAGATGTTCCTGCATCTCATCAAGATGATCATCGCGCCGCTGGTCGTGTCGACGCTGGTCGTCGGCATCGCGCACATGGGCGGCGGTGGCGCGATCGGCCGCGTGGGGTTGAAGGCGTTCTTCTGGTTCGTCTGCGCCAGCCTTGTTTCGCTCACGCTCGGCCTGATCCTGGTCAACCTGCTCCACCCCGGCACCGGGCTCAACCTGCCGCTGCCGCCGGTCGATGCGTCGAGCGGCGTCGATCGCTCGGGCTTCGATGCGGCGAAATTCTTCACGCATATCGTGCCCACCAGCGCCATCGACGCAATGGCCAGCAACGACATCCTGCAACTCGTCGTCTTCTCGCTGTTCTTCGGCGTGGGCATGGCCGCGGTCGGCGAAAAGGCCAAGCCGCTGCTCGATGGCCTCGAGGCGCTGGTCTCCGTCATGCTGACCGTCACCGGCTATGTCATGCTGTTCGCGCCAGTCGCAGTCTTCTGTGCCGTCGCGCGCACGCTGGCGACCAAGGGGTTGGGGGTGGTCGGCGACCTCGCCTTCTTCATGGCCAGTTTCTACATCGGGCTGCTCGTGCTGTGGGCGGTGCTGCTCGGCGCGTGCTTCCTGGTTGTCGGTCCGCGAACGGCGGAGCTTGTCCGCTATCTGCGCGATCCGATCCTGCTCGGCTTCTCGACCGCTTCGTCAGAGGCCGCCTATCCGCGCACGCTCGACGCGCTCGACCGGTTCGGCGTGCCGCCGCGTATCGCCAGCTTCGTGCTGCCGCTCGGCTATTCGTTCAATCTCGACGGGTCGATGATGTACATGACATTCGCGTCGATCTTCATCGCCCAGGCTTATGGCATTGCGCTCGACTGGCCGACGATGATCCAGATGCTGCTGATCCTGATGATTACCAGCAAGGGGATCGCGGGCGTCCCACGCGCGAGCCTGGTCGTCATCACCGGCACGCTGTCGCACTTCAACATTCCCGAAGCGGGCATCCTGCTGATCCTGGCGGTCGACCATTTCCTCGACATGGGGCGCACCGCGACCAATGTGATCGGCAATGCCGTGGCGAGCGCGGTCGTCGCGCGGTGGGAAGGCAAGCTCGACGCGCCCGACGAAGTCGAGCCGTCGGTCAGGCCGATCCCGGCGGGCGGGCCGACCGATGCGGAAAGCTTTGACGAATATGCCGGGCGCTGACCTCAGCGCCCGTGCGGTTCAGGCATAGGCGTAGGGCCCGCCCCGCGTGAGCGCGGCCTGATAGGCGGGCCGCGCATGGATGGTGTCCAGCCATGCGCGAATCGCAGGGCGACCATCGCCAGCGCCGGCGCGGTCAGCGGCGGCTTCAAGCGGAAAGCTCATCATCACGTCGGCTGCGGTGAACGCGTCGCCGGCAAACCAGGGACGCGTGGCAAGCTCGCTTTCGACCCAGTCGAGGTGCACGTCGATCATCGGCTGGATGCGCTTCTGCGCCGCCTTGCCGAACAGCGGCACGCGGCCGAGCACCAGCTTGACCAGCAGCGGCGGCATCAGCGACCCCTCGGCATAGTGCAGAAAGTGGCGATAGCGCAGCATTTCCGCCCGCGCGTCACCCGGACCAAAGCGCCCACCGGCCTTTTCGACCAGATAGTCGATGATCGCGCCGGTTTCGGCGATGACGAGGCCGTCGTCTTCGACCACCGGCGACTTGCCCAGCGGATGCACGCGCCGCAGCTCGGGCGGGGCGAGCATGGTCCGCTTGTCGCGCGCATACCAGCGGACTTCGTAGGGAAAGCCAAGCTCCTCAAGCAGCCACAGGACACGCTGTGACCGCGAATTTTCGAGATGATGGACGACGATCATGACGCGCTGCCTCTCCTTCGTTCCAGGGCCGCGAACGCTGCCACGGCTGGCGGTCGAGCGAAAGTGCGGCCGTGAGAGGAAAGTGCGGCCCTCAAATGCAGTTAGCGGGAACGCGAAAGGCCCGGCGTGCAGGGAACACGCCGGGCCATCCGATGGGAGCGACTCCCGTGACGGCGATCCCGACCAGTCCGTTGCCGGGGACGCCACCTGATAGAAACATTATAGATCAAGCATCGTCGTCGGGTTCCGGACCCGCCATCATTTCCTCGGCAACCTCGGCGGTACGGCCGCGGATCGCAGCTTCCAGCCGATTGCAGATTTCGCTGTTTTCCTTGAGGAAGGTCTTGGCGTTTTCACGCCCCTGACCGATGCGGACGCTGTCGTAGCTGAACCACGAACCCGATTTCTCGACCAGCCCGGCCTTGACGCCGAGGTCGAGGATCTCGCCGATCTTCGAAATGCCCTCGCCGTACATGATGTCGAACTCGACTTGCTTGAACGGCGGCGCGACCTTGTTCTTCACCACCTTGACGCGCGTGGTGTTGCCGATGATGTCCTCGCGATCCTTGATCTGCCCGGTGCGGCGGATGTCGAGACGGACCGAAGCGTAGAATTTCAACGCATTGCCGCCGGTCGTGGTTTCCGGGTTGCCGTACATCACGCCGATCTTCATGCGGACCTGGTTGATGAAGATCACCAGGCAGCGCGAGCGGCTGATCGAGCCGGTCAGCTTGCGCAGCGCCTGGCTCATCAGGCGCGCCTGCAGGCCGACGTGGCTGTCGCCCATCTCGCCTTCGATTTCCGCGCGCGGCACCAGCGCCGCCACCGAGTCGACCACCAGCACGTCGATTGCGTTCGAGCGCACCAGCGTGTCGGTGATTTCGAGCGCCTGCTCGCCCGTGTCGGGTTGGCTGACGATCAGTTCGTCGATGTTGACGCCCAGCTTGCGGGCATAGACCGGATCGAGCGCGTGTTCCGCGTCGACAAACGCGGCGGTTCCGCCGTTCTTCTGCGCCTCGGCGATGGCGTGGAGCGCCAGCGTCGTCTTGCCCGAGCTTTCCGGCCCGTAGATCTCGATGATGCGGCCGCGGGGAAGCCCGCCGATGCCGAGCGCGATGTCGAGCCCGAGCGAACCCGTCGAAATCGCCTCGATCTCCATCGCCTCGCGACTGCCGAGCCGCATCGCCGAGCCCTTGCCGAACGCGCGATCGATCTGCGCAAGCGCGGCGTCGAGTGCCTTTTGCCTGTCGTTAGAAGCTGCCATTTTGCCGTCGATGACCTTCAAGGATGCCGCCACTGGGAGCCTCCGTCGCTAGAGGATGTACTGCACTCGTTCAACGCGTGATCGCTGTGTACATATAATGTTCCGCAAGAACAAGAGTGGAACTTTCATTTTTTGTTCTCCATTCTGCGGCTCGATCGAAGGGGAAGAGGCGATGACGGAACCCAGGCGCTGCCGGTGGGCGCAAAGCGATGCGATGATGGCCGCGTATCACGACGATGAATGGGGCATTCCGGTGCGCGATTCGCGCGCCTTGTGGGAAATGCTGATGCTCGAGGGGTTTCAGGCCGGGCTCAGCTGGTCGACAATCCTCAAGCGCCGCGATGGCTTCCGCCGCGCCTTCGCGGATTTCGACCCGGAAAAAGTCGCCGCCTTCACCGAAGCCGATGTCGAGCGACTGATGGCGGATCCGGGCATCATCCGCGCGCGCGCCAAGATCGAGGCGACGATCGGCAATGCGCGCGCCTATCTGGCGATGCGCGACGCGGGCGAAGCCTTCGATAGCTTTGCCTGGGCGTTCGTCGATAACAATCCGGTGCGCGGCGACGGCGTGACGGTCGCGGCACAGACCGCCGTGTCGCACGAGCTTTCCAGGGCATTGAAAAAACGCGGGTTCAAATTCGTCGGCCCGGTGATCGTCCACGCCTGGATGCAGGCGGTCGGCATGGTCGACGATCATGCCGCCGATTGCTTTCGCCGCACCGCCGCATGAACGGCGTGCGCGGCCGCTTGCCCACGGCGCGCAACGGCGCGACAACAGGGCATGGACACCCTCTGCCGCTTTATCACCGGCCTGCCCAAGGCTGAACTGCATCTGCACATCGAAGGCAGCCTGGAGCCCGAGCTGATGTTCGCGCTGGCCGCACGCAACCGCATCGCGATTCCCTTCGCCAGTGTCGAGGAAGTGCGGGCTGCGTATAGCTTTTCGAACCTTCAGGATTTCCTCGACATCTATTACGCCGGTGCGGGCGTGCTGCAGACCGAGGAGGATTTCCGCGACCTCGCCACTGGCTATTTCGACCGCGCGGCGGCGGACGGCGTCGTGCATGCCGAAATATTCTTCGACCCCCAGACGCATACCGACCGCGGTATTCCGTTCCAGGTCGTCGCCGACGGCCTGTTCGCCGGCATGCGCGAGGCCGAGGCAAGGCACGGGATCACCGCCGGCCTCATCCTCTGTTTCCTGCGCCATCTGGACGAGGACGCCGCCTTCGCCACGCTGCGCACGGCCGAACCCTGGCTCGATCGCATCGTCGGCGTCGGGCTCGATTCGTCCGAAGTGGGCCATCCGCCGTCGAAATTCGCCCGCGTCTTCGCCGCTGCGGGCGACATGGGGCTGAAGCGCGTCGCGCATGCGGGTGAGGAAGGTCCGCCCGACTATGTCATCGAGGCACTCGACTTGCTTCACGTCGACCGGATCGACCATGGCAATCGGGCGCTCGAGGATGCCGCGCTGACCGCCCGCCTGGCGCGTAGCGGCATGACGCTGACGGTCTGCCCGCTGTCCAATCTGAAACTATGCGTCGTGCGCGACCTGGCACACCACCCGATCGACCGCATGCTCGCCGCCGGGTTGCGCGCGACCGTCAACTCGGATGATCCCGCCTATTTCGGCGGCTATATCGGTGCGAATTACCGCGCCGTGGCGCAGGCGCGCGGGCTGTCTCGGGCGGACCTGGTGCGGCTGGCGCGCAACAGCTTCCTCGGCGCGTTCCTGCCCGACGTGTCGGTCGCGCGGCATCTCGCCGCGCTCGACGCCTATGTGGAGAGTTTCTGACATGCCGGTGTTCACGGTGATCGCGCACGACGAATTCGTGGCCCAGGTGCACGCACTCGCCACCGCCCTGTCGGCGGATGCAGGCTGGGCACCGTCGTTCCTGATCGGGATCGGCCGCGGCGGGCTGGCGCCGGCGGTGTATCTCAGCCATGCGACCGGCCTGCCGATGCTGTCGGTCGACCACAGCTCGAAGGTGGAGGACTTCGCCGACGCACCGCTGCAACGGCTGGCGGAGCGGACGCGGCGCGGCGAACGGCTGTTGCTGATCGACGACATCAACGACAGCGGCGCGACGATCGGGCGGCTGCGCGACGCGCTGGCGGAGGCGGGTGCCCTGCCTGGATCGGTGCGTTTCGCGACGCTGATCGACAATGAACGCTCGAGCCAGAAAGTCGATTATCGCGCGCGCATGATCGATCGGCGCGTGACCAAGGACTGGTTCGTCTTCCCGTGGGAGGCCGTCGCCCCCGGCAGCGCGATCGAGCGCGACGCCGCCGAAGTGCCCGAGCGGATTGCCTGACCGGCCCCGCCCCGCGTCAGGCGCCGCGCTGGGCAAACAGCGTGCCGACCGGTATCGCCGCCATCCCGCGCGCCCTTGACCCGTCGAGGATGTGCAGTAGCACGTCGCGCGCGACTTGGCGGCTGCGATAGAGGACATGCATCAGGAGGATCGAGCCTGGACGCACCTCCGCGACGCCCGCGATCCACAGCCGCCGTGTCGGTCGTTCAGCCGAGCGAGGCCAATGCGGCTTCGATCCCGTCGATCGTGAACGGCTTCGACAGCGCCGGGCGTGCGCGATGCGCGGGAACGATGACTTCCCCTGACCCGCCGGTCGCCAGGATGAAGGGAATGCCGTCCTGCGCCAGCCGGTCGGCGATCGGCCAGCTCTGTTCGCCACCGCGCAGGTTCACGTCCAGGATCGCGCCGTCGACGCCCCCTTCGTCGATCCGCGCGATCGCCGCGGCGACGGAATCGACGGTTCCCGCACAATGCCGGTCGAGCACGTCGAGAAAATCCTCGAGCATCATCGCGATAAGCGGTTCGTCTTCGACGATCAGGATACGCTGTACATGGGGCATGACCGAATCATCGCAGGATTACCGCCCGCCGCCAAGTCAATTCGTCGCGAGCACTTCCCGTACTGCCTCTGCAAGCTGCTGAACTGAAAAGGGTTTCGGGAGGAATGCCACATTGTCGAGGTCAATCGACTTGCGCAATTGTTCCTCGGCATAGCCCGACATGAACAGGATCGGCAGGTCGGGATAGCGTTCGCGCGCATGCCGCACCATCGTCGGCCCGTCCATCGAGGGCATGACGACATCGGAAACGAGCAGGTCGGGCCGGTCGCATTTTTCGAGCAGCTCGAGCGCCGCCTCGCCATGTTCGGCGGTAAGCACGGTATAGCCCTGCCGCGTCAGCGCGCGTTCGGCGACGGCGCGAACCATGTCCTCGTCTTCGACCAGCAGGATCGTCCCGCTACCCCAAAGGTCCTGTGGCACTTCCCTGGGGCCGACCACGGGTGCCTTTGCCGCCTCGGGGGCGGCATGGACCGGCAGATAGATGGTGAAGGCCGCCCCCTGCCCCGGCTCGCTTTCGGCGAAGATATAGCCACCGGACTGTTTGACGATGCCATAGACGGTCGACAGACCCAGCCCGGTGCCCTTGCCGACTTCCTTGGTAGTGAAAAACGGTTCGAAGATCTTGGGCAGCACCTCGGCCGGAATGCCGGTGCCGGTGTCGGAAATGCGCAGCGCAGTATAGTCGCCGACCGGCAGGACGTCCTCGTCCATCTGCCGCACTTCGGACGCCGACACCGCCATCGTCTCAATCGTCAGCGTGCCCCCGCCGTTCGGGTTCTTGCTCAGCATCGCGTCGCGCGCGTTGACCGCCAGGTTGACGACGACCTGTTCGAGTTGCCCGGGGTCGGCGCGCACCGGCCCCAGGTTGCGGCCGTGCTTGACCACCAGGTGCACCGTCTCGCCCAGCAACCGCTTGAGCAGGTTCGACACTTCCGAAATCACGTCGGGCAGTTGCAGCACCTGCGGCCGCAGCGTCTGTTGCCGCGAAAAGGCCAGCAGTTGCCGCGTCAGGCTGGCCGCGCGATTCGAATTGGCGCGAATCTGCTGGATGTCGTCGTAATCGCTGTCGCCGGGCGAATGGCGCATCAACATCAGGTCGCAATGGCCGATGATCGCCGTCAGGATGTTGTTGAAGTCATGCGCGACGCCGCCCGCCAGTTGCCCGATTGCCTGCATCTTGGTCGCCTGTGCGACCTGCCGCTTCAGCTTGCCCTCCTCGCCCGAGTCCTTCAGGCTGATGAGCACCGCCGCATCGCCCAGCCCGCGCGCACCCGCGATTGTGATCGCGACCGGCTCCTCGGGCCCGTCGACGAGCCGGACCGCCATGTCGGTTGCGTGCCCCGCACCGCTGGCAAAGCGGCGCACCGCATCGGCCACCGCCGCCTTGTCCTCGCGCACGACCAGGTCGCCGGGGTAGAGCGGCGGCGCGGCGGGATTGATCCGCACCGCGCGCGTGAAGGCGTCGTTCATATGCACGAACCGCCCGTCGCGATCGACCAGTGCCATGCCGACCGGCAACAGCGCGATCAGGGATCGGACATGCGCCGATGCGCTGGCGCCGATGGCAGGTGTCGGCACCGCCTGCGGCTCTTCGTCGAGCAGCGCGACCAGGATCGGCACGTCGTCGCCTTCCAGGAACGGAATCTGGAGCACGCGCAGCGGCGTGCCCCCCACGCCTTCGCGTTCGAAACGCACCATTCCCGACGAATCGGTGATGAGAAAGCGTGCGAAGTCGCGCCCCTCGATCGGCGCGTCGACGCTGCCCATCGCACGCTGGCGGAACACGCGGTTGGCGGATCGGATGCGGCCGTCGGGCGCGATCACGACCGTCATGATGCCCGCCCCGCCCAGCCGGTCGCCGATGGCACCCGCGACAAGCGCGGCGACCTGATGCGCCAGATCGAGCGCCTGAACGCCGGTGAAGCGCCAGACGAGCGTTTCCTCGCTCACCCGCGCGACGCGGACAGTGACGGGCGCGCCGAACACGTCGACCGGCCCGGCCCGGCCCTCGCCGTCGCGCCATGCGGCACGACCGGCGGCGCCCAGCGCGGCCTGCGCCTGATCGTCGACTGGCAGGCCCGGCGGAGTCGGGAAGCCGGCGAACAACGCCTCGAACCGGTCGTTGGCGCACACCATTCGCCCGGCGCGATCCGTGACGGCAAGCGCATGGTCGCTCGCGTCGGCGAGTGCATGGGCGACGGCCCAGTCGGTCTCGCGCGTGCCGTCGTCGTCCGGCGCGAACAGCCGGCGCGCGCCGATCATCACGCCGGCGGCCAATATGCCCGCTGCGACGAAGCCGACCGCGACCGCGCGATCATGGACTGTGAGAAGGATCAGCGCCGCAGCGAGGATCCCCGCCAGCACTGACGCCAGCAGCGGCAGAAAGGTGCGCGACGCGGGGCGCGGCGTGGCGGGTGCGAGCGAAGCCATAGGTGCTTCGTGTGTGCCGGGCGTGCCCGGCGGTCAAGCGGCACGGCGCCCCGAGTGGGCGCTTCCCCGCGCCGCCTCCCCGATTTCCCGGGCAGCGACGCGGGGCGAATGCGCGATTACCAGATGCGGACGCGCTGTTCCGGCGTCAGGTACAGCTTCTGCGACGTCTCCGGCGCAAAGGCGGCATACCAGGGGTCGAGGTTGCGGACGACCCAGGTACGCTGCTCCGACGGCGAGTGCGGATCGGTCAGCAGCCGCTGACGCAGGGTTGCTTCGCGATAGTTGCGGCGCCACACCTGCGCCCAGCCCATGTAGAAGCGCTGGTCGCCCGAGAAGCCGTCGATCACCGGCGCGGGCTGACCACCCAGCGACGCCTTATACGCGTCATAGGCGACCGTCAGGCCGGCAAGGTCGGCGACATTTTCGCCCAGCGTCAGCGCGCCCTTCACATGCATGCCGGGCAGCGGCTCATACTGGTCATATTGCGCCACCAGTGCGTCGGTGCGCTGCTTGAATGCCTTGACGTCGTCGGGCGTCCACCAATCGGTGAGCTGACCATGGCTGTCGTACTTCGCGCCCTGGTCGTCGAAATGGTGGCTCAGCTCGTGGCCGATCACTGCGCCGATGCCGCCATAGTTGATCGCCGGGTCGGCGTTCGGGTCAAAGAACGGCGGCTGGAGGATCGCGGCCGGGAACACGATCTCGACCATCCCGAAATTGGCGTAGGCGTTCACGGTCATCGGGGTCATGCCCCATTCCCAGCGCTGGAGCGGCTTGCCGAGGTGGCTGATGTTGTCGTTATGCTGCCACTGGTTCGCGCGCAGGTTGTTGCCGAACGCGTCGCCGGCGACGATCTGCAGGTCCGAATAATCGTGCCAGCGGTCCGGATAGCCGATCTTCGGCGTGAACGCGGCCAGCTTGGCATGCGCCTTCACCTTGGTTTCCGGCGACATCCAGTCGAGCGCATCGATACGCCGATCCATTGCGGCGATGACATTCTTGACGAGCTGGTCGGCGGCCGCCTTGGTTTCGGGCGGGAAATATTTCGCGACATACACCTTCGACACATCGTCGGCGAGGATGCCCGAGGTGAAATCGGTCGCGCGCTTCCAGCGGACTTCCTGTTCGGGCGTGCCCGACAGGGTGGTGCCGTAAAAGGCGAACTGTTCCTTGTCGAACGGTTCGGGCAGCACGTCGGCGAAGCTGTCGAGCGTGCGCAGCAACAGCTGGTCCTTCAGGACCGGCAGCGGCGTCGCCTGGATCAGCTTGGCAATACCGGTCAGGGCGCTCGGCTGGGCGACGATCACGGTGTCGACCGGCGCGCCGATACCCTTGAAATAGGCGGCGAAGTCAAAGCCGGGGGCCTTTTTGGCCAGCTCGGCGACAGTCATCTTGTTATAGGTCTTGTTCGCGTCGCGGCTGTCGATGCGCGTCCAGCTAACCTGTGCGATCTTGGTTTCGAAACCGACGATTGCCTTGGCACGCGCGGCGGCGTCGGGCTCGCCCGCCAGCTCGAACATCTTGGCGATGTGCGCTTCATAGGCCGCCTTGGCCTCGGCGAGCTTGGGATCCTTCGAGAGATAATAGTCGCGGTCGGGCAGGCCCAGGCCGCCCTGCGACAGGTTCAGCGCATAGACCTCTGGGTTCTTGTCGTCCTGGCCGACATAGCTGCCAAAGGGAATGCGCACGCCGTTGCGATCGGCCTGCGCCGCCAGCGCGGCATAGCCCGCCTTGGTCTTCAACCCCTTGATCTGGTTCAACCAGGGTTCGACCGGCGCCAGCCCCTTGGCGTTGATCGCGTCGACATCGAGATAGGTGGCATAGGCGATGCCGATCTTCGAAGTCGGGTCCTGGCGCGCTTCCTCAAGGATGTCGTGCGTGCGCTTCTGCGACAGGTCGGCGATCACGTTGAACGCGCCATAGTTCGACTTGTCGGCCGGAATCTCGGTGACCTTCGCCCAGGTGCCGTTCGCGAAGCCGTAGAAATCGTCGCCTGGCGCGATCGCGCGGTCCATGCCCGCCAGGTCGAAACCGAAGTCGCCGATCTCGGGCTTGGGCCTGGGCGCCGGGGCGGGCGCCGCGGCCACTGCAACCGGCGCCGGTTCGGACGCGGCGACCGGCGCTGCGCTGTTGTCATGGGCACAGGCGGCGAGCAGCGCCGAACCCGACAGGATGGTGGAAGCGAGCAGCGTAAGGCGCATGGGAACTCCTGGAGAATGAAAGCCCGAAGTCCGCTGTCTTACGGCAGTGTTACGGTGCGTCAATTCCGCGCGTGCAACTTTGTATCATCGTTGCGCAGACGGCTTCTTCGGCGCCACTTTCGTGCGATCCACCAGCGCCAGCCCAGCGCGGCGGCGACGTAACCGACGATGGCGCACAGGATAGTGATCGTCACCAGCCCGGTCAGAGTCGCGGGCCCGGCATCGTGCAACAGCCATTGGGTCCAACTGCGATCCGCCGACGCGGCACTCGCGCCGCCGTGCGCCGGGCCGATCCCCAGCACCCAATGGCCAATCCAATAGGCCGCGATCCAGAGCGGCGGCGTCGTGACCGGATTGGTGATGAGCGTCGTCGCGGCAGCGGCGGGAATGTTGGCGCGCAACGGCAGCGCGAGCACCGCCGATGCCGGAATTTGCCCCATCGGGATCAGGATGCCGGTGACCATGCCCAGCGCCACGCCGCGCGGCACCGATCGCCGCGTCAGCCGCCACAGCGCCGGGTTCATCACACGCCGCGCGAAGGGGCGCAGCCACCGGTTGTTCTCGAAATCCTCGCGGCGGGGCATTGAATCGAGCACCCACCGGCGCAGCCGCCCCTTGGGGGCGATCGTCTCGGCAATCGCCTCGGCGGCTTCCGCGCGATCTTCCCCGGCCGCGATCTCGTCGATCGACTTCGCGTGCTGCGCCGTTTCGCCCGGCCGCGCCTCAGCCACGGTCGCGCAGCAGACGCGCTTGTTCGCGCTTCCAGTCCCGCTCCTTGATGGACTCGCGCTTGTCATGCGTCTTCTTGCCCTTCGCCAGGGCCAGCTCGACTTTCGCCCGGCCCCGCCCGTTGAAATAGATGCTCAGCGGCACAAGCGTCATCCCCTCGCGCGCAACTGCGCCGTGGAGCTTGTTGATCTCGCGCTCATGAAGGAGCAATTTACGGGGGCGGCGCGGTTCGTGGTTGAACCGGTTGCCGTGGCTGAATTCCGGAACGTTGGAATTAATCAACCACACTTCGCCGTTCTTCACTTCGGCATAGGATTCGGTGATCGACCCCTCACCAAAGCGCAGCGATTTCACTTCGGTCCCGGTCAGCGCGATGCCCGCCTCATATACATCTTCGATCGCATAATCGTAGCGTGCGCGCCGGTTTTCGGCGACGGTCTTGGCCTTTTCGAAGCTTTTGGGTCGGGGACGAGCCATAGGGGTGACGCATGTAGGGACACTGAGGGCCGAAGGGAAGCCGCGCGGTTCATGACGCAGACAGCGGCAGGCGATATCGTTTCCGGGTTGAAACGACGAAAGGGGTGCCCGTCCATGCTGAAACGCCTGTCCATCCTCGCACCGATGGCGCTCGCCTGTACCGCGGTCGCCGCGCCCGCCGCGCAAGCGCAGGACGATCCAGCGGTTACGGTCGAGGACCTGCAGGGCGCGATGGAAGGCTATTTCGGTCGCGGGTACAACATCACCATCCGCAACTGGCGCGAACCCGGCGGCGATACCAAGGGATGGTCGATGCTGCGCAAGGTGACGGCGGCGACGACGATACGCCGATGCTTCACGCGGCTGGAAACGCCGACGATCCTGGAAAAGAGGAACAGCGACCCCGTCGCCTATTACGGGATCGACTTTGCGGCGGTTCGCAACGTGCAATGGGACGGCGATCGCACGCTGATGATCGTCGCCGACCATATGAAGCCGGGCGAACACGGTGCGCTGATTCTCGACACCGCCGAAAACGCGGAGATGGTCGAAGCTGTGTTCCTGTTCATGATGGAGGAATGCGGCGGCGGCTGACGCCCCGCCGCATCCGGCCGGTCAGAATATCGCGCGCGGCTCCGGCTCGCCCATCATCGCCTGGCGCACCAGCGGGATGGGCGGGCCGCCAAAGCCAAGGAACTGGTCGTGGAACGGCTTCCACGCCTTGCGCCCGCCCCGAGTCGCGGTCCAGTCGGCGCGCAGCTTGCGGATCATCAGCTTGCCCAGCGTATAGTTGAGATATGCGGGATCATAGGTCCCGCGCGCCGCCTGTTGCCGGGCATTGCCCGGGTCCTGGAAGCATTGCTCGCGGAACATCTTTTCCGCATCCGCCTGGCTCATCGCGCGCGCGTGCAGCCCGATCGCCGACAGGAAGCGGCAATCGCGCAACAGCGCATTCGACAATTGGCCGATGTGGATGGCCGGATCGCCCTCGCCCAGCCCCGCTTCCCACATCATTTCCTCGGCATAATGCGCCCAGCCCTCGGCGAACGCATAGCCGACGAACAGCCGACCGACCGGGGACGCCGCGCGGTTCGAATGCAGGAACTGCAGGAAATGGCCCGGCATGACTTCATGCACGGTGGTGAACAGCAGATCGGGTTCGCCGGGGATGTACGCGGCCTGTTCGGCGGGCGACCAGGCCGGGTCCGGCGGCGAGATGTAATAGATCGACGGAATGCCCTTCTCATAGGGTCCGGGCGGGTCGATATAGGCCGAATTCTGCCGGTTGTACGGCGGGCTCTCATGGACCTGCGCCTCTTCGGTTCCCGGAATCGTCGCAAGGTCCTTCGCGACGACGAACGCGCGAAGGTCGGGAATCTGCTTGCGCGCGGCCGCGACCGGACCGCCCTTGGGCTTCATCGCGTTCATCCTCGCCATGCACGCGGGGATAGTGGCCCCCGGCGCGAACCTGGCGCATTCGGCGACCAGCGCATCCTGATTGCGCTTCAGGTCGGCGCGGCCGATCTGCTCGAGCGTGTCGAGCGGCACGTCGACTGCCTCAGTCGCCTTCAGCATGCGCGAGAAGCGTTCGGGGCCAAGCGCAAAGTCCTGTGTCGCGGACGGCTTCAGCGTCTGCATCCAGTCGCGCAGGTCGTACATTGCCTTCGCGGCCGCGGCGGCGGTTTGGGCGAATTGCCTTTGCAGCGCGGGGTCCTTCACCTCCGCAAACGCCTGGGCTGCATCCCTGGCATAGAAATCGCCGAACCCGCCGAAACCGGCGATGCCGAAATCGATGAAGCTTTGCGGCAACGGCACCTTCAGATTGGCGCGAATATTCGCCGCTGCCGCCGGGACGGCGCGGAAAAAGGCAATCGTCGCACGCATCCGCGTCGCCGGATCGGCATATTCGCGCGTCAGATAGACGTTGGGGTCCAGCCCGCCATTGACGTAGAAAGCGGGATTGCGGTGCGGCTGGTCGGCATCCTCCAGCCAGAAGAGCTGGCCCTCGGCAACCTTGACCAGATAGTCGCGCTCGAACTTCTGGTCGGCGGTCAGCCCGTTGAACGCACGCGCCTGGCGAATCGTGTCCTTCAGGAAAGTGCCGCGCTTTTTAAGCCCGTCCTCGCTCCAGTCAGGCAGCTTGCCGTCGAATTCGTGCCGCCCCTGATAGACGGCGAACGCCGGGTCGATCGCAAACCATCGCTCGATGGTGGCATCGCGAAACTCTTCCCAGCTCTGCGCGGCGGGCAGCACCGTGCCATTCCCCACCACGGGTTCGTCGGCCTGCGAGCATCCCGCCAGAGCGAGCAGCCCGATCGCAACCGACACACCGATCCGCATTTCCTTCCCTCCGACTCAACGCCTGCCCTTGCTGGCAGGCGACGGGCGGCGGCGCCACCCCTTATGCACCGGCGACGGCATCGCCCGCACGCCTCGGCCCGAAAAGGGCGTTGCCGAAGCGGCGGCGGCAGTCCAAAGGCAGCGGCATGGCCGCGCATCCCTTCGCCATCCACAATTTCCGAGCCTATTGGATCGCCCGTCTCTCCGCCACGCTGGGTCAGATGGCGATGGTGATCGTCATAGGCTGGCAAGTCTATGATCTTGCGCGTCAGACGATGAGCGTCAAGGACGCCGCGTTCCAGCTCGGCCTGATCGGCGTCGCCCAGTTCCTCCCGCTGCTCGCGTTGTCGCTCGTCGCCGGTTGGGTCGCCGACCGCATCGACCGGCGCTGGATCGCCCGCGCGGCAGTGGCGCTTGAGGCATTTTGTGCGCTCACGCTCGCCTGGCTGACGTGGAGCGGGACGATCAGCCTCCCCGCGCTGTTCGCGATCGCGGCGCTGCTGGGCGTCGCGCGCGCCTTCGCCGGCCCCGCGCTGCAGGCGCTGTCGCCCAACCTCGTGCCGCCCGCGCTGTTGCCGACCGCGATCGCGCTCAGTTCGATCGCGTGGCAGACCGGTTCGGTGATCGGGCCGGCGATGGGCGGCTATCTGTATGCCGCCGCGCACTGGCTGCCCTATGCCGTGTCGGGGGCGCTCTTCCTGCTCTCGTTCACGATGCTGATGCTGATTTCGCCGGTGGCGCGCAGCACCATCCGCAGCGCGTCGAACCCCTGGCTCCAGATGATCGACGGGCTCGGCTATGTCCGTCGCAACCGGCTGGTACTCGGCGCCATTTCGCTCGACCTGTTCGCCGTATTGCTGGGCGGTGCGACTGCGATGCTGCCTGTCTATGCACGCGACATCCTGCACGTCGGCGCGGATGGGCTGGGTCATTTGCGCGCCGCGCCCGCGCTGGGCGCCGTGGCGACGGCGGCGTTCTTCTCATGGCGACCGCTGCGCACCAACGTCGGCGTCAAAATGTTGCTGGCGGTCGCGGGGTTCGGGCTGGCGACGGTCGTGTTTGGACTAGCCGGTCCTGGGCTAACGATGCTGATCGGTCCGCGCGCGGTTGGAAGCGAGTTCGCGCCCGCGATGCTCGTCTCGCTCGCGGCGCTGTTCGCGCTCGGCGGCGCGGACATGGTCTCGGTCTATGTCCGACAGACGCTGATTCAGCTCTATACGCCTGACGAGATGCGCGGGCGCGTCGGCGCAGTGTCGACCTTGTTCATTTCCGGATCGAATGAGCTTGGCGAAGCGGAATCCGGTTTTCTCGCCGCGCTGGTCGGGCCGGTGATCGCCGTGGTCGGCGGCGGCGTGGGCGCGATCCTGGTCGTCGTGGCATGGGCGAGGCTGTTTCCCGAACTACGCCGCGCGCGCACCTTCGATCCGCCCGCCGCGCGCGACATCGCCCCGGCGCCCGAGCCCGCCGCCTGACCGCAGGCGGAAGCGGGTCTTTACCTTTCCTTGAATGCCGCGCGCCTATCCTGTCCGAAAGGACGGACCCTAGGGAGCCTGCGGATGACGGACAGCCCGACGCAGGGGCAAATCTGGCAATCGATCGCCCGCCACGGTTCGGGCGAGCCGGTGGTGCGCAAACGCGGGTCGTGCGGCATCGCCGCGATCGTCGCGGCGACGGCGTGCCTGTGGATCGCACTGGCCACGGCGCCGTTCAATCCGTGGGGGGGCGCGCGGTTCTTCGTGCTGACGCCGGGCGCGGCAATCGCCACCGCCGCGATGCTGCTCTTTTTCCCCTGGGCCGCGCGGCGCATCCATTCGCGGCTGGAAGACGCGCAGGAGGATCGCACCTTTTCCTACCTGCGCGAAGGGCTGCTGTGGCACGCGCTGGCGGGCCCGCTGCTGCTGGCGCTCGCTCCGTTCGCCTATGTCGCCTTCGCAATCGGCGGCGGTGTCGGCATGGCGGCCTATCGCTGGCTGAACACGGGGCACTGACGCGGGGCTTGCCGAAACGCATGCACGCCCCCAAGTGGGCTGCCTGCGCATCACGGGAGGTTCCGCACATGAAGGCCCAGACGATCCTCGAAACCATCGGCAATACGCCGCATGTCCGGGTTCAGCGCTTGTTCCCCGGAGCCGAGGTGTGGATCAAATCGGAACGTTCCAACCCCGGCGGGTCGATCAAGGACCGCATCGCGCTGGCGATGGTGGAGGCGGCGGAGCATTCGGGCGCGCTGAAACCCGGCGGTACGATTGTCGAGCCGACCAGCGGCAACACTGGCGTCGGGCTGGCGATGGTCGCCGCAGTCAAGGGCTATAGGCTGATCCTCGTCATGCCCGAAAGCATGTCGATCGAACGCCGCCGGCTGATGCTCGCCTATGGCGCCAGCTTCGACCTCACCCCGCGCGAGAAGGGCATGAAGGGCGCGATCGAGCGCGCGAACGAAATCCTCGCCGACACGCCGGGCGCATGGATGCCGCAGCAGTTCGAGAACCCCGCGAACATCGACGCGCATGTCCACACGACGGCGCAGGAAATCCTGGCCGACTTCGCCGACAGCCCAATCGACGTGCTGGTCACCGGCGTCGGCACCGGCGGCCACATCACCGGCGTCGCCGAAACGCTGAAGAAACAATGGCCGCAGCTCAAGGTGTTCGCGGTGGAGCCCGAGCTTTCGCCAGTCATTTCGGGCGGCCAGCCTGGACCGCATCCGATCCAGGGCATCGGCGCGGGCTTCGTCCCCGCCAATCTCCACACCGATGCGATCGACGGAGTGGTCAAGGTCGATGCGAATGTCGCCAAGGACATGGCACGCCGCGCCGCACGCGAGGAGGGGATGTTGGTGGGCATCAGCTCAGGCGCGACGCTGGCCGCGATTCTCCAGAAGCTCCCCGACCTGCCGGACGGTACACGTGTGCTGGGGTTCAATTATGATACAGGTGAACGGTATCTGTCGGTTCCCGACTTTCTTCCGGACGCGTGAATCGCTGGCCTGAACGCTGGATTAACAGTAAGATGCGCGAGTCGGGGGATGCTGAGACTTCCGGGGGGAAAACTCGTGCGCAATGCCATGATCTGCGCCAGCGTGATGCTGGCGGTGTTTCTGGGGTGGCCGCTCGCTTTCGGCGACGGCGGCAAAGCGAATCTGGAAGCGGGCAAGGCCGAAGCACGTGCTGTTGCCGAAACGGCGCCGCAAAAGGTGGCGGCGGCTGTGCCGGCCGCTTCGGCGCCTGTTGCCGCCGCGCAGCCGGAAAGCTGTTACAAGCGATATCAGCGCACCGTGAAGCAATGCGTGCCGTCGGATCCGGCATGCCGCCAGCGTGCGTCGGACGAATGGGATATGTGCGAGGCTACAGGCTTTTGGCCTGATTGACTCTGGCACCGCGGGCATTGCTTCGGGCGCCGCGACGCTGCTCGGCACGGTTGAGCGTTTGTTCGCGCAACGGCTGCCCACGGGCGTCGGGTTCCCCATGGTTCCAACCGGACCGGTTGTGCGTTATGGGCGGCAACCCCGCCCATGGAGCTCGTCTTGACTTTGCCCTGTCTGCGCGTTGCCGCCTCGCATAAGCGCCGCGCAACCCCCCCGTGCGCGTTGCACACCGTGGCGATGGACTGACGCCATGATTTCCACGCTGGCTTCCTACCTCGCCCGTGTGCGGCCGAGCGATACCCTGCCACCGCTGCCGGACGCGCCAGCCATTCCCGCCTCCATGCGCGCGTTGATGGGTGGAATTGCCGTGCTGGCGATTGCGATCCCGTCGTGGATCGTCGCTGTCGCCCCGCATCCCCGCCCGGGTCCGCCGCCGGTGGTCGAGGCGAAGCGCGTCATCCCAAAGGCAGAGTTGCCCCCGGTCGAGCCTGTCGAGATACAGAATCTCGCACCGGGCGACGCGCGCGCCTTCAATGCGACTGTTCCATTTTCGACTGCGCCGAACCCTGCTGCCCGCGCGTTCCGCATCTTCGGCGCCGCCGACAGCCAGGAACGTGCAGTCGACTGCCTCGCCGCCGCAGTCTATTTCGAAGCAGGCGACGACGCGGTCGGGGAGCGCGCGGTCGCGCAGGTGGTGCTGAACCGCGTCCGCCACCCCGCCTTTCCCAAGACGGTTTGCGGCGTCGTCTTCCAGGGGGCGGAACGCCGAACGGGTTGCCAGTTCACCTTCACCTGCGACGGTGCGCTGGCACGCACGCCCCCTCCCGCCGCGTGGAGCCGCGCGCGCGAGATTGCGCGGATGGCGCTGAACGGCGAGGTGTACAAGCCGGTCGGTCATGCGACGCATTATCATACCGACTGGGTCGTCCCCTATTGGAGCGCCAGCCTGGAGAAAATCACCGAGGTGCACACGCACCTGTTCTTCCGATGGGCCGGGTGGTGGGGCACGCCACCCGCATTCAATCGTTCCTATACGGGAACCGAGCCGGTCATCGCGCAACTTGCGCGCCTTTCTGTCGCGCACGGCGGTGTCGACGCCGACGGCTTGCCGATCGACCCCGCCGCGGTGGTCGACGCCCTGCCCGACGCGTCGCTGCCGCAACCGCTTGCCGACGATCCGAACAGCTTCGTGGTGACACTCGACCGCAAGATGCCGGCCGAGGCGCTGGCGGCGCTGGCGATCCGCACCTGCGGCACGCGCCCCTATTGCAAGTTCCTGGGGTGGACCAGCGCGGCAAGGACTCCGCGCCGGCTTCCACTCGCCGCCGACCAGCTCGCGTCGATGTCGTTCAGCTATCTGCGCGACGAGCGGCAGGGTTACGCCAAGGCGCTGTGGAACTGCGCCGAATTTCCGCGGCCCAGCCCGATCCAGTGCATGCGGCGCCAGATGCCGCCGCCTGCCCCCACGCCATCGCCGACGCCGGGCAAGGCCGGCGCGGTACCCTCCGCGATCCCGTCGCCGCTGCCCGCCATGCCCGAGCCGCTGACGGGCGTGCGCCGCAAGGAACCCGCGCCGGCGCCGACCGGATCGAAGCCGCCGGCGGTGCGCTTCACGCTTCCCGCCGCCGCGCCCTCCCCGAAGGGGGAGTGACGCGAACAGCAGGGCAGCCGGGGGGTTACGCCGCGCGGAACATTTCCGGGTCGAGCGCCATGACGGCGTCCGAACCTGCCTCGACCTTGCGACGCAACGCGCCCGCGTCGGGCAGGAACCGCTCGGCAAAGAAGCGCGCAGTGACTTTCTTGGCCTCGAGGAACTTCACATCCTCGGCGCCTGCCGCCAGTTCGGCGACCGCGACCTTCAGCATGCGCAGCCACATCAGGCCCAGCGCGACCGTGCCGGTCAGTTGCATATACGGATAGGCGCCTGCGCCGACATGATTGGGGTTCTGGAACCCGTTGGCCGCCATCCACATCGTCGCACCCTGCAGGTGGCCAAGCGCCTTTTCGAGCGCGTCGGCAAAGCCCGCCAGCTCGGCATTGCCCTTGGCCTCGGCGATTTCGTCGCCGACCAGCTTGAAGAACGCCTGCACCGCGCGGCCGCCGTTCTGCGCCAGCTTGCGCCCGACCAGGTCCATCGCCTGCACGCCGTTGGTGCCTTCATAGATCATGGCGATGCGCGCATCGCGCACATATTGTTCCATGCCCCATTCGACGATGTAGCCGTGGCCGCCATATACTTGCTGGCTGTCGGTCGCGACCTTGTAGCCGATGTCGGTACCGACCCCCTTGATGACCGGAGTAAGCAACCCGACCAGATCGGCGGCGAGCTGGCGCTCCTCCTCGCTCGGCGCGTCATGTTCCAGGTCGACCTGAAGCGCACCCCACAGGCACAGCGCGCGCAGCCCCTCGATCTGCGCCTTCGCCTCCATCAGCATGCGGCGCACGTCGGGATGGACGAACAGCGTGTCGGCCTTTTCCTCCGGGTCTTTCGGGCCGGTCAGCGCGCGGCCCTGGCGGCGATCCTCGGCATATTGCACTGCATTCTGGTATGCCACTTCGGCAAGCCCCAGCCCCTGAAGGCCGACGCCCAGCCGCGCGGCGTTCATCATGATGAACATTGCGGCAAGGCCCTTCATCTCCTCGCCGACCAGCCAGCCGGTCGCGCCGTCGTAATTGAGCACGCACGTCGAATTGGCGTGGATGCCCATCTTGTGCTCGATCGAGCCGCAGGTGACGCCGTTGCGCGCGCCCAGCGATCCGTCGTCGTTGACCAGGAACTTGGGCACGACGAACAGCGAGATGCCCTTGGTGCTCTCCGGCGCGCCCGGCGTCTTCGCCAGCACCAGGTGAATGATGTTGTCGGTCAGGTCATGCTCGCCCGACGAAATGAAGATCTTGGTGCCGGTGATCGACCAACTGCCGTCGGGGTTGGGTTCGGCGCGGGTGCGGATCAGGCCCAGGTCGGTGCCGCACTGCGGCTCGGTCAGGTTCATGGTGCCGCCCCATTCGCCGGACACCATCTTGGGTACATATTTCTCCTGCTGCTCGGGCGACCCCTTGGCGAGCAGCGCCGAAATCGCGCCGTGCGTCAGCCCCGGATACATGGCGAACGCCATGTTCGACGAGATCATGAACTCCTGGAACGCAGTCGACACAATGTGCGGCATGCCCTGGCCGCCGAACTGTTCGGGCGCGGACAGCGTGCCCCAGCCGCTTTCGACGAACTGGCGATAGGCTTCCTTATAGCCGTCGGGCGTCGTGACGCTGCCATCCTCGTGGCGGGTGCAGCCCTGCTGGTCACCCGAATGGTTGATCGGGAACAGCACTTCGGCGGCGAATTTGCCGCCTTCCTCCAGCACGGCAGAGACGACATCGGGGCTGGCGGCGCCAAAGCCCGGGACATTCGAATAGGAATCGAGGCCGATCACCTTGTCGAGCACAAAGCGCGTATCGCGCACCGGCGGCGTATATTGCGGCATGGGGTCCTTACTCCTGCGGGATGTTTTTAAGCAATTCGACGAAGTCGTTCAGTTCGGCGATCGCGGCGTCGATATCGACCTTCTGGCGTTCGAGCAGGTCGATGCGCTGCATGCACCGTTCCAGCGTCACCTGGCGCTGGACGCGTCGCCCGTCGCCGATGTCATAGAGGTCGATCATCTCGCGGATCTCGCCAAGGCTGAAACCCACGCGCTTGCCGCGCAGGATCCAGGCGAGCCGCGACCGGTCGCGATGCGAATAGATGCGCGCGGTGCCACGCCGTTCGGGCGAGATCAGCCCTTCGTCTTCATAGAAGCGCAATGCGCGCGCCGTGACGCCGAATTCGGCGCACAGGTCGGAAATGGAGAAGCTGTCCCGATCAGGCAGCGGGTCGATCGGCGCATAGGCAGCGCTAAGCGGAGCGACATGAGTCATGTCGCCCAAATACCTTCCGCTTACGTGAACGTCAATCTCAACTAGCCGCCCGGGCACATCAGTTTACCGCGCGAATCGCGCAACGCCGCCGCCTCCGCGCGCGACTCGCTGAGCAACGTCATATCCATTCCGGCAAACGATGCGCGGCCAGTGCAGAGCGCGGCGCATCCATCAGGAACCTGTCCAGGAAACACGATCCGGTCCCCTTCGAACCGCGCGTCGAAGCTGCACCCCGTCTGCTCGCCAAAGTCGACGTGCAGGCGGTTTGCGACTCGCGTCAACCGGCCCGATCCGCTGCACGTGATGCCCGCGCCGTAATCGACAAAGGCACCGACGCGATAGCCGACGTCATCCTCCACGACACAGAGCCGGTCGGTGTCGCGCGCATACAGACCCGCGACTTCGGTATCGCGCGGATCGCGCACCAGCCCGCGCTCGATCGCCGCCGTTTCCAGGTCGAGCGCAGGAGCGAGCCCGTTTCCCTGGGCCGCCTGCTGCTGCCCGCCCGACGGCGAGCAGCAGGCCAGCACCAGCGCCAGGACCGCCGCCATCCGCCTCATATCGCCGGCGCCAGCCCGTCCCCGGCGATCCGCCGGTAAAAGCAGCTCGGCGCGCCGGTGTGGCAGGCGGGACCGGCGGGATCGACGATCAGCCACACGGCATCCTGATCGCAGTCGATCCGAATCTCGCGCACGCGCAACACATGGCCGCTCGTCTCGCCCTTCTTCCACAGCCGCCCGCGGCTGCGCGACCAGAAATGCGCCTCGCCGCTCTCGCGCGTCGCGGCCAGTGCATCGGCATTCATATGCGCGACCATCAGCACTTCGCCGGTGCCGGCATGGGTGGCGACTGCCGTAATCAGTCCGGCGGCGTCATATTTCGGGTCGAGGGTCAGTCCGTGGTCGCGGGTATCCATGCGCCGCTTCTACGCGGTCAATGACTGCGGATCGAGTCGATCAATTCCTGCTTGTCCATCTTCGACCGGCCTTCGATGCCGATCTCCTTCGCCTCGGCATAGAGATCGTCCTTCGTCCGCTCCTCGAGCCTGCTCGAGCGGTGACCGAGCGAATCGTCGGCGCGGGCATTGGCGATTCGCGCCGCCTTTTCCTTCGACTCGCCCTGGCGGCGCAGCGCTTCGTAGGTTTCATCGTCCTTGATCTGCGAACCGTGGTCTTTGGCCATGGAAATGCTCCTTTCCACCGCAAAAACGCACAAATGCAAGGTTGCGTTCAATGCATTGTGACAATGGGGCGACAAAGCCGTTTCAACACCCTATATGCGCCCGCGACACACCGAACCCCCCTGAGGGACGATGCTGACCACAAATCCTTTCGACGACGACAAGCTGCGCGAAGAGTGCGGCATCTTTGGCATTTCCGGATCGGACGGCGCGTCCGCGATGGTGGCGTTGGGGCTCCATGCGCTCCAGCACCGGGGCCAGGAAGCTGCGGGCATCACCAGCTATGACGGCACGCACTTCCACACGCGCAAGGCGATGGGCCATGTCGCGGGCAATTTCGACAATGACGATGTGATCCGCAGCCTGCCGGGCCGAATCGCGTGCGGCCATGTGCGCTATTCGACGACGGGCGAGACGGCGCTGCGCAACGTCCAGCCGCTCTATGCCGAACTGGCGAGCGGCGGCTTCGCGGTCGCGCACAACGGCAACATCTCGAATGCAATGCGGCTGCGGCGCGACCTCGTCCGCCGCGGCGCGATCTTCCAGTCGACGTCGGATACCGAAGTCATCATTCACCTGGTCGCAACGTCGAACTACCGCACGCTGATCGACCGGTTCATCGACGCGCTGCGCCAGCTGGAAGGCGCCTATTCGCTGATCTGCATGACACCGGAAGGCATGATCGCCTGCCGCGATCCGCTGGGCATCCGCCCGCTGGTGATGGGCAAGCTGGACGATTCGGTGATCTTCGCGTCGGAAACGGTCGCGCTCGACGTGGTCGGCGCCGAGTTCGTTCGCGAAGTCGAGCCGGGCGAGCTGGTGATCGTAAAGGGCGACGAAGTGTCTTCGCACCGCCCCTTTCCCGCCCAGCCGGCGCGGCCGTGCATCTTTGAGTACGTCTATTTCTCGCGCCCCGATTCAATCAGCGAGGATCGCTCGGTCTATTCGGTGCGCAAGGCGATCGGCGCCCAGCTTGCGATCGAATCGCCCGCCGACGCCGACCTGGTCGTCCCCGTCCCCGATTCGGGCGTCCCCGCCGCGATCGGCTATGCCCAGCAATCAGGCATTCCGTTCGAATTGGGCATCATACGGTCGCACTATATCGGCCGCACCTTCATCCAACCGGGGGACAAGGTCCGGCATCTGGGCGTCAAGCTGAAGCACAATGCCAATCGCGCGCTGATCCAGGGCAAGCGAATCGTCCTGATCGACGATTCGATCGTGCGCGGCACGACCAGCCTGAAGATCGTCCAGATGATGCGCGAAGCCGGTGCGGCGGAAGTGCACATGCGGATTGCCAGCCCGCCGACGCGGCACAGCTGCTTCTACGGCGTCGACACGCCCGAGCGCGCGAAGCTGCTCGCCGCAAAGCTCGACGTCGGCGGGATGACCGACTTTATCCAGGCCGACAGCCTGGCGTTCGTTTCGATCGAGGGGCTGTACAAGGCGGTCGGCACGGAAAGCCGCAACCACGGCGCCCCGCGCTATTGCGATGCCTGTTTCACGGGCGACTATCCCACGACGCTGACCGACCAGGACGAACTGGCGCCGCCCGCCGACCAGCTCGCACTGCTCGCCGAACGCGTCGGCTGATCCGCCCCCTCTCCCCATCCCTTGGCGACCCGGCGGGGCCGGGTCCGCAGGAGCATTCATGCAGGACAAGCCGTTCGCCGATCAGATCGCCCTCGTCACGGGCGCCAGCCGGGGCATCGGCGCCGCCACCGCCATCGCGCTGGCGGCGCGCGGCGCGCATGTGGTGCTGACCGCGCGGACCGCGGGCGGGCTTGAGGAAGTCGAAGACGCGATTCATCGCGCGGGCGGCAGCGCGACGATCGCGCCGATGGACCTGGCGGAAAATGACAGCATCGCCCGGCTCGCGACGGCGATGAGCGAACGCTGGCCCGCGCTCGACATGCTCGTCCTCAACGCCGCGATGCTCGGCTCGCTCAGCGCCGTGCCCGCGATCGACTTCAAGGAACTGGCCCAGGTGCTGACGCTCAACGTCAGCGCGCAGGCGGCGTTGCTGGCCGCGTTCGACCCGATGCTGCGCAAGGCGGCTAACGGCCGCGTCGTGGGCCTGACGTCGAGTGTCGGGCGTCACCCGCGCGCCTATTGGGGCATGTACGGCGCGTCGAAGGCGGCGTTCGAAACGCTGCTTTCCGCCTATGGCGAGGAAGTGCAGCACATCAGCGCGATCCGCACCGCCATCGTCGATCCGGGCGCGACGCGGACCAAGATGCGCGCGCGCGCCTATCCCGGCGAAAACCCGGCCGACGTCAAGGCGCCGGAAGTCGTCGCCGAACGCATCGCCGCGCTGATGGCCGCGGGGTTCGACACCGGGCATTTCGAACGCGTCGATTGATCGGACGCGCCCGGTCGCGGGAAGGCGCGGTCCGGGAGCATCGCGACCGGCGGCGCTAGTTCGCCGCCGCCTGAATCAACCGCTGCGTGAACAGCAACCGTTCCATCCACAGCGCATTGTCGCTCGCGCGCGGCCATGCGCCCGACATCACCACCACGGTGCGCGATCCGGGATCGATCGTGATCGTCTGGCCGAAAATCCCCTGTGCGCCATAGGTGCCGCCGGGATAGGTCCACCATTGGTAGCCATAGCCGAAGCCGCCCGGGCGGACTGTCGCGTGCGCGCTCGTCGCGTCGGCGAACCAGCCGTCGGGTACCACGCCCTTGCCGCCGTCGAGCACGAACTGGCCGAACCGCGCATAATCGCGCAGGCTGACCGACAGGCAGCATCCGCCGATTTCATGATTGGTCGTGTCGACCATCCACACCGCGTCCTGCGCCATGCCAAAGGGCTTCCAGACCTTTTCGGTCAGATATTCGGCGAGCGGCTTGCCCGTCGCGCGCCACACCAGCACGCCAACCAGATTGGTCTCGCCGGTCTTATAGACCCATTTGGTCCCCGGTTCCGCCTCGCGCGGCAGGCGGCGCATATAGGCGACGGTCGGGTCCTCCCCCGCGGGGACCGGCACGACCAGCATCCGCGCGACGTCGGAATTGGGGTCGGTATAATCCTCGTTCCACTTCACTCCCGACGTCATGGTCAGCAGTTGCGCGACCGTGACGCCGTCATAGGCGCTGCCTTTCAGCTCGGGGATATAGTCGGTGACCGGATCATCGACCGACTTGATATACCCGTCCTTGATCGCCGCGCCGACCAGCGTCGAGGTGAACGACTTGGCGACCGAGAAGCTGGTCCAGCGTCCCTCTGGCCCATAGCCACGGGCATAGCGTTCCAGCCGCACCTTGCCGTCGTGCAGCACGATCAGCCCGGCGACATTCTGCTTTGCGATAAACGCGTCGATATCGGCATCGGCGACCGGCAGCGGCGTCCCGGCGGGCAACGCATGCGGGCTGTCCGACGCCTTGACGGCATGGACGGGAAAAATCCTCTCCATGTTCGGGAAATTCCGGTCGCGCTCCTCTTGCGACCAGAACAGCACCTGCGCCCCCGCCTGCTGCACCTTCGCGGCATCGGCGGGCGCATTGCCCGCGACCTGCGCCGATAGCGGCGCGGCGGCGAGCATCCACAGCCCCGCCGCGACTTTCCAAGATGTTCGCATCCTCTCTACTCCCTGACCAGCGTGACTTGTGCCACGTCGATTCCTCCACCGCGAAAACCACCTTCGCAGTACATTAGATAATATCGCCACAAACCAATGAAATTACTATCAAATTCAGGTGGCAACCGCCCCGCCGCGACGACCGCGTCAAACCGCTCGCGCCAGCGGCGCAGCGTCTCGGCATAATCAACGCCGAAGCCGCGCCGGTCCTCCCAGCGCAGGCCGACCTGCGCGGCGATGGCGCGGAACCGTTCCTCGGCGATCAACAGCCCGCCGGGGAAGACATAGGCCTGGATGAAGTCGACGTTGCGCGCATACTCGTCGAACAGCGCGTCGTCGAAAGCGATATACTGGATCGCCGCGCGCCCGCCCGGCTTCAACGCGCGAGCGATGGCGGCCAGATAGTCGCGCCAATATTCCTGGCCGACTGCCTCGACCATCTCGATGCTCGCCACCGCATCATAAGTGCCGGTGACATCGCGATAATCGGTCAGCGTGATGTCGACGGCATCAGACAATCCCGCCGCCGCCATGCGCGCATCGCCATAGGCCTTTTGCTCGGTCGACAGCGTGATGCCGTGCACCCGCCGCCCGGCGCGCGCGGCGTATTCGAGGAACGACCCCCAGCCGCATCCGATTTCCAGGATGCGGTCGCCCGGCCGTGTCGCGGTGCGGTCCAGAATCGCCTGAAGCTTGGCCGCCTGCGCTCCCTCCAGCGGCGTATCGTCACCGCCGAAGATCGCGCTCGAATAGGTCATGCCCGCGTCGAGCCACAGCGCGTAGAAGTCGTTACCCAGGTCATAATGATAGTGGATGTTCCGCCGCGATCCGCTGCGGCTGTTGCGATGCGCGCGGTGGAACCAGCGCTTGATCGCCAGCGACACGCCGTGCGCGCGCGCCTGTTTCGCGAGTGTCCGCCGGTTGCGACTGAACAGCGCGAACAATTGTACCGGGTCGGGGCTCGTCCATTCGCCGCGGGCCCATGCCTCGTACCAACCTACCGACCCACCTGCCGCCAATCGGAGGAGCGCGCGCCAGCTCCGCATCTCGACCGCTGCCGCCGGCCCCTCGGCACGGCCACCCAGCACCCGCCGCGCGCCGTCCGGCATGGCGAGTTCCAGCGATCCGGATTCCATGCCGCGATCGATCCGCGCGAGCATGGCGCGGAACGCAGGGGCGAACAGTGCAAGCCACCCGCCGCCCGGTGGCCTTTCCGGGCGATGACTGCCGAACCGACGGCCTCTGTTCCGGACCGGTGCGTTCATTACCCCGACCTACATCATGCCGGCGGCGGCGGAGCAAGCGATTCGGTGCGCGCCGCGCGCTCAGCGAATGGCGTCGTGCGCCGCCAGCGCCCGCGCGCGCGCGGCGCGGTGCTCGATCCGGCGCGCGGGATAGCCGCAGGCGCGGCGCGTGCCGGCATCGGGGTCGTGGATCGCCGCGTCGCCGACGCGGGCCAATTCGGGCACCCATTGCCGGATATAGGCACCGGCGTCGAATTTCTCCGACTGCGACAGCGGCGCCATGATGCGAACGAACATGTTTGCGTCGACGCCCGTACCGGCGACCCACTGCCAGTTGACTGCATTCGACGCATAATCGGCGTCGACCAGCGTGTCCCAGAACCAGCGCTCGCCATGGCGCCAGTCGATCAGCAGGTGCTTGATGAGGAAGCTCGCCGCGATCATCCGCACGCGATTGTGCATCCACCCCGTCGCCCAGAGCTGGCGCATCCCCGCATCGACGATGGGGTATCCGGTGCGCCCGCGTTTCCACGCATCGAAATCCGCTGCGACGGCGGGATCGTCGGGGTCGCGCCATGCGAAGGTGTCGAACGCCTCGCGCGCGTTGCGACCGCCATAGTCGGGGAACTGGACGATGACGTTCTGCGCATAATCGCGCCACGCCACTTCGCCCAGGAAGGTGCCGACCGACCCCCCGGCATCCTTCGTGCGGTGCCAGACATGGCCCGGGGACACCTCGCCGAAATGCAAGTGCGGGCTCAGCCGCGAGGTGCCCTCGTCCGACGGCAGGTTGCGGCGTTCGGCATAGTCGGCCGCGTGGCGCAGGAATGACTCAATCCGCCGCCGGGCGCCGTCCTCGCCCGGTTGCCAGTCCTCGAATCCAGTGGCCCAGTTCGGTCGGCGCGGCAGCAGGCTCCAATCGTCCAGCGTGTCGCTGTCGGGCCAGCGTTCTGGTGCGGCAATGGCGTGCGGGGGCAACGTCGGCGCAGCGGGCGGCATCCGCTCGTTCAGCGCGCGCCAAAAGGGGGTGTAGATACGGTACGGCGTCCCTGCACCGGTCCGGATCGCACCCGGCGGGACCAGATAATTGCCGTCATGACGGACGAGGTCGAGCCGCTCGGCCACCGCGCGCTCGGCATTGCGCCACCAGGGTTCATAATGGCGGATGGCATGGACGCGGCGCGCGCCGATTTCCCCGGCCAGCCGGGCGAGCGCATCCTCGCTGCGTCCCCGCCGCAGGATCAGGCGCGACCCCTTTTCGCGCAGCGATGCGTCAAGACGCGCGAGGCTGTGGTGCAGCCACCATCGCGACGCGCCGCCCATCGCCCGGTGCCTCGGCGTTTCGTCGTCGAGGATATAGACCGGGACCACCGGCGCTTCCGCCACGGCCGCCGCCAGAGCCGCCTGATCGGCCAGCCGCAAGTCGCGGCGGAACCACAGGATCGTCGGCGCCGTCATCTCTTGTTGCTTTCGGGAGCGTTTCGCGCCCCGACCAGACGCATCACTCCGCGCGCGGTTCCTTGTCGACCATCCAGGTCTGCCCCTTCGCGACCAGCTTCTGCAAGTCGGGCACCTTGCCGTCGCTCGCCGCCTTGTTCTGCGCCACGACCGCGCTGTCGAACGTCGGCGCAGGATCGTCGTAGATGACGCCGAGCGCCATCGGGAACGGCCCAAACGGCATTTCTACCAGCAGATGCGCGATCATGCGGTTGGTCTGGTCGTGCACCAGTACGCCCGCGGCTTCCCAGTCGCCGTCCGCCACGTCGACGACCGACAACGTCAACGTCTTCGGATCGAGCGTCAGGCCCTTGACGCCCCCCGACTTCTCCGACCCGAACAGCAACGGCTTGCCATGTTCGACCCAAAGCTGGTGGAGCGGCGCATTCGCCTTTGCCGTGAACGGCTCGAACACATCGGCGTTGTAAACGATGCAGTTCTGGAAAATCTCGATGAAGCCGGTGCCCTGGTGCGCGTGCGCGGCCTTGAGCACGTCGACCGTCTGCTTCGCGACGTCATAGGTTCGCGCGACGAACCGCGCGCCTGCGCCCAGCGCGAAGGCGCAGGGCTTGGCCGGGTGGTCGACCGATCCGAACGGAGTCGAGGGCGACCGCGTTCCCTCGCGGCTGGTCGGCGAATATTGGCCCTTGGTCAGGCCGTAGATCTCGTTGTTGAACAGCAGCACCTGGCAATTCAGGTTGCGGCGCAACAGGTGCATCGTGTGGTTGCCGCCGATCGACAACGCGTCGCCGTCGCCGGTGATGATCCACACGTCGAGGTCCGGATTGGCGAGCTTCACTCCCGTCGCCACCGCCGGCGCGCGGCCGTGGATGGTGTGGAAGCCATAGGTTTCCATGTAATAGGGAAAACGCGACGAACAGCCGATGCCGCTGACGAACACCGTATTTTCCGGCGTACCGCCGATTTCGGGCATGGTGCGCTGCACTGCCTTCAGGATCGCATAGTCGCCGCATCCGGGGCACCAGCGCACTTCCTGATCGGTTTCCCAGTCCTTGGGCGTCGACTTCTTGATGGGGGTGATGTCGTTCATTGCGCTTCGCCTGCCAGAATATCGCTATCTTCGTCACCCCCGCGCAGGCGGGGGTCCGGCTTTTCGTCGCCCGCCCAGCAGAAGCTGGATTCCCGTTTTCGCGGGAAGGACGAGGAAGAAATCAGCCCGAGGTTGGAAATTCGCACCTTAATTGCCCAATGCTTCCTCGATCGCCGCTTCGATCTCGGCGATGCGGAACGGCTGGCCCGACACCTTGTTCAGCGGCTTCGCGTCGACAAGATACTGGTCGCGCAGCACCGTCTTGAGCTGGCCGGTGTTCATCTCGGGCACGAGGATACGCTCGTATCCCTTCAGAAGTTCGCCGAGATTCGCCGGCAGCGGCCAGATGTGGCGGATATGGAGATGCGACACGTCGAGCCCTCTCTTCCGCGCGCGCAGCACCGCCTGATAAATAGGGCCATAGGTCGACCCCCAGCCGACGACGACCAGCTTGCCGCCCGGATTGCCGAGCGAAAGATGCTGGTCGGGCACCTGGATGCCCGCCACCTTGTTCCGGCGCAGGTCAGTCATTTCCTGGTGGTTGGCGGGCGCATAGTCGATGTTGCCGGTGCCCGCCTTCTTCTCGATTCCGCCGATGCGGTGGAGCAGGCCCGGCGTGCCGGGCTTTACCCACGGGCGCGCCAGCTTGTTGTCGCGGCCATAGGGCAGGAACGTCTCGCCCTCCGCCGGGGCGTCGGTCCTGAACGTCACAGGGAACGGTGCATAGCTGCTCATATCCGGCACCTTCCACGGCTCGGCCGCGTTCTGCAGATAGCCGTCGGTCAGCAGCATCACCGGCGTCATATATTGCGTGGCGATCCGCACCGCCTCGATCGCGCAATCGAAGCAATCGGCGGCAGACCGCGCCGCGATGACGGGCAGCGGCGCGTCGCCGTTGCGGCCGTACACGGCCTGATACAGGTCCGACTGCTCGGTCTTGGTCGGCAGCCCGGTCGACGGGCCGCCGCGCTGGGCATTGACGATGACGAGCGGCAGCTCGGTCATGATCGCCAGCCCGATCGCCTCGGTCTTCAGCGCGACACCCGGGCCTGACGAACAGGTCACGCCAAGCGACCCGGCATAGGAACCGCCCAGCGCCGATGCGACCGCCGCGATCTCGTCCTCCGCCTGGAAGGTGGTGACGTTATACTCCTTGAACCGCGACAGCGCGTGCAGGATCGCCGACGCGGGCGTGATCGGATAACCGCCGAAGAACATCGGCAAATTGGCGAGCTGCGCGCCCGCGACCAGCCCCAGCGAAATCGCGTCCGCTCCCGTGACGGTGCGGTACAGGCCGGGCTCGGCGGGCGCCGGGGGCACGTGATGCTTCTGCATCGGTCCGGCCAGTTCCGCCGTCTCGCCATACGCGTGGCCGGCGTTCAGCGCGGCGATGTTCGCCTCCGCCAACTCGGGCGCCTTGGCGAATTTCGCCTTCAGCCAATCGACGATCGGCTGACGATCGCGGTCGAACATCCAGAGCGCAAGGCCGAGCGTCCACATGTTCTTGCAACGCAGCGCTTCCTTGTTGCCCAGACCGAACGGCTTGACCGCGTCCAGCGTGAGCTGGCTGATGTTCAGCTTCATCAGCTGCCACTTGCCCAGGCTGCCGTCCTCGAGCGGATTCGAGTCGTATTTCGCCTTGTCCAGGTTGCGCTGGGTGAACTCGCCTTCGTCGGCGACGATCAGCCCGCCGGGCTTCAATTGCTCGACATTGGTCTTCAGCGCCGCCGGGTTCATCGCGATCAGTACGTCGGGCGCGTCGCCCGCAGTGTCGATCTCGGTAGAACCGAAGTTGATCTGGAACGCCGACACGCCGAACAACGTCCCCTGCGGCGCGCGAATTTCCGCCGGGAAATCGGGGAAAGTCGCCAGGTCATTGCCCGCCAGCGCCGTCGACAGCGTGAACTGCCCCCCGGTCAGCTGCATGCCGTCGCCCGAATCGCCGGCGAAGCGGACGACTACCGCTTCGGGAATCGGGGCAGCATGCGCCTCTTCGGGCGTTAGCGTGTGGGTGGCAGTTGCCATGCGGACGTTCCTGTTGTCATGCTTGTGAAATATCGCTGCGATGCGCCTTACGCCCCTCACGCGCTTCTCCCAAGGTAGAAAAACCGACGCCAGATGCAATGCGCGCTTTCGGGACGGCGTTGATCGCAAACAAGCATCGCCTCTTGTTTGCATCGCCCCGGTTTACCTTGCCGCCGCCTGCGATAGAAGTGGCGGCCGGGCGCCGGACAGGAGCGCCGCACGCCCGGGAGACTGATCTTGCCGCATTCGACTGTCCGCCCCGACGTCCGCGCCTTCCTCGACTATCTGAACGCAGTGCCCGGCCCGCGCCTTCATCAGATGGAGCCCGCGGCGGCGCGCGCGCAGTATCTCGCGATGCGGGATCTGGTCGATGCGCCGGTGGGCGAACTGCCAGTGATGCGCGACCTGACGATCCCGGCCGGGGGGCACGAGATCCCTGCCCGCCTGTTCGACGCGCGTGAACGGCGCGAGCCGGGTCCGGCGGTGGTCTTCTATCACGGCGGGGGTTTCGTGATCGGCGATATCGACACGCATGCCGGCTTCTGCGCGGAAATGGCTCGGGTGCTCGACATGCCGGTCGTGTCGATCGGTTACCGCCTGGCCCCCGAACATCGCTGGCCCGCCGCCCCGGACGATGCGGAAACCGCCGCGCGCTGGGTGGCGACCAGCCCCGGCGCGCTCGACCGGAACGTCACCGGGCTGGTGCTGGCGGGCGACAGCGCGGGCGGCACGCTGACTATCGTGACGGCGATGGCACTGCGCGACGATCCCGCTACCGTGCCGGTGCTCGCGCAATTCTGCATCTACCCCGCCGCCGATTTGCGCGAACGCTATCGCTCGCAGGATCTGTTCGAAAGCGGGTTCCTGCTGACCAAGGAGAGCCTGGACTGGTTCGGCGACGCCTATCAGGCCGACATCGGGCACCTGCGCGCGTCGCCGTTGGCGGGCGACATGCACGGCATGCCGCCCGCGCTGGTGCTGACCGCCGGGCTGGACCCGATCCGCGACCAGGGCCGCGCCTATGCCGCGCGGCTGATCGAGGCAGGGGTGCCCGTGGTCTTCCGCGAGGCGAAGGGCACCATCCACGGCTTTATCACGCTGCGCCGAGCGATTCCGTCCGCCGTCGGCGACGTGGCGGGCGCGCTCGCCGCGCTGCGCCCGATCCTTGCCGAGGCCGAGGGCGGGCGCGTCATGGCGCAGGCGGCGGGGTGACGAATCCCGCGCAAGCGCCTAGAGGCACGGCATGACGATTGATCGTGCCCTTCTGCCCTATCGCCCCTGCGCCGGCGTGATGCTGCGCAACTTCCATGGCAAGGTGTTCGTCGGCCAGCGCCTCGATTCTTCGGTCGAGGCATGGCAGATGCCACAGGGCGGGATCGACCCCGGCGAGGACCCGGTCGAGGCCGCCGTCCGCGAGCTGTGGGAGGAAACCGGCGTCGTGCGCGACAAGGTGGCGCTGGTGGCACAGGCGCCGCACGAACTGCAATATGACCTGCCCGACGACCTGATCGGCAAAGTGTGGAACGGCAAATGGCGCGGCCAGCGCCAGCGCTGGTTCCTGTTCGATTTCCTGGGCGAGGACCGCGACATCGACATCGCCACCGCCGAGCCCGAATTCCGCGCCTGGCGCTGGGTCGAGCCGCGCGAGCTTCCCGACCTGATCGTCGGGTTCAAGGTCGAATTGTACCGCCAGGTGCTGGCCGCTTTCGCCGAACCGCTCGCCGCGCGCGGCTAAACGCCGCACCGCGGCCCTTTTCGCGCCCGAAACATCGGGTTAAGACCCTCTTCGTGCGCCCGCTTTTACTCGCCTTGCCCCTGTTGCTAGCCAATGCGAAGGATCCGACGATCCCTGCGCCGATCATGGCCATGCTGGAAGCCGCGATGAAGCAGGGCGACGAGGGCGGCGTGAACACCATCGTCAAATATGCCAGGGCCGCCGCGCCCGAAAGCGCGGACGCCGTCGTGGCGATCGCCGGCAAGTGGCAGGCGGAACGCCGTGAAAAGGCCGAGCGCAAGCTGCGCAGCTCCAAATTCCTGGCGCTGGTGAAGGGGCATGCCGAACTCGGCGGCTATTACACCACCGGCAACACGAACAATATCGGCGCTACCGCCCAGGTGGCGTTGCGGCGCGAAGGCTATCGGTGGCGTCACAAATTGCGGCTTCAGGCGGATTACCAGGAATCCCTGGGCGTCACCAATCGCGAACACTACCTCGCCGCCTACGAACCCAATTTCAAGATTGACGACCGCGCCTATGTTTACGGCGCGGCGCAATATGAAAGCGATCGGTTCCTTGGCTATTACGACCGATTTTCCGTATCGACGGGTGCCGGGTACAGCGCGATCAAACGACCTGGCCTCTCGCTCGACCTTGAACTCGGCCCGGCGTTTCGAAACACCCGCTTCACGGACGGCTCGCTCGAACACAATTTCGCCGCGCGCGGATCGCTCGATCTGGACTGGAAGCTGAGCAAGGGCATCAGTCTCCATCAGGACGCGTCCGCCTATGTACAGGACGCGAACAGCACGGTGTCGACCAAGTCGGCGGTGTCCGCGCGGCTGATCGGCCCGCTGTCGGCGCAGCTTTCCTATACGGTGCAATATGAGAGCCAGCCGCCCAGCGGCCGGCGCACTACCGACACCACCAGCCGCGCCGCGCTGGTCATCGACTTCTAACCCGCATTGGTTCCGCATGGGGTTCCATGGCCCCGGCTTCCGGGCTAGCACCGGACGGATGACGGACCTCTCCCCGATCGAGCGCGCCGCCATCGAGCGCGCCGCCGCCTCCCCGATGTTCGAACAGGTTCAGGCATGGACCGCCGTCAACAGCGGTTCGCGCAACCTTGCCGGTCTTGCCGCCATGGCGGACCTGCTCGCGTCCGCCTTTTCCAAGCTGCCCGGCGACGTGGCGCTCGCCGAAGCCGAGCCGGTGGAGAATGTGAGCGCCGACGGCAAGGTCGAGGCGATCGAGCACGGCGAGCATCTGTGCCTTCGGGTCCGTCCGCACGCGCCGATGCAGATGCTGTTCACCGGCCATATGGACACGGTGTTCGGCGCGGATCACCCGTTTCAAAAGGGCGTCCTCCTTCCCGACGGGCGCTATAACGCGCCCGGCGCCGCCGATATGAAGGGCGGCCTGGCCGTGATGCTCGCGGCGCTGCAAGCCGTTGAGGCAAGCCCGCTGGCCAGCCGTTTCGGGTATGAGATCGTCATAAATTCGGACGAAGAAGTCGGCTCCTTCTCCTCCGCCGCGCAGCTCGCCCGCGCCGCGCGCGGCAAGCTTGCCGCGCTGACCTTTGAACCCGCGCTGCCCGACGGAACGCTGGCGGGTGCGCGCGGCGGCACGGGCAATTTCTCGCTCGTGGTCCATGGCCGCAGCGCGCATGCGGGGCGCAACCCGGAAGACGGCCGCAACGCACTCGTCGCCGCCGCCGCGCTCGCGGTGCGGCTCGCCGACGCGAAGGCACCCGGCCTGTCGGTCAATCCGGCGCGGATCGACGGCGGCGGCCCGAACAATGTCGTTCCCGACCTAGCCATCCTGCGCGTCAACTTCCGCCCGCGCGATGCCAGCGCCATCGCCTGCGCTCAGGCCGCCCTCGACGCGGCCATCGCCGACATCGCCGCCGCGCATGATGTACGGATCGCGTTGCATGGCAGTTTCAATCGCCCGCCGAAACCCATTGATCCGCAATCGGAAAAACTGTTCGCGCTGGTGAAGCAGGCGGGTACCGACCTGGGTCTTGCCATCGCGTGGAAAGCCACTGGCGGCGTGTGCGACGGCAACAACATTGCCGCATGCGGCGTCCCCGTGGTCGACACCATGGGCGTGCGCGGCGGCGCCATCCATTCGGCGGATGAATATCTGATACCGGAAAGCCTGGGCGAACGCGCCGCCTTGTCGGCGCTGACGATTCTGAGAATAATCGAGAGGGGCCTGACGTGACGTTCCGTATCCGCGCCGCGCGCGACGAAGATTTGCAGCATCTGTACGAGATGGCAAAGCTGACCGGCGGCGGGTTCACCAACCTGCCGCCCGAACGCGACGCGCTGAAGGCCAAGCTGGCGCGCAGCCACACTGCGTTCGCGCGCACCATCGACGAGCTGAACGACGACCTGTTCGTGCTCGTCCTTGAAAACGGCGAGACGGGCGACGTGCGCGGCACCTGCCAGATCTTCACGCAGGTCGGCCAGCAATGGCCCTTCTACAGCTATCGCATCGGCACGATCACCAAATACAGCCGCGAGCTGGACCGCACCTTTCGCGCAGAGCTGCTCAATCTGTCGACCGACCTGGAGGGGTCGAGCGAAGTCGGCGGGCTGTTCCTCCATCCCAACGAACGCGCCGGCGGGCTCGGCATGCTGCTGGCGCGCAGCCGTTATCTGTTCATCCGCCGCCACCGCGCGCGCTTCGCCGACCGGTTGCTGGCGGAGCTGCGCGGCGTGATCGACGAAGCGGGCGGATCGCCGTTCTGGGACGGCGTGGCGGGCCGCTTCTTCGGCATGAGCTTTCAGGAAGCCGACCAGTTCAATGCCATCCACGGCAACCAGTTCATCGCCGACCTGATGCCGCGCCAGCCGGTCTATACCGCGATGCTGACGGACTCCGCGCGCGGGGTGATCGGCAAGCCGCACCCGTCGGGGCGCGCGGCGATGCGAATGCTGGAAAATGAAGGCTTTGCCTTCGAACATTACATCGACATCTTCGATGGCGGGCCGACGATGACGACGCGGACCGACCAAGTCAAAACGATCCGCGACGCGCGCGAAGCGCCAGTGGTGGCGCTGGAAGCCGGCGGAACCGCATCGTTGGTCTCGGCGGGCCGGCTCGCCGGTTTCCATGCCGCCTATGGCTTCGTCCAGCCGCGCGACGGCGGCGTCTCACTCGATCCCGTCTGCGCAGAGTTGCTGGGCGTGCGCGAAGGCGACACCGTGCTTTATTCGGAGCGTTGAGCGATGCTTACCGAAATTAATTTCGACGGGATCGTCGGGCCCAGCCACAATTATGCCGGGTTGAGCCCCGGTAACCTTGCGGCGACGCGCAACCAGGGCGCCGTTTCGCGCCCGCGCGAGGCGGCGTTGCAGGGCCTTGCCAAGATGCGCGCCAATCTGGCGCTGGGGCTTACCCAGGGCATCTTGCTGCCACATGCACGACCGGACCATCGCTGGCTGGAAACGCTGGCGCTTGGATATGCCGATGCGCCGGCGCATCTGCGCGCGCAGGCGCTGTCCGCGTCGGCCATGTGGGCGGCGAATGCTGCAACCGTGTCGCCCGCGCCCGACACCGCCGACGGGCGATGCCATCTGACAGTGGCCAACCTGGTGACGATGCCGCATCGCAGCCATGAATGGCCCGAAACGCTGGCGCAGCTCCGCCTGGCCTTCGCCGACGCGCGCTTCGCCGTCCACGGCCCGGTCCCCGCGCCGTTCGGCGACGAGGGCGCGGCGAATCACATGCGGCTGTCCGTCACCCATGACGCGCCGGGGATCGAATTGTTCGTCTATGGCGTGTCGGGCGGGCCCTTCCCCGCCCGCCAGCATCGCGAGGCGAGCGAAGCCGTGGCGCGACGCCATGGCCTTTCGCCCGGCCGGACCTTCTTCCTGCGTCAGTCGGATATCGCGATCGCCGCCGGGGCGTTCCACAATGATGTCGTGGCCGTCGCCAATGGGCCGGTGCTGTTCACGCATGAACAGGCGTTCGCTGACCGCGAGCAAGCCTACGCCGACCTGCGCCGGGCAATGCCGCAAGTCGATATCGTCGAAGTCCCCGCCGCGGCCGTGCCGCTGGACGACGCGATCCGGTCGTATCTGTTCAATTCGCAGCTGGTAACGCTACCCGATGGCAGCATGGCGCTGGTGGCGCCCGGGGAAGTGCGTGAAACCCCACGGGTGTGGGACTGGCTGCAGGCGCATGTTGGCGGCAACGGCCCCATCCGCCGCGTCGAAGTGGTCGACGTGCGCCAGTCGATGGCCAATGGAGGCGGCCCCGCCTGTCTGCGCCTGCGTGTGGTGGCCGACCCGGATTCGGTCGATTCGCGCTTCCTGGTCGACATGCAAAAGCTCGACGCCATCGCGGCCGTCGTCGCCGAATGGTGGCCCGAATCGATCGCGCAGGACGAAATCGGCGATCCCATATTGATCGCGCGCATTGAATCCGCGCGGCGGGCACTTTTTGAAACGGTCGGCACTGTCGAGTTAATTGACAGATAACCATTTCCTTTAACGCACAACCGCGAAAATGCGCGGTTGGCCCGATGCTTGCTTAACAACGGGCATGTGGTATCGGATCTCGCGGCTGTTCAAGATCAAGACCAAGTTCGAGGCATTTCTCGTCATTTACGGACTGGGAACCGGGGCGGTCGAACGCGGCATCCACTATCTCGATCGCTTCCCCGGCGTCGGAGGATGGCTGTTGTTCGCGGTCTGTCCTATTGCGGTATTCATGGCGGGCGGCCGCATCCTCGACAGCCTCGACATGGAAGAGTGACTTCGCATACGCCCGGTTCCGCCAAGCCCGTTGTATCCGGCAGGCAGGAACGGTAACCGGCCAATTAACAAGCCGTTGGGCAGGAGATTTCACGGGTGCGCCTCTTTCCCGGTCTGTTCTTGACTCTCGCCGGCCAGGCGTTGTTCGCGGCGGCAGTGCCCGGTGGGCTGCTCGTCTGGCATCTGCACGAGGGCTATCGCGCCCAAATCGCCGCGCGCGATGCCGACCGGCTCGAATCCTTCGCCGACCAGGCGAGCGAGGCGATCCGCGCCGGCCGGCCGTTCGATCGGGTCATTGCCGAGCTGGACGCGCGTGACACCGGGCGTCTGGGCGGGCGTGTCGCACTCGCGGCCCCCGACGGGCGTCGCCTCGCCGGCCCCGAAACCGCCGAGGCACCGCTCGCCGAACGCGCAATCGAAGTCGACGGCCGCACGGTGGCGTCTGCGCGCATCGTGCGCCCGCCCGTATTGTCCGACAGCGACCGGCGTTATCTTGCTACGCAATATCTGGGCATCGGCGCGATCATCTTTGGCCTGTTCGTCGCGCTGCTGGTCGCCGGGTACGAGATCGCGCGCCGGTGGACGCGTCCGCAGCTCCAGCTCTATCGCATGAGCCGCGACGTGGTGCAGGGCGACCATGAAGTCGACTATCCCGAAACCGGGCCGGTCGAAACCGTCGCGACGATGCGCAACATCCGCCGCATCGCCAGCCAGTTCAGCCGGCTGGAAACCGCGCGGCGCACCTGGCTCGTCATGATCGCCGACGAATTGAAGCAGCCGACCCAGCAACTGGCCCAGGGCCTGGAGAAGCTGGTGGCGGTCGAACCGCCGATCGAAGCCGAATTGCTGGGCGGGTTGCAGGAGGACTGCCGCCGGCTCGACCAGATGGCGGAAGACCTGAGCGCGGTCGCGCTTGCCGATCTTGGCCGGCTGCCCGTTGCGTTTCAAACCGTCGATCCGCGCGCGCTGATCCACAATGCGATCTGGAGCAATGCCAAGCGCGCCGCCGCCGCGGGCGTCCGGCTGGAAACGAGCACGCTGCCCGAATATACCATCCTGGTGAAATGGGATGGCGCCCGCGTCGAACAACTGTTCGGCGCGCTGATCGACAACAGCCTGCGCTATACTCCCACCGGTGGCCGGATCGTACTGGGGCTGGAAAGCTCGCGCGATGCGTGGCGCCTCATCATCGACGACAGCGCGCCCGGAGTCGACGTCGAACTGGCACAACGCTTGTTCGAGCCCTTTTACCGTACCACTGAATCTGGGGGAGAATCGGCCGCCGCATCGGGGCTCGGCCTCGCCACGGCGCGCGCAATCGTCGAGGCGCATCACGGACGGATCGAAGCGGGTCACTCGCCCATCGGCGGCCTGCGCGTGATGGTGGTGCTGCCGTCGAATCCACCGACAGCCTGATCCTGGAAATATTCTGCCGATCCTCATGGGCGGGGCGCGAAAGCGCCTCGCCCTTTTCGCGCGCGCATGCCGCTGCGAAACATCATGACGGCCCAGAATATAAAAACCCCGCTAGGCCATTGGCAAAGCGGGGTTTTTAATGGCGCGCCCGGAACGATTCGAACGTCCGACCCTCAGATTCGTAGTCTGATGCTCTATCCAGCTGAGCTACGGGCGCGCATTGGAGGGCGCCATCTATAAGCCTCCGGCAAAGAGCGCAAGCCCATT
>JBMOOB010000024.1:80433-83098 GCA_049323815.1 Pseudomonadota bacterium | reverse complement strand
GAACGCATGGAATCGGGCGCGGGTTGCGCGACACCTTGCCGATCCATCCCCGCCTGCTATAGACCCCGCCGACCGGCGGTGTCCCCTGCGGGCGTGGCGGAACTGGTAGACGCGCTGGATTTAGGTTCCAGTATCGAAAGATGTGGGGGTTCGACTCCCTTCGCCCGCACCAGTCTCTGCCCAGACTGGGGGTGGGTACGCCGCAATTCCGATTCAAACGAGAAAGCGTGAGAATGCAGACTGTCGAGACGTTGAACGAGGGCCTGAAGCGCGCCTACACGCTGAAGATCTCCGCTGCCGAAATCGATTCGAAGGTCGACGCCGAAGTGAAGCGCGTTGCGCCGCAGGTGCGGATGCCGGGCTTCCGCCCCGGCAAGGTGCCCGCGAATCTCGTCCGCAAGATGCATGGCGAAGCGATCGCGCAGGACGCGCTCAACAGCTCGATCCAGGACGGCGTGCAGAAACTGATCGTCGACAACAACCTGCGCCCCGCGATGGCGCCGTCGGTGCGCCTGGACGGCGAATATGAGGCCGGTGCCGACGCCGAGGTCGTTGTCGAGCTGGAAGTGCTGCCCGACGTGCCGACGCCGTCGATCGAAGGCCTGGCGCTCGAAAAGCTGATCGTCCCGGCGACCGACGAGGAAGTCGATTCGCAGATCGAGCAGCTCGCCAGCCAGCAAAAGGCCTGGGAAGACGCGGCGGAGGGCCATACGGCCGCCACCGGCGACATGGTCGTCATGGATTTCGTCGGCAAGGTCGATGGCGTTGCGTTCGACGGCGGCACGGGCGAGGGCATGTCGGTCGAAATCGGTTCGGGCCGCCTGATCCCGGGTTTCGAGGACCAGCTCGTCGGTGTGAAGGCCGGCGACGAAAAGCAGATCGAAGTCGTCTTCCCGGAAGACTATGGCGCCAAGGAACTGGCGGGAAAGCCCGCGACCTTCGACCTGAAGATCACCGGTGTGAAGACGTCGGGCGAGACCAAGATCGACGATGAATTCGCGACCAACCTGGGCCTGGAAAGCCTCGAGCAGCTCCGCGGCCTCATCAAGGGCCAGATCGAGCAGCAATATGCGGGCCTGACGCGCACGCACATGAAGCGCAAGCTGCTCGACCAGCTCGCCGCCGGGCATGATTTCCCGGTGCCGCCGTCGATGGTCGAGGCCGAGTTCGAGCAGATCTGGGCGCAGCTTCAGCATGAAGCGGGCCATGAGGAAGATCCGGAAGCCGCGCGCGCCGAGCTGGAAGCCGAACGCGACGACTATCGCGCGATCGCCGAGCGCCGCGTGCGCCTGGGCTTGCTGCTGTCGGAAATCGGCAACGCGAACGGCGTCGACGTAAGCGCGCAGGAAATGAACCGTCTGATCGGCCAGGCCGCGCAGCAATATCGTCCGGAGGACCGCCAGCGGTTCATCCAGTATATCCAGCAGGAACCGATGGCGGCCGCGCAGCTGCGTGCGCCGCTGTTCGAGGACAAGGTCGTCGACTTCCTGTTCGAAAAGGCCGAGCTGACCGAACGCGAAGTGACGCGCGAGGAGCTGGAGGCCGCGATCGAGAGCGAGGAAGGTGCGCTGCCGCAGGTCCATGGGCCCGATTGCGACCATGACCACGATGACGAGGCAGCCGCCAAGCCCACCGCCAAGAAGGCGCCCGCCAGGAAGAAGGCGGCTGAAGAGGATGCTGCTCCCGCCGAGGCCGCGGAAGTGACCGAGGAAGCGCCGAAGAAGAAGGCGCCGGCCAAGAAGAAGGCGGAAGCCGCTACGACGGATGAGGGCGAGGCGGAAGCCAAGCCCGCGCCGAAGAGGAAGGCCCCGGCCAAGAAAAAGGCCGACGCCGAGGGCTGATCGCTCCCGGCCGTCTTTGCGGGCAGCACAGGACCACGGGCGCGCACTCCTCCGAAGTGTGCGCCCGTTCCCGTTTCAGGCGGTGTCGACTCGATATTTGCGGAACATGTGCCCGCGATGGTCGACAATACCGACGAAGTGCGCGCCAAGCCGTTCGAGCGCGCGCAGGCGCCTGCGCGATGGCGGCAGCAAAAGAGTGACATGCGCGATGCGTGGATCGCGCCGGGCATAGGCGAGCGCCGTTGCGACGATGCGCGGGCCAAGGCCGAAGCGGTCGGGCCGCAGGACCAGCCCGAAATCCCATTCGTCGTCCTCGCGCTGAAAACCGCCCCAGCCGACATAGCAGCCATCGGCCAAAATCGCCCAGTGGCCGAGACCATCGCGTTCCCAGCATGCTTCCTTGGCCGCGACGAACGCAGCGCAGAACGATGCGTCCCACCGGCGGGGCGCCAGCGGCAGATGCGTGGCGACGCGCGGGTCGGACATATGGGCCGCGATGGCGGCGGCGGGAATCTGCGTCAGCCGTACGAACGCGATGGTCGGCAAAGCGGCGCGCATGGCACATGTTTCGAGGGAGCGGCGGGATCGGTTACACTGCGGGGAAGGCAAATAACTATCGAAACCGCGCCGCGCGCGCCCTATGGCGTCGACATGATGCCACGTATCGCCGTATTGCTCCCCTGCTACAACGAAGAAGCGGCGATCGCCCGGACGATCGCGGGGTTCCGCGCGGCGCTGCCCGATGCCGCCATCTATGTCTATGACAACAACAGCAGCGACGCCACGGCCGCGGGGGGGGGCGGGGCCCCCGGGGGGGGGCGGCG
>JBMOOB010000024.1:0-80423 GCA_049323815.1 Pseudomonadota bacterium | reverse complement strand
CCGCCCCGGCCGCGGCGGCGCGCGCCGCCGGGGCGATCGTCCGGACCGAGCGTATGCAGGGCAAGGGCCATGTCGTCCGCCGCATGTTCGCCGATGTCGACGCCGACATCTATGTGATGGCCGACGGCGATGCGACCTATGATCCGGTGTCGGCGCCGGCGATGATCGACCGGCTGGTCGGCGAGCAACTCGACATGGTGGTCGGCACGCGCGTGCATGAGGAAGCGGAGGCGTATCGGCGCGGGCACGTGCTGGGCAACCGGATGATGACCGGCCTGCTGACCGGATTGTTCGGGCGCAGCTTCACCGACATCTTCTCGGGCTATCGCGTCTTTTCGCGGCGGTTCGTCAAAAGCTTTCCGGTGCTGTCGGCGGGGTTCGAGATCGAGACCGAGATCAGCGTCCATGCGCTCGAGCTGAAGATGCCGGTGGGCGAAATGGAAACGCGCTATTTCGCGCGGATCGAGGGGTCGGTGTCAAAGCTGTCGACCTATGCCGACGGACTGCGCATCGCGAACACCATTGCCACGCTGTACCGGATCGAGCGGCCGATGCTGTTCTTCGGCGCGATCGGCGGGGCGTTCGCGCTGGCGGCGCTGGTGCTCGCGCTGCCGCTCGCGCTGACGTACATGGAAACCGGGCTGGTGCCGCGTTTCCCGACCGCGATACTCGCGACGGGACTCATGATCCTCGCCTTCCTCAACCTGTTCACCGGCCTGATCCTCGACACCGTCGTGCGCGGGCGGCGCGAGGTGCGCAGGCTGGCCTATCTGGCGGTACCGGGGCCGGGGGTGGCGGCGGGTTCGGCGCGTTAGCCGTATCTCCCCCTTGCGCCGGTCCGGCCGAGCGCCGATGTAGGGGCGGGCAAAAAGCAACGAACGAGAATTTCCCCATGCATCCCCTGAATGGCCAGACGACCGTCGACCCGGTGACCGGCGCGCTCGTCCCGATCGTAATCGAACAGTCGAGCCGCGGCGAACGCAGCTTCGACATCTATTCGCGCCTGCTGCGCGAGCGCATTGTGTTCGTGACCGGTCCGGTCGAGGACCATATGGCCTCGCTCATCACTGCCCAGCTGCTCTTTCTCGAATCGGAAAATCCGAAGAAGGACATCTGGATGTACATCAACTCGCCAGGCGGCGTGGTGACGGCCGGCATGGCAATCCACGACACCATGCAGTATATCCGGCCGAAGGTCGGCACCGTCTGCATCGGTCAGGCGGCGTCGATGGGGTCGTTCCTGCTGGCGTCGGGCGAACCGGGCATGCGCGTCGCGCTGACCAACGCCCGCATCATGATCCACCAGCCGTCGGGCGGCGCGCAGGGCATGGCCAGCGACATTGAGATCCAGGCCAAGGAAATCCTGCGCATCAAGCGCCGGATGAACGACCTGTACGTCAAATATACCGGCCAGACGCTGGAGAAGATCGAATCCGCAATGGACCGCGACACCTTCCTCGAAGCGGACGAGGCCAAGGCCTTCGGTCTGGTCGACGAAGTTTATGACAAGCGCCCGTCGCCGAGCGAGGAATCGTCAGCGGCTGCTTAACGTTCGGACGCTATACCGATGCGTCCTGCATCGCCGTTTCCCCGGCCGGCGCCGCCGGTCGGGGCGGGGATGCGACAAGGTGGTCCTTTTTCGGATTGCCGGATTTTGGCCCGCGTGTAGGATAGCGGGTGGTTTAACGTGCCCTTCCTGGCACGAAGGATGGACTGAATGACAAAGCTTCAGGGTGGCGACTCGAAGAGCACGCTCTATTGTTCGTTCTGCGGCAAGTCGCAGCACGAAGTGCGCAAGCTGATCGCCGGCCCGACTGTGTTCATCTGTGACGAATGCGTCGAGCTCTGCAACGACATCATCCGGGAGGAGACCAAGTCCTCGCTGGTGTCCAAGAAGGACGGTGGCGTCCCCACGCCGCAGGAAATCTGCGACGTGCTGGATGACTATGTCATCGGGCAGAAGCAGGCGAAGCGCGTCCTGTCGGTCGCGGTGCACAACCATTACAAGCGGCTCAACCACGGCGCGAAGGGTGCCGATGTCGAGCTGGCCAAATCGAACATCCTGCTCGTCGGGCCGACCGGTTGCGGCAAGACGCTGCTCGCGCAGACGCTTGCGCGCATCCTCGATGTGCCGTTCACCATGGCGGATGCGACGACGCTGACCGAAGCGGGTTATGTCGGCGAAGATGTCGAGAACATCATCCTCAAGCTGCTCCAGGCGTCGGATTACAACGTCGAGCGCGCGCAGCGCGGCATCGTCTACATCGACGAAATCGACAAGATCAGCCGCAAGGCGGAGAATCCCTCGATCACGCGCGACGTGTCGGGCGAAGGCGTGCAACAGGCGCTGCTCAAGCTGATGGAAGGCACCACCGCCAGCGTGCCGCCGCAGGGCGGGCGCAAGCATCCGCAGCAGGAATTCCTTCAGGTCGACACGACGAACATCCTGTTCATCTGCGGCGGCGCCTTCTCGGGCCTGGAAAAGATCATCGGCGACCGCCTGCAGGGCAAGTCGATCGGCTTTGGCGCGCATGTCGCCGGCCCCGACGAGCGCCGTACGGGCGAGACGCTGCGCCAGGTCGAGCCGGAGGATCTGCTCAAGTTCGGCCTGATCCCCGAATTCGTCGGCCGCCTGCCGGTCATCGCGACGCTGGAGGACCTCGACAACGAGGCGCTGGTCAAGATCCTGACCGAGCCGAAGAACGCGTTGGTCAAACAATATCAAAAGCTGTTCGACATGGAGACAGTCAAACTCGGCTTCACTGACGATGCGCTGACTGCGGTTGCGAAAAAGGCGATCGAGCGCAAGACCGGCGCGCGCGGGCTGCGTTCTATCCTTGAGGCGATCCTGCTCGACACCATGTTCGACCTGCCGTCGATGGACGGCGTCGACGAAGTGATGGTCGACAAGGATGTGGTCGACGGCCGCAAGGAACCCGTCCGCATCTATGCCAAGAAGGAAAAGGCAGGCAGCGCGGCCTGATTGCCGCGCTTTCATAGCCTTTTTGCCTGAAAATAAGGGGCTTCGCGTCGGCGCGCGGAGCCCCCTTTCGCATCGACGCGACTCCATTTTTCGCGCGTCGGAACCGGTTCGGCCGGGCGGGCGGCGGCGATATGGCGGCTGCGCTGCCGCGGGCCGACGCCGCACTCTACGCCGTCAAGGCGCGCGGGCGGAACACAGTGCTTGCGCACCGGCAATCAACGACTGAAACTGGGTGCATGGCGCAACGCATCGGGAGGGACGCGGCATGCGAATGAAGCGGCGGCGTGCGCTGCGGCCGCCGCTGGGCTTCTTCCACACGCTGCGCTGGCTGCTGGTGGGCGCGGCGCTCTATGCGCTGCTGCTCGCGCCCGCGATGCTGCTCAACCCCGATGAGGCGATCGCGCCGATCGTCGGCCCCAGCATCTATCTGACGCCGTTTTTCGGGTTGCCGCACCTGATGGCCAGCGTGCAGCGGCGCGGGTGGAAACGGCGGCTGCTTTATTTCACGCTGCTGCTGGTGCCGGTGCACCTGCTCGCCAACTATCTTGCGTGGCGGCACGGCGTGGAGACATTCCATCCGGAACGCGACGGCCATGAATTCGGCCGCAATGTCGCGACCGGCGCGATCGGCGGGTTCACCGGTGCGGCGCTGTCGTTCGCGCTGTTGATGTTGCTGCGGCTGGCCCCGCGCACACGCGGCGCGCTGTGGGTGGCGGGAACCGGCGTTGCGATGCTGACGGTGCTGGCGGCGGCGTCGATGGCCTATGGGCTGTCGTGGACTCGCGCGTTGCAGGGCGAGATCCGTATCGGGCAGCAGATATTGTGGTACGAATGCGTGCACCTGCCGTGGCAGGCGCTGTTCGCGGTGTTCCTGGCGTGGCTGATGCGGATGCGCCCCCGCCGGGCGGTGGCGGCGCCCGCGCCGTAACGCGCGCGCCGCCTGTCGGTCATTTCAGCATATCGGGCCAGCGGATGCCCTGGCCGAGCTGGTGGACATAGGGCATGAATTCGAATCCCTCGCTTGCCGAGGCGCGGATCGCGACCAGCCATTTTCCGCTCGCCTCGCAATAAAGATAGGACATCGACGTGACCGGCGCGCCCTTCAGCGTCATGCTGTACGTCGCCATCCTGCCGTTTTGCGACCTTCCGCCGGGCGACGGTGCCGCTTGCGGCGCCTGGAGGATCGTGGCGTCGGGGCTGCGTTCCCTGATCGACTGGTCGATGCTGGCGAAGGTCCGGTCGCAGGTCGAACCCGCGATCGTCGGATAGACGAACACCGTCGCAAGCATATAGCCGTCCGATTGTTCGACGGAATAGCTGACGCCGCTGTCCGCGCCGTCGTCAGTAAAGGTCGTCACCCGCTGGCGCGTGAGTGCGCCGATCTTGGCGGGGAATTGCGTGCCCGTCTGGACATGCACCCACGGGTCGCCGGGGTTTTCGACCTGCGACTGGGCGGCGGCGGGGGTCGCGAAAGCCGCCGCCCCGGTCAGCGCGAGCGAAATGCGCAGCGCGAGGGATTTGGACATCGGCATGGGGTTCGGTCTCCTGTTGTGCAGGCCAGTTTGAATGCAGTGGGGCGGTTCCGGTGCACGAGCCGGCACCGCCCTGCGAAACGTCAGCGCCCGCGTTGCTTCTTGTACGCCTCGACCGCCGCGGAATAGCGCAGCACCTTTGCATCGGGATCGACGACGACATGCGCGGCGGCGGGGAGGTCGATCGTCGCGGTGCCGCCGGGCATCTGGACCAGCCGGACAGCGCCGTCGACCGACACTTCGACCGGCATCGGGAAAGGCCTGTCGTGCGGCGCCTTCCAGGTCAGCGTCAGCCGGTCGCCCTGGCGGCTTTCGACCAGTTCGGGAAGCGCTGCTTCGTACAGATAGACGTCGAAGAACCAGCGATAGTCCTTGCCGGTCACCTTGTTGACCGTGTCGATATATTCCGGGGTCGAACTGAAGCGCGGCTTGAAATTGCCGGGTTTCGGGTCGGGGCGACCGTAAACGATGCGGCGTGTCACGTCATAAAAAGCGGCGTCGCCGATCAGGTTGCGCAGCGTGTGGAGCACCCAGGCGCCCTTCACATAAATGTCGCCGCCCGGACCGCCGTTTTCGTCTTCATACACCTGTTCCTCGGTGCGGATCGTGCCTGATACGATCGGCGCCTTGTTGGCGATCGACAGGCGGAAATCCTCCATCATGATCGCGTATCGCGCCGGTCCTTCGCGCCACAGGCCGTACAGCGGCTGCATATATTGCGCATAGCCTTCGTGAATCCAGTAATCGTCCCAGTTGGCGGCCGTCACCTGGTTGCCGAACCATTCGTGGCCCAGTTCGTGCTGGAAGATCTCGTCGAAGCCGCTGGGCGTCTTGCGATAATTGTTGCCATAGGCGTTGATCGTCTGGTGCTCCATGCCCAGGTGCGGGGTTTCGACCACGCCGACCTTTTCGTCGCCGAAGGGATAGGGGCCGATCACGCTTTCGTAAAAGTCGAGCGTGGGGGCGAATTCCTGGAACAGCCCCGCCGCCTTTTCCTCGCGGCCGGGGAGATACCAATAGGACATCGGGATCTTGTTGCCGAACCGGCTGAGATAGACTGCCGAGATTTCCCTGTACGGCGCAATGTTGAGCGCGATCGAATAGGGATTGGGGCTCTTCGCCGACCAATTCCAGGTGGTGCGGCCATCGGGCAGCGTGTCGACGCCCTTCAGCACGCCGTTCGACGGCGCCGACAACCCCTTGGGCACGGTGATGTGCAAGTCGGCCAGATCGGGTTCGCCCCGGGGGAAGTCGAGGCACGGCCAGAACAGGTCGCAACCATAGCCCTCGGCCGTCGTCGCCACCCACGGCTTGCGGTCGGGCGTCCTTGCCCAGACGATGCCGTCGTCCCACGGTGCGCGCACCGCGACATGCGGCGTGCCGGCATAGACGATCTTCACGACTGCGCGCTGGCCCGCCTTCATCGGGCGCGGCAGCGTGATCGCCAGCCTGCCCTCGGGATTGCTCCACGCGCCGGGTTTCAGCGGCTTGCCGTCGACACTGATCGCGCTGACCGGCAGGTTCTTGTCGAGGTCGATCTGCAACACCGTCTGCGGGGTGGTGGTACGCAGCGTCAGCGTGGCGGTGCCCGCCAGTTTCTGCGTATCCGGGAACACTTCGATCGCCAGGTCGACATGCTCCAGGTGCAGCGCGGCGCGTTCGGGCGCGACGGCACCGCCCGAGATCATCGTCGTTTCAGTGATCGGCGGCTGGCCGGGGCGGATGTTCTGCGCGGCCGACGGCTGGGCGGTGAGGGCGACCGCGGCGGCGGCAAGGAACAGGGACGTGCGGATGAGGGCCTCCTTCGGGCGAATGCGGCGGAAGGACCGCCGGGCGCGATGCGCGGAAGGAACCGGGTTTCGCGCGGCGTGGCAAGCGCGAAAGTGCATTGCCGTCGCCATTGGCGGCAGCGGACCTGTATCGGCGCGGGATGGCGCGGCGTTCGACAGATAAGCGTTCAGCGATTGATGCTTGTCGCGGAGCGCCCATATAATGCGGGTAACGGCCCGGCATCGGGCCCAGGAGTATCCATGAAGCATTCCTACCCCGTACTGCCGCTTCGCGACATCGTCGTGTTCCCGCACATGATCGTCCCGCTGTTCGTCGGCCGCGACAAGTCGGTCGCGGCGCTGGAAGCGGCGATGGCGGACGACAAGGAGATTTTCCTCGTCGCGCAGCTGGACCCGGCCGAGGATGATCCCGGCCGCGACGACCTGTACGACACCGGCGTTTCCGCCGAGGTGCTGCAGCTTTTGAAGCTGCCCGACGGCACGGTGCGCGTGCTGGTCGCCGGCAAGGAGCGCGCGAAGCTGGAGGCGATCGAGGACGCGGGCAATTATCTGATTGCCAATGTCGTGCCGGTCGAGGCGAGCGACGAGGGCCTGGAAAAGGTCGGCGCCGAAATGCAGGCGCTGATGCGTTCGGTCGTCGACCAGTTCGAGAATTACGCCAAGCTCAACCGCAAGCTGCCGGCCGAGACCGCGGTCCAGCTCGCCGAGATCGAGGAGCCGTCGCGGCTTGCCGATGCGGTTGCCGCGAACATCGCGGTCAAGGTCGCCGAGAAACAGTCGCTGCTGGTCGAAAACGACCCGCAGAAGCGGCTGGAGATGGTCTTTGCCTTCATGGAGGGCGAGCTGGGCGTGCTGCAGGTCGAGAAGAAGATCCGCAGCCGCGTGAAGCGCCAGATGGAGAAGACCCAGCGCGAATATTACCTCAACGAGCAGTTGAAGGCGATCCAGCGCGAACTGGGTAATGAGGGCGAGGAAGGCGAAGGCGACGAGATCGCCGAGCTGACCAACAAGATCGCCACGCTGAAGCTGTCGAAGGAAGCGCGCGCCAAGGCGACCAGCGAGCTGAAGAAGCTCAAGACGATGGCGCCGATGTCGGCCGAGGCGACGGTCGTGCGCAACTATCTCGACGTGCTGCTGGGCCTGCCCTGGGGCAAGAAGTCGAAGCTGAAGAAGGACCTGGTCGAGGCGGAGTCGATCCTCGACGAGGATCATTACGCGCTGGAGAAGGTCAAGGATCGTATCGTCGAATATCTGGCGGTGCAGGCACGCATGAACAAGCTGAAGGGGCCGATCCTGTGCCTCGTCGGCCCGCCGGGCGTCGGCAAGACTTCGCTGGGCAAGTCGATCGCCAAGGCAACGGGGCGCGAGTTCATCCGCCAGTCGCTGGGCGGCGTGCGCGACGAAGCCGAGATTCGTGGCCACCGCCGCACCTATATCGGCTCGCTGCCGGGCAAGATCGTGACCAACCTGAAAAAGGCCGGTACGTCGAACCCGCTGTTCCTGCTCGACGAAATCGACAAGCTGGGCCAGGATTTCCGCGGCGATCCGGCGTCGGCGCTGCTCGAGGTGCTCGACCCCGAACAGAACAGCAAGTTCAACGACCATTATCTCGAAATCGACATCGACTTGTCGGACGTGATGTTCGTGTGCACCGCGAACTCGCTCAACCTGCCGCAGCCGCTGCTCGACCGCATGGAGATCATCCGGCTCGAAGGCTATACCGAGGACGAGAAGGTCGAAATCGCCGAACGACACCTGGTGCCCAAGCAAATCGACGCGCATGGGCTGAAGGAAGGCGAATTCACGCTGACCACCGATGGCCTGCGCACGCTGATCCAGAAATATACGCGCGAAGCCGGGGTCCGCACGCTGGAACGCGAGATCGCGAAGCTGGCGCGCAAGGCGCTGCGCAGAATCCTAGAGGGCAAGGCGGAATCCGTCACGGTGACGCCGGAAAACCTTGGCGAATTCGCGGGGGTGCAGAAATATCGCCACGGCCTGAGCGAGACCGAGCATCAGATCGGTGCGGTGACCGGCCTTGCGTGGACCGAAGTGGGTGGCGAGCTGCTGACAATCGAAAGCGTGACCGTGCCGGGCAAGGGCGCGATCAAGACGACCGGCAAGCTGGGCGACGTGATGAAGGAATCGGTCGAAACGGCGTTCAGCTTCATCAAGGCGCGCAGCCCCAGCTATGGCATCAAGCCGAGCCTGTTCGCGCGTAAGGACGTGCACGTCCACTTGCCCGAGGGCGCGGTGCCCAAGGACGGCCCGTCGGCAGGCATCGGGTTGGTCACGTCGATCGTGTCGACGCTGACCGGCGTGCCGGTACGCCGCGATGTCGCGATGACCGGCGAAGTCACATTGCGCGGTCGCGTGTTGCCGATCGGCGGGCTGAAGGAAAAGCTGCTGGCGGCGTTGCGCGGCGGGATCGAGACCGTTCTCATCCCCGAGGAGAATGAAAAGGATCTCGCGGAGATTCCCGCAAATGTGAAGGAGGGATTGAAAATCATTCCGGTTTCCCACGTCGACGAAGTGCTGCGGCTCGCGTTGACCGGGCCGCTTGAGCCGATCGACTGGACCGACGCCGACGAGCTGGCGGCGCAGCCGCCGGTGGCAGTCGGCGGGCGGGGAGATGCAGTCCACCACTAATATGGTTCACTCCTTATTGAGTGTCTTGGAACAGTCATTTAGGCGAAAAAACGGCGGAAATCCTTTGACAGCGAGCGCGAGGGCGTGCTTGCTGTCGAACCGGCTTTCGCCGCGACTCAAATTTCAAGACACACTGGACAGGGGGTTTTCGACCACATGAACAAGCAAGAGCTGATCGGTCAGGTTGCCGATACGTCGGGGCTCAGCAAAGGCGATGCGAGCAATGCCGTCGAAGCCGTGTTCGGCGCCATCACCGGCGCGCTCAAGAAGGGCGACGAAGTTCGCCTGGTCGGTTTCGGGACGTTTTCGGTCAGCAAGCGCAAGGCTTCGACGGGTCGTAACCCGCGTACCGGCGAACCGATGACGATCAAGGCGTCGTCGCAGCCGAAGTTCAAGGCCGGCAAGGGTCTGAAGGACTCGGTCAACTGAGTCTTTTGGGGGCTGGACAAGCCTCCGCCGCTTCTTTAGAGGCACGCCTCCCCCAAGCGGGCGGCATGCCGCATGCGAAGGGGAACGGGCGCGTAGCTCAGTGGTAGAGCACTGTGTTCACACCGCAGGGGTCGCAAGTTCAATCCTTGCCGCGCCCACCATTTGCCAAAAGCCCGCCGGCGTCCCCGGCGGGCTTTTTGCTGTGCGTCGATGACGCCGAAATTGTTGGCAGTCGCGGCGGCGACAGCGGGTGGGACGACGATGGGCCGACCTAATCCGAGACCTCCGGGTTCCTGCCGCCGTTCACCGCCGTGCGCGATTTTGGCACGGAAGACGCGGTGGATGCTGACGTCCCGCCGAAGAGGGCGATCGATCAGAGGATCGTGCCCGGGCCGCGGCTGTGTATCGCCAATCGCGCGCTGGTTGCGGCCGGCGCCTACGGACTCAAGGGCTAAGCGTTCCGAGTGCCGCGGGGCGTGGAGGAAGCGAGCGGGATGGAACGGGTCGCGGCCGCCCGGCGCCAAATCGCACACGGTGCCGATTGGCGGGAGCTCCACGCCGACTATCGTCGGCGTCCTGGCGAACCGAGCGGGCCGGCGTTTCGCCTGAAACGAATTCGCACTCCAACGGACGATTGCCTGGAGTGTGCCCGCTGCCGAGCCGCTGTGTATGGCGCCATCCCGAAATGCTTTGATTTTGGGGAGCGAGGAAATCGGCAGAACCGGATCCGCACCGGGAGCGGTCGCCGACCCGGTGCCTGTTGCAGGAAATCCACTATCGGAGCCTCAATCGCTCCGGCGGGTACGAATGGCCGCAAAAGGGGAGCGCCGTGATTTCCAGTGAGAACGGCGGAAATCCGTAATTTTCCGTAACTATTGTAACATTTTATTCACTTAAACGTCTTCGTTTAGACGTCAAACTCACGCGCCCACGTCATCCACCCCCCCTAGCGCGGCGTTCGAGGTCGACAGGGGGCTTTCCGAGTCGATCCAGGGCATTCGCCCGCACCTCGAAAATTTCCCGGAACGACCGGAACGGAGATTTTATGGCCAGCTTCAAACGCCTTAGCCTGATTCTTATGACCAGCTGCGCGGGCGCCGCCCTGTCGGCTTGCGACGGCGCCGTCAGCGTCGGTTCGCCCGGCGAAGGTGTGATCGTCGTCCCCGCGCCGGCCCCGGCGCCCACGCCGACCCCGACGCCGACTCCGACGCCCACCCCGACTTCGGGTCCGGCCGCGTCGTGCCCGACCGGCACCACCGACGTCGGTGTGGTCGGCAACTATCGCGGTTGCCGCCTGCCGTCGCTGATCACCGGCAACACGACGATCTCCAAGGTCCAGGGCGTTGCGTATGAAATCAACGGCCGCGTCGACGTGGGTATCGACATCGGCGGCGCCGGCACTGCGCCGGGTGGCCAGACCGCGATCCTGACCGTGCAGCCGGGCGTGGTGTTCTATGCGAACGCCAACAACGCCGACAACGACTTCATGATCGTCAACCGCGGCTCGCGCATCCTGGCGGAAGGCACCGAGACCAGCCCGATCATCTTCACCTCGATGCAGAACGTCCAGGGCACTGCGACCGATGAGTCGCAGGGCCAGTGGGGCGGCCTGATCCTGGCCGGCCGCGCGCCGATTTCGAACTGCAACCTCGGTGGCGTCACCGGTGGTGCCGCGAACTGCGAAAACGTCGTCGAAGGCACCGGTACCGCGCTGTACGGCGGTAACGCCGCGGCCGACAACAGCGGCACCATCCGCTATGTCCAGATCCGCTACTCGGGCACGGTCCTGACCGAAGGCGTCGAGCTGCAGGGCCTGACGCTGGGCGGCACCGGCTATGGCACGACGATCGACCACGTCCAGATCCACAACAGCTCGGACGACGGCATCGAAATCTTCGGTGGTCGCACCAACCTGAAGTATCTGGTCATGACCGGCGCCGACGACGACTCGTTCGACATCGACGTGGGCTACCAGGGCTTCGTCCAGTTCCTGCTGGCGGTCCAGAAGCCGACCAACACCCAGAGCGACAACTACATGATCGAAGTCGACTCGAACGGTGGCGAAGACGCGCTGCCGCGTACCTTCGGTCGTATCGCCAACTTCACCTTCGTCCACACGACGACCGGCACTTCGGCTGCGCTGCGTATCCGTGGCGGTGCCGACATGGCGCTTATCAACGGTGTCGTCACGACGCCGGGCGCCTGCATGACCATCGCGGGTGCGGCTTCGGGGGGCACCTCGACGACGATCCGTGCGGCTGACACTGCGCTGGAAGATCAGGGTCCGCCGCAGTTCAACTCGGTGTACTTCGCTTGCGGCACCAACAAGTATGTGACCTCGACGGTCAGCGGCAACACGATCAGCGTCGCCGACATGACTGCGGTGGTACAGGGCGGCGACGACACCACGTTGCTGACCACGAACGTTCCGGCCACCAAGTCGAAGAACGTCAAGATCGACGGCACCGCCGCTGCGGCGCTGACCAGCACCTATCTGCCGGGCACCGGCCTGGCGGGCGTGACGGTCACGAACCCGACCACCTTCAACCCCGCCGCTTCGTCGGGTCTGGTCGGCTTCTTCGTCAACACCACCTTCCTGGGTGCCGTCGGTCCGGCCAGCACCGACAACGACTATGACACGTGGTTCCAGGGTTGGACCTGCAACTCGAACCGCGCCAACTTCGGTTCGACGAGCGCGAACTGCACGGCGCTTCCGAACTAACGGGGGCAAATCCGCGGGGCGGCGGCCTGCCTGCCGTCCCGCGTTTCCGTTCGTCACGCACATAATACCGGAACCAACCGATGAAAAAGCAGCTCGCATTCGGAAGCCTCCTTCTCGCCACGTCCCAGCTGGTCGCTCCGGCCGCGCTCGCCCAGGTGTCCGGTACGGCGGAGCAGACGACGCAGGACGACCAGTCTGCCCCGCAGCAGGCTGAGGAAGAGATTGAAATCTCCACACCCGGTGCGGAAGTGACCGATGAAGGTATCATCGTCGTCACTGGCCGCAACATTCCCAATGTCGTTCGCGCGACGCCGCAGGTCGTTTCGGTCCTGTCGTCGTCGGACATCGCCCGTACCGGCGAAGGCGATATTGCCGGCGCGCTTCAGCGTGTTACCGGCCTGTCGGTCGTCGGCAACGGGTTCGTCTATGTCCGCGGCCTTGGCGACCGTTATTCGTCGTCGATGCTCAACGGCCTGCCGCTTCCGTCGCCGGAGCCGCTGCGCCGTGTCGTCCCGCTCGACATCTTCCCGACCAATGTCGTCGCTTCGGCGCTGGTCCAGAAGAGCTACTCGGTCAACTATCCGGGCGAATTCGGCGGTGGCGTTATCAACCTGACCACGCGCGCGGTGCCGAAGGAAACCTTCCTCCAGGTCGGCGGATCGGTCGGATTCGACACCATCGCGACCAGCAACCTCGGCTATGTCTACGACGGTGGGGGCAGCGACTTCTTCGGCTATGACGACGGCACGCGCGATGTTCCGCAGTTCATCACCGACGCAGGCAAGAACCGCACCGCGGTGTTGCCTTCGGCGACGATCACGGGCCTGAACAATGCCCAGACCTCGCTGCTTCAGACTCAATACCACATCCCGCCGAACCTCGCCTGGGACGCCAGCTTCGGCGGTTCGATCGACGTCGGTTCGGCGCGGCTCGGCCTGATCGCGGCGGGCGGTTTCAGCAACACCTGGCGCACGCGCGACGCGATCCAGCAGTTCGCGATCGACAACGACGGCACGCTGTCGAAGGACTTCCGCACGGTCACGACCGACAATCGCGTCGTCGTGAACGGGCTGGTCGGCCTGGGCGCCGAATTCGGCGAGCACAAGATCCGCGTCACCAACGTCTACATTCACGACACGCTGAAGCAGGCGAGCCTGGGCGTGGGCGGTCAGGGCAACAACTTCGACATCGTCGACGGCGTTCAGCCCTTCCTCGACCAGAATACGGCGTGGTTTGAGCGTCAGTTGTTCAACTCTCAGGTCGCCGGCGAATTCCGCTTCGACAATCTGAGCATCGACGTGCGCGGCACCTATGCCAATACCAAGCGCAAGTCGCCCTATGAACGCTCGTTCCGCTATCAATATGTCGGCGACGTCGGCAATTTGCCGATCCATGACTATGTCAACACGCTGAGCACGCTTACCCCCGCGACGGTCGCGTTCAGCGACCTGAACGAAAATCTGTGGGGCGGCCAGGCGGACTTTGCCTATCGCTTTAACACCGCGCGTCCGCTGACGCTCTCGGCGGGCTATTTCTACAGCGACACCGACCGCAACTCGAGCCGTTACCAGTTTCAGTATTTCGGCCCCGACGGCCAGTCGCTGCCCTATGTTCTGGGCCAGCTGCGTCCCGACTATCTGTTGTCGGACGACACCATCCTGAACGGCTGCCGCCGCTTCATCCCGGGTTTCGATCCGAACAGCCAGGACTGTATCGAACTGCGCAACACCACGGCGAATTCGGGCGCCGCGGAATATGAAGGCAAGCTGCGCATCAACGCGGGCTATATCCAGCTCGAAGCCGAAGTCGCCGACGGCCTGCGCGCCACGGCGGGTGTCCGCTACGAAGACGGCAAGCAGAGCGTCGATACCGGCGGCCTCATCAACACTTCGCTGAACAACAGCTACTGGCTGCCCGCGGCGACCGTCACCTGGAACTTCGCCAACAACTGGCAGCTGCGCGTCCACGGGTCGAAGACGATCGCCCGCCCGCAGTTCCGCGAACTGGCACCGCAGCTGTACACTGACTATGAGAGCAACCGTCAGTTCTACGGCAACCCGTTGCTGAAGGACTCGCAGCTCTATAACGCCGAAATCCGCGCGGAATGGTTCTTTGCGCGCGATCAGCGGATCACGCTGGCCGGCTTCTTCAAGAAGATCGACAATCCGATCGAAACCGTCGCCTTTTTCCCGGGCGGTTCGTTCACGCCGCAGGTCGGCTTCTCCTATGCCCCGTCAGCCAAGCTGTACGGTGCGGAAGTCGAAGCCGTGAAGTATTTCCCGCTCGACTGGATCGGCGGCGATTTCTTCGCGACGCGGCGCATCCTGGTGTCGGCGAACTATACCTACACCAAGTCGGAGCTCGACGTGACCGACGAACTGGTGCCGAGCCCGCTGCAGGGCGCGGTCGCCACCTATGTTCCGGCGAACCAGTTGTTCGTTGACGGCGATCCGCTGATCGGTCAGTCGGATCATATCGCCAATTTCCAGCTGAGCTTTGAGGATAGCGAGAAGCTGTCGCAGCTGACCTTCCTGGTCAATTACGCCAGCGAGCGCGTGACCAACCGCGGCCCGGTGCCGCCGTCGGGCACCGGTATCCCCGAACCGAACATCGTCGAGCGTCCGGGCTGGCGGTTCGACATCGTGGCTCGCCAGGGTATCACGGTGCTGGGCACTGACCTGGAATTCAAGTTCGAGGCGCGCAACCTGACCAACCGCCGGTACGAAGAGTTCCAGAGCTTCGAAAACGGCGTGCGTCGCGACATCAATACCTATGATGTCGGCCGCGTGTTCACGATCGGGGTCAGCGCGACCTTCTGATCCTACGGTCGCGGAAGGAAATGGCCCCGGTCGGCAAATGCCGTCCGGGGCCTTTCTCATGTGCGGCAAATGAGAATGGAAGCATAGCGAAACGGCGATTCGCCGCAGCGGGCGCGAGTTGCGCTGCAGCCGTCGCGATCACCGATGTGGAGCGAAGGGAGCGGGTGCCTGTTTCTCCGGTGCGCCCGGCGTCGGGCATCGCCGCGCGTCACCGGGCGGCGCATGACGGGGCCGAGCGATCGTTAGCCGACCGTCGCCGGGACAAACTGTCGCGCCCTGGCGATCGGGCGCAGTTGTCGAAAGCGGGTGACCGTGCGGGCGCTCCTGCCTGCGCGTCATGAGGATTTGGAGTCCGGTGCCCGTGCGGGTCGGCAGCGATCGCGGTTACCCGCGGCCGCGGCTGTCACCAGCCCCAGGGGCGCTCGCGAAACCACTTGGTGATGACATATTTTGTACCGGCACGCACTTTCATTGCATGATGCAACGTCGAAGGATTGGGCCGCCCGTCGGGCCGCAGATTGTTCCAGGTCACCAGCTTGCCGATTTCCGGCTGAACAATCTTGTCGATTGCCTTGAACCGCGTCGCGCCGCCGGCTTCGGGTTCGTTCAGATAGAGCATCACGGTCCAGGTGCGTTGCCCGGCAACCTGTGTAAAGCGATGGAAGTCCGCACCGGTCGGATCGAAATAATCGGTGTGCGCCTTAAACTCCTGACCGACTGCATAGCGCTGACCCTGGATCGGCTCGCCATGCGCGGGTTCGATACCGATAAAGGCGTGGATCCGGCGTTCGACTTCGGCAACGACCGGCAGGCTCGAATCAAGGTCGCAGGTTTCCGACGTGCGGAACGCATAATCGCCATTCGGGTCCGAAATCGTCGATGGCCGCCGGTTGACGTCGATCAGCGACATTATGTCGCGGCAAAGGTCGGCGTCGAGGAAATTTCGCGTGATAAACAGCGTCAGTTTCGGGCTGGGTACGCGTTGCACGCCAGGCTGCGACGACAGATGCGCTACCAAAGCTTCGGACGGATGGCCCGATCCGAAGGCGGCGGCGGACAGGGAAAGCGGCGATTCCATAGGCCGCTATCTGCCAAATTGCGGCCGTGGGTGCCAGTCATGGCATGTGGCGACGCAGCCTTGTCACAAAAACGCAAGACTAGGTTCATACGGGACTTCGCGGCACCGGCAAGAGAGACGGCATGCGACTGGAGACGACTGTTACGCCTTCCGGCACTGTCGGCGAGCCCATGGAGGGGGTGCGGATTGTCGCGGATGGCGACGACCGGCTGACCGCGTTGATGGAGGCGCAAGACGGGCTTTCCGCGCTATTGGCGTTCCAGCGCCGTCAAGCCCGTCCGGTTGATTTGCGCTTCGTGACCAGCGCGCACGACGCGCCGTCCGGTCACACGCAGGTGCTTTCCGAAGCAGCGGCCGACCGCATCGTTGATATTCTGATCGACGATGCCGTGCTGCGGCACGCAAGCGATGTCCATCTGGAACCCGTGCCTGAAGGTGGAGCGTTGCGGTTGCGCGTCAACGGTGCTCTTGTTGAACCGTTACGGTTCGACCGCGCGGTCTTCGAAACGTTGGTCGCGCGCATCTGTGTGCGCGCCGGCGTCGATTCGAAGCCGGCGCTTGCGGCCGAAGGAACGCTGACGTCGGGCGCGCATGCGCCGCTGCGCGTGGCGATGCTGATACGCGGTGACGGACCGCATATTCTGTTACGCCGCCCGGTCGTCGCGCCGGGCAATGATGCTCTGGTTGCGCTGGGTATGGCGCCGGCGCTGGTCGCGCGACTGGAACCGGTTCTGGTTCGCGGCGGCGGGTTGATCGTCGTGGCGGGTGAGACGGGATCCGGACGCACCACAACGACGCACGCGATGATGCAGCGCCTGAACGACGGGACACGCAATCTGATTGCAGTGGGCGACGCGTCGGACCGGCCGCTGCCTGGCGTCGGCCATGTCGATGTCGACAAGGCGGCGGGGCTGACGCCGGCGCTGGCGCTTGGCGCCGTGCTGCGCCAGGATCCCGACGCCGTCCTGCTGGGCGCCATTTCCGACCGCGCATTGTTGCTGGCGGCGTTGCGCGCGGCGCAATCCGGTCGGCTGGTGCTGGCGAAGGTCGACGCCCCGGATGCAGTCACCGCGATCACGGCGCTGCGTGGTATGAAGGTTGAGCCACTGCTGCTTGCATCCGCGCTGCGGTTGGTGCTTGCGCAGCGTCAGGCGTTGCGCCTGTGCGGCGCCTGTCGTCAGCCGGTTCAGGCGCAGGGTTCGGTTTCCGCATTGCTGGGATTCGATCCCGGCGCAGTCGTATATGCGCCGGTCGGGTGTCCGGAGTGTGACGAAACCGGCTACGCCGGGCATGTCGGCGTGTTCGAGGCGATACACGTCGACCCGGCGATCCAACGCCTGATCCAGGACGGTGGCGACGAAGCGATCCTGGCGCGCCACGCCTATCTGAACGCGCCCAATCTGGGATCTGCCGCGCGCGCGCTGGTGCGCGAGGGGATCACGACTCCGGATGAGGCAGTGCGGCTTTCCCGCAGTGTTCAGCGCGTGCCCAAGGCTGTAACCACGCCAGACGACCAGCCTGTGGTCGCGCGCGCTTGACGTTGCGTGGCTGTGCCCGTAAGCGCGCGGCTTCGCGGCGACCGTAGCTCAATCGGTTAGAGCACTGGTTTGTGGTACCAGGGGTTGCGGGTTCAAGTCCCGTCGGTCGCCCCATTTCGCCGTTTCCGCCAGCGTGACTGGCAGGCGCCGGCCTTTGAAAGGCCTTGTCCGGCGCCGTTTTTCCGATGAGGGGCACCGTGACCACCGACTGGGGCTTCGCCGATTTCGACGACCATGAAGGCGTGCATCTGTTTGCGGACCGCGCGTCGGGGCTTCGCGCGGTGATTGCCGTCCACTCGACGGCGCTGGGGCCGGCCGCGGGCGGCGTGCGCTATTGGCATTATGCCGATTCTGATGCGGCGATCACCGACGCGTTGCGGCTGTCGCGCGGCATGAGCTACAAAAATGCGATGGCGGGCCTGCCCATGGGCGGCGGCAAGGGCGTGGTGCTGGCGCGCGAGCCGGGCGGCACGATTTCGGATGCCGAACTGAAGGCGTTCGGTGATGCAGTCGAATCGTTGGGCGGCCGATATGTGACGGCCGAGGACGTCGGCATGTCGGAGGCGCGGATGCAGACGATCGCGACGCGCACGCGCTACGTTTCCGGCCTGCCGGTGGCCGAAGGGGGTGCTGGCGGCGATCCGGGTCCGTTCACGGCGATGGGCATTTACCTGGGGGTAAAGGCCGCCGCGAAACGCACGCTGGGCGCCGATTCGATGGCGGACGTTCACGTCGCGATCCAGGGCGTGGGCAGCGTCGGCGGCGGGCTGGCGAAACTGTTGGCGAAGGACGGCGCCAAGCTGACCATCGCCGATGTGAACGCCGACAAGGCGCGCGCGATGGCGGCCGACCTTGGCGCCGATGTCGTTGCCGCGCAGGACGTGCTGGCGGTGGCGGCCGATATCGTCAGCCCGTGCGCGCTGGGTGCGGTGCTGAATCCCGAATCGATCGCGGCGCTCGATTGCAAGGCGGTGGCGGGGGGTGCGAACAATCAGCTTGCAACGCGTGAGGACGGCGCGCGGCTGCATGCGCGCGGCATTCTCTATGCGCCCGACTATGCCATCAACGCGGGCGGCATCATCAACGTCGCGCTCGAATATCTGGGGCAGGGCAGCCGCGCCGACGTGGAAGCGCGCATTGCGAAGATTCCGGAGCGGCTGGTCGAGGTGTGGGACGAAAGCGATCGGACTCGCGACCCCGAAAGCGAAGTCGCCGACCGGATCGCCCAGCGCCTGATCGGGCGGGGGTAACCCGAAGAAGCGCGGCTAATCCGAGTGTCGCGGAAAGAAAACGCCCTTGATGCAAGTCGATGTGCGTACCGCGATTTGCACATGCGTTTATTCGCGATAGCCGCAACCCGGATAAAGCCGCTTTCCCTCGGTGAACATGCCGCGAACCGTGTCGAACGGCCTGACGAGGCGTTCTGGCTCGGGGATAGGTTCGATCGCCGTGTGCAGATGTTTGATGACGGCACAATCGAGATAGCGCAGAACGCGATCGCGATCCGGCTTGCCGTTGACGCTCTTGTTTTCCGGCATGGCCAGGCCCGAGGCTTTCAGTTCAGCCTTCAACGCGCGAAAGGCACCGCGCACCAGTTCAAGATTTTCGCGTGCGACCAGATCGAGGCATTCGCCAAGGTCGATGACAGCGCCGATGACGGTTGGGTTCGCATATTCCCCCCCGTGCGGCCTTCTGATCGGCCCATTCGCGCGCACGGCGCGAGTCGGATTCCCAAAAAAAAAACGGATTCCCAAAAATAGGCGCCCGGACCCAGCCGGTCATATGCCTTTTCGCTTTGGAGCAGGTCTATTTCGCCCGCCACCGTACGCTCGGCGATGCCGCGTTCGCAGCCGTGATAGCCAAGGACAAAGGACGTTGCGAGGCGGCTCAAGCGTCGGCGTCGGCCTTTTTGGACTTGCCGCCGAACGCAACGCGCAGCTTGCCCTTCTTGGTATACAGGCCCTCGTCGATCAGCGCCGCGCGCGCAACCGCCTTGGACACGGTGTTCCGCTTGGTCTGGGCGTCCGGGATTCGAAGAATCTCGCCATTGCGTTGCGCCAGCGTCATTGCGGTCGGCCTCCTTGCCGCCGGGTGGCGAATGGAAATAGCGCACGACCCGTTAACGCGCCGCGAATCCGATTTCTTCACCTCAGCCTTTGCCATGCGTCAACGGCGACATTTGGGCAATCGCGAATCTCTCTCCCTTCTCCCCCGGCCAGCGAGTAGGCAAATCCGGCTGGAACTGTCCGGCCCCCGGTGGCGGGCAAGTCGAAAGACGGCGCGATCCATCCGCAATCACCACAAAGTGGATTCGGGGTTCATTCCCCGGTAAGGGCGTCCCGATCGTGATCCATGCGCTTGCCAATCCTGCGCGCTTTCTGAAGCTTGCGCGCCCGTTGACGCCCATTTTCTTCTGGGCGGGGGTGGCGCTTGCGCTGTTCGGCGCCTTTGCGGGACTCGCGCTGACGCCGCCCGATTACCTGCAGGGCGAAACGGTCCGCATCCTGTACATCCATGTTCCCGCAGCCTGGCTGGGGATGGGCGGCTGGTCGGGGCTGGCGATCGCCAGCCTGATGTACCTGGTATGGCGCCACCCGCTGGCGTCGATCGCAGCGCGCGCGGTGGCGCCGGTGGGCGCACTGTTCGCCGCGATCTGCCTCGTCACCGGGTCGATCTGGGGGCGACCGACCTGGGGTACATGGTGGGAATGGGACGGGCGGTTGACCAGCATGCTGCTGCTGTTCTTCATCTACCTTGCCTATATCGCGCTGGCGCGTGCCGATGCCGATCGCGGCGGCGACGGGCGGATGCCCGCGCTGTTCGGCGTGGCGGGAACGGTGTTGTTGCCGATCATCCGCTATTCGGTGGTGTGGTGGAACACGCTCCATCAGGGGCAGAGCATTTCGCTCACCAAGTCGACGATCGACGGGTCGCTGCTGTGGCCGCTGGGCTTCACGATGCCGGGGTTCACGTTGTTCTTTGCGGGCGTGGTGCTGATGCGCATCCGCGCGATGCTGGCACAACAGAAAGTCGAGGCGCGGCTGAAACGGATGGCGGCGCAATGAACCATTGGGTATTCGTCATCGCGGCCTATGCCGTTACGCTGGCGGGCGCGGCGGGCGCCGCATGGGCCAGTTGGCGCGCGATGCGACGGGCGGAAAGCGCGGCCGAGCAATTGAGGAAATCGAAGTGAAGGCCAAGCACCAGCGGCTGATTCTGGGCCTTGCCGCGCTTGCCGCGATCGGCGGCGCGAGCGGGCTCGCGCTTTCCGCGCTCAAGGATGAGGCGGCGTTCTTCTATGCCCCCGGCGATGTCGCGGGCAAGCCGTTGCCGCTGGGCCGCGCGGTCCGGCTGGGCGGCATGGTGGAAAAGGGGTCGCTCCGGCGGCTGTCCGACGGGGTGTCGGTGCGCTTCGTCGTCACCGACGGCAAGGCGACGGTGCCGGTCGCGTTTACCGGCGTGACGCCCGACCTGTTCCGCGAAGGATCGGGCGTGGTGGCCGAGGGCAAGTTCCAGCCGGACGGCAGCTTCGCCGCCGACAATCTGCTCGCCAAGCATGACGAGCGGTATATGCCGCCGCAGATGGCGAACAAGATGCAGACTGCGGACGCAGCCGCGCAATGATCGCCGAGGCTGGGCTGGCCGCCTTGTGGCTCGCGGCGGCGATGGCGCTGCTGCAACTTGCGCTGGCGTGGAGCGGCGTGACTGCCACCGCTCCGCGCGACCTGCCTGCCGCGCATGCCGCACGGCGCGCGGCGATGGGTGAGTTGCTGCTGCGCGCGGCACGCGCGGTGGCGCCGGTTCAAGGCGCGTTGGCGCTGGCCGCGTTCGGCCTGTTGATCTGGTTGTTCGTGCGGTCCGACATGTCGGTGTTGCTGGTCGTGCAGAACAGCCATTCGGCCAAGCCGCTCCTGTACAAGATCGCGGGTGCGTGGGGGAACCACGAAGGGTCGATGCTGCTGTGGGTGACGGTGCTGAGCGTCGCGGGAGCGGGCGTCGCGCTGTTCGAAAAGCGGCTGGACCGGCGCACGCTGGTCGCGACGCTGGGCGCGCAGGCGCTGATCGCGCTGGGCTTTTATGCATTCCTGCTGATCGCCTCGAATCCCTTCCTGCGTGTCGACCCGCCCGCCGCCGACGGCTTGGGGCTCAACCCGCTGTTGCAGGACCCCGGCCTCGCCTTCCACCCGCCGACGCTGTATTTCGGCTATGTCGGCCTGTCGGTCGCCTGGTCGTTCGCAGTCGGCGCGATGGTGATGCGCGATGTCGGCCCGGCATTCGCGCGCGCGATGCGGCCGTGGGTGCTCGGCGCGTGGATCTTCCTGACGATCGGTATCACCGCGGGCAGCTATTGGGCCTATTATGAGCTGGGTTGGGGCGGCTGGTGGTTCTGGGACCCGGTCGAGAACGCGTCGCTGATGCCATGGCTCGCCGCGACGGCGCTGCTCCATTCGGTCAGCGTGCTGGCGACGCGCGACGGGTTGCGCGCCTGGACGTTGATGCTCGCGGTCGTCGCGTTTTCGATGTCGATGATCGGGACCTTCCTGGTCCGTTCGGGTATTTTGGTCAGCGTTCACGCTTTTGCCGTCGATCCGACGCGCGGCGGGTTCATCCTGGGGCTGCTTGCCTTTTACATCGGCGGCGCGCTGGCGCTGTTCGGCGCGCGGGTCGGCGCCGTCAAGCAGGGCGCGACGTTCCAGCTCGTCAGCCGCGAAGGCGCGCTGGTGCTTAACAACCTGCTGCTCACGGTCATCCTGGGCGTAGTGCTGATCGGCACGCTCTATCCGCTGGTGGCAGAAAGCATGGGAGTGCAGTTGTCGGTCGGCGCGCCGTTCTTCAACAAGGCGACGGTGCCGGTCGCGCTGGCGCTGATGCTCGCGACCATGGCCGGGCCGCTGCTGCACTGGCGGCGCGACCGCTGGCAGGCGCTGGCGCGGCGGATGGCAGTGCCGGGTGCGGCGATGCTGATCGTGCTGCTGCTGTTGCTGGCAGTTGCGCCGCGCGCGGGCTGGGCGCCGGTCGCCGGGCTGGTGCTGGCCGCCGGGCTTGCGGTTGCCAGCGTCGCACCGCTGTGGAAACGCAAGCTGCGCCGCACGCCCTTGCCGATCTATGGCATGGTCATTGCGCATCTGGGTATCGCGGTCAGCGTCGCGGGGATGGCGGCGGACAGCGGGTTCAAGCAGGAACGCCTTGCCGCGGCGCGCATCGGCGAAACGCTCGCGGTCGGGCCGTTTCGCATCACGCTGGTGGAAATCCGGCCGACGGTGGGCGACAATTGGTCGGCGCTGGAAGCACGAATGAGCGTCACGCGCGGTACCTCGGGCAAGCCGTTCGACATGCGCCCGCAGCAGCGGTTCTTCGACACCCCGGTCACGACGACCAGCGAGGCGGCGATCGCGACGCTGGCGGATGGGCAGCTCTATGCCGTGCTCGGCGCGCCCGACGGGCAGGACCGGTGGCAGGTACGGCTGTGGTGGAAGCCCTGGGTGACGCTGATCTGGGCGGGCGGCGGCCTGATCGCGCTGGGCGGGCTGGTCGCGCTGGTCGGCCATGCGCGTCGCCGGTTGCGCCGTGGCGCGGACGAAGAGGGCGAAGCGGCATGAGACGCATCCTGATCTGGGCGCCGCTTGTCCTGTTTGCGCTGATGGTCGGGCTGGTTGCCAGCGGCCTGCTGAAGCCCGCCGACCGCGCGGTGCGATCGGCAATGATCGGCAAGCCGGTTCCCGCGATCGACCTTCCCGCGATGGTGCCGGGCAAGCCGGGCATTCCCGCCAACGGCTTCGCGACCGGCAAGCCGCGCCTCATCAACGTGTTCGCAAGCTGGTGCCTGCCGTGCCAGGCGGAGGCGCCGGTGCTGATGAAGATGAAGCAGGCAGGCGTGGAAATCGATGGCGTCGCCACCGCCGACCGGCCGGAGGCGATGCAGGCCTTCCTTGCCAAGAACGGCGATCCTTTCACGCGCATCGGCGACGACGCCAAGCGCAAGGCGCAGTTCGCGCTGGGTTCGGCGGGCGTGCCGGAGACGTTCGTAGTCGATTCGAAGGGGATCATCGTCGCCCAGCATATCGGTGCGGTGCGCGACGAGGACGTTCCCGATATTCTGGCCGCACTGGAGAAGGCGCAATGAAGCGCGCCGCGTTGCTGGTTCCGGCGGCCCTGATGATCGCCATTCCCGCAGGCGCCGATTCGGACCTGCCGCCGCCGGAACTCGCCTATACTCAGCTCGCGGACCCGGCGAAGGAGGCGCAGGCGAAAGGGCTGATGGAAAAGCTCCGCTGCCTCGTCTGCCAGGGCCAGTCGATCGCCGACAGCGATGCCGAAATGGCGGGCGACATGCGCGCGCTGGTCCGCGAACGCATCCAGCGCGGCGAAAAGCCCGATGAAATCCGCGCGTGGCTGATCGATCGCTACGGCGACTATGTGACCTATGACCCGCCGTTCGACTGGCTGACCGCGCCCTTGTGGCTGATGCCGCTGCTGCTGCTGGGCATCGGCATCGTCGTCGCGCGGCGCAGCTTCGCGCGCAAGGGAGGCGACGCATGATGACCGGCTGGCTGATCCTGATGGGGCTGGCGATCCTGGCTGTCGGCGCGCTGGTGCTGGCGGGCTTTCCGCGCCAGCTATGGACCCTTGGCGCCGCCGCCGCGATGCTGGGCGCCGCAGGCTATGCGTGGCAGGGGAGCCCCGGGCTGGCCGGACACCCGGTCGAGGCAGAGGCAAAGCGCGGCGATGTCGACCCCGAACTGGTCGACCTGCGCGAACGCTTCTTTGGCCGGTTCAATTTCGAATACAGCTATTTCATGGCCGCCGACGCGATGGCGCGGCAAGGCAAGATGGAACAGGCGGTCGCAGTAATGCTGGGCGCGGTGGGCAAGGCGCCGAACAACGGCGCGCTGTGGACCGGGCTGGGCTTCGCCATCTCCGAACATGACGGCGGCCATGTCTCGCCCGCCGCCAAGCTCGCGTTCGACAAGGCGCTGGCGCTGTCGCCGAACCACCCCGGCCCGCCGTTCTTCCTGGGCCTCGCCTATGTCCGCGAAGGCAATTTCGCCGAAGCGCGGAAATATTGGGTCCGCGCGCTGGAGCTGACGCCGAAGGACGCGTCGTACCGCGACAAGATCGCGCTGCGCGTACTCGTGCTCGATCGCTTCCTGGCGGAAGTGGAGCGCCGCCGCGCGGCGATGGGGCAGGTGCCGCCTGCTGACGGAGCACCGGCGCAAGGCGGGGCGCCGCAGCCGGCTCCGTAAACGGAGGTCCGCGCCGCGACGCCCGCGCCCGGTTGGCGCCGCCCGGTTTGGGGGGGAAGGGCGGCGCCGGGGGGTGGGGACGGTTCAGGCGGGAAGGCGGGCCGCAGCCGCGCCTTCGCTCACGCCATCCATGCCTCGAACGGCAGGTCGAGTGCTTCGGCAACCGCCGCGTGCCGGATCTTGCCGTCCGAGACGTTCAGTCCGTTCGCAAGGTGGCGGTCGGCCTTCATCGCCGCCCCGGCACCCAGATTTGCAAGCTTCACCACGAACGGCAGCGTCGCGTTGTTGAGCGCGAATGCCGATGTGCGCGCGACTGCGCCCGGCATATTGGCGACGCAATAGTGAATGACGCCATCGACTTCATACACGGGGTCGTCGTGCGTCGTCGCGCGCGAGGTTTCGAAACAGCCGCCCTGGTCGATCGCGATGTCGACCAGCACCGACCCGCGCTTCATCGACTTCAACATGTCGCGCGTGACCAGCTTCGGCGCGGCGGCGCCGGGCACCAACACCGCGCCGATCACCAAATGCGCGCGCGCCACCGCCGCCTCGATCGCGGCGCGGCTGGCATAGGCGGTCTTGATCTGGCTGCCGAAATGCATGTCCAGTTCGGCCAGGCGATCATTGTTGATATCATAGATGGTAACATCGGCGCGCAGCCCGGTCGCCATCTGCGCCGCGTTGATGCCCGCGACGCCGCCGCCCAGGATCGCCACTCGCGCCGGCGCCACGCCCGGGACACCGCCCAACAGCACGCCGCGGCCGCCCTGTTCCTTTTCCAGATAGTGCGCGCCGACCTGAACCGACATGCGGCCCGCGACTTCGCTCATCGGCTTGAGCAGCGGCAGCGAGCGCGTGTCCGACGTGACGGTTTCATAAGCGATGCAGGTCGCGCCCGACGCCATCAATCCTTCGGCCTGCGGCTTGTCGGCGGCGAGGTGGAGGTAGGTGAACAGCGTGTGCCGCGCCTCCAGCATCGCGATTTCGGCGGGCTGGGGCTCCTTGACCTTCACGATCATATCGGCCTGGCGGAACACCGATGCGGCGTCGGGCAGGATCGTCGCACCCGCGTCGACATAATCCTGATCCTCGAAGTCGATCCCCTCGCCCGCGCCCGATTCGACCAGCACCGCATGGCCGTGGCGGACCAGTTCGGCGACCGAGGGGGGCGTCAGGCCGACGCGATATTCATGATTCTTGATTTCACGCGGAACGCCGATGCGCATGGCGAAACATCCTCTGCCTGTTCTGAAGGAGCGGATATATCATCGGCAGCCTTTGCGAGTCTCTGCAACTTGGATGCCGAGTGGCGCATATTCTTGCATGGGTTCTCGATTCGTGGATGATATATCGGCTAAATCATGCATATCGACCGTATTGACCGCATCCTGTTGAAGGCGCTGGGCGAGGACGCGCGGATCAGCGTGAGCCGCGCGGCCGAACGCGCGGGCCTGTCGCAATCGGCATGCACGCGGCGCATCCAGGCGCTCGAGTCGGCGGGGATGATCCAGGGCTATCAGGCGCGCTATGGCCATCGCGCGCTGGGGTTCCGCGTTACCGCGCTGGTCGATATCACGCTGGGTACGCAGGTTGAGGAAGATCTGGCAGCGTTCGAGCGTGCCGTAGCGGAAATCGACGGAGTCGTGGAGTGCGCGCTGGTATCGGGGTCGCAGGATTACCGGCTGAAAGTGCTCGCCCGCGACCTCGACGATTATGAGCGCCTCCACCGCGAGGCACTGGGGCGGTTGCCCGGAGTCCTCACCATCAACAGCAGTTTCGTTTTGCGCTCGGTGCCTACGCGCGGAGAGGCCGACGCGCTGCTCGGTTCCGAAAAGTGACGGATATCCGGGCTTTTCCGATCGCGAAGAGCCCGCAGTTGCTACCCCATGCCGCGCGTGCTAACGGCGCGGCCACCTTTTGAACAGAAGAAGCCGGGTCGTCATGGCAAAGTCCATTCATTCGCCGGCAAGATCATTCCGCCCATGACAGATAGCAATGGCGCCGCCGAAACCGCGCCCGAAACCCTTTCCGATCCCAACGGCACCGATGGCCATGGTCATGCGCATACCGAAGGCGTGTGGAAGCTGGCCGTGGCGGCGATCGGTGTCGTCTTCGGCGACATCGGCACCAGCCCGCTCTACGCCTTTCGCGAGACGTTCGACGGCCATCACAAGCTGACGCTCGACACCGCGCACATCATGGGCGTTCTCAGCCTGATGTTCTGGTCGATGATGGTCGTGGTGACGTTGAAATACGTCACCATCATCATGCGCGCGGACAACAAGGGTGAGGGCGGCAGCCTGGCGCTGCTGGCGCTGATCTCGGGCAAGACCAAGGAGCATCGCTGGACGCGCGGCATCGTGCTGCTCGGCGTGTTCGCGACCGCGCTCTTCTACGGCGATTCGATGATTACGCCTGCGGTGTCGGTGCTGGGCGCGGTCGAGGGTCTGGCGGTTGCCGCGCCGACGTTCGAGAATCTGGTGCTGCCGATTTCGGTGGTGATCCTGGTCTTCCTGTTCTCCATTCAGCGCAGCGGGACGTCGCGGGTCGGGCTGTTCTTCGGTCCGATCATGATGGTCTATTTCCTGGTCATCTCGCTGCTGGGCCTCATCAGCATCGTCCAGACGCCGTCGGTGCTTTGGGCGCTCGCGCCGCATCATGCGGTGCATTTCTTCATGCTCGACCCGCTGGCGGCGTTCTTCGCGCTCGGCTCGGTCGTGCTCGCGGTAACTGGGGCGGAGGCGCTCTATGCCGACATGGGCCATTTCGGGCGCAAGCCGATCCGCGTGTCGTGGCTGTGGTTCGTGCTGCCGGCGCTGATGATGAATTACATGGGGCAGGGCGCGCTCTTGATTCGCGACGGCGTTCCGGCGCTTGAAAGCCCCTTCTACATGCTCGCGCCGATGAACCTTCAGCTGCCGCTGGTCATTCTGGCGACGATGGCCGCGATCATCGCGTCGCAGGCGGTTATCTCGGGCGCATTCTCGGTCACGCAGCAGGCGATCCAGCTCGGCTTCATCCCGCGCCTGCGCATCGAACACACCAGCGCGGCGACGGCGGGACAGATCTACATCCCGCTCATCAACTGGCTGTTGATGGTCATGGTCATCCTGCTGGTGCTCAGCTTCCGCACGTCGTCGAACCTGACCGCGGCGTACGGCATCGCGGTGACCGGCGCGATGCTGATCGACAACTGCCTGCTGGCAGTGGTGCTGTTCGTGCTGTGGAAGTGGAAGAAGCGCTACGCCATCCCGCTGCTCGCGGTCTTCTTCCTGGTCGACCTTGCCTATTTCGCGGCGAACCTGACCAAGATTCCCGACGGCGGCTGGTTCCCGCTGCTGATCGGTTTCCTGGTGTTCACGTTGCTGACCACCTGGGCCAAGGGGCGCAAGCTGATGATCGACCGGCTGCGCGAATCGGCGATGCCGGTGAAGATCTTCATCGAAAGCGCCGCCAATTCGGCAACGCGCGTGTCGGGCACGGCGGTGTTCATGACCTCCACGCCCGACGGCGTGCCGCATGCGTTGCTCCACAATCTCAAGCACAACAAGGTGCTGCACGAGCGCGTGGTGCTGTTGACCGTCAAGATCTCCGACGAACCGTTCGTGTCGCCCAAGAAACGCGTGACGGTGGAGGACCTGGGCAAGGGCTTCCACCGCATGATCCTGCGCTATGGCTTCATGGAAGAAGCCGACGTGCCCGCCGCGCTGAAAAAGGTCGGCGGTTGCGGCGCCGAGTTCAAGATGATGGAGACCAGCTTCTTCCTTGCGCGCCAGACGCTGCTGCCGTCGGACAAGCCCGGCATGATGGTGTGGCGCGAAAAGCTGTTCGCCTGGATGCTGCGCAACGCCGAAAGCGCGATGGAATTCTTCAAACTGCCCACCAACCGCGTGGTCGAGCTGGGGAGCCAGGTCGAGATTTGAGCGATGCCGCGCCCCCGCGCGCGGCGCCGCTGATCGTGACCGCATTGTTCGGTGGTGAGGATTTCGCGTGGCTCGACGGATTGCGCCGCCGCCATTTCCCGCCCGAGCGCAATCTGGTGCCCGCGCATTGCACCTTGTTCCACCATCTCGCGCCGTCGCTGGCGTCCGAGCTGAAGCAGCGGCTGGCGGGCGAGACGCGCGGCGTGCGCGCGCCCGACGCGCGGATCGCGGACGTACTGCCGCTGGGGCGCGGCGTGGCGCTCCGCATCGAATCGCCGGAGCTGGAGGCGATCCGCGACCGGCTGGCGGAAGCATTTGCGGCGTTCCTCCTCCCGCAGGACGCGGCGGGATGGCGCCCGCACGTCACGATCCAGAACAAGGCCGAACCGGCGCAGGCCCGCGCGCTGGCGGCGGCGATGCGCGCGGAATTCCGCCCGCGACCTCTGGCGATCGCAGGGCTGGCAAGCTGGTGGTATCGCGACGGACCATGGGAGCCGCATTCGCGGCATATGTTCGCTTGACCGCAGGCGTATCGCGGCATATGTCGCGCGCTCGCTTCGACGCGAGCCCATGGGGCGGAGTAGCTCAGTTGGTTAGAGCAGCGGAATCATAATCCGCGTGTCGGGGGTTCAAGTCCCTCCTCCGCTACCATTTTTCAGACACTTAGCCGGTCGTCGAAAGCGGGTTTGAAAATGCTCTCAAACTTTCTCATGCGCTAAGCCTTTCGAGAGGCGGAACGATCGCCCGCGCCGCGTCGACGTAGGCGGGGCTACACGCTTCGCGCGCCAGCCGAGGATGCGGGCAGTCTTTCCGCCGGTGCCACCCTGCATCGCGAAAAACGGGGGCAATCGCCGCGCAGATCATGGATGCACCGGTCGAACCCCACCCTTATGCGGACGCATTGTTCGAGGATCTTCGCGTCGCGGGTGGCCGAACCGAACCGCCGCGGCGGATGCGGGGCCACTGGGCCGGGACGCATGTCGCAATCCGGCGCAACCCAAAATATTCTCCGGCGATACCCCGCCGCATGCCGTAGCGGCGCATCGCCGCAACGCCGCGGCGGCATCGCCCATGGGTGGTGCCGCCCCTTGCCCACTCGCCGCGGGCCCGCCAATCTGAACGCAGGACAAAGACGATTGGAGAGAGTGCCAGATGAGCGAATCGCCCAGCGTGTTGTGCGAACGGGACGGCAACGTCGCGGTGGTGCGGCTCAATCGCCCGGACCGTCTGAACGCACTCACCGCCGAACTGCTCGATCGGATGCGCGCGACATTGATCGAGGCAGCCGATTCCGGCGCGCGTGCGATCGTGGTGACGGGGGAGGGACGCGCTTTTTGTTCGGGCGCCGATCTGGCCGCATCGGCGGCGGCGATGGGGACACGCGACCTCGGCCAGTCGCTGCGCGATCACTATAATCCGCTGTCCGAAGCCTTTGCCGCGTCGCCGGTGCCGGTGGTGACGGCGCTCAATGGACCGGCGGCCGGGGCGGGCGTGTCGATCGCGCTGTCGGGCGACATCGTGGTCGCGGCGCGGTCTTCGTACCTGCTGCTTGCCTTCGCCAATATCGGGCTGGTTCCCGATGCGGGCGCGACCTGGCTGATCGCCAAGGCGGCGGGTCGGGCAAAGCTGCTCGAAATGGCGCTGTTGGGCGAGCGTTTGTCCGCGCAGGCGGCGCTTGATGCCGGGTTGGTGACGCGCGTGGTCGACGATGGCGAAGTGTTCGACACCGCGATGGCGCTGGCGCGCAAGCTGGCGGCGATGCCCACCGTCGCGCTGGGGCTGATCCGCAAGCAGGCGATGGTCGCGCTGACCGGCACGCTGACCGAGCTTCTGGAAGTCGAGGCACAGCACCAGGCGCTGGCTGCCCGCACGCACGACTTTGCCGAGGGAGTCACGGCGTTCCTGGAAAAGCGCCCCGCGGTGTTCGAGGGGCGCTGAGCCGCGCAATCAACGGCAAATATTGGGAAAATCCCAGAAGATCAGGCAGGGGTCCTGATTTGCGCCGGTTTTGAGCACGACCCAGCCGGGTTGGCCGCCGTTATAGGTATAGTCGGCGCGGATACGCTGGACACCGCTGCGTTTGCCGTCGTCAAGGATGGTCACGTTCGACGCGCTGCCATAATCGTAGCGATTGAGGAACCAGCTTCGCGAACGCTCCGCCAGTATCGCATCGAACATCTGCACCATCTTGGGGTTGTTGGCGGGGGCCCCCAGTTCGCTTGAATCTATTCCGACGCGCGTGATGCATTCGCGCAAGGCCACGGTGGCGATCAGGGACCCGTTATAGGCGTCCGCCATGCTGACGTTCAGCGATTGCGTGCCGTCCACCGTCGCCAGGAAGGACGAAGAGGTCAGCATGGTGTCGATCATCGCCTTGTAGGTGCCGCGCGTCAGCGATGTCGAGACGCCGGGCGCATCGTTGAGCGGCGACGCGTCGTCGAAATGATATCGCGCCCCCGGCGCTGACCCGACCGAAGGGTGAAATTGCACGTCAAGCGTGTGTGTGCCGGGCGCGAGTTTCCATTTCGGACTGCTGACCAGCAGCGTCACCGAATGGCCGCGCGCGAGCAGCATGAAGGCCGATCCGCCCGGAAACACGCCGCGCATCAGGCAACTGTGCGTCGCGCGCTCATAGCGTACGACATAGCTGCCCTTCGAATACAGCAGTTCGTCGCCCGCCGCCTGTTGCTTCCCCGGCGAAGCGCGCGGGGTTTCGATGGGTAGCGGGGCGGCGGCGCCCAGCAAGGTTGCAATGGCGACCGGCAGGGTCGCGCGGCGTACAATTCGTTTCGACATCGAATCGCTCCCCGGATGCGCCCGCCGTTCCTACCATGAGTGGTCGGAGTGCGCAGCGGGAAACGCGCGCCTGTGCGACGGTTTATGACGCACGAGCGCTCCGACGTTCGTGGCTTCCGCCGCCGCCGGCCGGCCGCGACCGATGGCCGTCAGCGGCAGATGTTCTGGAAGTCCCAGAAGCGCAGGCACAGATCGTCCTTGCCACGGCTTTCCAGGATCACCCAGCCGGGCATGCCGCCGTTGTAGGTGTATTCGGCACGCACCTTGGTCACGCCGCTGGCCTTGCCGTTGTCGATCATGGTGACGTTGCGGACGCTGCCATAATCGTAGCGATTGATGATCCAGCTTTGCGATCGCGAGCGCAGGATGTTGTCGATCGCCTCCGCCAGCTTCCTGTCGACTTCGGCCGGGGACGGCGATGGCGGCGGGTTTGAGGGGGCCGGCCGGCGCGCGGGTGCGGACGGCGACGGCCTGGCCGTTCTGGGGGCGGCCGGGGCCGGTCCCGCAGCCCCAATCTTGATGCCGGGATCGCATTTGCGCAATGCGTCGACGGCACCGGCCGCATGCGCGAGCGTCATCGTCGCCCGGTCGCGCCCGCCAACGATGGCGACCATCGTCGATCCGCGCTTCATGGCGTCGAGGATCGGAACATAGCTGCCCTCGCCGAGCGACACCGTCACCCCATGTCCGCTGTCATCGCGTGTCAGGCTGTCGAACCGTGCGCTGGTCTTGCCGGGCAGGAACTGAAGGTCGAGCACATAGTTGGTCGCACTGACCATCCAGTCGGGGTTGGACACGCTGAACAGCAGGCGCTGGTTGCTGAAAAATACAATCACGCGCGTACCGTCCAGAAAGTCGGCGCGCAGAAAACAGATGTTCGATTCGGTATCGCGCGCGGCAGTATAGAATCCCTCGGAATAGAGCGTCTGATATCTCGACTGATCGGGTGTCGACAGCGCGGCGGGCGCCGCGGCGCTCAGTAACGCCCCCGCGCTCAGCAACGTCCCCGCAGCCAGAAATATCGCTTTTTGGCGCTTGAAGGGCATCGCCATGGTCTTGCTCCCTGCTTCCGCTCGCCCCGGTGTATCGGCGGGAACGCGATCTGGGCACCCCTTTTAGCGCCGCCGGAGCGCGTGAAGCGCAGGCGGCGGCAGTAGGTAGTGTACCGGAGAGTATGTGTTCGGAAATCCTAAACACTGATGCGCGCATATATTGGAACCAGAGGGGATCGACCGCAACGCGAGGCGACAGAGCGTCCTTCGCATGGAGAGTTGCCGTGAAGGGATATGGTCACCGCATCATTGCCAAGCAACTGAGCGTGGGGGACACCCGCCTTCCGCCCAGCATCGGCCTTTCGATCGCGTTTGTACTGTCGATCGGGCTTTGGGCGATCATCCTGTCGTTCCTCGCCTGACCTGCGGGCCGCGCTGCGGGGGATAGCCCAGCTTTCCCGTCGTCCAGCAAAGCTGTTTCGACGCGCTCTTGCGTCCCGTTCCCGTCCATCCATGTTGCAAGGGGTGGCACCGTACCCCTAGATGCGGTGTCGCCAACATCGGACGGACCCAATGACTGCCACTCATTCCACGCGCATGCTGATCCTGGGCTCGGGCCCCGCCGGGCTGACCGCCGCCATCTATGGCGCGCGCGCCGGGCTTGCCCCCATCGTCGTGCAGGGCATCCAGCCGGGCGGCCAGTTGACCACCACCACCGACGTGGAGAATTACCCCGGGTTCCGCGACGTTATCCAGGGCCCGTGGCTGATGGAGGAAATGCAGGCGCAGGCCGAGCATGTCGGTGCGCAGATGATGTGGGACACGATTACCGAAGTCGACCTGACTCAGCGCCCGTTCCGCCTGACTGGCGACAGCGGCACCGTTTATGTCGGCGACGTGCTCGTCATCGCCACCGGCGCGCAGGCGAAGTGGCTGGGCCTTGATTCGGAGGAACTGCTGAAGGGCAAGGGCGTCAGCGCCTGTGCCACCTGCGACGGCTTCTTCTATCGCGGGCGCAAGGTCGCGGTGATCGGCGGCGGCAATACCGCGGTCGAGGAAGCGCTGTACCTGACCAACCACAGCCATGACGTAACGCTGATCCACCGCCGCGACACCCTGCGCGCCGAGAAGATCCTGCAGGAACGCCTGTTCGCGAACGAGAAAATCTCGACCTTGTGGAACAAGGAAGTCGTCCGCTTCATCGGCGAGGGAGAACCGGCTGGACTGGTCGCAATCGAGCTGCGCGATACCGGGACCGGCGAACTGTCCACGCTGGAAGTCGAGGGCGGGTTCGTGGCGATCGGCCATCATCCGGCGACCGAGCTGTTCCGGGGCCACCTGGAGCTGGACGAAAGCGGCTATATCGAAGTGACGCCGGGCACGTCACGCACCAGCGTTCCGGGCGTGTTCGCGTGCGGCGACGTGATGGACAAGCATTACCGCCAGGCGGTGACGGCGGCCGGTACCGGATGCATGGCCGCGCTCGACGCCGAGCGTTTCCTGGCCGAGGCCGACTTCGCCAGCATCACCGAAGCGGCGGAGTAAGCGCGAAGGGCGGCCGGTGGCCGTCGTTGCGAGCGCAGTGAAGCAATCCAGATTTCTGCTTGGAGGGCGCTGGATTGCTTCGTCGCTGTGCTCCTCGCAAGGACGGCGGTGGGCGTAGCGGCTATTCGACCGGCTCCAGCGGCGTACCGAGCCGGTCGAACAGCCATTGCGCATCGCGTTCGTGGGCGAAGCTGTGGCTCGCCGTTTCGCACAGCAGCAGCCGCGCCCTGTCGCGCACGCGCGCAAAGGCGGGCGCGTGCCACGCCTCGCGAAACGCGATCGCGGTGTTGTCGCCCTCCGCCAGCAATATCGTGACGGGCACCGGGCTGGCGTCGAGTGCGCCGGCGACGCGCGCGGCCAGTCCCTGCGACGGCACGGCCGCGGTGGAGGCGGCTGCCTTGGCGATCCCACGCGCAAGCTTTTGCAGGTTTACGCCGCCGCGCATCAACCGCATCCATTCGCGCGGATCGCGCAGCCGCGCGGCATAGCGCGCGCGGATCGCGGCGGCCGGGGGCAGGGTGTCGGTGTCGTCGGGTTCGACCACCCAGGGATTGGCGAGCACGAGCGCGTCGATGCCCGCGCGTTCGTGATGGAGCGCGAGCGCGCTCGCGGCGTCGCAATTGCCGAAGCCGACAATGCGGTCGACGTGCGGAGCATGCGCGCGGAACGCCGCGACGGCGGCGGCGATGTCGTCAGCGCTGGAATCGAAGCCCCGGTTCTCGCCGGTGGAATCGCCGATGCCGCGCCGGTCGAACCGCAGCACGGGTGCGCCATAGTCGGCGGCCACCCGCTGCGCGAGCAACGCCATGCCGCGATGCGCGCCGATGCGAAGCTCGTTGCCGCCCGACACGATCAGCAGCCCGACGCGGCCGTCCGCTTCGTCGAGCGTTCCCGCCAGCATGTCGCCCGCGCAGGGTAAGACGATCAGCCGTCGCACGCGTATATCCATTGAGACAGGTCCTGCGCCAGCATGCCGGCGAGTGCGGGATCGTTGCCCGGCTCCGCGCGGCGCCACAGCGGCACGCCGGGGACGCGCCGGTCGGCCGGGCGCGGATCGCTCTCCATCCGCACGCTGCGCAGCGCCACGTCGCTGTCGTCCGCATCGCACGGCTCGCACGTCGCCAGTTCGGCCAGCATGGCGCGTGCGATGCGATTGCCCGCGATCTCCACATGGTCGCCGATGGCGTCGTGCCACCATGCGCCCCCCTCGACGACGCGCGTGCCCGCCGCCTGGCGGATACGGCCAAGGTCGCGCAACAGCGCGGGGCCACCCGAAGGCGCGAAATGCCAGCGCGAACGGACGGACGCGGTCCGATCGAACAGCGCGCCGCTGCGGATCGCGGCGGCGTGGACGCTGCGCCCCTCGCGGGCCAATCGTTCGCAAGCACCGGCAAAGGCCGCCTGCATCGCGCCGATGCGCGCGGCTTGGGTGGGGAGCAGGCTTTCGCCCTGGCCCGGCAAATCGGGGAGCGCGCCCGCAACGCCGCGATTCGCCAGCGCGCGCAGCAGCGTGACCGCAAAGGTCCGCGTGCGGTTCGCTTCTTCGAACAGCGGCAATGCCATCACTACGACCGGCCCGGTGTCCGGGCCGAAGCGCATCAGCGCCTCTCGCCCGCCGGACCAGTCATAACAGGAAATCACGCGAGCGCCTTGTCCGACGCGTAGCGCGTGAGCGATCCGAAGCTTTCGAGCATGTCGCCGTCGACTTCGTCGTCCTCGATCAAGATGCCCAGCCGGTCCTCCAGCTCGGTCAGCACGCCCGCGACTGCCAGCGAATCGAGTTCGGGCAACGCGCCGAACAATGGCGTCGACGCGTCGAACGCGGCCACCCGTTCGTCGCTGAGCCCCAGCACGTCGCGCAGCACCGCGCGAACCGTGGCTTCCACTTCTGTCTTCCCTTCGGGAACCAATGGCTTTCCCCTGCGAATATTCTGTATTTTGTGCGCTGCGTTAGAACGTGGGAAGCATGCTGCCAAGGGCAAGGGGCTTTCACCGCCGGGTCAAGCGCGCTTATGGGTTGCGCCATGGTCCCGCTCGATCCCGTGCCGCATCCCATCGATACGCTGCCGCTGCGCGGCGCGGGCGAAGCTGTCGCGCTGGAGGACAAACATGGCGCGCTGACCTATGCCGAGCTGGAGGCGCGAGTGGGGGCAATGGCGCACTGGCTGGTCGCCAGGGGCTTCGCGCCGGGCGATCGCGTCGCGAGCTGGCTGCCCAAGACGCGCGCGGCGTGCCTGATGCCGCTGGCGGCGGCGCGCGCCGGGCTGGTGCATGTGCCGGTCAATCCGCTGCTCAAGCATACGCAGGTCGCCTATATCCTGGCCGACAGCGGCGCGCGGTTGCTGGTGTCGCAATCGGCGCGGCTGGCGTCGATGGGGCCGGGCGATCTGCCCGATGGCTGCGCGACCGTGCTCGAGGAAGAAGTCACGTCACCCGACGCGTTGCCGCCGTCGAACGCCGCGCCCGATGCGCTGGCGGCGATCCTGTACACCTCGGGTTCGACCGGACGTCCGAAAGGCGTGATGCTGAGCCATGCCAACCTGTGGCTCGGCGCGATCAGCGTGGCGCATTACCTGAAGCTCGCGCCACAAGATCGCGTGCTCGGCGTGCTGCCGCTCAGCTTCGACTATGGCCAGAACCAGTTGCTGTCGACCTGGGCGGCGGGCGCGCGCGTCGTTCCGCTCGATTTCCTGACCGCGCGCGACGTTGTCAAGGCTGTAGACAGGTTTGCAATCACGACTATCGCGGGCGTGCCGCCGTTGTGGGTACAGGTGCTCGAAGCGGAATGGCCGGTCGAAACGGCAGCGCGGCTGCGGCGGCTGACCAATTCGGGCGGCGCGCTGACAGTAGCGATGGTGCGCGGCCTGCGCGCGCGCTTTCCCAATGCCGACCTCTATCCGATGTACGGGCTGACCGAGGCGTTCCGCTCGACCTATCTCGACCCTGCGCTGGTCGACGCGCATCCCGATTCGATGGGACGCGCAATTCCCTTCGCCGAAGTGATGGTGGTGCGCCCCGACGGAGGCCGCGCGGGGCCCGACGAACCGGGCGAACTGGTCCACGCCGGGCCGCTGGTGGCGCAAGGCTATTGGCGCGATGCCGAGCGGACGGCGCAGCGATTCCGCCCCGCGCCGGCATTCGCGCACAGCGGGGGCACGGCGGTATGGTCGGGCGACACGGTGGTGGAGGGCGCGGACGGGCTGCTCCGCTTCGTCGGGCGCGACGATGAGATGATAAAATCGGCGGGCAACCGCATCAGCCCGACCGAGATCGAGGAAGCCGTGCTGGCGGGCGGCGAAGCGGCGGAAGCGGTGGCGCTGGGCGTTCCCGATGCGCGGCTCGGGCAGGCGATCCTGGTCGTCGCCCGTGCCAACGGCGAAGCGGAGGCGGCGGAGGCGGCGCTCCGCGACCGGTTACGGCGTGATTTGCCGAATTTTCAACAACCCGCGCGCTATGTGTGGCGGATGGAATTGCCGCGCAATGCCAATGGCAAGCTTGACCGCGCCGCGCTGAAGGCGGAATTCGCGGCATGAGCGCGCTTTCGCCCAAACCGATGGGCCCGATCCCGCCCGAATTCGCAGGCGACGGGCCGCTGGCGATCGCGGGCCGCATGGCGGAGGAATGGGCGGCGCGGGCGGGCGGGACGCCGCTGTTCGTCTATGACATGGGCGTGGTGGCGGCGCGGGTCGAGCGGCTGCGCGCGGCGCTGCCCGATGCGGTCGACGTGCATTATGCGATCAAGGCCAATCCGTTTGCGCCGTTGCTCGCGGCAATCGCGCCGCTGGTCGGCGGGTTGGACGTGGCGTCGGCGGGCGAGCTGGAAAAGGCGCTGGCGGTGAAGCCGGCCGACCACATCAGCTTCGCGGGTCCCGGCAAGCGCGACGCCGAGCTGGAGGCGGCGATCCGCGCCGGCGCGACGATCAACCTCGAATCGGAAGGCGAGGGCGACCGTGCGCTGGCGATCGCCGAGCGGCTGGGCATTGCGCCGCGGCTGGCCGTGCGCGTCAATCCGGATTTCGAGCTGCGCGGGTCGGGGATGAAGATGGGCGGCCGCGCGTCGCCCTTTGGCGTCGATGCCGGGCGCGTGCCCGCGCTGGTCCGGCGGCTGGCGGCGGCGGGTGTACAATGGCGCGGCTTCCACATCTTCGCGGGGTCGCAATCGCTCGATACCGCCGCGATCATCGAGGCGCAGGCGGCGACGCTGGCGCTCGCCGCGCGGCTGGCGGGCGAGGCCGGTGCCCCGCCGCCGCTCGTCAATCTGGGCGGCGGTTTCGGCATCCCCTATTTCGCGGGCGACACGGCGGTCGATGTCGAGGCGATCGGCGATGCGCTGACCAAGGCATTGGAAACGCGCGATGCTATCCTGGCGGACAGTCGCTTCGCAATTGAGCTGGGCCGCTGGCTGGTGGGCGAAGCGGGCGTGTATCTGACGCGCGTGGTCGATCGGAAGGAGAGCCAGGGCGAGACGTTCCTGGTGGTCGACGGCGGGCTGAACCACCAGCTTGCGGCAACCGGCAATTTCGGCGCGGTCGTGCGCCGCAACTATCCGATCGCGCTGGCGAGGGGTGGCGCCGCGGACGAAATCGTCAATCTGGTGGGGCCGTTGTGCACGCCGCTCGACCGGCTGGGCGACCGTATCGCGCTGCCGCATGGCGGACCGGGCGACCTGGTCGCGATCTTCCTGGCGGGGGCCTATGGCGCGTCGGCGAGCCCCGCCGGCTTCCTGGGCCACCCGCCGGCCGCGGAATTGCTGGCCGATCCCGCCAACACCTAACGGTATCTTTACCTCTCCGCCGCATAGCTGAGCTGTTCCTGCGCGGTTCCACCGGTCGAGACGTCGCCGGGGGACGCCCGCGCGCGGAGGGAGGTACGGCATGCGTTTTGGTTCCATGGGCAGGTTGGTCGCGGCGCCGCTGATGGCCGCGATGTTCCTCTCGGCATGTGTGGGCGGCGGCGGCCGGCCCGAGCTTCCCCCTGCGGCATTCGTCGCGGGGCGCGAGACGCCGAGCGAGGAATATATTATCGGCCCGATGGACCAGCTCCAGATCTTCGTCTGGCGCAACCCGGAACTGTCGGCGAAGGTGCAAGTGCGCCCCGACGGCCGCATCACCACGCCGCTGATTTCCGACATGCCCGCCGTGGGCAAGACTCCCGCGATGCTGGCCGACGACCTGAAATACGCGCTGAGCGAATATATCAAGGACCCGATCGTCAGCGTCATCGTCGAGAATTTCTCGGGCACCTATTCGCAGCAGGTCCGTGTCGTCGGCGCGACGGAAAAGCCCGCGTCGCTGCCCTATCGCGCCAACATGACGCTGCTCGACGCGATGATCGCGGTGGGCGGCTTGTCCGAATTCGCGTCGGGCAATCGCGCGCGGCTGGTGCGGTATGACCGCACCACCGGCCAGCAGCGCGAATACACCATCCGGCTGAACGACCTGCTGAAGAACGGCGATACGTCGGCGAACGTCCGGCTGGAGCCGGGCGACGTCATCATCATCCCCGAAAGCATGTTCTGAGGGCCGGCCGCCGATGGGATCGCTCCTCGACGAACTGCGCGCCGCGCTGCACGCCGTATGGATGCGGCGCTGGATCGCGCTGGCGGTTGCCTGGGCGCTGTGCCTCGGCGGCTGGTTCGTCGTGTCGCAAATGCCGAACAGATATGAATCGCGCGCGCGCATCTTTATCCAGTTGCGCCAGATCCTGCCGAACCAGGCGGGGATTCAGCAGGCCGACCAGGCGCGCGACATCGACCGCGTGCGCCAGACGCTGACGTCGGCGGTCAATCTGGAGAAGGTGGTGCGCGGCACCGACCTGGCCCGCACCGTCGCGACCGACCGCGACGTCGCCGACCGCGTCGCCGCGCTGCAGGGTTCAATCAAGCTGACCGCGCAGCAGGACAATCTGTTCGAAATTTCGGCGACTGCGTCGAACGGCAAGCTGGCGCGCCAGATCGTGCAGAAAATGATCGACATCTTCGTCGAGGACAATCTGTCGAACGACCGCGAGGAAACCGGCCAGTCGCTGCGTTTCCTGGACCAGCAGATCGACGCGCGGCAAAAGGCGCTGCAGGAACTCGACGCCAAGAAGTCCGATTTCCAGAACCGCTATCTGGGGGCGCTGCCGGGAACGGGTTCGCTCAACGACCGCGTCGGCGCGGCGCGCGCGGAACTGGCGCAGGTCGACAGCGATCTGGCCGCCGCGCGGACCAGCCTGAACGCCGTCAATGCCCAGATGGCGGGCACGCCACAGTCGGTGCCGGGCGCCGGCGGCGGCGTCGGCCCGGCCCGCGCGCGCGTCGCGGCGATCCAGGGCCAGCTTGCCGAGGCGCGCTCGCGCGGGTGGACCGACAACCACCCCGACGTCATCGCGCTCAAGGCCCAGCTTGCGCAGGCGCAGGCCGCCGCGCGCAACGAACCGGTCTATTCGGGCGGTGGATCGCCCAATCCGCTGTACCTGAGCCTCAAGTCGATGCAGGCGGACAAGGCCGCGCAGGTCGCGTCGCTGACGCAGCGCAAGGCGCAGATCGAGTCGGACCTCGCGACGCTCCAGTCCAAGATGTCGCAGGAGCCCGAGCTGGCCGCCGAAATGGCGACCATCGACCGCGATTATCAGGCGCAGAAGGACCAGTATGACAAGCTGCTCGCCGACCGCGAGCAGGTGCGGCTGAAGAGCCAGGTCCAGACCGAGACCGACGCCGTCAAGTTCAGCGTAATCGACCCGCCGACCGCGCCGCGCAAGCCGACGTCTCCCAACCGCCCGATGCTGCTGACGGCGGTGCTGATCGCCGGGCTGGGCGCGGGCGTTGCCGCCGCCTTTGTGCTGGGCAAGCTCAAGACGACGTTCTCTACCGCCGGCCAGCTTGAGCGGATGAGCGGCATGCCCGTCATCGGGTCGATCGGCGAAGTCGTGACGCAGGCGCAAAAGGCGATGCGGCGCAAGATGTTCCTGCTGTTCGCGGGGGGCATGGCGGCGCTGTGCGTCGCCTACGTCGGGCTGATCGGGCTGGAATTCGTGCAACGAGGGATGGCGGCATGAACGATCAAAGCCCCCGGCGCTATCGCGGCTCGCTGCTCGAACGCGCCGCCGCGCTCTATCCCATCGCGCCGCCGCCGATCGTCGAGGAAGAGGAAGGCGCTCGCGCGTCGCGCCCGGCTCCCGCGGCCGAACCGCCCCGCGCGGCGCCGGATTCGCCGGGTTTTCCCATGGCCGCCCCGGTCGCCGCGCCCATGCCCGCGCCGACTCCGGTTGACGCGCCTGTTCCTGTCGCCGAGCCTTCCATTGTACCCGAAAGTGCGCCGGTCGGCGAAACACCGGAGCCGGTGCTGCGCCGTGGGTTTGATGCGGACGAAGCGTCACCGCCCGCCGAACCGACAATCGAGCCCGCGCCGCAGCCCGACGGGCGCCGCCGCGTGACCATCGACCGTGACCGGCTGGCCGAAATGGGCGCGCTTCAGCCCGGTGCGCCGGTGACGACGCTCGCCGAGGAATTCCGCATGGTGAAGCGCCAGTTGTTGCTGACCGCGCGCGCCGTTGCGGGCGCCGACGCGGAGCGCGCGCGCATGGTACTTGTCTGTTCGGCCAATGCGAACGAAGGCAAGACCTTCTGCGCGATCAACCTCGCGCTTTCGATGGCGGCCGAAAAGGACTACGAAATCCTGCTGGTCGACGCCGATTTCGCCAAGCCCGACGTGCTTGGGCGGCTGGGCGTATCGGAAGGCCCCGGGCTGCTCGATGCGCTGGCCGGTGCAGTGACGGACGTCGAGGATTGCATCCTGGCAACCGACGTGCCGCACCTGTCGATCCTGCCTGCCGGCGCGCGCAGCAGCAGCGATACCGAATTGCTGGCGAGCGACCGCGCGCACCGCATCCTCGACGGCCTGGCGGCGGCCGATCCGCGCCGCATCGTGATTTTCGATTCGCCGCCCGCGCTGGCCGCGTCGCCCGCGTCGGTGCTGGCGCTCCACGCGGGTCAGGTGATGCTGGTGGTCCGCGCCGACAAGACCAGCGAATCCGACCTGCGAGAGGCAGTGGCGGTGCTCGACGGGTGCGAGCACATCCAGCTTGTCCTCAATGCCGTGTCCTATCAGCCCGGCGGCCGGCGTTTCGGCAGCTATTATTACGAGGAAGCGGGAAAATGATCCGCCGAGTGCATAGCATCCTGTTGCTCGGTACCGCCTGCGCGGCGGTTGCCGCCGTTCCCGCCGCGGCGCAAGAGCAGCGGCAACGGCCGGAAATCCACCCCTATATCGAGGCGAGCCAGGTGCTCAGCGCCGACCTGGATGGCGGCGACGTGCTGACCTATACCTCGGTCGCGGCAGGCGTCGACGCGTCGATCCAGAGCCGGCGCGTCCAGGTGCAGGTCAATTATCGCTACGAACATCGGTTTTCGTACGACAAGGATGTCGGCGACGATTCGATCCACAGCGGTCTTGCCCGCGCGGCGGTGATCGTGGCGCCTGGGTTCAGCGTCGAGGGCGGCGCCATCGCGACGCGCACGCGATCCGACGTGCGCGGTTCGGCGCCGATCCCGAACGGCACCAGCAACGCGAATATCGCGCAGATCTATTCCGTCTACGCCGGGCCGACGCTGTCGACCAACCTGGGCGCGCTGAACGTCAACGCGGGCTATCGGTTCGGATATACCAAGGCCGAAACCCCGGGCAGCGACGCGCTGCTGTCGGGCCAGCCCCGGCTGGACCTGTATGACGATTCGACGGTGCATTCCGCCACTGCGTCGATCGGCGTGAAATCGGGCACCGTGCTTCCGGTCGGGCTGACCGCCAGCGGCGCGTGGGAACGTGAGGATGCCGGGCAGCTCGACCAGCGGTACGAAGGCAAACATGTCCGCGGCGATGTGGTGTTGCCGGTCGGTCGCACACTCGCGCTTGAAGCGGGGGTGGGGTACGAGAAGATCGAGATCAGCCAACGCGGCGCGCTGCGCGATGCCAATGGCGCGCCGATCGCCGACGGCGCGGGCCGTCAGCAGGTCGACCCGGCGTCGCCGCGACGACTGGCCTATGATGTCGACGGCGTGTTCTGGGACGCGGGCGTAATCTATCGCCCCGACCGCCGCTTCATGCTCGAGGCGCGAGTCGGTCGCCGGTATAATTCTTGGAGCTACACCGGGTCGCTGCAATGGCAGACGGGGCCGGGCAGCGGGCTGCAGGTCGGCGTGTACGACAGCATCGACAGCTTCGGGCGCCAGTTGAACAGCGGAATTGCGGCGCTGCCCACAAGTTTCGTCGCGGCGGATGACCCGTTCGGCAACCAGTACAACGGGTGCGTGTTCGGCACGGTCGGATCGACGTCGGACGGGTGTCTGAGCAGCGTGTTCCAGTCGGTTTCGACGGCCAATTACCGCGCGCGCGGAGTGGATGCAGTCTACACCTACAGCCGCGGGCGTACGACATTGGGCCTTGGCGCGGGCTATGCCAATCGCCGCTACATTGCACCGCGCGAAGGAAATTTCTTTACCCTCGACGGGCTTACCGACCAAAGCTGGTATGGTCAGGTGTTCGCGACGCGCCAGGTCGGCCGCAATACCTCGGTCGGGGGCAATCTGTTCGCCAGCTATTACGACAGCGACCTTCCGGGGTCGGAGGGTGTGCTGTCGTGGGGCGGCAACGGATCGCTGACGCATAATTGGGGCCGGCTGGGCGCCACTGCGACAGTGGGTGTTTACGGTTTTGATGCACAGCAGTCGGACAAGGATGTCGCGGCCCAGGCCCTGCTCGGCCTGCGCTACGGCTTCTGAGGCGTCGATGGGCGCCCGCGGAGTGAACGACGATGTATGACGACCATTACGGATTGAGCGGCCGGCCGTTCCAGCTGACTCCCGATCCGAAATTCTGGTTCGACACGGCCACGCACCGCAAGGCGATGGCCTATCTCGGCTATGGGCTCAGCCAGGGCGAGGGCTTCGTCGTCATCACCGGCGAACCGGGCGCGGGCAAGACCACGCTGATGGGGCACCTGCTGGGCGAAATCGACCGCGAGCGGCTGAACGTCATCAAGATCGTGTCGACTCAATTGGCCGCCGAAGACTTGTTGCGCATGGTGGCCAACGGGCTGGGCATCGACGGCGGCGAGCTGACCAAGGCGGAGTTGCTGCGCGCGATCGAGCGTGGATTGCACGCCGTCGCGCGCGAGGGGCGGCGAACGCTGGTCATCGTCGACGAGGCGCAGGCGCTGCCGATCGAATCGCTCGAAGAGCTGCGCATGCTCTCCAATTTCCAGGCAGGCGGCTATGCGCTGCTCCAGATTTTCCTGCTGGGCCAGCCCGAGTTCCGCAAGCGGCTGTCCGACCCGCGGCTGGAACAGTTGCGCCAGCGCGTCATCGCCATGCACCAGCTTGACGCGATGGATGCCGACGAAGTCGAACCCTATCTGATCCACCGCCTGTCGTGCGTCGGCTGGCGCGGCAAGCCGCGCTTCACCAACGATGCGATCGCGGCGATGTATCATTGGTCGGGCGGCAATCCGCGCAAGTTGAACCAGCTTGCGGGTCGCGTGCTGCTTTATGGTGCGATCGAGCAGATCGACAGCTTCGGCGGCGCCGACCTGGCGAGTGTCATCGCCGATCTGGATGCGGACACGCCTGCACCGGCGCTGGGGCATCCGACGCAGTTGCCGGCGCGCGGCGAGGCAAAGCCGCTGCCCATCGGCGGCGTCGATCCCGGCGGCATGCCGCGCCCGATCCCGCGCGACGCGGCGGGTGCTCCCGATCCCGCGCCGCAGGGCGACGCCGCGATGATGCGCCGACTTGCCGAGCTGGAACAGCAGTTGAAGGACCAGGATGTGGCGCTGCGCCGCGTACTGTCGCTGCTGGTCGACTGGGTGGAAGGCGAGGGCGACCGCCCCGACCTGTCGAAGCTGCGCGGAACGGCGGCCTGACGCCGATGGTCGCCAACGCCCTTTCCGTCGACGTCGAGGACTGGTTCCAGGTCGGCGCCTTCGAAACCGTGATCGCGCGCGCCGACTGGGACGCGCTCGACCATCGGGTCGAGGCGAATACCGATGCGGTGCTCGACCTGTTCGCGGAAGCGGGGGTGCACGGCACGTTCTTCACGCTCGGATGGGTCGCCGAACGCTATCCCGCGCTGATCCGCCGCATCGTGGCGGCGGGGCACGAGATCGCCAGCCACGGATGGGACCACCAACGCGTCTTCACCATGGGGCCGGAACAGTTCCGCGCCGACATCGCGCGCGCGCGCGGCGTGATCGAGGATGCGGCGGGCGAGCGGGTCAGCGGGTATCGCGCGCCCAGCTTTTCGATCGACAAGCGTACCCCCTGGGCGCATCCGGTGCTGGCCGAGGAAGGCTATGCCTATTCCTCCAGCGTCGCGCCGCTGCATCACGATCATTACGGCTGGCCCGAATCGCCGCGCCATGCGTGGCACCCGGTGCCGGGGTCGCCGCTCGTCGAGTTGCCGATCACGCTGGCGTCGGTGGCGGGCAGGCATGTGACGACGGGCGGGGGCTTTTTCCGGCTGCTGCCGATGGCCGTCACCACCGGCGCGATCGCCCGCGAAAATGCCGGGGGGCACCCCGCGACCTTCTATTTCCACCCTTGGGAAATCGACCCGGACCAGCCGCGCGTCACCGCCGCGCCGTTCAAATCGCGGTTGCGCCACTATGCCCGGCTGCGTGCGATGAAAGGCAAGCTGCGTACGCTGCTGGGCGAAGCCGCGTGGGACCGGTATGATCGCGTAGTCGCGCGCGCGGCGGAGGCGATGGCATGAATGCGCCGATGTTCACTCGCGCGCTTTCCATCCGCGCCGCCGACCTGGGCGATGCGATCGAGCGCGCGCGGATCGGCGCGTTCGTCCACGATCATCCCGAGGGCACGCCGTTCCACTTGCCCGCATGGAGCAGCGCCGTCGCGCGCGGGTGTCGCCAGCGCGCGCATTATCTGGTGGCGGAACGCGGCAACGGCGAACTGGTCGGCGTGCTGCCGCTTACCGAAATCCATTCGCCGCTGTTCGGCCGCGCGCTGGTGTCGGCGGGGTTCGGGGTGGGCGGCGGCATATTGGCGTCGTTGCCGCATGCAGTGACGCCGCTGGCCGATGCCGCGTGGCAACTCGCGAAGCGCACGAGCTGCGCCTCGGTCGAGATGCGCGGTGGCCCGTTGCCGGGCGCAGAATGGCATGTCGACGACACCACCTATGTCAATTTCGCGCGGGACCTCGCGGCGGATGACGATGCCGAACTGCGCGCCATCCCGCGCAAGCAGCGCGCCGAGGTGCGGCGTTCGTTCGGCAATGATCTGGCGATTGTGACAGGCTGTCACGCGGATGACGCTGCGGTGCACTATGCCGTCTATGCCGAGTCGGTCCGCAACCTGGGTACGCCGGTTTTTCCCCCGGCGCTGTTCGCCGAAATCCTGCGGGAATTTGGTAAATCTGCGGATATCCTGATAGTTAGGCATCAGGGAGTAGCCGTGGCGTCTGTGTTGAGCCTCTACTGGAACGGTACCGTCTTCCCCTATTGGGGCGGCGGCACCGCTGCCGCACGGGCCTTGCGTGCCAATGACGCGATGTATTTTGCGCTGATGCAGCATGCGCGCGGGCGCGGGTGCAAGCGGTTCGATTTCGGCCGGTCGAAGGTGGGAACCGGCGCTGCCGCATTTAAGAAGAACTGGGGATTCGACGCGGTGCCGCTGCGCTATTTCGCGCGTGCGGCCGACGGTGCCGCGCCGCGCAAGGTCAATCCGCTCGACCCCAAATACCGGCTGCAGGTGCAGGCGTGGCAGCGGATGCCGCTGTGGATCGCCAATCGCCTCGGCCCCTGGATTTCGCGAGGGCTCGGCTGATGGGCGACATTCTTTTCCTGGCGCATCGCGTGCCCTTCCCGCCCGATCGCGGCGACAAGATCCGCGGGTTCCACATCCTGAAATATCTGTCGGAACGAAAGCGCGTCCACCTGATCGCCTTCGCCGACGACCCCGCCGACATGAAGCGCAAGGGCGGGCTGGCGCGCTACACCGGCAACCGGTCGATCATCTGGCGGTCGAAGGGGCGCGTGACGTCGGCGATCCAGGCGCTGGCGTCGCACCGGCCGGTGTCGCTGACGGCGTTTGAGAACCAGCCGCTGCGCGACGCCGTCGAGAACATCCTCGCGCGGCATGCGATCGACACCATCTACGTTTTTTCCAGCCAGATGGCGCAGTATCTGCCGGCGCGCCCGCGCCAGCGCGTCATCATGGATTTCGTCGACATGGATTCGGCGAAATTCGGCGCCTATGCCCGCGCGTCGCATGGGCCGATGCGGTGGATGATGGGGCGCGAGGCGCGGTTGCTGCTCGCGCATGAACGCGCGGTCGCGGCGCGTGCCGACGCGAATCTGTTTGTGAGCGATGCCGAGGCGGAGCTGTTCCGCGAACGCACCGGCGCCGAACGCGTCCATGTGATCGAAAACGGCATCGACACCGCGACCTTTGATCCGTCCGCGCCGTTCAAGCGCATCGACGCGATGGGGTCGCTGGTCGTGTTCACCGGCCAGATGGACTATCGCCCGAATATCGAGGCAGTGACCTGGTTCGTCGAGACGATCCTGCCGCACATCCGGATTGCGCACCCCGATGCGCGCTTCGCGATCGTCGGGCGCAATCCGACCGACGCTGTCAAGGCACTGGCGAAGCACCCCGGCGTCATCGTCACCGGCGAAGTTGCAGATGTGCGCGGCTGGATCGCCGCGGCGTCGGTGGTCGTCGCGCCGCTGAAGCTTGCGCGCGGCATTCAGAACAAGGTGCTGGAGGGAATGGCGATGGCGCGTCCGGTCGTCGCGTCGACGGCGGCGGCGATCGGCATCGACCATGCCGGTACGATCCGCGTCGGCGACAGCGTCGGCGAAATCGCCGAGGCGGTGAACGAGCTGTTGTCCGACCCGGTCAAGGCCGCCGCGCTGGGGGCCGCCGCGCGGCAACAGGTGATCGACCGCTACAGCTGGGATGCGCGGTTGGCGCCGCTCGACGCCCTGCTCGGCCTGCCGCCGCGGACAAGCCGGCGGACGGCGGCGGCGTGACGGTCGCGTTTCCAGCGGGCGACTTCGCGCGGCCGGTGGCGTTCGACGCCCGCTGGCGCCGCGCGGCGGCGCTGCTGGCAGCAAGCTGGGCCGTGTTGCTGCTGCTGTTCGCGCGCGATGTCGGCGACCTGGCGACGATCTATTGGACCAACACCACCTTCGGCCATTGCCTGTTCATCGCGCCGGTGATCGGCTGGCTGGTGTGGCAGCGCCGCGCCGAGCTGGCGCAAGTGCGGCCCGAGGGCTGGCTGCCGGGGCTGGCGGTGGTCGCGGCGGGCGGTTTCGGCTGGGTGCTGGGCGATGCGGGCGGTGTCGCGCTGTTCCGTCATGCCGGGCTGGTGCTGATGCTGCAGGGCGCCGTCGTCAGCGTGCTTGGCCCCAATGTCACGCGCGCGCTCCTGTTCCCGCTTTGCTACATGGTGTTCCTCGTCCCTTTCGGCGAGGCGATGGAAGCGCCGTTGCAGGCGATCACGGTTGCGATGGTGATGCCGCTGCTCCACCTGTTCGGCGTGCCCGCGAGCGTCGACGGCGTGCTCATCACCACCTCGAACGGCTATTTCGAAGTCGCTGAGGCGTGTTCCGGGTCGAAGTTCGTGATCGCGATGGTCGCGTTCGGCACGCTGGTCGCCAATGTCTGTTATGTTTCCTGGCCCCGCCGCGCGGCGTTCATGGTGATGGCGCTGGTCGTGCCGGTGATCGCCAACGGGCTGCGCGCCTGGGGCACTATCTATGCCGCCTGGTGGACGTCGGTGGAGGCGGCGACGGGGTTCGACCATATCGTCTATGGCTGGCTGTTCTTCGCCGCGGTGATGGCGGCAGTGCTCGCGATCGGATGGCGCTGGTTCGACCGCGACCCCGACGCGCCCTGGTTCGACCCCGCGGCGTTGCAGGCGCCGGTGCGCGCGCGCGCCGACACCAGCGTCGCGGCGCTGCTGGTGCTGACGGTCGCCAGCCTTTTCCTCGCCTGGGGCAGCGCGATCGCGCATCGTGCGGCGCCCATGCCCGCGCAGATTCACTTGCCGCGCGTGCCCGGCTGGACTCTGGTCGACATACCCCCGCGCGCGCCGTGGCAGCCCAATTATCCGGGTGCGGAGCATCTACTGCTCGGCCGCTACGCCGATGCGCGCGGCCATGTTGTCGACCTGGCGGTGGCGGCCTATGCCAGCCAGCATGAGGGCAAGGAACTGGTCGGCTTCGGCATCGGCCCGATCCGCGAGAACGATCGCTGGGTAAAGATCGAGGATCTGCCCGAAATTTCCGGCGGCGCCGCGATGCGCATGACCGCGCCGGGACCGGTGGAACGCACGGTCGTCACTTGGTATCGCGTCGGCGACGAAGTGACGGCAAGCGAGGGACACGTGAAGCTTGGGACATTGCGCGCGAAGCTGCTGGGCGGGCGGCAGGACGCGGCGGCGATCCTGGTGTCGGCCGAGCGCGACGCGGGCGGCACCGCCGCGGTTAAGGCCTTTGCGCGCGCGATGGGGCCGGTCGGCCGCTTCGCCGACCGCATCACGGCCGCGCGCTGATGTGCGGCATCGCGGGGATCTATCACCCCGCCACGCCAAAGCCGGTCGATCCCGCGCGCATCGCCCAGATGACCGACGCGATCGCGCATCGCGGTCCCGACGGCGCGGGCGTGTGGACCGCCCCCGGCGTCGGGCTGGGGCATCGCCGCCTCGCGATCATCGACCTGTCGACCGGCGCGCAGCCGATGGCGTTGCCCGACCTGTCGGTCGTGACGGTGTTCAACGGCGAAATCTATAATTTCCGGGAAGTCCGCGCCGATCTGGAGGCGATGGGCGCGCGCTTCACCACGTTGAGCGATACCGAAGTGCTGCTGCACGGCTGGCGCGCCTGGGGGCCGGACATGCTGTCGCGGCTGAACGGCATGTTTGCCTTTGCGCTGTACGACACCGCGCGGCAAAGCCTGTTCCTCGCGCGCGACCGGTTCGGCGTGAAGCCGCTCCATTATGTCGAGCTGTCCGACGGCAGCATCGCCTTTGCGTCCGAACTGAAAGGGCTGCTTGCGCATCCGATGTTCCGCGCCGCGCCCGATTTCCGCGCGGTCGAGGATTATCTGGCGTTCGGCTATGTCCCCGACGACACCGCGCTTTTGTCGGGCGTGAAAAAGCTGCCCGCCGGCCATTTCCTGTTGATCGAGCGCGGCCATCCGGTGCCCGCGCCGCGCCGGTGGTACGACATCGACTTTTCTAAACGCGCGAGCGGCAGGACCGCTGATCTGGAAGCGGAACTGGTCGAGCTTTTCCGCGCGGCGGTGCGGTCGCGGATGATCGCCGACGTACCGCTGGGCGCGTTCCTGTCGGGGGGCGTCGACAGCTCGGCCGTCGTCGCGATGATGGCGGAGGCGAGCAAGAAGGCCGTCAAGACATGCAGCATCGGCTTTGATGAGGCCGATCACGACGAAACCGCCTATGCCTCGGTCATCGCGCAGCGTTTCGCGACCGAACATCGCACGCGCACGGTTGCGTCGGACGATTTCGCGCTGGTCGACACGCTGGTCGCGGCGTTCGACGAGCCGTTCGCCGATGCGTCGGCCATCGGCACTTATCGCGTGTGCGAATTGGCGCGCGAGCATGTGACGGTCGCGCTGTCGGGCGACGGGGCGGACGAGGCGTTCGCGGGATACCGCCGCTATGTCTTCCATGCGGGCGAGGAGCGGGTGCGCGCGATGGTGCCCGAACGGTGGCGCACGCGGCTGTTCGGCACGCTGGGTCACTGGTATCCCAAGGCCGACTGGGCGCCGCGCCCGTTCCGCGCGAAGACGACGCTGCTCGCGCTCGCCGAAGGGGGCGAGTTCGCCTATCCCAAGGCAGTCGGCGTGACACGGCCCGAACTGCGCCGCGCGCTGTACAGCGACGCGGGGATGCGCGCGCTGGGTGGGCACCGCGCCGAGCAGCGGTACATCGACACGATGCGGCTGGCACCCGCGCGCGACGGGCTGGACCGCGCGCAATATGCCGATTTCCACCATTGGCTGCCCGGCGACATCCTGACCAAGGTCGACCGCACCAGCATGGCGGTCAGCCTGGAAGCGCGCGAGCCGCTGCTCGACTATCGCCTGGTCGAATTCGCGGCCAGCCTGCCCGGCAACCTGCGGGTGCGCGCGGGGCAGGGGAAGTGGCTGATGAAGAAGGCGCTGGAGCCGTGGCTGCCCAAGGACATCCTCTATCGTCCGAAGATGGGGTTCGTGACTCCGGTCAGCGCCTGGTTCCGCAAGGCACTGGCGGCCGACGCGGCCGGGCTTGCGCGGTCGCCGGTGCTGCTGTCGACCGGCTGGTTCGAACCCGCGGCGATCGAGCGGATTGCCGCCGACCATGCGGCGGGCCGCGCAGACCACGGCCGTACGCTGTGGCAGTTGAGGATGCTCGACAAGAGCCTCGCGCGGCTGTTCGGCTGAAACGCGCGCGTCGGGTCGCCCCCGACGCCGCATTTCTCTCGACAGGATCAACAGCGGTGCCGGCGGGGATGCGGCCGGCGCCGCCGCGCGCGCCGGTTGATGTGGAAAAATCGCGGTCAGCCCCGGAACAGCGCGCCGCTCCACCGGTCGAACAGGTCGGGCCAGAGCAGGCCCGGCGCGCGTTCGGGCAGGTGCAGCGCGCCGAAGCCATGGCCGCCGCGGGCGAACAGATGCGCCTCGACCGGCACTTGAGCGGCATGCGCGCGCTCGACGGTCAGCAGGCTTTGCGCGATCGGCACGATCGGGTCGTCGACGGCGTGCGCCAGGAACAGCGGCGGCGTGTCGGCGGCGATCCGGTCGGCGGGGGTATAGCGCGCGATCAGCGCCGGGTCGGCGTCGTCACCCAGCAGCATCGCGGCCGAGCGGCTGTTCAGTCCGGCATCCTTGAACGACATGACCGGATAGACCAGCCCGGCGAAATCGGGGCGGGCGCTGTCGCCGTCGAACTTGTACTGCGCGGTATAGGTGGGGTCGCCATGGCCGGTCGCGAGCATGCCCGCCAGATGCCCGCCCGCCGAAAAGCCGAGCACGCCCAGCCGGTCGGCGCGGATACCGTACCGCCCGGCGTCCGCGCGGATCCTTCGCATCGCGCGCTGCGCATCGGCGAGCGGCACGTCGGCGCGATTCGCCCAGCCGTCGCCGGGCAGGCGATAGGCGAGGACGAACACTGTGATGCCCAGCGAATTGAGCACGCGGGCGACGTCGAGCCCCTCGTTGCTGACTGAGACAAAGCCATAGCCGCCGCCGGGGATGGAAAGTACCGCGCGCCCGTCGGGGTTCTTTGCCCGGAAAACGCCCACCACCGGCCGCGCCACGCCGCGCAGCCACAGTTCCCTGCCCTGATAGCCGTCGAGGCTGATCGTCGGAGTCGGCAGCGGATCGGGCGCACCGGGGGGCACATCGTCCCACAGCGGAAAATATTCGGCGGGCGGCCAGTGGCCATAGCGATCGTCGACGGCACCAAGCGCGCGCGCGGGCGCACCCCCGGCCAGCGTTACACCGGCGGCGGTGCCCAGAAAGCTGCGGCGGTCGATCGGCATGGCTAAGCGCTCCTCATCCTTTTGGAAAAGGAGCTTAGCGCGGCGAGGCCGATGCGGCCACCGTCCCGCGTGTCGGCCTTCCCCGCGAAGGCAGGCACGCGGGCCGGCGATGGGTCAGCGCTTGCGGCGCATGCGGCGCGCGATCGCCATGCCGGCGATGCCGCCACCGAGCAGCGCCATCGTCGCCGGTTCGGGAACCGATGTCGGCGATCCGGCGCCCGACTGGCCGCCGCTGCTGCTCGTGGTGCCCCCGCTGCTGGTCGTGCCGCCCGGCGTGTGGGGCGGCGGTTCGCTCATCGCGAGCGCGAAGCTCGGGAAGATCGTCGATACGGCCATCGCCGCCGAAGCGAGCGTAATCAATTTGCGCATGATGCGTCTCCTTGCCCTGTCCTGCGCATGGTTACGCACGATCGGGGCCAGGAGGCGTAGACGCACCGTTTTGCCGCGATCGAATGGTTAACGCGCGCGCGGCGAACATGGTTACTGTATGATTGACCGACGGTTCGCGGCCGTCAGAACAGCGCCATCGCCGCATGCAGCGTCAGTGCGATCAGGCACAGTTCGGCCAGCGCGAACAGCGAGAAGCGGACGATGACGCGGTTGTTGATCGACTGGACCAGGCTGTGCGCGACACGCAGCGCGACATAGCCCCAGGCCAGCCAGAGGTTGAACCCGAAGCCGGTGCCGAGCAGCGCGTGGACGATGGCGATCGCGTAGAAGATCGTCGGCTGTTCGTGCAGGTGGTTATAGTTGTCGGCGATCCACTGCACCCGGTCGGGCAGCACGGCGCGAAGATCGGCGCCGGTTCCGCCCACCTTGGTCGCGGCGTCGATCCCCGCCGCGCGCATCGCCGGAATGCGCCGTGCGTACATCCACAGCCACATCACGATCGTCCATGCGACCATCGCGACGACGGGCGCCAATATCGGGCTATGCATCGAAATCCCTCTCCCCGGTTGCGTATCGGCGGAGACTGCGCGCGAACGCAGCGTGTTGCAATTGTGCGCGGGCGTCAGAACCAGCCGAAGATCGAAATCAGCCGCTGCTTCAGACTGTCGGCGTTGAATGGCTTGACGAGATAGCCGTCGACGCCCGCCTCACGCGCCCTGGCCTGATTTCCAGGGTCGGACTGCGCCGCCATCAAAAGGAACGGCGTGTCGCCGATCGGACGTTTGGTCACATCGATATAATGGCGATGCATGCGCACTTCCTTGAGCAGCGCAAAGCCCGACAGCGGTTCCATATCCCATTCGGCCAGGACCAGGCCGACATTTCCTTCGCGGACTCTAGCCAGTGCGATCTCGCCGTCCGCGACTTCCTCGACATTTTCGCAGCCGACGCGCCGGACGATATTGGCGACAGCGCGCCGCAGGACGGGATAGTCATCGACGACAAGGACGCGCATCCGGGGATCGAAGGGCATGCGAAGCTCCCGCAACGGAAACCGCCCGGGCAGAGGCGGTCTCCACCCGGGCGGTCCCGATGCTATGCGGCAATTGCGCGGCGGTAAACCGCCGTGCGGCGCAAAGTCAGGCGAACAGCTTTGCCCAGCCGCGCTTGGCGCGATCTTTCCAGTAACCGCGGTGATAGGCGTCGCTGGCGAGCAGCGGCATCACCGAACCGGCTTCGGCGAAGACCATCTGTTCGATGCCGGTGTTGACCTTGCCCCAGCTTGCCGCTTCCTGCAGCGTCGACGACGAACAGGCGCCGTCGCGCACGTCGGCGACAGTGATCTGGACTGCATATTTGTGCACCGCGACGTCTTCATGGCCCAGGATTTCGGCGCAGACGACGGTGTCCTGGATGAAGTTCTTCGGAACGCCGCCGCCGATCATCAGCAGGCCGGTGGTGCCCGCCTCGATCTTGATCTGGGTGAGCTCGCGGAAGTCGGCGACCGCGTCGATCATGACATAGGGACGGCCTTCCTTCGCGGCATCGACCTGGTGCTTGACGAGGCCGAAGCCCGCCGAGCTGTCGACGAACGCCGGGCAGAAGACCGGCACGTCATGTTCGTAGGCGAGCTTGACAAGGCTGTTGTCCTTCTTGCCATGCTCGACAAGATACTTGCCCATTTCGCGAATGAACGCGCGCGAGCTGTAGGCGCCCGGCTCCAGCGACTCCGCGATCTCGAAGATCGTGTGGTCGACGTGCTGAAGCTCTTCCTCGTCGATATAGGTGTCGTAGATGCGGTCGATATAAAGCGAGCGCAGCGTGTCGTCGTCGGGGATTTCCAGCGCCTGATAATGCTTGTGGCCAAGCCCTTCGAAGAAATCCATGTCGACGATGGTGGCGCCGGTCGCGACGATGCCGTCGACCATGTTGTTGCGCACCAGCTCCGCATACAGGTCCATGCAGCCGCCCGCCGACGTCGACCCGGCGATCACCAGGAAGATCGTGCAGTCCTTGTCGGCCAGCATCTGGTTGTAGATGTTGGTGGCGCGGCCCAGGTCGCGGCTGGTGAAGCTCATGTCCGCCATCGCGTCGACGATGGGGCGGGCATCGAACTTGGTGATGTCGATATGCTTTACCTGCTTCGACAGAAGCTCGGCCTTGCGGGTGTCGTTGACCGGCGGCTGGTTCGCCGCAGTCTTGGTGAGAGTGTCGGACACAGGGGTTCTCCCGTTCACTAAGACCCGCCGTCGTTCAAAGGGGACGCGGAAACCCGTCGGGAGGCGGAGTCCCTGGGAACTCCGCCTCCTGAAACTGTGATACTAGCGTGATTGTTACAGCGTGACGACGTTCGAGGGGCGGGCGCGTTCGCCTTCGCCTTCGAGATAGAGCGACGTCATCGGTTCGTCGTCGACGCTGACCGTCTGGTCGGAGCCGAAGCCGTTGAACGCCGTCCGCATCGCCGAGCCATAGGCGCCGAGCATGCCGATTTCGATATAATCGCCCGCGCGGATGTCGGCCGGCAGCAGGAACGGACCCGCCATATGGTCGAGATCGTCGCACGTCGGGCCGTAGAAGCTGAATTCCACGTCCTTGGCGTTCGAATCGGGTTCGCGCAGCAGGCGGACCGGAAAGCGCCAGCCGATGTGCGCGGCGTCGAACAATGCGCCATAGGCGCCGTCGTTGATATACAGTTCGGCTCCGCGGCGCTTTTCGACGCGCACGATCAGCGAGCTGTATTCGGCGCACAGCGCACGGCCCGGCTCCGCCCACAGCTCCGCCGAATAGGAGATCGGCAGGCTTTCGAACGCGCGATGGATCGTCGCGAAATACCGCTCGAGCGGCGGCGGCTCCATGCCCGGATAGCTCGACGGGAAGCCGCCGCCGACATCGACGACGTCCACCGTCACGCCCGCTTCGACAATCGCGATGCGGACGCGCTCCATGGCATTGGCATAGGCTTCGGGCGACATCGCCTGGCTGCCGACGTGGAAGCAGATGCCCAGCGCATCCGCCGCCTGGCGCGCGGCCATCAGCAGTTCCTTGGTCTCGCCCTGACCCGCGCCGAATTTCGACGCGAGGCTCAGCTTCGAATGATCCGACGACACGCGCAACCGGACGCACAGCGTCAGGTCGCTCGCGGCGACGCCGTCGCGGCTGGTGGCGCGGACGATCTTTTCCAGCTCCTCGATCGTGTCGAGCGAGAAGGTGCGAACGCCGTGCGTGAAATACGCCTCTTCGATTGCTTCCTCGGCCTTGACCGGGTGCATGAAACAGAGCGTCGCCTGGGGAACGGTGCGCGCGACCATCCGGACCTCGCCGATCGAGGCCACGTCAAAGTGCGTCACGCCATTGTCCCAGAGGATCTGGATCAGTTCGGGAGACGGATTCGCCTTGACCGCATACATCGTACGCCCCGGAAACTTCTCTACGAAGTAGCGGGCGGCACGGGCCGCGGCGTGCGGACGAACCAGCGTTACCGGCTGGACCGGACGAAGGGCGGTTGCTAGCCCCAGCGCGCTATGGTGCTTGGCCAATTCAAGGGACCTCCAACGGGTTGTTTCGACACAAAGCTGCCTTGCGGTTGGAAGTCCCATGGGGCAGCGGACGGCTCAAATAAGGGCGGTCTTTTGCTATGTAAAGCCCGTATGGGACCATAGGTCCTCAACAGGGGGTGAAGTGTGACGATTGTGCGACAACCGACGCGGGCAGGGGTCCGTGACGCAGCGGCGAAGTTGGCGGCGATACTGCCGCAAACGCCTGTTGTAACAGCGGAAATTGGCGGTGTGTCGATTGCGTTCAAAGCCGAATGCCTGCAACCGATCGGCGCGTTCAAGGTGCGCGGGGCATGGCATCGGCTGACTGCGCTCGACGAATCGGCGCGCCGCCGGGGTGTCGTCGCCTTCTCGTCGGGCAACCATGCGCAGGGCGTCGCCTGGGCGGCCCGGCGACTCGCTATGCCCGCCGTCATCGTGATGCCCGCCGACGCGCCGCGTGTAAAACGCGACGCGACTCTGGCGCTGGGCGCCGAGGTCGTCAGCTATGACCGCGCGAGCGAAAGCCGCGAGAAAATTGCCGCGCATCTGGCGCATGCGCGCGACGCGACGCTGGTGCCCAGTTTCGACGACCCCTGGATCATCGAGGGTCAGGGGAGCGCCGGGGTCGAGGCGGCGCAGCAGATGAGCATGATGGGCCTGGGCGCGCCGCGCCAGGTGTTGGTGCCGTGCGGCGGCGGCGGGCTGGCCTCGGGGCTTGCCCTGGCACTGCCCGAAGCAGATATCTGGACGGTGGAGCCCGAAGGTTGGGACGACATGCGCCGCAGCCTGGAATCGGGCTGGATCGAACCCGTCGGTGACAATCCGCCGCCCACCGCGTGCGACGCGCTGCAGACCAAGGAAGTCTCTCCGTTGACATTCGAAGTGCTGGCGCGCCGCGATGCCAAGGGGTTGGCGGTCAGCGAGGCGGAGATTCGCGCGGCGCAGCGCTGGGCGGCGCAGCACCTGCGGCTGGTGGTCGAACCGGGCGGCGCAGTGGCGCTTGCGGCATTGCTGGCAGGCAAGGCCGACGTGGCGCCGGGGACGTTGGTGATCCTGTCGGGCGGCAATGTCGACCCCGACGCCTATGCGTGCGTGCTGGCGGGCGAGGAAGCCGGTGCGGCGGCGGAAGTGGAAGGAGCGGCGTGATGTTGAGAAGGTTCGGGGTCGTGGCGGCGCTGGTGCTGCTGGCGGGTGGCGCGGCATCTTCGGCACAGGGGCCGGCGCAGTCGTTCGGCATCTGGCGCAACCCGCAGAACAGCGTGCACATCCGCGCGCATGCGTGCGGCGGCAAGAGCATGTGCGGTACCGTCGTCTGGGCGAATGAGAAGGCACAGGCGGATGCGCGGCGCGGGGGCACGCAAAAGCTGGTCGGGACGCAGCTGTTCCAGGGTTTTGTGCCCGCCGGGCCGAATATCTGGCGCGGCAAGGTGTTCGTGCCCGACATCAACAAGACGTTTTCCGGCACGGTGACGCGCATCGACGACCGTACCATCGTCGGCAAGGGATGCCTGCTGGGCAAGGTCGGCTGCAAGTCCCAGACCTGGACGCGCGTCGAGTGAGCGTCTGCGGAGGAGCATGAGGATGGGACAGCCATCGCCGCTGGCGACGCTGATGCTGGGTGTGGCGGTCCTGGCGGTCGGCGCGCTGACATGGGGCGGCTATGTCGCGATTGCGCGGCGCGGCGAGCGGCAGAAGGGCGTGCTGATGCTGATCTGCGCTGCGGTGATCCTGGGCAATGTGCTGATCTGGACAGTGTAGCGGCAACCAGTCGCTGCCGCGTCGATGCTGGCGCGCAGCGATGCGCGGCGTTGACACGCCGACGAGTGCGTCCGAACGCCAGTCCTGATCGGGCGCAGCCGTTGCCGCGTTCCGCGCTGCGGCCCGATTGAGCACGCGAAGGCATCTGACCGCTGTGTCCTGGGGTTACACTTCGTAACAGCTCCGGCGTCGACCGTACGGGCCGGGGGCAGTATGAACGCTCCTGTGTTTGGTTCTTTGCGTCCCTTACTCGTCGGCGTGTCGGCATCCATGGCGTTCCTGGTGCCGGCCGCCGTTTTTCCCGCACCGCCGACGGTAGCAATAGCGCCCGGCGCGCGCGAGTTCGCCTATGGCCGCGATCCGCTCCAGCGGCTCGATTTTTACGCCGCCGCACGCGGCACACGGCCGCCGCTGGTGGTGTTCGTCCATGGCGGCGGGTGGAAGCGCGGCGACAAGGGCAATGCGACTGGCGACGCAAAGGTCCTGCACTTCACCGGGTCGGGGTATGCGTTCGCCTCGATCGACTATCGGCTCGTCCCCGACCACAGGGTTGAGGAACAGGCGCAGGATGTCGCCGACGCGCTCGGCTATCTGGTCGCGCATGCAGGCGAACTGGGATTCGATCCACGTAACATCGTGCTGATGGGGCACAGCGCGGGCGCACATCTGGCGGCGCTGGTATCGACCGACCCGCGCTATCTGCGCGCGGCCGGGCTGGGGCTCAACGCGATCCGGGGCACGGTGCTGCTCGACGGCGCGGCCTATGACATTCCCGCGCAGATGGACGAAGGGGTGCGGTTCATGCAGCCGACCTATCGTGAGGCATTCGGCGAGGACCCGGTGCGCCAGCGCGCGCTTTCGCCCAGTTTCCAGGCGGGGGCGCCCAATGTTGCGCGCTTTCTGGTCCTGCACGTCGACCGCGACGACGGCCGCCGCCAGTCGGAAGAACTGGTGCGTCGGTTGCGCGCCGGCGGGTCGGACGTGACGCTGCACGCGTTGCCCGGCAGCGGGCTGCGCGGCCATATGCAGATCAACCGCGAACTGGGCGAGCCGGGCTATCCGGGAACGGCGATCGTGGACGCGTGGATCGGCGGCGTGTTCAGCCGCCGTTGAACAGTTCGAACGCCAGCGCCTCGATGCGGTCTCCCCATGCCACGCGCGCGCCATTCGGACGGAATGGCGGAGACTCCGTAAAGCGCCCCGGCAAGCTGGCCGGTGATCGCGGCAACGGTATCGGCATCGTCCGCCAGATTGGCCGCGAGCAGGATCGCGTCACGGAACGACCGGGTCCGCGAAACGCTCCACAAGGCTGCCTCCAGGCTGTGCGCGAGATAGCCCGAGGATCGGATCGACTGCCGCTCCTTGCCGCCCCAGTCCGCGCCGAATAGCGCCGCGATACGTTCGGCGCCTTGGATTGCGAACGGCGCGAGCAGGCTTTCCCTTGCCTCTCCGCCGATGGCGCGCACCAGGAGCAGCGCAAAGCCCTCGCATGCCGTAAGGCATTCCTCGGCGCCGTGTGTCAATCTGCTTTGGTCGCGCGCGACGGCGCGAATCTCGGCATCGGGGCGGCCAGCCCCCCATATCGCCACGGGCGCGAGCCGCATCAGCGATCCGTTTCCGGCGGAATCCGGCGCCGTCGACCCTGCAAAGGCATCCCCGCCGTCGTCGAATATTTCCAGCGCGCGGCGCGTGGCGATGCCGATGTCGAAACAGGTGCCGGTGCAGCTGTAGGTGCCGGTTCGATACCAGTCGACGAACCGGACCATGCAGTCGTGTCGGTCGAAGCCGCTTCTCGCGGCCAGGCTATGCCCCAGCGCGAGTGCCATGGCAGTGTCGTCGGTCCATTGGCCGGGCTTCAGCGCGAACGGCCCGCCCCCGATCATGTCGGTCAGCGGCGGGTGTTCATCCCGGCTGCGGAACTCGAGCGTCGTGCCGACCGCGTCGCCGACCGCAAGCCCCAGCAGCGCGCCGACCGCGCGGTCCTCCGCGCTGCCCGGGACGACCGCGGGGCGTCCCACGCGGTCAGCGGATCGGGCAGTTGGGGTCAAGGCGGAAGTCGAGGTAATTGTCCACCGACTTCATCAGCAGGTCCATTTCATTCTGGAAGAAATGGTTCGCGCCCGGAATCACGTCGTGATGGATCGTGATGTGCTTTTGCGTCCGCAGCTTGTCGACCAGCTTCTGCGTCGCGCTGGGCGTCACGACTTCGTCGGCGTCGCCCTGGATGATGATGCCCGACGACGGGCACGGCGCCAGGAACGTGAAGTCGTACATGTTCGCCGGCGGCGCGACCGAGATGAAGCCGCGAATCTCCGGCCGGCGCATCAGGAGCTGCATGCCGATCCACGCGCCGAAGCTGACGCCCGCAATCCACGTCGTCTGTGCCTCCGGGTGGAAGCTCTGCACCCAGTCGAGCGCCGAGGCAGCGTCGGACAGCTCGCCGATGCCGTTGTCGAACGTGCCCTGCGACTTGCCGACGCCGCGGAAGTTGAAGCGCAGCGTGGCGAACCCGCGGCGCTGGAACGTCTTGTAAAGCTCCTGCACCATGCGGTTGTTCATCGTGCCTCCCGATTGCGGATGCGGGTGCAGGATCATTGCGACGGGCGCGCGCGGCTTGGGCGCGGGAGCGAAACGGCCTTCGAGACGCCCTTCCGGGCCGGGAAAGATGACTTCGGGCAAGGGTACCTGCTCTTTAATCGGGAGGGCGCGGTGGTGCGCAATTATACTGCGGCTATATATGGCCCGGACCCGATTTCGCAATGATCTGGAGCATGTCCGAACAAGTGCGCCCACGTATCTACCTTGACCATGCCGCGACCACGCCGATGCGGCCGCAAGCCATCGCCGCCGTGGAGGAGGCGATGCGCCGCTGGGCCAACCCCTCGTCCCCGCATGCGGAAGGCCGCGCCGCGCGCGCCGCGATCGAGGATGCGCGCGCGCGGATCAAGGCGGCGCTGGGGTGGACGGGCGAACTGATCTTCACCAGCGGCGCGAGCGAGGCGATTGCGATCGCCATGGCGCGCGGGCGGCGCGACGGGCGCATCGTCAGCGCGATCGAACATGACAGCGTATTGCGCGTCGCGGGCGATGCGCCGCGGCTTCCGGTGCGGCCTGACGCGACCGTCGACCTCGATATCCTGTCCGCGAGGATCGCGCGCGGCGGGGCGCCGCTGGTCGCCGTGCAGCATGTCAATTCCGAGCTTGGCCGCGTACAGGACCTGGCAGCCGTGGCGGCGATGGTGCGCGACGCGGGCGGGTTGCTGCTCGCCGACTGCGCGCAATCGGCGGGCAAGATGGCGCTGCCCGACGCCGACCTGATCGTCGTGTCGGCGCACAAGTTCGGCGGGCCGCCGGGCATCGGCGCGCTGCTTGTCCGCGACTTCGCGATGCTGACGCCGAGCGGCGGGCAGGAATTCGGCTATCGCGGCGGGACCGAGAATGTGCTCGGCGCGCTGGGCATGGCCGCCGCGCTGGAGGCGAACCCGGTCGATGCCGATGGCGGCGCGCAATGGCTGGCGGCGCTGCGCCCGGCGCTTCTTCGACTCCACCGGACGCTCGCCGATGCGGGCGGCGTGCAGCTCGGCGGCGGCGGCGAAGTACAGGCGATCGCCTGTTACGCCATGCCGGGCGTGAAGGCGGCGGCGCAGTTGATCCAGCTTGATTCGGCCGGCTTCGCCGTTTCGGCGGGCAGCGCCTGCTCATCGGGCTCGCTCAGGAAGAGCCATGTGCTCGACGCGATCCGCGCGACCGACGACGTGGCCGACGGCGCGATCCGCGTCAGCGTCGGCTGGAGCACTACGGCCGGCGAAATCGCCGCGTTCGGCGCGCAATGGGTAGCCATTGCGGAAAAGGCACGGAGCAGGGCGGCATGATCTACCTCGACTATCAGGCGACGACGCCGCTCGCGCCCGAGGCGCTTCAGGCGATGCTGCCGTGGCTCCAGTCGCAGCACGCCAACCCGCACAGCGCCCATGCCCCCGGCCGCGCCGCGCGCGCGGCGGTGGCGGTGGCGCGCGATCAGGTCGCCGCGCTGCTGCCCGACCATGGCGACGTCAATTTCACAAGCGGCGCGACAGAGGCGCTCAACTGGGCGATCAAGGGCGTCGGGCCGGGGCGGATCGTGACGATCGCGACTGAACATGCCGCCGTTCTCGACACCGTTGAGGCATTGCGCGCGCGGGGGGGCGATGTCGTTGTGCTGCCCGTCGGCGGCGACGGGATAGTCGATCTGGACGCCGCGCGGTCGGCGATCGTGCCCGACACCGTGCTGGTCGCCGCGATGCTGGTCAACAATGAGATCGGCGTGATCCAGCCGGTCGAGGAACTGGCGGCGCTGGCGCATGGCGCGGGTGCGCTGTTCCTGTGCGATGCGGTGCAGGGCTATGGCCGCGTGCGCATTCCCGACGTCTGCGACCTGATCGCCATGTCGGCACACAAGATCCATGGGCCGAAGGGGATCGGCGCCTTATGGATTCGCGACGGCGTGACGCTGACGCCGCTTCTGCACGGCGGCGGGCAGGAGGCGGGCGGGCGTTCGGGGACGCTCAGTCCCGCGCTGTGCGCCGGGTTCGGCGCCGCGGCGAAGCTTGCCAAGGAACGTTTCGGCGCCGACCATGCGCATGTCGAGCAGCTGTTCCGCGACGCGATCGCGCATCTCGGCCCCGAATGGGTGCTCAACGGGTCGCGCGACCATCGCTACCACGGCAACCTCAACCTGCGGCGCGAGGGGCTGGACGTCGCGCGGCTGATGTCCGAACTGCGCGACATTGCCTTTTCGGCGGGCTCTGCCTGCGCGAGCGGATCGGGGCGGGCAAGCCATGTGCTGCGCGCGATCGGCTTGACGGAAGCGCAGGCGCGGTCGAGCATCCGGCTGGGATTCGGCCGCTATACGACGGATGAGGAATTGATGACCGCACTCGACCGCATCGACGCCGCCGCACGGGCGCAGCGCGTGGCGGCATGATCCGCGTCCGCTTCATCAGCGCCGACGGCGCGACTGTGCACGATGTCGAGGCGCGCGAGGGCGACCGGCTGCTCGAAGTGGCACAGAACGACGGCCAGCCGCTGGAGGGCACGTGCGAGGGGCAGATGTCCTGCTCCACGTGCCACGTGCTGATCGCGGCCGAGGATTTCGACCGCCTGCCCCCCGCGACCGAGGAGGAAGAGGATATGCTCGACCTGGCGGTGGGCGCGGGGCGGACCAGCCGGCTGGCGTGCCAGATCGTGCTGACGGCGGCGCACGACGGACTGACGGTGCGCATGCCCGCCGAACATCGCGACATGCAGGGGCGGTGACATCGAGCGTCTTTTGGGGCGGGGTTGCAAGGACGCCATTGCGGCAGGGGCTTTCGTTGGCCTTGCCGTGGCGCCATGCGGCGGCCGTTAACGATCATCGTACAACCGCCGCAATGGCGATGATCGCATCCCGCTTTCGAGCCGGTCTGCTGGGGCGGTTCGCACACCGCGCCGGGCAAGATCGTGCGCGAGTCGAACGTAAGCGTGTACGGCTCTATGTTGACTTTCCGCTCCGCCCGCATCGAGGCGGTCTCCGCGGCAGGAATAGAGTGGGTAGCCTGCGCGCGGGTGCGCGATGCGGTGATCGCGGCACCAGCCGAAACCGCCCCGCAGTGCGACAAAGCAGCGAGGAAAAACGCGGGCGGTCGGCCATGGGGCAGACTTTCGGCAGGCAGGACGGATTTACGCGTTCGCGACGCGCGATGCTACCCGCATATTGCTGCAACGCGGCAGGCGTGAATTTTCGCCGCCTCCATTGCGAGAATAGCATCATATTTACCCCGGATGCGTGCTGTGCGCGGGTAATTTTCCCGTGCTTTCCGAACGATAGCTAGTTGCATCCGAGGCGTTGGACGCATAGCAACCCGCAACGTGAAAAATGATCTCATTGCCGCTGCCGACAGTGTGTCGGAATTCCTGAAAGCGTTTTCCGGGCGCAGCCGGCTTTTGCTGCTTTGCGAGCTCTGGGAAGGCGAGAAATCTGTGGGCGAGTTGGCGCGCAGCATCGGCGCGCGCGATACTGCGGTATCGCAGCAGCTTGCCGTGCTGCGGCGCGAGGGATTGGTGCGCACCCGGCGCGACGGCCAGACCATTTATTATTCGCTCGCGCGCCACGAAGTGCGCGAAATGCTGACGATGCTCCATCGGATGTTCGGGTCGCCGCGCGAAGTTTAAGCATGCCTTTCGCAAGCGGCGACACGCGCGTCCGGCGTGGTGCGCGCGAAAACGGTACAGCCGACTCGAGCGGCGTCAGCGTGGACGTCGCATCAAGCTTTCGAAATCCTCGCGCCGCACCAATTGTGTCCCCGGTGTCATCAACGCGGCCGCACCCGCCGCGATTCCCTGCGCGACGGCGTCGTCCAACGACGCCCCGCGCGCGAGTGCGAGCGTGAGCCCGCCAACCATCGCATCGCCGGCGCCTACTGCGCTTTGCACATCGACCGCGATCGCGGGGAAATGACGCGCGGTCGTTGCCGTTATCAGGTCCGCGCCGCGTTCGCCCAGCGACACGACGATATGTTCCGCCAGCCCGCGCGCGATTAGCGTGCGTGCGGCCGCAACCCGCGCAGCGTCGTCGTCGAAAGATGCGCCTGTCAACTCGGACAACTCGCGCTCGCTGGGCTTGATAAGCCAAACGCCCGCGTTCATGGCCCCCGCCAACGCGGGGCCCGAGGTGTCCAGGATCAACCGTGCGCCGATGGAACGGCACCACGCGCCGATGCGCGCGAAGATAGTGGGTTCAACCCCGGGGGGCAGGCTGCCGCTGACGACGACATGACCGGGTGGGCCGGCGATACCGCAAAGCGCATCGAGCAGCGCCGCCTGGTCCGCGTCGGTCAGCATCGGCCCCGGCAGGACGAAGCGGAACTGTTCGCCCGTCGCGCTCTCGTCGACCGTAAAGCTCTCGCGCGTGTCGCCATCGATGCGCACGGCGCGCATCGGCACGTCTTCGGCGGCCAGCGCATGTTCGATCGCCGCGCCCGCCGGGCCGCCCGAGGGAAAGACCGCCACTGCGTCGCCGCCCAGCGTCGTCACCACGCGCGCGACGTTGATGCCGCCGCCGCCCGGTTCGCGCCGCGCGGGTCCGCATCGCATCTTGTGCGTCGGCGCGACATGGGCGGTCGCCGTCGTGACGTCGAGCGCCGGGTTCATCGTCAGCGTGGCGATCGGGCGCATCGGCAGGGAAACTCCGCGTGGGTTCGGCAAGGCGCGCGACGATAGTGTCGCCGCGCCGCGGTGCAACCGTCAGCGGCGAACGCGGTCCAGGATCGCGCGCGCTGCGGGCACCATCACGTCCATTGGCCTGTTGGCGCGCAGCCGGTGCCAATGACCCAGTTCGCCGACCGATCGGCGCGACTGTTCGCGAACCACCTGCGCAGTCGCGTCCGACGCATCGTGAAGCCGTGCGGCGACGCGCGCGACGCGGTCGTGCTCGGGCGCGTCGAGCCACAGGCCGGTGAACGGCACGCGGAGCCGCTCGGCCAATATCTCGGTTACTTCGCGTTCGCTGCGGTCGGTGAAGACAGCGTCCAGGATGACGCTGTTCCCGCATCGCAGATGGTCCGCGGCGGATTCGAGCAGCGCCTCATAGGTATCGGCGCTCGCGTCCTTCGAATAGGCCGAAGGCGGCAGCCGGGTTTCGGGCGAAACCCCGGCCAGGCGTTTGCGGAAAACGTCGCTGCGCAGGATTCGTGCCCCCGGCACGTGGCCCATCAACGCGCCCAGCCGGCGCGCCAGCGTCGATTTTCCCGTGCCGGAAAGGCCGCCGATCGCGACAAGGCGCGGGCTTTGCGTCTCCAACGCGGCGCCAGCGAGCGCCAGATAGCGCGCGGCCGCGTTCCGGTGGCGGCCGTCACCGGTGCGTTGCGCGGTCGCAGCCTCCACATGCGCGCGGATGGCGGCGCGAATCGATACGAACAGCGGCAGCAGCGCATAGCCCGTCGCGCCCTGTGGAAACACGTCCAGATAGCGGTTGGCGACCATATTCGCCTCATCCCCCAGCCCGCGGTCCCACAGGTCCATCAGCAGGAAGGCAAGGTCGTATAGAACGTCGATCGTCGCCAGTTCCGAATTGAATTCCAGGCAGTCGAACGGCACCGGCGCACCGTCGATGACTGCGATGTTGGCGAGGTGCAGGTCGCCGTGGCCGTGGCGCACGCGCCCCGAACGCGCGCGCGCGTCGAGCCGGGCGGCGTGTCGCTCCAGCTCGGCGCGTTGCGCCGCCTCGACCGCGGCGACCGCATCGGGGGCCAGCACATCCTCCACGCCCGAAAAGCTGGCACGGTTGCCGTCCAATATTGCCCGGATACGCGCTGCGCCCTCGCCCGGCACCGCGGCTTCCGCCTGGTGCATCGCGACGATCCGGTCGGTCAGCCGCTGGAGCAACAGCAAGTCGATGCCCGTGTCGGCCCGGTCGGCGAGTAACGCGCCGTCGGCGAAGCGACGCATTTCGAGCAGCCAATCGACGGGTTCGCCCTCGCCGTCGATCGCCAGCGTCCCGTCGGGCGCACGCGTGACGGCATGAACCCCCAGGTACAAGTCTGGCGCAGTGCGCCGGTTCAGCCGGTCCTCTGCCTCCAGCGCGGCGCGGCGTTGATCGGCGGTTCCGAAATCGAGGTAGGGATATGTCACGGCACGCTTCAGTTTCCACGCGCGTTCGGGCGTCAGGAACAGATGGGCGGCGTGCGTGTCGACGCGCTTCAGCGCCGAAGTACCGAACGCTTTGCCGGATGCCAGAAATGCCACCACTTCCGCCTGGTCGACGGGTCGAGGGGGCGATGCCGCGGACGCCGCCGCCATGGTATGCTTCCTCCGTTTCGGACCGATATTGCGCCCGGTAAGGATGGCGCGCGGGTTCTGCACGCCCGCCGCTCCAAGCCGTCCTCACGTCTCTCCTCTACTGCACTTCTCGCGATTTGCGAGGGGGTTTGCGCGGCATCCGGGCCATCCCGGATGGCCACGTGCCCCGCGAGCGGGCACCAGCGTACCGTGACCCTCGCCGGCAAGGACCCGTATACGCCATGAGCATTCGCAACCTCGACCATTTGCTGAACCCGCGCAGCATCGCCGTGATCGGTGCATCGACGCGTGCTGGTTCGATCGGCCAGCGCGTGCTGGAGAATGTGCTGGAGGGCGGGTTCAAGGGCACCATATTCGCGGTCAATCCGAAGCGAGTGGAGATGGACGACGAATGGTGGGTGGCGACGGTCGCCGACCTGCCGGTCGCGCCTGACCTGGCGGTCGTCGTCACCCCCGCGCCGACCATTCCCGGCATCATCGCCGAGCTGGGCGAAAAGGGGACGAAGCTGGCGGTCGTGATTTCGGCGGGGTTCCACGACCCCGCGCTTCGCCAGGCGATGCTCGACGCAGCACGGCCGCATATGATGCGGATCGTCGGCCCCAATTGCCTGGGGGTGATGTTCCCGCACGCAGGCGTCAATGCCACGTTCGGCGAGCGCAATGCGACGCCCGGCGGTATCGCGTTGTTGTCGCAAAGCGGGGCGCTGGTCACGTCAATGGTCGACTGGGCGGCCGAACAGGGCGTCGGCTTTTCGGGGGTCGTGTCGGTGGGGGACCAGGCGGACATCGACCTGGGCGACCTGATCGATCTGTTCGCCGCCGATCCGAAGACCGACGCGATCCTGATGTATATCGAAGGGATCAGCGACGCGGCGAAATTCCTCTCGGCCGCGCGCGCGGCGGCGCGGACCAAGCCAGTGATCGCGATCAAGGCCGGGCGCAGCGCGGCGGCGGGCAAGGCCGCCAAGTCGCACACCGGCGCGCTGACCGGATCGTTCGACGTCCACGCCGCCGCGTTCCGGCGGGCGGGCATCGTTCAGGTCGATACGCTGACCGAGCTGTTCGACGCGGCCAAGGTGCTGGCGCGGCGCCAGCCCTTCGCCGGCGACCGGCTGGCGATCATCACCAACGGCGGCGGGCCTGCGGTGCTGGCGGCCGACGTGCTGGAACAGGTCGGCGGGCGGCTGGCGACGCTTTCGGACGCCACGATCGCCGCGCTCGACCCCGCGCTGCCGCAGGGCTGGTCGCGCGGCAATCCGGTCGACGTGATCGGCGACGCGCACGCCGAGCGCTTCTCGGCGGCGATCCGCGCGGTTGCGGCCGACCCCGGCGTCGATGCCGTGATGGTCATGCATTGCCCGACTGCCGTTGAATCGGGCGTAGATATCGCCCGTGTGGTCGCGGACGAAATCGTTGCGCCGACGTTCCCGCATGAAAAGCCGGTGATCGCGTGCTGGCTGGGCACGCGCAACGCCAATGCCGCGCGGCCGGTGTTCGCCAGGACCGGGACGCCGATGTTCGACAATCTGGACGATGCCGTGAACGGGTTCGGCTATCTGCTCGCCGCGCACCGTGCCCGTGCGCAGTTGCTGCGCACGCCGCCGCGCCGCGCCGTGCCCGAACCCGACAAGTCGCGGGTGCGCGCGATCATCGGCGGCGCGCTGCGCGAGGGCAGGGCGATGCTGAGTGCGTGCGAGGCGAAGGCGGTGCTCGCCGCCTATGGCGTGCCGGTGGTGACGGGCACGCTGGCGCGCAGCGTCGACGCGGTCGCCACGGCGTGCGCCGACATGGCGCCGCCCTACGCAGTCAAGATCGTCTCGCCCGAGATCACGCACAAGTCAGACGTCGGCGGCGTGGCGCTGAACCTTCCCGACGCCTCGGCCGCGACCGAAGCGGCGCGCGTGATGGCGGCGCGGATCGGGAGCGAGCGCCCCGAGGCGTCGATCATCGGGTTCGATGTCGAGCCGATGGTGAAGATGAAGGACGCGCGCGAGCTGCTCGTCGGGCTGGCGGACGACGCCACCTTCGGGTCGATCATCGCGTTCGGCGCCGGCGGCACGACGGTGGAAGTGGTGCGCGACCGCGCGCTGGGCCTCCCGCCGCTCGACAGCATATTGGCGCGCGACATGATTGCGCAGACGCGCGTGTCGAAACTGCTCGCCGCCTATCGCGACACTCCGGCGGCGGACATGGATGCGATTGTCGCCGCGCTGGAATCGGTGTCGGCGCTCGCAGTCGACTTCCCGGAGATCATGGAGCTGGACATCAACCCGCTGATGGCGGGGCCGGACGGCGTGCTGGCGGTCGATGCGCGCATCGGCGTCGCGGACTCGCACGGTCGCGCGCGGCTGGCGATCCGGCCGGTGCCGATGGAATGGGCGAAGGGCGTCACCACGCGCGGCGGAGTCGATCTGCGCATCCGCCCGGTGCTGCCGGAGGATGAGGCGGTGCTCACCGACTTCTTCCACCATGTCTCCGCCGACGACATCCGCTTCCGCTTCCTGACCGCGCTGCACGAAGTCGGCGCCGACCGGATCGCGGCAATGACGCAGATCGACTATCGCCGGACGATGAATTTCCTGGCCTTCGCGGGCGATGGCACGCTGGTCGCGACTGCGCTGCTCGCGAGCGACCCCGACGGCCAGCGCGCCGAGCTGGCAGTGTCGGTGCGCGAAGGGTGGAAGGGCAAGGGCGTAAGCTGGACGCTGGTCGAACATGCGCTACGCTATGCAGAGGCGGAAGGCATCCGCACCGTGGAATCGCTGGAGAGCAGCGAGAACCACGCCGCGCTCGCGCTCGAACGCGAGATGGGGTTCGTCGCGACGCCGTGCGCCGACAGCCCGACCGAGATGATCGTCCGCAAGACGCTGACGCCCGCCTGAACGGGCGCCAGCCGCCCGCTCACGGCGTGTCGAGCGGGCCCAGCGGCGACAATTCGATCCACGGCCGCCCCGAATTCGCCTTTGTCCGGCCCAGCCGAGTCAGGCAGTTCATGAACGCGCGGTCGAACATCGTGCCGTCGCGCGGCTTTTCGCACGGTACCGCGGTATAGCCGTCGGCGGTGGTCAGGCGCAGCGGGCCGGAGGGGTGCTCCAGCCGGATCGCCGCGATCGACCCGACTTCGAGCTGGTTGACTACGATCGCTTCGGCTCGCAACGCGCCGCTCAGTGCGTCGCCCTGCTTGTCGATGTCGGGGTCGTCCTCAACCACCGTCGACCCGTTGCGCACGACATAGATGGGAAAGCGCGTTTCGATCGGACGGGCGGGCGCCTGCGGCGTGGCAGGCATCGACCGGCGGCTGGCGCGCTCGGCCGATGCGGCGACATTGGCTTCGAATACCGACGCGCGGACGCCGCCGTCATAATAGGTGACGCCGTTGATCTGCACCGGCTGGAAGAAGACCGGCATTGCGGCGGACGCAAGCGCCGCGCCGGTCAGGCACTGGCGCGCCTCGCGCCGCGGCAATTGCGCGACTTCGACGGCGTCGACATATTGGAACTTGCCGCTCGACGCCTCGACAAAGCCGATCAGGACGAACCGGCGCTGGCGGTGCGGTCCCTTGAAGCCCTTCAGCACGTCGAGCATGCATCCCTTTGTCGGATCGTCGATCACGGCATCGGGGCACAGCGCGTCTTCGATCTTGCGCTGCAACGGCTTCAGCCCGGCGATCGACCCGGTGAAGATCGCCGTCCATTGCGCGCCGCGATCGACGATGTCGCTTTCCCTTGCGGGGTCATAGGCCTGCAACATCGCGGCATAGGCATCGGGCGTGCCGACCGCGACGAACAGCGACTGCAACGCGCCGGTGCTGACTCCGGTGATGATGCGGACGCGCGGCAACGCGCCGTTCAGCCGCATCTGGTCGAGGAAGCCTGCGCCATAGGCGCCCCATTGGCCGCCACCCGACAGCATCAAGACCCCGGGCATCGCGCGCGGCACGCGCAGCCCCTGCGGCGTCAGCAGCGGTGAGGGATTTTCCTCCGCTTCGGCTGCAGTCGCTTCTTCCATGCGGACGATCATGTCGCTGTCGCCGGGAACCTGCGTGCGCGGCAGGTCGCTGTGGATCTCGCTTTCGATCTTCGAGAAGGGGACGTCGTGGCGCAGCGTGTCGAACGACGCGCACTCGATGTTCAGCGCGCCGCGCGTGGCGCACCCCCCCAGCGTGACGAGCAGCAACAGGCCGGCAACCGCGATCCGCATCGACGTATCCCCCCATTATTCCGGACAATATTTCCCGCCCGACCCGGTTCGTTCCGGTGCCGGACAGATGCGATCCCGATTTCGCATCCTACGCCGACGCAGCGGATTCGGCCAAGACGGTTGCGAAGCCGGAACGGACGCGTGTGCGGATTTTGATCCGGAACGCGCACGCAATCATCGGCCGCGTCGATGGTAGCGCTACCAGTGACAAGCTGCTATCGAGCGATAACGCCGGCGGTCGACCGGCATCGGGTGGGAGAGGCGACTTGGTGCAACGCCTGAGGCTGCTGTGGTTTGCCCTGTTCGCGGCGTGGGGGATGCTGGCGCCCGGCGCGGCGGCGGCGGAGGACGGATACGATCTCTGGCTGCGCTATCGCCCGGCAGGACCCGCCGTCGCGGCCCGCTACCGCCCGTTTGCAACGCAGATCGTCGCGCCCGGCGACGGAGCGATCGCATCGGCGCGCGGCGAGCTGGACCGCGCGTTGGCGGCGATGCTGGGGCGGCCGGTGCCCTTGGCGGCGCGAGTGGGCGCCGATGGCGCGCTGCTGGTCGGCACGCCCGCGACATCGCCGCAGATCGCCGCGCTGCGCCTGCCGCTCGGCGGGCTGGGCGCGGAAGGTTTCCTGATCCGCACCGCCATTGTCGGCGGCCATCGCGTCACGGTGGTTGCGGCGAACACGCCGGTCGGGGTGCTTTACGGCGCATTCCGCTACCTCCAGCGCATTCAGATGCGGCTGCCGGTCGATACGCTCGACCTTGCCGATGCGCCGCGCCTGCAACTGCGCATCCTCGACCATTGGGACAATCTCGACCGCTATGTCGAGCGCGGCTATGCGGGCCAGTCGCTGTGGGACTGGCAGAAGCTCCCGCGCTGGGTGTCGCCGCGCATCACCGACTATGCGCGCGCCAATGCCTCGGTCGGCATCAACGGCGCGGTGTTGAACAACGTCAATTCGAACGCCGACATCCTGCGCCCCGAATATCTGGAGAAAGTCGCCGCGCTGGCCGAGCGGCTGCGTCCCTGGGGCATGCGCGTCTATCTGTCGGCGCGCTTTTCGGCGCCGATGGAGATCGGCGGGCTGGCGACCGCCGATCCTCTCGACTCGGCGGTGCGCGCGTGGTGGCGCGCGAAGGCGAACGAAATCTATGCGCGCATCCCCGATTTCGGCGGCTTTCTCGTCAAGGCAAATTCGGAGGGGCAGCCGGGGCCGCAGAATTATGGCCGCAGCCATGCCGATGGCGCCAACATGCTCGCCGACGCGCTGGCGCCGCACGGCGGCGTCGTGATGTGGCGCGCCTTCGTCTATTCGGCGGAGAAGGGCGAGGATCGCGCGAAACAGGCCTATTCGGAGTTTCAGCCGCTCGACGGACAGTTCCGGCCGAACGTGATCCTGCAGGTCAAGAATGGGCCGATCGACTTCCAGCCGCGCGAGCCCTTCCATCCGCTGTTCGGCGCCATGCCGCATACGGCGATGATGATGGAGGTCCAGATCACCAAGGAATATCTGGGCTTTGCCACGCACCTCGCCTTTCTGGGGACGATGTGGGAGGAAGTGCTGGCCGCCGATACTCACCGCCCGCGCGCCGGATCGACAGTCGCGCGGGTGCTGGAAACGCCGGTCGCGCCCGGCGCGCCGACGGGCATGGCGGGCGTCGCCAATATCGGCACCGACCGCAACTGGAGCGGGTCGCAGTTCGATCAGGCGAACTGGTTTTCCTTCGGCCGAATGGCCTGGAATCCGCGTGAGAGGGCCGCGGCAATCGCGCGTGCGTGGACGCGAATGACCTGGGGCAACGATCCCCGGCTGGTCGATGCGGTGCCTGCGATGATGCTGAAATCGCGACAGGCGGTGGTCGATTACATGACCCCGCTTGGGCTCCATCATCTGATGGCGACCGGGCATCATTATGGGCCGGGGCCATGGGTGAGCGACCTTCCCCGGCCTGACTGGAATCCGACTTATTACCACCGCGCCGACGCGGGCGGCATCGGTTTCGACCGGACGCACGCGGGCAGCGGTGCCATCGACCAATATGCGCCGCCGGTCGCGCGTCGCTATGGCGACCCGGCGACGGTGCCCGAGGACTTGCTCTTGTGGTTCCACCATGTGCCGTGGGACCATCGCATGGCGTCCGGGCGGACTTTGTGGGACGAGCTGGTCACGCGCTACGACCGCGGCGTCGCGACGGTACGCGGCATGGCCGCGACCTGGGCGACGCTGGCGCCGCTGGTCGATGCGCAGCGGCATGCCGAAGTCGCGGCGTTCCTGTCGATCCAGATCGACGAGGCGCGGTGGTGGCGCGACGCCTCGATCGCCTATTTCCAGTCGATTGCGAAGCGGCCGCTGCCCGCCGGCCACGCGCCGCCGCCGCGTCCGCTGGCCTATTATCAGGCGATCGGCACGCCGCATGCGCCGGGCGATGGCAAATAGCGAAGGGGAGAGAGCGATGACAAAGGCTTTACGCGGCGCGGCGGCACTGGCGGCGCTGCTGGCGGGTTCGGCCGCGCAGGCGCAGGAGGCGCGGTTCGACTGGTTCGACTATCGCGGCAGCGACCCGGTATCGGCCGGCGTAACGGTCGGACCGGACGACTATTTCAATCCCGTCCTTTCCGGATTTTACCCCGACCCAAGCATCACGCGCGCGGGCGACGATTATTATCTCGTCAACTCGACCTTCGCGTGGTTTCCCGGAATTCCGGTGTTCCACAGCCGGGACCTGGTCCACTGGCGCCAGATCGGCAATGCGATAGACCGGCCCGACCAGCTCGATTTCAAGCGGCTGGGGCTGTCGCGCGGCGTGTTCGCCCCGGCGATCGAATATCATGCGGGACGGTTCTACATCCTGAATACGTGCGTCGATTGCGGCGGCAATTTCGTGATGACTGCGACCAACCCGGCGGGGCCGTGGTCCGATCCGGTCTGGCTGCCCGACCTGGCAGGCGCAATCGACCCGTCGCTGTTCGTCGACGACGACGGCAGCGCGTGGATCGTCAACAACGGCCCTCCGCCGGGCGCACCCGAATATGAGGGGCATCGCGCCATCTGGATCCAGCGGTTCGACCTTGCGACGATGAAGACCTTCGGCCCGCGCAGCGTGCTGGTGAACGGCGGCGTCGACTTTTCCAAAAAGCCGATCTGGATCGAAGGGCCGCACATCTTGAAGAAGGACGGCTGGTATTATCTGCTATGCGCCGAAGGTGGCACGGCCGAGGGGCATTCGCAGGTCGTGCTGCGGTCGCGCCGCCCCGACGGACCCTATGTCGCCGGGCCGAACAACCCGATCCTGACTCAGCGCGACCTGCCGCGCGACCGCCCGCATCCGATCACCTCGGCGGGTCATGCCGATCTCGTCCGGACGCAGAACGGCGAATGGTGGGCGACCTTCCTGGCGGTGCGGCCCTATCGGGGCGATTATTACAATAGCGGGCGCGAGACCTTTCTGTTGCCGGTCGAATGGCGCGACGGCTGGCCGGTCATCACGCGGCCGGGCGAGGCGATCGCGATCGTGCGCCGCCGCCCCGACCTGCCGCGCGACGCAGCGCCGCCGACCAGCGGGCCGTTCCATGCGCGGGAAGAATTCGACGGCCCGGCACTGCCGCTCAACTGGATGATGCTGCGCAACCCGCGCAGCCGCTGGTACCGGTTCGAAGACGGCGCGCTCATCCTCGATGCGCGTGGCGAGGGGCTGGGCGACCATGCCAACCCCTCGTTCCTGGCGCGGCGCCAGCAGCACCAGGACGCGACCGTCGAGACGGTGGTGCGCTTCACGCCCGACAGTGACGGCGACCGCGCGGGGATCGTCGCGTTGCAGAGCGACGATTATTGGGCGTTCCTCGGGATTCAGCGGCAAGGGGGGCGCAGCTATGTCGCGCTGGTTCGCCGGGCGGGCCCGCAGGAACCGGCGACAGGTGTGACGGTGAAGCGCGTCCGTGCTGCGCCCGGCGCGCCGCTGTATCTGCGCATCGAAGCGCGAGGCGGTGAGTATCGCTTTTCCTACGCGCTGCGGCCCGATGGCTGGCACATGCTGGGGACGATCGACGGGACGCTGTTCAGCACGAAGCGCGCGGGCGGCTTCGTCGGCGCGGTCTTCGGCATCCTCGCCCAGGATGGCGGCGGCAGATAGGAAAAGTTCCCCGGGGTCGGGAAGGAAACCCCGGGGAACAATGTGGGGGAGGTGGGAGGAAGCGATTCCCCCTCCCCGCGGGGAGTCTTAGCGCACCGTCAGCGTGGTACTTTTCAACTGGACCGAATCCGGGCCCGCAGAGATCGTGAACGTGCCCGGTTCGACGACGCGCTTCATGTCGACGTTCCACAGCGACAGGTCGCGCGGCGTCAGTTCGAATGTCACCGTCTTCTTCTCGCCCGGCTGCAGCGTGACGCGCTTGAAGCGCTTCAGTTCGATCACCGGCCGGGTGACGGTCGCCTCGTCGTCGTGGAGGTAGAGCTGGACCACTTCATCGCCCGCGCGCGCGCCGGTGTTCGTCACGTCGACGCTGACCCGGACCCTGTCGTCCACGCCGATCACGTCCTGCGCCAGCTTGGGCGCCGACATGTCGAACGTCGTGTAGCTGAGGCCATAGCCGAAGGGATAAAGCGGCTCGGTTGACCCGAACAGATAGCCGCGCCGCGCGGTCGGCTTGTGGTTGTAGAACATCGGCAACTGACCGACCGAGCGCGGGATGGTAACGGGCAGCTTGCCGCCCGGATTATACCGACCGAAGATCACGTCGGCGAGCGCGTTGCCCGTCTCCTGACCCAGATACCAGCCTTCGATCAGCGCGGGCGCATTCTCGGCGAGATAGTTGACCGAGTGCGGGCGGCCGTTGAGCAGCACCACGACCACCGGCTTGCCGAGCGCGAACAGTTCCTTGGCCAGTTCGTCCTGCGGGCCGAACAGGTCGAGCGTGTCCATGTCGCCCAGGTGGTTGTCGGCCCAGGCCTCGCGGCTGAGCTGTTCGTTGCCACCCAGCACGAGCACGATGACATCGGCGTTCCTCGCAGTCGCGACTGCGTCGGCGCGCAGCGTGTCGTTCACCGCGTCGGGAACGGGCGTAACTGTGTCGGCGGCCCATTCGCGGCTTTCGGTCAGGCGAATACCCTCGGCATAATCGACCGCGAACTTGCCCTTGCCTTCATTCTCCATCGCCTCGAGCACGCTGACGACATGACGCGGCACGTCGCTGTACCCGCCGATCGGCGTGTCCTTGGCATGGTGGCCGATTACCGCCATGCGCCGGATGCCGGCGGTGTTCAGCGGGAGCAGCCCCTGCGGATTGCGCAGCAGCACGATCGACTGGCGCGCCGCCTCGCGCGCCAGTGCGACGGCATCGGGCGTGGCGGTCTTCGCGGCGGCCGCCCTGGCATCGACATAGGGATGTTCGAACAATCCGGCCTCGAACTTCATCGTCAGCACGCGGCGCACCGCATCGTCGATTTCGGCCATGGTGACGCGGCCTTCCCTCAGCAGCTCGGCCAGATGCGGATAGCCTTCGCCGTCGGGCAGCTCGACATCGACGCCCGCGTCCATCGCCCGCGCGGCCGCGTCCTTGACGTTCGAATACATCTTGTGGCGCGTCACCAGCTCGCGGATCGCGAAATAGTCGCTGACGACCGCGCCCTTATATCCCCATTCACCGCGCAGCACGTCGTGCAGCAGCCAGCGGTTGGCATGGCTGGGGATGCCGTCGATCTCGTTATACGACGCCATCACCGCCATCACCGGCAATTCGGTGACGGCACGTTCGAACGGCGGAAAGAAATTCTCGCGCAGCGTGCGTTCCGAAATCTCCGCGGGGCCGACATTGGTGCCGTTTTCCGGCTGGCCGTGGCCGGTCATGTGCTTGAGCGTGACAAACACCTTGTCGGGCTTGAGCGGCAACGTGGTGCCCTGGAACCCGCGGATCGCGGCCAGTCCCATTTCGCCGACCAGATAGGGGTCCTCGCCATAGGTTTCCTCGATCCGGCCCCAGCGCGGATCGCGCGCCACGTCGACGACGGGGGCGAGCGCCAGCGTGGCACCGCGCGCGCGCATTTCGCGCGCGGCAATGCCGAACACTTTTTCGACCAGATCGGGGTTCCAGCTGCTGGCGAGCGCGATCGACTGGGGAAAGCTGGTCGCTTCGGGCGCGACATAGCCGTGCAGCGCCTCCTCATGCATCAGCAGCGGAATGCCCAGCCGCGTCTTCTCGACCGCCCAGCGCTGCGCGGCGTTGATATAGTCGGCGGTTTCCTTTGGCCCGCGATTGCCGACACCGGCGGCGGCGCCGGCACTGCCCGGCGCGGGCGCGACCACGCCGCGACGATCCGACGGGCGCGAAATCTGGCCAATGCCATCGGGGAAATTGCGCGATGCCTTGGCGGCGTCGAAATCGCCACTGTCGGTCTGGATCTTGTCCTTGTGTTCCCAGATGCCCTGAAGCTGAGCGATCTTCTCGTCCAGCGTCATGCGTTGCATCAGGTCGTCGACGCGCGCGGGAATCGGTTGCGACGCATCTTTGTAGAGCGGGCGAGTGTCCTTCTTCGCCGTGGCGGCGGTCTGGGCCTGCGCGACGGGCACGGCCAGCGGGACCAGCGCGAATGCGGCGACGGCGGTCAGCGCGGCGGCGCGGATTCGGGCGGCCGAACGGCCAGCCGGCAGGATATGGCCGGAAACGGTCATCAGGTTCCTCTCCCTCGATTCGCGGCGGCTCTGGCGCGCCGTCTCCTATGGTCGGCTAATCTTTGGTAGCGCTATCATCTATACGGGAGTGAAATTGGTCAGGTCAACCTGGATGACGCGATTCCTGACGGTACGATTGCAGTCGTTGCAGCATTCGCGCTTGCGGCGCTAGAAGCAGGCGATGAGCAAGCACAGTCGCCGCAGCCGCGGAACCGTGACGGTACAGGATGTCGCCCGCGTCGCCGGGGTTTCGGCGATGACCGTGTCGCGCGTAGTCAACGGCGGCACCAATGTCCGCGAAAGCACCCGCGTCGCCGTGATGGCAGCGATCGAGCAGCTCAATTACTCGCCCAACAGCGCGGCGCGCAGCCTGGCGGCGGGCGCGGCAACGCAGATCGGCCTGCTTTATTCGAATCCTTCGGCGGCGTATCTGTCGCAATTCCTGATCGGCGCGCTGGCGGCGGCGCGGCGCGCGGGGTGCCATCTGGTCCTTGAAGCGTGCGAAGGCGAGACGCCCGAGGAACAGGCCGAGGCGACGCGACAGTTCGTCACCACCAGTGTCGAGGGCGTTCTCCTGCCGCCGCCGCTGTCCGAGGCAGCGCCGGTGCTCGCAGCATTGGAGGCGGCGGGCATCCCCTCCGTCTCGATCGCGATGGGCGTCCCGCAGCCGGGCTGCCTGAACGTGCGCATCGACGATCAGGCGGCAGCCGCTGAGATGACGCGCCACCTGGTCGGCCTGGGCCATCGCCGCATCGGTTTCATTCGCGGCAATCCCAACCAGAGCTCAAGCGATGAGCGCTGGCGCGGCTTTGTCGCGGCAATCGAGGAAGCGGGGCTGGCGGCCGCCGACATGCCAGTCGAACAAGGGGATTTCACATTCCGGTCGGGCATCGAGGCGACCGAGCGACTGCTGGGGCGCGCCGACCCGCCGACTGCGATCTTCGCGTCGAACGACGACATGGCGGCGGCGGCGGTGGGGGTGGCGCATCGCCGCGGGCTGCACGTGCCGGGCGACGTCAGCATCGTCGGCTTCGACGACACGTCGCTTGCGACGACGGTGTGGCCCGAACTGACGACCATCCGCCAGCCGATCGCGGCGATGGCCGAAACCGCGCTCAACCTGTTGTTCGCGTCGATCCGCGCGTCGCGCGCGCACGCCGCGCCGAAACTGGACGAACAGGTGATGGAATTCGAATTGGTCGTGCGCGAATCCTCGGGTCCGCCACAGTCGCGTTCGAACAGGAATGCGGCTGCAACGGCTGGCGGGGATCGCAATCAGCAGGCATATTGATTTTCGGCGGCGAGAGCGTAATCGTTAGCGCTAACAGGACAACGTTGCCGCGAATGGGCAGGAGAGGAAATACATGACTCAAGCGGGGGAGAGGGCGAATCTCGCTCTCATCATCGCCATTGTCGCAGTCGCGACGATCGGCGGATTGCTGTTCGGCTATGACAGCGGCGCCGTGAACGGCACGCAGGACGGCCTGAAGGGCGCATTCGCGCTGACCGACGGCGGGCTGGGCTTCACCGTCGGCTCGCTGCTGATCGGTTGCTTCATCGGCGCGTTCCTGGCGGGGCGCCTCGCCGACATGATGGGCCGCCGCAACGTGATGATGCTGGCCGCGATCCTGTTCCTCGCCGGTGCGCTGGTGCAGGGCTTCGCGCATGTCCAGCCGCTGTTCGTCGTCGCGCGCATGGCCGGCGGCATGGCGGTCGGCGCGGCGAGCGTGCTGTCGCCCGCCTATATCTCCGAAGTTGCGCCCGCGAACATTCGCGGCCGGATGACGACGATCCAGCAGATCATGATTATCAGCGGCCTGACCGCCGCGTTCGTAGTCAATTATTTCCTCGCGGCGGCCGCCGGTGCCTCGACCGAGCCCTATTGGCTGGGGATCGAGGCGTGGCGCTGGATGTACCTGATGCAGGCGATTCCCGCGGCGGTGTTTCTGATCGCGCTGTTCTTCATTCCCGAAAGCCCGCGCTTCCTGGTGTCGAAGGGGCGTGAGGATGAGGCGACGCGCGTGCTGACCAGCCTGTTCGGCCCGACGGCGGCGGCGACCAAGCTCGCCGAAATCCGCGCGAGCTTCAGCGCCGACCACCGCCCGCGGCTCAGCGACATCCTGAAGCCCGGCGGCGGCATCCGTCCGATCGTCTGGGCGGGGCTGGTGCTGGCGGTGTTCCAGCAGCTCGTCGGCATCAACGTGATCTTCTACTACGGCTCGACGCTGTGGCAGCTCGCCGGGTTCAGCGAGGCGGACTCGTTGATGATCAACATCGTGTCGGGCGCGGTGTCGATCGCCGCGTGCATCGTCACGATCTTCCTGGTCGACCGCATCGGTCGCAAGCCGTTGCTGCTCATCGGATCGGCGGGCATGGCCGTGACGTTGTTCGTCATGGTCTATGCCTTCAGCCAGGGCTCGCTCGATGCCGCTGGCAAGCTCCAGCTTTCGGTCGATCTCGGCAAGATCGCCGTCGTGGCGGC
>JBMOOB010000023.1:0-8794 GCA_049323815.1 Pseudomonadota bacterium | reverse complement strand
GATAATCAGCTTGCCGGTGCCGCCCAGCCGGCCCTGCATCAAAATGCGGGCCAGATTGGCCTTCACGCCGGGATTGTCGGATTCATAGTTCGCAAGAATGGCCTTGACGGCGGGCGTGATGGACATGTCTTCCCCTGATTCGATGATCCTGCGACGCGCTCTAACGCACCGCCCGCGCCCACGAAACCACTGACAGCGCTGACCAGAGGGAAAGCAGAGAAGCCTCGCTCGGCCCCCGCCCGGTGAGGCTCAGCTTGCCGCGCCTGTTGGCGGGAGGCTGTTTCGATTGATCGGTCGCAGGTCGCCCGAGACAAGGCCGCGCCCCTTGCCAAGCGCCTTCGCGCCATAGAGCGCCAGATCGGCTCGCTTGAGCAGTTCCGGCCGGGTCCGCACGTCGCTCTCGACCCAAGCCCCGCCGATCGTCGCGGCGACGCAGACATTGCCCTGATCGCCGACCACGTCGACGCGCAGATCGTCCAGCAGGTCGGCGATCGCGCCGCGCAGGTCCGCGAGCATCGCCGACCCCGTCAGCACGAGCACGAATTCGTCGCCGCCCAGCCGCGCCGCGAAGCCGCCGCGCTTCGCCCACGCGTCCAGTTTCGCCGCAACCTCGCGCAGTACGTCGTCGCCAGCAGCATGCCCGTAGGTGTCGTTGAGCGGCTTGAAATTGTCGAGGTCAATCAACAGCAGCGCGGTCGGCGCTGGCGCGCCGGCGCCGTTTTCGGCAAGCCGTTCGTCCAGAAACACATGCAGTGCAGCGCGATTGCCGATCTGCGTCAGTTCGTCGACTCGGGCGGATCGTTCAAGCGCCTTTTCCGCCTGGTGTCGCTCGGTCACGTCCTGCGCCACGCCGATCAGCGCCACCGGCTCATGATCGCTCATGTCGACTTCGCCGACATTGCGGATTCGCCGCGGCACACCGTTGGCAGCGACGATGTCGGTTTCCAGATCATAAGGCACGCCAGAGACGATCGCGCGGTCGATCGCCTGCATCAGTAGTTCGCGGTCGCGTACCGGGTAGAAGTTGAGCACAGTGTCGAGATCGGGCGCAGTGTCGGCAGGGGGAAGGCCGAAGATCGTGAAGGTATGTTCGGACCATTCGACCGCGCCGGTCGCCAGATCGAGCCGCCAGTTACCGACATCGACAAGCTGTTCGGCCTTATGGAAGCGTTGATGGAGCCGGTAGCTAGCAGCAAGCGCCTGGCCGCGCGAATAGGAAAGCTCGGTGCGTTCGAACGCAGTCAGCCGCGCCTGCAGCAAATTGCTTGCCAGCGCCGCGAGCCGTTCGAGCGTCGACCGTTCTTCGGCCACGAAATCGCGCACCTCGCGATCGATCAGGCACATCGTGCCGACGATTACCGGCGCACCGTCGGCCGCATGGCCGCAGCATAGCGGCACGCCGGCATAGAATCGCGCGAACGGCGGGCCGGCCACCATGGCGCCGCCGGCAAACCGGGGGTCGGCGGCGGCGTCCGCGACGAACAGGCTCTCGCCCGTTTCGACAACCCACGAACAGAAGCTGCCGTCGCGCGTCACTTCGGTGGCATCGATGCCGCACCGCGCCTTGAACCAATGGCGATGTTCGTCACTCAGGCCGATCAGCGCGATCGGAACGCCGAACAGCCGGCGCGCACAATCCACAATCGTATCGAACTGGGTTTCCGGCGGCGTGTCGAGGATGCCGAGCCGAGCCAGGACCTCGACGCGTTCCTTCTCAGACCAATGCCTGGCCGGGGCGCCCAACCATTCCATCCGCATCGCCGCAAAATACCCGCAACCACCAGTTACCCATTCTAGGAAGGAAGCGTGACCGGCGGTCGCGGGAAAAGTATTTTGCGGAAACTACAGGGGAGCGTCAGCCCCCGGCGGTCAGCGCAGCGACGCCCGGCAATTGCTTGCCTTCCATCCATTCCAGGAACGCGCCGCCCGCCGTCGAGACGAACGTGAAATCGTCCGACACGCCTGCCTGGTTGAGCGCGGCCACCGTGTCGCCACCGCCGGCGACCGACACCAGCGTGCCTTCCTTGGTCAACGCCGCCGCGGTGCGCGCCAGCGCGACCGTCGCGGTGTCGAACGGCGGCGTTTCGAACGCGCCGAGCGGGCCGTTCCACACCAGCGTCCGACAGGTCTTGAGCACATCGGCCAGCGCCTCGGTCGCGGCCGGGCCGATGTCGAGGATCATCTCGTCCGCCGCGACTTCATGGACGTTGCAGATACGCAGACTGGGCGGGTTGGCCGCGAATTCCGTTGCAACCACTACATCATAGGGAAGGTGCACGGTGCACCCCGCCGCGTCGGCCGCGTCCAAAATCTCCTCGGCAGTGCCCGTCAGGTCGTGCTCGCACAGCGACTTGCCCACGTTCACGCCGCGCGCGGCGAGGAAGGTGTTCGCCATCCCGCCGCCGATGATGAGGTGATCGACCTTGTCGACCAGATGCTTGAGCACGTCGAGCTTGGTCGACACCTTGGCGCCGCCGACGACTGCCGCGACGGGATGTTCGGGATTGCCCAGCGCCTTGTCGAGCGCGTCGAGTTCGGCCTCCATCTGCCGCCCGGCGAACGCCGGCAGCTTGTGCGCCAGCCCCTCGGTCGAGGCATGCGCGCGGTGTGCCGCCGAAAAGGCGTCGTTGACGTAGAGGTCGCCCAGCGCGGCGAAGCGGTCGACGACTGCCGGATCGTTCTTTTCCTCGCCACCGAAGAAACGCGTATTCTCGAGCAGCGCGATCTCGCCGTCACCAACGGTCGCAGCCGCCGCGTCGACGCCTTCCCAGTCGATGTAGCGGACCGGGCGGCCCAGCACTTGCGCGAACGGTTCCGCCACCTGCGACAGCGACAGCTCGGCGCTCGGCTGGCCCTTGGGACGACCGAAATGCGCGAGCACGAACACCGTCGCGCCGCGATCGGCCAGCTCGGCGACTGTCGATACCGCCGCGCGCAGCCGGGTGTCGTCCGTCACCAAGCCGTTCGCCATCGGTACGTTCAGGTCCTCGCGGACCAGCACGCGCTTGCCGGCGATATCCCCCATGTCGTCGAGCGTCTTGAAACTGCGTGTCATGTGTCGATCCTGACTTCGTCGCCAATATTGATGCGGCCGGGCATGACCACCTTGCCGCCTACGCCACCGCGCCAGTCGGGCTCCAGTGCCGCGCGCAGCCCGGGAACCAGCGCGTCCATCCGCTCGCACGGGTCGATCTCGACCTTCAGCCGGATCACCGCGTCCGCGCCGATGCGCAGCAGCACGTCGCCGCCGTGCGGCAAGTCGATCCCGTCGACCAGCAAATTGGCGCGGCGTTCCCACCAGGGCAGCGCCGCGCCGACTTCCGCCATCGCCGCCACCCAGTCATTCGCTTCGATCAACGAGACCTGGCGGCGGTTCTTTCTGCCGTTCCGGTCGCCCTCCACGCCATGTTCGGGCGTGAGCAGCACCGTGGCGAGCGTCTCGATCGGCCCGCACCGCGTCCTGTGGCGGGCAATGCCGGCGAGACGCCCGGTCACAGTCGGGTTCAGCCGAGCTTCGCCATCGTGGTCGCGGTGTCGACCATGCGGTTCGAGAAGCCCCATTCATTGTCGTACCAGCTGACGACGCGAACCAGCTTGCCGTCGATCACGGCGGTTTCCAGGCTGTCGACCGTCGACGACGCGGGCGTATGGACGATGTCGATCGAAACCAGCGGTTCGTCGGAATAATAGAGCACGCCCTTCAGCGGACCCGCTTCCGACGCGGCCTTCAGCAGCGCGTTGACTTCGTCCTTGGTCGTCTCGCGCTTCGGCGTGAAGGTCAGGTCGACCAGGCTGCCGTCCGGCACGGGCACGCGGATCGCCGAACCGTCGAGCTTGCCCTTCAGTTCGGGCAGCACTTCGCCGACCGCGCGGGCGGCGCCCGTGGTGGTCGGGATAATCGACATGGCGGCGGCGCGCGCGCGGCGCAGGTCCGGGTGGATCTGGTCGAGGATCTTCTGGTCGTTGGTATAGGCGTGAACCGTCGTCATCAGCCCCTGTTCGATGCCGATCGCATCGTTCAGCACCTTGGCGACCGGCGCAAGGCAGTTGGTGGTGCACGACGCGTTCGACACGATCTTATGCTCGGCGGTCAGCTTGTCGTGATTGACACCGTACACGACGGTCAGGTCGACATTCTTGCCCGGGGCCGAAATCAGCACCTTCTTGGCGCCCGCCGCGATGTGCTTCTCGGCGCTCGCGCGGTCGGTGAAGAAACCGGTGCATTCGAGCACCAGCTCGACGCCGTTTTCGGCGTGCGGCAGGTTCGCCGGATCGCGCTCCGCCGTCACCTTGATGCGCTTGCCGTCGATGACGATGTCATTGCCGTCCGCTTCGACCGTGCCCGGATATTTGCCGTGCACGCTGTCGCGGCTGAACAGCCACGCGTTCGACTTGGCGTCGGCAAGGTCGTTGATCGTGACCAGCTCGAGCCCACAGTCGGGACGCTCGAGGATCGCGCGCGCCACCAGCCGGCCGATGCGTCCGAAACCGTTGATCGCAACCTTCGTCATGTCCCTGCTTCTCCTACGCTTTCAGTCGTTCGATAATCTGCGGCACGATCGCCGCCGCGGTAAGTCCGAAATACTCGTACAGGCGCATATAGGGTGCCGATGCGCCAAAGCGATCCACGCCGAAGCGAAGCCCGTCGGTCCCGGTGTAGCGTTCCCATCCGAAGGTGGTGCCCGCCTCGATCGAGACCTTGAGCACGTCCGCCGGCAGCACGTCGGCGCGATAGGCCGCATCCTGTGCGTCGAACCGCTCGGTGCTCGGCATCGACACCAGATCGGCGCCCACGCCCGCTTCCTCAAGCGCCGCGCGAACGGCGGCGGCCAATTCGACTTCCGAACCGGTGGCGATCAGCACGACCTTGCGCGGCGCAGCTGCTGCCTGGAGGCGATAGCCGCCCTTCGCCGACAGATTCTCGCCCGCGGCTTCGGTACGAAGCTGCGGCAGGTTCTGGCGGCTGAGCGCGAGCAGCGACGGACCGTCCTTCTTCGCCAGCGCCAGCGCCCAGCATTCCGCCGTCTCGACCGTGTCGCACGGACGATAGACGTCGAGGTTGGGGATCATGCGCAGGCTCATCACCTGTTCGATCGGCTGATGCGTCGGGCCGTCCTCGCCGAGCCCGATCGAGTCATGCGTCATCACATAGACGACGCGCGCCTGCTGCAGCGCCGACATGCGGATCGCGTTGCGGCAATAGTCGCTGAATACCAGGAACGTGCCGCCATAGGGGAGGACGCCGCCGTGCAGCGCCATGCCGTTCATCGCGGCGGCCATGCCGAATTCACGGATGCCGTAATAGACATAGCGACCGGCATAGTCGTCGGCACTGAGCGGGCCGGTCTGCTTCGTCTTGGTGTTGTTCGAACCGGTCAGATCGGCCGAGCCGCCGATCGTTTCGGGCAGCGCGGCGTTGATCGCCTCCAGCGCCATTTCGGACGCCTTGCGCGTCGCCACCTTCTGCGGATCGGCGATCAGGCCCGCGATATAGTCGTCGAGCACGTCCGCCGGGACATCACCCGCCATGCGACGTTCGAATTCGTCCTTTTTCGAATGACTTGCGAGATGTTCCAACCACTGCGCGCGAGGTTCGGCGCCGCGCCGTCCGGCGGCCAGCCATGCCTCACGAATGCCCTCGGGCACGTCGAACGGCGGATGGGGCCAGTTCAGCGCGGCGCGCGCGCCGGCGATTTCGTCGGCACCCAACGGCGATCCGTGCGACTTCGACGTGCCCGCCTTGGTCGGCGCGCCCTTGCCGATGACCGTGCGGCAGCGGACCAGCGACGGCAGGTCGCTCGCCATTGCCTCTTCGATCGCGCGCGCGATGTCGGCTTCGTCATGGCCGTCGCACTCGGCGACGTGCCAGCCGGTCGCACGATAGCGCGCCGGGATATCCTCGCTCGACGACAGCGACACCGCGCCGTCGATCGTGATCTTGTTGTCGTCCCACAACACGATCAGGCGGCCGAGCTTCAAATGGCCGGCCAGGCCGATCGCTTCATGGTTGATGCCTTCCATCAGGCAGCCGTCGCCCGCGATGACCCAGCTCCGGTGATCGACCAATGCGTCCCCGAACACGGCGTTCAGATGGCGTTCGGCAATCGCCATGCCGACTGCGGTGGCGAGCCCCTGACCCAGCGGGCCGGTGGTCGTCTCGACTCCCGCCAGCTCAAAATTCTCGGGGTGGCCCGCGCACGGGCTGCCGAGCTGGCGGAAATTGCGGATGTCGTCCAGCGTCGGGCGCGCATAGCCGGTCAAGTGCAGGAGCGAATACAACAGCATCGACCCGTGCCCCGCCGACAGGACGAACCGGTCGCGATCCGCCCATTTGGGATCGGCGGGATCGAACTTCAGATAGCGCTGGAACAGCACGGTGGCGACATCGGCCATGCCCATCGGCATGCCCGGATGACCGGAATTGGCCGCTTCCACGGCGTCCATGGAAAGCGCGCGGATCGCGTTCGCGCAGTCGGAGAAGGATGCCGTCATCGGACTCCCTTGGATGGCCGGACATGCCCGCGCCACGCGCGACGGTTTCGATCCGGCGAATCGGTGTGGCGCTGCCTTTGGGACGCCCGCGCGCGCGCGTCAACCGGCTCGCCGATTCCGTGCGGCGCGGGGGCTTGTCGCGCACCGTCGGCGTGGCCTAGTGCGCTGCCATGGCGGAACCTTCATCCACCCAGTCTTCAGTAACGCGTATCGAAGATGCGCTTTCGCGAATCGAAGCGGCGGCCAGCGCACGCGCCTTCTCCGGCGAACAGCTCGCCCGGCGGCACGCGGCGCTGCGCGCCAAGATCGAGGACGCGGTGCTCGCGCTCGACGCACTGATTGCGCGCGAGGCGGCGGCCGGAGACGCCGACTGATGGCCGACGTCCAGCTGAGCATCGCCGGGCGCGCCTATACGGTCGCCTGCCGCGACGGCGAAGAGGCGCACCTCCTGCGCCTCGAGCATTTGATGGCGCGCCACGCCGATACGGCGCAGCGCGCCTCCGGCGGCATCAACAGCGAGCGGACGCTGCTGTTCCTGGCGCTGATCCTTGCCGACCTGCTCGACGAGGCGGAGCGCAATCCGCCCGAGGGCGTTTCCCCTGTCCTGCTCGATAATATCGCGGATCGCCTCGAAGCCGTTGCGGCGGCTCTTGAGGAGGACGCGCCGGGCGCCTAGATAAGCGAAAGGCGGGTACTGCCCGGTGCGAGCTTTAGCGATTATCCCTGAGGCGATAGAACCATCCATGGGAGCTGTCCCTGTTCGGGCCCTGGCCCGATGCACACGGCGCCCACCTGACGTTACTGGCGTCAGAGGATATTCAAGCAACCGGCCATGGCGGTCCCGCCGCCCTTCCCCGCCGGCATGACGGCCGGTACCCCCGACAAGAAGGTGCTGCGCGCGCAACTGCGCGCCGCGCGCGACGGCTTTGCCGCGCAGTCCGAGACCGGCATCGTCGCGCCACCCGCCTTCGTCGCCCGGCTGAAGCCCGGCCTGGTGGTGGCCAGCTATTGCCCGATGGGGAGCGAGGCCGACCCGGCCCCTCTTGCCGCCGCTGCGATCGAGCACGGCTGCCGCATCGCCCTGCCCCATGTCGTCGATCGCGCGACACCGATCCGGTTTCTGGAATGGGAAATCGGCGCGCCTCTGGTCGACGGTCCATTCGGCCTGCGCCAGCCGCATGGCGACAGCCGCGAACGCGCGCCCGACATCATCCTGACGCCGCTGATCGGGTTCGACCGCCGCCTCAACCGGCTTGGGCAGGGGGCGGGCCATTACGACCGCGCCTTTGCCCGGCACGAAGCGGCATGGCGCGTCGGCGTGGCATGGGCGGTGCAGGAAATCCCCGCCGTACCGACCGACATCTGGGACGTGCCGCTGCACGCCGTCATTACGGAAGAGGGAATGATCGCGCACGAGGAGAACGACTGATGCCGACCTGGCGCAAACCGGCAGGCATGTTCGCCATCCTGGCGCTCATCCTGGTGTGGGTGGTGCTGGTGACGAGCTTTTCCGGCCAGATCGCGCTGCTGCCCTGGCCGGTCCAGCTCGTCCTCTACGTCTTCCTCGGGCTGATCTGGATCGCCCCGCTCAAGCCGCTGCTGCGGTGGATGGAAACCGGCCGCTTCCGCGGTTGAACGGGGCCGAGCGCCGGTCAGGGTAGCGGCACGCCGTAATAGCCATAGACGCGCGCGTCGAAGTCGCGGTCATAGGCGGGTTCCGCATCCTCGTCGTAATTTGGCGCCCCTTCGAGCTGCGCCTTGCTGACGTCGACGACATAGCCGCCGCGTTCGGTATCGTAGCTGAGCGTCTTCCAGGGCAGCGGATAATATTTCTCGCCCAGCCCGAACAGCCCGCCGAACGACAGCACGGCATATTCGACCTGACCCGATGCCTTGTCGACCATGAACCGCTCGACCGTGCCCAGCCGTTCATCCTCGCGGTTGTAGACCGCGGTGCCTTCAACCTTGTCCGAAGCGATCAGGCGATTGGTTTCGCGAGCGTCGAGTCTTTCCATCTTCCTTCTCCCGAATGGCGCGAAATCGGTTCGCGCGACGGAGAAGAAACGCGTGGCCGTGCCCTGCTATCCTCGGTTCGTCGGATCTGGAAGGCGGTACCCCGCGAACGGGCCGGCGCCACTTTCCCTGGGCGTTTCCAATGCTTTGGAGATAGGGAGAGTGGCGCGAGTGACGGGGCTCGAACCCGCGACCTCCGGCGTGACAGGCCGGCGCTCTAACCAACTGAGCTACACCCGCGTGCTAGCGAGGAGGCGGCTGTTAGGGGAGGTGTTCGGGGCTGTCAACC
>JBMOOB010000022.1:0-9067 GCA_049323815.1 Pseudomonadota bacterium | reverse complement strand
CCGCCGCGCCGTCTCATATGCCGGCGGCGACACCGGCGCGCCGCCGCGACGGCCGGTTGCCGTGGCGATATAGTCGGTGTCCGATACGGTCATGCACTGCTTGTGTGCGTAGTCGGGGTCGGCGTCGGTTGGCAGACGTCCTGTAATATCATCGCGAATCGCCTGCATCGCGGCGATGGCGCTCGATGAGAGGACTTCGAAGAGGACCCATCCTCCCGTTCCAATGCCACCCGTTTTCCTGATCCATCCATTTTGGTTCGCCACCGGATCGTCGAAGACCAGGCCTATACTGTTTTCCGCGTATCCTAATGCGTCGCCTTCCTCCGGCATCGACGCGAAGGCGACGTCGATGCGCCGCGCGAAGAGGCGGGCGAAGGCTATTTGCTGAGGCGCACCGCCTGGCTCCCAGACCATCGTGCGCATCGTCTCGGTGGCGGCCGCCGTCTCCGGCAGATCGCTGGGCTGGATGGTGACAATATCAGTCATCGGGGCATTGACTCCGGGCATCGCGCAATCGCGCTTCCAACAAATCCTCGCGCGCCCAGCGGCGACTAAGCCACGCGAGCGTCGCCGGCGCGGCGATCACTTGCGCGTCGGTCGGCATTTCCGGCCGGGACGGGATCGCCGCCAGCAGTTCGGGAGGACAGACGAGTGCGCGCTCGATGCGCGTCTCGACGATCGGGTCAGGGCTTCGCGGCGGTTCCCGGACCGCTGAGGCGGCGCAGGCATTCAGCGTCGCAGCGCACGCGACCGTCATCCAGGCGCGGCGCCTGGGAAATCGTCCTGTCATTGTCGGCGATCCTGTTCGTTTGCGCGGTGGCGCGCGCTTCGGCGCGCTCCACGGCGGCGGCGGTTTCGGCGCGTGCGGCGACCAGCTGCGCGCGCGCATCGGCCAGCGACTGCTCGGCCGCCGATGCCTCTGCATCGCGGCGTTTGACCTGCTCGCCACAGGCTGCGCGGATCGCATAGAGATCGCGCCCGCCCAGCGCAGACTCGCACTCGGCCGCGCGTCGCGCCGCGTTGACGCGCAGTGCGACCGCATCGTCGCATGCGTCGGGCTGTGCCGATCCTGCCGCCTGGGCGGTGCAGGCGCGATAGCGATCGACGGTTTCGGCAAGGCGAAACCGGTCGACCGTCGCCCAGCCTAGAAACGCCAGCGCCAGCGCGGGAAGCCCGAATTTCAGCCCGAATTTCAGCGCAGTCAGCCAGGCCATTACATCGCCCCCAGTTCTGCCGCGCGATTGAGCCAGCCACGCAGGAAGCGCTGCTGCGTCGGATCGGCCGCGACGATCGCGCGGTACCGATCGGCGGCGGCGCGGCGATAGGCGGCGATCACGCCCGCCATGCCGACGCCGCCCTGTTGCAGGCACCAGTCGAGCGCCGCGCGCGTCCGCATGCCGATCGCGCCGTCTTCCTTCAGCGGCGCGGGACATCCGGGGGCCGAGCGGCGCACCGACGTCAGATCGTTGAGCGCCGACTGCAGCAGCTTGCCCGCCGCCCTCAGCCCGCCATTGACCGCCTGGTCGAACAATGCCTCGCCCAGCGGGACCGGATAGCTGTCGCAGTCGAGCGGCCGCCAGAAGCAACGCTGATAGAGATAGCGCGCGTCGTCGCGGCTCAGCTTGCGGATATCGGCGCCGTCGATGTCGCCGTCGAAATCAAGGTCGAAGTCGGCGATCCCGTCTCCATCCAGGTCTATTTTTCCTTCGGCCTTCAGGAAGCGCAGCGAAATGCCGTATCGCGTCGCGCCGCCGCGATCGGCGGGGTCGTTGGAATAGCCGCCCTCGATCCGCAACAGCCGGTCGCAGGCGGTCAGGAAACGCGCGCCAAAGGCCGTTACGACGATGTCCGCTTGATCGCTCATGGGCCAGTCTATGGCCCGATCGCCGTCCATGCCGGGAGCGGACATATGTCCGCACCGCGCGCTCAGAAGGGCAGCAGAGGCTGATCCTCGTCGCCCTCGGCCGCGCGCAGCAGCCGGCGCAGGTGCCGCTCGCTGTAATCGGCGGCGAGCGCCGCCTGCTTCTGCGTCAGCCCGCCGCTCGTGGCAAGCTCGACGGCGCGGGCGCGCCGGTTATGCGCCTTGGGCAGGTCCAGATAGGTGCCGTAATAATGATCGGCGAGCGCCGCCGCCGCGCGCCCGCCGATCGCCAGCGCGATCGGGTGATTGGCGGGAATCAGCCGCGGCACATAGGTACGCGTACCGCCCAGCGCCTCGCACAGTTGCACGACGGCGGCCTCGCCGATCACCTGGGCAATCTCGACCAGCTGGTCGTTCCACCGAATCAGGCGGGGCCGCGCCATGGTTCAGGGCCGCGTCGCCCAAATGACGGGCGCGACCTGGACCGCGCCCGCCGAAAACAAGTCAGCCGATTTGCTCCTGCGCCTGTTCAAGGCGTTCGCGCACCATTTCCAGCAGAAACCAGAAATCGTTCGGATTGACTTGATGCATGTCGTTGCCGTCGATGCTGACGACGAGGCTGCACAGCGCGCGATATGAGGAAAGCGCGCTGTTGAGCAGATCTCCCGCGCGTGAATTCGATCGATCCATGTCAGCGCCCCCCGAACAGGTCGGGCTGCCGCAGCCCGGCCAAGCGCTGTTCCTCGCGCTTGTTGGGCGGCACGAGGCCGATATGCACATGCCAGCGGCGGCATTTGCGCGCCCAGTACGCAGACCGCCCCAGCACCGGCCCGATCCGGCTTCCGGGCAGGCCCAGCCGTGCGAGGCGAACCGCTTGCAGCATGTCCGGCTGATCCAGCTCGACCTCGCGCACCTCCCAGATCGTATCCGGCATTGCGTCCTCCTGGTACCAGATCGGCTTCGGCAGATGCACGAGTTGTTCTACTTCCAGCGATCCGGGCAGAGCGAACATCGCCTGCAACTGCCGGTCGAGCGCATCGAGCATCGACGCCTGCATCGCCTCGATCGTCGCACGCTTGTGCTCGGGCACCATATCGGGGTTGATCGACAGCATCCAGGCCCCGAAGAAGCCGAGCTTCAGCATCATCGTGGCCTGCTCGCCGCCTGCAGAGGGGACGGCCATAATGGCCGCCCCCTTTGCCAACTTTGAACCGTTGATTTTGCGCTGCTGAGCACGCCAGCGTAACCCAAGATGATCGGACAATTGACGCGGCGACAGCCACCAATGCCCCTCGGCGCGAACGGCTATGCCCTGCCAGTCGCGAAAGACAATCTGATATGGTCTCATGGTCAGATACCCTTTTGAGTGGGTCACCCGCGAACGGCGCGGGTTGCCGGGAGCTCAAAACGTGTCTGACGGCACGCGGGCTTATTCCCGCCGAAGCGGTCTTATATTCGCCCACTCCCGACCCAAGCCGGGTACGGATGACGGTTGAGGAAAGGGGTTGCGCCTTTCGGGTCGCCATCCGGTCAGAGGTGTTTTGAGCACCGCCGCGGAAAATGCGCCCGAAGGTCGCGAAAGTCAAATTGGCGGTGCTGCATGGGAAAAGCGACGGGGGAGCGCAGCGCATGGCGCGCTCGACCCCGTCAATTCCTCCATTCACAATGCCAAAGAACGCGAGTCGCGGGGAACGCGCGCCGCGCTGCCCCGCCCGACTGGCGCTGCGCCCGAAGGTCGCGAAAGTCAAATTGGTCATGGCCGCGTCGCCCAGGCGGGCAGGCGCTCGGCGGGTGCGCGCGGGCCGTCTGTCGGCGCCAGTGGGATCGCCGTCCCGCACCGCGCGCATTCGGCCGAGACGCGGCCGACGATCCAGTGACCGGCGCCGCACCCCGGACAGACGGTACCGGCGCGATAGAGCGGCGCATAGCCGCGCTTCAACACCGCGCTCATTTGCGCGCCCCTCCGGTTTCGCGCAGCACGCGGCCGAACTCGCGCGCGATCCCGTCCAGCTCGCTTGCCGTCGCAACCAGCAGCTCGCCGTCATATCCGCCGAATTCCCAGGCGGCGCGGACCACGTCCCAGCTCGCCGGCGCCGCGCCGTTCGCCCACAGCTTGCCCAGGATCGCCTCGACCAGCCGCCGGCGCAGCACGATCGGCACGGCGGCAGGCTGGAGCCCCTCGACCGACTGGCTCCAGCCATGCCGCTCGGCGATCGCCTTCAGCGCCTCGACCAACCGATACACGAGCGCCTGGTCCGCCCATTGCAGCCGCGCGCATTTGAGTTGACGCCGCGCGAAGGCTTCGAGCGCCGCTTCGCTCGCATTGTCGATCGCGCCCAGATGATAGAGGCTGATCCACAGCGCGCGCGCCTTCAGCGCGGCGGGATGGTCGGCGGGCTTGCCCTGGCCCCGGCCGCGCGGCGCCGCCTGCTTCCACCCGCGCGCCTTGAACCGCTCGATCACGGCGGCAAGCTGCGTCTCGCTCATGTCCCGCGCGCTCGATACGCCCGCGACGTCGATCAGGATCGCCCGATAGTCGTCGTCGCTCAGCCCGAGTTCCTTGGCGGCCAGATGCACCTTTGCCAGCAACGGCCGCCGCGCGACGGTATGCCGCGCGAACTGGCGCGCGCCCGAAGTCATCTTCATGGGTTCAGCTCCTCGAACTGGCGAACAATTCGCGCCGTCACCATCGCGAATGCCGGGTCGCGCCCGATCATCGCGTCGGCGCCGCGCAGAAGGTTGCCTATCGTCGTCGGGTCGCGCCCGCCCAGCGCGCGCGCCGTCTCGGCCGCGCCGCGCCCCAGCGCCCGCGCGATCCAGGCGACGGCACGGCGCGCGCGCACCGCGCGCACGCTTCGGCCGTCGCCCAGCATCTCGGCGCGGCCGACGCCCATGGCGCGCGCCACCGCGTCGATGATGTCCGCCACGCGCGGCGGCGCGAGGACGACGGTCGTTTCGGGCGACTTGATCGCCTCGCGGATGCGCGCGATCTGCCCGGCATCCGCGCACCCCTCCAGGATCACCGCCGCGATCTTCACGATGACTGCCCCGTCGTCGCGAGGTCGGCCCAGGCGTCGCGCAGATGCTCGACGCGCACCTGCGATTTGTCGGCGGCGGCCAGCATGGCGGCGATTTCCATCAGCATGGTGCAAGTGCGCAATCCGCCGGGCCGCTTCGACTTGTCGACCACGAACGCGCGCTCTGCCGCACCTTCAAGGTCCCATGCATCGGCAAGCGCAAGCGCGTCCTGCTCGGACGGTCCCCGGAAGATCAGCCGCTGCGCGATTCGCGAGGCCAGCCGCGCGAATGCGTCGCGCTTCGATCCCAGCGTCAGCCGCGTCAGCACTTCTTCATTTCCCACGAGCGCGATGCCGATACCGGTCGCGTCATGCCAGGACCGGATTTCCTCGAGCGATTTTTCGGACAGATGCTGCGCTTCATCGATAATCAGCAGCCCGACCGATTTCAGGAGTGCCGCCTCGATCTGCGTCGTCAGCGCCTGCGGCGTGCCCTTCGCATCCGGCTGGCCCAGCGCCGCCAGCACGCGCTGTTGCATCGGATTGATGCCGCTCGACGATGGCTTCATCGTCGCGATCCAGACGTTCGACACGCTTTCGCGATAATGGATGGCGGTTTCGGTCTTGCTGGTGCCCGGCGCGCCGGCGATCACCACCATTCGGCCGCGTTGCGCTATCGACAGCATGGTGATGATCCGACGCGTCGTGGAGGTCTCGAAAAACGGCGGCCGATCCGGAATATCGACGGCGATCGCCGCCTGCGAGATCAGCAGCTGGCGATAGCGATAGACCGCCTGGGCGATGCGCAGATTGTCACCGGCATAGCTTCCGGCGCCGAACTGACTCAGCGTCCCGGCCGGGATGCCGGTTTTCGACGCCATCTCGCTCCACGACATGCCGGTCGCGGCCTTGTGTTCCTGCAGCCAGCTGCGCTGCTCGACGATGTCGAGGGGCAGATTCTCGGGGTTGTTCATGCTACGCGTTCCCTTGCTTGTTGGAGGGGCTTTCCCGGCCCCCTGAGCCGGCCGCGCGCGGGGTCCAGCCGCGCGCGGCCTTGTGTCCGTCACACCAGCCTCAAATGACCCAGCCGGTCGACGACGGATTTCGTCGGCACCGGCGCGGGCGCGTCGGTGTCGGAAGCGATTTTCAGCGCGGCGGCGGTCTGGCCGCGATGGCGCACCGGCCGCGCGACCTTCGACGGGACGGTCTCGGGCAACGGCTGATCCTCGCTCAGCAGCGCGGCGACCGTCCGCGCGTCGAGCAGTTGCTCCAGCTCGGCCGCATCGCGCACCCGGCGGCGCAGCTCCTGTTCCTGCTTGCGGCGCTTCTGTGCCCCCGCCTTGTCGAAAAATCCTTCGGGCGACAGCACCGGCGCGGTGCAGACGAATTCGCCAGTTCGGGTATAGACGTGCACCGCGCTGTGCAGATTGTCGGGGTCGAACCGGATCGTGACGGGCTTGCCCATATGATCGGCCAGCTCGGGCGCCCAATAGCGATTACCCTCCAGCCGGACCTCGGCGTTGCGTCTGTCGCAGCGGCATTGCTCGGCGGTCAGCAGCGCGAGCCGCAGCTGGTCCTCGCTCGCGCGGCCGACCGGCGCGGCGGCATAGCTCTCGGCAAAGGCGTCGTCGAAGCTGCGGCCGTGCGCGGTTTCGGTGCGGCGCCCCGGCCGCGCATTGTGCGCGGCGATCCCACGGTCGACCAGCGCCCGAAATTGCGCGATCGGAACCGCCTTTTGCCCATAGTTCTCGGGCTTCGCATCGGGCTTGTTACCGGTATAGGCGCCCGCCGTGATCGGGTGGCGCGCGATGATGTCGGTCAGGTCGCGAAAAGCGCGCTCGATCGGCTTCGACTGCCCCCGGAACGGCGTCGCCCAGTGGATCGCGATCCCCAGCGCCGTCAGCACGCCCAGCGGCTCGTCGTCCTTGACCTTGAACCGGAAACGATTGGGCGCGCCGCCCGTAATCCACTTCGACGCGAAGGCGCGGCCGTTGTCGAGCACGAAATGTGCGGGGATGCCCCAGTTGCGCAGCAGGTCGGCGATCGCCAGCCGCGTGTCGACCGAATTCTCGCTGCGCGCGACGCGCCAGGCGAGCATCTTGCGCGAATACAAATCCTGTATCGCCACCATCATCGGGCGGGCGATCGTGCCGTCCTCCCACTCGACGAACACGTCGAACTTGTGGCCGTCGATATTGACCGCCTCCATTGCATGCAGGTCCATGACAGTCCTTTCCTGCGCGGGCAGAGTACGCCGCAGCGCCTCGGCGCCATTGCGCTTTGCGGTCACCAGCATCGGGTCGACGTCGCGCTCGATGCGGCGGGCAAAGGTCTTGCGGTGGGGCAGCGTGACGCCGTTCGCCGCCGCCCATTTCTCGGTGCGGCGATAGCATTCGGCGAGTGTCGGCTTTTCCGGCCGCAGATAGTCGGAGAGGAAGATGTTCCAGGCCTGCGCATCGATCTCGGCCGTCTTGCCGCCCCGATCGCGCCGGGGTGCAAGGAAGGGCAGCCGGTCGGCGGGTGCTATGCCGTCGATATCCGCGATCCACCGCCACACGGTCGACGGCGCGATCTCGTGCCGGGCCGCCGCGTTGACGACTGCTGCCGAACGCGTCAGCCCGACGCGCTCATAGGATTCGACCATCGCGACGATTTGCGCGCGGCGATGCGCCTCGGCCTTGGTCTTGTCGGTCTGCGCCTCATACCAGCGCCAGCGGCCTGTCGCGCTCGTCTCGGGCGCATCGGCCACATGCGCGATCGCCGCCACGCCGCGCGCCACCAGCGCCGCGCGCGCGGCAGGCGGAAGGACGTCGATATGATATTCGACACCGCCGCCGCGCGCCTCGCGGCGGCGCGCCAGCGGCCGCCCCGCGTCATCCTGACGCAGCGCCCAGCATTCGGCGCCGGCACGCTCGTTCATCTTGCGCTTGGTGCGCGGCATGCCCGGCAGCGCCAGTTCTGCCAGCTCGGCTGCCGTGTGCCATTCCTTTCCGCCGCCGGGTTTCAATATCCGCTCCTCTCGATCGGTTGGGCGCCGTCGCGGCGCAGCAAGCGGATTTCCGCGTCGATCCGGTCGCGCTGCGCCTGCAGATGGCCAAGGCGCGCCGTGTTGATTTCCTTGCCCCAAAGGATTCGTCCGCCCAGACGGTGCACGGCGCCTTCGATCAGCCTGTGATTGGCGGTCACCGCCATCAGCGCCACCGCGCGGCCGAACCCGATATTATGGCCCTCGCGTTCCTGCGAGGCATAGGCGTCGAGCATCCACCGCGAGACGTCGCCGCCCAGCGTCTCCGACATGGCGCCCGCGATTTCATCGCGGCTGCGCGCGTCGCCCTTGAGCGTCAGCGAGACTTCGGTCGACACCCATTTCTCGATGCCCGCATGTGCGCCGGGCCCGCGTATCGGCACCGGCGTGGTGAACAGGTCGATCTGACGCGAATCGCGATAGACGGTACGTTTCGCCATTCAGCCGAGCCTCCGGTTATGGCGACCGAACGCGACCTGGACGGTCCACCATCCCCAGGTGATGCTGTACTCACGACCCTCATATTCGCCATCGTCGTCGCAGCCGCACCATGCGTAGCCGGTGAATTTGGGCAGCCAGCGCATCACGCCTTCGCCTCCCAGAATCGGCAGGCCCGTGTCTTCAGGCGAATGTCCGTTGACGGCCCGTTGCTGGGCGGCACCAGGCCGCATTTATAGTGGCGCTGCGACGCTTGCTTGAGACATACATGGGCGCAGCTTCGACACGTCTCTCCGTGCGGACCTCCTCCCGGAGCGGCCGGATAGGCCCATTTGCTTTGAGGATGTCGACGTGCGAGCCCATGCAGCTCAGCGGATGAGTTACCGCGCAGCGGTGCCGCGAGCGCCTCCAGGATTCGAGGATCGACTGCCATCAGCACACCTCGCGCGCAAGCGGGCATCCGATGTGCGTGCACGATCCGCAGGCAGGATCGTCGACCGTACGATTGCATTGCCAGCACAGCGCCAGAGTCAGTTCGCCCGCATGCGCGATCTGATCCTCGATAATGGCGCGCGCTTCGTGCGCGCTAAGTCGGCGCTTCAGGAAGTCATAGTCATCCCTAAATTCGTCCGGACACCAGGCGAGGGCGGCCTCATGACGTGCTTGCTGGCCTTTCGACATCCGCGCGCGGACCTCAGGATCGGCCAACGCGCGCTTACTCGCCTC
>JBMOOB010000021.1:0-9889 GCA_049323815.1 Pseudomonadota bacterium | reverse complement strand
GGTCGACACGATCACGGTGCTGCGTCAGGGCCCGGTCAGTTCGGGCGCGACCTGTGGCCTGGGGAAATTCCAGCCGGTGAAGCTGGTAAAGGCACACTGACCCCGGAGCGCGGCTGGCCGCGCGAGCGCCAGCCGCGCATGGCCAGCGTAAAAGGCTGGCGTCCGCCCGATCGCTCTGCTAGGCGCCTAACCCCACGCACCCGTAGCTCAGCTGGATAGAGCGCTGCCCTCCGAAGGCAGAGGCCACAGGTTCGAATCCTGTCGGGTGCGCCAGCTTTGCCGCCGATTTTGAGTTACCTACCCGCTGCCTTGGCAAACGCGGGTAGGCCATGGGTAGGCTGCGGCTTCGCCCTGGCTAGACGCCATTGAACTTTTGATCGTCCGATATTGCATCCGCAATGGCGTATGAATCGGCGCACTCTATTGAGAACATTCATCGAACGGGCTACCGTAGCTATCCAAAGGGGGAGCCGATGGAACTCAAATCATTCCGCGTTCGAAATTTTCGTTCAATCAATGACAGCGGCGAAATCGACGTATCCCGCATAACGGCGCTGCTAGGGCGCAACGAAAGCGGTAAGTCGAACATACTGCGGGCGCTGCATAGCCTGAACCCTGCCAGCGGGTTCACGAAGCTGAAGCCGATCAAGGATTTTCCCCGTCATCGTAAGCTGTCCGAATGCACCGATTGGACAACCGTCGTAACGTCCACGTGGCTGTTGACGGAATATGAGCAAGGCCGCATCGCCGAAATCTGGCCTGCCGCCGAAGGCGTCAAAGAAGTCGGCATCACTCGCTATTACGGAGATAAGCGTAGCGTCACTATCTCGGTGCCAACGGCTTCGCATGACCTATCTGCGATCAAAGCCGAAGCGCGAAAAATCGACGCAGCGGTAAAGGCTAAGGCGTCGAAGCTCACCGAAGGTAAGGCCGCATTAGACAGCGCATCTGACGCCTTTGTAGCTGCGATCAGTGTCGGTGCCACCGCTGCTAAGTGGGCGGAAACCGCGACACCAGCCTTGGCCGCACTTCGACAGGCGCTCGCTGCGGCGGACACTGAACTTACCGACGCACAGGATCAAAAGTTGATAGCGTTGGAGGAAATGGCTGAAGCCATTCCTGACAACGAAGCCGCCCATGCCAAAGCCCGCACTTGGGTTCTTCAGCGTTTGCCCGTCTTCATGTATCTTGAAGATTACCCCGAAATCGACGGGCATCAGGATATAGCGCAGTTCCTCGCACGAAAGAATCAAGGGCAGCAAACGAACGCTGACTTAAACTTCGAAAAGCTTTGCAAGGTTGCAGGACTAAGCCCGCAACAGTTGCAGGAACTATCGCAAAGCAACGATCAAGAGACACGTGGGCAATTAGCAAACCGCGCGGGTTCCGTCGTAACGACGGCCATACGTAAGCGCTGGAAGGACCGCGAACTGAAGGTCCGGTTCAACCTAGACGCCCATCATTTCGACACGTTGGTCTCCGACCCGAACAGCGTTTATGACGTTGAGGTCAATTTGGATGAACGTAGCCGTGGCTTCCAATGGTTCTTCGCATTTTACGTCGTATTTGCGGCTGATACGGAAGATGGCGATGCAGACGGCGCAATCCTACTCTTGGACGAACCCGGTCTGTATCTTCATGCACGTTCCCAAGGCGACTTGCTTCGTCACCTAGAAGACGACTTCAGTAATCAAATTGTTTTCACGACGCATTCGCCGTTCATGGTTCCGACGCATCAATTGGATTGGGTCCGAACCGTCAACATCGCCGAAGAAGTTGGCACAACCGTATCGAACGATCCATCCGGCGACGCTCGCACCCTGTTCCCGTTGCAAGCCGCGCTCGGATACGACCTTGCACAAAGCCTGTTCGTAGGACCGAACAATCTGGTCGTTGAAGGCGTGACCGACTTTTGGATGTTGTCGGCAGTATCGTCGCGATTGAGCGAGCAAGGCAAAGTAGGGTTGGACGAACGCTTGACCGTGACACCAGCGGGCGGCGCGCAAAAGGTTCACTACATGGTCGCGTTGCTTACGTCGGAGCAACTGAAGGTGCTTGTCCTGTTCGATGATGAAAAGGACGCCAAGGCGACGCGCGACGATTTGGTCAAAGGCAAGTTGATCCGGTCGGATAGCGTCGTGTTTGTGAGCGAAGCGTTCGAAACCGCGCCCGCCGAAGCCGACATTGAAGATTTGCTTGATCCGGCGGTTTACGAAAAGCTGGTTCGGGAAGCCTACGCGAAGGAATTGAAGGGCAAGAAATTGGAATTGAATGCCCACATTCCTCGCATCGCGCGCCGGTTTGAAGCTGCCTTCGACGCGCTTTCCATTCCGTTTCACAAAACGCGACCGTCGCGGCTGTTCTTGCAGAAGATGGCAACGGACCCTTCGTCGGTCTTACCGGCGGAAAGTGAAGCGCGCTTCGAACGCCTCTGCAAGGCCATCAACGCATCGCTGGAAAGGCATCTGTCGCGTCCATCATCGTAGGCGAAACCTACCCATGCCCTTCCCAACATTCCGTCGAACAGTGCAGTGACCATTATCACACTGATTTCGTAGTAGTTTTATGGCGCATTTGCCCACATTCCATCGCCTCAATGAGGCACGGGAATAGACTTCGACATGGAAAAGCCCGGCCCAACGCTGGCACCTACGTTGAACCGGGCTTCCCGAAGCGCGACGGCAAGGAAGGAAGGCGAGACGCCGCGCTAAGGCAGGAACGGAAGCCGATGACCGATAGCGGCCCGTTCCTTGGCGCTGAACTTGAAGGTCGGCACCGCCAGCAACGGCACGTCGGGATTGATCCCTGACAGCCCCTGCGCCGCGATTTGGTCGGCTATGGGGGCGTCGGGGTCCGACAGGCCCACGATGGCCACTAGGCGGTCCCGCCAGCCGTCAGGCCAGCGCCATGTGGGGTCCAGGCGAAGCTTGGCGTCTTCCATCTTCCCGACCATGTGCCACAGGCGGTCGAACGCCCGGCCCTGTCCCGATGGCGGGCCAAGCTGCGCCACCGGGGGAAGGTCCAACACCGCCGCTTGCTGAAGCGAGCAAAACAGCGGCAACGATTGCGGGTCGAAGTCCGACGTGGGCGGCGTCGAAAAATCCCAAGGCAGGATTTCGGCATACCGGCCCATTTCGACCATTTCGACAGGTTGCGACGACCGCACCGGCTGATTGAAGAAGTTGCGCTTCGGGGGCTTTGCCGAACACGGCGATGGATACGACGCCGACGACGAATTGAGCCATCCCGACAGGTTCGACAAAGCTTGCATCATACGGCGACCCTCGTTGCCATCTTCCGCGCGATGGACGGATTGTGGAAGTTCAGCTTCACCCGCGCCGCAAGCGACGTGTAGCGCCCGGCAATGTCGCGAAGGTCTTCGGCGCGCTGCCATGCTTCCTGAATTTCAGGATGGAACTTTTCGACGGCTTTTACGCGCACCGACTGAAGGAAGTCGGCGGGCAAGCCCAACAGTTCGCCGGGCATTTTCATAATCACGGCGGCAAGTTCGCGGTGCGTCGTGGCGGCTTTCCGAATGTTGGCGAAGCCGCCGTCCTGATTTTTGGCTTCCCGTGCGACGTATGACAGCCAATGGTCGCAAAGCCATTTGTCGCCGTCCTTGATGGCGAATGCTTCTTTCAACGCTTCGTCGCCACCGGCCTGATAGGCGTTGGCCTGCGCCTGAAGGGTGCGTTGCGTTTCTTCCAGCTTGGCGACCGTCTTCGCCGACACTTCGCCGCCCGCTTCATGCTTTTGCGGTTCGTTGCGGGTAAGGTCCGCCGTCAACGCCTTAATCTTCGAAGCGCCATTCACCAACGCTTCGCGGCCCGCCATCATGGCGTTGTAAATCGTCGGGTCGTCCTTGAACGGTTCAGCGCGACCGCACCAAGCGTCCAATTGGGTTTCGCGTTCGATCCCCTGTATGAAGTCCGTCGCCGCTTCCGGCATTCCTGATAGTGCGTATCCGGGCGTTACGTTCGACATTGCCTTCTTCCTTCAGTTTGCGTGTTTCAGTTCGGGCATCGGCCACCAATCGACGTTGTTGTTCTGCCCATTGACCTTCCAACATCGGAAGTTCGTCGTCAGTGGCGCGGGTCGGGACGATGATTGCGGACGCGGGCGCGCGGCCATGTCGTGCGATGAAGCGTCCGATTGCGTCTTCGTCGGTTTCGCCGGTCGCCACTTCGATGACGCGCGGCAATGCCGGTCCTGTCAGCCGGTCCAGCTTTGCCATGCGGCGGCGGGCGGCGATATGGCGCACGTCAATGCACTCCCCGCTGTTCGATGGCGTCCATGCGGGCGTTCAGCGCCTCAAGTTCGGCGTCGCTCAATAGGCGACCGACGATGGCGAGAATGTTGGCGAGACGACTGGCATCTTGCACGTCGATCAATCCGGCGCGGGCTTCCCTGAACAGCCGTGCGGCCTGTTGGGCGACTTCCCGCGTGTTCGTCAGCTTGGCCCGGAATGCCTTACGACGGGGGGTGGGCTTGGAAGTCCAGCCATCCCCTGCGGTTTCGGTATCCTGCCCTGACATAAAACTGCGCCTTAGCGCCCCTCATTGGTGACTGCGTGAGCAAGAAGTAACTCATGGCACCGTCCAAGTATAGTCAAAACGCGCCTGACGCGAACATAAGGACGGCCTTCGCCAAGTTCTGACAACAGTTCGATATGGTCCAGCCATTTGTTCAATAACATAATCGGCGTTACGTTCTCTGTTTCGATGAACAATTCATCGTTCATTACGTCGGGATATTTGCGGCCCAATTCGACTATGCGCTTCGTCACTTCATTGTTGATTATGTCGGCGGTGTCTTCTTCAAACATCGCGGCATTCAACCAATCGGCGACGCCGCCATAGTAGTAGGGCGGCGACGTGTCGTCGGGCGCTGCGACGTTCGCTTCGTAAGTGGCGGCAAAGCTGGCGACGACGCTTTCAAGCACGTCATGGACCAGCCCTTCAGCGTTGACGTTCATGCGCTGCCCCAACATGAAGTCGAAGAAGCGTTGGACGAATGCCCGGCGCAATGTCGCGTTGGACTGCCCGGCGTGATCCAGAACGGCTTCGAACTCGACAAACGATGGGTTCGCGACATGTGCGACGGAAGGTGCGTTCATTGTTCGAATCCTTCATTGACCGACCGCCGCCTACCAAAGGCAGGATGCGACCGTTGTTTCGTTGATAATTACGTTGTTATTTCAGCGCGTTATTCGACGGTTCGTTTGCCCACATTTCGGCGGGCAGGCATTGGGCAGGCCGTGGTCGAAGCTGTATGCGACCGCTTGAACCGCGATTGAAAACGACAACAAAGCCAAAGCATTGAATTTAGGTCGTTTATTGTGTGTGTATGAATGTATGAATTGAATGAAGGGGGTTATATCCCGGCCCGTCCTTTAGCCTTTTATATATGACCCCGTTCATACGTTCATACGGTTCAATCACTAGGTTTTCTGCGGGTTTCCGCTTCAAGCAAACAGGTCGCGTTCATTCAAAGAAGCTGATGCCGCCGTTTTCCAGCCGCAACTTCGACTTCGTGTTCTTCACCGGCTCGCGATAGGCTTTGGCGCGACGCGCTTCGCCGTAGTAATCCCAAAGTTCGACCGCGCCGACTTCCTCAAGTTCGCCGTTGTCAATCAAACTGCGAATTGCCCGCTGAATGGCTTGCGACGGCCCCTTCGGATCAAGCTTGAATGTGGGCAAACGGTATAGCCGGTTCGACAGATACGAATGCGTCACGATTTGCATTAGGTGCATTGTTCGTGGGCCGCGATAGTTCGTCTTCAACACCTTGTCGTAATCGCTTTTGATGCACTCTTGAAACGCGCGACGAACTTCGTTTTGCTGCATTACTTCGTTGCCGCCGACGACGCCCATTTCGCCGTTTTCGAATTGCGACAGCAATTTGGCGGTTTGTTCCTGAACCCAATGAATTGCCCAATCGACTTCGGCGACCGACACCACGGGGTTTTCAAAGGAACACGCGACGGCCTGTAGGCTGGCCAGCTTCACCGCCTTCAGATGCGCCCGGCTCAACAGTTCGCGTTGAACTTCGGACGAACTAGCGTTCACTTGGTCGGTGATCCAGTCGCTAAAGTCGCGGAACATCGCCTTGGCATCGTCGGAGATTGCGACGATCCGCACTTTCTGAAGCGAGTTCAGTTCAAGGCACTTCGCGGCGACAGCGGCAAGCCGGTCAACAAGGTCGTCGGGCGGGGTGCCGATAAGGTCTTCTTGGAACCTTGCGCGGTTGCCTTCGACATAGACGACATAGAACCGGGGAACGAAGCCGCTGGCGACGGCCTGTTCGTTCAAGGCTTCGTTGACGACGCTAGGGACGCTTTCGCATAGCAGCGACAGGGCGGGCGCTTTGATTGGCCCGGTCGATTTCGCGGCGTCGCTATACGCCATCGGATCAACCGAATTATCGTGTCCGCTCTTGCCGTATAGGTCCAGCAACACGGCCTTCAGCATTTCGTCGTTCGGCGATGCCTTCGGCGAATGCCACGCCTTCAGCTTATATCCGAACTCGCCAACGACCGCGACGCACGACGGGTTTTCGGCCATCCATTTGAGCAAGCCCGCCGACGAAATCAGCATCGGCCCTTTGAACGTCTTCGCCGCCGGTATCTTCGCTGAAATCGCCGTCAACAGCTTCGATATACCGCTGTTCGCCGCTTCCTTGCCCATAGCCGTTTTGGCCAGCACGAGAATGTAAACGTTCAGCCCTGCGAACGTGTAGGTGTTATATGCCTTGCCCGTGATCCCGGCGAACAGTGCGATGGCCCCCGTTAGCGCGATTTGCGGGTTGGGGTGCGGCGCGGCCCGCATGATGAAATAGGCAATGTCGCCAATCAGGCCCGGCGGGAACCACGACCGGGGCGGCAATTCGTCGTTGGTCTTGCCCACACTTCACCCCTGACGCCGCTGTTCGGCGAACTCTGCGGTGGACGCCACGGGAGCGGACAGGCGGCTTTCCGCCCATGCCTGAAGGTCTTCCGGGGTATAGACGGGGAAGCGGCCAAGCTTGCGGTAGCGCGGCCCGCCGCCGATACAGGCCAGCTTGGCAAGGGTTTCGGTGGTGCCGAAGCCGAAGTTGGCCTGAAGGTAATCCGCCGCTTGGTGGCGGCGTAAATAGGTTGGTGTATCCATCTGTCGTCTTCCGATTTGAATGGGACGGAAGCGACTAGATATTACCCAAATAACAGGGCGTCGAAGCCAGAAAACTGCGGTTTATGCTACGCCAATAGTTCGACAAGGTAGCGAACGCGACGCTGATATTGCGACGGCTGAACGGCCTTGTCCCAATAGTATTCGTCGTAAATTGCGATAGCAACTTCACGACGCGCCGCGCCAGCCGCGACCATTGCCTTGCCGCGCTCGATAGCCTTCGCCCTGTTGGGCAATCCGGCGTCGGATTGAACCATATACATTACGCCGCACCTTCCTTCAGCGGCACGACGTTGGATACGTCGCTTCCTACGCCGATTGCGGCGGCAATGCTGTTCGCGATGCTGTCTGAAGCGCGGCGAAGCGGGTCGTCGGCAAGGTGCGCGTAGCGGGCGGTCGTGGACGGCGACGAATGGCCTAGAAGCTTGCCCACAATAGGCAGGCCCATGCCTGACGCCGCGCCGACCGATGCGAAGCTATGGCGAAGGTCATGCAAGCGAAGGTCCGTCAGTCCCGCGTGGGCAGTTATCCGCTTCCAAGGGCGCTTCAGGTCGCTACGCGGCTTGTCCTTGGCTTCGCCGACGATGACGTAGGGATTGCCTTTGACGCGCGGAATGTCCGCCAACACCTTCAATGCCGGTGCGCCAAGAACAACGTCCTTCTTCCCGGTCTTGGAATCGGGGAGGCGAAGGAAGCCGCGTTCCAAATCGACGTTCGCCCATTCAAGCTTCAGGATTTCCGACAGGCGACAGCCCGTCAGCAACAACAGGCGGATGGCCGCGACGGCATGTTCGGCGATGACTTCGCGCTGATTTTCCGCCTTCTTCGGGCGATGCTTTTCGTTGGCCCCTTCGTTGAACTGCCACGGCAAGCCTACGGTTTCGGCTTCGCGAAGCGCCTCGCCAAGGCGGCGAAGTTCATCGCCTGACAGAAAGCGTTCGCCGCTCTTGTCCTTGCCGATTTTGACGCCCTTGCGCGGGTTCTCCGATATGTATTCGCGGTCAACGGCATAGGTGAGAATGCCGCCTAACAGGCGGACGGTGCGCCGCGCCGTGCCTTCGCCGCCGGTCACGATGACACGCCCGCGTTCGGTCTTCACGTCGGCGGCGGTTTTCCCGGCGGCAACGTCGGCGAAGAAGTCGTCAATGTGACGGCGCTTCAGGTCTTGAACGCGAACATGCCCCAATAGCGGCTTGATATGCCGTTCGATGCGCCCTTTGTCCGTCAGGGTCGTGGACGCCTTCTTATGCTTGCATCCCTTCAACAGGTATTCGTCGCAAAGTTCGGCGATGGTCGGGTTCGCTTCGACGGCGGGCTTGGCGGCAACGTCTTCGCCCAACTGGACCTTCGCCAGCAATTCCGTTGCCCGCTTGCGCGCCTGTTCGACCGTCAACGTTCCGAACGTGCCGACAGTCACCTTCCGGCTTTTGCCGTTGAAGTCGTATTGCACGATGAACGATTTCCGGCCCGATGGGCGCACCCTGACGCCGAAGCCCGGCAAAGCCCCGCACCACGCCACATAGTCGCTGGCGCGCGCCTCTAGGCGGTCCAGCACGGTCGTTGTCAGCTTCGGCTTGCTCATGTGGGCAAAATCCCTTGGGTAGGCGTTGGGTAGGTGAATGGCGGTAATTTGATGCCATCCAAATCAACGTCAGGCAAGGGTCGGTAGTTCGAAAACGGCAGAAAATCGTGGTTAATGGAACGCCGGGTAGGTCGAAGTAAGCGCCAGTCAGTTTATCCCGCACCCCTCCGAAGGCAGAGGCCACAGGTTCGAATCCTGTCGGGTGCGCCAGCCGGCTGTGGTGCGCCGGTCACGACGAAGATGCGAACAACTATCCAATTGAATAGCGCATGCATTTTCGGATGGTGGCAAAGCGCCCTATCTCCGCTGCGATCCGACGGCACCCCTGACGGGGTTCGGCGTATCCGCGTGACGATCGCCTGGCAGACGGCGTGAACACGCTGAGCAACAGGTGGGGCCCATCTGGCGACGCCGCTGGCGGCGCGGTGCTTGGGGTGCTGCCCCGGCGCCCCCGGTGCGGATGGTGGCCGTTTCATCGATCTTGGTGGCACTCGCCTGAAGTCCATCCTGTTGCGAGCGGATTCAAGGCAGTGCTTGCGTCATTCCCAGCCCCCGCCCAAAGCAAGGAACAGGTCGATCTGTCGATCAACAAGCGCAGCGCGCGCGGCCGACAGGCTGGCCTGCGCCTGGGCATAGGCTGCTTGTGCGGTCAGCACGTCGAGGAACGGTGTCCGACCGAAGCGTTGCAGCTTCTGCGCGTCCGCGCTGGCCCTGGCCGAAGCATCCGCCGCGTTTTGCAGCGTTTCGAGGCGGTCACGAGCACGGGCGTAAGAAGATAGCGCCGTCTCGGTCTGTTGAAGCGCGAGAAGAACGGTCCCGTCGAAGCGCGCCAGTTCGGCGTCGGCATCGGCACCTGCCTGCGCAATCCGGGCGCGTACTACCTGCATCCGCGAGAATGTCCGCTTTTGCCGCCGCGTCCGAAAAAGCGCGTCAGTGCCGCCCTTCTTGTCTTGCGATCGAGCGAATCGCCGCAAAGAATCCGGTGTTTAATCGCCGGTGCGGCCAAGCGAGCGCGTCTCCCAGATCGCGACCAGCACCAGCACTGCGCTGCCCAGCGCCGCGAGCAGCACGGGCGCCAGCGCCGTCGACCCGGCCGCCAGCGCCGCGAACAGCCCCAGCCCGACGATATGCGACAGCGGCG
>JBMOOB010000020.1:84702-89106 GCA_049323815.1 Pseudomonadota bacterium | reverse complement strand
GCATCCGCGCCGGTCGCCGCAACCGCTTCGCCCACCGTGTCGAACACCGGCAGGCCGATATGCGCGCTGCCGCCCTTGCCAGGCGTCACCCCGCCGACCATCGCGGTCCCGTACGCCAGCGCCTGTTTCGTGTGGAACGTGCCGGTCGCTCCCGTCATCCCCTGAACGATGACCTTCGTGTTCTTGTCGACGAGAATGCTCACGCGGCGGCTCCCTTCACTTCGGCCACGACCTTCTGCGCGGCATCGCCCAGGTCATTGGCCGGGACGATCGCCAGGCCCGAATTGGCAAGGATTTCCTTGCCCTGCTCGACATTGGTGCCTTCGAGGCGCACGACGAGCGGAACCGACAGGTTCACTTCCTTCGCCGCCGCGACGATGCCGTCGGCGATGATGTCGCAGCGCATGATGCCGCCGAAGATGTTGACCAGAATGCCCTTCACGGCGGGATCGCTCAGGATGATCTTGAACGCAGCCGTGACCTTTTCCTTGTTGGCGCCGCCGCCGACGTCGAGGAAGTTGGCCGGGAACATGCCGTTCAGCTTGATGATGTCCATCGTCGCCATGGCCAGGCCCGCGCCGTTGACCATGCAGCCGATGTCGCCGTCGAGCTTGATATAGGCGAGGTCGTACTTCGACGCCTCGAGCTCCATCGGGTCTTCCTCGGTCTCGTCGCGCAGGGCCAAAAGGTCCTTGTGACGGAACATCGAGTTCGAATCGAAGCCGACCTTGGCGTCGAGGACCATCAGCTTGTCGTCGGTGGTGACGGCGAGCGGGTTGATTTCGATCTGCGAGGCGTCGGTGCCCAGGAACGCGTCATAGACCTTCGACGCCAGCACCTGCGCCTGCTTGGCGAGGTCGCCGGTCAGGCCCAGCGCCTTGGCGACGGCACGGCCGTGATGCGGCATGAAGCCGGTCGCGGGGTCGATGGCGAAGGTGTGGATCTTTTCCGGCGTGTCGTGCGCGACGGTTTCGATGTCCATCCCGCCTTCGGTCGACACGACGAAGGCGACGCGGCCGGTGGCACGATCGACCAGCACGGCCAGGTAGAATTCCTTGGCGATGTCGACGCCGTCGGTCACGTACAGGCGATTGACCTGCTTGCCGGCTTCGCCGGTCTGGACGGTGACGAGCGTGTTGCCGAGCATTTCATGCGCGGCTTCGCGCACTTCGGCTTCGGTCCTGGCGAGGCGGACGCCGCCCTTCGCCGTCGGCGGCAGTTCCTTGAACTTGCCCTTGCCGCGGCCGCCGGCATGGATCTGTGCCTTGACGACATAGAGCGGTCCGGGGAGCTTCTTGGACGCCTCGACGGCTTCCTCGACGGTCATCGCCGGGAAACCCAGGGGAACGGCCACCCCGAATTTCGCCAGCAACTCCTTCGCCTGATATTCATGGATATTCATGCGCGGGCATCCTTTCGATGTCGAAGTCCGGGTTGCATCAATTGCGCTCGCCTAAGCACAGCGCGTTCGCGGAATCCACCCCCCGCGGAAACCCGGAGGGGGAAAGTTTCCCAATCTGGATTGCATGTGCGAATGAATTGCAATAATGCGCTTGCTTCATTCGAATTCAAGGATCACTGCGTCGACGGCCAGGCTGTCGCCCGCCTTGGCATTCGCCGCCTTGACCACGCCTGCGCGTTCGGCGCGCAGGATATTCTCCATCTTCATCGCCTCGACCACCGCAAGCGGCTGGCCCGCCTCGACCTTGTCGCCGACACCGACGTGAAGCTGGGACAGCAGGCCCGGCATGGGGCAGAGCAGGAATTTGCTCATGTCGGGCGGAATCTTCTCGATCATGTGCCCGGCGAGCGCCGCCACGCGTTGCGAATAGACGCGCACGGTATGCGAGGCGCCGTGCGCGGTCAGGCGCCAGCCGCCGCGCAGCCGCTTGATCCCCACTGTCAGCGGCTCGCCGCCGAGCAGGCCGTGGAACAGCGGCTGCCCCGGCTGCCATTTGGCGACGACTTCGAACGGCGCCGATCCGTCGCCGAAGTCGACCAGCTTGCCGCCTTCGAAATCGTTGACGGTCAAGTCGAACCGCGCATCGCCGATCAGCACCGCGCGCGCGCCGGCGCATGGCGCGGGGCCGTTGAGCTGGCCCGAGATGCCCGCCATGCGTTCCGCCTGCGCCATGTCCGCCAGCACCGCGACCGCCGCCAGCTTGCGCTGTAGCGCGGGCGAGGCGGGGGCGCCGTGAAAGCCCTCGGGATATTCCTCGGCGATGAAGCCGGTGGTGAGCGTGCCCGAGCGGAAGCGCGGGTGCTGCATCAGCGCCGACAGGAAGTCGATGTTGTTGCCGACGCCGTCGAGCTGGAACCGGTCGAGCGCCGCGACCTGCCGGTCCGCCGCTTCGTCGCGCGTCGTGCCCCAGGTGATGAGCTTGGCGATCATCGGGTCATAGAACATGCTGACTTCGCCGCCTTCCTTGACGCCGTCGTCGACGCGCACGCCGTCGCCCGCCGCCGGCGGCTGATAGCGGACCAGCCGCCCGGTCGACGGCAGGAAGCCGCGATAGGGGTCCTCGGCATAGACGCGGTTTTCGATCGCCCAGCCGTTGATCGTCACTTCGTCCTGAGTCAGCGGCAGCTTCTCGCCCGCCGCGACGCGGATCATCAGCTCGACCAGATCAAGGCCGGTGATCTCCTCGGTCACCGGATGTTCGACTTGAAGTCGGGTGTTCATTTCCAGGAAGTAGAAGCCCTGGCCGGTCGTGTCGGCGCCCGACACGATCAGCTCGACCGTGCCCGCGCTGTAATAGCCGACCGCGCGCGACAGCGCGACGGCCTGTTCGCCCATCGCCTTGCGCATTTCCGGCGTGACGAAGGGCGAGGGCGCTTCCTCGACCACTTTCTGGTGGCGGCGCTGGATCGAGCATTCGCGCTCGTTCAGGTAGAGGATGTTGCCGTGCTGGTCGCCCATCACCTGGATTTCGATGTGGCGCGGCTGTTCGATGAATTTCTCGATGAAGACGCGGTCGTCGCCGAAGCTCGCCAGCCCCTCGCGTTTCACGCTCTCGAACTGCTCGCGCACGTCCTTTTCGCTATAGGCGAGCCGCATGCCCTTGCCGCCGCCGCCCGCGCTTGCCTTCATCATCACCGGATAGCCGATGTCGTTGGCGATGCGCACGGCGTGCTCGGTATCGTCGATCTCGCCGACATAGCCGGGGACGACGTTGACGCCCGCGGCCTTCGCCAGCTTCTTCGATTCGATCTTGTCGCCCATCGCGGCGATCGCGCCCGGCGGCGGACCGACGAAGGCGATGCCCACATCGGCGCAGGCGCGCGCGAAGCTCTCGCGCTCGGACAGGAAGCCATAGCCGGGGTGGATGCAATCGGCGCCGGTCGCCCGGGCCGCCTCAAGGATCAGGTCGGCCTTCAAATAGCTTTCGCTGGCGGGCGCCGGGCCCAGGCGGACGGCTTCATCGGCCATCAGCACATGCGGGCTGCGCGCGTCGGCGTCGGAATAGACCGCCACGGTGGCGATGCCCATTTTCTTGGCGGTGCGGAACACCCGACACGCGATTTCGCCGCGATTGGCGACCAGGATTTTCTTGAACATCACTTGCCTTTTCTTTGGCGATTATATCGCTTGCAAATAGAGACGGGTTTCGACGTCCCAGATCTTCTCGTCCTTGCGAGCCAATCCAGAGGCGGTGCGAGGGGCCCTGGATTGCTTCGCTGCGCTCGCAACGACGATCTTCGGTTGCCGCGTTTGCAATCCATAGAAGCGCCTTTTCTTTGCGCGACAGGTTGACGGGCATGCCCGATGCGCGACGTCACTCCGCCGCCTCCAACTCCGCCTTGACGGCCACATCCATTGCCGCCAGCCCCAGCCGCGCGAACAGCGCCGCATCGGCGTCTTCGCCTGCGTTGCCGGTGGTGAGCAGCTTGTCGCCGGTAAAGATGCTGTTCGCGCCCGCCAGGAAGCACAGCGCCTGCGTCGCGTCCGACATGCTTTCGCGCCCCGCCGACAGGCGCACCATGCTGTGCGGCATCAGGATGCGCGCGACGGCAACGGTGCGGACGAATTCGATGTCGTCGATCTTGGCGAGCGGCGTGTCGGCCAGCATGTCGCCCAGCACCGTGCCCCTGACGGGTACCAGCGCGTTGATCGGCACGCTTTCGGGATGCGGCATGGTGGCGAGCGCGTGGAGAAAGCCGACGCGGTCGTCGCGCGTTTCACCCATGCCGACGATGCCGCCGCAGCACACGTTGATCCCCGCCGAACGCACATGCTCCAGCGTGTCGAGCCGGTCCTGGAAGCTGCGCGTGGTGATGACCTTCGCGTAATTTTCGGGCGAAGTGTCGAGATTGTGGTTGTAATAATCGAGCCCCGCGTCGGCCAATTGGCGCGCCTGGCTTTCGCTCAGCATGCCCAGCGTCATACAGGTCTCCATGCCCATC
>JBMOOB010000020.1:0-84602 GCA_049323815.1 Pseudomonadota bacterium | reverse complement strand
GACCTTCGCGTAATTTTCGGGCGAAGTGTCGAGATTGTGGTTGTAATAATCGAGCCCCGCGTCGGCCAATTGGCGCGCCTGGCTTTCGCTCAGCATGCCCAGCGTCATACAGGTCTCCATGCCCATCCCCGCCACGCCCTTCACCATCTCGATGATGGCGGGCATGTCGCGGTCCTTGGGGCTGCGCCACGCGGCACCCATGCAGAAGCGCGAGGCGCCATTGTCCTTCGCCTGCGCCGCCGCCTGCAGCACCGCGCGCGGGTCCATCAGCTTGGTTGCCTTCAACCCGGTTTCGGCATGCGCGGACTGGTTGCAATAGCCGCAATCCTCGACACAGCCGCCGGTCTTGATCGACAACAGCGTCGAGCGCTGGACCCGGTTGCGCGGATGATGCGCGCGATGGACCTCGGCGGCCTGGAACACCAGGTCGAGGAAGGGCAAGTCGAACAGCGCGGCGATTTCGTCGCGCGTCCAGTCGGTGCGGAGCATTTCAGTCATTCCTCAAAACCTGCGCCTGGATAGATCGAACACGGGAATCTCTGTCTTTTCGCAGGTGAATTCCCATAGCATTTCGTGAAAGCGGCCGTTCGCCCAATCGCCGCGCAGCAGCGAACTGCCCTTGCCGGTCATCCGGTCGACTTCGAATTTGCACGTCCACGACGGCTCGCCGCCCTGATCGCTGCTCGCCGTAACGAGCCCGGGCGCGATCGAGACGAAGCGCATGCCACCCTCTGTCGAACACACCGGTTCGAACTCCTTGCGCGGGACGAGCGCGCGTTGCACGTCGTTCGCCGCGGGGGCGATCACATAGATCTGGCGCGGCAGTTCGCCCGACGCGACGTGTTCGGTGCCGTCCATGGTATGGCGCGTGTGCGTCGTGCCGGTGCACGCGATGGCGAAACGGCCGTCGTCCGGATGCCCGAGCGTCAGCGGCGCCATGAGGAGGAGCAACGGCTTCATCCGCGCCGGCCCGGGTGTGGCGTGGCCATCGCAGTCATTTGAGCAGCGTCCGCGCGAACATATAGACGAACATGCCGACGCCGACCGACAGCAGGACCGGCGCACCGAAGCGGAAGAAGTCGATGCCCTTGTTCAACGGCCGCCGGCGGAACCGCGCGCTGACGATTTCCGATGCGCCGGAAAAGGCGAGGATCGCCGCCGTGCCGACCACCACCAAAACGGCGATGAATGCCTTCGACGAAATTTGAGACGCGCCCGTCACCAGCGCCAGCACGCCGCCGAGCGAGACGACGCACAGCGAAGTGAGGTGCTTGAAATAGTCGTACAGCAGCAGGTCGCCGTCGTGCGGCGTGCTCTCCGGCAGCGCGTCGTCGTCGTCGGTCATTCGGCGGCTTCCTCCAGGGGCGGCATGTTGTGGCCGAGCAGGCGGAGCACGTCCGCCGCGCATTCGACCACATTGCTGCCCGGGCCATAAATGCCCTGCACCCCCGCATCGCGCAGATATTCATAGTCCTGCGGCGGGATGACGCCCCCCGCCACCACCTTGATGTCGCCGCGCCCGGCCTGTTTCAGCCGTTCGATCAATTCGGGGATCAGTGTCTTGTGCCCCGCCGCCAGGCTGGACGCGCCGACCACGTCGACGCCGCTTTCAAGCGCCAGCACGACGGTTTCCTCGGGCGTCTGGAACAAGGGGCCCGACACCACGTCAAAGCCCATGTCGCCGAATGCACTGGCGATCACGTTCGCGCCGCGATCGTGCCCGTCTTGCCCCATCTTGGCGACGAGCAGCTTGGGCCGGTGCCCCAGCCGCTGTTCGACCGCTTTCACGCCCGCCACAACTTGCGCCCAGCGGCTGTCGTCTTTGTACGGCGCGCCATAAACCCCCTTCACCGGCGTAGGTACGGTGCCGTAACGGCCAAAGGTGGTTTCCATCGCGGCCGAAATTTCGCCCAATGTCGCGCGCGCGCGCGCCGCGTCAACCGCCAGTGCCAGCAAGTTGCCGGTGCCCGCCGCCCCCTCGCGCAGCGCGGTCAGCGCGGCCTGGCACGCGGCTTCGTCGCGGCCGGCGCGCACGCGTTCGATGCGCGCGATCTGCGCCTCGCGGACCTTGCTATTGTCGACTTCGAGTGTTTCGAGCAGTTCCTCGTTCGCCAACCGATATTTGTTGACGCCGACGATCACGTCGTCGCCGCGGTCGACGCGCGCCTGACGCGCAGCGGCGGCTTCCTCGATCATCGCCTTGGGCCAGCCCGCCGCGACGGCCTTCGCCATGCCGCCCTCGGCTTCGACGCGCTCGATGATCTCCCATGCCTGGTCGGCGAGTTGCTGCGTCAGCGCCTCGACATAATAGCTGCCGCCCAGCGGATCGGCGACGTGGCACATCCCGGTTTCTTCCTGCAACACAATCTGGGTGTTGCGGGCGATGCGCGCGGAAAAATCGGTGGGCAGCGCAATTGCTTCGTCGAGCGCGTTGGTGTGCAGCGACTGCGTGCCGCCCAGCATTGCGGCCATCGCCTCGATCGTCGTGCGGATGACGTTGTTGTACGGGTCCTGTTCGGTCAGCGACACGCCGCTGGTCTGGCAATGGGTGCGCAGCATCTTCGACCGTTCGTCGCGCGCGCCCAATTGCGTCATCGCGCGGTGCCACAACAGGCGCGCGGCGCGCAGTTTCGCCACTTCCATGAAGAAATTCATGCCGATCGCGAAGAAGAATGACAATCGCCCGGCAAATTTGTCGATGTCCAGCCCCGACGCGACGCCGTATTTCACATATTCCATGCCGTCGGCGATCGTGAAGGCAAGCTCCTGTACCTGTGTCGCGCCGGCTTCCTGCATGTGATAGCCGGAAATCGAGATACTGTTGAACTTCGGCATATGGTCCGCGGTATAGGCGAAGATGTCCGAAATAATCCGCATCGACGGCGCAGGCGGGTAGATATAGGTGTTGCGGACCATGAACTCCTTCAAAATGTCGTTTTGAATCGTTCCGGTCAGCTTGTCGGGGCTGACGCCCTGTTCCTCGGCGGCGATGATGTAGAAGGCGAGCACGGGGATGACCGCGCCGTTCATCGTCATCGACACCGACATGTCGTCGAGCGGAATGCCGTCGAACAGGATCTTCATATCCTCGACGGTGTCGATCGCGACGCCGGCCTTGCCCACGTCGCCCACGACGCGCGGATGGTCGCTGTCATAGCCGCGATGCGTGGCCAGGTCGAACGCGACCGACAGCCCCTTCTGCCCCGCCGCCAGGTTGCGGCGATAGAAGGCGTTCGATTCCTCGGCGGTCGAAAAGCCCGCGTACTGGCGGATGGTCCAGGGGCGGCCGGCATACATGCTGGCCTTCACGCCGCGCGTGAACGGGGCAAAGCCGGGCAGGCCGGGGTCGGCGGTCACGTCCTCGGGCGTGTAGAGCGGTTTGACGGCAATGCCCTCGGGCGTGTGCCAGGTCAGGTCCTTGCCCTTCACTTCCTTGTCGGCCAGCGCTTGCCAGTCGTCGCGCGTGGGTTTGTCGGTCATCGCGATCCATCCGTTCGTGTCGAGCGCGTCCCGGTGCCCCGTCCGCGCGTGCCGCCCGCGCCGCTATGGGGCGCGGGCGGGGTTGCGTCAGTGCGCCGCCTTGGGCGTCTCCATGATCTCGGTCAGCACCCCGCCCATGTCGCGGGGATGGACGAAGAAGATCAGCGTGCCATGCGCGCCGATGCGCGGCTCGCCCAGCACGCGGCAGCCCTTGCCCTCGAACCACGCCTTGGCTTCGTGAATGTCAGGCACTTCGTAGCACAGGTGATGCTGCCCCCCGGCCGGGTTCTTCGCCAGAAACCCATGGATCGGCGAGTCCGCGCCCAGCGGCTCGATCAACTCGATCTGCGTATTCGGCGTATCGACGAAGCACACCTTCACCCCCTGCGCCGGCAGGTCGAACGGCTCATGGATGCGCGTGGCACCCATCACGTCGCGGTAGAAGGCGATGCTGTCCGCGATGGACGGGGTTGCGACGCCGATATGGTTGAGGCGGCCGAGGGTCATGGAGTAAACCGTATTGTAGCAATACGCACCGATGCTGCCTCGACTTCATCGGCCAGCCTCCGGAGGGTTCTATTCAGCTCCGATAAAATTGCGGGGTAGCGATTTGCCGCATGACGTAAAAATTCATTCCGATCGCGCATCTGTTCAGCAGCGGTTTCTGCCCCACTAGCGTAAGTTATATCTAACTTGCTGAATCGGGAGACCGCTTCTGCGAATGTCTCAACGAACTTCTCAAGGCCAAAGGCAACTTGGCAACTCCGGACGCCATCATTTGCATAAATAGCGACAGCCGGTCCACCAAAGGGAACCCATGAGCCGTTCTCGTCCTCGATGTCGATTTCATACCGAAGATTGGCATCCATTTCAAAGTGTCGATCTGACTTATCGTAGATGATCCGCATCGAGAACATATAAGGAGCTTCGGGCATCTCAAACCTCACAACGGAATATTATCATGCTTCTTCCACGGGTTCTCCAACTGCTTCCCCCGCAGCTTCCGTAGCCCCAGGGCGATCCGCCTCCGTGTCGAGTGCGGCATGATTACCTCGTCGACAAACCCCTTGCTCGCCGCCACGAACGGATTGGCGAAGCGCGCTTCATATTCGGCGGTGCGCTCGGCAATTTCCTCCGGCGTGCGCCCACGGAAGATGATCTCCACCGCGCCCTTGGCGCCCATCACGGCGATTTCGGCGGTCGGCCAGGCATAGTTCAAATCGCCGCGCAGATGCTTCGACGCCATCACGTCATAGGCGCCGCCATAGGCCTTGCGCGTAATCACGGTGATCTTCGGCACCGTCGCCTCGGCATAGGCGAACAGCAGCTTGGCGCCGTGCTTGATGATGCCGCTGTGTTCCTGCCCCACGCCCGGCAGGAATCCCGGCACATCGACGAAAGTGACGATCGGAATGTCGAACGCGTCGCAAAAGCGGACGAAGCGCGCCGCCTTCTTCGAGCTGTTGATGTCCAGGCACCCGGCCAGCACCATCGGCTGGTTGGCGACCACGCCCACCGTGCGCCCCTCGATCCGGCCGAAACCGATCAGGATATTGCCCGCATGCGCCGGCTGGACCTCGAAGAAATCGCCTTCGTCGAGCACCTTCCGGATCAGTTCGTGCATGTCGTACGGCTGGTTCGCCGACGGCGGGATCAGCGTGTCGAGGCTGTCCTCGACGCGGTCCCATGGGTCGGTGCACGGGATTTCGGGCACGTCGTGGCGGTTGGACGAGGGCAGGAAGTCGATGAAGTCGCGCGCGGCGAGCAGCGCTTCGATGTCATTTTCGAACGCCACGTCGGCGACGCCGGACTTGGTGGTATGCGTCACCGCGCCGCCCAGTTCCTCCTGCGTGACGATTTCGTTCGTCACCGTCTTCACCACATCGGGGCCGGTGACGAACATATAGCTCGAATCCTTCACCATGAAGATGAAGTCGGTCATCGACGGGCTGTACACCGCGCCGCCCGCGCACGGGCCCATAATGAGCGAAAGCTGCGGCACCACGCCCGACGCCAGCACATTGCGCTGGAACACCTCGGCATAGCCGCCCAGCGATGCGACGCCTTCCTGGATGCGCGCGCCGCCCGAATCGTTCAGGCCGATGACCGGCGCGCCGACCTTCAGCGCCATGTCCATGATCTTGCAGATCTTCTGCGCATGACGTTCGGACAGCGACCCGCCGAACACCGTGAAATCCTGGCTGAAAACAAAGACGAGGCGGCCGTTGACCGTGCCCGACCCGGTGACGACGCCGTCGCCCGGGATCAGCTGGTCCGCCATGCCGAAGTCGACGCAGTTATGCTCGACATACATGTCGAGTTCCTCGAACGATCCTTCGTCGAGCAGCACGTCGATGCGTTCGCGCGCAGTCAGCTTGCCCTTGGCATGCTGCGCGGCGATCCGCTTTTCCCCGCCGCCCATGCGCGCGGCGGCGCGGCGGCGCTCCAGTTCCTCGATCGTCGACGACATGCATGCTCCTTCGCCAGCCTGAGTCTTCCCTTTCAATAGCGCAAGCCGGACGCAACTGTGATGTTGCGAAGTTGCAGCGGGCGTGTTTGCAAACTATGGCGGCGGCATGCAGGGACCGCGCCGCATCTTCGCCGGGCATCGCGTGCGCGAATTGCGCGCGCGGCTGGGGATCAGCCAGGCGGCGACCGCGAAGGCGCTGGGCATTTCGGTCAGCTATCTGTCGCAGATCGAAAACGGCGACCGGCCACTGACTGCATTGGTGCTCGCGGCGCTGGCGCGCGCGTTCCCGCGCGACTGGGCGGCGGTGGACCCCGACGACGACACCGCGCTGCTGATCGACGCAGTCGAGGCGGCGGCCGACCCGCAGGTCGCGCCGGGACGGCTGGACGAAGCGGCGGTGCGCCGCGCCGTCCGGCATCAGCCGCAACTGGCGCGGCGGATGGTGGCGCTGCACGCGGCGCTGCGGCGCGCGCAGGAGCAGTTGGGCGTGCTCGACGATCGTGTCGAGGCGGGCGGCAGCGGCGAGGGGCCGCGCCTGCCGTGGGAGGAAGTGCGCGACTGGTTCCACGCCGAAAGCAACTATGTCGACACGATCGACCGCGCCGCGGAGGCGCTGGCGGAGCGGCTGGGCGACGAACCTGCGCGCACGATCGAAGCGGCGCTGGTCGACCATGGCGTGCGCGTCGTGCGGGCGCATGGCGACAAAGTGCCGCTGCGCAGCCTGGATCGGGACGGCGGCGTGTTCCGGATCGACAGCGCGCAACCGCCCGAGACCAGCCTGTTCAGCCTGGCGCATCTGCTGGTCCGCATCGAGCTGGCAGAGGAGATCGGCGCGGTGGTGGGCGACGCGCAGGTGGGGGCGGATGCGACGCGCGACTTGCTGGCGGCGGGGCTGTCCAACTATGCGGCGGGCGCGCTGCTGATGCCCTATGCCCGGTTCCGCGACGCGGCGCGCGCGGTGCGGCACGACATCGACCGGCTGCGCCAGCGGTTCGGCACCAGCTTTGAACAGATATGCCACCGGCTGTCGACGTTGCAGCGGCCGGGGGCGCTCGGCATCCCCTTCTTCTTCTGCCGTGTCGACATGGCGGGCAACATCACCAAGCGGCATTCGGCGACGCGGCTCCAGTTCGCGCGCTTCGGCGGCGCCTGCCCGCTATGGGTCGTGCACGAGGCCGTGGCGATCCCCGACCGCATCCTGGTACAGCTTGCCGAGACGCCCGACGGCGTGCGCTATGTGTCGATGGCGAAGGGGCTGGTGAAGCCGTCGGGCAGCTATGCGCGCAGCCCGCGCCGCTATGCCGTGGCGCTGGGGTGCGAGGCGAGCCACGCGCCCGACTTCATCTATGCCGACGGGGTGGCGACGGGCGGGCAGGCGACACCGATCGGCACGTCGTGCCGCATCTGCCCGCGGATGGATTGCGACCAGCGCGCCTTTCCGCCCGCGGGCAGCGCGATCCGGATCGACCCCGACACGCGCTCGGCGGTGCCGTATCGGCTGGGGTGATAGAGCGGGCGCCCGCTTTCCTTCGCGCAATGAGGTTCCATGCGAAGACGCGGCGAGGCAGCGTGCGGCGTAACCGCGGTTCCCCCTCGCATGGCTCCGGGACGAAGCGTCGAGAGTCCAAGACCTGGCCTTCGGCCGGGCGCAACTCTCTGCGCCCCCGCGTCTTCGCGAGAAACGGGCAAAGAAGCGACGTTTCCCCGATGCGACCCGAGGGCGCGGGCGGGCCTCAGCCGCCGTAGAAGACCTTGTCGCCCAGATCGCGCATCGCCAGCACGGCGTCGTCGGGGCGGCCCTCGGGCTGCAGGCTGATCTCGGCGTCGGTCACTTCGGCGACGACGATGTGATGGTCGCCATGTTCAACGATATCAACCAGTTTAAGATGCAGCGCGGCGGGCGCGCGCTCCAGTACCGGCGCGCCGCTGGCGGCATCGGCATAGGGTTCGCCCGACAACAGGCCTTCGGCTTCGACTGCTGGCTTGAAAAAGGCGAAGGCCGGACCCTGCTGGCCCTTGCCCAGGATGTTGAGCACGCCCGCGCCGGCCGATTTGAACGCGGCATAGACGCCCGAATCCGCCTTGATGCCCATCGCCACCAGCGGCGGCGCGAACGACGTCTGCGTCACCCAGTTGATCGTCGCGGCGTGCGGCGTACCGTCCTCGGTCCGCGCGGTGAACACGTACAGGCCATAGGGGATCATGCGCAGCGCAGTCTTCTTGGCGGCTTCGTCCATGATGCGGTTCCTCTCCAGAGTGCTATCCTCGCAAAACTATAGAGGTTGGATGCGCGGTCAATCGAGCGCGGGCGCGCGGGCGATGCTGTCCGGAGATTGGCGCGATCCGATTTTACGCGCGCTGGCGACGGGCGATGCCGCGATGCCCGGGCGATACCGTCGCGATCACGCAACGGCATTGGCCGCGCCGATGCGCCCGCGCCTAAAACCGCCGCCAATCGGCTCCCCAAGGCGGGAGCGTCTGCGGAGTGCCCAATGCGCGAAGCCGTGATCGTCTCGACTGCCCGGACCCCCATCGGCAAAGCCTATCGGGGCGCCTTCAACGATACCGATGCGACGGCGTTGTCCGGCCATGCCGTGGCGGAGGCGGTGCGGCGCTCCGGGATCGACCCGGCGCGGATCGAGGACGTCATCATGGGCTGCGCCGCGCAGCAGGGGTCGCAAGGCTATAATATCGGCCGGCTGACCGCCGCCGCCGCCGGGCTGCCGGTGCAGGTCGCGGGCATGTCGATCGACCGCCAGTGCGCCAGCGGGCTGATGGCGATCGCCACCGCCGCCAAGCAGATCCTGCACGACGGCATGGACGTGGCGGTCGGCGGCGGTGTCGAATCGATCAGCCTGACGCAAAACGAGCATAAGAACGCCTATCGCGCGCAGAACCGGAGCGTGCTCGCGCACAGCCCGCACATGTATATCCAGATGATCGAAACCGCCGAGATCGTCGCCGAGCGCTATGGCATCAGCCGCGACGCGCAGGACGCCTATGCGCTGCAGAGCCAGCAGCGGACCGTCGCGGCGCAGGCGGCGGGCGTGTTCGATGCCGAGCTGGCGCCGATGGAAAGCGAAATGATTGTCCGCGACAAGGCGACCGGCGAAACCACGCGCAGGACAGTGCGGCTCGCCGCCGACGAAGGCGCGCGCGCCGATACCACGCTGGAAGGGCTGCGGAGCCTGAAGCCGGTGTGGAAGGGCGGCCAAGTCATCGCCGCGGGCCGCCATGTGACTGCCGGCAACGCCAGCCAGCTGTCCGACGGCGCCGCCGCGTCGGTGCTGGTCGAGGCGCGCGTCGCGGAGCGCGAGGGGTTGGCGCCGCTCGGCGCCTATCGCGGCATCGCCGTCGCCGGCTGCCCGCCTGAGGAAATGGGCATCGGCCCGATCCACGCGGTGCCGAAGCTGCTCGACCGCCACGGGCTGACGATCGACGACATCGGCCTGTGGGAGTTGAACGAAGCCTTTGCGGCGCAAGTGCTGCCCTGCCGCGACCGGCTGGGCATCCCCGACGATCGGCTGAACGTCAGCGGCGGCGCGATCGCCATCGGCCACCCGTTCGGCATGTCGGGCGCGCGCATGGTCGGCCACGCGCTGATCGAGGGGAAGCGGCGCGGCGTCAAGCATGTCGTCGTTACCATGTGCGTCGGTGGTGGCATGGGCGCCGCCGGCCTGTTCGAGGTTTTGTGACATGGCCCAGCCCGTCCGTCTTCCCCGCCGCCACGCCTTCCTCTCCTCGCCCGAGGAGATCATCGACGAGGCGCGCAACGGGCGCATGTTCATCCTGGTCGATGACGAGGATCGCGAGAATGAAGGCGATCTGGTCATCCCCGCGCAGATGGCGACGCCCGACGCGATCAATTTCATGGCGACCCATGGCCGGGGGCTGATCTGCCTGGCGATGAGCAAGAAGCGCGTCGACCAGCTCGGGCTCGACCTGATGAGCCGGTCGAACGGCACGCGCCACGAAACCGCGTTTACGGTGTCAATCGAAGCCAGGGAAGGCGTCACCACCGGCATTTCGGCGGGGGACCGTGCGCGAACGATTGCCGTCGCGATCGACGCCGCCAACGGCCCCGACGCGATCGTGACGCCGGGCCATGTCTTTCCGCTGGTTGCGCGCGAAGGTGGCGTGCTGGTCCGCGCGGGACATACCGAGGCGGCGGTCGACGTCGCGCGGCTGGCGGGGCTCAATCCGTCGGGCGTGATTTGCGAAATCATGAACGACGACGGCACGATGGCGCGGCTGAATGACCTGGTGTCGTTCGCGCAGTTCCATGGGCTGAAGATCGGCACGATCCGCGACCTGATCGCCTATCGCCGCCGCCACGACCATCTGGTTGCGCGGCGCGAGGAGATGCGCTTCACCAGCCGCTGGGGCGGCGACTGGCGCGTCATCGCCTATGCCAATACCGTGCAGGGCGGCGAAGTCGTCGCGCTGGTGAAGGGGCGGATCGACCCGGCCGACCCGGTGCTGGTCCGCATGCATGTGCAGACGCCGTTCGCCGACCTGCTGGCCGAGGACGACCCCCGCTCCGGGCTGATCGAACGCGCGATGCGGGCGATCGCGGAACAGGGCAGCGGCGTGCTGGTGCTGCTGCGGTCCCCGGCGCCCGACCTGACTGCCTGCGTCATCCGCGCGCGGATGGAAGGACGCGAGGAGGCGGGCGGGCGCCATGTCGAGCTGCGCGAATATGGGATCGGCGCGCAGGTGCTGACCGACCTGGGGATTCACCGCGTCACGCTGCTCACCAACACTGCGCACAGCTTCGTCGGGCTGGAAGGCTATGGCATCGAAATCGCCGGTCAGCGGCGGCTCGACCGGCTGGAGCCGGTGCCCGCCTGAACACGGGTGCGCCGCCAGGCGAGGCGGCCGTAGCGGCAAAGCATTTGCAATTCGCTGGGCAATGCGATTCAATCGGTGTAATCATTGTAACGATACAGAGCGAATAAGAACGGGAGAGTGGCTGTGGAGAATATCCTCATCAAGGGCGGCACGGTCGTCGACGGTACCGGCGCGCCGCGTTATGTCGCCGATGTGCGCGTGCGCGACGGCAGCATCGCCGAGATCGCGCCGGACCTGGCCGCCGGCACCGACGAACGCGTGGTCGACGCGACCGATTGCCTGGTCACGCCGGGCTTCATCGAATGCCACACGCACATGGATGCCGTGATGTGGTGGCAGCCGAGCCTCGACCCGCTCCCCGGCTATGGCGTGACGACCGCCGTGATCGGCAATTGCGGCTTCACCGCCGCGCCCGTTTCGGACGATCCCGAAGTGCGGCTTGAGATGGTCAAGATCTTCACTTTCTTCGAGGAAGTGCCGATCCAGCCGTTCCTCGACCGGCTGCCCTGGGACTGGCGCACCTGGTCGGAATATCGCGCGTCGGTGGAAAAGAACTGCCCGACGTCGACCAACATCGCCGGCTATGTCGGCCATATCGCCATCCGCCTGGCGGTGATGGGCATGGATGCCTGGTCGCGCACCGCGACGCCTGAAGAGATCGAAAAGATGTGCGCGCTGCTGGAAGACGGCATCCGCGCGGGCGCGCTGGGCATGTCGTCGAACCTGATGGACCATGACAGCAAGGACCGTCCGGTCCCCAGCCTGGTCGCCGACGACGCCGAATGGAAGGCGCTGCTGGGCGTGCTGGCGCGCAACCATGGCACGCAGCTGCAGGTCATCCTCGACACCTTTTTCCACTTGAAGGCGCCCGAGCAGATGGAGCGGCTCGGCGACTTGTGCCGCGGCCTGGGCGTGCGCGTCCAGCTTGCCGGCGCCGGCGGCCTGTTGCGCTTCCAGGACACGATCCGCGACAAGATGTGGGAAATTACCGCGCGTCAGAAGGAAGACGACCTCGATTTCTGGCCGAGCTTCGCGCATGTACCGCCGACGACGGCGCTCAATTTCTTCTCCAGCTCGTCGTTCGCCCAGGCGAACGAATATGTCTGGCATCAGGTCGTCCAGGCGCCGACCGAGGAAGCGAAGCTCGCGCTGCTGCGCGATCCCGAATTCCGCGCCCAGGCGCGCGACAGCTGGGATAACAAGGCGTTCAAGCAGTCGCTGGTCGCCAATCCGCACATGATGCTGCTGATGGATTCGGAAACCGGCGCGGGGCCGCTCGGTCTGACGCTCAAGGACCTGGCCGAACAGCGCGGCGTGCATCCGTCGGACGCGCTGGCCGACTGGGTGATCGAAAACGGCGTCCAGTCGATCGTCAATCGCGTGCCGCATCCGATGGAGCATGAAAAGACGATCCAGATGCTCAAGTCGACGCGGACCGTCGGCGGCATTTCCGACGCGGGCGCGCACGGCCAGATGCTGTGCGGCGGCGGCGAGAATATCCTGTTCTTCACCCAGTTCGTGAAAAACGGCGAGCTGACGCTGGAAGAAGCGGTCTATGTCCAGACGGGCAAGCAGGCCGAGCATTTCAACTTCGGCGACCGCGGCTATCTGAAGCCCGGCATGCGCGCCGACATCGCCGTGTTCAATCTGGACGAGATCGAAACGCGCCCGTTGAAGCGCAGCTTCGACGTGCCGGACGGCGAGGGCGGGCTGACCTGGCGGTTCAGCCGTGACGCCGCGCCGATGCGGCTGACGCTGGTGAACGGCGTAGCGACATTTGAGAATGGCGCGTTCACGGGCGCGCTGCCCGGTACGTTCGTAAGCCCGGTGATCGAGGTGGCCGACGCCGCGGTCGCGGCCTGACGCCCCTCGATCGCAAGCAGGAGGAGAAAATATGGTGAAGGAAGAGGATCTTCCGTACCTCCAAAGGGGGCGGAAGGCAGTCGCGACGGAGAGCACCGCGCTCATTTCGTCGTCCAAATATCTGAACGACTATCGTATCCGCGAATGGATCACGACGCAGACGTTGAAGCGCAACGGCCGCGACATGCCGCCGACCTATGGCATCCCGATGTTGATCGAGGCGGTGCGCGAGATCCAGGACCATGCGCGGATCGAGGCGCTGTTCAACGAGGCACGGCTCGGCTGGCCCGAACTCGACACATGGCTCGACGAACGCTGGCTCGCGCGGCTGACGCGCGAGGACATGGCGTCGTGCCCCGAAGGGTCGCTGGGCGGCATCTGGTACAAGCAGCTGAAGGGCGCGAACATGGAGGTGGACATCATCCCCACCTTTGAACCGCGTTCGTCGTTCGAATATTTCTTCCTGCGCGGCGTCCAGATCCACGACTTCATGCACATCCTTGGCGGTGGCGGTTTTGACGGGCTGGGCGAGATCATCCCGGCCTATCTGAAATACGGCAATCTGTTCCGCTATTTCTCGCCGGAGCTGGCGGGGCTGCTCAATGTGCAGAACACGCTGCTGACCGTGCCGATGTTCGTGCGCGGGCCGCTGCACTATCCCGAGCTGTTCCTGAAGATGTGGGACCTGGCCGAGCACGGCATGCGGATCGGCCGCGAATCCGATCCGCTGTTCCTGCCGCATTATGAGGACTGGCTCGACCTGCCGCTCGAAGAAGCGCGGCGGAAGTTCGGCGTGCGCGGCGCCTACACGATCGACACGTCGCGCGAATCGGCCTTCTGGGACGAACGCATCGCCAGCCTGGACGACGGGCCCGATGGCGATCCGATGCCCAAGGCGATCGCCGCCGAGTAATTCGACCGCAACGTCATTACCCCATGGTCGCAACTCGCCGTCCCGGTTCGTACCGGGGCGGTTTTTTGTTTGGGCGCGCGAGTATTTGTTTCACGCGAAGAGCGCGGAGGGAATGAGATAATAAAGAGAGAAAGGCGCCCGCCCGAATATTGCCGTCGTTGCGAGCGAAGCAACCCAGTCGCCCGGTTTTGGCTGGGAGATGACTCGATTGCTTCGTCGCTTTGCTCCTCGCAAGGACGGCGGTGAGTCGGCCGCACCCTCTCCGCGCCTCTTCGTGAAACTCTTTCACAAGGAGAGCGATAGGGCACTCGCCAATCTCCCCCGCGCGAACCCTGTCTCCAGCGTCGGTTCAGCGCAACCCTTCGGACTCGGCGATGCCCAACGCCTCGACCACGTCCATCGCGCGGGCGAGCGCATCGTCCTCCGACGGCAGGCGCGGCGCGCGCGGATAGCCGCCCGCCGCGCCCAGCTTCGTCAGCACTGCCTTGGTCACCCGGATGCCGCCATTGCCGTAGAGCGCCATGAACAGCCGCAGCAGCTTGCCCCATTCGTCCAGGAATGCATTGCCGTCGCCGCGCCGCGCCGCGTCAACCACGCGCATCACCAGGCGCGGCGCCAGATTGCCCTCCGACGTCAGGAACCCCTGCGCGCCCAGCGCCAGCGCCATCGGCGCCTGATGCGGTCCGCCGACGCAGATGTCGATGCGGTCGCCCAGCGCGTCGATCAGCGTGCGCAGGTAGTTCGGATCCTGATGGCTGATGTTCAGTCCGGTCAGATGCGGGTGTCGCGCGAACAGTTCGATAATGACCGGCGCAGGGATGACATAGCCGACCGACTGGTGCGTCGACAGCACCAGCGGCATCGAACTGTTGCGCATCACTTCGTCGAAATAGGCGTCGAGTTCCTTCGGCGTCGGCACATGGCCATGCCCGACGTCGAGCGAATAGACCTGCGCTGCGTCCATGCCGGCGCGCTCTGCACGCTCCAGAAAGGCGATCATCTGCTTCGCGGTGCGCGGCTCGACGCCCATCGCGCGGATCGGCACCACGCCCTTCAGCGTCTCGACCGCGATCGCCAGCAGCCGCTCGGTCTCGGCATCGTCCAGCGTATAGCCTTCGCCGCTGCCGCCTCCGCCGACATAGACGCCGACGCCCGCCGCGCCCAGCCGAGTCAGATGCGCGCGCAACCCCGCTTCGTCGATCGCGCCTCCGGCGGTGAAGGGCGTGATGCTGATGGTAAAGCTTTGCATCCGCTTTGGATCGGTGGGCATCGTCTCTCTCCCATTTGTCTTTGATTTGGCGCGATGATATTCGTCACAGACTTGCAATGATGGATAGCGCGCGTATGTCCTGCGCCTTTCGGCCCTCCGGACGGGGCAACAGGTTCCGGGCGGCATTGACGGATTGGAAGCCTAGGGGATGGAACAGTTCAGGACGAAGCGGCGCCTTCGCCAGCCGCGTGTCGCCGAAATCGTCGCGGACAGCCTGCGCGCGCGCATCCTTTCGGGCACGTTGAGCGACGGCGCGCTGCTTCCCAAGCAAGACGAACTGATGACCGAATTCGGCGTCAGTCCGCCCGCGATCCGCGAGGCGTTCCGCATCCTGGAAACCGAAGGCCTCATCACCGTGCTGCGCGGCAATGTGGGCGGCGCGATCGTCCATCTGCCGCAGCCCGGGACTGCGGCCTATATGCTGGCGCTGGTGCTTCAGTCGCGTGGCGTGCCGCTGATCGACCTGATCGACGCGATGCGCCTGCTGGAGCCCGCCTGCGCGGCGCAGGCGGCGATGCGTCCCGACCGCGAGACGACGGTGCTGCCGCGGCTGCGCGCCAACATCGACGCCAGCATGGAAGCGATCGACGAACCCAGCCGGTTCATTCCGCTTGCCCGCGCGTTCCATACCGAACTGGTCGCGTATTGCGGCAACCAGACGATGAGCCTGGTGGTCGGCGCGCTGGAGCAGATGTGGACCGCGCAGGTCGATACGCATGCACTGGACAATGCCGTGCACGGGACCTTCGTCGACCGGTCGGTCCGCCTGTCGCTGGCGCGCGAGCATGAGCGCATCTATCGCGCCATTGCCGAAGGCGACGCGATGACCGCCGAGCGCGCGATCCGCGAGCATTATTCGGGCGGTGGGGGCGAGCGTCGCCACGGGTTCGACACCAGCCAGACCGTATCGTCCGCCGCGCTTCGTGCCTGACTGTCGGGCGTCGTCCCGCGCGGGACGGGCGTGCGCGACGACCGGGGTAAGGCGAGTGCTTCTTTCATTCGGGATGCGCGGGGGCGCACTGCTCCCCCGCGCAGCGCCGATGCGACGTTCGGGCGCGTCCTTGCCGCGGCGGGAGCGCGGAATGTCTGACAGGCACGTTGCCACGCCCGAAACGCCGTTCAGAGCTCCAGCCATGTAGCGATACGGTCGGTGTCCGGGCGCTCGCGTTCCGCCGTCGGCTGGGCGACTGTGCCCATCGGCATCACCGCCGCGACCTTCTCCTGCTCGCCCAGGCCCAGCAGCGCGGTCGCGGCGGGGTCGTACGCGTGCCAGCCGGTCAGCCAGTTGGCGCCATAACCCAGCGCGTGCGCGGCGTGGAGCAGGTTCATGCCGACCGCGCCCGCCGATAGCTGTTGTTCCCACTCGGGAATCTTGTGCCCTGGCGTCGGGGACGACACCAGCACCACGACGAGCGGCGCGCTCGCGAGCTTGCGCGCGGAGACACGCGCCTTGGGTGCGTCGTCGCGCGATTCGGCGATCTCCATCAGCTTCGCGAGCCAGTTGGCCTTTGCCTCTCCGGCGATCAGGATCAGTCGCCATGGCGCGATGCGGCCATGGTCGGGCACCCGCGTCGCGATGCGCAGCATCGTTTCGATTTCCTCGGCGCCGGGGGCTGGCGCGACCAGCGTGTCGGGGGCCGGCGAACGTCGACTGGCCAGCATTTCCAACGCTTCGCGCGCCGCAGGACGCGGCGCCGCGGGGATGGTTTCCATGATGTCGGCGTGGGTCGCCATCTGTCTCTCTCCCAAGTACGGATCTCTTGCACTTTCTATCTTTATTAGTAAAGCGAGGAAAGGCCCCTCGGGTCGGTTGCGCGCCGAACTCGGTTTAGTGCTGGAAAATTGCGATGGATGCTTGACTCGAGTCAAAAATCCCGTTCATCATATAAAAGATAGCAAGGAGAGAGCCTGTGCCACTTGGAGCCCGACGGCTGGTTTCGGCCGACAGCCATTTCAACGAACCCGGCGACCTGTTCACCAAGCGAGTCCCCGCGAAATTCAAGGACCGAGCGCCCCGGATCGAAAGTTTCGAGGAAGGCGACGGCTGGATCTTCGAAGGGTTGGATGGACCGCGCAATTTCGGCTGGAACGCCTGCGCCGGCCTGCCGCCGGAGGAGATGAAGGCGTGGATGCGCTTCGAAGACATGCGCAAGGGCGGCTGGGACCCGGCCGAACGCATCAAGGAACAGGACCGCGATGGCGTGACCGCCGAAGTCATGTACCCGACGCCGTCAGTCCAGGCCGCGATGGCGCTGATCGAGGACGAGGAACTTCATATCGCGCTGGTCCAGGCGTATAACGACTGGGTCTCGGAATATGTCGCCTATGACCCCAGCCGTTTCTGCGGCCTGGTGTTCCTGCCCAATCGCGGCGGCGCCAGGACGGCGGTTGCCGAGCTCGACCGCGTGCTCGGCCGCCCCGGCATGCGCGCGGCGATGGCGCAGGCCTATCCCAACGGTTCGACGGTCATGTCGCCGGAAGAGGATTACCTGTGGGCCGCGATCCATGAGCGCGACGTCAGCTTCAACATCCATGTCGCGCTGGGCATCTACAAGCCGTCGCCGCACAAGGCGAAGCTGCCGGGATATGGCCGTTTCTTTGATGCGCCCAATCGCTGCATCGAATTCATCTTCAACGGCGTGTTCGATCGTTACCCGAACCTGAAGGTGGCCTTCGCCGAAGTCGACTTCGGCTGGGTGCCCTATGTGAAGGAGCAGATCGACAACAACTATCAGCGGCTGGAAAAGGTCAGCCATTTCGGCCTGAAGCGTCTGCCCAGCGAATATATCGATGAGCATTTCTACTTCGGCTACATGACCGACAGCTTTGGGCTGAACAACCTGGATTCGATGAATCCGGAGCGTGTGCTGTGGTCGACCGACTATCCGCACATCAGCGCCGACTATCCCTATTCATGGCGCGTGATCCAGTCGTCGATGTCGGGTGTTCCGGCGCAGACGAAGGCGGCGATTCTCTATGGCAACGCCGAGAAGCTCTATGGCTTCGAATCGGCGGCGGTGCCGGCGATCGAGGCCATGCCTGCGGTGGCGGAAGTCGCGTGACGCAGGGCCAGGCCCGGCGGCGCACCCGCCCGGCCGGTCCGCTAGGGGGATGGTCGATGCGGCAGCGGCGGCGGTTCGCCGATGTGAAGCTCGGCGACATCGTCGAATTCGACGGGGATGCCGTGGCCGGCGCCGACTGGGCGGAGCGTGCCCGGCTGGGCGTGGCCGCCTGGGCCGGATGCGCGCATGCCGATTTGGGCCGCGTGCTGGGGCCCGGCACATTCGCGCGCGACGGCATGCAACTGACAGGGCGCGTCTATGCGCGGCACCTGGACGGCAGCCGCTTCGTCGATGTGCAGGTGGTCGGGCGTGATCGCGACCACATTTGCGCCTCGGCGATTGTCCGCGTCGCGCTTGCCTGAACGGAACCGGCGGTGGTGCTGATCCGCGCGGGTGGGGCACGTGCGGGCGGGCCACCGGGCACTGTATAACCGGTTCGGCGGTGGAGGCGACTTGGGGAGGTCGGCCGCCATCGCCGGCCCTGTCGCGCGCCCTCGTGCGACAGGATGCATTTGGAAAGGATGCCCGCGCCGTGCTCGACAAGCGCAGGACCGTCGAAGAGATCGTGGGAGAGTTGTCCGACGGAATGACCATCGCCATCGGCGGCTGGGCGACGCGGCGCAAGCCGATGGCGCTGATCCGCGCCATCGCCCGGTCGAACCTGAAGGATTTGACGGTGATCGCCTATGGCGGCCCGGACGTCGGCATGCTGGCGGCGGCGGGCAAGCTGAAAAAGCTGATCTTTGCCTTCGTCTCGCTCGACCACATTCCGATCGAGCCGCATTTCAAGGCGGCGCGCCAGGCCGGGCTGCCGGTGTGGGAAATGGACGAGGGCATGCTCCACTGGGGTCTGCGCGCGGCGGCGATGCGGCTGCCCTTCCTGCCCACGCGCGTCGGCATCGGCACCGCCATCGCCGAGGCGCCCGAGCTGCGCACGATCACCAGCCCGTTCGACGATGGCGAGACGTTGCTCGCCATGCCCGCGCTGAAGCCCGATGTCGCGCTGCTCCACGTCCATCGCGCCGATGAGAAGGGCAATGTGCTGACGCTGTCGCTCGACCCCTTTTTCGACGAGTTGATGGCGCGCGCCGCGACGCGCGCCTTCGTCACGACCGAAAGGCTGGTGAAGACGCCCGAGCTGGACTTGCCCGCCAACGCGCGTTTCCACCTGGTCGAGCGGTCGCTGATCGCGGGCGTGGCGGAGGCGCCGTTCGGCGCGCATCCGACCAGCGCCGCGCCCGACTATGCGCTCGATCTCACGCATCTGAAGACCTATGCGGCCGCCGCCGAAAGCCCGGAGGCCTGGGCCGCCTATCGCGCGGCGCATGTCGATGTCGACGATGCCGTCTATCTTGGCTCGGTCGGCGGCGCGGACGCGGTCCGCGCGCTGCCGCCGGCGATTTATTGAAACCGGGGGGAAGCGCGATGACCGCCACGTCCTACACGCTATCCGAACTGCTCATCGCTGCCTGCGCCGAGGCGTGGCGCGGCTACCCCGAATGGCTGGCGACCGGCATCACGCCGATTCCCCGGCTCGCGGCGAGCCTGGCCAAGGCGACGTTCAATCCGGCGCTGATGATTACCGATGCGGAGAACGCGCTGGTCGACCAACCGGTGCCGATCGGCCCGCGCGGCGACTTCCAGCCGGTGGTAGAGGGCTGGGCGCCCTATCTGCGCACTTTCGACAATCTGTGGGGCGGGCGGCGCCATGCGTTCGTGTCGCCGGTGCAGATCGACCGTTTCGGCCAGACCAACATCAGCGTGATCGGCGACCACGACCGGCCCAAGGCGGCGCTGCTGGGCGCGCGTGGCTTTCCGGGCAACAGCGTCAATCATCCGAACAGCTATTTCATTCCGATGCACAGCAAGCGCAGCCTGGTCGCGGGCGAAGTCGATTATGTCTGCTCCGCCGGATATAATCCCGCGCGCTGGCCGGGCGGGCGCAAGCCGCTGGGGCTCGACCTGCGGCTGATCGTCACCGACCTGTGCGTGATGGACTTCGGCGGGCCGGACCATGCGATCCGGCTGGTATCGCTGCACCCCGGCATCAGCGTGGAGCAGGTGCGCGAGAACACCGGATTCGACGTGCTGGTCGACGGCGAGCCGCCGCTTACCCCCGCGCCGACCGAAGAAGCGCTGGCGGTGATCCGCCGGTTCGATCCGCACAATATCCGCGCGACGCTGTTGAAGGGCGATCCGCCGGGCGACCGCCGCGCGGCGTGACGTGTCGGGGGGCTCGATCAATCTCCGCCGTCCTTGCGAGCGCAGCGAAGCAATCCAGTGCCGCGTCCATGGATTGCTTCGCTGCGCTCGCAAAGACGGCAGTGGCACTGCTCGCTCGCTCGCGGCTTTGCCTTGCCATCGGGCCTCGCGGACGGGTCGTCCGATAGCGGATCGGCAACTCTCGCATATGGCGATTGGATCGCGCCGCGCTTGACGCCCTCAAAGCTGTAAAAGATAGTATTTGCAGAACAGATAGACACAGGAGAGTGGGCGTGATCGGTCGACGGTCCGACAGCGGCGGTTGTGCGGAAAGGCGCGCGCGATGAGCGACGCCGACGCGCCCGGAGTCGTGTACGAAACCGACACGCCGGTCCTCTATGAAGTGGCGGAGGGCGTCGCCTGGGTGACGATGAACCGACCCCAGTTCCACAATGCCCAGAACAGCCAGATGACCTATGCGCTCGACGCCGCCTTCCGGCGCGCGGTCGACGATCGCGAGGTGAAGGCGGTGGTGCTGGGCGGCGCGGGCAAGCATTTCTCCGCCGGGCACGACATCGGCACGCCGGGCCGCGATGTGACGCGCAGCTTCGATCGCGCGCATCTGCTGCCCGATCATGTCGGACGGCCGGGCGCGGAATTCCTTTATACACGCGAGCAGGAAGTCTATCTGGGCATGTGTCGCCGCTGGCGCGACTTGCCCAAGCCGACGATTGCGATGGTGCAGGGCGCGTGCATCGCCGGGGGACTGATGCTCGCCTGGGTCTGCGACCTGATCGTCGCGTCGGAAGATGCCTTCTTCCAGGACCCGGTGTCGACGATGATGGGCATTCCCGGCGTCGAATATTTCGCCCATGCCTTTGAGTTGCCGCCGCGCATCGCCAAGGAATTCCTGCTGCTGGGCGAGCGGATGAGCGCCGACCGCGCGGCGTCGTTCGGCATGGTCAATCGCGTCGTCGCGCGCGACGCGCTGCGCGACGAGGCGGCGGCGATGGCGGCGAAGCTGGTGCCGCAGGCGTCGCTGGGCATGTGGCTGACCAAGCAGGCGATCCACCAGGTCGAGGATCTGCGCGGCAAGCGGACCGCGATGGACGCAGTCTTTCATATGCATCATTTCGCGCATGCCCAGAACGACCTGACCACCGGCCATGCGTTGGCGGGGGTGACAGGCAAGAGCGCGGCCGCCGCGAACAAGCGCGGGGAATCATGACCGACGCGCTTGCCACGCCGATGACGGCGCTGCTCGGTTGTCGGTTGCCGGTGATCCAGACCGCGATGGGATGGGTCGCGGAACCGGCGCTGGTGGCGGCGACGACCGACGCGGGTGGGTTCGGATTCCTGGGCGCGGCGGTGATGACGCCGCGGGTCGCGGCCGATCGCATCGCCGAGGTGCGTACGCGGACCCCGGGCGCGTTCGGCGTCAATTTCCATATGTTCCAGCCGGGCGCGGGCGAGCTGGTCGAACTGATCCTCGCCAATCGCGACCGGGTGCGCGCGGTCAGCTTCGGCCGGGGGCCCGATGCCGCGATGATCGCGCGGTTCCGCGACGCGGGGATTGCCTGCGTGCCCACGGTCGGCGCGGTCAAGCATGCGCAAAAGATGGTGGCGATGGGCGTCGACATGCTCGTCGTCCAGGGCGGCGAGGGCGGTGGCCATACCGGGGCGGTCGCATCGACCGTATTGTTGCCGCAAGTGATCGATGCCGTGTCGGCGCCGGTTGTCGCGGCGGGTGGCTTTGCCGACGGGCGCGGGCTGGCGGCGGCGCTGGCATTCGGCGCGGCGGGCATCGCCATGGGCACGCGCTTTCTGATGACGCGCGAAAGCCCGGTGCCCGATGCAGTCAAGCAGCGTTATGTCGCCGCCGCGACCGACGACATCGCGGTGACGACCGACGTAGACGGTATTCCCCAGCGCATGATCCGCAACGCGGCGCTGCGCCGGATCGAGCGCGGCGGCATGCTGGGCGGCTGGCGCGACGCGATCGCGGCGGGGCTGGAGATGAAGCGCCGGACCGGCGCGTCCTGGAGCGATTTGCTGCATTCGGCGCGCGGCATGCACGCGCACGGCCTGTCGCTGGCGCAGGCGATCCGCGCGGCGGCGGCGCCGATGCGCATCCAGCGCGCCGTCGTCGAAGGCGATGCCGATGCGGGGCTGATGGCGACCGGCCAGGTCGCCGGGCGACTGGCCGACCTGCCGAGCGTCGCCGAGCTGCTTTGCGCCATCGAACGCGATGCCCGCGCGCGGATCGCCGCGCTGGCCGGCGCACCTGTCCTGCCATCCGCCAACTCCGGGACCCTGGCCTGATGCCCGTGCGCACCAACATCCGCGACCGCATCGGCGAGATTGTGTTCGACCACCCGCCGGTCAATGCACTCGACAGCGACGGGTGGAACCAGGTCCCCGACCTGATCCAGGACCTTGGCCGCAATCCCGAGGTCCGCTGCGTGCTGATCCGGGGCGAGGGGCGCGGCTTTTGCGGCGGCGTCGACATCAAGGAGATGCAGGCGCATCCGGAACGGATCACCTGGCTCAATCGCGGCAATTACCGCACGTTCAAGGCAGTGCGCGACTGCGAGGTGCCGGTGGTCAGCGCGGTGCACGGCTTCGTCATCGGATCGGGCATCGGCATCTGCGGCGCGTCCGACGTGGTGATCGCGTCCGACGACGCCTTCTTCTCGCTGCCCGAGGTCGATCGCGGCGCGATGGGCGGCGCCAGCCATCTGATGCGCATGTTCCCGATCCAGAAGGTCCGCGCGACCTTTTTCACCGCCGGGCGCATCGACGCGGCCGAGGCATATCGGCTGGGCGCGGTCGAGAAGATCGTGCCGCGCGACCGGCTGGTCGAGGAAGCGCGTGCCTTCTGCGGCGTCATTGCGTCGAAGAGCCGCAAGGCGCTCACCATCGCCAAGGAGGCGCTGAACGGCATCGAACCGCGCGACGTCGACCATGGCTATCGTTTCGAACAGGGTTTCACGCTGGAAATGTATTTGCACGAGGACAGCCAGAAGGCGCGCGACGCCTTTGTCGGTTCGGGCGAGCGGGCGGAGTTCTGACGCGATGGACCTTCGCTACAGCCCCGCCGAACGGGCGTTCCGCGCCGAAATCCGCCAATGGCTGGCCGAACATGTGCCCGCGGGGCCGCTGCCCGATTTCGATTCGAGCCGCGAGGGGTTCGAGGCGCATCGCGCATGGGAACGCACGCTTCATTCGGGCAACTGGGGCATGGTGACCTGGCCCGTCGATTATGGCGGCCGCGCGCTCGACCTGATCCGCTGGCTGATCTTCGAGGAAGAATATTATCGCGCGGGCGCGCCGTTGCGCGTCAACCAGAACGGCATCTTCCTGCTCGGCCCCACGCTGATCGAATATGGGACCGAGGAGCAGAAGGCGCGCTTCCTGCCCGCGATGGCGGCGGGCGACCATATCTGGGCACAGGCATGGTCGGAGCCGGGCGCGGGCAGCGACCTGGCGGGCGTGCGCTCGACGGCGGTGCGCGACGGCGACGACTATGTGCTGTCGGGACAGAAGATATGGTCGTCGCGCGGCGTCTATGCCGACTGGGCGTTCGGGCTGTTCCGCGCGCCGGGCAGCGAGCGGCACAAGGGACTGTCGCTGATCCTCTTCCCGCTCGACAGCCCGGGCGTGACGATCCGCCCGATCGCGCGGTTGGACGGCAAGCCGGTGTTCGCCGAGATTTTCCTCGATGAGGTCCGCGTGCCCACCGCCAACCGGCTGGGTGGCGAAGGCGAGGGCTGGGCGGTGTGCATGTCGACCGCCGGGTTCGAACGCGGGCTGATGCTGCGCAGCCCCGCGCGGTTCCAGGTCGCGGCGGCGAAGCTAGTCGATCTGTGGCGCGCGCGCGGCGCCGATGCCGACCCCGCGCTGGGCGCGGCGGTGCTGCAGGCGTGGATGGACGCCGATGCCTATGCGCTGTCGATCTATTCGACTGCCAGCCGGTTGATGGCGGGCGGCGCGATCGGGCCGGAAACCAGCACCAACAAGATCTTCTGGTCGGAAATGGACCTGGCGCTGCACCGCACCGCACTGTCGCTGCTGGGTGCGGTGGCCGAACTGACGGCGGCGGCGCCCGATGCGTCGGGCGCGGTCGACCATTGGCTCGACGGCTATGTCTTCTCGCTCGCGGGGCCGATCTACGCCGGCGCGAACGAGATTCAGCGCAACATCATCGCTGAGCGGATGCTCGGCCTGCCGAGGGGATAGCGGCATGGAATTCCGCCTTGGCGAGGAACAGGAAATGCTGGCCGAAACCGTGGCCGGCCTGTTGGGCGAGATCTGCACCGGCGCCGACCTGCGCCGCCTGCTCGACAGCGGCGCGGCGCGCGACGATGCGCGCTGGCAGGCACTGGTGGAGATGGGGCTGACCGGCCTTGCCGCGCCCGAAAGCGCCGGCGGAGCGGGGCTGGGGCCGGTCGAGATGGCGCTGGTCGCGATCGCGTGCGGCGCGGCGGCGCTGCCCGAGCCGCTGGTCGAACATGCCGGCGTCGCGGTGCCGATGCTGACCGGCGACTGGCTGGCGCGCGCGGTGGCGGGCGAGACGGTGGCGGTCGGCCATCCGGTCAATCCCTTCGTCGCCGATGCCGACACCGCCGCCGCGCTGATCCTGGCGAACGGGCATGAAGTCCATCTGGTCCCCGCCGATGCCGTGACGCTGCGCCGCGAGGAGAGCTTCGATCCCTTCCGCCGCCTGTTCGCGGTCGACTGGCGGCCCGAGGCGCGCACGCGCATCGCCGATGGCGAGGAAGGGCGCGCGATGCTCGACGCGATGCGTGATCGCGGCGCACTCTATGCCGCCGCGCAGCTCTTGGGGTTGGCGCAGCGCGCGATCGACCTGTCGGTGGCGTACACCAGGGATCGCCAGCAGTTCGGCAAGCCGATCGGATCGTTCCAGGCGGTGAAGCACCATCTGGCGACGGCGCAGACCAGGGTGGCGTTCGCGCGGCCCGTGGTGATCGCCGCCGCCGCCCAGCTTGCGGCGGCAGATGCGCATGCCGGCGTCCGCATCGCGCATGCCAAGATCGCCGCCGCCGCCGCCGCCGACGTGGCCGCCCATGCCGCCGTGCAGGTGCATGGCGCGATGGGATATAGCTGGGAAGTCGATGTGCATTTCGTGCTGAAGCGCGCGCTCGCGCTCGGCCAGGCCTGGGGCACGCCCGCGCAGCATCGTGCCACGATTGCGCAGCATGTGCTGCACCATGCGCTGGGCCCCGACTGCACCTTCGGTCAACATTTCGAGGAGACGATGCTTGAGCCCGCTTGAGGTCGCCCGCAGCCTGCGCGCCGATCCGGAAGCGGCCGCCCGCTATCGCGCTGCCGGCTGGTGGAGCGACGCGACGCTGTCCGCGCGCGTCGCCGCGCTGGCGGGGAGCAAGCCCGCCGCGCCCGCGTTCATCACGCCCGCCGGCAGTTTCGGCTGGGGTGCCTATGACCGCGCGGCGACCCGTATCGCGGCGCTGCTCGCGGCGATGGAGCTGGCGCCGGGCGCGCGCGTCGCGGTGCTGCTGCCCGACGGTCCCGCCGTCCACGCCGCGTTGCTGGGTGTCGAGCGCGCGCGGCTGGTCGCCGTCGGCATCGGCGCGCGCGCCGGGCTGGCGGAAATCGCGCACCTGCTCGGCCGCACAGGCGCCGAGGTGCTGATCGCGCATCCGGTGATGCGCGACCGCACGATCGAGGAACTGCGCGACGCGCTGGCACGCATTGGTGCACCGGTGCGCCACCTGCTGGCCGTCCCCGACCTGATGGAGGCGCGCAACTGGAGCGCGGGCGCCATGCCCGACCATCCGCCGCTGCGCGATCCCGATCCCGACGCGCTGTTCCTCATCAACTCGACGTCGGGCACGACCGGCCTGCCCAAATGCGTGATGCACACGCAGAACCGCTGGTTCTATTTTCATCAGGTCGCGGCCGAGGCGGGGCGCTTCGCCGAGGACGAGATCTTCCTGGGCGCGGTGCCGATGCCGTTCGGCTTCGGCCTGTGGACCGCGCATTTCTCGCCCACGATCCTGGGCGTGCCGACAGTCGTGCTTCCGCGCTTCGACGCGGGCGTCGCGCTCGACATGATCGAGCGCGAGCGCGTGACGGTGCTGTGCTGCGTCAGCACGCAGTTCATCATGATGCTGAACGAACAGGCGGAACGGCCGCGCGACCTGTCGTCGCTGCGCTGCATGTTCACCGGGGGCGAGGCGGTTCCCTATCGCCGCGCGGCGGAGTTCGAGGAAGTGACCGGCGCCGCCGTCCTGCAATTCTACGGCTCGAACGAGACGGGTGCGCTCAGCCGCACCACGGCCGCCGACACGCGCGAGCACCGGCTGACGACGGCGGGGCAGGTCATCCCGGCGATGGAGGTGCGGCTGTTCGATCCCGCGACGCGGGAGGAAGTGGCGGGCAGGGGCCAGCCGGCGTGCCGGGGACCGGCCGCATGCCTCGGCTATTGGGACGATGACGCGGCGAACGCGGCGCTGTTCACCGACGATGGATGGATGCTGATGGGCGACATCGTCGAAGTCGACGCGGACGGCTATCTGAAGGTTGTCGGCCGCACGTCTGAATTCATCATTCGTGGCGGCAAGAATCTGTCGGCGCCGATGATCGAGGCCGAAGTGGCGACGCATCCCTCGGTCGCGCTGTGCGCTGCTGTGCCCGCGCCCGATCCCGTGTTCGGCGAGCGGGTGTGCATCTACGTCGCACCGCGCCCGAATACGCAGCCGACGCTCGACGAGATTACCCGCCACCTGACCGATCGCGGCGTCAGCCGCGAATGGTTTCCTGAATATCTGGTGCTGATGGACGACCTGCCGCGGTCGTCCGGGGGCAAGGTGGCCAAGGGCGAACTGACCGCCGACGCCAGGAAGCGCTGGGGAGTGCCGGCATGACCTATCAGAACCTGCGGCTGGAGAAATCGGGGCATGTCGCGCGCGTCACACTGGCGCGGCCCGACAAGCTCAATCCGCTCGACTGGTCGACCGTCAAGGAACTGAAGGCAGTGGTGGCGGAAATCGAGGCGGATGCCGCGATCCGCTTCGTCGTGCTGACGGGCGAGGGGCGCAGCTTCTCGGCCGGCGGCGACCTGGACGGCTATATCCGCCTCTATCGCGATCCGGCGGCGTTCCAGGCGTTCCTCGACGATTTCTTCGCGATGCTGACGGGGATAGAGGCGGCGCGCGCGATCTGGATCGCGGCGGTCAACGGCGTGTGCGTGGCGGGCGGCATCGAAGTGCTGCTGGCGTGCGACATGGCGATCGCGGGTGCTTCGGCAAAAATCGGCGACGGCCATCTGAACTTCGGCCAGTTGCCCGGCGCGGGCGGGTCGCAGCGGTTGCCGCGTGCGATCGGCATGCTGCGCGCCAAGCATCTGATGCTGACCGGCGAACTGCTCGACGCCGAGACTGCCGAGCGCTGGGGGCTGGTAACCAAAGTCGTTCCCGATGGTGCGCTGATGGCGGCCGCCGATGCCTGGATCGACGGACTGGCGAAGAAGAGCCCCGTCGGCCTCGCCGGCGCCAAGCGGCTCGCCAACCTGACGCTCGACACCGGCTATGCCGAGGGGCTGCGCGCCGAGATCGCGTTCGTCCATGCCTATGCCACCACCGAACCCGACGCCACCGAGGGCCTGATCGCCTTCAAGGAAAAACGCGCGCCCCGCTTCGGCGGCGGCCCAGAGGAAAACTGATGTTCAAGCTTCGCGACAAATACGCCATCGCCGGGATCGGCAACACCGAATACAGCAAGAATTCGGGGCGCACGGTGCGCAGCCTGGCGTCCGAGGCGTGCCTGAAGGCGATCGCCGACGCCGGGCTGAAGGTGTCCGACATCGACGGCATCGTCAGCTTCAATTTCAACGACAGCGCCCCCGCGATCGGCGTCGCGACCGAGATGGGGATAGAAAACGCGGGCTATGCCGTCGACTATGCGGCGGGCGGCAACGGCGCGAACCTTATCACGCTGGCCGCCTGCGCCGCGATCGAGGCGGGGTTGGCCAAGAACGTCGTGTGCTTTCGCGCGATGAACGGCCGGTCGGGGTTCCGGCTCGGCGGCGGGCGCGACATGTCGGCCTATGGCGTGACGCAGTTCACTGCACCGCTCGGCTGGATCACCTATCCGCAGGCGATGGCGATGTGGGCGCGTCGCCACATGATCGAGTACGGCACCAGCCCCGAGCATTGGGCGGAGATTGCCACCACCTTCCGCGACAATGCCACGCGCAACCCGCGCGCGATGCAGCGCGAGCCGATGAGCAAGGAGCAATATTTCAACTCGCGCCCGATCGTCGATCCGTTCCGCATGTACGACATCTGCCTGGAAAGCGACGGCGCCTGCGCGGTTGTCATCACTTCGGCGGAGCATGCCCGCGACTTGCCGCACAAGCCCGTCTATATCATGGGCGGCGCCTATGGGGGCGGCCCCAGCCAGGGCGACGACCTGTTCGACGCGATCCGCTGGCCCAGCCATGCGCACAATTGCTTCAAATATCTGGCGGACGATCTGTGGAACAGCGCCGGCATCGGCCCGCAGGATGTCGACGTCGCGCAAATCTATGACTGTTTCACCTATTCGGTGCTGATGGCGCTGGAAGGGCTCGGCTTCTGCAAGGAAGGCGAAGGCGGGCCGTTCGTGATGGACGGCCGCATCCGCCGCGACGGCGCGCTGCCGCTCAACACCGCCGGGGGGTTGCTGTCCGAGGCCTATATCCACGGCTTCAACCACGTTCTCGAAGCCGTCGAGCAGTTGCGCGGCGATGCCGGCGAGCGCCAGATCGACGGAGCGGAAATCTGCCTCACCACCGCGGGCGCGATGACCTGCGGCAGCGCCATGATCCTGAGGAACTGACCGATGACCGAACCCGCAACCGACTATTACGGCCCGCTGCCTGTCCCCGATCCCGAGACGAGGCCCTTCTGGGATGGTATGCGCGCCCACCGGCTGATGGTGCAGCGCGCGGCCAACGGCGACTATCTGTTCCCGCCCGTCACTTTCGCACCCGGCGGGCTCGACCGGCCTGAGTGGGTCGAGGCCAGCGGCAAGGGCACGGTATTCAGCTGGATCACCGTGCGCCACCCGGTGCCGCGCGACGTCTATGCCGACAAGGTGCCCTATGTCGTCGCGCTGGTGACGCTGGACGAGGGATGCCGCATCCCGGCGAACATCGTCGGCTGCACGCCCGAGGACGTGGCGGCGGGAATGAAGGTCGAAATCGTCTTCAACGACGTGACGCCGGAGATCACGCTGCCTGCGTTCCGGCCGATGGAGGGCTGACCCCATGGCATCGCCGCCCGTCGCCGATCCCTTTGCCCAGTCGCCGCTGCTGCGGCGCTTCCACGACATGACGCGCGACGAGCTGGAGGCCTATCAGCTTACGCGCGTGCAGGCATTGTGCGAGCGGCTGTGGGCCAAGAGCAGCTTCTATCGCGCGCGGATGGCGGAGGGCGGCCTTGCCGACGGCAAGGTGACGAGCCTCGACCAGTTCATCAAGGCGATGCCGACCAGCGACAAGAAGGCGTTCCTGGCCGATCAGGCGGAAAACCCGCCGTTCGGTACGCGGCTGGGCGTCGATCGCGAGCAGGTGGTGCACATCAGCATGACCAGCGGCACGTCGGGGCAGGGTCAGGAAATCTATGGCCGCACTCAGCGCGACGTGCACATGCTCGGCTATCTCCACGCGCTGCCCTGGTACATGGCGGGGCTGCGCAAGGGCGACACGGCGATCAACTGTGTCCCCGCCGGGGGGATGACGACGGGCGGCTGGGGACCCGGCGAGGCGATCCGCATCATGGGCGCCACCGGTTTCCACCTGGGCGGCAATTTGTCGACCGAGGCGAAGATCGACCTGCTGACCAAGATCGGCGGCATGCAGTTCATCTATGCCTCGACCAACTATCTCCACACGCTGACCGAGGCGCTGCTGGCGCGCGGCATTTCCCCGCGCGAGGCATTTCCCGACATGCACGGCCTGTTCATTGCGGCGGAGGGCTATCCGCTCGAATGGGCGGCGAAGATCGAGGAACATTGGGGCTGCCGGTTGCAGGAAGGCTATGGCAGCACGCAGCTCAACGGCTTCGGCGGCTCCACCGGGGCGGCGGGCGTGTTCCGCGGCGACGGGCGCGGGCTGATCCGCCTGTTCGAATGGGAATCGATGGTCGAGATCGTCGACCCCGCGACCGGCGCGCCGACGCTGCCCGGCGAAGTCGGCGAGATGATCGTCACCAACCTGTCGGTCGAGGGCAGCCCGGTGGTCCGGTTCCGCACCGGCGACGCCGCGCGGCTGGTGCCGTGGCAGGAATGCGGCGGCGGCGCGTGGAACGCGGTCGAATGCGGCACGATCGGCCGGTTCGACGACATGATGAAGATTCGCGGCAACAATGTGTGGCCCGCGATGATCGACGCCGCCGTCTTCGCGCACGCCGAAGTCGGCGAATATGACGGCCGCCTCTACACGCGCGACGCCAGGACCGAGATCGAGGTCCGCTACGCCGTCGCCGAGCATGTCGGCGCGCTGGGCGAGGACGAGCGCGCGCGGCTGACCGAATCGATCCGCAGGAAGATCAAGGAGCGCACCAACGTCTGGATGGACGTGGTCGAAGTGCCGCGCTCCGAATTCAAGGACTTCGCCTACAAGGCCCGGCGCTGGAAGGACGAGCGCCAGCAGGGCTATCGGCTCTGATGGGAGAGACTGGGATGCCGTCCGAACCACATGAGGACGACCGGCTGCTCGCCGAGATGCTGGCGCTGGCCGAGCGGCTCGCCGACACCGACGATCAGTTGCTGGCCGGCCAGTATGACTATCTGCGCGCGCGCATCGCGGCGCTGATCGACGTGCGCGGCGGGGGCGTGACGGCGTGAAGGCGATCGACCGCTTCGCGCTCGACGGCCAGGTCGCGGTGGTGACCGGCGGTGGCGGCGGGCTGGGGTCGGCGGGCGCGCGGGCGCTGGCCGATGCGGGCGCCGACGTCGCGCTGATCGCGCGCAACCGCGCCAAGCTGGAAACGGCGGCGGCGGCGGTGGAAGCCGCCGGGCGCCGCGCGATCATCGTCGAGGCCGACGTGACCGACGACACCGCGCTGCAGGACGCCGCCGCGACGATCGAGCGCGAGATGGGTCGCATCGACATCCTCTACAACAACGCCGGCATCACCAATCCGCAGGCCGTGCTCGACGTGTCGGTCGAGGATTTCGCGCGCGTGCAGCAGGTGAACATCGTTGGCGCCTTCCTGGCGGTGCGCGCCTTCGCGCCGCGCATGATCGCGCGGAAATACGGCCGCATCATCAACATGGGGTCGATCCTGTCGGGGCGCGGCATGGCCAATCGCGGCGCCTATTGCGCGTCCAAGGCGGGGCTCGCCAATTTCGGCGCCGCCTGCGCGTTCGAATTCGGGCCGCACGGCGTGACCGTCAATACCCTCGGCGCGACGGTGATCGTGACCGACCTGAACCGCGAGCTGGTCCGCACCCAGCCCGAACTCTACGCGCGCGTCGTCGATCGCACGCCGATCGGGCGGTTGGGCGAAACCGACGACCTGATGGGCGCGCTTTTGTTCCTCGCGTCGCCGGCCAGCGGATTTGTCACCGGCCAGACGCTGTATGTCGACGGCGGCTACACCGCCGGCTGAGCTTTTCCCTTTCTTCCGGAGGATCGCATGTCCGACTATCTGCGCCAGTTGTTCGACCTGTCGGGCAAGACCGCGCTCGTCACCGGCGGGTCGCGCGGCCTGGGCCTTCAGATCAGCGAGGCACTGGGCGAATATGGCGCGCGCGTCATCCTGACGGCGCGCAAGCAGAACGAGCTGGACGAGGCCGTCGCCTATCTGAAGGAACGCGGCATCGACGCCGCCGCCGTCGCCGCCGATGTCGGCAAGCCCGAGGAGCCCGAACGCGTCGCCGATGCGATCGCGGCGATGGGCGGGCGCGTCGACATCCTGGTCAACAACGCCGGCACGTCCTGGGGCGCGCATGCCGAGGAAATGCCGCTCGACGGCTGGAACAAGCTGATGGCGGTCAACCTGACCGCGCCGTTCCTGCTGGCGCAGCAGGTGGCGCGGCGATGGATGATCCCGGCGGGCTGGGGGCGGATCGTCAATGTCGCTTCGGTCGAGGGATTGCTGGGCCATCATCCGCGCATGATCGGCACCATCGCCTATAACGCGAGCAAGGGCGGGCTCATCAACTTCACGCGCGCGCTGGCGGCCGAATGGGGGCCCAAGGGCATCACCGTCAATGCGATCGCGCCGGGGTATTTCCCGTCGAAGCTGACCGGATATGTCCTCGACAAGCATGGCCAGGACCTGATCGACGACACGCCGCGCGGGCAATTGGGCGGCGACGCCGACCTGAAGGGCGCCGCGCTTCTCTTCGCCACCGACGCGGGCGCACACATCACGGGTCAGGTGCTCGCGATCGACGGCGGCGCCACGATCATCTGACGACCAAAACAAGCCTGGAGGGGAACGACCATGGGTGCATTGAGCAAGTTCGGAACGCGCTATCCCTTTCACCCCTATCCTACCGGCTGGTTCGCGATAGCCTTTGCCGACGAACTGGCGCCGGGCGAAATCCGCCCGATGCGCTATTTCGGGCAGGAAATGGTGCTGTTCCGCACGCAAAGCGGCGCGGCCGCCGTCACCGACGCGCATTGCCCGCATCTGGGGGCGCACCTGGGCTATGAAGGCTGGGTCGAGGGCGAGACGATCGTGTGCCCGTTCCACCAGTGGCGCTACAACACGTCGGGCAAGTGCGTCCACGTGCCCTATGCCAGGGCGGTGCCGCCGCAGGCAAAGGTACGCGCCTGGCCGACGTGCGCGCGTGGCGGCATGATCTTCGTCTGGCACGACCTGGACGGGCGCGAGCCCTTTTTCGACTTGCCCGAATGGGACGAAAGCGCCGTCATCCCCGGCGCGGGGTTCCACAAGCTGCACGACGACTTCGGATCGGCGCATCCGCAGGACGTGTTCGAAAACGGCGTCGACTTCGCCCATTTCCCCGGCGTGCATTCGACCGGCCGCGCAGTCAGCGACGGCGCGATCGTGACGGAGGGCCCGCGCTTCTTCAGCCCCGTGCGCATCCTGCCCGCCGATTATGACGGGCCGGTGGAGCGCGGCATCGGATCGACGGTGGAAAGCGAAGTAATCGGCGGCGGGCTGTCGCGCGTCGAAAGCCGCACGCCGCATGCGCCGGGGATCACGACGGTCTATTATGTGTCGGTGACGCCGGTGGACGAGGGGCTGAGCCACTATCGCGTCCGCCAGTTGTTCCTGCGCGACGCCGACTGCCCGTTGGACGCGGACGCCGTGGAGCGCTTCACCGCGATCGCGCGCGACCATGGGCTGAAGGAGCAATGGAGCGACGGCAAGATCTGGCCGCACAAGGCCTATGTCGCCCGCCCCCTGCTGAGCGCCGCCGACGGCCCGATTTTGAAGTACCGCGAATGGTATGCCCAGTTCCATCCCGAGGTGGCGTGAGGGGGGGTGGATTGGAAGGAGGCTGGCCGCATTTGGCTCGGGAGGGGACTGGCTGTTCAGGCTTAGGAAGCAGATATTAGTGTAGCGATATCTTGAAATCTAGATTCGTCTATCATCGTGCCAATGGCGTTATTCCTCGAAAACTCCGGGACGTAATTGCGAGATGACTACGGGAGCAGAGTCTCGGCGAACACAAAAGCCGGAGCCGACCCTGGATATGATGGTCAAGGCGATCATCGAGACCATGCCCGGCCATTTTGCCCCAGACGAACATAACCTGCTCCCCGACGGAAGCCGCTACAAGGCACCCGACCATTCTGCGTTTGGCGGCTATCTTCTCATCGAGCGAAAATCTCGGCCGGATGAAGTGAGTGACAAGGTCGTTCGCCGTCTCAAGGCAATCGGGGAGGCACAGGGCTGGCGCGGGGGCGCCTATGGCATGGTTCGCATCGACCGCATCATGGCCGACTTTCCCGATCCAGTGACAGCGAACCGCGAGATCACTGACTATATACTTGGCCAGCTGCTCAAGCAGCTTCGGGAGGCGAAAAAGAAATTCATTGCTTTTGCCCCACACAATCGTGCTGCGCACAGCGTCCGTATCGTCATCGTTTCCGACCATTCAACGCAACCGGGCGGCAATGCTGCCGACGAAGCATTTATCGGAAGAAAGATGGGCGGCTATGACGCTAGAGACGACCAGCTGCCCCATATCGACGCTGTGATCCTGCTGAAACACCCGCGTTACGTGTTCGATGAGGAAAACAGCTATTGGCTCAAATGCCTGATTAGGGGCAGCCTTAGCGAGCAGGATCGCGACAATGTCGTCCAGTTGGCCAGCGTGCTCCATGACAGCTTCGCCGCGCTCCCGGAGTTCACGCACGCGCTCACGCGGCTGAAACGCGGCCATTTCCGCCCTCTGATTGTGGGCCGTCGGTGAGTCCCTCTCCCCGCAAGCCGCAGCTGAGGCAGGTTGCCGACCGGCCATAACGCTCTCGGTCGGATCGGCAGCAAAGGAATTGCTTCAAAGCAGCCGCTTATAGCCGCCTAAGATTGGTGAACGATGGCGGGTTCTGAATCAAACGGTGCCGGCGCTAAACGGCCGCGATTGGGGCGCGACGCTAAGCTGAGCCCGCCCCCCCCCTCAATCCCCCCACCGCAACCCTTCCACCGCCGCCGCAAATCTTGCCTCGGCGCGCGCGACAAAATCCGGATGCGTCAGGATCAGCGGCTGGTCCGCCAGCGCGCCTGCGAAGGCGATGTCGGCGGCGCGCTCCGGCGTGATCGAGTCCGCCGGCGCGGGGCGGTTCGGGTCGACCGCGTCGAAGATATGCGTCGCCACCGCGCCCGGCATCAGCAGCGACACTCCCACCGGCGTCTCCGCCAGCTCGTCGCGCAGCGCCTCGGTGATCGGCCACAGCGCGTGCTTGGTGCCGCAATAGGCGGCCAGCCCCGGCGCCACCGCCATGCTGCCGGTCGAACCGGTGACGACCACCTGCGCGCGATTGCCCCGGCGCACCATGTCGGGCACGAAGCGCTGGAGCACCTGCACCATGCCGAGCACGTTGATCTCGAATTGGCGGCGCCAGTCGGCGATCGGCATCTCCAGCACCGGTCCGCCGCGCAGCACGCCCGCATTGGCGAAAAGCAGCGCTGGCGGCGGCAGGATGCGCGCGGCATGCGCGACGGCCTCCAGTGCCTCGGGCCTGGTCACATCGGCGTGGATCGGGCGACAGGCGACGCCCCGCCGGTGGCATTCGGCATCGACGTCGGCCAGTCCCGTCGCATCGACGTCGCACGCGACGACGACCATGCGCTCGGCGGCGGCCCTCAGCGCCAGCGCGCGGCCGATGCCCGACGCGGCACCGGTGACGATCGCGGTCCGCCCGCGCAGTTCCGGCGCGCGGCGGCTCACCGGAAGTGCGGGATCACATAGGTGCCGATCTTGCGCAGCGTTTCCAATTGCGCCCATTGCGGCACCGTGCCCATGTTGGTCATGAACAGGATCTCGTCGGCGCCAGCGTCGGCGAGTTGCCGGACATAGTCGATGCAGTCCTCGACGCTGCCATAGGCGTTCTGCGCCGACAGGATGCCCTGGCTCGGCTTGCGGCCGTTCTCGTCCGGGCGCAGGTCCATGGTGACGGTTTCCGACGCCAGCTTGGTGGTGATGATCTGGTTGTTCTCGTCGACCAGCTCGGTGCCCCATTTGTCGGGGTCGGGGCGCGGGCCGCCGCCGTACCAGTAATTGAGCGATTCATAGAAATAGCGCTGGCCGCGCAGGCCGATGGTGCGCGCCTGGTCGGCATCGTCGAGCACCACCGTCGGGCATAGCGCCGCCAGATGCTGGATCGGGCGGTATCCGACCTGGTCCTCAGGCTTGCGGCCGGCCCAGGCGTCGCGATAGATTCTGTTCTTGTTCGCCACCTCTTCGGGCCCGCCGAAGCCGAGCACCAGCGCGCCCATGCCGCGCTGTCCCGCGCGCGCCAGCGTGTCGAGGTTGGTGCACGCCAGGTACATCGGCGGATGCGGGTCCTGGTACGGCTTGGGATGGATCGGGCGCGGCGGAATGGCGATGTGCTCGCCGTTATGCTGCACCTCGTCCTCCACGAACATGCGCGGGATCAGGTACATCGCCTCGTCGATGATCGGCTGAAGCTCCTTCAGGTCATAGCCATAGGCGCCGGCTTCCTGCTGGCTGCCGCCCTTGCCGACGCCGAAATGCAGCCGTCCTTTTGACAGGATGTCGAGCGTGGCGACGCGTTCGGCGACCTTGATGGGGTGGTTCATCGCCGGCATCAGGCAGACGACCCCATGGCCGATGCCGATCCGCGATGTCTTCCCTGCAATATAGGCAAGGAAGGTTTCAGGCGCGCTCATATGTGCATAATGCGTCAGCGACGTGTGCTCGACGCTCCAAACGACGTCGAACCCGAGTTGCTCGGCGAGCAGAGTCTGTTCGACAAGTTCGTCGAACACCTGTTGCTCGCCGCGAGGGGATGCATCGACGATCTGAGCTTCGAAAATAAGGGAAAAGCGCATCGTTCTGGTCTCGTGGCTGCGGATGCCGCGAACGTCTTCGCTGAAAGGTCCTGTTGCAAATGCCGAATGAACGCCGAACCATTGACCTCACGGCATCGCTTAGCCCGCGCCCGGTTCCGCGCGAACTCGCGACGCTGCGCACGTTGCGGATCGCCAAGCATTTCCCCTTTTTCCTGGCTGTCGCGGAGGAGCAGAACCTGCACCGCGCGGCGGAACGGCTGAACATCGCCCAATCCGCGCTGTCGCGCCGCATCGCCGATCTGGAACGCGAACTGGGCGACATTCCGCTGTTCGAGCGCCAGGCGCGCGGCGTGTCGATTACCGAGGCGGGGCGCGTGCTGGCGCGCGACGTGCGGCAAATTCTCCAGTCGATCGAGGAGGCGAGCCGCCGCGTCCGCCGCGTGGCGCGCGGCGACATCGGCACGCTGCGCATCGCCTTTACCGAGGCGATGGTGCGCGGTCCGTTGCTGCCGCCCGTGCTGCGCAGCTACCGCGCGCAATATCCGGAAGTGGAGATCCGCGCCTTCCCGCTGACATCGGAGGCACAGCGCCAGCGGCTGCGCGGCGGCGAGATCGACGTGGGCTTCGTGATCGAGGAAGCCGGCGATGCCGAGGAATTCGCGACGACGCGGATCGGCATGGACAAATTCGTCGCGGTGCTGCCGCATGGCCATCCGCTCGAAGCGAATGAGGTCGTCCACTTGCACGACCTGGTCGGCGAGCCGCTGATCTTTCCGTCGCGCCAGCATTCGCCGCGGCTGTTCGGGCGCATGGTGGCGGCGTTCGACGCGCGCGGCGTGACGCCGGAAATCTCGGTCGAGGTGTCGAACGTCGACATCGCCTTCGGGCTGGTGGCGTCCGAAATGGGCGTCGGCATCGTGACTGCCGTGCGCGCCGACCGCGCGCCGCGCGACGTAGTCATCAAGCCGCTGCCCGACCTGGACCTGCCGCTGCCGCTCAGCATGGTGGTGCGCAAGAGCAGCAGCTCGCCGCTGGTGCTCAATTTTGTCGAGGCAGTGGAGAAGGCGAGGGCCGAGGCGGAGCTGGCGGAGGCCTAGCGGCGCGCCGGAGTATGAGCCCACGCGTCTCGCGCACATGCCCGGCTGCGCCGAAGCGTTGCTCCCGGCGAACGGAGGCCGGGTACCGACGCGCGCGTTCGTCCCGCCTCAATCCCCCGCGCGCAGCCGCCGGCCGATCATCCCGCCGATATCCGCCACCGCGGCATTGGCCGGCCCGATCAGGTCGACGAGCGTGAAGAAGCCATGTGCCATGTCGCCATGGTCCTTGACCGTCACGGGCACGCCTGCCTCCGCCAATCGTCGGGCATAGGCGATTCCTTCGTCGTGGAGCGGGTCGCAGCCCGCGACCACCACCACCGCTTCGGGCAAGCCCGCCAGATCGGGCGCGCGCAGCGGCGCAGCGAGCGGATTGGCGCGATCCTCCGTCGCGACGTGCTGGTCCCAGAACCAGGCCATGTCGGCGCGTGAGATCAGGTGGTCGCCCCCGCCATAGTCGCGATAGGAAGCGCGTTCGAAGTCCCAGTCGAGGACGGGATAGAGCAATAGCTGGAGCGCGATGTCCGGCCCCCCGGCATCGCGCGCGCGCAACGACAGCGCCGCGGCGAGGTTGCCGCCCGCGCTGTCGCCCGCGACGATCAGCGGCATGCCCGGGTCGGCGATGTCGGCGAGCGCCGCCCAGACATCGTCGAGCGGCACGGGAAAGCGATGTTCGGGCGCGAGGCGATAGTCGACGCTGACCACTTCGATTCCGGCGATCGCCGCCAGTTCGCGGCACACCGGATCGAACGCGTCGAGCGTGCCGAACACCCAGCCGCCGCCATGGCAATAGAGCATGCGTCCCGCGATATCGCCTTCGGGCAGGTAATGGCGCACAGGCACGTCGCCCAGCGGCCCCGGGACGGCCCGGTCGCGGATCGCGCGCACCGGGCGCCCCCGGTCGCGTGGGAGCGCCGCCTGAGCCTCGGCGAACATCGCGCGCGCGCTTTCGGGCGTGCCGTCGGCAAAGCCCAGTGCGCCCGAAGCCGCGCGCCGATCGAGGATCGCCTGCATTTCCGGATGCAGCCTGCCCATCGTCTTCACCTTTGGTGTCAGTCGGAAATCACGCTCGGCCGGGGACGGTGCGGGGGCAAATGCCGGTTTGCGACGGCTGGGTTTCAGCTTCGGCAATCGACACGGCGGCGCGTGCTGCCCTAGGCCGCTTCGCAACTGCAAAAAATGGTGAGGGGTCGCGTCCGGGCATCATGGACGAGCTGTTGATTTCCCGAGACGAGCTCGACTTCCTGCTGTGGGAATGGCTGGGGCTGGAAGAGGTGCTGGGCGGCTCCGGTTCGGTCGACCGCGATTCCGCCGCCGCCATCCTGGACGTGTCGCAAGAACTGGCCGTCGATGCCTTTCTGAGCCATTGGAAGGGCTCGGACGCCAATGAGCCGCAAGTGGTCGACGGGCGCGTGCGCGCCTATCCGCCCATCGGCGAGGCGTTGCGCCGTTATGCGGAAATGGGTCTGTTCTCGGCGGGCTTTGCCGAGGAACTGGGCGGGTCGGGGCTGCCGATGCTGCTCGCCAGCGCGTCCTTCGCGCAATTCCTGGCGGCGAATGTCGCCACCGCCGCCTATCCGATGCTGACCGCCGCCAATGCGCGGCTGATCGCCACCTTCGGCAGCGCGGCGCAGGTCGACGCCTTTGCCCGGCCGCAGATCGCGGGCGAATGGTTCGGCACCATGTGCCTGTCGGAGCCGCAGGCGGGGTCGAATTTGGCCGATGTCGCGACGCGCGCGATGCCCGACGGCGAGGACGAATTAGGCCGCCGCTATCGCCTGACCGGCAACAAGATGTGGATTTCGGGCGGCGACCATGACCTGTCGGACAATATCGTCCATCTGGTGCTGGCGAAGGTGCCCGACGCCGACGGCCGGCTGGCGCCGACCACGCGCGGCCTCTCGCTGTTCATCGTTCCGCGCCGCCTGCCCGACGGCAGCGACAATGACATCGCAGTGGCGGGCATCAATCACAAGATGGGCTATCGCGGCACGACCAATTGCCTGCTCAATTTCGGCGAGCGCGGCGACGGCGCGATCGGCTGGCTGGTCGGTGCCGAGGGGCAGGGGCTGCCCCAGATGTTCCAGATGATGAACGAGGCGCGGATCAACGTCGGGCTGGGCGCGGCCGCGCTCGGCTATCGCGGCTATGCACTGGCGAAACGCTATGCGACCGAACGGCTGCAGGGCCGACCGGCCGGCAGCGACGCGCCGCCAGGTTCGCGTCCGATTATCGAGCATCCTGACGTCCGCGACATGCTGATGGCCGCCAAATGCCATGCCGAGGGCGCGCTGGCGCTGGTGCTCTATTGCGCGCGGTTGGTCGACCAGGAGCATGGCAGCGCGGAGGCGGCGGCGCTGCTGGGCCTGCTGACGCCGGTCGCCAAGACGTACCCGTCCGAATGGGGGCTGGTGGCGAACGACCTGGCGATTCAGGTGCACGGCGGATACGGCTATACGCGCGATTTCGACGTCGAGCAGCTGTGGCGCGACAATCGCCTGAATCCGATCCACGAAGGCACGACGGGTATCCAGGGGCTCGACCTGGTCGGGCGCAAGTTGCTGCGCGACGATGCGGGCGCGCTGGCGATGCTGCGCGCGCGGATCGACGCCACCATCGCAGCCGCGCGCGCGGCGGGGGTGCTGGTGCAGGAGGCGGATACGCTGGAGGCGGTCTGGACGCACATCGGCGACGTGACCGCGACGCTGAAGGGCGCGGGCGTTTCCGCGTCGGTCAACGCGACTGCGATGTTGCGCGCATTCGGCCATGGCGTGGTCGCCTGGCAATGGCTCGACCGCGCGCTGCTGTGTGCGGACGCCGACGCGGCGACCGACCCGTTCCGCGCGGGCAAGCGCTGGGCGTGCCGCTATTATTTCGAACGCGAAGTGCCGCGTATCGCGGCGTGGCTGGCGCCGGTGGCGGCGTGCAGCACCCTGACCGCCGAGATTCCGGCGGACTGTATCTGAAAGGAGACGCTATGAAGATCGACCTCACGGAGAGGGTGGCGATCGTCACGGGCGCGGGCGGCGGCCTGGGCCGCGCGCATGCGCTGTTGCTCGCCAGCCGGGGGGCGAAGGTGGTCGTCAACGACCTGGGCGGCGCGCGCGACGGCACCGGTGGTGCCGCGACCATGGCGGAGGCCGTGGTCGAGGAGATCCGCGCGGCGGGCGGCGAGGCGATCGCCAATGCCGCCAGCGTCACTGAATTCGACCAGGTCGAGGCGATGGTCGCGGCCGCCAGGGAGCAATGGGGACGCGTCGACATCCTGGTCAACAACGCGGGCATCTTGCGCGACCGTACCTTCGCCAAGCTCGAACTCGCCGATTTCCGCGCGCTGGTCGAAGTCCATCTGATGGGGTCGGTCAACTGCACCAAGGCCGTGTGGGGAATGATGCGCGCGCAGAATTACGGCCGCATCCTGATGACCACTTCGTCCTCGGGCCTCTATGGCAATTTCGGCCAGTCGCATTATGGCGCGGCCAAGATGGGGCTGGTCGGCGTGATGACCACGCTGCGCCACGAAGGTGCGAAATACGGCATCCGTATCAATTGCCTCGCCCCGTCGGCGGCGACGCGGATGACCGAGGACATCATGACGCCCGAGGTACTGGCGGCACTCGCCCCCGAAACCGTGTCGGCGGGCGTGCTGGCGCTGGTGTCGGACGACGCGCCCAACGGCATGATCCTGTGCGCGGGCGCCGGCAGCTTCGAGGCGGCGCACATTACGCTGACGCAGGGTGTGCACATCGGCGGGGGCCCCGACGCGGCCGAACGCCTGCTCGCCGCGCTGCCGCAGGTGCGCGACCGGACCGAAGAGAGGGTGCCCGAAACGGGGTTGCAGCAATCGGCGCACGAGCTGGAATTGCTGCAGGCGGCGCGCGGCAGGACGCTGACGGCATCGGCGGCCCATGGCTGAGCACGACCGCAGCGCGGCGGGGCCGGTGCGCGAGGCGCATCGGTTCGATGAGGCGGGGCTCGACGCCTGGATGCGCGCGCATGTCGACGGCTATGCCGGGCCGCTGTCGGTGCGCCAGTTCGCGGGCGGCCAGTCGAATCCGACCTATCGCCTGTCGACGCCCGACCGCGACTATGTGCTGCGCCGCAAGCCGCCGGGCGTGCTGCTGAAGGGCGCGCACGCAGTCGAGCGCGAATATCGGCTGATCGCGGCGCTGCACCCGACCGGCTTTCCCGTCGCGCGGCCCTATGGGCTGTGTATCGAGCCCGAGGTGATCGGCACGCCCTTCTATGTGATGGAACATGTCGCGGGCCGCAATTTCTGGGACACCGCTTTCCCTGAAGTGGCGCACGCCGACCGCCCCGCCTATTTCGACGCAATGAACGACGTGATCGCGCGGCTGCACGCGATCGACCCGGCGGCGGTGGGGCTGGGCGACTATGGCCGGCCGGGCAATTATTTCGAGCGCCAGATCGGCCGCTGGTCGACACAATATCTCGACGACACCGACGCCGGCCGCGTTGCGGCGATGGACGCGCTGATCGAATGGCTGCCCGCCAATATCCCGGCGGACGACAGCAGCTCGATCGTCCACGGCGACTATCGCTGCGACAATCTGTTGTTCCACCCGACCGAGCCGCGCGTGCTGGCGGTGCTCGACTGGGAATTGTCGACGCTGGGCCATCCGCTCGCCGATTTCGCCTATCACCTGATGGCGTGGCGGATGCCGCCGGGCTTTTCGACGGGGCTTGCCGGGCTCGACCTCAAGGCGCGCAACATCCCGGGCGAGGAGGACTATGTCGCGGCCTATTGCCGCCGCACGGGGCGCGATGGGATTGACCATCTCGACTTCTACGTCGCTTTCAGCCTGTTCCGGCTGGCGGCGATCATCCACGGCATCAAGGGCCGGCTGATCCGCGGTACCGCTTCCTCGCCGCAGGCGGCCGAGGCAGTCGAGCAGCTCGACCGGATCGCCGAACTCGCGCTCGTGCAGACGCGGCGCTGACAGGGGCAGGGCAGCAAGCATGGATTTCACGCCATCCGAAACCCAGGCGCATTGGGCGGGCCGCGTCCGCGCCTTCATGAACGCGCATGTCGTGCCAGCACAGGCGCGCTATCGCGCCGAGCTCGCCGAAGGGCCGACGCGCTGGCGCGCGCTGCCGGTGGTCGAGGAACTGAAGGAAAAGGCGAAGGCCGAGGGGCTGTGGAACCTGTTCCTGGCGCCGTCGGCCGAACATGATGAAGGCGACTATCGCGGCGCGGGGCTGAGCAATCTGGAATATGCGCCCTGCGCCGAGGAAATGGGGCGCATCCCCTGGGCGTCGGAAGTGTTCAACTGCTCCGCGCCCGACACCGGCAACATGGAAGTGCTGCACCGATACGGCACGCCCGCGCAGAAGGAACGGTGGCTGAAGCCGCTGCTGGCGGGCGAGATCCGCTCGGCCTTCGCAATGACCGAGCCGGGTGTCGCCAGCTCGGACGCGACCAACATCGCCACCACCATCGAGCGCGACGGCGACGACTATGTCCTCAACGGCCGCAAATGGTGGATTTCGGGCGCGGGCGATCCGCGCTGCAAGCTGTTCATCCTGCTCGGCCGCAGCAATCCCGACGCGCCGCGCCACGCCCGGCACGCGCAGATACTGGTGCCCGCCGATGCGCCCGGGATCACGATCGAGCGGCCGCTGCCCGTCTTCGGGTATGACGACGCGCCGCACGGCCATTGCGAGATCCGCTTCAACAACGTCCGCGTCCCCGCTGAAAATATGGTGCTGGGCGAGGGGCGCGGGTTCGAAGTCGCGCAGGGGCGGCTGGGGCCGGGTCGCATCCACCATTGCATGCGCACGATCGGGCTCGCCGAAATGGCGCTCGACTCCATGGTCGGCCGCATCCTGACGCGCGAGGCGTTCGGCAAGCGCATCGGCGACCATTCGGTGTGGGAGGAACGCGTCGCCACTGCACGCATGGACATAGAGATGACGCGGCTCCTGTGCCTGAAGGCCGCCGACATGATGGACAAGGTCGGCAACAAGGTCGCCCAGCGCGAAATCGCGATGATAAAGGTGGCGGGGCCGCGCGTCGCCCTGAACGTCCTCGACGATGCGATTCAAGCGCATGGCGGCGGCGGCGTGAGCGACGATTTTCCGCTCGCGGCAGCCTATGCCCTTGTACGGACGCTGCGTTTCGCCGACGGGCCGGACGAAGTACACAACCGTGCACTTGCGCGGATCGAATATAGGCGACACCAACAGTCGCGGGAGGCGTGAGTGACCAGCGAGACCGGCAAGTTGAAGATCGTGGGCCTGGGCGGCACCGCCCGCCCCAATTCCACCAGCGAATGCGCGGTGCGCATGGCGCTCGCCAAGGCGGAGGCGATGGGGTGCGAGGTGCAACTGTTCGACGGCGCCTTCGTGTCCGCGCTGCCGCTCTATGTGCCGGGCAAAATCGAGCGGAACGAAGCAGAAGTCGAGTTCGTCCGCGCGGTGCGCGAGTGCGACGGCATGATCGTCGCGTCGCCGGGATATCACGGCAGCCTGTCGGGGCCGATCAAGAATGCGCTCGATTTGCTGGAAGACTTGTCGAAAGACGAGCGCGTCTATCTGGACGGGCGCGCGTTCGGCGCGATCGTGACGGCGTTCGGGTGGCAGGCATGCGGCACGACGCTGGTGACGCTGCGGTCGATCGCGCACGCGCTGCGCGCCTGGCCGACGCCGTTCGGCGCCGCGGTCAATGCGTCGGGGCCGATGTTTGACGCGCAGGGCACATGCCTGGACGAGAAGGTGCAGGGGCAGCTTGAGGCAGTGGCCGAGCAGGTCGTGACCTTCGCCCGCTGGCGCCGCGCGGGGATCGCCGCCGGGGAGTGAGCCGGGCAGCCCCCGGCGACGGGAGGCTGCGGGTTCGCTGGGACTGTTCACGCAGAGCACGCGAAGAGGCGCGGAGACGCAGAGGAGGTTGCGCCCGGTCGTCTGCCCTCCGTCCAAGCGCGAGCGGGAAGCGACAAGGGCGGCGGCGCCCAGGCACTCTCCCTTCTCTTCTCTGCGTCTCCGCGCCCTCTACGTGAACCCCTTCAACCGAACCCAAAAAAAGCGCGGCGGAAGATAGCTTCCGCCGCGCTTCCCTTTTGCCCGGAACGCAGGCCGATCAGATGATCGTCGCGTGCCCCCGCGTCGCCCGCGCGCGTACTGCCAGCCCGGCGCACAGCACCAGCAGCGCGATCGCCACCGCCGTGAAGGTCGCGTGAATGCCGAGCGCGTTGCGTACCGGCGCAGTGATGAGCGGATTGACGAAATGGCCCAGGAACAGCGACGTCGTCAGGAATCCGATCGCCTGGCTTCGCTGCGCCGGCGTCACTCGGTCGAGCAGCCGCGCCTGGAAATAGGGCATGGTCCAGCCCGCGCCGATCCCTTCGACCACCACGCACATCAGGATGAATTCATAGGTCGGCGCGTGGCTCACCCCCAGAAAGCCCACCGCCATGAAACACCCTGCCGCGATCAGCGTGAAGCGGCCGCAGCGCATGTAGATCCAGCCGAACGCCATCGCCGACAGGATCGAGATGAGCGCGCTGAGCGCCGGCACGCGCGACACGAGCACCGCGCTGTCGATTCCGTCCGCCTTGAGCAGGAAGGGCATCTGGAACGACGGCATGGTGTGCGCGACCGACATGATGAGCGACAGCACGAACAGCGGCCAGAGCTGAAGCACGGAGAACTGCTCTTTCTCGGTCGTCTGCTTCGCCAGCACGATGGGCCGGTCGAATGCGATCAGCGCAAGCACCAGCATCACGACCGGGACCAGGAACAGCCACGACGGCGCGCGCCAGCCATAGGCCTGCGCCAGATAGCCCGCGATCAGCATCGTCGACACCGTACCCGCCGACGAGATGGCCTGGCGGAACCCGATGATGCGCGACCGCGTCTTTCCGGTGAACTGCGCCGCGAGGATGCTGGTCATCGCCACATCGCTGGTCACGACAGCGAAGCCGAGCAGGAAGCGGCTGGCAAGCAGCACCGACCAGCTTTCGACGAACAATTGCGCCAGCCCGGCGACCGAACATACGCTGAGCGAGATATAGAGCGTGCGACGCAAACCGCCCTGGCCGACTACCCACCCGGCCAGCAGCCCCCCCACCGCCATGCCCGCGGGTGCCAGCGTGACGAGCATCTGCGCGCTCAGCACGCTGTCCGACGCGCCGCTGAAATATTCGGAGATGAGCTGCAACGCAGGGACGACCGTGGTGAAGGCAAGCGTCGTCTTGATCCCGCCGGTCAGCAGGATGAACATGATCAGCCAGCGGCGCCACCGCGCCATCGGGAGTTCGGTTGCGGGTTCGGCGACCTCCGGGTGTGCCGCGGCAAAGCCTGCCATCGTGCGTCCTTTCCTGAATCCCGGCTCGTTCCGGAAGTGTATTATTCGAGAGGGACAGCATGACGCGCGCGGCGTGACAGTCAATTCGCCGCTGAGCATGCGAACGATGTCCGAATGCGATGCTGGCGGCGCTTCGCGGACATCGGCGGGCATCGCCGATGGAGACTTCCTTCGTCCTTGTGAGCGCGGCAAGGCAATCCGCCGCGTCATGCGAGGTCCTGAATTGCTTCGCTGCGCTCGCAAGGACAGTGCTGCGGACGGCTGCACAGGAAAACGATGGTGTAGCCTGCGAACGCGGCGCTTTCTCAAAGCTTCCCCCTTTCAGGGGAGGGGTTGGAGAGAGGCATCGCAACCGAGGTTTCGGTCCGTGGAGTCGGCCGCCCCTGAACGGGGACTTGAAAGACCGCGCGCTTTCAAGCGACACCATCGCCGAAAAGGGAGAGGCCGCGGGGCGTGCCACCGACCCGCCGCGCCTCGCGAGGTTGCTTTACAGTGTCTCGGCTGCGGCGGAGCCGAACCCCGACACTAGCCGAGCATCACCGGCATCTTCTTGATCCCGCCCACGAAATTCGACCGCAGCCGCTCGACAGGACCGGCCAGCGCGATGCCCGGGAACTGGCGCAATATCTCGGTCAGCACCGCGCGCAACTCGATGCGGGCCAGGTCGTTGCCCAGACACGCATGGCGGCCGTGGCCGAAGGTGAAATGCCGGTTGGGCTTGCGCGCGATGTCGAACCGGGCGGCGTCCGCGAACGCGTCCTCGTCGCGATTGGCCGAAGGATAGAACATCACCACTTTCTCGCCCGCGGCGACCGGCTGGCCCGCCAGCTCCAGGTCGCGCGTCGCGGTGCGCGCCATATAGACGATCGGCGCGACCCAGCGCAGCAATTCCTCGACTGCCGCCGGCATCGCCGCCGGCTGCTCGATCAATGTCGTCATCGCCTCGCGATGTTCGATCAGCGTCAGCATCGCGCTGCTCGTCGCGTTGCGCGTCGTCTCATTGCCGGCGATGGCGAGCAGGAAGCAGAAGCCCAGGATTTCGCGGTCGCTAAGCGGCTCGCCGTCGATGCGCGCGGCGACGAGCAGACTGACCAGGTCCTCGCGCGGGTCGGCGCGGCGCGCGGCGATGAATTTCGCGAAATAGCCGAACATGCCCGCCTGCGCCGCCGCGATGCTCTCGCGCGGGACGGCGACATCGCCATAGTCGGGGTCCTCGCTGCCGACCACGGCGTTGCTCCATTCGAACAACTGGTCGCGATCCGATGTCGGCACGCCCAGCAGCTCCAGGATCACGTCCATCGGCAACCGCATCGCAATGTCCGCGACGAACTCGATCGTCGGGTCGGCGCCCGCCGCCGCCAGCGCCACGCGCCGCGCCGCCACGCTGTCGACGATTTCGCGGCAGCGTTCGAGGATATGCACCTCCAGTGCGCGCATCACGCTGGGCTTGAAGCGTTCGCGCAGGATCATCCGGTTCTTCTGATGCTCGGGCGGGTCCATCGTCAGCATCAGCGGCACGCTGCGCTCGATTGTCCCGCCGGTGAGCATGTCCTTGCGCAGGATGGTGATCCCCGCACCGCTTTTGAAATCGTCGCTGTTGCGGCCGATCGCGGCGACATCTTCATAGCGCGTAACGGCCCAGAAGGGCTCGCGCACGCCATCGTCGAGCCAGGCGACCGGAGTCTCGCGGCGCATCCGCGCCCAGATGTCGTGCGGATAGCCATGCGCGGCGAAACGATCGGGATCGAAACAGGCGGGGTCCGCGAGCGGACGGGGCGCGTGCGGCATCGGCGACATCCTCTTTAGTTAGTTATCGTTAACTAGCACGGCGGACGCGACCGCGCTACACCCCTTCGCATGACTGCCGACCCCGCCCGCCGCCGAACGCGGCTTCCGGCGCCCGAACGCCGCCGCCTGATCCTGGAAGCCGCCGCCGAGTTGTTCGCGCAACGCGGGTTCGACGCGGGCAGCATCGACGCGATCGGCGAACGGGTGGGCATCAGCGGACCGGCGATTTATCGCCACTTTCCGCGCAAGCAGGACATCGTGATCGCGCTTCTGGACGATGCGATCGGTCGCGCGCTGGAAGAGGCGCGCGCGGCGGAGCACGAAGCGGCCGACCCGCACGCCCGACTGGTGGAGGCGTCGCGGCGGCTCGCCGACCTGGCGGTGCGCGAACGTGCCGTGCTGGGACTGCTGGCGGGCGAACTGCCTGGGCTCAGCAAGGACGACCGGGAACGCATCATCGCGTTGCGCGACCAGCTGCTTGGCTGGTGGATCGACGCGCTGCGGGCCTGGCGCCCCTATCTGGAGCCGGTTCGCGCGCGATTGCTGGTGCGCGGCATTTTCGCGCTGGCGGCAACGCTGGCGCGCGTGCCCGATCCCGAGGCCGGCGACGCGCTCGTCCCGACGATGGAGGCGATGATCCTGGCGCTGCTGGCGGCGTGAAGCGCGGCTCAGGCGAGCTGGGCGCCGCCGTCGACCGGCCAAAGCGCGCCGGTGACATAGCTGGCCGCCGGGCTGGCGAGGAACAGGATCACGCGCGCGACTTCGTCCGCCTCGCCGAACCTGCCGAGCGGCACTTGCGACAATGGCCGTCCGGCGGCCGGCGCGGGCGCGGCCGACGCGGGCGCGGCCGACGCGGCGGCGACGGCGGCGCGGATGCGATCGGTCAGGATCGGCCCGGGCGCGACCGCATTCACGCGCACGCCGGCGGGTGCCAGTTCGCGCGCCTGCACCTGCATCAGCGCGACGAGCCCCGCCTTCGATGCCGAATACGCCGCCTTGCCTGCCGTTGGCCGCAACGCCTGGACCGACGCGACATGGACGATGGCGCCCGATCGCTGGGTTACCAGATGCCGCCCGATGCTTTGCGTCATGCGCATCGCGCCCTTCAGGTTGACGTCCAGCAGCAGGTCCCAATGCGCCTCGTCCAGCTCCAACGCGGGAGCGGAGGGAAATAGCCCGGCGCAGTTCACCAGCGTGTCGATGCGCCCGAACGCCGCGATGGCCGCATTGGCGACTCGGTCGGCAGCCGCCCATTCCGTAACGTCCGCAAGGATCGACCGGGCCGTGCCGCCGGTCGAGTCGATTCGTGCGACGGTTTCTGCCAGCCCTTGCGCGTCGCGATCGGTCAGCAGCAGCCGCGCACCGGAGTCGGCGAAGCGCTCGGCGACCGCGCGGCCGATGCCGGAACCCGCACCCGTCACCACGGCAACCGTGTCTTTCAGGGCGATCAGCGTTGCGATCTTGTCCACCTATTTCGCGCTCCCTCGGATGCCGAAAAGTCATTGAACGGCGTGGTGCCGTGGGTCCGCATTGCCACGCGGTCGATATTAAGTCGCGGAATTTGCTAAATTTAATACCGGTGTCGAAATTTCCGTCCGCTGCCCTGAAACGGTCCGCACCCATGCTTTCGTCCCGTTGCCGGAACAATCGCCGCGGCTCCCTAGACCCGCACAATTGACAGGGTCAACCATCCTAGCAATCTTTACAAAATAGAAAGCCGCTCGCCGTCGCTCGGATGGAGGGCCATGCACGCAAGGTTCGACAAGAGACCGCGTGAGGAGAGGTGCGCATGTTGTTGCTCGACGTTCGTCGGCAAGGCCATTCCTGTACCCCGAATTCCGGTGCCGCCGCTGAGACGGATGCGGTGCCGGCGCGCGGGGCGTGGATCGGATGAGCACGCCCGACGCCTACTCGCATGTGGCGCGGCCGATCACCATCGGGTCGATGGAGGCGCGCAATCGCATCATGATGGCGACACACGGCCCCCGGCTCAGCCAGGCGCGCTACCTGCGCTATCTGGACGAACGTGCGCGCGGCGGCGTCGGCATCGCCGGCTTCAATTTCGGCCCGCTGGGGCTGATGCAGTTCCCCTTCGGGCCGGGCGCTCCCACTGCCGGTCCCGGAGGGGATCAGGACGGCGTCCCCTACCACCCGCTGACGCAGGAGGGGCGCGCGCAATATGATGCGTTGGTGCCCGCGATCCGCGAATGGGTGCGCGCGGTGCGCAACCATGGCGTGCGCGCAGTGGGTCAGCTCTATCACCCCGGTGCTGCGCAGCATTCGGACAGTTTCCAGCCGGTGGTCTCTTCGTCGACGGTCTCCGACGAATACGAACGCCACCGCCCGCATCCGTTGAGCGAGACCGAGATCGGCGACTTGCTCCATGCCTATGCGCTGGCGGCGCAGCGCTCGCTTGCGACCGAAATCGACGCGCTCGAATTGCATGGCGCGCACGGCTATCTGATCGAACAATTCCTGTCGCCGCTGACCAACCGGCGCACCGACCGCTGGGGCGGTGATTTCGAAGGGCGCATCCGTTTCCTGATGGCGGCGCTGGAAACCGTGCTGGACGCTGTCGATGGCGCGGTCCCGGTGGGCGTGCGGTTGTGCGGGCCGGAGCCCGAGGGCGGATTGTCGCTCGACGACCTTGTCGAGATTTCGCGGCGGCTGGAAGCGGCCGGGGCGGGCTATATCAGCATTTCCGGCGGCTCCTATTCGGGGCTGTGGCGCGGCGCGGGCCAGGCCTATGTCGCCTCGGCCTTCGTCGACCCGGGGCCGAATGTCGCGGTGTCGGCGGCGATAAAGGCGGCAACGACGCTGCCGGTCATGGTCAGCGGGTCGATCGTGTCGATGGCGCAGGCGGAAGAGATCGTCGCGTCGGGCGCGGCCGATGTCGCGTGCATGGTGCGCGCGCTGATGGCCGATCCGGCGATGGTTGCGAAGGCGATCGGCCCCGACGCGGGCGAGGAGCATCGTCCGTGCATCGGCGGCAACGAATGCCATTACGGCCGCCCGCTCGCCTGTGCCGTCAATCCGCGCGCGGGCCGCGAGGGCGAGCTGGAATCGCACGCCGCCCAGACGCCGCGCCGCGTGCTGGTGGCGGGCGCGGGTCCGGCGGGCATCGAATGCGCCATCGCCGCTGCCGAGCGCGGGCATCAGGTGATGCTGGTCGATCGCGCGCCGGCGCTGGGCGGCACGCTGCGCCCTGTCGCGCGGGCGTCGGGGCAGGCGCGGTTCGGCGAATATCTGGACTATAGCGCGCGGCGGATCGACGCGCTGCCGATCGTAGTCGCGGCCGGCACCGAATTCGACCGCAAGCTGGCCGAACATTGGCGCCCCGACGTGCTGGTGGTTGCCACCGGCGCCGCCTGGGACGGCGGCCATGGCACGCCAGCACCGGCGGCGATTGAGGAAGCAGACGCTGCGGGGGACCGCGTTACCGTAATCGGCGGGCGCGACGACCATCTGGCGCCGATGATTACTGCAGATTTCTTCGCGGGCCAGGGGCGGGCGGTGACGCTGCTCACCGAAATGGCGGCGCCGGGCGGTGGCGTGGAGGCGGCGAGCTTCTACGCGCTGATGCGGCGGCTGGCCGAACGGGGCGTGGAAATCCGGCCGTTCACGGCCGTCGAGGGTGCGGAGGATGGCGCGCTGCTGATCCGCCACACGCTCACCGACAGAACTGGACGGATCGAGCAACCGGGGACGGTGGTCGATCTGGAAGGCCGCCGGGCCGATGCGGGCGCGTCCACGCGCTTCGCGGGACTTGCGCGGGAAATCCATGTGATCGGCGACGCGCTGTCGCCGCGGCGCATGGTGCATGCAACGCTGGAGGGCGTACGGCTCGGCACCAAGATCGACTGAGCCCGAAGGCGAGCCAAGATCGGCATCCCCGAATCGGATGCCGGATTCCATCGCGGAGGGGAGGAGTTTCAGATGACAAGACAGACCCAGTACGGGCGTCACTTTTCAGGTCGCAAGGCGTTTCGCTATCTCGCATTGTCCAGCAGCGCGCTGATGCTGATGGCCGCAACTGCCGCGCACGCCGAGGACAGGGCGCCTGCGGCCGATCCGGACACGCAGACGCAGCAGGCACAGGACCAGCAGAACAGCAGCGGCCAGCTTGAGGAAATCATCGTCACGGCCCGGCGCACAAGCGAAAATGTGCAGACCACGCCGGTTTCGGTGACTGCCGTTTCGACCAAGGAAATCGCGGACCTGGACATCACGCGGCTGGACGCGATTCAGCAGCTTACGCCGAACCTGACCGTCGTCACCAACGGCCCCAGCGCGGTTGCGCCGATGCTCTATCTGCGCGGCATCGGCTCCCCGTCGGTGGCGCTGTATTCGGAACCGCCGGTCGCGCTCTATGTCGACGGCCTGTACATGCCGCGCCCGACGGGCGCCGCATTCGACCTTCCCGACCTGGCGGGCGCCGAAGTGCTGCGCGGGCCGCAGGGCACGCTGTTCGGCCGCAACACCACGGGTGGCGCGATCCTGCTGACCACCGAACGGCCGCGCGATGCGGCGGGGGCCAAGGTGCGCCTGTCCTATGGCTCCAACAACGACATCCAGGGGGCGGCGGTGCTCCATTCGGGCACGCTCGGCGGCGGTTTGCGTGCCAAGCTGGTGTTGCAGAGCCACGACCGCGACGGGTGGGTGAAATTCCCCGGCTTCGACAAGGACGAATGGGGCGGCAGCCTGCACAGCCGCTCGGCCGCGCTGACGGTGGCGGGAGAAACCGGCGACTTCACGCTCGAAAATGCGGCATCGTACAATTACGTCCGCTCAGCGGTAGGCTGGCAGACGTTGGCGGCGAACGCCACGGCGGTCGCCTATTTCAACATGAGCCCCAGCTATGGCGGGCCGGCGTTCCTCATGAGCGACAAGCCGCTGGACCTTGCCTATCGCTCGCCGCTGCTGACCACCAACGAAGCGACGATCAAGGCGTTTTCGGACCGTTTCACGCTGACGTATGACGGCGGGGCGGGCTTTCAGTTCAAGTCGATCACCGGCTATTCCAGCCTGGAGGAGAATCTGACCGGCCAGCTTGGCGGCAGCTATGTCCTCGGCCCGGTGAATCGCCTGGGCGCCACGGTGATCGAACCGGTCATCACGCACGTCACTCCCAATGAGCCCGGCGAGCAGGACCAGTTTTCGCAGGAATTCAATTTCACCGGCACGCTGGGCGACTTCAGCTATGTCGCGGGCCTTTATTATTTCCGGGAAAGCGTCGACGAGACGATCAACACCGTCCAGATGAGCCGTCCGACCTCGGCGACGTCGCCGGTGACGATCACCGACCGTTCGGTGACCTATTCGGGCAGCACCAAATCCTATGCCGCTTATGGTCAGCTCAGCTACCACCCCAGGGCATTGGACGGGCTCGAAATCTCGGGCGGCATCCGTTTCACCCACGACGACAAGACTGTGAAATCGTTCACCGCCGCGACCAGCTCGGCGACGGGCGTGACGACTTATACGGGCACGGTCGCGTCGACCGGGCTGCCGGGGTCGGGCACGTCGGGCATTGCGCCCAGCACGGGCAAGGACAGCTGGGAAAATACCGGCTGGGCCGCGTCGGTGAGCTATCGCGTGACGCCGACCATCTACATCTTCGGTCGCGCGACATCGGCGTTTCGCGCCGGCGGGTTCAATGCCGGGTCGACGAACGCGCCGAGCTATGCGCCCGAAACGGCCGTCAGCTATGAAGGCGGCATCAAGAGCGAATGGTTCGACCGGCATGTCCGGCTGAACATTGTCGGCTATCACACCGACTATGACGGGTTGCAGATCAACCAGTATTTCGGCCCGCCGCGTAACACCAACTTCATCTCGAACGCCGGCAAGGCGACCTATGACGGGATCGAGGCGGAGTTCAATGCGCGGTTCGGCGGCTTCTCGCTCGACGCCGACTTCGGACGTATCTGGCCGAAATATCAGGAGTATCTAATCGGCGCGTTGCCGCTGCCCGCGATTTGCGGCACCAATCCGAACGACCCGAGCTGTACGCAGAACGTCGCCGACATCGCGCGCTTCTCGTTCCTGTCGGACACGAGCATTCACGTCGGCGCGCAATATGAATCGCCCGAAACGCCGATCGGCGTCATCACGGCGCGCGTCGACTATAGCTACAAGTCGACGTTCCGGTTCAGCACGCTGGACCTGCTGTCGCCGAACAACACGGCAGTGAACGCGGGCGACCAGCGGAACCTGAGCGCGCGTATCATCGTGTCGAAGATTCCGGTCGGCACCGGCAACTTCTCGCTCCAGGTCTATGGCGACAACCTGACCGACGAGCGGTATGTAGTCGAGGCGATCGACCTGTCGACGACGATGAACGGCATCTACAATCGTCCGCGCAGCTTCGGGGTGATCCTGACCGCGGACTTCTGACCGGCGCGCGTCGCGGCGGCGGTGCCTGCGCCGCCGCGACCAATCGTCCGGGGGCGATGCCTCCCATCCCGCCACGAAATTGGCCGCCAAGAAATTAGAACGCGGGCCATGGCCGTCCGCGCGCAGGAACGATCATGACCGAAACGCCCGCGCCGCCCGACTGGGATGCACTTTATGCTCCGCGTATGCGCGGCGTTGCCGCATCGGACATCCGCGAACGGATGAAGCTGCTTGCCAGCCGCCGGATCATCCACCTTGGCGGCGGGCTGCCCGATCCGGCGATCTTTCCCTATGCCGAGATCAAGGCGGCGGCGGACACGATCCTGGGCGATCGCGCCCGCGCGCGCACCGCGCTGCAATATGCGCCGAGCGAAGGCCATGCGCCGCTGCGCGCCTGGATCGCGGAGCAACTGACGCAGGCTGGCGCGCCGTGCGGCATCGACAATATCGTCATCACCAACGGGTCGCAGCAGGCGATCGACCTGGTGGCCAAGCTGTTCGTCGCGCCCGGCGACCCGGTGATGGTCGAGGTGCCGAGCTTCATCGGCGCGCTGCGCGCCTTCGATGCCTATGAACCGACCTATGTCGCGGTGCCCGAGGGCGAGGCGCTGGACGCGTCGCTGGAGCACGCGAAATTCGCCTATGTCGGCACCGAGTTCAGGAACCCCACCGGCACGTCGCTGTTGCGCGAGGATCGCGAACGGCTGGTCGCCCGCGCGCGCGCCGCGGGTATGCCGGTGCTGGAGGACGCGTGCTACGAACATCTGCGCTATGACGGCGAGGCGCTGCCGTCGCTGTTCGTCGTGGGCGCGCGGCAATCGGGCGGTGTCGAGGCGTCGCCGGTGCTGCAGACAGGCACGTTTTCCAAGACCGTCGCGCCATCGCTGCGCGTCGGCTGGATCGCCGGACCGGCGGCGGTGGTGCGCAAGCTGGTGCTGCTGAAGCAGGCGGCGGATCTCGCCACCAGCGCGCTCAACCAGATGATGCTGCTCGAAATCGCCGAGACGCGGCTGGAGGCGCTGACCGCGCATGCCCGCACTGTCTATCGCGAACGGCGCGACGCGATGCTGGCGGGGCTGGCCGCGCACATGCCGCCGGGCACGCAATGGACGCGGCCGGAAGGCGGGCTCTACATCTGGATGACGCTGCCCGACGGCGTCGATGGCGACGTCTTCGCGCGCCGCGCGCTGGAGGAGTGCGACACCTCGGTCATCTCGGGCACGTCGTTCCACCCGGTGCTCGCGAACGGCGCGCAGATGCCGCGCAACCGCGTACGGCTTAGCTTCTCGTATATCGGGTCCGACGCGGCGGGGGAGGGCATCCGCCGCCTCGGTGTGCTTGCCTATGCGATGCGGGGCGACCGCGAGGCGGCGTGACCGGCGTTCAGCCGACGACCGCCGCCGTCACGGCGATTTCCAGTGCATAGGCGGGCGACGCCAGCACCGTCTGGATCGTCGTGCGCGTCGGCGCGCAGCCGGGTTCGATCCATTGGTCCCATTGCTCATTCAGCCGCGGCAGGATCGCCATGTCGGACAGGAGCAACTGCGCGGTCAGCAACTGCGCGCGGCTGCTGCCCGCTTCGGTCAGCAGCGTGTCGATGCGTTCCAGCACTTCGCGAATCTGGTCGTCGACGTCGCCGCCGCGATGCGTGATCGCGACCTGGCCCGACAAATGGACGGTCCCGTTGTGGACGACGGCGTTGCTCATGCGCGGCGTGGCGCCGAGGCGGCGGATATTCGGGTCGGTCATCGCGCGAACGCTACGCAATTCGCGCCTGGGGCAGAAGGGGTTGGCCATGCCGTTCGGGCAATGCAGACGACCCCTTGGGCGAAACCGGCGCGGGATGCGGCAGGCGACTTGCGCATCGCCATTGCGGCGGGCAGGCGAACCCGTGAAAATGCCGGGGACGGGAGAGACATGCGATGACGACAAGGTTCGACGTGCTGATCGTGGGCGCGGGGCAGGGCGGCGCGCAGGCGGCGATTGCGCTGCGCCAGGCGAAGTTCGAAGGGTCGATCGCGATGATCGGCGAGGAGCACGAGCTGCCCTATGAGCGCCCGCCCCTGTCGAAGGAATATCTGGCGGGCGACAAGGAATTCGACCGGCTGCTGCTGCGCAAGCCAGAATTCTGGACCGAGCGCGATGTCGCGGTGCTGACCGGTCGCCGCGTCATCGCCGTCGACGCGGCCGCGCATCGCGTGATGACCGACGAAGGCGACACCTTCGCCTATGGAAAGCTGGTCTGGGCGACCGGCGGCCATCCCCGTCGGCTGGCGTGCGAGGGGGGCGACCTGACCGGCGTGCACACGGTGCGCACGCGCGCCGACGTCGACCGGATGATCGTCGAGATGCCCGCCGTCCATCGCGCGGTCGTGATCGGCGGCGGCTATATCGGGCTGGAGGCGGCGGCGGTGCTCGCCAAGTTCGGCAAGCAGGTGGTGCTGCTGGAAGCGCTCGATCGCGTGCTGGCGCGCGTGGCGGGCGAGCCGCTGTCGCGCTTTTTCGAGGCTGAGCATCGCGCGCACGGCGTCGACGTGCGGCTGGGCGCGGTCGTCGCGGGGATCGAGGGCGCGGGCGGCCGGGTCAGCGGCGTGCGGCTGGCCGACGGCGGCGTGCTGCCTTGTGAGATGGTGATCGTCGGAATCGGCATCGTGCCCGCCGTCGAGCCTTTGCTGGCGGCGGGGGCAAAGGGCGGCAACGGCGTGCGCGTCGATGCGCAATGCCGCACCAGCCTGGCCGACGTCTTCGCGATCGGCGACTGCGCGCTGCATGCCAATGGCTATGCCGACGGCGCCGAAATTCGGCTGGAATCGGTGCAGAACGCCAATGACATGGCGACCGTCGCGGCAAAGACGATCGCGGGACAGGAGGCAGCGTACGATGCCGTGCCGTGGTTCTGGTCGAACCAATATGACCTGAAGCTGCAGACAGTGGGCCTGTCGACCGGGTTCGACCAGGCGGTGGTGCGCGGCGATCCGGCAACGCGCAGCTTCTCGGTCGTCTATCTGAAGCACGGCCATGTAATCGCGCTCGACTGCGTCAACATGGTCAAGGACTATGTTCAGGGGCGCAAGCTGGTGGTCGACCGCGCCGAAATCGCGCCGGAACGGCTGGCGGACGCAACCGTGCCGTTGAAGGAGATGACGGCGGGCTGACGAATGGTCGCCGGCGTCCGATGCCTCGGGACCGACGCCCTTCCGTCCTTGCGGGGGGGGGGGAAGCAATCCAATGGCGCATCCGTGGATTGCTTCGCTGCGCTCGCACGGACGGCCAACGGAAGGGGCGGGTTCCGTTCAGCCCGCGGCGTTTTCCGCGTTCACGCGCAGCATCGCCAACGCCGCCAGCGCCATCACCCCCGCCGCGATCGCCATCGTCCAAACCGGCTGGCCGGGGAAGAACGCCTTGATAAGCGCGCCCATCAGCGTCGCGATCAACAGTTGCGGCAGCACGATGAAGAAATTGAAGATGCCCATGTAAATGCCCAGCTTCCGCTGCGGCAGCGCATTGGCCAGGATGACATAGGGCATCGACAGGATCGATGCCCAGGCAATGCCGACACCGATCATCGGCACCAGCAGCAGGTTCTGGTCGCGGATCAGGATCAGCGACGCATAGGCCGCCGCCCCGCACAACAGCGCGATCATGTGCGTGCGCGCCGGGCCGATCCGGCGGGCGAGCGGCGGCAGCAGGAACGCCGCCACCGTCGCCACCGCGCTATATGCCGCGAACAGGATGCCGACCCAATTGCCCGCCTGGTTGAACGCTTCCGACGACGCATCGGTGGTGTTCCACACGCGCTCGGCAATCACCGGCGTCGTATAGATCCACATGATGATGAGCGCGCCCCAGGTGAGGAACTGCGCCAGCGCGAGCCGGCGCATCACCGGCGGCATCGTCGCCAGGTCGCTGATGATGTGCGACAGCGCATTGTCGCCCTTGCCCGCGCGCACCAGCGCCGCCGACACCATCTGCGCCAGCCCGTAAAAGGCGAGCCCGCCCGCGACCAGATACGCCTCTCGCGCCGACGCAAGCACGCCTTCGCGCTCGACCAGATACAGAACGCCCGCCGCACCCAGTCCCGCGAGCACCCACCAGGGCCCGGTGCGCGGCGCGAAGATGTTGTCGTGCGCGGATTCGTCGGCGTCCTGGTCGAACGCAGCCATCTGCTCGGGCGCATATTCGCGCGTCGAGAACACTGTCCACAGCACTGCCGCGAGCAGCATCGCGCCGCCGAAATAAAAGCCATAGCGCACCGTGTCGGGCACGTCGCCCGCCGACGAAACATTCGATACACCGAGCTTTTCGAATACATAGGGTGCGACCGACGCGACCACCGCGCCCGCGCCGATGAACGCAGTCTGGAAGGCATAACCCGCCGCGCGTTGCCGCTTGCCCAGCATGTCGCCGACGAACGCGCGGAACGGTTCCATCGAGATGTTGAGCGAACCGTCGAGCACCCACAGCGTCACCGCCGCCACCCACAGCGCAGGCGCATTGGGCATGACGAACAACGCCAGCGTCGAAAGGATCGCCCCCGCCAGGAAATAGGGCCGCCGCCGCCCCAGCGGACTCCAGGTGCGGTCGCTGTAATGCCCCACCAGCGGCTGGACGAGCAGCCCGGTCAGCGGCGCGGCGATCCACAGCAGCGCGAGATCGTCGATCGACGTGCCCATCGACTGGAAAATGCGGCTGGCGTTCGCATTTTGCAGCGCAAAGCCGATCTGAATGCCGAAGAAGCCGAAGGAGATGTTCCACAGGCCCCAAAAGCCCTGGCGCGGCTTTTCCATTATCATCTCCCCAGGAACGGGCGCGTCAGGCGCCGCAGGATTGGCGGACCACCAACCGGGTGGGCAGCAGCACGTCGTGCGACCGCCCGTTGCGGATGCGGCCAAGCAGGGTTTCGACCAGCGTGCGGCCGGCGATCTGCGCGTCCTGCATTACTGTGGTCAGTGGCGGGTTGGCGTGGCCCGCCGCGGGAATGTCGTCAAACCCCACGATCGAAACGTCGCCAGGCACCGACAGGCCGTGCGCGGCAAGCGTGCGCATCGCGCCGATCGCGATCAGGTCGCTGGCGGCAAGGATCGCGTCGAATTTCTCGCCGCTGGCGATCAACGCCTCGGCGGCGGCGGCGCCCGAATCCTCGGTCGTGATCGCGTCGAACTGAAGTCCGGGGCGTGGAATGACTCCGCTTTCGATCAGCGCGTCGACATGGCCGCGATGACGGTCCTGAAACTCGGGATATTGCGCGGATGCGGTGCCCAGAAACGCGATGTTACGCCGGCCGAGCCGCAGCAGGTGCTGAGTCGCGTCGCGACCGCCGCCGCGATTGTCGCACCCGACGGTCAGTCCGAGTGCGTCCGACTGGACCGATCCCCAGCGGATGAAATGCGTTCCCTGCTGCACCAGCGCGGCAAGCCGTCCGCGGTAAAGCTGATAATCGCCATAGCCGAGCAGGATGATGCCGTCGGCGCGATGCGAATCTTCATAATCCTTGTGCCAGTCGCTCGACAGTTGCTGGAACGAAATCAGCAGGTCCTGTCGATGTTCCGAACATGCGCGCATGATCGATCCCAGCATCGACAGGAAAAAGGGGTTGATGAGCGAGGCATCCGATGTCGGATCTTCAAAGAACAACAGCGCCAGCGTGTCGGCGTGGCGCGTGCGCAGGTTCGACGCGGCCTTGTCGACGCGATAGTTCAACCGTTCGGCAATCGCTTCGATCCGCTTGCGCGTCGCTTCGTTGACGCCGTGCCCGCCGCGCAGCGCACGCGAAACCGTCGGCTGCGAAACGCCCGCCAATTGCGCGATGTCGAATGATGTAGGTCTGCGCTGCATTCCCACTGCGCCAACGATCCTCCCATGCACGGCTGTCCCGCCGTGTCCCTGGCATAGAGACAGCGCAGAACGGCGTTAGCGTCAATCGCGCGTCATGCAATCCTGTGTGCGTCGCTTCGCGTAGCGACATCTGAAAAAGTCGCGCAATTCCGCGCTTTCCCGGTGATGCAACGATGCCACAGCGGAATTGCATCCGCATTGAATACGTATGTCACATTCTGGCGACGCGGCGTCGAAAGGCGGAATTGAAGCGCAACGATAGTGCGACGTTCCGCACCGTCGGCAATGCGTGCAGCGAAGGAACCGCTCTCGAAAAGAGCGGGGCTGCACGCCGACTAGGGGAGGTTTGATGACTAGCCTTTTGCGTCGTGGCCGCGCGGCCACCGGCTTTGCTTTCGACACCAGCGTTCGCGCGCTTGCCGTCGCGCTTGCAGTGACTGCCGCCGCACCTGCCTGGGCGCAGGACGCGCCCGCCGACCAGCAGCAGTCCGACACCAGCGACGACAGCGAAATTGTCGTCACCGGCTATGCCGCGTCGCTGGGTTCCGCGGTTTCCGCCAAGAAAAGCCGCGACCAGGTGGTCGAATCGGTTTCGGCGGAAGACATCGGCAAGTTGCCCGACGCGTCGATCGCCGAATCGATCGCGCGCCTGCCGGGGCTTACCTCGCAACGCGTTTCGGGCCGTTCGAACGCGATTTCGATCCGCGGCTTTGCGCCCGATTTCTCGACCACGCTGCTGAACGGCCGCGAACAGACGTCGACCGGCGACAATCGCGCCGTCGAATATGACCAATATCCGTCGGAAGTCGTCAACCAGGTGCTGGTGTACAAGACGCCGATGGCGTCGATCGTCGGCCAGGGCCTGTCGGGCACCGTCGATCTGCGTACGATCCGCCCGCTCGAATATGGCAAGCGCGTGATTTCGGTCGGCGGTCGCGGCACCTACACCGACCTCGGCAAGCTCAACGTGGGGTCGAAGGAATTCGGCTATCGCGTCAACGGCACCTATGTCGACCAGTTCGCGAACGACACGATCGGCGTCGCGCTGTCGGCCAGCTATCTCGACGAACCCTATCAGATCCAGGAATTCAACGCCTGGGGCTATGCCGACACCAGCCTGACCGGCTCGCCCAAGGTCATCGGCGGTTCGAAATCCTATGTTACGTCGACCACGCTGAAGCGTCTTGGTTTGCAGGGCACGCTGGAATGGCGCCCGACGCCCAATTTCACCACCACTTTCGACGGCTTCTTCTCCGACTTCAAGGACGACCAGATCAAGCGCGGCATCGAGCTGCCGCTGCAGTGGGGCACCAACACTCCGCTGACGAATGCCGTCGTCAGCGACGGGCTGGTCACGTCGGGTACGTTCAGCAATGTTGAAGGCGTGGTGCGCAACGACGCGTTCCAGCGTCACGCGAAGCTCTATTCGTTCGGCTGGAACGGCACGTGGAAGGGCGATGACGGCTGGAACGTGATGGCCGACATCAGCTATTCGAAGACCGATCGCAACGAACTGGTGCTGGAAACCAACGCCGGCACGGCGCGCGGGCAGGGCACCGGCGCGCTCGACACGATCAATTTCACCAGCGGGTCGAGCGGGACGGTGTTTGACCCGACGCTCAACTACGGCGACTATAATCTGATCCTGCTGACCAGCCCGCTCGGCTGGGGTGGCGACCAGACGTCGGTCGACGGGCGCCGGATCCGCGGCGGCCAGGACGGCTATTACAACAACCGCATCATCACCGATGAGCTGTGGCAGTATCGCGTCGAAGTCGAAAAGGAACTTGAGGGCTTCCTGAAGTCGGTCAAGGTCGGGCTGAACTACACCGACCGCACCAAGTCGCTGACACCGGACGAGGCGTTCCTGGGCCTTGTCGCCAACACCGACGGGCTGACCAGCGTGGCCGTGCCGACGCAATATCGCCTGGGCACGACCGACCTCAGCTATCTCGGCCTTGGTCCGGTCATCAGCTACAACCCGGTCGACTTGCTCAACGGCGGCGTCTACCAGCTCGTGCCGAATCCCTATGGCGACGTGGTGGTCAAGGCCTATGACGTCTCCGAAAAGCTGATGACCGCTTATTGGCAGGGGAATATCGACGCCGATATCGGCGCGACCACGCTGACCGGCAATTTCGGCGTGCAGGCGATTTTCACCGACCAGAATTCGAACGGCGCCAGCGCAGTGTATCAGGGCACCAACGCCAACGGGTCGCCGAACATCGGTGCCGCGTTCCGCAACGCGAGCACCGACTATGTCGATGTCCTGCCCAGCCTGAACCTGTCGCTGCGCATTCCGGGCGATTTCGTGATCCGCCTGGGCGCGGCGCGCGAAATCATTCGCCCGCGCCTGGACGATATGCGCGCGACGCTTTCCTATGGGTACAGCATCGTTTCCAGTGGTGGTACGACCACGGCGTTCGTCACCGGCAGCGGCGGCAACCCGGACCTGCGCCCATGGCGCGCCAACGCCGTCGACCTGTCGTTCGAAAAATACTTCGGGACCAAGGGCTATCTGGCCGCTCAGTTCTTTTACAAGGACCTGAAGAGCTACATCTACAATCAGGATGTGCTGATTCCGGCCAGCGACCTGGCGCTGTCCGATCCGGGTGCCGGCATCGTCGTGGCGCCGGTCGCGACGATCAACGTGCCGGTGAACGGCGAAGGCGGACAGCTTTACGGCGTTGAATTGGCGGGAACGCTGCCGTTCGGCGAGCTGGTGCCGGCGCTCAACGGTTTCGGCGTGACCGGTGGCGTTTCGTACACCGAGACGAAGATCAGCCCGACTCCGGGTGCGCCGTCCGAAGACATTCCCGGCTATTCGAAATGGGTCGCCAACGGCACCGCCTATTTCGAAAAATGGGGCTTTTCGGCGCGTGGCAGCGTTCGCTATCGCTCGAGCTTCGTCGGCGAAGTGTCCGGCTTCGGCGCGGCGCGCGTCCGTCGTCGCGCCAAGGAGGAAATGATCGTCGACGCGCAGCTCGGCTATGATTTCCAGCCCGGGTCGGCGCTGGAAGGGCTGTCGATCTTCGTCCAGGGACAGAACCTGACCGACGAACCCTTTGTCACCACCAACCCCGACGAGCCGCTGCAGATCATCGATTACCAGCGGTATGGGCGTCGCTTCCTGGCGGGCGCGTCGTTCAAGTTCTGACGGATCGGAGGGCCGCCCCCGTCGCGCTTCCTACTTGCGGCGCGGGCGGCCCCACCGGAGGATCGGGTCCGTGCATCAGAACGCCTCCCTTTCTGCATATCCTGCGCGGCTGGTAGTCGCCGGCGGCGGCACCGCGGGCTGGATGGCCGCGGCGGCGCTGGCGCGCTTCCTGCCGCCCGGGTCGACGATTTGCCTGGTCGAATCCGAAGCGATCGGAACGGTCGGCGTGGGTGAAGCGACGATCCCGCAGATTCGCATGTTCAATGCGGGGCTGGGGATCGACGAGGATGATTTCCTTCGCGCGACCCAGGGCACGATCAAGCTGGGTATCGAATTCGACGGCTGGCGCGTGGCGGGCGAACGGTATCTGCACGCGTTCGGCACCATAGGGCGGCCGCTGGGGCTGATCGGATTCCACCATTATTGGCTGCGCGCGCGCGCGCTGGGCGTCGCGGGGCGGCTGGGCGACTATGCGCTCAACGAACGGGCGGCCTATGCTGGCGCTTTTCGCCGTGTCGACTCGGCGGGCGAGGGGGCGGTGCCGCCGATGCCCTATGCCTTTCACTTCGACGCGGCGCTGTATGCCGCATATCTGCGCCGTTATGCCGAGGCGCGCGGCGTGGTGCGCGTCGAGGGGCGCATCGTTGCGTGCGACCGCACGGAAAGCGGCGACCTGTCGGCGCTGCTGCTCGACGGGGGGCGCCGGGTGGAGGGGGATTTCTTCCTCGATTGCACCGGCTTCGGCGCGCGGCTGATCGGGCAGGAGCTTGCGGTCGGCCGCGTCGACTGGAGCAATCTGCTCCCGTGTGACCGGGCCTTGGCGGTGGCGAGTGCGCCGATGGAGCGCGTGCCGCCCTATACCCGCGCGCGCGCGCATTCGGCGGGGTGGCAATGGCGCATCCCGTTGCGCCATCGCACCGGCAACGGCATCGTATATTCCAGCGCGTATCTGAGCGACGACGAAGCCGCCGCGCGGCTGATCGCCGGGCTCGACACGCCGGCCGACGGCGACCCGCGCGCACTGCGGTTCGTTGCGGGCAAGCGCGAGGCGTTCTGGGAACGCAATTGCGTTGCAGTCGGGCTGTCGAGCGGGTTTCTGGAGCCGCTGGAATCGACCAGCATCCATTTGATCCAGAGCGCGATCGCGCGGCTGCTGCAACTGTTGCCCGGCACCGGCGACAGCGCCGCGCGGCGCGACGAATATAACCGGCTGGCGCATGTCGAGATGGACCGCATCCGCGACTTCCTGGTGCTTCACTATGCCGCCAACGAACGCGTCGGCGAGCCGATGTGGGATGGTTGCCGCGCCGCCGCGCTTCCCGACGAACTGGCGCGCAAGCTTAGGCTGTGGCGCGAAAGCGGCGTGGTGTCGCGTCGCGATGACGAGTTGTTCGCCGAACCCGGCTGGGTGCAGGTGCTGCTGGGACAGGGCGTCACGCCGTCGGGCTGGCACCCGCTCGCCGACCAGCTTTCCGAACGCGACCTGGGCGTCTTCCTCGACGCCGCCGCCACCGTCGCGCGCCGCGCGGGCGAGGCGATGCCGTCGCACGATCAGTTTCTGGCGCGCCTCGACGCGCGCGTTGCGGAGTTGACGCCATGAACCATCGCCACCTGAAGGCCGCGCTTTGCGCCGCGCTGACGCTGCTGCCGCTTCCCGCGGTCGCGCAGGACTATCGCGACCGGCTGCCCGAGGACGAAATCCTTTACTTCCTGCTGCCCGACCGGTTCGAGAACGGCGATCACGCGAACGACCGTGGCGGGTTGCAGGGCGACCGGCTGCACACCGGCTATGACCCGGCGGCCAAGGGCTTTTACCACGGCGGCGATCTGAAGGGGCTGACCGCGCGGCTCGATTATCTGGAACAGCTTGGCGTAACGGCGATCTGGCTCGGTCCGATCTTTGTCAACAAGCCTGTGCAGGGGCCCAAGGGGCAGGAATCTGCGGGCTATCACGGCTATTGGATCACCGATTTCACGCATGTCGACTCGCATTTCGGCACCGACGCCGACATGAAAGCGTTCGTCGACGCGGCGCATGCGCGCGGCATGAAAGTCTATCTGGACATCATCGCCAACCACACCGCCGACGTGATCCAGTACCGCGAATGCCCGACGACGGCGTGCGCGTATCGCAGCCGTGCCGACTATCCCTATACGCGCACCCGCGGCGTCGACGGCGCGCCGATCAACGCCGGTTTCCAGGGTGACAGCGTGCAGACGGCGGAGAATTTCGCACGGCTGACCGAACCCGACTGGGCTTATACGCCCTGGGTGCCGGATGCCGAGCGCACCATCAAGGTCCCCGCCTGGCTCAACGATCCGATCTACTACCACAATCGCGGGGACAGCCTGTTTCGCGGCGAAAGCTCGACGATGGGCGATTTCGTCGGGCTCGACGATCTGATGACCGAAAACCCGCGCGTCGTGGCGGGGTTCATCGACATCTATGGCGGCTGGATCGACCGCTTCGGCATTGATGGCTTCCGCATCGACACCGCGCGCCATGTGAATCCGGAATTCTGGGATGCGTTCAGCGCCGCGATGCTGGCGCGCGCGAAGGCGAAGGGCATTCCCAATTTCCACATCTTCGGCGAAGTCGCGGTGGATGACATGAACCCCGGCGCGCTGGCCATCCACACGCGCGTCGACCATCTGCCCGCCGTGCTCGACTTCGCGTTCCGCGCGGGCGTGGAGGGTGTGGTCAGCGGCAAGCAGCCGACCAGCACGCTCGCCACGCTGTTCCAGCAGGATGCGCTGTATGAGGGCGGCGAGGGGACGGCGCGGCGCCTGCCGACCTTTGTGTCGAACCACGACCACGGCCGCCTTTCGACCGACCTGCGCAAGGCACTTCCCGGTGCGAGCGACGACGAGATTCTGGCGCGGGTTAGGCTCGCCAATGCGATGATGCTGTTGCTGCGCGGCGTGCCGACCATCTACGCGGGCGACGAACAGGGCTTCGTCGGCGACGGCAACGACCAGGACGCGCGCGAGGATATGTTCCCCAGCAAGGTCGCGGTCTATAACGACAATCGCCTGCTCGGCACCGACGCGACGACGGCGGCGTCGAATTTCGACACGAACCATCCGCTGTTCCGCCAGATCGCCGAGCTTGCGGCGATCCGCAGGGGCCACCCGGCGCTGACGCGCGGGCATCAGGTCACGCGCGCCTATGGCGACGGACCGGGGCTGTTCGCGGTGTCGCGGTTCGACCCCGTGACCGGCGCCGAAATCCTGATTGCCTTCAATACCGCGACACAGCCGTTCGCGGGCAATGTCGAAGTCGATACGGCCTCCGCGCATTTTACGGCACTGGCGGGGCAATGCCCGGCCGCGCCGACCGCGCCGGGGAGCATCGCGCTGACCATCCCCGCGCTCGGCTATGTCGTCTGTGCCGCCGGAGTGCCCGAATGAACGAGATGACGCATCCCGAAAACGAATCCGCTGCGTCGGCGCGGCCGTGGTGGCGCGGCGCCGTCATCTATCAGATCTATCCGCGCAGCTTCGCCGATTCGAACGGTGACGGCATCGGCGATCTGGCGGGAGTGACCGCGCATCTGGACCATGTCGCCGCGCTGGGGGTCGATGCGATCTGGCTGTCGCCCTTCTTCACTTCGCCGATGCGCGATTTCGGCTATGACGTCAGTGATTTTTGCGGCGTTGACCCGATCTTCGGCACGCTCGACGATTTCGATGCACTCGTCGCGCGCGCGCATGCGCTGGGCCTGAAGGTGTTGATCGACCAAGTCTATTCGCATTCGTCGGACCAGCACCCATGGTTCCGCGAAAGCCGGTCGAGCCGCACCAATGCCAAGGCCGACTGGTATGTCTGGGCCGATGCCAAGCCCGACGGCAGCCCGCCGAGCAACTGGCAATCGGTGTTCGGCGGCCCGGCGTGGACGTGGGACGCGCGGCGCGGCCAATATTATCTGCACAATTTCCTGGCGGAGCAGCCCGACCTCAATTTCCACAATCCCGAGGTGCAGGAGGCGACGCTGGCCACCGCGCGCTTCTGGCTGGAACGCGGCGTCGACGGGTTCCGGCTGGATGCGATCAATTTCGCGATGCACGACCCGCTGCTGCGCGACAATCCGCCTGCGCCCGACACCGGCACGCCGCGCACGCGTCCGTTTGATTTCCAGCAACATGTGCACAACCAGAGCCAGCCTGGCATCCCGGCGTTTCTGGAACGTATGCGCGCGCTGACCGACCGTTTCGACGGACGGTTCACTGTCGCCGAAGTCGGCGGCCCGTCGCCCGAGGGGGAAATGCATGCCTTCACTGCGGGTGAGACGCATCTGAACAGCGCTTATGGCTTCAACTTTCTCTACGCGTCGCGGCTGACCCCTGCGCTGGTCCGCGACGCGGTTGCCGAATGGCCCGACGCGCCCGGCGTCGGCTGGCCGAGCTGGGCATTCGAGAATCACGACGCGCCACGCGCGATTTCGCGCTGGGTCGCGCCGGCGCACCGCGCCGCCTTCGCGCGGACCAAGGTGTTGTTGCTGATGTGCCTGCGCGGCAACGCCATCCTCTATAACGGCGAGGAACTGGGGCTGACGCAAGTCGATGTCCCGTTCGAGCTGCTGCAGGACCCGGAGGCGATCGCCAACTGGCCGATGACGCTCAGCCGCGACGGCGCGCGCACGCCGCTGCCGTGGCTCGCGGATGCGCCGCATGCCGGCTTCACCACCGGCACGCCGTGGCTGCCGGTCGGGCCCGACCATGCCGCGCTGGCCGTCGACCGCCAGGCGGCGGATACGGAATCCCTGTTGCATTGGACATGCGCCGTCGTCGCGCTGCGCCATGCGCATCCGGCGCTCCGGACGGGCGGCATGGACGTGATCGAGGCGAGCGACGCGCTGCTCGTTTTCAAGCGCGAACTGGGCGCCGAACGGCTGCTCTGCGCGTTCAACCTGTCGGACGGCGTGATCGACTGGACGCCGCCGGGCATCGACCATGAAGTGCTCGCCGCGACCAACGGCGCTGCGCCGGGCAGCCTGCCGCCGTTCGGCGCGCTGGTCCTGCGCGGGAAGAATTGAGGGGATGACGATGAAATTACCGAGCTGGATTCCCGCGCTCGCCGCGCTGGCGGCGGTGCCCGCCACCGCACAGGCACAGGCGCCCGCCCATGTGACTTCGCCCGATGGCCATATCGCCGTCGATGTCGCGGTCGATCCCGACGGGCGGCCCTATTATGCCGTCAGCCGCGACGGCACCGCGCTGATCCGCCCGTCGCGGCTCGGCTTCCTGTTCACCGACGCGCCCAAGCTGGAGCGCAATTTCGCGATCGACAGCGTCGAGACTTCCGCCGCCGACACGAGCTGGGAACAGCCGTGGGGCGAATGGCGGACGATCCGCGACAACCACCGCGAGCTGCGCGTGCGGTTGAAGGAAACCACTGCGCTCGGCCGCGTGATGACGGTGGTGTTCCGCGTGTTCGACGACGGTGTCGGCTTTCGCTACGAACTGCCCGAGCAGCCGAACCTCAAGGTCGCGCATATCGCCGACGAGCTGACCGAGTTCGACCTGGCGAGCGACGGCACTGCCTGGTGGATTCCGGGCGGCGAGTGGAACCGCTACGAATATCTGTACAACCGCACGCCGATCTCGGGCATCGCGCAGGCGCATACGCCGCTGACGGTCAAGCTTGCCGATGGCACGCACATCGCCTTTCACGAAGCCGCACTGGTCGATTATTCGGGCATGTGGCTGCGCCGCGTCGAGGGCACGAAGCTGAAGGCCGTGCTCGCCCCCGGTGCGACCGAGGCGAAGGTGACGCGCGACACGCCGTTCGTCACGCCGTGGCGGACGATGGTTATCGCGAAGGACGCGCCCGGCCTGTACATGTCGCACATCGAGCTCAATCTGAACGAGCCGAACAAGCTGGGCGACGTCAACTGGTTCAAGCCGTCGAAGTACGTCGGCGTATGGTGGGAAATGCACCTCCAGCATTCGACCTGGGCGACCGGGGCGAAGCATGGCGCCAACACCGCGAATGTGAAGCGCTACATCGACTTCGCCGCCGCCAACGGCTTTCGCGGCGTGCTGGTCGAAGGGTGGAATGTCGGCTGGGACGGCAACTGGTTCGGCAACGGCAATGATTTCGACTTCGCGAAACCGACGCCCGATTTCGACATGGCGGAACTGGCGGCCTATGCCAAGAAAAAGGGCGTGCACCTGATCGGCCACCACGAAACCGGCGGGTCGGTGAGCCATTACGAAAGCCAGCTCGACCGCGCCTATGCCTATGCGCACGACAATGGCGAGGAAGTGGTCAAGACCGGATACGTCACCGACGCCGGCCAGATCGAACGCGTGATGCCCGACGGGTCGGTGGTCCGCGAATGGCATGACGGCCAGTGGATGTCGAACCACCACCTGCGCGTCGTGCAGGTCGCGGCACGGCATCAGGTCGCGGTCAATGCGCATGAGCCGATCAAGGACACCGGCCTGCGCCGCACCTGGCCCAACTGGATCAGCCGCGAAGGCGCGCGCGGCATGGAATATAACGCCTGGGGCAGCCCAAAGAATCCGCCCGAGCATGAAGCCAACCTGGTGTTCACGCGCATGCTGGCGGGGCCGATGGACTTCACGCCGGGCGTGCTGAGCCTGGAGGGCGTCGACAGCTCCGCGATCGAATCGACGGTCGCCAAGCAACTCGCGCTCTATGTCGTACTTTATTCGCCCGTGCAGATGGCGGCCGACCTGCCGGAGAATTACGCGAAATATCCGGGGGCGTTCCAGTTCATCAAGGACGTGCCCGCCGACTGGTCGGACACACGCGTCCTGAACGGCGAAGTCGGCGATTACGTCACTTTCGCGCGCAAGGACCGCAACGGCCGCGATTGGTATCTGGGGTCGGTGACCGATGAGCATGCGCGCACGCTGACGGTCACGCTCGATTTCCTCGATCCGGGCCACAGCTACACCGCGCAACTCTATCGCGACGGCGAAGGCGCCGATTATCGCACCGACACGCGCCATGCGATCGCGATCGAAAGCCGCAAGGTCAAGGCGGGCGATACGCTGACGCTTTCGCTGGCGCCGGGCGGGGGCACTGCCATCCGCTTCAAATACTGACGCCTTTCCTCCCACCGGGGCCGTCGCTTCTCGGGCGGCCCACGGCCTGATGCCTGGCCCGGCGCATCCCATCGGATGCACCGGGCCATTTTTTGTCCCGGTGTTGGCCGTCGATGGCGAGAAGCGGGGTAGCTGTGCTCCTGCCGCATCCGAAACGAGTTTCGTGCGTTCGGACGGGCATGCAGACCTTGTGGTTCATTACCAATTCCGCCTCCGGCACCGCGACCCCGGCAAAATGCGACGCGCTGGAGGCGGTGTTCGACGAACGCGGGCTGACGCTGGCCGGGCGCAGCCGCTTTCCCGACGACCCGATACCCGACGCGGATGACCTGGACGCCGCCTCGGTGGACACGGTCGTCCTGTTCGCGGGCGATGGGACGATCAACGCGGCGCTGTGCCATTTGGCCAAGTGGGACGGCGCGTTCCTGATCCTGCCGGGCGGCACGATGAACCTGCTCGCGCGCGCGCTGCACGCAAGTGTCGATCCGCACGCGATCGTCCATGCCGCGCACGAACGCGACCGCCGCGTCGCGCTGCCCTATATCGAAGCGGGGCAGCACCGCGCCTTTGTCGGCCTGATCCTCGGCCCCGCCGCCAACTGGTTCCGCCCGCGCGAGGAAGCGCGCAAGCGGCGGTTCCGGCGCATATTCTCGGCGGTCGCGCAGGCGTGGCGGCGCACGTTTGACAGCAAGGGCGTGTCGCTGGCCGGTGCGCCGGAACTGGCGAAGCGCTATCAGGCGGTGTTCGTGTCTGCGCAATGCGATGCGCTGGACGTCGCGGCGGTCGACGCGCGCGACTGGGGATCGATCCTTCAGCTCGGCTGGGAATGGGTGACGGGCGATTGGGTGGCCGCGCGCGCCGTCACGCAGGTACGGACGCCGCGGTTGTGGGTGCGGGGGCATCGGCCGATGCTCGCGCTGTTCGACGGCGAGCCGCAGCGATTGGCGCCAGGTACCGAAATTCGCGGGGGGACCAGCGCGCGGACTTTCCTGACGACGCGCGGGGATGGCGGATGACACGGCTGTTCCATGTCAGCGACGTGCATTTTGGTGCGGAGGACCGCGCCGCCACGCAATGGTTCGCGCGCGTGGCGCGGGCAGAGGCGCCCGACGCTGTCGTCGTTACCGGCGACCTGACCATGCGCGCGCGGACGCGCGAATTCGCGGCGGCGGCGCAGTGGCTGGAATCGTTCGGCTGCCCGACGACAGTCGAAGTCGGCAACCATGACTTGCCCTATTTCAATCTCTACGCCCGCTTCGTCACGCCCTATCGCCGCTACCGCCGGGTCGAGACGATGATCGAGCGCCCGCTCGACATACCGGGCGTGACCGTGGTGCCGTTGAAGACGACCGCGCGGTTCCAGTTCCGGCTGAACTGGTCGAAGGGGCGTGTCGGCGCGCGCGCGCTGAACACCGCGCTGGCGTTGGCGGGGCAGGCGCCCGGCGGCGACGCAGTGCTGGTGGCGTGCCACCACCCGCTGGTCGAGGCGGGTACCGATTCCACCGCGCGGACCCGCGGTGGCCGCGCGGCGCTGGCGGCGCTGGCGGCGGCCGGCGTAGATGCCGTGCTGACCGGTCATGTCCATGACCCCTTCGATGTCGAGCATCGCGTCGCAGGGCGCGGCGTCCGCCTGATCGGCGCGGGCACGCTGTCCGAACGCGTCCGTGCGCAACCGCCTTCGTTCAACGAACTGCAGATCGAAGGCGGGCGGATCGAGGTGCGGGTGCGGCGCATGGCATAGCGTAGGTTCGGCAAGGCCGGATCGCGGTTCCGGGCGGCCGTTCACCCGATGGGCGGTGGCCGGCGCCCCGCGCAGGTGCCGGTGCGGCGGCGGAATGCTGTGGTTGAAAGACCGGGCGAGGGGGCCGGGCCGCACGGTCGGGCACGGCCGAGCCGGCGTCCGGGGCAAAGAAAGGGCAATTGTATAGATTGCAAATGGAGGCGGGTTCGAAGTCCCGGGACTTCTCGCAACGACGATCTACGGTTGCCGTGTTTGCAACCGATACAATCGCCAAAGAAAAAAGGGCCGCTCCCGAAGGAACGGCCCCCTTTCCCGCCCCGGCGCAGGCGCCGGGAACGATGGGATCAGAACTTGATCGACACCGACCCGCGATACGTCTGCGCCGACAGATTCTGGCGAGCGATCGTCGATTCCGCCGAGAAGGACAAGTCGACTGCGCCGCTGGAGAAGGTCAGGCCGCCGCTGACTTCGCCCCAGTCCTTGTCGGTGCTGTTGAGGTCGAACAGCGTCGGCGCGGCGGTGCTGCCGACAAAGGTGGCGCCGAACACCGGCGACGTATCTTCGAAATCATGCACCCAGGTGCCGGTGACGAACGGCCGGATCGGACCCCGGGTGACCTGAGCCGTCATGCCGGCGCGACCCTGCAAGCTCTTCACTGCCTGGCGGTCATAGCGCAGCGCCGTCGGGCCGCCGGTTTCGATGGTGGGCGTGAAGCCGATTTCGGTCGCGCGCGCGGCAAGCCGCGGCGTGATCTTGGCGGCACCCAGATCGAAGTCATAGCCCATGCCGGCTTCGGCGTTGAACACGAATGCCGTGTCCTGTGCTTTCAGCGTATAGGGCGAGCCGAGGAAGCTGCCGACGCGCTTGGTGCTGGTGTCGAAGGCGCCGGCGGATATCTGGGCATCGAGGGTGAAGCCGCCGCCCAGCTTTGCCTTGCCGTACAGCGTGCCCGAATACAGGTCTCCCCAGGCCGACTGCACGCCGAAAGCGGCATCGCCCTCGACATGTGTGTAGTTCAGCGAGAAGCCCAGCGCCGACCTATCGTCCAGGCTGGTCTCGAGGCCGCCCGACACGAACCAGCCGTTGTACTGGTCGCGTCCTACCGAGGTCGCGCCGATCATCGACGAGCTGTCGCCGTCGAGGTAGCCCGCCGCGACATAGGCACGCATGTTTTCGGGCAACTTGCCTTGCTGCACCTGCATCGGTGCTGCGTCCGAGCGGATGTCCGGAGTCATCATCGGCACGCCCGACAGGTTGTTCGCCGCAACCTGGACCGGACGGCCGATCATCGCCACCGAACCGCCCATGTCGGTCGGGTCCATCGTGCGCAGCCGGTCGCGGGTCATCGTCGCCTGCGCGTCGATCGCCGCGGTGCCGAGCGAGCGGACCGTCGTTTCGCTGGCGGGGGCAAGGCCATCGAGCGTCGATCGGATGGTCGCCGCGTCCTGCATGTCGAGCGGCGCGTAGATCCCCTCGAACTGCGACGCATTCGGCCGGTTGCGGTCAAGCAGGATGGCGTAGGCCCGCTGAACCGGCGAGTTCGGCGAAATCACGCCGGCATAGGAGCCCACGTCGATGCGAAGTTGCACGGCATTGGCCGAATAGACGAGCGACGGCGTGAGGATCGCGCTGATCGGGTCCGGGCTGTCGAACATACCCTGGATGCCACCTTCGGACGTCAGGATAGTGTATAGCTGGCTGCCTTCCATCACGCCCGTAATGTTGATCCCCAGCGAGCCGCCGATCGAAGCGAAACCGTCGAGCGGCACCACGGCGGCCGGCGCCTGCGTGCCAGCCGGTGCCTGCTGGTTCGCATATTCGGTCGCATTCACGGCAATCTTGTCCGACGCGCCCGACGGGCTGACGTCCACCAGATACCGCGTACCCGAAGCCAGAATGACATTGCCGTTGAAGGTCAGCGTGCCGACGCTCGTCGGCGTGCCCGGCGCGATCGTGCCGGCCATGCTGGTGAAATACGGCGTGTTGATCGTGCCCGAACCGGTCAGCCCGCCCGTTACCATCAGATAGTCGCCAGGCGTCGTCAGCGTGCCGTTGACTGTCATCGAACCCGTCCACTGGGTCACGTCAATGTTGCTAGTCAGCGCGCCGCCGGAATTGATCGACAGTTCGGCGAGGCCGTTGTCGATCGCGAAGCGATCCACCGTGACGGCGGAGCTGAGCGTCGTGGTGCCGGACGCCGAAAGCGTTACGTCGAAATATTTCGGCTTCACGCCCTGCGCTGGCATGCCTTCGTCATTGTTCGGGACGAAGTTGGTCGCGCCGGGCAGGCCGTTGTCGATCGTCGGCGCCGGTAGTTGGCCGTCGGCGGCAGTCATTTGCGTACCCGTGCCGGCAGCCTGCGACGCGCCAACCACCTGGGCAACGGCCGAGCCGTCGGAAAGCCCGCCGTTCACCAGGCTGCCGGCCGAAACCGTCGCCATGTCGTTGGTGGCGCTGGTGCCGATCGGCTTTGCCTCGATCGTATATTCGTCGGTCGCCAGATTATAGCATTCGCTGATGCCGCCGCTCTGGAAGCACATTTCGCCGAACTTGCCGTCGGTGCCGACATTCTGTTCGCCCGGTGCGGTCGGCACGCCGTTCACCAGATTGCCGTTCGAATCCAGGATCATATAGTTCGGATCGACGACACTGACCCAGTGAGCGGAGTCTTCCCACGCGCCGTTCCCGGCCTTTGCCGAGACATAGTGATACGGATTGTTCGCCGCGATCCAGTCCCAGTAAAGGTAGAGCGGCTGATAGAAGCTGGCGGTGCCATAGCCGTTCGCCGGCTGGCCGTTGAAGAAGCGCGTGTAGCCACCCGACAAGACGCCGATGACGACGGGAATGTCATATTCCTGGTCAAGGATCAGCGGGCCGCCCGAATCGCCGCTGGCAGTGATGCCTTCGTGCGGCAGCGCATTGTCGCGCCATGCATTGAAGTCGAACACGCTGGCCTGCGCCGTGCCGCGGCGGGGGTCGTCGAAGTCGATCCAATAGAGGTTCTGCGGGAGACCCGGGGCCTGGCCAAACAACCAGCCTTCGAAGTCGTCGAGCGAGGCAAGCGCACCGAGCGTGTTTTCGGCAATACGGCGGCGATAGTCGATGCCACCGGTCGAGCCCGATGTCCCCGTGCCGTTGTTGCCATAGCCGTCGATGACGACGTGATAGCCGGTGCCGTTCGCCCCGCCTTCGGTCTGCGGCAGTTGTGAAAAGAGAAGCGCCCAGGTCGGGATGTCCGAGGCGGGGGTGTCTAGCCCCGCGACCGCCACGTCGCCATAGCGGAAGCTGCCCGCGTCGGGTTCGAGCGAATGCTCGTTATAGGCGACGTAGTTCGAATTGTAGAAATAGAGCCCGGTATTGGTCTTATACTGTTCGGAACCCGGCAGGTACCAGCTACGGATGCCGCCCAGATTGTAATTCGAGAAGCCGAAGCCGATCGGCGTGCCGCCGTTCGCCGTGCCATAGGCCGTTGCATCGCGTTCGTTGACGCAGTGCGCCGCGAAAATGACAGTGCGCGGGTTGATGAGCGTCGCGGTACACAGGCCGATGAAGCCGTTCTGCTGGTCGATCACCATCTGGCCGACGCCGGTCACGTTTTCCGGATCGCGCGCAGTAGTCGGCGTGCCCGGATTCGCGATGACGATCTGCGGGTCCAGCTGGGCCTGGTCGACAACCGGGCGCGGCGCCGAACTGGTCGCGACGCTGGTGGGATCGTCGGTCGGATCGGCAAATGCAGGCGCGGATACCGCGAAAACCGCAGTTGCTGCCGATGCGAGCAGCGTCGCGCGTAGTCCGCGCGACCGGAAGGCAGAAATCATGTGAGTGTCCCCTGTACTGGCGAGAAACCGCCAATCACCCCATTGATCGGCGGTCTCCAAGGGTTCGAAAACTATGCTTCGAAGTCCTGACGCTCAAGCGACAAATGTGTGACAAAGAATGAAAATGCTCGACGGTTGTCGTTTTGCAACAATATTGCTGCGTCGCAGCGCGACAGCGGCGTAAAATCGTGCGCGACGATCCCCGCGACGGGGGATGTCAGACCTGGAACAGCGAAAGCGGACCCCGGCCGCCGCCGTTCCAACTGGCCCAGTTCGGAAAGACATACGGCAGGTCGGCGTCGGACACGCCGTGCCATCGCGCGATCGCGCCCAGATATTCCTCTTGCGCGATGGTCGGGACGAATCGTCCCTGGTTGCTGATGTCGTCCGCTCCCCCCAGCACCGGATCGGGATAGCTGCCGAAAATGCGGCCGGGCGACAGATCGCCGCCGACCACCAGATGGTTGGCGCCCCACGCATGGTCGGTGCCGTTTTGCGCGTTGCCCTGATAGGTGCGGGCAAAATCGCTCATCGTGAAGGCAGTGACGTTGCGTTCGACTCCCAGCGCCTGCATCGCGCGATAAAAGGCGGCCAGCGCCAGCGACAGGTCGGCAAGCAGCGCGGCGTGCGTTCCGGTGTTTCGCGCAGTGCCCGACACCTGGCCCGAATGATTGTCATATCCGCCCTGGCTGACGAAAAACGCCTGGCGCATATGGCCAAGCGTGCCGCGCGCTTCGATCACGCGTGCGACGCGCATCAACTGGCGCGCGACATCGCTGGTCAGCGCCGCCCCGGTCGAAGGATTGACGAACCAGCTGTCGACCGAGCTGGCGGCGGTCAGAATGCCGTTCGCCGTGGCCGCGTCGCCATAGGCCCGCTGTATTTCCGATGCGATGGTTTCCGTGACGTCGCCCGTGCCGCCGGCAGTCGCAAAGGCATCAATGGCGTCGTTTTTCGCCTGGTTCGCGGCGCTCGAACTGGTGCTGTAGCCGCTGCGGCCGAGCGTTCCCGTCGACGGGAGCACGAGCGCGTTGCTCTGCCGCCCGATCAACGCGAGTTGCGATCCGGCAAGCGAAACCAGCGGCGACAACGTGCCCCCGCCCATGCGGTCCGCCAACCGGCCCAGGAACCCGTCGGCGGAATCGCCGCGCGCGCGCAGCCCCTGCCAATGGTCCTGCTCGTCCGAATGGCTCATCAGGTTGGTCGGCACCAGATCGGGGCGCGATCGATACGTCGCCTTGGTCAACGGGGCGAACAGCGTGCCGGTGTTGAGCACCACCGACAGCGCGCCTTGGTCCCATAGCGTGTTGAGCGGCGCCATCGCCGGGTGGAGCGCGAACGACGCGCCCGACAGCGGCGTCAGCGCAGACAGCGGGATGCCGACGCTCCCGCGCGAGGCATAATAGCCGGCGTGCAGCGCGTCGGTCGGAATCACCATGTTCCAGCTGTCGTTGCCGCCGAACAGGAACACGCCAACCATCGCGCGATAACTGCTGCCTGGCGTCGCCATCGCAGTGGTGCGGCCCATTTGTCCCAGCAGCGCCAGTGCGCCGGTGCCCGCGACCATGCGGGCGAAATCGCGTCGGGAAACCATCGTGCGCATCCTCCTCAGCGATCGACCAGGAACAGCGGGCTGCTCGCCGCGACATAGAGCATTACCTGCGCGCGCTTTCGCGCCTGAACCGCGGGATCGGTGTTCGTGACCGCTTCCGCCGCGCGGCGGAGCGCATCCTTCTGCGCGCCGGTAAGCGTTTGGGCGAACAGCAGCAGGTCGATCCGCGCGATCATCGCGTCGGTGTCGGTGCCCAGCGCTTCCCAAGCGGCCCAGCCGGGTTGCGTGCCAAAGGACAGCGGCAGTCCCGAATCGCTGCTGAATTCGCTGCGCGTCGCGTCGCCGGAAATGGTCCAGTCATAGACGAAGTTGTGCCAGCGCAGGATCATGCTGGTGTTCGCCAGCTTCGACACCGGGCTGCGCATCGTGGTGCTGCCCGGCAACGGATAGTCGAGCGGATAGAAGTTGAAGACCGAAGGCGATCGGAACACCGGTTGCCCAATGCCCGAATCGCGCTGGACAAAGACATAGCCGTCGCTGGTGAACCCGATCGCGCGCGCCAGCGACGTCATCAGCAGGATCGGCTCCTTCAGCTTGCCGGCAGTCGACGTCGGTGCGCGTCGCGCCTCGGTGTCGGTCAGGATCGCGCGCACGACGGCTTTCAGGTCGCCGCGAACCCCCGCGCCGTTGTTGACGAACACCGCCGCCACGCGCGCGACATAGCCCGGCGAGGGGTTGGCGGTTACCAGATGCTGGATCAGCGCCCGACAGACAAAGGGCGGCGTCGAGCCATGGTTGAACGCCGCGTCGACGACGGCGGCGACGCTGGCTTCCTGTGTCGCGCCCGCGGGGACAGTGGTGCCCAGGAACTGCTTTTCCGTCGTATCGTAGCGCGTCGGCACTGCGATCATCGGACGGGAATAGTCGCGCGCGTTATAGTCGCTGATCGCTGCGCCGTTCAGGCGTGCATAGGTCCAGCCGGTCAGCGCGCGGGCGACCCCGCGAATGTCGTCGGGGCTGTAATTGGCGATGGTTGCTCCCGTCGCGTCGGTGCGCGCCGTTCCGTCCATGTTGAGCTGGTCGGGCCCCATCGAGAAAAGCTGGAGCAATTCGCGCGCGTAATTCTCGGACGGCGCCGACTTATTGCTGTCGGCCATGTCCAGATAATCACCCATATAGCCGCTCATCGTCACGGCCATCAGTATGTCGCGATAGTTGCCGAATGCATTGGTCAGCAGGATCTGTTGATAGGCGGCAATGCCGGCAGCGACGTTCACTTCGGTTTCCGACGCCACCAGGATTTGCCCAAGCGCGAAGGCGACTCGCTGGCGCAGCTGATCGGGCTGGGCAATCGCATCCGCGTAAAAGCGCATCGCGATCGGCGTACGGCTGAAATAACGGCGGCTGCAGATCGCGTCACCGCTTGCGCAAAAGTTGCGCACCACGGCGTCGCTCGCGATGTCGTTATAGTCGCTGCCGGTGGCCGCAAACTGTTGGTTGAGCCAACCGGTCAAGCCCAGCGCGCGTATTTCCTCAACCAGCGCGGGGGTCGCGCCGAAGCTGGCCTGTTTCGCAACACGCGATGCGTCTGCCGCCGTGAACGGGGCGGGCGTGGGCGACGGGCTGGGCAAGGGCGTGACGACTCCGGTGTCGCCCGTGGCGGTGCCCCCGCCCCCGCCGTCGCATCCCGAAAGCGCCGCCAGCGCCAGCGCGGCCAGCCCGATGGCCGCAGGAAAGCTTTTCATTGCCCGTCAGTCCCCCAGGTCGCGCCGCGGTGCCGCAGTTGCGGTGGTACCGGGGAGAAATTAACGCGACAACACCGTGGAATAGCTAAGCATTTCGTAAGTATGCGCGCAGGTGCGCAACAACCGGCTGGGAACGCGCCTTCTTTCGACGCGGCAATGAAATCGCGTCGCGCAAATTTCGGACAAGGCGTTGTTGCGGCGCGGCGAGCCGTGGAACGAAAAAGGGCGGCCCGAAACCGGACCGCCCCCAATCGTTCGGCAGTTCGCGAAAGATACGGCTTAGCGCTTCGAGAACTGGAAGCTGCGGCGGGCCTTCGCCTTGCCGTACTTCTTACGTTCGACGGCGCGGCTGTCGCGAGTCAGGAAGCCGGCGCGCTTTACCGGGGTGCGCAGGACCGGCTCATATTTGGTCAGCGCCTGAGCGATGCCGTGCTTCACGGCGCCCGCCTGGCCCGACAGGCCGCCGCCCTTGACGGTGCAGACGATGTCATACTGGCCCTCGCGGTCGGTCACGCTGAACGGCTGGTTGATGACCAGCCGCAGCGTCGGACGCGCGAAATAGATTTCCTGGTCGCGGCCGTTGATCGTGATCTTGCCGGTGCCCGGCTTCAGCCAAACGCGGGCGACCGCGTCCTTACGACGGCCGGTCGCATAAGCGCGGCCATAGGCATCGAGTTCCTGCTGGCGCAGCGGCGCAGTCGACTCGGCAAGGACCGGGGCGGCGGTTTCGACGTCCGCCGGGGCAGCAACGGCCGGGGCCGGCTGGCTCTGGACGACGGCGCCCAGATCGGAAAGAGACTGGCGGTTGTCGGACATTATGCGCCCACCTTGTTCTTGCGGTTCATCGACGCGATGTCGAGGACTTCGGGGTTCTGCGCCTCATGCGGATGTTCGGCGCCGGCATAGATGCGCAGGTTGCGCATCTGCTGACGACCCAGCGGGCCGCGCGGGATCATGCGTTCGATCGCCTTTTCCAGCACGCGTTCCGGGAAGCGGCCGTCGAGGATCTTGTCCGCGCGCACTTCCTTAAGGCCGCCGGCATAGCCGGTGTGCTTGTAATAGAACTTCTGCTGCAGCTTCTTCCCCGTGAAACGGACCTTGTCCGCGTTGATGACGATGACATTGTCACCGCAATCGACGTGCGGAGTGAAGCTCGGCTTGTGCTTGCCGCGCAGGATGTTGGCGATGATCGTCGCCGCGCGACCGACCACCAGGCCGTCGGCATCGACGATATGCCACTTTTTTTCCACTTCGTGCGGCTTGGCCGACTTGGTGGTCTTCATGAGCGCCTTCATGGGGCAGAGACCTCTTCGGGTTAAACGCAGCGCGCCGCCCCGGTTAGGGAGCGGCGCGGTTGATCGGCTCTTTGATGCAGGATGGCCGCAAAGTCAAGCAGACCGCGGCTTTGCTGACGGGTATTATGATACCCGCATAAGTTCGGCTGCGCTATTCGACCGGCGCGGGACCCAGTGTGATCGTCTTCACCGCTGCCATCCTGCGCCCGTCCGCGGCGCGTTGCGTCTCGCGCGTTTCGCGCCGCTGGAGGATAAGTCCGGTTGCGGGATCGCTACGCTCCTCGATCGTCAGGACGATGCGGGCGGGGGATCCGTCGGGTGCCGGAACGGTGCCGTGCGCGCGCGTGACCACGCGCTGAATATCGGCGCCGCGCGACACCGTCCGCGCGCCGTCGAGTGGCGCGGCCCCGCCATAGGCGGAACGGCCCGGCAGCCGCACCGCGCGCGTGCTTCCGGCGGGCTGGTCACCCGCCTCGCTGGCAAACGCCGGGGTCAGCAGCGAGGCAAGCAGCGCGATCTGGCGCTCGGGCGGCAGTGCCTCCAGCGGGGCGACGAATCGCGCCTCGAGCCGCGCGCGAGCGTCCGGATCGGCGGCCTTGCTCGCCGCCATCACGCGCGCAAGCCCGACGCAGAAGTCGTGCCACAACTCCGCACGGTCAGTGATCGCGACGACGCGCCCCGCGCGGTCGAGGCGGAAGCGGATGGTCCGCCCGGCGAGCCCGGACAGGCCGGTTTCGAACATCGCGCTTTCCATGCGTCCCGCCGCGCCGCCGGCTTCGACCACCACCAGTTCGGCGCGATAGCCGTCGCCGTCGCGCGCGAAGCGCATCCGCACCTGGATGCGATAGCTGCGGCGCTCGCTTCCCTCGGTCTCCACGCGTTCGGTGGTGAGCAGCAACGGCTGGTCGAGCGGCGGCGCGAACGTCGTCGCGGCGGCCGACTGTAACAGCGCCATGGCGAGCGCCGGAATCAGCATGGCCCGGACACCCCGGTTTCGGCGTCGACCCAGGCGAAGGCGGCGTCGGTGACCGCCACCGGCCAGGCCTCTATCACCGGCAAGTCGTAGGAGTGAAGCGCGGCAATGCGGTCGCGCAGCCGCGCGACGAGGTTCGGCATCGTCTTGAACAGCACCGGCACTTCGTCCGCATGTTCGACCGCGCCCCGCCACCGATAGACGGCGGTGCACGGCGCCAGCACATGGACACAGGCGGCAAGCCGTTCGGCGACCACGGCTTCGGCGGCGTGTTCGGCCTGCGCGCGGTCGGGGAAGCTGGTGTACAGCAGCGCGATGTCGCTCACCGCGCGCGGCCCGCCGAATGCGCTCCCCAGGCCGTGGCGACGACCAGCAGCGCGCCGGTCAGCTGGTGCAGCGCCGCCAGCACGATGTTCACTCCGGTCATCACCGTCGCGATGCCGAGCAGAATCTGGATGCCGAACGCCGTGTGGATGGCGATCGACGCACGCCGGTCGCCCGCCGCGCGCGCCTTTCGCGAAAGCACGATCAGCCCGGCAACCGCGACCCACGCCCACCAGCGATGGACGAAATGGACGATTGCGGGATCGTTGAACAATGCAGTGAAGAAGCCCTGGCCCGCCTGCGTCACGCCGGGGAAGAAATGGCCGTTCATCAGCGGCCATTCGTTGGTGACCAGCCCGGCGTTGAGCCCGGCGACCAGTGCCCCGAACAGGAGCTGGACGAACAGGATCGCGCCGACCGCGGCGGGCACCGGCTTGAGCCGGGCAGGGCGCGCGCCGGGATCACGCGCGAGCGCGAACAAGTCGAGCGCGGTCCACACGATCCCCGCCAGGATGGTCAGCGCGGTCATCAGGTGAACCGCCAGCCGGATGTGGCTGACATCGGTGCGCACGCTCAGCCCCGACTGGACCATCCACCACCCGATCGCGCCCTGCAGCCCGCCGAGCGCGAGCAGCGCGACGAGGCGCAGGCCATAGCCGCGCGGGACGGCGCGGCGGATCGCGAACCACAACAGCGGCAACGTAAAGGCCATGCCGATCAGCCGACCGAGCAGCCGGTGGAGATATTCCCAAAAGAAAATCGCCTGAAATCCGGCCATCGTCATGCCGCGATTAAGCTGCTGATATTCGGGAATGCGTTTGTACGCGTCGAATTCCGCCTGCCATTGGGCGTCGGTCAGCGGCGGGAGGATGCCGCTGATCGGTTTCCATTCGGTGATCGACAGGCCCGATTCGGTAAGGCGAGTGACTCCGCCGACGACGACCATCAGCACGATCAGCGCGGCCACGGCGAGCAGCCAGATGCCCAGCGCGCGGGGGCGGGCGGTGGCGGGAAGGGGCGTAGGTTGCAGCACGCCCACGCTGTACGCGGACCCGCGCCGGAACGGAAGTGCGCGCGTCAGAGGGGGCGGGCAGATGCCGCTGATGCCGTGCGGGTCCGGGGGGGGGGGGTATCATGCCGAGCGGCTTGCCCGGGGGTGACCAGCACACGCCGTGCCCCGGAGCGCGTCATTGGCCGCTTTGCCGCAACCCGCCTTTCGCTTTGCCATGGGCCGGCCGGGCGGCGGTGCGCCGCAAAATCCGCCATTGCAGCGGGCGCGCCGATCCCCAGAAATCGGACCGGCGTAACCGATCGACCAGATCCGGGCCCAGGCGCATTTTCAACCGACCAGCCATTCCACGGTGATCGCGCCGCGATGCCCGTCCGGCGCCAGCGCGGCGCGCAGCGCTTCGAGCAGCGGCGGCAGCGTCTGCGTGAAGGCATAGGGTGGATTGACGATGAACAGCCCTGCGCCGTTATAGATGCCGGGTTGATCGGCATCGTACAGCCAATGTTCGACCGACAGGAACTTCGCGATGCCGAGCCTGCGCAGCTTGCCCTTCCACTGCTGATGCGTCGCGCGGTCCTTCAGCGGATACCAGATCATCGTCACGCCATGCGCCCATTTGCGGTGCGCCGCCGCCAGCGTGGCGGCGATGCGGGCGCGCTCGTCGGTCTGCTCGTACGGCGGATCGACCACCACCACGCCGCGCGGCGTCCGGGTCGGCAGCATCGCCAGCCACAGCTCATAGGCATCGCGCTGATGCACGGCCGCCGGCGTGCCGCGCATCGCGCCGCGCAGGGCATGGGCGTCCTCGGGATGCTTTTCATTGAGGATCAGCGCGTCCTGCGGCCGCAGCAGCTGCGCCAGGAATTGCGGCGAGCCGGGGTAGAGGCGCGGCGGCGCCCCGTCATTCACCGCCCGCACCGCGGCGCGATAGTCGTCGAGCAAGGGGTTCGCATCGGCAAAGGCCCGCACCACGCCCTGAGCGGCCTCGCCGGTACGCTGGGCCTGCTCGCCGCCAAGGTCGTAGAGCCCGCAGCCGGCATGGGTGTCGATCAGCGTCAACGCGCCCGGTTTCTGCTGCAAGGCGCGGACCAGGGCAATCAGCAGGCTGTGCTTGACGACATCGGCGCTGTTGCCGGCATGGAAGGAATGGCGATAATTCATTGAAGTTCAGAACTGTGCCGTTTTGCCATTGTACGAGCGACGGAGCGAGAAAGCCGATCGCGAGAGGAAGGAAGCAATCGCTCCGGCGCGCGTATGCGCCGGGCGGAAGGCGTCAAGCCCCTCTGCGCGAAGCCTCAAATCAGCTTTCGCGGTCGGCGGCAACCGGCACCGGACTCAGTGGTGATCCGAAATCCCGCCAGCCGTTTCCCATGCACTGCAAACGGCGTCCTCGGTCCTGCGTGCCGCTGGCACCCCAGCCCAAAGAACCATAGACCTGTAACGACGGAAAGCGCCCCAGTAGCCGTCATCGCAGAGTGAACTTGCAGTTCTCGGAAGCGAACAGCAGATTGGCCCCACGATTGGGGAGGCTAACACGGTGTCGGGAGCATATCAGAGGCGGGTGGTTGCGTTTCTTGACATCCTTGGGTTTTCGCAGCTCGTCGAAAAGGCCGACAATCTGGAGTGGCGGACGGCTATCGAAGGTGTGCTGAAGACGATGCGTGAAACGCTAGCCCCGAATCAGGCTTCTGATTTCCGACTATCACAATTCAGCGATTGCATCGTCCTCTCCGCACCAATCGAGCCCTACAGCGCTAGGCTGTAGTGACAATTTAATCATTTAAGCCAGAGCATGATGCTGGCGAGTTTGACGAAGCCGAGAAAATTGGCGGCGAGCTTGTCGTATCGAGTAGCGATGCGTCGCCATTGCTTGAGCTTGG
>JBMOOB010000019.1:0-94711 GCA_049323815.1 Pseudomonadota bacterium | reverse complement strand
GGAGCGCTCGCCTTGGCCTGCGGGCATGCCCCGCCCCGAACGACCGGTACGGACACAGCCGACGCCCGGTCCGGCGGTGGCGCCTGCGCCGGCGCAGCGCCCGGTCGCACAACCGCGCCCGACGCCGGCGCCCGCACAGGCTCCGTCGCATCAGCCAAATCCGGCGCCGCGGCCCGGATTCCAGCCGCGCCCGGCGCCGTCGCCGACGCCGGTTCAGCGCCCGACCTACCAACCGCGCCCGGTGGCCAGCCCGGCGCCCACCCCGGCACCGCGGCCGGTTCCGGTTCAACGCCCGGCCTATCAGCCACGCCCGGTGCAGGCGCCGCCGCCGCCGGTTTCCACGCCCAGCCCGGCGCCCGCGCCGCGGCCGATACAGACGCGACCGTCGACGCTCGACGACGGCTGAAATTGCGCGCCCGCTTGCGGGCGGGCGCGTTCAGAAAGGCAGGATGGACTCATATTGCGCCAGCGGGGGCGCGCCGGGAACGCGTGCGCCGTGGCGCAGCAGAAAGGCGTGGCGGACGATCTCGCCCTGCTGCTCCAACCCATAGCGGTAGAGCGGCCGGCCCGGATAGAGCGCATAGTCGTATCGGCAAAAGGGGTGACGTGCGAGCGGCAGGAAAATGCCGCGTTGGTGCTGCCACACATGCACCATTTCGTGGATGAAGAGCCCACGCAGGTGCAACGGCGCATCGGCGAAGCAATCGCGATACAGCCCGGACGCCGGATTGAAGTGAATCGAACCAAGCGGCGCCATCGTGGTGTGGCGCGGCTGAAACACGAACCATTTGCGATTGACGACGCGGACCCGGTCATAGTCGATCGCGTCGCGAAAAACGCTGCGCGAAAGCGCGACTTCACCGGGAGTGAGCATGCGACCGGCGGCCATGGTCAGCATGTACTTGCGGCATGCCCCTGGCGCCAGCCCGAAATGGGGCGGTATCGGCGGGGCGGTCCCATGGTATTACCGCGCGCCATTCGGATGCGCGGGGTGCAAGAAAAGGGTGATTGTATAGATGCAAATTGAGGCGGGTTTCGACGTCTCAGGTCTTCTCGTCTACGGTTGCCGCGTTTGCAATCTATACAATCGCAAAAAAATGGGGGGGCGGTCGCTGCTGCACCGCCCCCCCTGGCATCCTGTCGGCAAGTCAGTGGAGGCTGACGCCCGTTGCGTAGCTGCTACGCGACCGAGCCTGGGCGAAGCGCGACCCACGGTCGTCGATGCGGAAGCGTGCCGCGTTCGTCGACAGCGACGTCACTTCGCTCGACAGGTTACGCGCGGCGGCCGACGTTTCCTCGACCATCGCGGCATTCTGCTGCGTGGCTTGATCCATCGAATGGATGGTCGTCGTAATTTCGCCCATCGCTTCGGCCTGGGCGCGGTTGTCGTCGGCCATCGAACTGAGCAGGTCGTTCACCTGGTCCACGTCCTTGGCGATGTCGATCAGCGCCGTGTCCACGCGCTGCACCATGCCGACGGCGGCGCCGATATCGGTCTGCGTCGCGGTAAGCTGTTCGCGGGCGCGCTTGGCTTCCTCTTCCGAGCGCATGGCGAGCGCCGAGACAAGGTCGGCGACGACCGCGAAGCCGCGACCCGCCTCACCCGCGCGGCCCGCCTCTACGGCGGCGTTCATCGCCAGAACGCGCGTCTGGAACGCGATCTTGTCGAGCCCTTCGATCACGCTGTCGATACCCTTGGCGCTTTCTGCGACGCGGTTCATCGACGCCACGGCCTCGACGGCGATCTCGCGACCGCTGCCGACGGTGCGGTTCGCCTGGTTGGCGCGGGCGACCGTTTCGCCGGCGGCGGTCGCGGTCGCCTTGATGCGGTTGTCGATCCCGCCGATCGCCGCGGTGGTTTCGGCCAGGCTGGCGGCGGCGCTTTCGGTGCGGCGCGCAAGGTCTTCGGACGCATGCGCGATTTCGCGCGCGCCGGTGTCGAGCTGGACGGCGCTGTCGGCAACGGTCGAGATCAGGTTGCGCAGCGCGTCGACGGCTTCATTGAAATGGGCCTTCAACGTGGCATAGGCGGTGGGGAATTCGTCGCCGACGCGGATCGTCAGGTCGCCCTGCGCCAGTTCTGACAGGCACTCGCCCAGCGCTTCCACCACGACGGCCTGTTCGCGCGCGCTTTCCTGCTGCGCCAGCGCGGCGTCGCGGAACGTGAACATTGCCTTGGTCAGGCGACCCACGCAATCTTCGTTTTCAGTGAACAGGATCGGACTGTTCAGGTCGCCCGCGGCAAGGCCCTCCATGCGCTCCACCGTGGTGACATAGGGATCGGCGATCGCCTTGCGATACCAGGCTCCGGCGACGACGGCGGCAACGGTGGCGGCCATGCCGATCGCGAAGCCGGTGATGTCGCCGAAAACGGACGCCAGCGCCGCAAGGAAAGTGAGAGCGGCAAGGGAGCCGAAGGCAACTTGGAGCTTGGCGCGGATAGGCGCCTTGTCTCGAAACCAGGCCATGTGCTTCTTTCTTTATTATTGGCGAACCGAAGTCATGGGCGGATGTGCGCCCACAAATCCTCTTTGTTCCCTTTATAGAAGGAAGTGTCCCGAACCTGCGTCACTGTGCATTTGTTTATAGGTAATATTCCGGTAGCGATTCAGAAATCATTTTCAAATCAACACGATAAAAGATGCTGAAAAGTGCGAAAAGGCGCTTGTACCGTCGCGGGGACGGGCGCGTATTCGCCCGCCCCGGTGTCGCCGAGGCGCGTTATTGCGGTGTTTCGCCGGCGCCCATCACCCGCGCCTTCACCTCCAGCGTCTTCCCGCCCGCGAAGGAAAGCGTGAGCGGCACTGTGTCGCCCGCATGCACGGTCGGGGCGACGTCGAACAGCATGACGTGCATGCCGCCGGGCTTGAATTCGACCATGCTGCCCGCTGGGATCGCGACATTGTCGATCGGCTTCATCTGCATCGCGCCGTGATCGCCCATCATGCTTTCGTGCAGCTCGCTGCGGACGGCGAAGGGCGCTGAGACTGCGACCAGGCTTTCGTCGGCACCGCCGCCGCGCAGCGTGAAATAGGCGGCAGCCGGATTGGTGGCCACGGCGGGAAGCCGTACCCACGCCTTGTCGGCGGAGAGTTCGGCGGGCTTGGAGCAAGCGGCCAGCACGACGGTGGTGGCGGCCAGGGTAAGAAAACGGCGCATAGTTCGGTCTCCTCCCAATTCGGGAAATTGGGTCATTTCCTTAGAAAGCCGACAATCTTGCGGCAAGCGCAAGCTCACCTATATCCCATCGCGTACCAAGGCATTACGCGCCGCCTCTTGTGGGGCGCGGGATGCCGGAAATCGTTTTGAACACGGGGGCCATTGAGGGACCATGGGTAAAGTAATCGGGATCGACCTGGGCACGACCAACAGCTGCGTCGCGGTGATGGAAGGCGGCAAGCCGAAGGTTATCGAAAATGCCGAAGGCGCGCGTACCACGCCGTCGATCGTTGCCTTCGCCAAGGATGGCGAACGGCTGATCGGCCAGCCGGCGAAGCGTCAGGCAGTCACCAATCCGGACAACACCGTCTTCGCGGTGAAGCGTCTGATCGGCCGTCGCTTCGACGATCCGGTTACCAAGCGCGATACCGAGCTGGTGCCGTACAAGATCGTGCGTGGCGCCAACGGCGACGCGTGGGTCAACGCGGGCGGCGAAGACTATAGCCCTTCGCAGATCAGCGCCTTCATCCTGCAGAAGATGAAGGAAACCGCCGAGAGCTATCTGGGCGAAACGGTCAGCCAGGCAGTCATCACGGTGCCGGCATATTTCAACGACGCGCAGCGCCAGGCGACCAAGGACGCCGGCAAGATCGCGGGCCTGGAAGTGCTGCGCATCATCAACGAACCGACCGCGGCGGCGCTTGCCTATGGCCTGGAAAAGAACGACGGCAAGACGATTGCCGTGTATGACCTTGGCGGCGGCACCTTCGACATCTCGGTGCTGGAAATCGGCGACGGCGTGTTCGAAGTGAAGGCGACCAACGGCGACACCTTCCTGGGCGGCGAGGATTTCGACAACAAGCTCGTCACTTATCTCGCCGACGACTTCAAGAAGGCCGAAGGCATCGACCTGACCAAGGACAAGCTGGCGCTGCAGCGGCTGAAGGAAGCGGCGGAAAAGGCGAAGATCGAGCTGTCGTCGGCGCAGACGACCGAAGTCAACCTGCCCTTCATCACCGCCGACCAGAACGGCCCGAAGCACCTGGTCAAGACGATCAGCCGCGCGGACCTGGAGCGTCTGGTCGAGGATCTGATCCAGCGCACGCTGGAGCCGTGCCGCAAGGCGCTGGCCGACGCGGGCGTCAAGGCGAATGCCATTGACGAAGTGGTGCTGGTGGGCGGCATGACGCGCATGCCCAAGGTGCGCCAGGTCGTGAAGGACTTCTTCGGCAAGGAACCGCACACCGGCGTCAATCCCGACGAAGTCGTCGCCATCGGCGCCGCCATCCAGGCGGGCGTGCTGCAGGGCGACGTCAAGGATGTGCTGCTGCTCGACGTGACTCCGCTGAGCCTCGGCATCGAGACGCTGGGCGGCGTGTTCACCCGCATGATCGACCGCAACACCACGATCCCGACCAAGAAGAGCCAAGTCTACTCGACGGCCGATGACAATCAGCAGGCAGTGACGATCCGCGTCTTCCAGGGCGAGCGCGAGATGGCGGCGGACAACAAGCTGCTCGGCCAGTTCGACCTGGTCGGCATTCCGCCGGCGCCGCGCGGCGTGCCGCAGATCGAAGTCACCTTCGACATTGACGCGAACGGCATCGTCAACGTGTCCGCCAAGGACAAGGGCACCGGCAAGGAACAGCAGATCCGCATCCAGGCGTCGGGCGGCCTCAACGAAGCCGATATCGAGCAGATGGTGCGCGACGCGGAAAAGTTCGCCGAGGAAGACAAGAAGCGTCGTGAGGCGGCGGAGGCGAAGAACAACGCCGAAAGCCTGATCCACACGACCGAGCGCCAGATCGCCGAAAATGGCGACAAGGTCGATGCGTCGCTGAAGGCTGAAATCGAAGCCGCGATCGCCGAGGCCAAGGCCGCGGTCGAAGGCGGCGACGCCGAGCAGATGCAGGTCAAGTCGCAAACGCTTGCTCAGGTCGCGATGAAGCTGGGCCAGGCAATTTATGAGAAGCAGCAGCAGGCCGAGGCATCGCCCGCGGCCGGCAGCGAAGCCGGTGGCGAGGAAGAAGTCGTCGACGCCGAATTCTCCGAAGTCGACGACAACAAGGCGTAACTGCCCGTGACACGGTTCTCGACTTCGCTCGAACCGAACGGAGGCGGGAGGTTTTCCACCCGATCCTGCCTCCGCTTCCCTTCTCCCAGAGCGAAGTCGAGGGACGTCCTGCACGCGAGACTCAGATGACGACCCAAGTCGACTATTACGAACTGCTGGGGTGCGAACGCACCGCCGATGATGCGACGATCAAAACGGCGTATCGCAAGCTGGCGATGAAATATCACCCGGACAAGAACGGCGGGTGCAAGGACCATGAGGCAAGGTTCAAGGCGATCAACGAGGCCTATGACTGTCTGAAGGACCCCCAGAAGCGCGCGGCCTATGACCGCTTCGGTCACACTGCCTATACCCAGGGCGGGATGGGCGGTGCTGGCGGGGGAATGGGCGGCAACGCCGATTTCGGCGCGTTCAGCGATATTTTTGAAAGCGTGTTCGGCGAATTCATGGGCGGTCGCGGCGGCGGCGGTCGCCAGACGCGGCGTGGCGCGGACCTGCGCTACGACATGGAAATCACGCTGGAAGAAGCATTCCACGGCAAACAGACCGACATCAGGATCGACGTGTCGGCGCCGTGTGGTGCGTGCGAGGGCAGCGGCGCCAAGCCGGGCACGCAGGCCAGCGCCTGCCACACCTGCAAGGGCCACGGCAAGGTGCGCGCGCAGCAGGGCTTTTTCGTTGTCGAACGTACTTGCCCCGCCTGCCACGGCGTGGGTGAAGTGATCGCCGACCCCTGTCCCGCCTGCCACGGGGACGGCAGAGTCGACAAGGAAAAGACGCTTACGATCAACGTCCCGCCGGGCGTGGACGAAGGCACGCGCATCCGCCTGACCGGCGAAGGCGAAGCGGGTGCGCGCGGCGCGCCAGCGGGCGATCTGTACATCTTCCTGCATGTGAAGAAGCACGCGATTTTCGAACGCGAGGGCACGACATTGTTCGCCCATACGCCGATCAGCTTCACCACCGCTGCGCTGGGCGGGACGATCGATCTGCCTGGGCTGGACGGCGAAGTGCACAGCATCAAGATCGCCGCGGGCACGCAATCGGGCCGTGAACAGCGGCTGCGCGGCGCGGGCATGCCGGTGCTGCAGGGACGCGGGCGCGGCGACCTGGTGATCCGCATCGAAGTGGAGACGCCGACCAAGCTGTCGGCGCGCCAGCGCGAATTGCTTGAGGAATTCCGCGCGATCGAAACGGGCGAGGAATGCCCGGAGGCGACGGGGTTTTTCGCCAAGCTGAAGTCGGCGCTGGGCTGAGGACAGGCGGGCGAGGGCGGGTGCTCGCCCGGCCGCGCGCCTGCCGGCAAAGCGTTCCTTATTCTGAACCGGCGCTGTCATGCGGGTTCAGGACCGGCTCAGTCGCGATTCGCCATATCCATTTCAAGCTGGGCGGAAACGCCTGGAAACAGGGAATGGAAGGAATTGAACATGCGCAAGATGCTTCTGGGAATGGCCGCGGCCGCTGTCGCGATGCCCGCCTTTGCCGCCCCGGCGATGGCGCAGGACCATTATCGTGACCGGTATGAGCGTCACGACGACCGGCAGGACCGCCGGTATGACCGCCGCGATTATCGGCAGGACAACCGATATGACCGCCGCGACGACCGTCGCGACTATCGTCATGATACTCGCTATGTCACTTATTATGACCGCAACGGCTATTATAACGGGCCGCGCTGGCGCGGGAACGACGGCCGCTATTATTGCCACCGGTCGGACGGCACGACGGGCCTGTTGATCGGCGGCGTGGCGGGCGCGCTGGTGGGTCGCAGCATCGACCAGTACGGCGACCGTACCACCGGCACGTTGCTGGGCGGCGTGATCGGCGCGTTGATCGGCAAGGGGATCGACCAGGATTCGAACCATTATCGTTGCCGCTGAACCTGGGCATGAGTTTCGAGTGCGGGCAGTTGAGCGGGCCGGGAAGCATCTGTTTCCCGGCCCCTTTTTGGTACGCTTGACCCGGTGGCGCGAACCGTCGCGCCTTTGCGGGGAGGAACTAGAGTGAGGATAAGGCGCGAGGCGGTCCGGGCGGCCATGATATCGGTCGCGAGCATAGTGGCCGGCGCGTCGCCGGCGTCGGCGCGGGCCGGGGTGGGGATGACTCGCGACGCGTTCCTGCACGCCACCGGGCCCGGCTCGATTTACTACTTCCTGTACGCAAGGGAGCCGGGGCCGGCCCATTATTGGCGCTATGGCGAAGGCGTGGGCAGCGCGCTGCACTGGCTGCAGGGCCGCGATCCGTGGAGCCCGATATTATTGGCGCCAGGGCGACGGCATCTGGAGCGACCGCTATCGGCGACTGGCGCGTGGCCCGGGGAGCGCCGGATATTGCGAAGGCGCCAGCGGATGCCTGTCGCGCTATCGCTGGGAAACCGCGCCCGGCGGCACTGATGGCGGCTGCGGCGACGCGGAACCGACGGCGTTGCTGGTGGTGCACTACCTTGTCGGCGCGATTCGGATCGAGCCGTGCGAAGCGATGGAGGAGGCCGTCGATACGCTTGCCGAGCCGATGCGATCGAACGTGGTGCGCGGGATCGAGGAGGCGCGCGCACAGACCGCGCGGTTCTGATCGCCCGCGCTTATCGTTCGAGCAGGTCTCCCAAGGTGTAGGACAGGTTCCCGGGCGTATAGGGCTATGCAAGACCGGCGCCGACTGGTGACGATCGGGCAGCGGCAACTGCTCACCATAGCCGGTGGCGAAGACGAACCGCACGCCCGCTTCGTGAAGCCCGTCGGCAATTGGCAGGCTGGTTTCGTTGCCCGGATTGACGTCGCGCACTGCGACTTCGAACGTCTCGCGGCCGATTTCCCCGACCAACCGCACCGTGCCCGACAGCACCTTGCGTGCCGCCGGGGTCCGCCATTCCGTCAGACCCTCGCCAGCCATTTGCAGCCCGACTGTTCGAACGATTCGAACACCGCGAGCGCGGACGCGACGGCATCGTCCAGGCGGGCGGCGTCGGCCAGCAGCGGACCGATCCGGTCGAACAGGCCGCGCCACATCGCCGCCGGCTGCTCGTCCGCGAGATAGCGGCGGGGGAAGTGCGGCGGGACCAGCCGTTCGAGGAACCTTCCGCCCAGTCGCGATCCTTCGAGCACATAGATCGCACCGGCGATCGTCGCATCGTCCCAATCGTCGGCACCGTGCGAAGCCGCGGCCGGCGCCGGGCGGCCCGGGTCGAGATCGTCCAGGTCGCGGATCAGCGCGTGGCCGCGTCGCCGTTCGGGCCAGTCGGGGACAATGCGCTCGGCGCCGCTGGCGTCGAGCGCGGCTTCGATCGGCAGCACCGCCTCAAGATGCGCGCACAGGAACGCCGTGTAGCCCAGCCGGTCATCGAGCTGAAAATCCCCGAAAAGATCGTCGAGCCGCGCATGGGCGTGGGCGGTGCGTTCCCGAAGCGCGCGACGAATGGCCGTCATCCGAAGACGCGGGAGAAAATCATCTCCACGTGCTTCAAATGATAATCGAGGTCGAATCGCTCCGCGATCGCGTCAGCGGAAAGCGCGGCGGTCACTTCGGGATCGTTCTGGAGCAGGTCGAGCAGCGACAGCGCGCCGTCCGATTCCCACACCTTCATTGCATTGCGCTGGACCAGCCGGTACGCATCCTCGCGGCTGACACCCGCCTGCGTCAGCGCCAACAGCACGCGCTGCGAATGGATCAGCCCGCCCATGCGATCCATGTTCTTCCGCATCCGCTCCGGATAGACGAGCAGCTTGTCGATCACGCCAGTCAGCCGCGCGAGCGCGAAGTCGAGCGTGACGGTCGCGTCGGGGCCGATGTAGCGCTCGACCGAAGAATGGCTGATGTCGCGTTCATGCCACAGCGCGACATTTTCCAGCGCGGGCGTGACATAGCCGCGCACCATGCGGGCGAGCCCGGTCAGGTTTTCGGTCAGCACCGGATTGCGCTTGTGCGGCATCGCCGACGAACCCTTCTGGCCGGGCGAGAAATATTCCTCTGCTTCCAGCACTTCGGTGCGCTGCAAGTGGCGGACTTCGACTGCCAGCCGTTCGATCGAACTGGCGATGACGCCCAGCGTTGCGAAGAACATCGCATGGCGATCGCGCGGGATGACCTGGGTCGACACCGGTTCGACCGTCAGGCCCAGCTTTTCCGCGACATGGTGCTCGACGCGCGGGTCGATGTTGGCGAAGGTGCCGACCGCGCCCGAAATCGCGCAGGTCGCGATGTCGGCGCGCGCGGCGATCAGGCGTGTCTTGCACCGCGAGAACTCGGCATAGGCCTCGGCAAGCTTGAGCCCGAACGTCACCGGTTCGGCGTGGATGCCGTGGCTGCGCCCGATGGTGGGGGTCAGCTTGTGCTCGATCGCGCGGCGCTTCAGCACGGCGAGCAGGTCGTCGAGATCCTGCAGCAGCAAGTCGGATGCGCGCGCGAGCTGGACCGCCAGGCAAGTGTCGAGCACGTCGGAACTGGTCATGCCCTGGTGCATGAACCGCGCCCAATCTTCTCCTGAATGGTCGCGGACATTTTCGGCGACCCAGGTGAGGAACGCGATGACGTCGTGCTTGGTCACTGCCTCGATCGCGTCGATCCGATCCACGTCGATCGCGGGGTTGGTTTCCCACCAGCGCCACAGCGCCTGCGCCGCCTGCTTCGGCACCACGCCCAGTTCGGCGAGCGCGTCGGTCGCGTGCGCCTCGATTTCGAACCAGATGCTGTATTTCGTCTCGGCCGACCAGATCGCGGTCATCGCCGGACGGGAGTAGCGGGGGACCATCGGTGTCCTTTCGAATCCTGTCGTTCGTCGCCCGGCATGCACCGAAGTGCGACGAACCGCGCCCTAGCAGGGGTGAGCCGACCCGGCAACGGGTGGACAGGGGAACTATATGCCGAAACCATGGGTTGATTTCAACGCTATGGGACAAGGTGTCCCGCGCAATACAGTAATAACTGCCTGATGCGGGATAGGAGTTAAGAACAGATGCTGAAACATATTCTTTTGATTAGTTCTTTTGCTGTTGCTGTTCCTGCGTTTGCGCAAGAAGTACCTGCTTCCGATGCTTCGCAGCAATCCGCGTCTCAAGCCTCTGTTACGCCTGCGCAAGCTTCGCCCGAGACGCAGGCGACGCCTCAGCCCGCCACGCCCTCGCCGGCGGTGAAGGCGGCAATCGAGCGCGAATTCCCCGTCTATGACGTCAACAAGAGCGGGGTGCTCGAGCAGACTGAATTCGCCGCATGGATGACCGCGCTGCGCAAGGCATCGGATCCGACGTTCGATCCGGCGGTTGAGGAATCGGCGAAATGGCTGACGGGCGTGTTCACTTATGCCGACAGCGACAAGAGTCTGTCGGTCACCAAGGCCGAGATGGCGACGCTGCTCAGCCAGGCGTCCTGAGGATATTGCCGCGTGCCTGCGGGCGCGTTCTGGAGAATGGCCGCCACCCCGACCGGGGTGGTGGTCTTTTTTTCGCGGTGCGCCGAGTTCAGATCAGCCCTTGTGCGCGTAGGCTGGTGTGTCCCTCGGTTCCCAGGATGATGTGGTCGTGCAGGCTGATGCCAAGCCGCCGCCCGGCCTCCGCGACATTGCGCGTCACTTCGATGTCGGCGCGGCTGGGTGACGGGTCACCCGAGGGATGGTTGTGGACCAGGATGATCGCCGCCGAACCCAGGTCAATCGCGCGGCGGATGACTTCGCGAACATAAAGCGCGGCTTCGTCGATCGACCCTTCGCTCATCAGCTCGTCGCGGATCAGCATGTTGCGTGTATTCAGGTGGAGTACGCGGACGCGCTCGACCGCGTGGTGCGCCATGTCGGCGCGCAGATAGTCGAGCAGCGCCTGCCAATTGGCGAGCACCGGCCGCTCCGCCACCTGCGACCGCAACAGGCGCAACGCGGCGGCATGCGCGGTCTTGATTGCCGCGACGGAGGTTTCGCCCATGCCGGGCACGCGCATCAGTGCCTCCGCATCGGCAGTAAGCACGCCCCCGATCCCGCCGAACTCGGTCAGCAGATCCTTTGCCAGCGGCTTGGTGTCGCGCCGGGGAATCGCGAGCGCGAGCAGATATTCGACCAGTTCGTGGTCGAGCAGCGCGTCGGGACCCCCCGTCGCCAGCCGCTGGCGCAGCCGCGCGCGATGTCCGCTATTGTCAGGCTGTGTCCCCATCCTACGCTACGGTATAGCGGGCGCGGGCGTTCGCGTCATGTCCCGGCGTGCGCGCGGCGGAACATCCCAGACTTTGGTGGTGTTGACTCGGAGATGGACCCTTCCTAAACGGCGCGTGCCTTGGCGGGCTCGCCTTCGGCACATGCGCTTGGTCCTGCATGGAAACATGAGTGGGGATGCAGTGTGATGGCCGAGAATGAACCCGGACTGGACCCCCTTCCAGAGGATGCGCGGCTGAGGACGCTCGATGAGCGGCTGAGGCAGGCAACCGAGGAAGAGGCGACCCGAACGCAAGGCCGGCGCGGGAAAAAGGGCGATGCAGACTATCGCCTGGGCAATCGCGTGCTGGCCGAGTTGATCGGGGGCATGATCGGAGGTGCCGTGATCGGGTGGGTACTCGACCGCTGGTTCGGAACCTCCCCATGGCTCCTGCTCGCGCTGCTTTCCCTGGGGATCGTGAGCGCGTTCAGGAACATCATCAGGATTTCAAGGCAGCGCTCGGAGTAAACTTCGGGCGCTTCGGCTACAGGCGGACCCAGAGGGGCGGACGGTACACGTGGCGGAACCCGGCAAGATCGATCCGATGCACCAGTTCGAGGTGCAGTCTATGTTCGACCTTTTTTCGATCGGCGGACATCAGATCGCCTTTACCAACAGCGCCGCGTGGATGCTGGTGTCGGCGGTCGCGCTATGGGTGTTCATGCTCGGCGGGATGAAGCGCGACCTGGTGCCCGGCCGCTGGCAGATGATGGTCGAAGGCTTCACCGGATTCATCGACTCGCTGCTTTATGCGAACATCGGCTCGGCGGGGCGCCAGTATCTGCCCTATGTCTTCTCGCTGTTCATGTTCATCCTGTTCGCCAATGTCGTCGGGCTGATGCCGTTCGGCCTGGTCGGCCTGCACCCGTTCACGGTGACGAGCCACTTCACGGTCACGGGCACGCTGGCGATCCTCAGCTTTTCGATCGTGCTGATCGTCGGCTTCTGGAAGCATGGGCTGCGCTTCTTCTCGCTGTTCGCGCCCAAGGGGACTCCGATCCCCGTGCTGTTGCTCGTCGCGCCGATCGAATTCGTGTCGTTCATGGTGCGCCCGTTCAGCCTGGGGCTGCGACTGTTCGTCGCGATGACCGCGGGCCACATCCTGCTGAAGGTGCTCGCCGGTTTCATCATCAACGCCGCCGGTACCGGTGCGGGCCTTGGGCTTGCAGTCGGCCTGCCCAGCTTCGCGCTGATGGTCGGCGTGTCGGCGCTGGAACTGCTGGTCGCGGGTGTCCAGGCCTATGTGTTCGCGCTGCTGACGTCGCTGTACATCAACGACGCCGAGCATCTGCACGACCATCACTGATTTTTTCGTACCCGTTTTCGAACAACAACCGAATTGAACCGAGGGAGTTACTTTCATGGAAGCTGATGCCATCAAGCTGCTGGGTGCCGGTCTGGCCGCCATCGGTGCGGGCCTTGCCGCTCTGGGCGTGGGCAACGTCTTCGCCGCCTATCTGCAGGGTGCGCTGCGCAACCCGAGCGCTGCTGCCGGTCAGCAGGGCAACATGTTCATCGGCTTCGCCGCGGCCGAACTTCTGGGCCTGCTGGCCTTCGTCGTCGCGGTGCTGCTGATCTTCGTCGCCTGAACCAAACGGGGTCGCGCGCGGGCGCGGGGGCGACATGGTTGCTCCCGCGCCCCGCATGATCCATGAACCGCGCCGGGAACGTCGATGCCGCAAATTTCACAACTCAGCGAAACCTTCGCGTCGCAGATCTTCTGGCTGCTGATCGCGTTCGGGTTCGTCTATCTGGTCGTCGGCCGGGGCATGCTGCCCAAGGTCAAGGGCACGATGGACGACCGTGACCGCCGCGTGAAGGACGACCTGGATGCGGCAAAGGCAGCCCGCGTCGCGGCGGACGAGACCGAGGAACGCTGGCGCGCCGAGGAAAATGCGGCGCGCGAGGCGGCGCACAGGAAGCTCGCCGAAGCGCGTGCCCAGGCCGCCAAGGCCAGCGAAGCGACGCTGTCTGCCGCGAATGACGCGGTCGACGCCAAGCTGAAGGCCGCCGAAGCACGCATCGCCGAGGCGAGCGCGGCGGCGGTTTCGGAAATCGAGAATGTCGCGGCCGAAGCCGCGCAGGACATCGTCGCACGGCTGTCGGGCGCGCAGGTCGACGCGGCCGAGGCGCATGCGGCAGTCAAGGCAGTGCTGAGCAATGGCTAATCAGGGCGAACACACCTCCGCCGAAACGGGCGGATCGCACATCGCGACCAACGCGGAAGTGCCGCACACCGGCATGGCCGCGGTCGAGGATCCGCAGGGTGGCATCGGTCACGGCAACCACCCCGATCCGCGCGCGCTGATGCTCGACGGAACCGGCTGGGTTTCGCTGGCGATGGCGGTGTTCATCGGCGTGCTGCTGTGGAAAGGCGTGCCCAAGCTGATCGGCGGCATGCTCGACAAGCAGATTGCGGCGATCCGCGGCCGTCTTGACGACGCGAAGGCGCTGCGTGCCGAGGCCGAGGCGCTGCGCGACGAATATGCACGCAAGATCGCGGCGGTCGAGCAGGAATCCGCCGCCATCGTCGCCCATGCCGAGGAAGAGGCCAAGGCAGTCGTCGCCAAGGCCGAACAGGACGCCGCCGATCTGGTGTTGCGCCGCGCCAGGATGGCCGAGGACAAGATCGCCGCCGCCGAACGTGCCGCGCTCGCCGATGTACGGTCGAAGGCCGCCGATGCCGCGGCGCGCGCGGCGGGCACGCTGCTTGCGGCCAAGGTCGATGCCGAGGCGGACAGGGCGCTGATCGACAAGACGATTTCGGGTCTGGCGCGACTCAACTGAGCCGTTCCGCCGGGACGCAGACAATGGGGCGGCGCGCCAATGGCTCGCCGCCCTTTTTCATGCCCCGGGGGTGCAAGGACGGCGGCGTGGACAAGCTGCCCCGTTCAACGCCTTGGTCGCTGGCTTTCGCGTGCCTTGTCGTGCGCACACCCGCTCAGCCGAAGCCTTCGCCCGTCGCGATAAAGCTGGTCTCGACGACATTGGCGAAGCTGCGCGTCTGGCTCGCCTCGCTCCCGATCGAAAAGAGCAGCAGTTCGAGCTTGCCGCCCGCCTGGCGTTTTTCGGTGACCGTGAAGGCCCATTTGACGCTGTTCTCGCGCTGATCGCCTTCACCGAAATTGAAGCATGGCGGCACGTCGGCGGTGCGGATCAGATCGGCACGGAGCTGGTTGAGCGCATCGCAGATCGGCGTGCCCATGAACTCCGCCGGCGCGGTTGGGGCTTGCTTCAGCACCTGCGCGGCGATGGCGGCATCTTCGACCACTGCGTCGGGGCCGGCGGTAATCGGGAAGATGGCGAGCGAAGTCGTCACGCTGTTGGAAAGACCGCGGCTGCCTGATCCGGACGGGCTGATCGTCAGCAGGTCGAGCGGGACCTTGAGCCCCACATTGCCGCTGCTCGACTGGTCGATCGTTGTGGTGACGGTCAGCTTGACCTTGGAGATCGCGAAATTGACCTGGCCCGCGCACGGTTTTTCGCTGGCCTTTATCTCAACGTCGTCCTGATGCTGGACGATATAGCTGCCAATGTCGTGCTTGATCTGTCGTACCAGCGTTTCGAACGAAATGCTGCGCGGGCGGGCCGGAGCGCGTCCGGCGCCCGCCACGCAACCGGGGAGCAGAAGCGCCGAGGCGCCGGCGGCGACGAAGCCGCGTCGATGAATCTGCATCACGTGATTCCTTGGGCAAAAGGTTCACGCGACCCGCACGCCTGCATTCACTGGTCGGCACAGCCAGCGCGTCGGACACTATCGCATCCGGCAGATTCAGTCGACTGGAAAGGGCGGAGGAGCGACGTCCCCCGCCTCCCTATCACTGGGCGAAATAGCCCTCGGAATCGGCGAGTGGGCTTGCCACCTTCACGCCGCCTTCGCGCGTGCAGACATATTTCAGAATGCTCGCGTCGATCGATCCGGGGCCGGGATGGCGGACTTCGTCGATCGTTTCGGAAGGTTCCTTGCCCAGGAACTTGCCGCCGGCGCCGTAATAGACATATTCGATCGTCCGGAAGCTGTTGTTCGCGCAGGTATATTCCGACTGGATGCGCGCCGATACGAGCACGTCGTTGATCGGTTCGCGGAACACCGTCTGCGTCCACACCATCGTTTTGCCGTTCTTGGTGACGATGGTCGATGCGTCGACATAGTGGACGGTGTCGTCGTTGCCGGCGACGCGATACCAGCTTTGGGCGGCGGCGGGCGTGGCGATACAGGTTGCCGCGACAGCGGCGGCGATCAACAGGCGCATGATTTCCCTCCCCTGGGCGATAAACGCATCGACTGTGCCAGCTTTTGCGACGCGCGCAAGCGGCTGTCGGCGATGCTGGCGATCTGCCCTGCGACGGATTACATCGCGCTGAATGTCCGATCCCAATTCGCCCAGCCGTTTCAATGAGGACAAGGCGACCTATGCCGTGCGCGGCGCCGATGCGCCCGACCTGGATGCCGGCGTCGCGGCGATCCGCAATGTGCTGAACACATTGCCCGCGCGGCCCGGCGTCTATCGCATGCAGGATGCGCGCGGCGATGTGCTGTACGTCGGCAAGGCGCGCGCGCTGAAGAATCGCGTGACCAACTATACCCAGGTCGCGCGGCTGTCGAAGCGGCTGTTGCGCATGGTCGCGCAGACGCGGTCGATGACGATCGTCACGACCAACAACGAGGCCGAGGCGCTGCTGCTCGAGGCGCAGCTCATCAAGCGCTATCGCCCGCCGTACAATGTGCTGCTGCGTGACGACAAGTCGTTCCCGTTCATCCTGTTGCGCGGCGACCATGATTTCCCGCGCATCCAGCTTCATCGTGGCGCGCGGCGGATCAAGGGTGACTATTACGGCCCGTTCGCGGGGGCGGGGCAAGTGCGCAAGACACTGAACGCGCTGCAGAAGCTGTTCCTGCTGCGGTCCTGCACCGACGGATTTTTCAACACGCGCGACCGGCCGTGCCTGCTGTACCAGATCCGCCGCTGCTCGGCGCCGTGCGTCGACCGTATCGACGCGGCGGGCTATGCCGAGCTGGTCGGCGACGCCAGGGATTTCCTGGCGGGCAAGTCGACCAAGGTGCAGGAAAAGCTGGGCCAGCAGATGACGGCCGCGGCTGAGGCGCTCGATTTCGAGCTGGCGGCGATCCTGCGCGACCGGCTGAAGGCGCTGACCTTCATCCAGGGCAGCCAGTCGATCAATGCCGAGGGCGTGGGCGATGCCGACGTCTTCGCGCTGGCGGCGAAGAGCGGGTTGCTGGGCATCCAGGCGTTCTTCATTCGCGGCGGCCAGAATTGGGGGCATCGCGCCTTCTTCCCCGCGCACACGCAGGACGTGCCCGAAGAGGAAGTGCTCAGCCAGTTCCTGATGCAATTCTATGAGGAGGTTCCGCCGCCGAAGCAGGTCTTCGTCGATCGTGCGCTGCCAGAAGCCGAACTGCTGGCCGAGGCGCTGGGCGAGCGTGCCGGGCACAAGGTCGCGCTGACCATGCCGCAGCGCGGCGCCCGCCGCCGCCTGCTCGATCAGGCGAGCCGCAACGCAGTGGAGGCTGTCGAGCGGCGGCTGGCGGAGAGCACGACGCAGGCGAAGCTGCTCGCCGAACTCGCCGATGTGTTCGAACTGGAAGGGCCGCCCGACCGTATCGAAATCTATGACAACAGCCACATCCAGGGCACCAGCGCGCTGGGTGCGATGGTAGTCGCGGGGCCTGAGGGATTTCGTAAGAACCAGTATCGCAAGTTCAACATGAAGCGCGCCGAAACGATCGCCGGCGACGATTACGGCATGATGCGCGAGATGCTGTCGCGCCGTTTCGCGCGCGCGCAGTCGGATGACCCCGATCGCGACAAGGGCGACTGGCCCGACCTGGTGCTGATCGACGGCGGGCGCGGGCAGTTGAACGTCGCGCTGGCAGTGCTGGAGGAACTGGGGATCGAGGATGTGCCGATGGTCGGCGTCGCCAAGGGGCCGCACCATGGGCGCGAGGGACGCGAGGTGTTCCACCTTTCCGACGGGCGCGAACTGACGCTGCCGGTCAATGCGCCGCTGCTCTTCTACATCCAGCGGCTGCGCGACGAGGCGCACCGCTTCGCCATCGGCGCGCATCGGGAAAAGCGGGCGAAGGCGATCGGCGCGAGCCCGCTCGACGAAGTCCCGGGCATCGGCCCGGCACGGAAGAAGGCGTTGCTGATGCACTTCGGCACCGCGCGGGCGGTGCGCAACGCCAGCCTGGAGGACCTGCAAAAGGCGCCGGGCGTGTCCGCGACGGTCGCACGGCAGGTGTACGACTTTTACCACGCACGCTGACCGCCGCGCGGCCGACGCTCAGGCAGAGAGCGAGACGAGTATCCCCGGCGATGTCGGCGCCGATTGTTCCAATGCCCCGACGGCGTGCTCGGTACCCTTCAAAACGCGTTTCGCCTCTTCACGGTCGGCGCGTTGCAGGGGGGCGTCGTCGCGGTCGCCGGGCGCGTCGGCCAATGCGGCCTTCAGCTTGCGCAGCAACGCACGCACGTCGCGGGCAAATTCGGCGTCGCGCGTGCCGTCCCCGCGTCGTTCCTCGGCTTTGACGCGGGTGATTCGTGCGCGATAGGCATCGGTGCCAGCCTGGGCGGCGGGTTCGGCGGCCGCGGGCTGCGTCGCCGTCGGTTCGCCGGTGCCGGTTTCGGCGGTGCGGCCGCGTTCGGCGCCGATTTGCGCGTCCGCAGCAGGGCCGGCGGCGGTACCGACGTTGCCCAACCCGGCCGCATTGCCGCCCGCCGCCGCATATTCCTTGACCGCCGCACCCAGTTCGCGTGCCAGCGCGGCCACGGCACGCGCCAACCCCTTGCGGTCGCCCGCGAACACCAGCCTGAGCGCGGCGATACGGTCCTTAAGCTCGCGTACCTTCTGTTCGGCGCGCGCCTTGGCGTCGTCCGAACGGTGGGAGTTGAGATCTTTCAACGTCGCGACGGCGCTGCGCGCCTGGGCCAGCCGGTCGTCGGCGGCGTCGGTTTCGGCGGCGTTCGTGCCCGTCCGGCCCGCCGCGCTGGCGGGGGCGGCCAGGAACGGTATCGACGACCGTGCCGATTGAAGCAGCGCGCCTAGGCTCATGCGTTCATTTTAGAAGATTGCACGCCCCAGCGGCGGGTTTGGAGATTCTTCATGTCCCGTCGATAGTGCCCGGGTCATGGCGACTCGCGTGTTCCTGACGGTCGACACCGAGCTGATGTGGCGGCACCATGCCGCCGGGCTTGATGCGGAGACCATTTTTGCGCGCTCGATCGAGCCCGCGCGGGTCGGCGTGTCGTGGCAACTCGCGCGGCTGGCCGACCATGGATTGAAGGCGACCTTCTTCGTCGATCCGATGCCCGCGCTCATCTATGGCATCGACGTCGTCAAGCGGATGGTCGCGCCGGTGCTGGAGGCGGGGCAGGAGGTACAGCTACACCTGCACCCCGGTTGGAGCGGCGCGAGCCGCGACGACCGCCGGGCCGATGCACCCAGCGACCTGATCGACTATGGTTATGACGAACAGCTTGAGCTGATCGCGGGCGCCGCGCGCATGCTGGAAGCGGCGGGCGTGCCGGAGCCGCTGGCGTTTCGCGCCGGCAATTATTCGGCGAGCGACGACACGCTGCTCGCGCTCGCCGACCTGGGTTTTGCCTATGACAGCAGCCACAATGGCGCGCATCACCCCTGGCCCAGCGCGATCAGCCTGCCGCCGCGGCAGGTCGCGCCGGTCGCGCATCTGGGCGTCGTCGAAATCCCGGTCAGCGTGATCGAGGATCGCGCCGGGCATTTGCGCACCTTCCAGATATGCGCGCTTTCGGCAGCCGAGATGCGCGACGCGCTCGACCATGCCGAACGCGAGGGGCATCAGGCAGTGACGATCGTCAGCCATGGGTTCGAGCTTGCAAACCGTCGCGGAACCCGGCCAAACGCGATTCATGTCCGCCGTTTCGAAGCCCTGTGCGCCTTGCTGGGCGAGCGTCGGGAGACGCTGGTGACCACGCATTTCGCCGACCGCCCGGAGCTTGCCCTGGGCCGCGCCGACGCGCCGCTTGGCCCCAATGCGCTGCGCACTCGGCTGCGCCAGGCGCAACAGCTCTGGTCGAATCTGGTCGAGGAGCGCGCGGCATGAGCGCGGCGCGCCCGATGCCCCTGAAGTTCGAGATCGGCGCGCGCACGCTGGGCCAGGTATCGCGCACCCTGCGCCGCGTACCGCTGTCGCTCGACGCGGCGCTGGAGGGCCGGTTGCCGGTGCTGCCGCCGCTGGAGCGCGAAGCGCATGGCTATTCGATCACTTCGCTGCCCGAGGACCGGCTGGACGCGATGGTCGATGCCTCGGGCGGGATGCTGCCCTTCGTGCGCCAGCGCTACACGCGCCACTATATCGACCTGACGATCGGCGCGCAGGCATGGCTGGCCCATCTGTCGGGCAATGCGCGCCAGGGCATCCGGCGCAAGGCCAAGAAGATCGCGCAGGTTACCGGTGGCACGCTCGACATCCGGCGGTACCGCGCGCCCGACGATGTCGAGCTATTCCACGACATCGGCCGGCGCATCTCGCTGCGCACCTATCAGGAGCGGCTGATGGGATCGGGCCTGCCCGATACGCCTGAGTTCCTGACCGACATGCTGGCGCAGGCGGCGGCGGGGCAGGTGCGGGCGTGGCTGCTCTTCATCGCGGGCGAGCCGGCGGCCTATCTCTATTGCCCGGTGGTCGACGGTACGGTGCTCTATGCGCATGTCGGCCATGACCCGGCGTTCAACGACCTGTCGCCGGGGGCGGTGCTGCAGATCGAGGCGTTGCAGGACCTGTTCGCCGAGGCCGGAGAAGCGGGGTTGAAGCGATTCGATTTCACCGAGGGCGAGGGGCAGCACAAGCGCCAGTTCGCGACCGGCGGCGTCGCCTGCGTCGACTTGCTGCTGCTGCGCCCCAGCCTTGCCAATCGCGCGACCATGGCGGCGCTGGGCGGGTTCAACAGCGCCGTCGCGCTGGCCAAGCGCGTGGTGGAAGGGACACCGCTGAGGCGCGCGGCGAAGACGCTGCGACGCGGCGGCTGAGCAGGCTTCGACCGCGCGAACCGGCTGCCCCGCCGGATACCCGGCACCATGTTCCCCTGTGACACCCGTGGCGGCGAATAGTATGGCGGCCCGGACTTCAGCTTCCTAGGGGGAAGGGCGTGACCATCGATCGGCGAAATCTAGTCAAGGCAGCCGTGGCGGGCGCCGCCGTCGCCTTCGCCGGCGGGAATGCCGGCGCGGCATCCGGGATCGCCCCGGGCGCCGTCGACCCCGGCGACGAGGCGTATTGGAGCCGCGTCGCGGCACAATATGACGTCGTGAAGGACGTCATCCAGCTCGAAAACGGCAATTGGGGCATGATGGCGCGGCCGGTGCTGGCGGCCTATCGGGAACAGCTTGCGCGCGTGAATCGTGAATCCAGCTTCTATGCCCGGCGCGGCATGGGCAAGGACATGGCCGCGTTGCACGATCGCGTGGCCGCGATGCTGAAGGTCGCCCCCGAGGAACTGGTGTTCACGCGCAACGCGACCGAGGCGTTGAAGGCGCTGATCGGCGGATACAATCGGCTTCAACCCGGCGACGCGGTGCTGTACGCGGACCTGGATTATGACAGCATGCAGGCGTCGCTGGTCGCCAGCGCGCGGCGGCGCGGGGCTCGGGCGGTCCGCATCGACTTGCCCGAACCCGCGACCCGGGAGAGCGTGATCGCCGCCTATGACGCCGCGTTCGACGCCGACCCGAAGATTCGCATGGTGCTGTTGACGCATCTCAGCCACCGCACCGGGCTGGTGATCCCGGTGCGCGAGATTGTCGCGCGGGCACGCGCGCGCGGCATCGACGCGATCGTCGACGCGGCGCATAGCTGGGGCCAACTCGATTTCGCGCCGGGCGATCTGGGCGCGGACTTCATCGGGCTCAACCTGCACAAATGGATCGGCGCGCCGCTGGGCGTCGGCGCGATGGTGATCCGCAAGGGGCGCCTCGATGCGATTGATCGCGACATTGCGGAGGACGCCGCGGGCGACACGGTCGCGGCGCGCGTCCACACCGGCACGGTCGATTATGCCGCGCTGCTGACGGTGCCGGCGGCGCTCGACTTCGTCGAGAGCGTGGGAATGGCGAACCGCGCCGCGCGGCTGCGGTACCTGCGCGACCGCTGGGTGCGCGCGGTACGTTCGTTGCCGGGCGTCGAGGTGCTGACTCCCGACGACGCGCGGATGCACGGCAGCATCACGTCGTTCCGCCTGGCGGGCCGGGGATCGGCCGAGGAGAATGCGGCGCTGGCGAAGACACTGGTTGACCGTTTCGGCATCTTCACCGTGCTGCGCACCGGCGTTGCCAAGGGCGCCTGCATCCGCGCGACGCCCGCGCTGTTCAACGGCCCGGCCGATGTCGACGCGCTGGCGAAGGCGCTGGCGGTGCTGGCGGGCGAGGCGCGGGGATAGTCGTCCGCTCCGTCCTTGCGAGCGCCGCGAAGCAACGCAACCCGGTGCGCGATGCCGGATTGCCTCGTCGCGCTCGCAAGGTCGCGAAAGATGGGGGCCGGTTTCGTTTCAACCCCCGGGTTCCGCCCGGCACTCCGCCAGCAGCATTGTCAGGATATCCGCCAGATCGAGCAGGTCGGAATGAGTGAGCGTTACCTCCGGACGCGGCAGCGCCTCCGCCGCCTTCAGCTTGTGGAGCAGGCCGTGCGGCGCGCAGCCGAGGCCTATGCCACGGCTTCGTAGCGCGCGAATCCGGTCGTCGATCTCGCGAAAATACAGTCCCATCGCGTGCGCTCCTGCTACAGTCGCCGGCAGGATGCGCTGCCTTGCTCCCCATCGGAAGCCCCCGCGATGCACGTGAACGCCCAGGCGATCGTGCTGAGCGTTCGCGCGCATGGCGAACATGGGGCGGTCGTGCGCGCGATAACGCCGGAGAACGGCGTTCAGCCCGGCTATGTGCGCGGCGGCCGGTCGCGCGCGGTGCGGCCGGTGCTGCAACCTGGCAATATCGTGCAGGGCGACTGGCGCGCGCGGAGCGAGGAGCAACTCGCCGGACTGACCGTCGAGCTGGTGCACAGCCGCGCGCCGATCTTCATCAATCCGCTGTCGGCGGCGGCGGTCGAGTGGGCGACCGCGCTGACGTCGGCGGCGCTGCCCGACGGCCAGCCCTATCCGCGCCTCTTCGCCGCGCTGGGCGCGGTGCTCGATGCAGTGGAGGCGGCGCCCGCCGCGCGCGGATGGGCCGTCGCGCTGGTCCGGTACGAGCTGCTGCTGCTCGCCGAGCTGGGGTTCGGGCTCGACCTCGGCCAGTGCGCGGCGACCGGCAGCACCGTCGACCTGGCCTATGTCAGCCCGCGCAGCGGCCGCGCGGTCAGCCGGGCGGGCGCCGCAGGCTATTCTGCGCGGCTGTTCGCGATGCCGCCGTTCCTGCGCGCGGGCGGGGCGGCGGAATGGAGCGACATCCTCGACGGCCTGGCGATCACCGGCCATTTTCTGGAACGTGACGTTCTCACCGGTCGCGCCGCCGAAGTGCTTGCGGCGCGGGCGCGGCTCGTCGAAAGGCTGAAGAGAGCGGTTGCGTGAGCGGCGCCCAGGGGGCATGGCAACGCCTCCCTTTGAACCTCCAGCGGGAGCGGAAATGCCCCTGATTGCAGTGTTGGCCGGCGACGGCATCGGTCCCGAAGTCACCGCCCAGGCGCGGCGCGTGTTGGAAGCGGCGGGTGTCGACGCGAGTTTCGAGGAAGCCCCGGTGGGTGGCGCGGGGTATATGGCGCTTGGCCGGCCGTTGCCGCCGGAAACGCTCGACCTTGCGCGGCGCGCCGACGCGGTGCTGTTCGGCGCAGTCGGCGATCCGCAATTCGACGCGCTCGAACGCCGCCTGCGCCCCGAGGCCGCGATCCTGGGCCTGCGCCGTGAACTGGGGCTGTTCGCGAACCTGCGCCCCGCCCGGCTGTTCAAGGGGCTTGAGGACGCATCGGCGCTGCGCCCCGAAGTCGCCGCCGCGATCGACCTGGTCATCGTGCGCGAGCTGACCGGCGACGTCTATTTCGGCGAAAAGGGCCGCCGCATGACGATGGAGGGCCTGCGCGAAGGCCATGACCTGATGCGCTATGACGAGCGCGAGGTCGAGCGCATCGCGCGCGTCGGCTTTGAGATGGCGCGCCGCCGCAAGCGCAAGGTCTGTTCGGTCGACAAGGCGAATGTGCTGGAAACGTCGCAGCTGTGGCGCGACGTGGTCAATGAAGTCGCGACCGAATATCCCGATGTCGCGCTGACGCACATGTATGTCGACAATGCCGCGATGCAACTGGTCCGCAATCCGGGCCAGTTCGACATCATCGTGACGGGCAATCTGTTCGGCGACATCCTGTCCGACCAGGCGAGCATGTGCGCGGGGTCGATCGGCATGCTGCCCTCCGCCGCGCTGCGCGCGTGGCACGGCGATTGCGGCCTGTACGAGCCGATCCACGGCAGCGCGCCCGATATTGCCGGGCAGGGCAAGGCCAATCCTTGCGCCGCGATCCTGTCGGCGGCGATGCTGATGCGCCATTCGCTGAACGATGAAGATGCCGCGCTGCGGATCGAGGCGGCGGTGGCGCAGGCGATCGCCGGGGGCGCGCGTACCGCCGATCTGGGCGGTGCGATGACGACCACCGAAATGGGCGACGCGGTGATCCGGGCACTCGCGTGACCGACCGGTTGCTCGAGCTCGCCGTCGTCATCCCCACGTTCAACGAGCGGGGCAACGTCGCCGCGCTGGTGGAAAAGCTCGACGCCGCGCTTGCCGGGCGCGCGTGGGAAGCGATCTTCGTCGACGACAACAGCCCCGACGGCACCGCCGACATGGCGCGCGAGATCGCTCGGCACGACGTGCGCGTGCGCGTGATCCAGCGGATCGGGCGGCGCGGCCTGTCGTCGGCGTGCATCGAGGGGATGTGCGCGACCGCGGCCCCCGTGGTCGCAGTGATCGACGGCGACCTGCAGCATGACGAAACGCTGTTGCCGCGCATGCTCGACGCGCTCGACGGCGACGACAGCCTGGACGTGGTGGTGGGATCGCGCTTCTGTTCGGGCGGCGGGCTGGGCGAATGGGAACGCGACCGCGTGGCCAAATCGGCGTTCGCGACCAAGTTGTCGCGACAGGTACTGAAGGCCGACCTGAACGACCCGATGAGCGGGTTCTTCATGATCCGCGCGCGGATCGTGCGCGACCTGGTGCCGCACCTGTCGGCGATCGGGTTCAAGATCCTGCTCGACATCATGACGGCGTCGCCCCGGCCGCTGAAATTCGTCGAAATGCCCTATGTGTTCCGCACGCGTGAAGTGGGGGAGAGCAAGCTCGACCATGTCGTGGCGCTGGAATATCTCATCGCGCTCTATGACCGCATGTTCGGGCGCGTGGTGCCGGTGCGCTTCGTGATGTTCTCGGCGATCGGCGCCGTCGGTGCGGCGCTGCACATGACGGTGCTGGTGTTGCTGTTCAAGGCAATGGCGCTCGATTTCGTCGGGGCAACGATCGTCGCAACGCTGGCGGCGATGACGTTCAATTTTTTCCTGAACAACGCGCTGACGTATCGCGAGCAGCGGCTGCGCGGCGCCAAAGCGCTGTGGAAGGGCTGGCTGTCGTTCGTCGCGGTGTGCGGCGTCGGCGCGGTGGCCAATGTCGGCGTGGCCGCGTTCCTGCACGATTTCCAGCACGGATATTGGGCCGCATCGGCGCTGGCGGGCATATTGGTCGGCGCAGTGTGGAACTTTGCCCTGTCTTCGCGCTTCACCTGGGGGCGGTACTAGGCGCCCGCGCTATCGCCAGCTGCCGAACCACATCCACCGGCTGTACGCGTCCGGATCGGCCAGCGGCGCGCCCGACAGAATCGGGTAGAAATAGACGAAGGCAAGCAGCGCCAGCGCCGCGAACCATTCTTCGACGCCGCGGTTCCTGCCCGAGTCATAATGGTGGAACGCCGCGGCCAGCGCCAGGCAGAGGAAGATGCCCGACAGGTGGTAATAATAATAAAAACCGAGCGACTTCGGGATGATGGCATAAATCACGACCGAGAAGGTCCACAATAGCGCCATCGCCAGCGGGCGGATCGCATGCGCGCGGAACCAGGCGATGTAGCACGCGACCACTGCCGCGAGCCCGCCCCACATGACAACCGGATTGCCGATCAGCAGCACCCCGCGCTGCGCCCCGTCCGCCCATTCATAGAAATACCAGATCGGCCGGATCATCAGCGGCCAGCTCCACCAGTCGGACTGATAGGTGTGGCGCGGCAGCACCTGTGTCTGCGCCGCGTACATGGCGCGCTGATATTCGATCAGCGTCGCCCAGGTGATCGGGTCATGCCGATAGAAGAACGCCGGGGCGAAGGTCAGGAAATAGGTGGCGATGCTGACCAGCCCCAGGATCGCCATCGCGCTGACCGCGTCGAGCCCGTTCCAGTGCGGCTGGTCGCGGCCCGACAGGATGCGCGGAAGCAGCGGCACCTTGGCGCCCTTGCCCGCCAGGATCGCGTCGCGCGCGCGGATCACCAGGAATGCCAGCCCCGCCATCGCGACATAGGGGATCGCCGACCATTTGCTGCCCACCGCCAGCCCGATCAGCACCGCGCCCAGCGTCCATCGACCGATCACCTGCCGCCGCGTCGTGCCGCGCATCGCCCAGGTCATGGCGGCGATTGCCCCCATCAGGAACGCGCCCAGGAACACGTCGAGCATCGCGGTTCGCGCCTGCACGAACAACGTCTGGTTGAGCAACACCAGCACCGCGCCGACCACCGCCACGCGCATCTCGCGATAGAGCAGCCACAGCGTCGCGAACACCGACACCACCGTCGCCGTCCCCGCGAAGGTCGCGAACAGCCGCCAGCCGAAGGGATTGTCGCCGAACAGCCACAGCCCGGCGGCGAGCAATTCCTTGCCCACCAGCGGATGTTCGGTGTTGCGCGGCGCAATCAGGTCGATCAGCGCCTGCGCGGCGGGCAGATAGTGAATTTCGTCGAACAGGATCTTCGCCGGACGGTCCAGGTGCCAGGTGAAGAGAAGCTGCGCGAGAATGCCGATCAGCAGCGCGACGGCATAGGGGCGGTTCTTCAGTTGCTCAAGACGGGCATGCATGCGGGCGTGGATAGCGGAGCTTTTCGGGCGCGTCATCGGGGGACTTGCCCGGCGTGGCTTGGCGGTGTGCAAAGTCCGGCTGCGCTTGACGGCCCGCACCTGCCGGGCGCAAGGCATCGGCCATGAAACGACATACCGGCCAGGACCGCGGCGTCACCGCGCATTGGAAACCCGCGACGCAGGCCGTGCGCGGCGGCACCGCGCGTTCGGAATTCGGCGAAACCTCCGAAGCGCTCTTTTTGACGTCGGGCTATTGCTACGACCGGGCGGAGGATGCCGCGGCGCGCTTTGCCGGCGAACAGGACGGGATGACCTATTCGCGCCTGCAGAACCCGACGGTGCAGATGCTGGAAGAACGCATCGCGTTGCTGGAAGGCGCAGAGGCGTGCCGGACGATGGCGACGGGCATGGCGGCGATGACCGCGGCGTTGCTGTGCCAGCTCGAATCGGGCGACCATATTGTCCAGGGGCGCGCGGCGTTCGGGTCGTGTCGCTGGCTGACCGACAGCTTCCTGCCGAAATTCGGCGTCACCACCACCATCGTCGACGCGCGCGACCCGCAGCAGTTCGAGGACGCGATCCGCCCGAACACCAGGCTGTTCTTCTTCGAAACGCCCGCCAATCCGACGATGGATGTCGTCGACCTGGCGGCGGTGTGCGGTATTGCGCGCAAGCACGGCATCCGTACCGTCGTCGACAATGCGTTCGCGACCCCCGCGTTGCAGCGCCCGATCGAGTTCGGCGCCGACATCGTCGCCTATTCGGCGACCAAGATGATGGACGGGCAGGGGCGCGTGCTGGCGGGCGCGGTCTGCGGGGAAAAGGAGTTTATCGAGGAAACGCTGCTCGCGTTCACGCGGAATACGGGGCCGACGCTGTCGCCGTTCAACGCGTGGGTGGTGCTGAAGGGGCTGGAGACGCTCGACCTGCGCATCCGCCGTCAGAGCGAGAATGCACTCACGGTCGGCGCGTTCCTGGAAACCCGCGTGCCGCGCATCAACTTCCCCGGCCTGCCGAGCCATCCGCAGCATGCGCTGGCGATGTCGCAGATGGCGGCATGCGGCCCAATCTTCTCGTTCGAAGTCGACGGCGGCCGCGCGCAGGCGCACGGCCTGCTCAATGCGCTGGGGCTGATCGACATTTCGAACAATATCGGCGACTCGCGCTCGCTGATGACGCATCCGGCATCGACCACCCATTCGGGGCTGGCCGAGGAAAAGCGGCTCGAAATGGGCGTGACGGAGGGGATGTTGCGCCTCAATGTCGGGCTGGAGGACCCTGACGACCTGATCGCCGATCTGGACCAGGCGCTGGCGCAGGTGGGATTGTGACATGAAGGCGCTGTTCACCGACCAGGCGGAAACCGGCGGCATCACGGTCCGCGTGTCGGTGAGCTACCAGCCCGAACAGTCGCAGCCGGCGCGCGGGCGGTGGTTCTGGGCCTATCATATCCGCATCGAGAACGGCGGCGATGCGATGGTGCAGTTGCTGACGCGCCACTGGATCATCACCGACGGTCGCGGGTCGCGCCACACGGTCGAAGGCGAAGGCGTGGTCGGCGAACAGCCGATGATCGCGCCGGGTGCCAGCTTCGACTATGTATCGGGCTGTCCGCTGTCGACGCCGACCGGGCATATGCAGGGCAGCTATCGGATGATCGGCGCCGACGGGCTTGTCTTCGACGTGGCGATCCCCAAGTTCGCGCTCATCGCTCCGGCCGTGGCGGAATGATCGGCGCAACGCCGACGATGCCAGGCCGGGAAAAGGGGTTTCGATGAAGCGGACGCATCTTCCACTCAACGGCCTGCGCGTGCTCGACGCCGCGGCGCGTCACCTGTCGTTCACCCGCGCGGCGGACGAACTGGCGGTGACTCCCGCCGCCGTGGGGCAGCAGGTGCGCGCGTTGGAAGACACGCTGGGCGTCGTGTTGTTTCGTCGCACCACCAAGGGGCTGGAGCTGACGCCCGAGGGTGAGGCGGGGCTTGCGGCGCTGCGCACCGGCTTCCTGCAGTTCGAGGAAGCAGTGCGCGCGATGCAGGCGGGCCAGTCGTCGAAATCGCTGACGATCGCGGCGCCGCGCGACCTGACTGCCAAATGGCTGATGCCGCGGCTTGCCGAAGTCGCCGCCGCCGACCCCGAATTGCGCTTCCAGTTGATCCCCGCCGACGACGCGGTCGATTTTACCGAGGCGAACCTGGACCTGGCGATCCGTTGGGGCGAAGGTCCCGGCGAACATGAAGGCGAGGCGCTGGAATCGGACGGCATGGTGACGGTCGAGCGTGCCGGCGGCGGCGTCGACACGGCGATCGGCTGGCCGGGGTGCACGGCGGAGGAGGCCGCATCGCTGATGCGCGTCGCCGATGCCGGGCTGGCGCTTGAAGCGGCGGTGGCCGGGCTCGGCCGCGCGACGGTGCCCGAATTGCTGGCGCGCGGCGATATCGAGGCGGGGCGGCTGGCGGTGATCGGCATGCCGCGCCCGTCGCGCTTCGGATACTGGCTGGTTGCGCCATTGCCCCAGTGGCGGCAGAAGAAAGTGAAGGCGCTGGTCGAGGCGCTCGGGGGATAGAAAATGCTGACGCTGTGGATCGCGGCGATGATGTTGTCGCCGTCGCTGTCCATGGGCAGCACGTTCGTTACGGTCGAAAAGACCTGCCCCGTCGGTGGCGAGAAGTTCAAGTTCAGCGAACTGGCGTCGATTTCCGTCTGGGGCAGCATGGCCGACGGCATGCCGATCGGATCGGGGGCTTTTCCCATCGCCTTGCCGATATGCCCGACGAATGGGCTGGTGATGTACCGCGATTTCACGCGCAACGAGGCGAAGCGGCTCGCGCCGATCGTCGCTGGCGCCGACTATGCGGCGATGCGCCGGGTCGAAACGCCCTATTATCGCGCCTATCGGCTGGCGGATGCGCTGGGCGATGCGGCGGGCAATACCCTCGGGCTGCTGCTCGCGGCGAGCTGGGAGGCGAAGAACGCGGGGCAGATTGACCTTGCGGCGCGCTATACCGCCGAATTCGTCGCGCGGGTTACAGCGTTGCCCGACGCGGTCGATCCGGTGGAGGCAGTCGCGCTGAATGCCCGCGCAGTAAACGGCCTGCGCGAGCTGGGCCGCTTCGATGAGGCGGAGGCAATGCGCGTCAGCCTGTATGCGCGCGTCGACGCGCTGAAGGATGCGGAGGCGCGCGACGGCTGGCGCAGCTTCCTCGGCACGATCAAGGCGCCGATCGCCCGGCACGATGCCGCGCGCGCGCCCATCGACCTGATGGAGGAGCAAGGCGCGGCGATGCGGTGCCTGTCGCCCGAATTTCCCGCCGGCGACCAGCCGGTCGCACCGCTGACCGATTTCGAGCAGGCATTCTGCGCGCGCCCGGAACTGAAGCCGATAGTCGAAAAAATGCGGGAGAGGATGTCGTGACCGACCGGCCGACGCCGGTGCTCGAAACCGACCGGCTGATCCTGCGCCCGCGCGCGATCGAGGATGCGGAGGCACTGCACCCCACGATGGCGGATGCGGATCTGATGCATTTCTGGTCGCACGCCCCGCATCGCGACGTCGTGCAGACGCGCGCCGATTTCGCACGCATGGGCGGCGGGTGGCGCGTGTGGGCGATCACGCGGCGCGGCGACGACACTGCGATCGGCTTTGTCGCGGCGGGCGAGCGGCGGCAGGGGAATGTGACCGAAATCGGCTATCTGCTCGCGCGCCGCCATTGGGGAAGCGGCATCGCGGCGGAGGCGGTTTCGCTGGTGATCGAACAGGTTTTGATGAAGGAGGGGCAACGGCGCGTGTTCGCCGACACCGACCCGGAAAACACCCATTCGCGCGGCCTGCTCGAACGCCTGGGCTTCAAGCTGGAGGGCATCCTGCGCGGCGAATGGGAAACGCACCTGGGCGTCCGCGACACCGCGCTCTACGGCCTGCTGACTGCCGACTGGCGCGCGCGGCGCTGAACCGGTGCGCGGCGTCGACCGGCTCCATCGCGCGGCCGCGCGGGCGATGCTAGGATGTCGGCTCCGAAATGATCGTGTGTAAGGGGAAATGCCATGCCGACCAGTCCCTGGTCCCACCACCGCCAGGCGGGTGTCGCCGATGACATTGATTTCGAGATCAAGGGCCAGGAGCTCCAGTTCGTCGAAATCGAGCTGGACCCCGGCGAAAGCGCAGTCGCCGAAGCCGGCGCGATGGTTTGGAAGGACGCCAGCGTCGGCATGACCACTGTGTTCGGCGACGGCAGCGGCGGCCAGGGCGGCGGGTTCATGGACAAGCTTATCGGCGCGGGCAAGCGGCTGGTGACGGGCGAGAGCCTGTTCACCACGGTCTTCACGCATCAAGGCAGCGGCAAGGCGCGCGTGTCGTTCGCATCGCCGACGCCCGGCGCGATCCTGCCGCTGCGGCTCGCCGACTATGGCGGTACGCTGATCTGCCAGAAGGACGCGTTTCTTGCCGCGGCAAAGGGCGTGTCGATCGGCGTCCAGTTCCAGCGCCGGATCATGACCGGGCTGTTCGGCGGCGAAGGCTTCATCATGCAGCGGCTGGATGGCGACGGCTGGGTGTTCGTCCAGATGGGCGGCACTGTGATCGAGCGCGAGCTGGCGCCCGGGCAGGAACTGCACGTCGATACGGGCTGCCTTGCCGCCTATACTCCGTCGGTCGATTTCGACCTGGTGACCGCCGGCGGCGTGCGCAGCGTGTTCTTCGGCGGCGAGGGGTTGTTCTTCGCGCGGCTGCGCGGGCCGGGCAAGGTGTGGATCCAGTCGCTGCCCTTCTCACGCCTTGCCGGGCGGATGCTGGCGGCGGCGATGCCCTATGGCGGCCAGAATCGCGGCGAGGGTTCCGTGCTGGGCACGCTCGGCGACTTCATCGGCAACAACCGCTGATGGCATTGCCGCCGCCCGACCTGTCGAGCGTCGAGGGGCGTGCGGCCTATCGCGCCGAACTGCGCGGCGTCGCGCGCGGCCTGCGGATGCAGGGTGTGGGGCTCAGCATCGCGGGCGCGCTGCTCGCGGTGCTCCGCGCGACGGTGCTGCCGATGCCCGCCAGTATCCCGCTGGTGGTGCTGTGCGTCGGCGCCGCCGCGATGACGGCGGGTGTAGTCATTCGCACACGCTATCACGCGCGGCGGATGCGGGGGCAATAGGCGGATCGAAATAGGGGGCGGGAATGATCGGGTTGTTGGCGCTGCTGGCGGTCTTGGGCAAGCAGGATGCGCCCTTCCCGAAGCCTTTCGACCCCGTCGATGGCTGGGACATCGTCGAATAGGAAACCGCCTGCTATGCTTCGGCGGGCTTCGGCGGCGACACCAATCTGCATGTCCGGCTGGATGTCGCCCGGAATGAAGCCGTGCTCGGCATCTTCGATCCACGTTTCGAGTCGATCGTCGATGGCCAGTCCTATGCGCTGTCGCTGCATTTCGCGCGCAAGGGCCGGCTCGATGACGCCTGGGGAGTCGTGAAGGCGCTCGGCGTGGCCGTCGACGGCCTGAACAGGGGCGTTCGGCTTGTCCTGGACGGACGCGACTTCATCGCCGACTTTGCGCGTTCGGACACCATCGCGCTGTTTCGCGACGACCGTCTGGTGGTCAGCCTGTCGCTGAAGGGGAGCGCAAAGGCCGCCGCGCGGTTGCGCGAACATGGTCGAACGGCTGCGGCCGTCCGACCCGTTCGCCGACTGACGGGCTATTGCCCCGCGGCGAGTTCGGCCGCGCGGCTCATCAGGCTGGCGAACCGCACCTCGTCGACGCCGGCGGCGGGATTGTTCCATCCGCCCGACAGCACATACCAGCCGCCGTCCTTGCCCTGCAGCAGATAGGTCATGTGGATGACGCCGGGTTCGGACCCGCCCTTATATCCCACAAAGGCCCATTTGCCCGCGACCGGCGCGGGCAGCGCGGGGTTGATCGACAGGATCGCGCGCGCTTCCGCGCCCGGCCCGCTTTCGCTGTGGCGGCGCAGCCAGTCCATCACGCGCGCCATGTCGGCCGCGCTGGCGAACCATTCGAGCGTGTCGATGCGCACCGGCTTGCCGTCGCGGAACAGCATCGGGTCGATCGCGGTGATCGGCGTCGCGGCGATTTCCCCGGCCAGCATCGCGCGGCGCCCTGCCTCGTCCTGCGCCAGCCAGCGGTCGGCGAGCGCGCCGCCACGCGCGCCCTTCAGCTTGAACAGCTCCAGCGTCGACAGGAACGGCCGCATGCGCGCGGGGTCGGCAATACCGACGACGGGCAGCATCGCCTCGATTTTCTCGCGGCCCAGGGTCGACAGCAGTATGTCGGTCGCGCTGTTGTCGCTGATCGAGATCATCTTCGCCGCCAGTTCGCGCAGCGTGACCTGCGTGCCCGCGGGCTTGCCCATGTATAGGCCGCCGGGCAGCGCCCGGCCGTCGAGCGCGACGACATCATCCCAATGGCGTTCGCCCGCGTTGATGGCGCGGACCAGTTCCGCCAGAATCACCAGCTTGAATGCCGAGCCGATCGCCAGCGGCGTATCGACGTTGCGCGCCACCAGTATCCGGGGTGCGCCATCGCCCAGCTTTGCCAGCGCAAACCCGGTGCCGCCCGGCAGTGCGGCCAGCGCCGCGACGACGCCGTCGATCGAGGATTCGCGCGCCGCGAGGCCAGTGACAAGCAACTCGGTCACTTGATGCGGGGGCCGGGGGTCGACGGCGATCCGCATCGTCGCAGTGCCGCGCTCGAACGCCACGGTGATCGTAGCCGACCATGCGTCTATCGGGGTGACCGACGCGATGCCCTGCACCGGCCCGGCATTGGCTGCCAGTTGCGCCGTCACCTGGTCGAACATGGCCTTCGGCACCTGCGCGATGAAGCCGGGGTGAAAATAGGCCGCATACTCCCCTTCGCCGCGCAGCATCGAGGGGAGCGCGTCGATCCGCTGACGCAATTCAGGTGCGGCAGCAACCTGTTGCGGCGGGGTGGTGCCGGCCGCCTGTGCCGCCGCAGGGGCGGGAACCAGCGCGATCAGGGCCAGTAGTGGCACCAATGGGGACAGGAAGGTTCGGATCGGCACGATGCACTCCATGTTTCGGGGGAATCCTAGTAGGAAGCCCCCCGAAACAAAAGTGCGATCAACGTGTCTTCGCGCCTTCCGTGCCGACCGGGCCAGCCGGCTCGGCCGACAAATCCAGCATCTCGATACGCGGCTGGGTCTCCCGCACGCGAAGGCGCGATCCCGTCTGGCGCGTCCAGCGCGCCGTATAGGTGTAGCGTTCGACACGCAGCACGCCAGGATCGGTCGGATCCCGCTTCAGCGGCGCATAGCGACGGGCCTCGATCGAGGCCAGCACCGGCTTGACCCAGAAATCGTCGAGCCTCTTGCTTTCGCGCAGCACAGCCACGTCGGTCGGATGCCCGTCCGGCGCGACCCAGAAGCTTACATCCACCCATTGGTCCTCGGCCGGGTTGGTCGCAATGCGTTGAGTCACCGATCCGTCGTTGCCGGCGCGGCCCGATTCATCCGGGAGCTCGACGGGGGTGGAGAAAAGCAACACCGGCCTTTCGGTGGGGTCGGCACGAAAATCGGCAATTACCCGATCGACGGCGCTATCGTCGCCGCGCTTGGCGGCGAGGCGCACTTTCAGCACGCGGGCTGCATTGGCGTAGGGCCGGTGTTCGGGCACCGGGCTGTTGATGACGCGATCCAACGCCTTGTTGGCGCTGCGACCATAGTTTGCGGGATCATATTCGGCGAGTCGCGCGTAGAGCGACGCGATTCGCAGCAACGCAAATCCTTCGACCACCGGCAGCTTCAGGCGCCGGGCGTCGCGCACCACGTCCCAATAGCGCTGTTCGGCGGTTTTGAAGCGCCCGAACCGGAACAGGCTGTCCGCCACCTCAACCCGTGCGACCAGGACGCGGGGGTCGTCTTCGGACAGCCCGGCCTTCAACGCGGCGACGACGTCCAGCGCGCCGACGCGATATGCTTCGCCTTCGCCCAGATGGGCGGCGACCCGCGAATTCGCCCGCAACAGGTCCGACACCGGTACCGGATATTGCGCCGCATATTTCTGGTTGCGACCGCGGCTGGCCAACAGCGTTTCGCGCGCGTGTTTGTAATCGCCGGCCACGAATTGATTCTCGGCATGGGCCAGCGTCACGCGAATATCCTCATCGGGCGGGCAGTGGCGCGCGAGGCAATCCTTCAGCGCCTTTTCGGTTTCCCACAAGGGCACGCCGGTGACGACGATCGTGTCATCGTCAGCCTTGGGGGAAGCCTGTTGTGCCTGCGCGGCGATGGGGAGAAGTGCCGCAGCGGCGGCGGCAACGCGGAAGAAGCTACGCATCGCTGTAAACCTTTCCTTGGCCAACTATTTGGCGACCATACGCTTATACGCGTCGGCAATCCACGTTGAAGTGACGATCAGGCGTCGATGACGTCTTCATCCATGCGCGCGGCATTTTCCTGGATGAAGGCAAAGCGGTGCGCGGGATTATTGCCCATCAGCCGGTCGACCAGGTCCTTCACTCCCGCGCGTTCTTCATATTCCTGCGGCAGCGTGACGCGCAGCATGCCGCGCGTCGCGGGGTCCATCGTCGTTTCCTTGAGCTGCTGCGGGTTCATCTCCCCCAGTCCCTTGAACCGGCTGACTTCGACTTTCTTGCCCTTGAACGGTCCGGCCTCGATCTCGGCGCGGTGCGCGTCGTCGCGCGCATACAGGCTCTTGGCGCCCGCGGTCAGGCGGTATAGCGGGGGCTGCGCCAGATACAGATGCCCCTGGCGCACCACATCGGGCATTTCCTGGAAGAAGAACGTCATCAGCAGTGTCGCGATATGCGCGCCGTCGACATCGGCGTCGGTCATGATGACGATGCGTTCGTAGCGCAGGTTGGCGGGGTCGCAATCCTTGCGCGTGCCGCACCCCAGCGCCTGGATCAGGTCGGCGATTTCCTGGTTGGCGAGGATCTTCGCGCTGGTCGCGCTGGCGACGTTCAAAATCTTGCCGCGGATCGGCAGGATCGCCTGAGTCTTGCGGTTGCGCGCCTGCTTCGCCGATCCGCCCGCCGAATCGCCTTCGACGATGAACAATTCGGTTCCTTCCGGGCTGTCGGCGGCGCAATCGGTCAGCTTGCCGGGCAGGCGCAGCTTGCGCGCGCTGGTCGCGGTCTTGCGCTTGACCTCGCGCTCCTGCTTGCGGCGCAGGCGCTCGTCCATCCGTTCCAGCGTATAGCCGAGCAGTGCCTTGCCGCGTTCCATATTGTCGGTCAGGAAATGGTCGAAATGGTCGCGCACGGCCTTTTCGACCAGACCGGTCGCCTCGGGGCTGGTCAGCCGGTCCTTGGTCTGGCTCTGGAACTGCGGGTCGCGGATGAACACCGACAGCATCAGCTCGCTGCCGGTCATCACATCGTCGGCGGTGAGGTCTTTCGCCTTCTTCTGCCCCACCAGCTCGCCGAACTGGCGCAGCCCGCGCGTCAGCGCCTGGCGCAGTCCCTGTTCGTGGGTGCCGCCGTCGGGGGTGGGAATGGTGTTGCAATACCAGCTATACGATCCATCCGACCACAGCGGCCATGCGACCGTCCATTCGACGCGGCCCTGCGCGTCATGGAATTCCTGCGCGCCCGAGAAGAAATCGGCCGTCGCGCATTCGCGCCCGGCGATCTGTTCCTTCAGATGGTCGGCCAGCCCGCCGGGGAACTGGAACACTGCCTCCGCCGGTGTATCGTCGATCAGCAGCGACGGCGCGCATTTCCACCGGATCTCGACGCCCGCGAACAAATAGGCCTTCGACCGCGCGAGCGTGTAGAGCCGCTTCGGCTTGAACCGCATGTCGGGGCCGAAGATTTCCGCATCGGGGGTGAAGGCGACGCTGGTGCCGCGCCGGTTCGGCGTCGGGCCGACATGTTCTAGCGGACCGAGCGTGCGCCCCTGGCTGAACCGCTGGCGATAAAGCTGGCGGTCGCGCGCGACTTCGATCACTGTGTCGACCGACAGCGCGTTGACGACGCTGACGCCGACGCCGTGCAGGCCGCCCGAAGTCGCATAGGCCTTGCCGGTGAATTTTCCGCCCGAATGGAGCGTCGACAGGATGACTTCCAGCGCCGATTTGTCCGGGAATTTCGGATGCGGATCGACCGGGATGCCGCGGCCGTTGTCGACGATGGTCAGCCGGTTGCCTTCATCCAGCGTCACTTCGATCCGCGTCGCATGGCCTGCGACCGCTTCGTCCATTGCATTGTCGAGCACTTCGGCCGCGAGATGGTGGAGCGCGCGTTCGTCGGTGCCGCCGATATACATGCCGGGGCGGCGCCGCACGGGCTCCAGCCCCTCAAGCACTTCGATCGACGAAGCGTCATAGGCGTTGGCGGTGGGGGATGAGGGGGGCTGGAACAAGTCGTCGTCGGACATGGCAACCGGTATGCGGCTCCGGCGCGGACGGCGCAAGAGGCGGAACGGGAGTGGAACGTGTCAGCCGCTCGCCAGCCGCTCCGCCAGAAAGTCGACGAAGACGCGCACGCGCGCCGGAATCGTGGCGCCGCCGACGAACAGCGCGTGAAACGGCTCGCGGTCGCCGGGGTTATGCGCCTCCAGCACGGGCACGAGCGCACCCGACGCCAGATGCTCCTCGATATTGAACAATCCGACGCGGGCGATGCCGACGCCCGCCAGCGCAAGCTGGACCACGGTATCGCCGTTGTTCGCCTCGACGTTGCCGCGCACCTGCAGCTCGCGCTCGGCGCCGTCGATCAGGAACGGCCAGCCGAGCCGCGACCGGCGGAAATTGAAGCCGATGCAATTATGCGCGAGCAGGTCCTCGGGCCGCGCCGGCGTGCCGTGTCGCGCCAGATAGGCGGGTGCTGCGACGACCATGCGCCCGCTGTCGCCCAGCCGTCGCGCCATCAACCCGCTGTCGGCGAGCGGCCCGACGCGGATCGCGACATCGGCCTGCCCCGCGGCCAGATCGGCGATCGCGTCGGACAGGCTGACATCGACCAGCAGGTCGGGGTGGCGTTCCAGGAATTCGGGCAGCAACGGGACCAGGCAGCGGCGACCCCACGATAGCGCCGCGCTGACACGCAGCCGCCCGCGCGGCGATGCATGTTCGGCGATGGCCTGTTCACTCTCGGCGATATCGGCGAGGATGCGGCGCGCGGCACGCAGATAGGCGGCGCCTTCGTCTGTCAGTGCGATCGTCCGCGTGGTACGGATGAGCAATCGCACGCCGAGGCGTTGTTCCAGCCGGGCGACGACGCGGCTGACCGCCGACGGCGTCAGCGCCAGTGTGCGGGCAGCAGCAGAGAAGCTGCCGCTGTCCACCACGCGCGCCAATACCTCCATCTCTCCCGATTGCGTCCCGCGATCGCGTGTCATCTTTGCCTCCAGATCACAGATGCTTCGCGCTCACTGGCTCTACCGCGCCGCGCGGCTGCCCGCCATTTGTGCGTACAAGTTCAAGGAGAAATTGCATCATGTCCAGTTCGACCGTCGCCGTGCCCGACGGCGCCGCATCCGCGCGGCGGGGCGGAATCAACCTGCCGATCCTGGCGCTCGCCATCGGAGCCTTCGGGATCGGCGTGACCGAATTCGCGCCGATGGGCCTGCTGCCGCTGATCGCGCAGGACCTGCGCGTATCGGTGCCCGTCGCGGGCATGCTGGTGACGGCGTATGCCGTCGGCGTGATGCTGGGCGCACCGGTGATGACGCTCACCACCTCGCATTGGCAGCGCAAGCGGCTGCTGATCGCGATGATGGGCATCTTTACCATCGGCAACCTGATGTCGGCGCTCGCGGACAGCTATGAGATGCTGCTGGTCGCGCGGCTGGTGACGTCGCTCAACCATGGTGCCTTTTTCGGCGTGGGGTCGATTGTCGCGGCCGGCGTCGTCGCGCCCCATCGCCGCGCGGGCGCAGTCGCGGCGATGTTCATGGGATTGACGATCGCCAATGTCGTCGGCGTTCCGCTCGCCGCCTGGGTGGGCGAGTTGCTGGGCTGGCGAACCGCCTTTGCCGGCGTGACCGTGCTGGGCGTCGCGACGATGATCGCGCTGGCGCTCGCGCTGCCCAATGTCGGGCGCGGCGAAGGCGTGGACGCGCGCGCCGAGCTGAAGGCGCTGACTCGGCCCGACGTGCTGGTCGCGCTGCTCGTCACCATGCTCCAGTCGGGGGCGATGTTCGCGGGCTTCACGTATATCGCGCCGATCCTGCGCGATGTGACGCACGCCACGCCCGCCTTCGTCAGTGCGATGCTGGTACTTTACGGTCTGGGGCTCACGCTCGGCAATTGGGCGGGCGGGCGTTCGGCGGACAAGTCGATCCAGCGGACGCTGGTGGTGGGGCTGGTCAGCCTGGTCGCGATCATGCTGGTGCTGGCGGTTGCGATGCATTGGGCATGGGCGATCGCGCCGACGATCTTCCTGTGGGGCGTCGCGACCTTCTGGATGGTGCCGCCGCTGCAGCTTCGCGTGATGGAGGCGGCGAAGGATGCGCCCAACCTGGCGTCGGCGACCAATATCGGCGCGTTCAACATGGGCAATGCGCTCGGCGCGGCAGTCGGCGGCGGGGTGATTGCGCTCGGCCTTGGCTATCCGATGGTCGCAGTCAGCGGCGCGGCGCTCGCCGGGCTGGCGCTGGTCGTGGTGTTGATCGCGGCGCGGATGCGCGGCGCTTGACAGCAGGCGGGCGAGGCGGGACGCAGCCGACATGCGCCTCGTCATCGCCACCGTCGCACTCGCCGTCCTCGCCGCGCTGGGACTGATCGTACTGAAACGCGTCGATCGGGTGGCGGGGGACGATCCGGGCTCGCGGACTGATCGGGGGGTACCGGGCGCGGCGCCATCCCTGCTTTCCGATACCGTCGAGCGGCCGACCGGCTATCGCGCCTGCGCCGTCCCGGCGCGGCTGCGCGGCGAGGCGGAAGTGGCCGTGCGCAACGGGCCCGGCGCGCGCCAGCCGGTGCTGGCGACGGTCGATGCCGCCGCCGCGCCCGAACTCACGATCGTCGGCGGGCAGGGCGGCTGGTTCCTCGTCCAGCTTGCCCCCGGCGCGCGCGGCGAAACCGCGCCGGGCTTTGCCGGTCGCGGCTGGGTGGAAGGTGCGCGGCTGCGCGTCGCGCCTGCGGGCATGATCGGCCACGCGCGTGCCGATGCGCAATCGCCCGCCGCCGACGATCTGGCGCGGTATCGCGCGGCGCGCGACGGCGTGGCGCTGGCATGCCAAGACCGGTGGGTGTTGATTGAACATCGCGCCGCAGGAGCACGCGCAAGGCGCGGCTGGTTCCGCGCCTGTCCCGCCGGCGACACCCTATGCTCCGCGCCTGCCCGATAGGCGCCCGGTGCGCTGAACCTGTGACGGCGGCGCGGCGCCGCCATCGCGAGGGGCGACTCGCCCGGGCGATGCGGCGGATCGCAGCTTCACCCATGAACCGGAGCCGCCCGGCGCGGCACCACCGCGATCGCCGCAAAAAAAACCGAGGCGCGGGATGGAACGTCCCGCGCCCCTATCCACAGAAAATATCGAAGTCCTTGGCTTATCGGACGCGCGGGCCGCCAAAGGGCATCGGCGGCGGCGGGCGGCGGTCGCGACGCGGCATCTGCGCCTGATAGGCATGGCCGCAATGTTCGACGCAATAGGGGAAGCCGGGGTTCACCTTGTCGCCGCAAAAGTGGAAGTCGGGCTCGCCCGGGTGGCCGATCGGCCATTTGCAGATGCGGTCGTTTAGGTCGAGCAGCGAAGTCTTGCCCGCGACGGCATCCGACGGTTTGGCGGGGACCAGCCGGCGCGGCGGCGCGGGCGGAATCGGCGACACCTGATCGCCGGGGTTCTGTCGCACGAAGCCGCCGGGGCCCACCGACCGCAACAACGGGCCGCCTTCGGGGCGCGGCGATTCGGCACCTGCCGTCGGGGCGGCGGGTTCGGCCGGAGCGGCGGCACTGGGGGCGGGAGCGGGGGCCGGCGTGGGAGCGGAGGCACGAGTCGCGGGCCGGGGTTCGGCGGCGGGCGTCGGCGCGGGGGGCGCCGCCGCGCGGGCGGTTTCGGCCTTCGCTTCGTTCGCCTTTACCGGCGACGGGCGCGACTGGAGGCCCAGCCGGTGCGCCTTGCCGATCACCGCGTTGCGGCTGACGCCACCCAGCTCTTCCGCGATCTGAGTCGCGGTCTTGCCGCTATCCCACATCTTCTTCAGCGCCTCTATGCGCTCTTCGGTCCAGCTCATGATCTTCCTTACAGTCCTAAACCCACCGTATCTTGCGGGCGGCGGCGGCAGCGATTACGCGAATGCGCCATGACCAGCCAGCCCCAATCCGGCCAAACCCAAACCGATTTGCCCCAGCCGGGCGTGCCGACGATCCGGAACGTCAACTGGGGGGGTATGCGAACCCTCTATATCAAGGAGGTGCGCCGTTTCTTCAAGGTCCAGCTCCAGACGGTGTGGGCGCCGGCAGTCACGACGTTGCTGTACCTCGTCATATTTACCGTCGCGCTGGGCGGTGGCGGGCGCACAGTGGCACTGGGCGGACAGGAAATCCGCTTCGCCGACTTCATCGCGCCGGGGCTGATCGTAATGGGCATGCTGCAAAATGCCTTCGCCAATGCGAGCTTCTCGCTGCTGGTCGGCAAGATCCAGGGCAATATCGTCGACTATCTGATGCCGCCGCTATCGACGACCGAATTGCTGGCGGCGCTGGTCGGCGGGGCGGTTACGCGCGCCTTTTGCGTCGGCGGCGCGGTGTGGCTGGCGATCGCGCTGTGGCCCGGTGTCAATGTCGCGCCCGCGCATCTGTGGGCAGTGCTGTGGTTCGGCTTGCTCGGCGCGACGTTCCTGGCGCTGATGGGTGTGATGACGTCGATCTGGGCGGAAAAGTTCGACCATGCGGCTGCGATCACCAATTTCGTCGTGGCGCCGCTGACGTTGCTGTCGGGCACCTTCTATTCGGTCGACAAGCTGGCGCCGGCGTTCCAGACGGTCAGCCATCTGAACCCGTTCTTCTATATCATCTCGGGCTTTCGCTATGGCTTCATCGGGGTGGCCGATTCACCGGTGGCGCTGGGAACCGGCATTATCCTGGGGCTTGACCTGGCGCTGGGCCTTGCCTGCTGGACGCTGCTCAAGCGCGGGTGGAAGCTCAAGAGCTGAACCGGCGTGCGGGCGCGATATTGACGCGCCCCGGCAGCTCGCCGTATTTACGCGCTCCAGGCGGCCTGCTGGGCCGCCTTTTGTGTTTCTGGAGTTTTCCCTTTCCACGTTCGTTTTCAGTAGGAGCAGTTCTCATGGCCATTACCCCGCTCATGCCCGTCTATCCGCGGTGCGATGTGCGGCCGGTGCGAGGGGAGGGCTGCTATCTGATCGGTGAGCGCGGGGAACGCTATCTGGACTTTGCCGCCGGCATCGCGGTCAACGCGCTGGGCCATGGCCATCCGCATCTGGTGAAGGCGATTGCCGATCAGGCCGCCACGCTGATGCACGTGTCGAATCTCTACGGCAGCCCGCAGGGTGAGGCACTGGCGAAGCGCATCGTCGACCACAGTTTCGCCGACACGGTGTTCTTCACCAATTCGGGCGTCGAGGCGATCGAGTGCGCGATCAAGACCGCGCGCCGCTATCACTTCGTCAGCGGCAATCCCCAGCGGCACAAGCTCATCACCTTCAAAAACGCGTTTCACGGCCGCTCGCTCGGCGCCATTTCGGCGACTGACCAGCCGAAGATGCGCGACGGGTTCGAACCGCTGTTGCCCGGCTTCGCCTATGCGAGGTTCAACGATCTCGAAGGCGCGCTCGCGCTGATCGACGACGAAACCGCCGGCTTCCTGGTCGAGACGGTGCAGGGCGAGGGCGGCATGACCGCCGGCACGCCCGCGTTCATCCAGGGGCTGCGCAAGGCGTGCGACGAGCACGGCCTGCTGCTGATCCTCGACGAGATCCAGTGCGGCTATGGCCGCACCGGCACGATGTGGGCCTATGAACATTACGGCATCACGCCCGACATCATGACCTCGGCCAAGGGCATCGGCGGCGGCTTCCCGCTCGGCGCCTGCCTGGCGACCGAGGACGCTGCGAAGGGCATGGTCGCGGGCACGCACGGCTCCACCTATGGCGGCAACCCGCTGGCGATGGCGGCGGGCATGGCGGTGCTCGACGTGATGGAGGAGCCGGGCTTCCTCGATCATGTCACCAAGATGGGCGAACGGTTGCGCCAGGCATTCGAGCAGATGATTCCCAATCACGACCATCTGTTCGAGGAAATCCGCGGCAAGGGGCTGATGCTCGGCATCAAGATGAAGGAACCGGCGGTCAGCCGCGAATTCGTCGCCCATCTGCGCGACAATCACGGGCTGTTGACAGTCGCGGCGGGCGAGAATGTCTTCCGCGTGCTGCCGCCGCTGGTGATCGAGGAAAGCCATATCGCCGAGGCAGTCGAAAAGCTGAGCGCGGGCGCGCGCAGTTTTTCGGCGGCGTAGTTTGATGTGGCCCTCCCCGCGCGGGGAGGGCGTACGATACAGGCCAGGGCAGCGGGCGGCCCGCCCGAAATGCAGCGCAGACCGGTCCCGGATGCGCCGCGGCGGCGCCGCCCCCGCCATGACCGGGGAGGAATCGAGATGCGTCACTTCCTGAATCTTTCCGACGCCGGCGCCGACGGCATCGCCGCGATGCTGGCCGACGCCTATGATCGCAAGGCTGCGCGCGCCGGGTTTCCCAGGGGCGCGGTCGATCCCGACGCGCCGCTCGCCGGCCGTACGCTGGCGATGGTGTTCGAAAAGAATTCGACGCGCACGCGCGTGTCGTTCGACATGGCGATCCGCCAGCTTGGCGGGTCGTCGGTCATCCTTGACGCGGGGTCGAGCCAGCTTGGCCGTGGCGAGACGATCGCGGACACGGCACGCGTCCTGTCGGGCTATTGCGATGCGATCATGATCCGCACCGACGATCATGCGAAGATCGAGGAAATGGCGAAATACGCCAGCGTGCCCGTCATCAACGGGCTGACCGACTTCTCGCACCCCTGCCAGATCATGGCCGACCTGCTGACCGTGCTGGAAAGCGGCAAGGCGCTGCCGGGGCTGAAATGGGCGTGGCTGGGCGACGGCAACAATGTGCTGCATTCGATTGTCGAAGCGGGCGGGTTGATGCAGTTCGACGTCGTGGCGGGATGCCCCGAAGGCTATGACCCCGAGGACAGCGTGATGCGCGGCGCGGGCAACCGCGCGTGGATCTGTCGCGATCCGGCCGAGGCTGTGGCGGGCGCCGATGTCGTCGTCACCGACACCTGGATTTCGATGGGCCAGGCGCATGCCGGGGAAAAGCTGGCAGCGATGATGCCCTATCAGGTGACCGAAGCGCTGATGGCAAAGGCCAAGGCGGACGCGATCTTCCTCCATTGCCTGCCCGCGCACCGCGGCGAGGAAGTGGTCGACGCCGTGATCGACGGGCCGCAGTCGCGCATCTGGCCGGAGGCGGAGAACCGGCTGCACGCGCAGAAATCCGTCCTGCGCTGGTGCTTCGGCCAGATCGGCTGAGCCCGCGCATCCGGGCGCCCGCGCGAACGGCTTGTTTCCGGGGGTGGCCTACCCATCTAACGGGCCGCCCCATTTCTGGTCCGTACGCCCGGAGCGTTGTCGATCAGGCGTGCGCCCGATCGCCGCGCCCGGCCCGCTTGAGGCGAACGGAGGAGTATTGTTCGATGACTGACGCCGACTCCGATCTCGACCGCGCGATCGGATTCACTATTCCGGAACGCCACGCGCGCGGCCGTATCGCGCGGTTGGGGCCCGTGCTCGACGAAATCCTGTCGGCGCATGCCTATCCCGCGCCGATCGAGCGCGTGCTGGGCGAGGCGCTGACGCTGACTGCGCTGCTCGGGTCGACGTTGAAGGATGCCGAGGGCCAGTTGACGCTGCAGGCACAGACGCAGGGCGGTATCGTCAAGCTGATGGTGTGCGACTATAAGTCGGGCGAACTGCGCGGCTATGTTCAGTATGACGACGAACGACTGGCGCAGCTTGGCGACAGCCCCTCGCTCTATGCGCTGTTCAACCAGGGATATCTCGCGGTCACGTTCGACCAGGCGCTGACCGGCGAGCGCTATCAGGGTATCGTTCCGCTCGACGGCGGCTCAATCGCCGAGGCGGCCGAAAATTACTTCCTCCAGTCCGAACAGATTCCCAGCCTCGTCCGGCTGGGGTTGGGCCGGACGGTCGAAGGGCGGCACGTCGCGGGTGGCCTGTTCCTCCAGCATCTGCCCGAAGGCGAGGCGGGGCGCGAGCGGCTGCACGTGCGGATGGACCATCCCGAATGGGAACATGTCCAGGCACTGGGCGCGACGATGGGCGCCGACGAACTCGCGGACCCCGCGGTGTCGCTTGAGACGCTGGTCTGGCGACTGTTCAATGAGGAAAGCGAAGTCCGCGTGCTGGCGCAGTCGGCGCTGAAACGCGGGTGCCGGTGCGACGCCGATTACATCACCTCGGTGCTGGCGAAATTCTCGCCCGAGGAACGCCGCGAGATGGCCGACGAGCACGGCATGATCGCAGTCGATTGCGCCTTTTGCGCCAAGCGGTTCCCCCTGCCGCTGGCCGATTTTGTTACGCAGACGTTGTAAGCGCCGCGTATTGCCCCATATCCGTTACCATCGCCGACACAGCCGCGCGGAACCGGGGCCGCGATGGGCAAGCGGCAGGAGTGTGTCGATGAATGCCCATCGTCTTTCGCGCTTTGCGGTCGCGGTCGCTCTGTTCGCGGCATTTTCCGCTGCCACCGCGCCGCAGAACGGCGCACAACGACAGCCGCTGACGGCGCTGTCCATGATTGAACCTGGCCAGTGGCAGCTTAAGGAAAGTGACAGCGGTGCGTTGCGTCGGCTGTGTGTTGATAGTCCGACGAGCTTGTTGCAGATCCAGCACGGACCCGCGCAATGTTCGCATTTCGTCGTCGAAAATTCGCCGACGGTTGCGACGGTGCACTATACTTGTCCCGGCCATGGCCACGGCCGCACGACCGTCACCGTCGAAACGCCGCGGCTTGCGCGCGTGGAGACGCAGGGGGTGGCCGACGGTGCGCCGTTCTCGATCGATTTTGAGGCGCGACGCATCGGTAGCTGCGGCGCGGGGGGGCGTTAACCTGCGTTGTACCATTTGCGTGCTAGCCCGGCGTTCCCCCGATGCACTGGTGGCCGGGTCGTCCGGCGGGCGACCCCGATCCGCCTGCGGACTTGGCCGTTCGTGGCAAACGCGTTAGCGACTGAAACATGACAGAAAAACGCTTTGCAGTGGCGCTGATTTCCGGGGGACTCGATTCGCTGGTCGCGGCGGGTTCTGCGCGCGAGCAGGGATTCGAACTGCTGGCGCTCTCGATCGACTATAACCAGCGACACCAGATCGAACTGGCGGCGGCGCGACGGGTCGCGAAGGCGCTGGGCGCGTCGCGTCACATCGTATTGCCGCTTGATCTGCGCGAATTCGGCGGGTCGGCGCTCACCGGCGACATAGCGGTCCCGAAACACGGCGTGGGATCGGACATTCCCGTCACCTATGTGCCTGCGCGCAACACGATTTTCCTCTCTCTGACGCTAGGCTGGGCCGAAGCGGAGGGGGCGAGGGATATTTTCATCGGCGTCAACGCGCTCGATTATTCGGGTTATCCCGATTGCCGCCCCGAATTCATCGAGGAATTCGAAAAGCTGGCGGAACTGGCGACCAAGGCGGGCGTCGAGGGCGACTCCTTTCGCGTCCACGCGCCATTGCAGCATATGACCAAGGCCGACATTGTGCGCGAAGGCGCGCGGCTGGGCCTTGACCTGGGCATGAGCTGGTCCTGCTATGATCCCGCGCCGGGCGGGGTGCATTGCGGATTGTGCGACAGTTGCCGCCTGCGCGCGAAGGGGTTCGAGGAAGCGGGCGTGGCAGACCCGACGGTATATGCCGTTCGGCCATGAGCTACACCGTCAAGGAACTGTTCCTGACATTGCAAGGTGAAGGAGTGAACGCTGGCGCGCGCGCGGTGTTCGTGCGTTTCGCCGGCTGCAACCTTTGGTCGGGGCGTGAAGAGGACCGCGTGCGCGCGATCTGCCGGTTTTGCGATACTGATTTTGTCGGGACGAATGGCGGCGGCGGCGGGAGGTTCGCCGATGCGGACGTGCTCGCCGATGCAGTCGAGGCGGCGTGGGGCCCACGCCGCGACGCGCGCTTTACTGTGCTGACCGGCGGCGAACCGATGCTGCAGGTCGACGACGCGCTGGTCGACGCGTTGCACGCGCGCGGATTTCGAATCGCGATCGAAAGCAACGGCACGCTTCCTGCGCATCCCGGCATCGACTGGACCTGCATCAGTCCCAAGGCGGGCAGCGAGGTTGTTCAGCGCAAGGGTGATGAGCTGAAGCTTGTCTGGCCGCAGCCCGGAACCGATGTCGATGCGCTGGAGAAGTGGGATTTCACCCATTTCCTGGTCCAGCCGATGGACAGTGCCGACGCCGACGCCAATCGCGACGCCGCAATCGCCTTTGCCATGGAACGGCCGAAATGGCGCCTGACGGTTCAGGCGCACAAGCTGCTCGGCCTGCGCTAGAGGCTGTGTGCGCGGGACGGGCGCCGCACGGGCGCCCGCCGCAAATCAATTGACGCTATAGGACCCGCATTTTTTCGCGACATAAGCGCCCTTTTTCCAGCACTTGTCGTTCGCGAAGGGTGGGAACCGCGGCGCCGCGAATTCTTCGGGGATATACCGGCGGTTGAATGCCTGTTCGCCCCAGGGCGCCAGGCTTTTGCGCAGTTCGCGCATGCGCATTGCGGCAAGGTCGGCCAGGCGGCCGCGCGGCGTGAAAATTGCCTGATGGCCGACCGAGGCAGCGGTCTGGCAAAAGCTGAACTGACCCGACACCGTCGAAAAGCTGGAATAGACGCGCGTGCCGAAGCGGTCGAACTCCGTCTGCGCCTGTTTCTTGTTCTTGTAGGTGCGCTGGAAGTATTTCTCCAGCGTGGCCAACGACTTGTCGAATTCCGAGTCGTGATCCTTCAGGATGCCGTTATAGTTGGGCAGCGTAAGCAACGTCGGTTCGAAATCGCATTGCAGCGCCGCAACGTTCAGCGCGGCGCGCAGATTCCATACCAGTGCGGCGCGCAGCTCGTCGGGCGTGGCATTCGGCAGCGCGGGACCGATCATTCCCGGCTCCGCCCCGGTTACGCGCACGTCGGACAAATCGGCCGAGCGCAGAAAGAACTGCGCCGAAGCGGGCGAAACTGCAAAAAGGCCCGCCACGGCCGCGGCGAGCGTCAAAACCAGGCGCGAAACGAACATGATGCCCTCACAAAGCCTTTCCCCGCCGGGGATTTACGGATTTTTGTACGCCAGCCCAACCCCCTTTTTTGGCGGTTGGTGCCACGGCCTGTCCCGTTCGTCGCCATACGGCACGGGGCGCAGGGCGCGCGCGACCGGGGGCTACCCCATAAAGCAGAAGGGCCGCCCGGTTTCCCGGACGGCCCCACGGATGGCAAATGCCAAACGCGAAATTACATCGCGTTGGTTTCAGCCATGTTGCCTTCTTCCATCATGTTGCCGTCGACCATGTTGGTCTCGGTGCCGTTGGCGGCGTCCATCGACGAAACCATTTCGTCGGTGGTCGCGACGTTCTCGGCCGGGACGACTTCGGTGGTGTTGTTCACGGCAACGGTCGTCTCGCCGCAAGCCGAAACCAGCAGGGCCGAACCGGCAATCATCGAACCGGCAACGATCTTGGTGAGAAGTGCACGCATGTAGAGCTCCCTAGATATCAGATTTGAGTGGCACACAGCCATTAATACCCAAACCGTGGTGGACATTAGACGGTTCGGGGAAGACCCTCAAGATGCGATTTTAGTCAGACGCAGAGAGACTGCCCAAAAATGGCAAAAATGTGGCAAAAAGCGCGGCGTCGAATGCCTCTGTGGAAATTTGCTTTCCCAGTTTTTCGGCGCTTGTGACGGGAAATTCCGCGATTCCGCACGGTACGATGCCGGTGAAATGAGTAAGGTCGGGGGCAAGATTGACTGCGAATCCGTGAAGGGTGACCCAGCGGCGGACGCGTACGCCGATCGCTCCGATCTTGGCCTCGACTCCCCGGTCGAGCGTCCAGATGCCGATCCTGCCCGGCGCGCGAAACGCCTCGATTCCCAAGGTGCCGAGCGCGGCGATCACCCATGCTTCGAGCGCATGGACGTAACCGCGCACGTCGCGTCGCCGGCGCGACAGGTCGAGCAGGACATACCCGATCCGTTGCCCGGGTCCGTGGTAGGTATAGCGTCCGCCGCGTCCGGTTTTGAACACGGGAAAGCGCGGGTCGAGCAAGTCTGCGGAATCGGCGCTGGTGCCGGCGGTGTAAATGGCAGGGTGTTCGACCAGCCATATCCATTCGTCGGCCGTTCGCTGCGCAATGGCGGCGGCGCGAATGTCCATCGCGGCGGCGGCGTCTGGATAGGGCACCGGTTCAGGCTCGACTCGCCACTCGATGCCGTCAGGGACTGTAGTCATGCCCGCGGATTGCGCCGTTCGCGGCCCGCGCGCAAGCATTGGCAAGCGCAGGCGCGATGGAGTAACAGTCCGGCGGATCGTGGGGGTTAGCGGTGATGGTTAAGATGGGAGCCGTCTGGGACCGGACGGCGGAATTTCTGACCGACAATTTGTCGGCCGTGTTGCCGGTTGCTCTGATCGCCTTTTACGTCCCGGCGTCGATCCAAGGAAATTTCGCCGACCTGGCATCCGGTGGTGGCGAGACGCTTGCGCTCATTCTGGCGCTGGTCAACCTGGCGTTCGCGGTGCTGGGGCTGTGGGGGTCGCTGACGCTGATCGCGATGGCAGGCGCCGGGGAAGACCGCGTCGAAGCGGGAGCATTGGCGACGCGGCGGCTTGGTCCCGCGCTGCTGGTCCTTTCGCTGCTGCTGGGCGCGACCTGCCTGTTGTTCGCGCCGCTGCCGGTGGTGCTTCTTGCCCAAGGTTTCGACGCGGGCGAGGTTTTGAGCGGCAAGGTTGAAGTGGGCGGCGCGCTCGCCTGGGGGTTGGGGGGCTATTGCCTGGCGCTCGTGGCCGCACTGCTGTTCGCCGCGACGCGGCTGGCGATCGTTACGCCGGCGATTGTCGTGGAATCGCGCGCGCTCAGCGCCATCGCGCGTTCCTTTGCCATGACCCGCGGCCATATGTTCGCGATCCTTGGCGTCGTGGTGCTGTACACCGTTGTGACGGTTGTCGCGATTTTGGCGGCGCGGCTGGTGTTCGGATCGATTTTCCATTTGCTGGTCGACGGTGAGGAGGGCATGTCGCTCGCCACGGTGTTGACGTCGATCACCACTGCGGCGGTGCAGACCGGATTCACGGTCCTGCCGCCGGTATTTTCCGCGAAGCTGTTCCTCGCGCTGCGGGCGGCGGACGCAACCGATGGGCACCGCATGTGACGATCCCTGAATTGTTCAACCGGGCGCTGCTGCTGTGGCGGCGCGCGCCCGACCTGTTGTTTCGCGTGGCCAGCGTGTTCCTGTTCCTGCCGGCGCTTGCGGTGATGCTGTTCGTGCCTTCCATCGACTTGGTCGGAGTGCCCGAAGAGGGGGTGCGCGACCGCATGGTCCAGTGGTTCGTCGCCAATGCCCCCGCGCTGAGCGGCGCGCTGCTGATCGAATTGATCGGGTCGACGACGATCCTGGTTCTGCTGCTTGCGCCCGAACGGCCCAGCGTGGCGGAGGCGATGGCGCGCGCGTTGCGGCTGTTTCCGGCGATGCTGGTCGCGTGGTCGGTCGTGTTCCTGATCGTGATGACCGGGTCGTTTCTGTTCCTGCTGCCGGGCTTTTATGCTGCGGGGCGGACGATGGTGACGGGGGCGATGCTGGTCACCCGGCCCGAACGCGGACCGTTCGCAGCAGTCGCCGACGGCATCCGGCGAACGCGCGGGCATGGCTGGAAACTGCTGGTCGTGACCATGGCGGTGCTGGGCGCGGGCCAGATCGCCGCGGCGATCGTGCCCGTCACCGACGGCCGCGGCGACACCGCGCTTGAAGTGCTGGAAGTGGTTTCGGCTATCGCCTCCGCGGCCGCATCGGCGGTCTTGTCGCTGGCGATGACGCTGTTGCAGGTGGCGGCGTTTCAGTTGCTCCCCGAAGCCGCCGAGCCGCCCAGGCAGGGGGAATAGGGCGCCGCGTCGGCGGGCAACACGCCTGCCAGCCGCGGATCGGCGAACGTCTCGACCGTGCGGCGATAGGCGCAAAAGCCGCTGCGCTGGTAAAAGGGCAGCGCGGCGGGGTGGTCGAGCGTGCAGGTGTTGACGTGCACGCGCGCCACCCCCGGCCGCCACGCCCATGCCAGCGCCTGCGCCATCATCCAGCGGCCGTGCCCCTTGCCGGTCAATTCGGGCACCAGCGCGAAATAGGCGATCAGGCATTCGCCCGCCGTCCGGAAGTCGAGTTCGAGCATGCCCAGCTCGATCCCCGCCCGGTCGGTCAGCGCATAGACCTCGACCTGCGGGTCGGACAGGATCGCCGCCAGCCGGTCGTCGTCCATCACCAGCCGCGAATACCAGAGCCACGGCGTGCCGACGCGCCGGAACAGCGCGCGATAGCGGGCATTCGCCGGCGCTTCCCAGTGGAGCAGGCGGAACGGGGAGGGCGGTACCGGCCGCAGCGGCGGCCGTGCGCGCATCTCCAGCGACGTCACCACGCTCGCGAGCTGGCCGTCGGGCACGGGGATCAGCCCCATCGCGTTCAGTCCCAATAAGTGACGGGGGGCAGGCTCATCAGGATCGCGTCGACATTGCCGCCGGTCTTCAGCCCGAACAGCGTGCCGCGATCGTAAATCAGGTTGAATTCGGCATAGCGGCCGCGCCACACGCGCTGCTCGTGCAGCTCCGCATCGGTGAAGGGTGTTGCCATCCGCCGCCGCACGATGCGCGGAAACACGTCCAGGAACGCGCGGCCCACATCCTGCGTGAATGCGAAATCGGCGTCCCAATCGCCTTCCAGATGGTCATAGAAAATGCCCCCCACGCCGCGATGCACCTGGCGATGCGGGATATAGAAATAGTCGTCGGCCCATTGTTTGAAGCGCGGATAATGCGCCGGGTCGTGCGCGTCGCACGCCTGCTTCAGCGCCGCGTGGAATTCCTGCGTGTCCTCGGGATAGGGCAGCGGCGGGTTCAGGTCGGCGCCGCCGCCGAACCAGCGCTTCGTCGTCGTCAGGAACCGCGTGTTCATGTGCACGGCGGGGACATGCGGATTGGCCATGTGCGCGACCAGGCTGATGCCGGTCGCGAAAAAGTGCGGATCGTCGCCCGCGCCATGGATCGTGCGCGCGAATTCGCCTTCGAACCGGCCTGAGACCGTGGAGACGTTGACGCCCACTTTCTCGAACACCCGGCCCTTCATCAGCCCGCGCACGCCGCCCCCGCCAGGTTCGCCTGAGGCGTCGGTCCGGTCCCATGCGAGATAGTCGAACCGCGCGTCCGACCCCGCCTCGCGCTCGATCGATTCGAATTCGGCGCAGATGGCGTCGCGCAGCGATTCGAACCAGGCGCGGGCGGCCTGTTGCTGGGCGTCGGGTTCGATCATGCGGGCCATCCTCCGGTCTGTCGTAGTGCTTCGCCGAGCGCGATGCCCGCAGCGACTGCGACATTCAAGGAGCGCCGCCCGCCAAGCAGCGGAATTCTGACTGCAATATCGGCGCGATCATGCACGGCGTCGGGAACGCCCGACCCCTCCGACCCGAGCAGCAGCGTGTCGTCGGCGCGAAAATCCGCCGCGTCCAGCCTGATCCCGCCGCGCGTGGTCAGCAGCACCAGCCGCGCGGGCGCGGTCGCCAGGAACGCGTGCCAGTCGGCATGGCGGCGCACCTCCGCCAGTCGGGCATAATCCATGCCCGCACGCGCGAGCGCACGGTCGGAATATGGGAAACCCATCGGTTCGATCAGGTCGACGCCGACGCCGAAACAGGCGGCGGTGCGAAGGATGGTGCCGACGTTTCCGGCGATTTCCGGCTGGTACAGGGCGATGCGCATAGGGCGGCTTTTCTAGCGCCGCGGCGCGCGCGGCGGAATCCCCGGGGTGCCCGCGCAGGCAAGATCGTAACTGTTGCGTCAAAATGCCTGTTGGCAAAGCCGCTCTGCCGCGTCTATCAGGCCGCGGAGCCACCGGGGGCAACCGGGGGTCCGGGAGGGGTGCGCTGTGCCGTTTTCGCCTGTCCCGTGTCCGGCGCATCCACGCCGTATCGTATCGAAGTGCAAGGGCTGAAAGCATGGCAACTGACGTCACTGTTCCTCCCGGCGAATCCGCAGCGCCGTTTCACGAGGAGGTCGCCGATCCCCGTCGCCGCGATTACCTGAAAATCGCCGCTGTCGCCTTTGGCGGCGTCGGCGCGGGTGTGGTCGTGCTGCCGCTGGTCAATTCGATGAACCCTTCGGCCGACGTGCTCGCGCAGTCGACGACCGAAGTCGATCTGTCGAAGATCGAGCCGGGTCAGGCAATCAAGACCCAGTTCCGCAAGCAGCCGCTGTTCGTGCGCAACCTGACAAAGCCGGAACAGGATGCCGCCAACGCCGTGGCGCTTTCCGAACTGCGCGATCCCGAAACGCTGGCGCAGCGCACCAAGGAAGGCCACGAAAATTGGCTCATCACGCTGGGCGTGTGCACGCACCTGGGCTGCGTGCCGCTGGGCGCGGGCGAGGGGGAGAACAAGGGACCGTTCGGCGGGTATTTCTGCCCGTGCCACGGTTCGGCCTACGACACCGCGGGCCGCATCCGCCAGGGACCGGCGCCGAAGAACCTCGCGGTTCCGGAATATACATTCACTTCCGACACCGTCGTCACGGTCGGGTAAAGGGGAGAGGGTAGAAAATGAGCTTTCCCTGGGCAAAGCAGTATGAGCCGAAGCACCCGCTGATGCAGTGGGTGGACAGCCGGCTCCCGCTTCCGCGGTTCGTCTATAACGCGGTCGGCGCCGGCTATCCGGTGCCGCGCAACCTCAATTATTTCTGGAACTTCGGCGTCCTTGCCGGCGCCGCACTGGCGATCCAGATCGTCACCGGCATCGTGCTGGCGATGCACTTCCATTCCAGCGCCGCGGACGCGTTCCTGTCGGTCAACGGCACGATCATGCGCGACGTCAACGCCGGCTGGTTCCTGCGTTTCGCGCACGCCAACGGCGCGTCGATGTTCTTCATCGTCGTCTATATCCACATGTTCCGCGGCCTTTATTACGGATCGTACAAGGCGCCGCGCGAAATGGTGTGGCTGCTCGGCGTCGTCATCTTCCTGCTGATGATGGCGACGGCGTTCATGGGCTATGTCCTGCCCTGGGGCCAAATGAGCTTTTGGGGCGCACAGGTCATCACGGGCTTCTTCTCGGCCATTCCGGTCGTGGGCGACTGGATCCGCATCTGGCTGCTCGGCGGGTACGCGCCGGACGATGCCGCGCTCAACCGCTTCTTCTCGCTCCACTATCTGCTGCCGTTCGTGATTGCCGCGGTCATCGTACTGCACATCTGGGCGCTGCACATTCCGGGTTCGTCGAACCCGACCGGGGTGGAAGTGAAGGGGCCGCAGGACACCGTCCCGTTCCACCCCTATTACACTGCCAAGGACGGTTTCGGGCTGGGCGTGTTCATGATCCTGTTCGCGATCATGATCTTCTTCTACCCCGACATGCTGGGCCACCCGGATAACTATATCCCGGCGAACCCGCTCTCGACGCCTGCGCACATCGTGCCCGAATGGTATTTCTGGCCGTTCTACGCGATCCTGCGCGCCTTCACCGCGGACTTCATCATCCCGGCGAAGCTGTGGGGCGTGCTGGCGATGTTCGGGTCGATCATCCTGCTGTTCTTCCTGCCGTGGCTCGACCGTTCGCCGGTCCGTTCGGCGAAGTACCGCCCGATGTACAAGATCGCTTTCTGGGTGCTCGGCCTCGACGTGCTGGTGCTCGGCTATTGCGGCGGTTCGCCCGCGGAGCCGGCGTATATCATCGCCAGCCAGATTGCCGCTGCCTATTATTTCGCGCACTTCCTGATCGTCGTGCCGATCATCTCGCGGCTGGAAACGCCCAAGCCGCTGCCGAACTCGATCACCGAGGCTGTCCTGGGCCACGACGATACCGTCGCGGGCGCCACGGCGGTGAGCGCGTAAGGGGGGAATAGAAAAGATGCTTCCGCTGCTCACTCGATCGATCAAATTCCTGGTCGGTATCGCCTTTGCGGGCGTGTTGATGATCGCGCTCTGGGGCACGATCTCGGGCCTTATCAAGGAACCGCCGAAGCCGACCGCCGAGGAGGAATTCCACCAGCATCCGAAGGAACTGCACCTCGCGTCCGACGGGCCGTTCGGCAAGTTCGACCGGCGCCAGCTGCAGCGCGGCCTGAAGGTGTATCAGGAAGTCTGCTCGGCCTGCCACTCGCTGAGCCTTGTTTCGTTCCGCGAGTTCAAGGACCTCGGCTACACCGACGCCGAAGTGAAGGCGCTGGCCGCGAGCTGGAAGATCGAACAGCCGTCGATCAATCCGGACACGGGCGAAGCGACGACGCGCAAGAACGTGCCGTCGGATCGCATCCCGGCGCCGTTCGCGAACGAAGCCGCCGCGCGCGCCGCGAACAACAACGCGGTTCCGCCGGACCTGTCGCTCATCACCAAGGCGCGTCATGGCGGCGCCGCCTATATCTACTCGCTGCTGACCGGCTATCAGAACCAGCCGGCCGAGCTGGTCGAGAAATTCCCGGCGGTGAAGACGCCGGAGGGGCTGCACTACAACCCCTATTTCGCCAACCTGAACCTGGCGATGCCGGAACCGCTGACCGCCGACGGCCAGGTCGAGTATCTGGACGGCACGCCGAACACCAAGGACCAGATGGCGCAGGACGTCGCCGCGTTCCTGGTGTGGACGGCGGAACCGACGATGGAAACGCGCCATCGCGCGGGTCTTGCCGTGGTGCTGTTCCTGCTGCTCACCACGCTGCTGGCTTTCGGTGCCTATCGCACCGTTTGGTCGGGCATGAAGCACTGACACATTGCTGCCCCGACGGGCAGGGATCAGGAAAATCGGGGCCGGTTCCATCGGGACTGGCCCCTTTTTCTTGCGCAGCGGATTCGCGTGCGTCTTCGCTGGAGCACCGGAGCACCGGAGCACCGGAGCACCGGAGCACCGGAGCACTGGAGCACTGGAACGCCGGAGCGCCGGAGCGCCGACCCGCCAAGGCGCGGCCGGCTCACCGGGGCGGGGATCGGTCGATGCTCCCCGCCGCCAGCCGGCAACTTTGCGTCGACCTGCGGGCATGGGCAGAACCGCTGAAACCGCTCCGCGCCGGCCGTTGAGCGTCGCGCCCTGTGCATCGGAGGAGGGGCGTTCTCTGCCGCTGGAGGAAGGGCCTCGGCCAGCGCGGTACCGGGGCGCGACGCGCAGACGCGGCGTGCGGCCGGCGGCGGCGGGGGTACGCCTCGAAGCAGCGGCACATGCGGAGCACCCGCGCATGTGTTCGCGCAAACTATGGACGCGGCCATGCGGCGTAGGGGAGGTGGACTTCGGGTGCGGTAGAAGGATTCACCCGCGCCGCGCAGATCGACAGACTCGGAACAGGCCGCTCGAAGCGCGCCGGTGAACCGGCGCCCGGCATGGCCAGGGTCGCGCGGCGCGACTCGACCGGTTCGCCGTAGCGAGGCAGATACGCGAGTCCTCCGGCCGCCTGCCAGGGCGAGCCGCGCACGACGGGCTTGGACACCTCCCGGCCCCTGCCACGCGCGAATGGCGAACTCTCTAGCCGAGAGGCGCGAGCGCCGGGGCGAGCTCCCCGCCCGGCCACTGGCGACTTCCGGTCGGTCCGGCTCTTCCGCGGATCGGTGCCGGGTTGGTCGAAGCGGAGTCCGACGGCGCCGGGACGCGGTGGCGACGCGGCCGTTCCACGCGACGCCGACGCGGCCGAACGAGTCGACGCGTGGCGGAATTCGGCTAGGCTCCGCGACATGAATTCGCGCTCCGATGACGATCCGCCCGTACGCACCTTTCGCCTTGCCGCCGCGATGATCGAAAATGGTGCCGCCTCGGTCCTGCTGGTGCGCAAGCGCGGTGCGGAGCGCTTCATGTTCGCAGGCGGCAAGATCGAGGCTGGGGAGACGCCGCTCGCCGCGCTGTGCCGCGAGTTGGAGGAAGAAATCGGGCTGACGCTGGCGCCCGATGCCGCCCGGCCGCTGGGTCGATTCTTCGCCACCGCGGCGAACGAACCCGGCTGGCGCGTCGACGCCGATGTCTTCGCCATTCGCACCGACCATGTCCCGCACGCGCGCGGCGAGATTGCCGAGGCGCGATGGGTGCCGATCGCCGCCGTCGACGCGTTGCCGCTGGCGCCGCTGGCGCGGCAGGTGATCGACCTGTACCGCGCGGTCGGCGCGCCGAGGTGCGCCGGCGGCGCCCCAGCCGCCTGAACGTTGCGGTTGCGGTTTCCTTGGCAGGCAAAGCGCAGTAGAGCGCTGTTCGCACTTGCGGAACGGCCATTGCCCGACCGCGCCATCATCCCCCGGGGAGCCGCATGACCGACGTGAACGCCGATATCCGCGACCGCATCCGCACGATCCCCGACTTCCCCAAGCCGGGGATCATGTTTCGCGATATCACCACGCTGCTGCTCGATGCCGAGGGGCTGAAGCTGACGATCGAGCGGATGGCCGACATGGTCGACGGGCCGATCGATCTGGTTGCGGGCGTCGAAGCGCGCGGCTTCCTGTTCGGCGCGGCGCTGGCGATGCATATGGGTACCGGCGTGCTGCTGATCCGCAAGGACGGCAAGCTGCCCGGCGCGACGATCGCCGAGGATTATGCGCTGGAATATGGCACCGATCGTATCGCCATCCACGCCGATGCCTGTGCGCCGGGTGCGCGCGTGCTGCTGGTCGACGACCTGATCGCGACGGGCGGTACCGCGCGCGCGGGCGTGCGGCTGCTGCGCAAGGCGGGGGCCGAAGTGACGCAGGCGGCGTTCGTCGTCGACCTGCCCGAACTGGGCGGCGCCGATGCGCTGCGCAGCGACGGTATCCATGTCCATGCGCTGGTGGCGTTCGACGGGCACTGATCGCAGTCGATACGCGGGCGGAACCTTGTCGCCGCCCCAATGGTTGCTTTCCCGAGAACCCAGGGCGCGCCGTCGCCGACGGCATGGTGCGCCCGCAATCCGGGAGAGCGGATATGCGTCCCATCTTCAAGACCGCCTTGTTCGCGGGCGTGACGGCCGCGGGGCTGGCGCTGGCATCGTGCACCGACGGCTATGGCTATAGCGGCGTGTCGGTGGGCTATTCGAGCGGCTACTATGACGACCGCTATTACGGCGGCTATTATGGCGCCCCCTATTGGGGATGGTACGGCGACTATTATTACCCCGGCACCGGCGTATACGTCTATGACAGCCAGCGCCGCCGCTATCGCTGGAACGACCGCCAGCGCGACTATTGGCAGCACCGGCGGCAGGGTTGGCGCGGCGACAACCGCCATATCCGCAACGAATGGCGCCAGTTCGACCGGCACGGCGACGGCCGGGGGCGGGATCGCGGCGGCGATCATCGCGAGCATCGCGAAGGGCACCCGCACCATTGAGCGCGCGTCGCCCCGACGTCAGGCGGCGTCGGGGGCGGGCCTGCGGCGGATGAGCGCGTGCGCGATGAAGCGCATGACCATCACATCGTCCTGGTTGAACACGCGCATTTCGCTGCGCAGGCTGCCGATGGCCGGGTTGCTCCGCGATTCGCGCTTGTCCAGCACCTCGCTTTCGCAACGCAGGACGTCGCCGGGATAGACCGGTTTCAGCCAGCGCAGTTCGTCGATTCCCGCCGCGCCCAGCGATGCCTGCGGGTGGTCCTTCATATTCTGGACCAGCATCGCCATCGTCATCGCGCAGCTATGCCAGCCGCTGGCGGCGATCCGGCCGAAATGCGTCCTTGCTGCCGCCTCGTCGGACAAGTGGAAGGGTTGCGGATCATATTTCTCCGCAAATTCCAACACTTCTTCCCGCGTGACTTCGTATCGGCCGAACCGCGTCGGCACGCCGACTTCTATATCCTCGAAATAGCGCATGCAGTCAGTTTTCTATGAAAACCGACTTTGCGCAAGCGTTTTTCGAAGATCGGGTATGAGATTTCGGTATTGAGCTGCTCAGCGGATCAGTACACCGGCAAAGGGCGCCGCGGTGCCGTCGATCGCGGCATCGTGCGGCGGCAGGCCGATCAGGATGCGCAGCAACGGCTCGACATCGACATTGTCGAAGCTGGGCAGCGTCGCGCCCGGACGGAAGGCGGGGCCGTTGGCGATGAACAGCGCGCGCATCGACGGATCCTGATTGTCCCAGCCGTGATTGCCGCCGATCATCGGCTTGGCGTCGGGGCGCGGCGCGCGCGCTCGGATGGTCCATCCGGTTTCGGCAAGGCAGATATAGGCCGGGACGCGCGCGTTGTGGCCATAGTGGAAACGCTCCGGAATCGCGTCCTTGCGCCAGCACTGCATATGATCGCGCGGCGACAGCAGCACGCGCGCGAGCGCTGCATCCTTGCCCTCGGTCGGGTTGATCGCGGCATAGGGGCCGTCCTCGACCACCTCCGCCAGATCGCGCGGCAGCATGGTGTAGAGCGGTATCACGCGATCCTCGCTCATCGGCGCCATGCCGTGGTCGGCGACGATGACGAAATTGACCGGCTGGCGCATTGCGTCGAGCGCATCCTTCAATCGCCCGACCAGCGCGTCGACGTCGGCGACGGCCTGAGTCGTCTCCGCTGCGTCGGGGCCATATTGGTGGCCGGCGGTGTCGACCGTGTCGAAATAGAGCGTCAGGAATTTCGGCCGGTTGTCGGCGGGGCGACGCAGCCAGTCGACGATCGCATCGACGCGCTGGCGCCCGGTCACGTCCTGGTTGAACTGCTGCCAATCGTGCGGATAGGTACCCATGACCTTCGAGTTCGAACCCGGCCAGAACATCGTCGCGGTCCGGATTCCCGCCTTTTCGGCGGCGACCCACACTGGTTCCGCTTCGTCCCACCAGAAGGAGTCGAGCGTCGCCATGGTGAACACTTCGCCCGGGCGGCGCGGGTCGAGCATGCGATTGGCGACAATGCCGTTGCGGTCGGGGCGGAGCCCGGTGACCAGCGTATAGTGGTTGGGGAAGGTCTTGCTGGGGAAGGACGGGATCATCGCCGCGCGGACGCCGGTGGCGGCCAGTTCGGACAGGACCGGGGTTGCACCGCGATCGAGATAATCGGCGCGGAAACCGTCGATCGAAATCAGGATGGTGACCGGCGCGCGCACCTCCGCGACGGCGGGCGGCGGCGTCAGCGGCGCATTGGCGGGCGGGGTGACGCAGGCCTGAAGCGTTGCGGCAAGCGCCGCGGCGGCGAGTTTGGTATACCAGCGCATGCCCGCCCCATGACAGACTTGCGTTACGGATTCGAGTCGCCGGAAGGGTGCGCGAAGGCCCTCCTCCGGCGACGTCCGTCATTGCCCGACCGAAAGCTTGGCGAACAGAGTCCACCCGACCCGGCCGGGACGATAGACGGCATCAAGAGCCTCGGGCACGTCCCACACCATCGCGCTGCCGCCCAACGCAAGCGCGAACGGGCCGGTCAGCCGCAGGCGATAGGCATAGCCCGCTTCCGCCCGCGTTACACGATAGCGCACGTCGTGGCGCGGGTCGGCATGGTCGGGGAACAGCTCGTCATTGGCGACATTCTCGACGCGCCCGAACAGGCTGTGGTGCCGGTCGACGTCCCAGTTCGCCTCTGCCAGCCAGGCCGTCAGCACCGGACCGGGGACGCGGTTCTTCGCCGACCAGGCGACGAGGGTCGACAGCCCGCCCGCAGCATATTGCACGCTCGCAGTCGTGCGCGATTCGTCTTCGCCGGGGTGCAGTTCCTCCGGATCGTTCAGTCGCCCGTGGCTGGCCTGGACCGCCCAGTGCGCAGAGGGGGTCCAGGTGGCGCGCACCGACCAGCTGTCGAGCCGCGGCGTTTCAATGTCCCACCGATGCTCGTCGGGTTCCCGCCCGCGGAATGCCGATCCTTCCACCTGGAAGCGCGGGGTGGCGAGCCCGGCCGTCACGACGCCATAGGTGATGTGCGTGCTGTCGAACCAATGGTGCGTGATCGGGGCGAGCGGCAGGTAGCGCGCCGAACCGCGATGCATGAACGCCGGCGGCCCCAGCGCGGGCTCCGCCACCGGACCGCCATAGATGAAGCCGGTAAGCCCGTCGGACAACGGCACGTCGACGCGCGCGGCCAGTTCCATGAACAGGTCGTGCGGATGCTGGCGGTCGACCAGTGCCGCGCCCCCCGCCGTCTCGCCGGTGGCAAGGACGTTGGGATAGCCGCGCGCGCCCATCAGCGGCTCCAGGCTGAGCATCGTTCGCATCTGGAATCGCGCACCGCCGGCGAAATCGCGTCCGGCGGTCAGCATCGCCATCGACCCGACAAATGCCCCGGCATCGCCGCGCGGCCCCGGCTGGTCGGTATAGGCGCCCCAGGCATAGCCATGTGCCATCACCATCCAGTCGCCGACCATCGCGTGGATGCCGTGCATCGCACCCTCTGCACCGGGAAGGCGCGACGTCCCCGATCCGTCGGCGGAGGGAATGGAAGCCGCGCCCGGCTCCATCGGGCCCATGGGCGGTGCGGCCATGGGCCCGGTGTCGTGACCGCCATGGTCCTGATGCTCGGTAGAAGGAAAATCGGTGGGCCGGGGGGCGTGGGTCGGCATGGCCATGCCGGGGTCCATGGTCTGCGCAGCCGCAGGCACGGGCAGTATCATCGCGGCGGCACAGGCCGCGCGCAGTAGGTCGCGTTTCATCGTGATGTTTCTCCGATCGGAAGGCAAGTGAAGCCGGGCGCGGTCGCGCCCGCGGCTCACGCGTTCGGTTTCGGAGGCGGCGGGACAGGTGGTGCGAGGATGCGCGGTACGCCGGTGCGCACGAAGCCGATGGGGCCCGGCGCGGGAAGGGGCACGGGCGTCGCGAGGCGCGGCGCGCGCGCCGTGGCGGGAACGATGCAGCCGACGCAGGCGTCGACGCCGCCGTGATGGCGCGACGGCGCCGGTTCGTCCGGTGCATGCGCGCCCATCGCCATCGCCGCATGGACAGCCTGCGCCGCCATGGGGATCGCGGCATCGGCGCCCGCCGCGCACGGACGCTCCGCCACCGCGACGGTCGAGGCGCAGGCGAGCATGCAGGCGAGGAGCAGGCGGAAGAGCATCGCGTGCCGCTATACCAGCGGACTTGCATCTCCGGCAATCGCCGCGGCAGGAGTCAGGCCGCGAGTTCGGCGGAGATCGCGCGGCCGCGTCCTGCCGCCTTGGCGCGGTACAGCGCCTTGTCGGCGCGTTCCGAAGTTGCCTCCAGCGACTGGCCGTCGACGGCGATCGCGCTGCCGATGCTCGCGCCGATCTGGACTCGATGGCCTTCGATCAGGAACGGGGCGGAGATATCGTCGATCAGTCGCCGCGCCAGTGCATCGACATCGTGCGCGTCGCGGACATTCGCCTGCAGCACGATGAATTCGTCGCCGCCCATGCGCACCAGCGCGTCGCCTTCGCGAAGGTCGCGGCGGATGCGCGCCACGACGGTCTTCAGCACCATGTCGCCTGCCGCGTGGCCGTGGCGATCATTGACCGGCTTGAACCGGTCCAGGTCGACGCAATGGACTGCCACCCGGCCGTCGTACGCGCACGCTTCCTCGAACAGTTCGGGCAGCGACAGCCGGTTCGCCGCGCCGGTCAGCGGGTCGATGTGCGCGAGCAGATAATAGTCGCGCTGGACCATCAGGTGCTCGACGACGCGCCGCTCGATTTCGTTCGCAGCCAGAAAGCCGCCGACTGCATAGGTGACGATCAGCAGCAGCAGCGCCAGGTCGATGTCCCAATGCTGGCTTTCGCCGCGCAGCACCACCGCGACCATCGCCGAAACCGAGGGGATGAGCATCGCGAGCACCGCGGCCTTGGTCGACCAGGCGCGAAACCCGCCGCGCGACACGATGCCGGTGCCATAGCCGATGCACAGGACATAGCCGAGCGCGCGGACGCCATAGTCGGGATTCAGGATCGCGGCGGTGGCCAGCACGCCCAGATTGGCGCCGAACAGGATGCTCAACAGCGAAAACACCATATCGCAGCGGCGAAATTCCTCGGTCGATCGCCGGGTGGCGAGGGTACGGCGGAACCGCTGCAGATGCGCCAGCCGGATCGCGCCCAGCGCCATTCCGAAAATTGCGGCGTAGGTGCCGACCGATGCGCCGGTCTTGTCGCGGACCAGGATACCGAACACCGCGACCACGACAGTGATGATGACGATCGGCGACCATTGTTCGAACAGCATCACCACCAGGCGGCGATAAATGTCCGGCGTCACGCGCCGCGCAACGTCGCCGACGAGCAATCGATACGCCATCTGCCTGGCCGACATGAGCATCCTCCTGCCCAGCCAATACGCGCAAATTCTTAACGTCTCTTAACGTCTGCCCTAGGTAGTCTCCGCAGCCCCTGCCCGGAGGTGGCCGGGGTGTGGGAAGGACGTATTTCCGCCCTCCCCACCGTCCGTCAGTGCATCGTCGGCGCTTCCGTACGCGGCGCACGGCGGTCGCCACCGCGGCGATCGAACGCGACGGCCACGTTGCGCTGGCGCCGCTCGAATCGGAAAGCGGCGGCGTGCTGGGCAAGCACGGCGACTTCGTTCGACAGGTTGCGCGCGGCGGCCGACGTCTGCTCGACCATCGCGGCATTTTGTTGCGTCGTAGTGTCCATCGAAATCACGGCGCCGGCGATTTCGGTGATCGACTGTGCCTGTGCGCGATTGTCGTTGCGCAAGGTTTCGAGCAGGCCGTTCACCTGTTCCACGTCGAGCGCGATGGTCGACAGCGACTGGTCCATCGCCTGCACCGCCTCTACGGCGCCCGCGATATCCGACTGCGTCGTTTCGATCAGCGAGCGGACGCGCTGCGCTTCTTCCTCGGCGCGCAATGCCAGGGCGGAGACCAGGTCGGCGACGACGGCGAAGCCGCGCCCCGCCTCGCCCGCGCGCCCCGCCTCGACTGCGGCGTTCATCGCCAGAACGCGCGTCTGGAACGCGATCTTGTCGAGCCCTTCGATCACCGAATCGATGTCGCGCGCGCCTGCGGCGACGCGGTCCATCGATGCATTCGCGCGCTCGGCATCGGCGCGGCCACGACTGACCGCGTGCATTGCCTGGTCGGCGGAGGTGACGGTGCGTTCGGCGATTTCCATGCTGCCGCGCAGACCGCTCTCGATGGTCTGGACCGACTGGCTGGTCTGCGTCAGCGTCGCCGCGCCGCTTTCGGTGCGGCGCGCCAGATCCTCGGAAGCCTGGGCGATTTCGCGCGCGCCGACGTCGATCGCGCCGGCGCTGTCGCTGACGCGCTGGACCATGCCACGCAACGCCCCGATCGCCTCGTTGAAATTCTCGCGCAGCACTTCATAGGCAGGCGGGAAGACGGTTTCGATCCGACGCGCCAGATCGCCCTCGCGCAGCGCCGACAGCCGTTCGCCCAGCAGTTCAATCATCCGCTTCTGTTCCAGCGCCTGTTCGGCGTCGTGCGCGGCGCGGGCGCGCGCCGCTTCGTCGAACACCGCGACCGCGCGCGCGATTTCGCCGATTTCGTCGGGCCGGTCGAGGAAGGGCACTTCCGCCGCCTTGCCGCCTGCAAGTTCGGTGGTCACGCCGGTCAGCCGGACCATCGGGCCCATGACGCGCGTCACCACGAACCATGCGAGCCCGCCGACCATCGCCAGGATGATCGCGGCGAGCACGGTCAGCCAGATCACCGTTGAACGGATTGTGACTTCAGCACGATGCCCCACATGCCGCTGATAGGCGGCGGCGGCGGTGACCAGTTCGTCGATCGCCTTGCGATGGGTTTCGTAGGCGGCGGTCAGGTCGCGATAGCCCTTTGCCACGGCGTCCGCGTCGCCGGTGCGGACCGCGGGCAGATACTCCTGTTCCAGCACGTTCCAGAATTTTTGCGCAGTGGCATCGGTCGAGTGGACGATGCGCTGCTTCAGACCGGGTTCCAGATTCGATGCCGCCCAGAATTCATGGCGTTCGGTATAGGTGCGATGGAGTTCGTTCAGGCGCGCGCTGCGCCGGGCATAGCTCGACGGGTCCTGGTGGAGGCGAAGCGCCTCAAGATAGGGTTCGATGATATATTCGGGCGGCGGCAGGATGTCGGCGACAAGGTCGGAAATCTGCTGCGATTCAAGCTGGGCCGCGCCGCCCATGCGGACCGCGTTGATACGCCACGCCGCCGTCGCTCCCGCGATCACCAGCAGCGCGAGAAGCATTAGGGTGCCAAGACGCACCAGCCGATTGATGGACACCTACTCAAACCTCTCCGAGAACAGATACCACGCCCCGATCCCCATCGGAGTTGGGGGAATTATAGGCGAAGGGCCCGCGCCCTCGGCAGCGCAGCGGGCCATTTTTTTGTAACGCCCGAACCGGGGTCAGACGTTGAAGCGGAACAGCATCACGTCGCCGTCGTGGACGACATATTCCTTGCCTTCCTGGCGAAGCTTGCCCGCGTCGCGCGCGCCGGATTCGCCGCCGAACGCGACATAATCGTCATAGGCGATGGTTTCGGCGCGAATGAAGCCGCGTTCGAAATCGGTGTGGATTTCGCCCGCGGCCTGCGGCGCCTTGGCACCCGCGTGCACGGTCCAGGCGCGCGCTTCCTTTGGGCCTACGGTAAAGAAGGTAAGTAATTTCAACAGCTTGTATCCCGCGGTAATGACGCGGGCAAGGCCGGTTTCCTCAAGTCCCAGCTCGGCCAGAAACTCGCCGCGGTCCTCGAGCGGCATGGTGGCGATGTCCGCCTCGATCGCGGCAGAGACGACGACGGCCTCCGCCCCTTCTGCCTTCGCCTTTTCGAACACGCGCTGCGACAAGGCGTTGCCCTTCGCGGCGTCCTCTTCATTGACGTTGCAGACATAGAGGACGGGTTTGGAGGTCAGGAGCTGCGCCTGGGCGAACAGCTTTTCTTCCTCGGGGTCCCTGGGCACGGTCAGCCGCGCGGGCTTGCCTTCGCGCAGCAGGTCGAGCGCCTGGCCCAGCACGCTGGCGGCGGCCTTGGCCTCCTTGTCGCCCTGCGCAGCCTTTTTCGCGAGATTGGGGACGCGCTTTTCCAGGCTCTCCAGGTCGGCGAGCATCAGCTCGGTTTCGACCGTTTCGGCATCGGCGATCGGATCGACGCGGTTGTCGACATGCTGGATGTCGTCATTTTCGAAACAGCGCAGGACGTGGACGATCGCGTCCACTTCGCGGATGTTGCCGAGGAACTGGTTGCCCAGTCCTTCGCCCTTGCTGGCGCCGCGTACCAGACCGGCGATGTCGACGAAGGCGAGCTGCGTCTCGATCTTTTTCTGCGACCCCGCGATCTCGGCCAGCTTGTCGAGCCGCGGGTCGGGGACGGCGACGTTGCCGACATTCGGCTCGATCGTGCAGAACGGGTAATTTGCCGCCTGCGCCGCCGCCGTTTCGGTGAGCGCGTTGAAAAGCGTCGACTTGCCGACATTGGGCAGGCCGACGATGCCGCATTTGAAACCCATGTTAGTCCTTACGAATGGCCAATGCGCGCGGGGCGCTTCCTACTATGGCCCCGCGCGATACGCAGTTCGGTCGCGATATTCCAGTGCCGGCGGCGGTTCCGCCCGCCACCGCGCCGATCAGCGGAAGTTGAAGCTGACGCTGATCCGGTCGGCCTTGCCCATGTTCGGCATGACTTCGTGGCGCAGCCAGCTTTCCCACAGGAAGATCGTGCCGACCGACGGCGTCGCGTAGACGAAGCGGTCGAACGCCTCGCCTGCGTCGGGCAGCGGGCCCGGCGCGGCCATCATCATCGGCAGGCGCGGGTCTTCCAGCTTGAGCGCGCCGGAGCCGGGCGGCACGTCGACATAGACAGTGCCCGATACCACGCTGTGCGGGTGGATGTGGCTGGTGTGCGTGCCGCCGGGCTTCAGGACATTGACCCACAGGCTGTCGAGTTTCAGCCGCCGTCCGCCCAGGTCGAACGCGCTGTCCCTGGCAAAGGCGGCGACATGGCGGTTCAGGTGCCGCACCAGATCGCCGAAGCGCGGATCGCGGATCGGCAGGTCGTCGAGCGAGGCGTAGCTGGTGTAGCCGCGATAGCCGTGCTCCTTCGACCAGCCGCGCCCGGCGCGATCCTCCGCCGCGAGGTCGCGCGCGGCGTCCGCCAGTTCCTCGATCAGGCCGGCGTCGTCGACGCGCGATTCATAGAAACGCGTGGGGAAGAGGATGCGCGTGGTCATGGTGCGCGGGCTAAGCACGCCGTCGCGGGGCACGCAAGCGCGTGGAGGCGCGCGAAACTACGTACCGCCCGCGCGCGCCGGGGATGATAGCATCGACCCGGCGGCGGCCACAGGAGCGAGCAGGATGGCGGTTCGGGGCAACAGGCTGGGCATATGGGCGGCATGGGGGGCGGTCGCGACGGCGATCGGCTATGGCGTGCCGCAGGTGATGCAGGTGCTGGGCCTGCTGCCCGATCCGCTCGACCGCATCCTAATCTTCGCGCCGTCGCTGGCGCTTGCCACCTGCTATACGCTGACCCTGGCTGCCGCGGCGGCTCAGGCGGATGCGGAACAGAGAGGCTGGCGGTACGGCGCGCTCGCGTTAGGGCTGCTCTACGCTGGGTTCGTCTCGCAGGTCTATGTCGTTCAGCTTGGCGTAGTGATCCCGCGCGAACTGGCGGGCGAGGCGGCGATCCCCGGCACCCCGTGCTGCGGATTCCGCCTGCCGATGACCGCCGTGGATTTGCTGGGCTATACGCAGATGAGTCTGTCGACCTTGGTCCTGGCGCCCAGCTTTCGTGGACCGGCGCGCGGGTGGCTGGTCGCCAACGGCGCGCTTGCCGTGCCGATTTTCCTGCAACTCTGGTGGCCCGCGCTGCTCTGGCTGGGGGCGATCTGGCTGCTGACGTTCCCGGTGGCGCTGGCATTGGTCGCGCGCGACCTGTCGCGCGAGGCGCGGCGGGCGGAATGATCGTTTCCGGGGCGGGCGCTACGTCCGACCGCACCTGCCGACGATGGAACGACGCGATTGCGGGTTAATCCGGGCCCCCACCACAGATTGCCGCAATTCTGCCATGGCAATCGGGCGTTCATCTGGCGTACAGGCGGCACACGCCTTTGAGCAATGTTTGCAAGGGATAGGGAGTAGAGCATGATTCGCCGCCGTCTGATTCTCGGCACCGTCTTCGCGACGCTTGCCATTTCGAGCTGCGACGGAGGCAGCGACACTTCGCCGACCCCGACGCCGACTCCTACATCGTCGCCGACGCCAACGCCGACGCCGACGCCGACCTATGCGGCGCTGCCGCTGTCGTCGGCGACGCAGTTCTATACAGTCAACGCCTTCACGACCTACACCGGTGACCCGGCATCGGGTCCGCTGACGCTGGGCGCCGCCGCGACCGAATCGCGCACCGACCGCGTGTCGCTCGCGATCAGCACCGACTATTCGGCCGGCGAATATGTTATCAACGAGAACGGCGAAGAGACGCGGTTCAAATCGACCAACAAGCTGGTCGAGCCGGCGACGACCGTTACCGAATACAGCTTCCGCACGACGGGGGATTCGGGCGCGTTCTCGCAGCTCGAACTGCTCAACAACACGCTGTCGGGCAAGGTGACCACCGACACCGCGCTGGCGCTGACCACCGTCAGCTATTCGGCATGGTGGCGCGCGACGAGCACCACGGGGCAGAAGCGCATTACGTATTCGCACTTCGGCTATCCGACCTATAGCGGCGACCTGCCGACGACGGGTACCGCGACCTACACGTCGCGCGTCACCGGTCGCCTGGTCAGCACCACCGCTGCGGCGGGCAGCGTCGCGCAGGTCGGCGGCACGGTCACGCTGTCGGTCAATTTCGCCACCGGCATCGTAACGCTGACGCTTAACCTGACGCAGAACAACCCCGGCGGCGGCACCACCGCCTATGGCACGATGACCGGTCAGGCCGCCTTCGCGGTCGGCTCGACTCAGTTCACCGGCAGCTTCGGTAGCGGCAGCATCTTGTCGGGCACGTTCAACGGCGGATTCTACGGCCTGCAGGGCAAGGAAATCGCCATCAGCTTCGCCGGTTCGGGCACCAATTCGGGTGCCGACCAGCGCCTGGTTGGCGTACTCGTCGGCGCGAAGAACTAATCCCGGTCAGCCGGTTCGGGCAATCGGGGCCGCGTTCCACACGGGTGGAGCGCGGCCCTTGTTGGTCCGCGGGCGCGGTGAATCGCGCTCGACACGGGCAGGCGCGTGCCGCTACTCCCTTGCTGCGTGGACTTTGAAACGCTGATCGCGCCGCTGTCGGCCGAAACCTTCGCGAACGAATATTGGGGGCGCCGGCCGGTGCATCTCAAGTCGCAGCCGGGCAATCCGCGCGGTGCGATCGTCGACTGGGATGCGTTGAACGCGATGCTGGCGATCCGCCCGCACTGGACGCCGGCGCATATCAAGCTGGTGATGAACAGCGCGCCCGTCGTTCCCGATTTCTATCTGGACGATGTGGCGGGCGAGGGCGGCGTTCGGCGGCTGGCCAACCCGGCCAAGGTCGAAATGTTCCTGGCGATGGGAGCCAGCCTGGTCGCCGATTCGATTCAGGAAATCGCGCCGGCCGTCCGCGCGCTTGCCGACATGCTGGCGCGACGTTTCGCTGCGCAAGTGGGGGCCAACCTCTATTGTTCGTTCCGCGGGGTCCAGGCGTTCGCGTCGCATTGCGATGTGCACGACGTCTTCGCTATCCAATGCGCGGGTGAGAAGCGTTGGCGCATTTATGAAAACCGCGCGGACAATCCGCTGGAAACGCTGACCGGCGAAGCAGCGCAGGCCACGATCGATGCCGCCAAGGGGCGCGTGATGATGGACCTGACGATGCGTTCGGGCGATGTTCTCTACATTCCCCGCGGCTTTTTCCACGACGCGCTGGCCTGCGACGCGCAGTCGTTGCACCTGACCATGGGGGTGGCGCCGTTTTCGGGTAAGCTGGTGTTCCGCATGCTGGAAGAAGCGGCGGTGCGCGAATCGTTGTTCCGCGCCTATCTTCCCGATGCGCGCGACGCCGATGGCGCGGCGTTGCGCGATCATCTGGCGATCCTCGGCGAACGGATCGCGGCGATGATCGCAAGTCCCGCCTTTTCCGATCAGGTCGCGGCGCAGCAACGCAAGCTGGCGCCGCCGATCCACGACCTGAACCTGCCCGCGCGACCCGAGTTGCGGTTTTACGCACGGACCGAGGTGGCCGCCGATGTCGTGCGCGCGGACGCGGGCGCGATGCTGGTCGCGCGTGGCGAGCGGCTGGCGCTGGGCCCGTTGGTCGAGGTGGCTGACTATATGCTCGCCCGGCCGGCCTATACGATCCAGGAATTGCGCGCGCGCTATGCCTGGCATGGGCATGATGCGGTCGACCGGCTGGTCACCGACGCCGAGCGGATGGGGGTGGTGCGCCGCTACACCCCGGCGCGCTGACGCGCGACGGTCAACGCTGCAGCCGCAGCGCCACGTCGCTCATGAACCGCGCGTCGTCGCCCTCGGCAAGTCGCGGCGCTTCTGCTGCGACCGCACCCAGCAGGTCGGCCAGGTCGTCGATTTCGGACTTGGCGAAATTGCCGAGGACGTAACCGGTCACGCGGTCCTTGTGCCCCGGATGGCCGATACCCAGCCGCACGCGGCGAAAATCGGCGCCGATATGCTGGTCGGTCGACCGCAATCCATTATGCCCGGCATGGCCGCCGCCGCGCTTCACCTTGACGCGGAACGGCGGCAAGTCGAGTTCGTCGTGGAACACCGTGACGTCGGCGGGCTCCAGCTTATAGAAATCCATCGCGGCGCGGATCGCCCGGCCGCTGTCGTTCATGTACGTCGCGGGCTTGAGCAACAGGATCCTGTCCTTGCCGATGCGACCTTCCTGGGTCCAGCCCTGGAATTGTTTCTTCACTGGCCCGAACCCGTGGACTTCGGCAATCGTATCGAGCGCCATGAACCCGATATTGTGCCGGTGCATGGCATATTGCGGCCCGGGATTGCCGAGCCCGACCCAGAGTTGCATCGGTCCGCGTCCTGTTCGTGGAAATGGGGCCGTCTTCTACCGGCCCGGTGTCGCCGGCGCTATGGCGTAGTGGCCGCGTTCAGGCGGCGCAGCGTTGCCGTGACGACATCGGCGCACGCTCCCGCCGTTTCGGCGCGGTCGCGCCTTTCGAACTCGCGCCGCCCCGCCGCGAGTATTGCGGGCAATTCGTCATCGGCATAGCGACTGGCGAGCAACCCCGCGTAATAGGGCACTGCGTTGCGGAACACGCGCGCCTGGCGGCGCTGTTCCTCGCCCAACTGGTCGGCCAGCGTCGCGATATAGGTTACGCCAGCATAGCAGACTGCATCGGGGTCGGCGCCGCTCTGCAGCGCCAGCGCCCTGGGCTCCGCTGCATTCCCGGGCCGGGGCGCATCCTGTGCCGCGGCGGGAAAGGGAACGAACAGGCAGAGCGCCGCGACAATGGATTTCCAATGCATTGCAGCGCTCCCCTGTTCGGTTGTCGGCCGGTCGCCGATTAGGCTTCGGCCTCGCCTTCGGCGGCGGCCTCGCCTTCGCTCGACTTCAGTGCCGACGGAGCGACGACCGTCGCGATAGTGAAGTCGCGGTCGGTGATCGCCGATTCGACGCCCTTCGGCAGCGTCACTGCCGAGATGTGCAGCGATTCGCCGACTTCCATGCCCTTCAGCGACACGTCGATCTGGTCCGGGATGTTCGCCGCGTCGACGATCAGTTCAAGCTCGTGGCGGACGATGTTCAGCACGCCGCCGCGCTTGATGCCGGGTGCCAGCTCCTCGTCGACAAACACGACCGGCACGGCGACGGTCACCGTGGAGTGTTCGCCGATGCGCAGGAAGTCGACATGGACCGGGCGGTCCGTGACGGGATCGAACGCCACGTCCTTGGGCAGCGTGCGGACGGGCTTGCCGTCGACGCCTTCGATCAGAACGACCGAATTCATGAAGTGGCCCGTCATCAGCAGCTTGTACAGCGCACGTTCTTCAACGTGGATGCCGATGGGGTCTTCCTTGTTGCCGTAAATGACGGCGGGGACGCGGCCTTCGCGACGAAGCGCCCGGGAGGCTCCCTTGCCAACCCGGTCGCGCGTCTCGGCCGACAGCGTAAGCGTGTCGCTCATGACTATCTCCGAATGCGCTTGATGTTCATACAACCGCTGGTCAGGCCTCCAGGGATGACCCTGACACAGCAGCGCGCGCCTATAGGCCGTCACGCGCGAAAGGGCAAGGGGCGGGGATGCGCACTGCGCGCGCGAAGTTGAAAGTCGGTTCAGGTTTGCTTGACCGCCGCCCGTCGCCGCGATTATCCGGACGGCAGCAGGAGAGAATCGCGATGAACAAGCTCTATCCCGACGCCAAGGCAGCGCTGGAAGGGCTGCTGTCCGACGGCATGACGATCTGCGCCGGCGGCTTTGGCCTGTGCGGCATCCCCGAACGGCTGATCGACGCCATTCTGGAAGCAGGCACAAAGGACCTGACCATCGCCAGCAACAATGCCGGCATCGACGGCGAAGGGCTGGGCAAGCTGTTGCGCACGCGGCAAGTCAAAAAGATGATTTCCAGCTATGTCGGCGAGAACAAGGAGTTCGAGCGGCAATATCTGGCGGGCGAGCTGGAAGTCGAATTCTGCCCCCAGGGCACGCTGGCCGAACGGTGCCGTGCGGGCGGGGCGGGCATCCCCGGCTTTTACACCAGGACCGGCGTCGGCACGAAAGTGGCCGAGGGCAAGGAAGTGAAGGTCTTTGACGGGCAGGAATATATCCTGGAACGCGGCATCCGCGCCGATTTGTCGATCATCAAGGGGTGGAAAGCGGACGAAGCGGGCAACCTGATTTTCCGCAAGACCGCGCGAAACTTCAATCAGCCGATGGCGACGGCGGGGCGCATCTGTGTGGCCGAAGTCGAGGAAGTGGTGCCGGTGGGCAGCCTGGACCCCGACCAGATCCATTTGCCGGGCATTTATGTGAAGCGGATGATCGTCGGCGCGCCATACGACAAGAAAATCGAATTCCGCACCGTGCGCGAGCGGGAAGCGGCCTGATGCATACGCCTGCCGCGCGGCGCCGCTTGCGCCTGATGGCGGCGCTGGCGGCTTTGCCGCTGGCGAGCGGGTGCGTCGCGGCGGCGGCGCTGCCGCTGGTCGCGGGGGGCGCGGTGGTGCGCCAGCGGGTTCACGCCAACGCGCGCCAGGACGCGCCCGCGCCGCAACCGACACCGACGCCCGGCGCAGGCATTCCTCGCGAAATCGTAACAGAGGACGGGCGCCGCCTGACCGTGGTGCAGGGGCCGCTGCCTGCGCCCGACGGCGCGCCGCCCCCCGATCTTGCGGCGCCCGTTTCGGCTGGCGCTCGCACGGTGCCGCCGGGCATGCAGTTCCTCTATGGCTCGGGCGAGGCGGCGGCGTTGAGCCTGCAGGCGTATCAGGCGCTATGGGGGTATGTTCAGGCGCGGTTGACCGATCGGGCACTGGGAAGGCCGCTGTCCGGGGTGGTGCTCGCGCGCGACGCGACGCTGGCCGACCCGGCATTTGTACCGTGCGGCAAGAAGCCGCTGGCGGTCGTTTTCGATATCGACGAAACGGTGCTGCTCAACCTGGGCTATGAAGCGAATGCGGCGCGGACCGGTGCTCCCTATGACCAGCAGCGGTGGGACCGGTGGGAACGCACCGGTGCCGAACAGGTCGCGGCTGTCCCCGGCGCGGCCGAAACGGTCGCCCAGCTCCGCGCGAGCGGAGTCGAGGTAGTGTTCAATTCGAACCGGTCGCGCGCCAATGCGGCAGCCACCGTCGCCGCGCTCGACTTCGCCGGGCTTGGACACGCCGAACACGGCAAGACTTTGTGGTTGGAAGGCGATGTCGGCGTCGGCGGGCGCAAGGACCCGCGCCGGTGGGAAATCGCCAGCCATTATTGCGTGATCGCGATGGCGGGCGACCAACTCGGCGATTTCAGCGACTTGTTCAACGCGCCGGACCAGACACCCGATGTGCGGCGCAACCGCGCCGGGCAGACGATGGTCGCCCCGATGTGGGGCAGCGGCTGGTTCCTGTTGCCCAACCCGGTCTATGGCACCGGGCTGAAAGGCGATCTGGACCAGGTTTTTCCAAAAGACAAGCAATGGGCCGATCCGGCCGAGGAGAAGTGAGACGATGGCCTGGACCCGCGACGAAATGGCGGCGCGCGCGGCGCGCGAGTTGCAGGACGGATTTTATGTGAACCTGGGCATCGGCATCCCCACGCTGGTCGCCAACCACATTCCGGCAGGCGTCGAAGTGACGCTTCAGTCCGAAAACGGCATGCTGGGCATCGGCCCCTTCCCGTATGCGGGCGAAGAGGACCCCGACCTTATCAACGCGGGCAAGCAGACGATCAGCGAGCTGCCGCAGTCGGTCTATTTCGGGTCGGAACAGAGCTTTGCGATGATCCGCGGCGGGCACATCGACCTGACCGTGCTGGGCGCGATGGAAGTCAGCGAAGGCGGCGACATCGCCAACTGGATGATCCCGGGCAAGATGATAAAGGGCATGGGCGGCGCGATGGACCTGGTCGCGGGCGTCAAGAAAATCATCGTGGTGATGGAACATAACGCCAAGTCGGGCGACCCCAAGTTCATCCCCGAATGCACGCTGCCGCTGACCGGCAAGAACGTCGTCGACATGATTATCACCGACCTGGCGGTGTTCCAGCGCCCCGACCACCAGTCGCGGTTTCGCCTGATTGAGCTGGCGCCGGGCGTGAGCGTCGAGGAAGTCGCGGAGAAGACGACGGCGGCCTATGACGTCGCGCTGACGCCGGCGCTGGCGGCGTCCTGAAGCAAGTGCGGCGCCCGGCCCGGCACGGTTGGGCCGGACACGGCACGGGCGCGCCCTCCCGTCCGGCGGATGGCGAAAGGCGTTCTGTGCGGTTTGGTTCGGTCGGGGCGTGAACGGCCTTGCGTTCCCGCCAGATTTCGCCGCGTCGCGGCCCGGCGGGAAAGGGGAGCGTCGCCGCAGCCAACGCGGCGCGCGATTGACCGGAGCGGGTGCGAGGCCTAGCGCTCGTGGCATGCTCAATTGGGTCGCCCGCCGCTATCTGGACCTGTTGGGTTCGATCTACCTCTACAACGAGCATCGCGGCTATACGAGCATCGACCGCGTGCTGGAGGCGGTGCTGGCGCGCGAGCCCGACAATGCCCCGTTGATCGCGGCGATCCGCAAGCATTACGCCGACGAGCGCAAGCACTATCATATGTTCAAGCGCTGGTTCGAGATGCAGGGGCGCATGCCGCTGTGCGTCGACCGGACGTGCGGCCATATCGACCGCTTCGTCGAGATCGTGTTCCGCCGCACGATCGACGAGCTGGATACGCGCGCGATCATCGCCGACGATGCGCAGTTCGAAAAGCTGTGCCGCGTCATCTCGCTGACCGAACAGCGCGGGCACCGGCAGGTCCATGTCCTGTTGAACCATCCCGTCGTCCGCCGCGACAAGGTGCTGATGCGCATCTTCCGCATCATCGAAAAGGACGAGCCGAGCCATTGGGCACCCTATGACGGCTGGCTACGCGCCAATGGCAAGCGCGACTCGAGATGGTGGGAACGCGCGATCGACGGCTTCATCCATTCGGAGCTGCTGTTGCTGAAGCTGCCCGCGCTGTTCCTGAACCCCTGGGTCGGGCGGCGCACCGACTGGGCCGATGCGCATGACCCCGCGCCGCCGGTGACGGAAAACGCGGTCCCCGCGCGCGCCTGACGCGCGGCCGCGCAACATTCGTGCTTGAATCGCCCGCGCGAGCGGCGTACCGCGCGTTCCAGCATCAAGAGTCGGGCCGACGCCCGGCACCAACCTGCCTTCCCGGGCAAGGTGGTGCCCCTGTTCTCGAACGGGGGGATGTGGCCGGACCGGCAATCAAACGGGCCCAAGCCACGGTCGTTTCGTCTTCGCGATGCCTGTATTTCAGGAGACGCACGCGTGACCGACGAACCCCAGCAATTCGCCAGCGACAATTATGCCGGAATATGCCCGGAGGCCTGGGCGGCGATGGAACAGGCCAATCGCGGGCATGCGCCGGCCTATGGCGAGGATGCGTGGACGCAGCGCGCGTCGGACGCGCTGCGCGCGCTGTTCGAAACCGATTGCGAGGCGTTTTTCGCGTTCAACGGCACGGCGGCCAATTCGCTCGCGCTCGCGTCGCTGTGCCAGTCGTACCACAGCGTCATCTGTTCGGCCGCCGCGCATGTGGAAACCGACGAATGCGGCGCGCCGGAATTCTTCTCCAACGGATCGAAGCTGCTGGTGGCGCAGAGCGACGACGGCAAGCTGACGCCCGACGCGGTGCGCGCGGTGGCGGCGAGCCGCAGCGACATCCATTTCCCCAAGCCGCGCGTGGTGACGATCACCCAGCCGACCGAGACCGGGCAAGTCTATACCGTCGACGAAGTCCGCGCGATCGCGGCGGTGTGCCGCGAACTGGGGCTGAAGCTGCACATGGACGGCGCGCGCTTCGCCCATGCGGTCGCGACGCTCGGCTGCACACCCGCAGAGATCACGTGGAAGGCGGGGGTCGACGTGCTCTGCTTCGGCGGGACGAAGGGCGGCATGGCGGTGGGCGAGGCCGTGCTGTTCTTCGACCATGCGTTGGCGGTGGATTTCGATTACCGCTGCAAGCAGGCGGGGCAGTTGGCGTCGAAGATGCGCTTCCTGTCGGCGCCGTGGGTGGGGATGCTGGAAAGCGGCGCATGGTTGCGCCACGCCCGCCATGCCAATGATTGCGCGCAGCGGCTGGCGCGCGCGATCGCCGGGCTGCCGGGGATCGCGCCGATGTTCCCGGTGGAGGCGAACGGCGTGTTCCTGCGCGCCGATGCGGCGGTGATCGACGGGCTGCGCGCGCGCGGGTGGCGATTCTATACTTTCATCGGCGGCGGCGCGCGGTTCATGTTCGCCTGGGACGCGCAGCCCGAGCGAGTCGAAGCGCTCGCCGCCGACATTCGCGCCTGCGCGCTGGCGGCCGGGGAGCGGGCGGCCGGCGAGCGGGCGGCGGCGTAGGGGGTGTTTCCAGCCGCGCCGGGCTCTGCCATGGCGCGCGGGCGGGGAAATGGGAGTGGTGCGATGCGTGTCTTGCTGACGGGATCGTCGGGCTGGCTGGGGCGCCATCTGGCGCCGATGCTGGCGCGCGCGGGGCATGTGGTAACGGGGCTCGACGTCGCGCCGGGCGCCGATACGCAGGTGGTCGGCAGCGTCGCCGACCGCGCCCTGGTCGACCGGACTTTCGGCGACCATGGCATTGAGGCAGTGATCCACGGCGGCGCGCTGCACAAGCCCGACATCGTGCGCTATTCCCGGCAGGCATTCGTCGACGTCAACGTCACGGGCACGCTCAACCTGATCGAGGCGGCGGTCGCGGCGGGGCACGACCGGTTCGTCTTCACTTCGACCACGTCGCTGATGATCTCTCAGGCGATTCGCGACGAAACGGGCGATGCCGCCGTCTGGCTGGACGAGGCGAGCGGGCCGATCGAGCCGCGCAACATCTATGGCGTCACCAAATATGCGGCCGAGCAACTGTGCCGGCTGGCGCATGCCGAGCAGGGGCTCAATTGCGTCGTGTTGCGCACCAGCCGCTTCTTTCCCGAGGAGGACGACACGCATCGCGCGCTGTCGGGCGAGAATATGAAGGCGAACGAACTGCTCCACCGCCGCCTGACGGTCGAGGATGCGGCACGCGCGCATCTGGCGGCGCTCGACCGCGCGCCAGAGGTGGGGTTCGGCATGTTCCTGGTATCGGCGCCGACGCCGTTCGCGCGCGCGGACGCGGCCGAACTTAAGCACGACGCGGCGGCGGCGATCGCGCGCCATTTCCCCCGGGCGCGCGCGCTCTATGCGGCGCGCGGATGGACGCTGCCTGCCCGCATCGGCCGCGTCTATGACGCGTCGCTGGCACAAAGGGTGCTGGGCTTTCGTGCCGAAACCGACTTTGCCGCCGTGCTGGGCGCGATGGAAAGTGGCGGGCCGCTGCCGTTCGACCACGACCCCGACTATGTGTCGCCCAAGGAAGCCGCCGCCATCGCCTGACCCGCCGGGGCTATCCGTCGCCGAATGCCTGTCCTGACCGTCGCCGCGGCGGTCGGTCAGGACAGGCTTCGACTTCGTCCGGCCCCGCGCCGGGCAGGGAAGGGCGAATTTTCAAGCGGGCCCGCGACTACGCGCGCGCTGCGTCTCCCCAAGCAGCCGCTTTCGCGCTATGCAGCGGCCCGATCGACCTGGGGGGGACGACCGATGCTGACGGGGATTCGCGTGCTTGCCGCGCTGTTGCTGGTTGCGGCCGTTGCGGCGGCGGTGGTGCTGGGCGCCACCGAATGGGAAATCCGGCGTCCGCACGCCATTCGCCTGGGCACGATCGCGGTTCCGCACGACGCCGCGTCGGTCGCGGAAGGCGGGCGGATCGCGACGCTGCTCGGCTGCCGAAGCTGCCATTTCGAAGGCAAGGGCGGCGCCTGGAAGCCCGTGAACAAATGGTGGGGCACCATCGCCCCGCCCGCGCTGGCGCGCGCAATCATGGGCTATTCGGATGCGGAACTGGCGCGGCTGATCCGCCATGGCGTAAAGCGCGACGGCACGACGCTGTTCGTCATGCCCGCCTGGTCCGAACGCTATCTCGCCGACGACGATACCGGGCGCGTGATCGCGTGGCTGCGCACGTTGAAGCCCGCGCCCGACGATTCGACAGCGAAGACCGAATTCGGGGCGCTGGCGCGTTTCGACATCGCGACCGGGAAGCTGCGCCCCAGCTATCAACCCGGCACGGTCGCGCCGCTCGCGCGACCGACGCCCGCCGGACAATATTGGGCGCAGGCGCTGTGTTCCGAATGCCACCATATGCTCGACGACCAGCGGCGCGAGGGGCAGGTGGTGCCGGGGCTGGCGGCGGCGGCGACGGGCTATGACCGCGCGTCGTTCCGCGCGCTGCTGAAGACCGGCAAGGGCAAGCGCGGACGCGAGCTGGGGCTGATGTCGACCATCGCGCGCGAAAATCTGCATGCGCTGCGCGACGATGAGATCGACGTGCTCCACGACTGGCTGACCGGCGAGGCGAAGCGGCTGGAAGGGCGCTGAGCGCGCGGGAAGCGCCCGTGCATTTCGCAACGGTGCCAGGCCATTCTCCTGCCCGGCGCGTGGTGCGCAGTATGCCGCGCAGGGCACGCCATGCCCGCGAGCATGCACAGGCCGCCACGCGGCACACCCAGGCGCGCTCGCCGGCCGCGACGGAAAATTGCGTGTGGGGTTGTTTTTGCGCACGAATCGGCTCAGGAGCGCGGCCATGTCCACGCATGCCCCAAAGACATTGTACGAGAAAATCTGGGCCGACCATGTCGTCGAACGCCGGGATGACGGCACCTGCCTGATCTATATCGACCGCCACCTCGTCCATGAAGTGACGAGCCCGCAGGCATTCGCCGCGCTGAAGGCGAACGGTCGCCGCGTGCGCCGCCCAGACCTGACGCTGGCGGTGCCCGACCACAATCTGCCGACCACCGCGCGCGTCGACGCGGCGGGCCATGCGCTGCCGATCGCCGATCCGGCGAGCGCGGAACAGCTTGCCGCGCTGCGTGCCAACGTCGCCGATTTCGGCGTGCCCTATATCGACGCGCTCGACGTGCGCCAGGGAATCGTCCACGTCGTCGGGCCCGAACAGGGCTTTACGCTGCCGGGCACGACATTGGTGTGCGGCGACAGCCACACGTCGGCGCATGGCGCGCTGGGTGCGCTCGCGTTCGGCATCGGCACCAGCGAAGTCGAACATGTGCTGGCGACGCAGACGCTGCTGCTCAGCCAGTCAAAGACGATGGAAGTGCGCGTCGACGGCACGTTGGGCTTCGGCGTCAGCCCCAAGGACGTCGTGCTGGCAATCATCGGCCGCATCGGCGCGGCGGGCGGCACCGGCCATGTCATCGAATATACCGGCGAAGTCATCCGCGCGATGTCGATCGAAGGGCGGCTGACCGTGTCGAACATGTCGATCGAAGGAGGCGCGCGCGCCGGCCTGATCGCGCCCGACGACAAGACATTCGCCTATCTGAAAGGGCGTCCGCTGGCGCCCTTTGGCGAGGCATGGGAACGCGCCGTCGCCTATTGGCGTACGCTGCCGACCGATGCGGGCGCGGCCTATGACCGCACCGTCGTGCTGGACGGCAGCGACATCGCGCCGTCGCTGACCTGGGGTACCAGCCCCGAGGATGTGGTTCCGATCACCGGCGTGGTGCCCGACCCGGAGAGCTTCGCCGACCCTTCGAAGCGTGTCGCCGCGCAGAAATCGCTCGATTATATGGGGCTGACGCCGGGAACGGCGATGCAGGACATTCCGGTCGAAAATGTCTTCATCGGTAGCTGCACCAACAGCCGGATCGAGGACCTGCGCGCCGCCGCCGCCGTCGCGCGCGGGCGCCACGTCGCCGCCAATGTCCGCCAGGCGCTGATCGTGCCGGGATCGGGACTGGTCAAGCGACAGGCGGAGGCAGAGGGGCTCGACCGAATCTTCGTCGAGGCGGGGTTCGAATGGCGCGAGCCGGGGTGTTCGATGTGTCTCGCGATGAACCCCGACAAAGTGCCGCCGGGCGAACGTTGTGCTTCCACCTCGAACCGGAATTTTGTAGGACGCCAGGGTCCAGGGGCACGGACTCACTTGGTATCGCCGGCGATGGCTGCGGCCGCGGCGGTTACGGGCAGGCTTGCCGACGTTCGGGATCTGGTTTCGGGGGGATGACCATGAAGCGGGTATTGGTGGCGTTGATCGCGGGTACGGTATTGAGCGGCATTGCCGCGGCCTATGCGACGACTACCCAGCATATCCGATCGGTCGCGACTGCCGACGACGGCTTCCCGCGTCACACTTCCCCCGTTCAGGCCGCCGACGCGACGATTCAGCCCGTCAGCGCCGACCGCGTCGCCGCCAACTGAATTTCGCCACGACGTTTCCGGCGTGGCGTGCCGGCCCGGAGCGCATTGCGCCGGGCCGCATAGCATCAACGCGAAAGGAACGTCCGCGCCTATGGAACCCGTCCGCCACGTCGAAGGCAGCGCCTATCCCTGGGGCGCGAAGAATGTCGACACCGACGTCATCATCCCGGCGCATTGGTTGAAGACCACCAGCCGCGAAGGCATGGGCAAGGGCGCGTTCGAAACCGTCCGCGCGCAGCCGGGAAATGTGTTCGACGATCCGCGCTATGCCGGCAGCCCGCTGTTGATCGCGGGCGAGAATTTCGGATGCGGGTCCAGCCGCGAACATGCCGCCTGGGCGCTGAACGACATGGGCGTGAAGGCCGTGATCGCACCCAGCTTTTCCGACATCTTCTCCGGCAATGCGTTCAAGAACGGCATCGTGACGGTGGTGTTGCCGCAGGCGGCGATCGACCGGCTGATCGAAGTCGCGCGCGATACGCCGATCGCCGTCGACCTGGAAACCATGACGGTCACGACGCCGTATCAGGACCGTTTCCCCTTCGAACTCGACTCCTTTCGCCGCCAGTGCCTGATGGAGGGGCTGGACGAAGTCGGCATGACGCTGGCAAAGGATACCGCGATTTCTAATTTTGAATCGAAGGTCGCGGAACAGCGGCCGTGGATCGCGGTAGGAGGCGGATATGAAGGCATTGCTCTCGAAGGCACCGGGCGGACCTGAAACTCTAGTTCTGGAAGAACTGCCCGATCCCGTCGCGGGGAAGGGGCAGGTCGTGGTCGCAGTGAAGGCATGCGCGATCAACTATCCCGACGTGCTCATCATCGAGGATAAATATCAGTTCCGCCCCGAACGCCCCTTCGCCCCCGGCGGCGAGATCGCCGGCGTCGTCGAATCGGTGGGCGAGGGCGTGACCGGATGGGCGCCGGGCGACCGAGTCGTCGCAGTGACCGGCCACGGCGGAATGGCGGAGAAAGTCGCGGTGCCCGCCGCCGCGCTCTACCGTCTGCCCGACGGGCGCGGGTTCGACGAGGGCGCGGCGCTGCTGCTCACCTATGCCACCACCATCCATGCGCTGCTCGACCGCGGGCAGCTGAAGGCCGGGCAGACGTTGCTGGTATTGGGCGCCGCGGGCGGTGTCGGGCTGGCGGCGGTCGAACTGGGCAAGGCCTATGGCGCGCGCGTCGTTGCGGCGGTTTCCTCGGAAGAGAAAGCGGCTGCGGCGAAGGCGGCGGGTGCCGACGCGACGCTGATCTATGGCCGCGCGCCGTTCGACAAGGACCAGTCGAAGGCGCTGGCGGAGCAGTTCAAGGCGGCCGTGGGGCCGGCGGGCGCCGACGTGATCTATGATCCGGTCGGCGGCGATTATGCCGAACCCGCGCTGCGCGCGATCGCGTGGGAGGGGCGCTATCTGGTCGTCGGTTTCCCGGCGGGCATCCCCCGGTTGCCGCTCAACCTTACCCTGCTGAAAAGCTGTGACGTGTGCGGCGTGTTCTGGGGCGCGTTCGCCGCGCGCGATCCCAAGGCGAACCAGGCGCATGTCGAAACGCTGTTCGCGCTGTGGGCCGACGGCAAGATCGCGCCGCGCGTGACGCGCAGCTTCGCCTTCGCCGACGGCGGCGACGCCATCGCCGCGATGGCCGGGCGCCAGGCGATCGGCAAGATGGTGGTGCGCGTCGCGGAGTGACGCGGCGGCGGCGTGCCCGGCCGGGCAACCGGGTCGCCGCGCTGAGCCGGGGGGCGCGTGGTGAAGCGGCGGGCGCAGAAAGCCGGTGCCATCCGTATCGCTCCCCGTTGCCTTGCCGCGCCGCCGTCCCTATTTCGGGACGACACGGCTTCACGAAGGGGCAACCGAGACAATGACCACGTTCGACGATCGCGAGCGCGCGTACGAAGCGAAATTCGCCCGCGAAGAGGAAATGGCCTTTCGCGTGACGGCGCGGCGCAATCGCCTGATCGCGCAATGGGCGGCAGCGCTGATGAAGCTGACGCCGGAGGAAACCGACGCCTATGCCAAGGCAGTGGTCCAGGCCGATTTCGAAGAAGCCGGCGACGATGATGTGTTGCGCAAGCTGTTGGGCGATTTGCTGGCCGCCGGCATCGAAGCCGACGAAGCGATGGTCCGCCGCGCGATCGACGAACAGACGGTCGAGGCGCGCCGCCAGCTTATGGAAGCCAAGTAACATGCCGATGCCCGCCGAAGAGATCGAGGCTTTGATCCGCGCCGGAATTCCCGACGCGACAGTGGAAGTCACCGATCTGGCGGGCGATGGCGATCATTATGCCGCGCGCGTGGTGGCCCCGATGTTCCGGGGGATGCCGCGCGTGAAGCAGCACCAGGCCGTCTATGCCGCGCTGGGCGGCCGGATGGGCGGGGTGCTTCACGCGCTGCAACTGACCACGACTGCCCCGGCCGAGGAGTGACGCGTATGACCGAGGACGTACAGGCCCGCATCCAGGGGCTGGTCGATTCGAACGAAGTGCTGCTGTTCATGAAGGGCAGCCCGCTGTTCCCGCAATGCGGCTTTTCCAGCCGCGCGGTGGCGATCCTGAACCACCTGAACGTCGCGTTCGAAAGCGTCGACGTTCTGCAGGACCAGGGCGTGCGCCAGGGGATCAAGGCGTTTTCGGACTGGCCGACCATCCCCCAGCTCTATGTGAAGGGCGAATTCGTCGGCGGTTCGGACATCATGATGGAAATGTACGAATCGGGCGAACTGGCGCAGATGTTCGCCGACAAGGGCGTTGCCGCCAACGCCTGAGCGCGCGGCAATGCCGGAATCGTGAGCGGGCGGTCCCGATGGCGCCGCCCGTTTGCGTGTCCGGCGCCGGTCAGCGCACCGCGCCGCTCAGTTGATCGTCCAGGAAATCGGCGATTTCGGCGAGCGAAATCGTGAACACGCCCCCTTCGGCCCTGCGCCATTCGGCAATGCCGGCGTCGACGGCATCGTCCGGGAAATCGGCCGGCGCGCTGGGGGCAAGCTCCGTCACGCTCTTGTCGAGCGTCTGGCGCGATACGGGCAAGTGCGGCAGGGTGCCGATCACCTGTTCCGTGCGGAAATGCAGGCCGACGATGCTGACATGATAGACGTCGCTGTCGCCGATCCGCTCGACGCGCTGGATCTTGACCCGCGATCCGGCATCCTGCGGCCGCGTGCGATATTGCCACACTTGCCCGGCGGAATAGTGCAGCGGCGCCGTCTGTGCCGAAAGCGCGATCCAGGCAATTGCGAGTGCGAGCAGGTATCGGCGCATCGCGCGTTCTCCATTGATGGGCGCGCGCCATTTGCCGCGTCGGAGCGGCGCGATCAACGGTGGATGGGGACCCCGGGCGGGCGGGTCGACGCGAGACCGGTAAAGCCAGTCGACCCGCCCTGTGAATGAAGCGTCGCAACGCTCGGGGTGCCCTATGTTGTGCAGCCGCCGTGCCAGTTTGCGCGCGCCCCGGATTTCCGAGCGTGACGATGGTTAACGCCCCGCCCGCGCCATTGCGCGCTGTAAAACGTGCCGACACCCGCGATCAGGCGTCGGGGCGCGCGGCCTCGCGCACCAGAATCTGCGCGGCGCAATCGGTGGCGATGGCGGCGATCTCCACCAGCGGCAGGTGCTTGTCGATGCCGTGCAGATAGCCCGCCGTGAATGCATCGCCCGCGCCATTGGTGTTGGCGATCGGCCGGTCGAGCCGGGCCTTTTCCGAGCGGAACACCCGGTCGGCGTTGAACAAGATCGCGCCGCGTTCGCCCAGCGTGATCGCGCCCGCCTTGCCGCGCGCGCGCAGCGCGTCGACCGCGGTATCCTCGCTCATGCCGGGGAACAGCGCCTCTGCCTCGTGGTGATTGACGACCAGATGGTCGGCGCGCTCCAATATGGCGGCGCAGGCGTCGGCCGCGTCGGCGAGCACGCTGACGTCGCCGGGGCAGAACAGGATCTGCTGCCCGGCCGGCGCCACGTCGCGCAGATAGGCGAGCACGCCGTCCGCCGCGCCGGGGCGCAGCAACAGATAGCCGTCGATCGCGACGATCGCCTCGTCCGCCAGCGCGCGCGCGGCGGGCAACAGGTCATAGGGGACGCCGTGGCAATAATCGGCGAAGGTCCGTTCGCCGCCGTCGGCAATCAGCGTGTAGATGACCGAATGCGGCCCGGCATAGTCGAATCCGACGACGCGCACCCCGCGCTGTTCCAGGTCCATCCGCGCGAGCGCGCCGTGATTGTCATGCCCGAACGGCGCGACGATCCGCGCGTCGGTGCCCAGGCGCGGCAGCCACGCCGCCTGGTTGGCGCCGCACCCGCCGGGCAGCAGCCGCACCGCGCCGCCGCCGACCAGCCGCTGTTCCAGCACTGCGCTGCGTTCGACGGCGATGGTGGTGCACGCGGACGGCCGCAGCCCGAATTCGACGAGCAGCGTGTCCGGCGCGGCGGCGATCAGGTCCACCGGCGCATGCGCGATCAATCCGACGATGACGATTCTCCAACGCTGACGCGCGGGCGTATAGAAGCGGACGCGGCGGGGGTACAGGTGGGGCGGCGCCCGATAGCCGCCGAGCCCGCCGCGGGCGCCCCGCCGGATTTCGGAGCGGCCCGCCGCCGGCGACCGCGCGCGCCGCCCGGCGGGGTCGGCGTGCGGACGCGCAGGCGTCAGCGCGCCTGCGCCGACGCCCGCTCCTGATTGAGCGCGAACAGCCGGGCGAGGATTTCGTCGTCGTCCAGCCGCCCGGCGCGCCAATCGTCGCCCCAGCCATAGGCGTCGGCGACCGCGGCATCGAGCGCGGCATGCGCATTCGCCAGCCATTGCGGGCGCGCATTGTAGAGATTGGTGAGCGTGCGCTTCTTCAATTCCTTCGCCGCCGCCTCGTCCCTGGGCAGGATGCGGTCGGGATAGCCAGGCACCACTTCGGGCACGCGCACCACCAGATCGGCGGGATTGAGCCAGTTCTCGCGCAATTCGTTCAGCCGCGCGGCGGCGGCGGCAATCGCCTGTGCGCGCGGATCGTCGGCATAGTCGGCGGCGGGGATGTTGGGGGTCAGCCCTTCGGGGAAGGGGAAGGTCTCGAAAGTGGTCGAGGGCGTGTAGCGCGGATCGTTGCCGACGCCGAGAAAGGTGCCCATGCGCAGCGACCAGAGTTCGTGAAAGCGCGAATGGAGGATGCCGAAAGTCGTGTCGTCGTCGCGGGCGATGGCAACGGTGGCAGAATCTGGATTTACTGAATGATCTAGCCACACGAAAAGACGATGTTTCGATACCCTCGGCGTGCAGATATAACGTTTGAAAGGTTTCAATGCGACGCGAATATCTTCTCCAGTTCTTCCCGGTCGCCACCAATGCGAGCGGCGCTTGGGATCGCGATTGGTTTCTCGGATTGGTCTGAGATGGAGTCGGGCATACTCGAAAGGCATCTCGAAGAGAGAAGATTCAGCTTCATCCATAGCCATGAAGTCGACTAGCCAAGTATCGCTCGGCCGGCGGGTCAAATCCATGCCATTTCGCCAAGGTCGAACGATTTCAGCGTTGGACCGGTGATGCGGATTGTGGCCGCGAATAATCATATCCCGCGCCACGCTCCCGGGGATATCAAGGGGGCCATCTTTCTGGCGCCCGATGAAGCTGCGGCCGAGATTTGTGCTCAAACGAACTGCGACGGTCAGGTCAATGCCGGAAGTCGCCGCTGTAAGATCAGCGTTTATCGCTAGGACTTGGATACCATTCAAGGTCGCACCACTCTTGGTATGACCAAAGCTTACAAGCGAAACCCGCACCGCCGCGCCGTCGACGGTCCATTCCTCGTCGCTCCACGCCTCGAAAATCCGGCCGTGCTCGACGATCGGCTTCAGCACCTCGCGGTTCGCGCCGCCCCGGATCGAATTGGTCGACACCAACCCCGCGCGCTGCAAACGCCCCTCGGCAATCATCGACCACGCCATCGCGAACCAATAGCAGACGAGGTCGACCCCGCCCGGCACCTCCGGCCATGCCTTGCGCAACGCGACGGTATATTCCTCGCCCAGTTCGCCGAGCATCTTCTTGTTGCCCAGGAACGGCGGGTTCCCCACCACCACGTCTGCCGCTGGCCACTCGGCCCGCGTGCCATCCTCGTTCAGCACCGCATCCCGGCACTCGATCGTATCGAGCGGCCGCAAAATCGGGTTCTTCGCCGCGTCGAACCCGTTGCGCCGCATCCACTGGATTTCGCCGATCCACACGCTCACTCGCGCCAGCTCGGCGGCATAGGGGTTCAGCTCGATCCCCAGCACGCACTCCGGCCCCACGCGCGGGAAGCCGCGCGGCAGGCCCAGCGCCTCTGCATCCAGATTGGCGCGATGCTCGATGTCCTTCAGCGCCTTCAGCGCGACGTACAGGAAATTGCCCGACCCGCAGGCGGGATCGAGCACGCGGAAATCGGCCAGCCGCTCGATGAAGGCCGAATGGATTTTCTCCGCCTCTTCAACGACGCGCGACGCCTTGCGCTTCTCGGCCGGGGACAGCAGCCGTTCGGCGGTGGGCTTGGGCGCGCTTTCGACCAGCGCGGTCATCTTCGCCAATGCCCCGGCCCATTCGGCCTCCAGCGGTTCGATGATGACGGGCCGCACGATCATCATGATCTTTTCGCGGTCGGTATAATGCGCGCCCAACTGGCTGCGCTTGGCGGGATCGAGCCCGCGTTCGAACAGCGTGCCGAGGATCGACGGGTCGATCTGGCTCCAGTCGCGCCGCGCGGCGCTGAGCAGTTCGTCGATATCCTCGCTGGTTACCGGCAATACGCTGTCGTCGGTGAACAGCCCGCCGTTGAACCAGTCGATCGGCGTGAAATCAATGTCGCCGCCGGTCGCCATCGCGCCGAACAGCTTGGCGGCATTGCCTTCGAACCGTTCGGGGCGCAGCCGGCTCGCCGTCAGCATTTTCGTGAACAGATGGTCGGGCAGCAGGCCGACGTCTTCGGCGAACATGCAAAAGACGAGCTGGTTGACGAAATGCGCGACGCGGTGCGCCTCATGCCCCCGCTCGCGCAGGCGCTGGGCGATGCCGGCGAATTCGCGCGCGGTTTCCTCGGTCAGTTCCTGCCGCGACTTGGCGGGCTTGAACTGTTCGGGGTCGGTGAACGCGGCCTTCAGCCGGTCGCGCACCGCGCCGTCGGTCAAGTCGTCCAGCGCGATTTCGTGCGTTTCCTGGACGCTGTTGGTCCAGTTGGTGCGGATCACGATCCGGCTCATGTCCGACACGATCAGCAGCGGCGGATTTTCCAGCGCGACCGAATATTGGAGGAGCTGGGCATAGGCCTTGTCCAGATTGGCGTGGCGGCCCTTATATTCCCAGCCGAAGCATTCGCGGCGCCATACATCGGCCCAGCCATTGCCGCCGCTGGTCTTGTTCGCGCCCTTTTCGAACGTGAACCACTCCCCCTTCGGATCCGCCGCAACCGGGTCGACAACGCCCAGCAACGCGCACAGGTCGTTGAAGTGGCTTTGCGATGCCGAACGTTCCTTGAGTTCGACATTGCGCCATTTCTTCAGAAATTCATGCGGTGTCATGCAGCCCCGTTCCAACGCGGCGCCCCGCCGGAATTTTGAGCCGCCGCCACTCGTTACTAACCGATAGCGCCGGCAGGGCAATCGTCGCGCCTGGCGCTCTGCCCGTCTGCGCCGGCTTCCGGGTGCTTCCCGACAATCCGGCCGCCCGATTATGACCAGCGGCGGCGCGAAGCGGCGAATTCATCGGCCCCTGTCCCGGGCGTCCGCCTCTGCTCGTCGTCGCGATCCGGGCGGCGCGGGCAGCGCCTGCCAGGTCGCCCTAGTGCGCCAGCGCTTTCCACAGGCTGAATGCGCTGGTCGCGGTCAGGACGATGCCGACCATCAACAGCAAGCTGCGCGTGGGGATATGCTTGGCGAACCAGGCGCCGAAGGGCGCGGCGACAATGCCGCCGATCAACAGGCCCAGCACGGGATGCGTAAAGCTCTTGTCGAACCCCTCAGACCCGATATGCGCCAGGAACGTCGCCGATATCGTGACGGTCAGGAAGAATTCGCTGGTATTGACCGTGCCGATCGTCGTGCGCGGCTGCGCGCCCTGGACCAGCAGGTTGCTGGTCACGACCGGCCCCCAGCCGCCGCCCCCCGCCGCGTCGAGGAAGCCGCCGGCAAGCCCCAGCGGCGCAATGACGCGCGGCTCGCGGTGATGCGGCGGATAGCGGACCGCGCGCAGCAGCAGGTACAGGCCGATGCCGATCAGATAGGCCATCACGAACGGCCGGGTGATCGACGCGTCGAGCGTGCTGAGCACATAGGCGCCCAAAATGCCGCCCAATATGCCCGGAATGACCAGGCGGAAAAACAGCCGCCAGTTGACGTTGCGATGTGCCACATGGCTGATACCCGACACGCCGGTCGTGAAGGTCTCGACGATATGCACGCCTGCCGACGCAGTGGCGGGCGGGACGCCCAATACACTGACCAGCAGAGTCGAGGAAATCACGCCGAACGCCATGCCGAGCGCGCCGTCGACGATCTGCGCCGCGAAGCCGACGCCGATGTAGGGGAGGAGGGAGGAGATATCCAAGCCTTCGAACATGTACGCCTTCCGACACTATTCGAGGGCCGGGATGGCCACCGCCAGCATATCCCACAACACAGATAGTGTTTAGGGGGCACAAGCGCCGGACGCGGCTGTTCTGGAAATTCGCGTAACGACCCCCTAAATGGCGGCAGGCGGGCCGAGCAAGAACCGATGGCGCCGCAGGCGCGTTGGCGTCCAGGCTTTGAGACCAAAGGGGTTGGCCATGTTCCGTCGGCTGGCGACGTATCTAGATTCGATCAAGGCGCGCGACCCCGCGCCGCGTTCGCGCATGGAAATCCTGCTCTACCCCGGCGTCTGGGCGCTGGGCTATCACCGGATCGCGCATGCGCTGTTCCGGCGGCGGATGTTCTTCCTCGCGCGGGCGGTCAACCACTGGTCGCGCTGGCTGACGGCGATCGACATCCATCCCGGCGCCAGGATCGGCCGCAACTTCTTCATCGACCATGGCTTCACCGTGATCGGCGAAACGGCGGAGATAGGCGACGACGTCACCATCTATCAATGCGTGACGCTGGGCGGGACCAGCCCCGACAATGGCGTGGGCGGCAAGCGCCATCCGACGATCCAGGACGGCGCGATCATCGGTTCGGGTGCGCAGGTGCTCGGCCCGATCACCATCGGCCCGCGCGCGCGCGTCGGCGCCAATGCAGTCGTCACCCGCGACGTGCCCGAAGGCGCAGTGATGGTCGGTATCCCCGCCAAGCCGACGCTGGTCGAAGCGGAAACCTATCAGCGCGACTTCGTGCCCTATGGCACGCCGTGCAGCGAATCGTGCGATCCGATCGCGAACCGGATGGAGGCGATGCGCAGCGAAGTCGAATCGCTGCGCCGGCGGCTCGACGACCTGCTCGCCGAACGCGAAGGGGAGCGCCGCGACCGGGCCTGATGGGAAGCGTCACCCCGTTCCCCACCGGACGTTCCGTGGACCAGGTCGGGTTCGACCGGGCCGAACTGTCGCGCATCCTTGACCTTTACGGCCGCATGGTCGCGGCGGGGCATTGGAAGGACTATGCGATGGATCTGGGCCGCGACGCCGCGATCTTCGCTGCCTTCCGCCGCGCCGCCGAACGCCCCGAATTTCGCATCGAGAAGCGTCCGGCCTTGCGCAATCGGCAGGGCATGTGGGCGCTGGTCAACGAAAGCGGGCTGGTGCTGAAGCGCGGGCACGAACTCGGCCCCGTGCTCGCGCCGGTCGAGCGGCGTTTGTTGAAGATCGTCGCGGACTAGGCGCGAACCGGGGTGCCGGGTGGCCGCTCAGTCGCGCCGCGCCCCGAACACGAACAGCCACAGCGCGATGCTCGCTTCGCCGACCAGCGGCAGCATCAGCACCGGCCGGGGCACGCCGTCGACCAGCGCCGGATCGGCAAAGCCGACCAGATTGTTCACCAGATGCACCGCGCCACCAGTCGCCATCAGCGCGCCGACCGCGACCGGCGCTGCACGCGCGCGGACCGACAGCCAGCCGATCAACAGGCAATAGACGCCGAAGAACACCAGGCTGATCGCATAGCCTTGGCCGTGCAGGCGCAGCGCGACCAGAATCGAGGTGGCGGGCTGGCCCTGGTCGATCAGTACCAGCGGCGCGACGTGCAGCAGCGTGGTCGCCGCCAGTACGCCGATTCCGGTCAGGCTGAATGCCGCCGCGACCGCCGAAACCCGCGCGCCGCCGTTGCGGAACAGAGGGTGGAACAGCACCGTCACCACCAGATAGCAGCCGAGCATCACCAGGTCGGCGGCGATTCCCGAGCGATAGAGCGGCAGGTGCGCAGTGATGTTGGCCATGGTCGCGGCGGCATCGTCGCGCACGATCAGCGCCGATCGCGTGCCGATCTGGGCATAGAGGCCCGCGGCGATCGTCACGAGGTAAAAGGCTCCCGCCGCGCGGGCGCCCGATCGGGCGTCGCGCACGGCGGAATCCTGTGGGGCGGCAGGGGCCATCAGGCGTGGGCGAGCGGCGCGGTGGGGGGCAAGTGGTCGCCGATCCCGCCCAGCATGCCGACAAGCTGGCGGCGCATCGGTTGCCAGAAGGCCGACAGCGTCAGCAGCGCCGACCCGATCACCAGCGCCGTCAGCGAGGCGCTCAGTTCGACGTCGCCCGTTGCGTTGAACAACGTGTACATCGCATAGAGGACATAGCCGAGCGACGAGACGAGCAGCGCGCGGCGGTCGACCGCCAGCGCGACCAGCGCGAAGCCGACATAGAGCGCGAGCACGATCGCGGCGGTGGCCCCCGAAATGTCGCCGTTGAATACGCCCAGCATCTGGAACACCGGATGCGCGATCAACGGGGCGGCGGCCAGGTGGAGCCAGAAGGCGACGTCCGATCGGCGCGTCTTGCGCTCCAGGTCGCTCCTGTCCCACCACATCGCGAGTGCGAACACGACCAACCCGGCCGCCAGCAACATCGGATAGACGGCGTCGCGCGTTTCGGGGAACAGTGCCAGCGTCGTGCCGACGGTGACGCCGACCAATGCGGCGGCGCCCGCCGCAACCGTGATCGGCACCATGAACCGGCGCCAATGCAACCAGGCGGCACCGGCCGTCAGGGCGCCGACGACTGCCATCGTCGCGGCACCCAACTGGCGATGCTGCAAGTCGTTCATCGGACCGAATTGCTGTTCGATCCACGGCGCATTGGCGACGAACAGGCCCGAAAGCCCCGCGCCGATCCCGCCGACAAAGGCGAGGAGCAGCAGGATGCTGGGCAGCGACATGCGGCGCACGCGGGTGAAATATTCGGCGAGCAGCCAGCTGACCAGCGCCACCGCGCCGCCGCCCGCCGCCATGCCCGCGCCCATCTCACGCGGGGTGTCGAAGCTGCCGGGGACCAGCGCGAAGCCGCCCAGTGCGCCGATGCGCGCCGCCGCGACCAGGATCAGCGTCGCCGCGATCGCGACGAAAATGTCGTTGAAGCCGGAGAGCAGCCGGAAATGCTCCTCATCCACGGCCGGTGCCGACCGGCTGGTCGCCACATAGTCGCGAAATGCCGCCGCAGCCTCCGGGCTGATCGCCCCGGCATCGACGGCATTCGCAATGTCGCTTTCGCTATACATGCCGAAGTCCCTCCTGTGATAGCAGAAGGAATAACATTTGCGTGTTAGTGATGCAATACACCATGGGGCCGGCGCATGCTGCCCGCGTGAGAAAGAGGACACGGGGACGGGCATGTCGGAGCAGCGACAGTCGGCGATCGCGGTGCTGACGGGCGATCTGGTCGGCTCGACGGCGCTTTCGGCGGACCAATTGGCCGTCGTGCGGGCGCGCCTGGCCGAAGTCGCGCGGGCGTGCGACCTTTGGGAAAACGGATTGGTGGTCGGTATGCCCCAGTTTTTCCGTGGCGATTCCTGGCAGATGGCGTTGGGAAATTCGGGGCATGGCCTGCGCGCGGCAGTCGCCCTGCGCGCGGGGCTGCTGTCGCTCGACATGCCGGTCGACACGCGCATTTCGATCGGGATCGGTGGCGTGGAACGGTTGAACGCGGACCAGGTATCCGTTTCAGTGGGTGAGGCGTTTACGCTGTCCGGCCTCGGCCTGGATGCGATGGACCGGGCGTCGGGTTTCCGCCTAGCGCTTCCGTCGGAACATGCCGACTCGCTTCATTGGCTATTCCCGCTGGTGGAATTGTGCGGGGCGTTCGTCGGCCGGTTCAAGCCCTGGCATGCCGATGTCGCGTGGCGCTGGATAGCGCCCCGGCCGCCGCTCCAGCGCGAGATTGCGGATGCGACCGGAAGGCGCCAATCGAGCGTGAGCGAGGCGATGTCGGTGTCGGGGATGCGCGTTCTGGAACCGGTGCTTGGTGCCTTTGCCCGCGGAGTCGCACAGGTCCAGTGACCGATATTCAAGATATATAGGCCATTTGACCTATATTATCTGAAAATAGGCTTTTCGGCCTATGTCAACATTGGGGACATGGAGTGATTGAGGCACTGCACACCTTGGCGGCGCTGGTCACGGCGCATCTGCTGGCCGATTTTGCCTTTCAGACCGACTGGATGATCGCGCACAAGCGCCGGCCCCTCGTTTTCGCCGCCCATATCGCCGTCGTGGGTTTGTTAAGCGCGGTCGCAATCGGCTGGCTGTACTGGCCGGTGCTGGCCATTGTGGTCGCCACGCACGCGGCAATGGATGCCGTCAAGCTGTGGCTGCTGAAGTCGGGACTGGCAGGTTTTGCAGTCGATCAGGCAGTGCATCTGGCCATCATCGCCGGCGTCGCACTGGCGTGGCCCGACCTGTTCGATCGCGGCGCATGGACGCTCCTGCCTGATCCGCTGCCGCATGCCGTGCTGTTGGGCTTTACGACAGCGGCGGCGATCGTTGCCGCGGTCCCCATGGGCGGCATCGTGATCGGCATGCTGCTCGCGCCGCTGCGCCTGCCCGCGCGGGCGAATATCCAGGGACTGAAGCAGGGTGGGCGCTACATCGGCTGGCTGGAACGCGCGCTGACGCTCCTGTTCGTGGCGATCGGTCAGCCGACCGGCGTGGGCCTGCTGCTGGCCGCCAAATCAATCCTTCGCTTTGGCGACATCAAGGACACGCGCCAGCGCGCGCGCACCGAATATATCATGATCGGTACGTTCCTCAGCTTCGGCTGGGCGCTGGTCGTGGCGGTGGTGGCGCGCGCCGTCGCCACGCATTTGTGACGACGGCGCGGGAGAGCGATTAGCTCTGCAGCTTGCTCATGATGAGCATCGCCTGTTCGGCGCCCGACTGCGGCACGATCTCGCCGGTGCGGTCGATGATTTCCGCCCAGTGCTTGGCGACACCGTCGGGGCTCAGGTCGCCGCCGGTCAGCCGGACGCCCGGCGTAAGCGTGATATAGCTCGCCTGAACCACGCCCGCACCCGCGCCGACGATCATGTTGGTCGGCGCATCCTCGCTCACCAGGAACAGCGCCGCCGGCGCCACCGTTTCGGGTGCGAACAGCTTGAACGCCTCGGCGGGGAAGATGTCCTCGGTCATGCGCGTGCCCGCAGTCGGGGCGAGCGTGTTGACGCGGATATTGTGCTTCGCGCCTTCGAGGTACAGCGTCTTGGTCAGCCCGGCGAGGCCCAGCTTCGCCGCACCGTAATTCGCCTGGCCGAAATTGCCGAACAGCCCGGTCGACGACGCAGTCATCAGCACGCGGCCGTAATTCTGTTCGCGCATCGTTTCCCACACTGCCTTGGTGCAGTTCGCCGATCCGAGCAGGTGGACCTTGACCACGAATTCGAAATCCGCCGGTTCCATTTTCGCGAAGCTCTTGTCGCGAAGCACGCCGGCGTTGTTGATGAGGATGTGGACGCCGCCCCAGCGCTCCTTAGCCTTGGCGACCAGTTCGACCATATGGTCATATTCGGTGACGCTGCCGCCGTTCGACATCGCTTCGCCGCCCAGCGCCTCGATTTCCTCGACCACCTTCAGCGCCGCGTCCGAATGGCCGGTGCCGTCGCGCGATCCGCCCAGATCGTTGACCACCACCCTGGCGCCGCGCCGCGCCAATTCCAGCGCATAGGTGCGGCCCAAACCGCCGCCCGCGCCGGTTACAATCGCCACCTTGCCGTCGTATCGGATCGTCATCGCGCTCTCCCGAAATGCATTTCGGGAGTGTCCTAGGCCAGGACGCGGCGGGAAAAAAGCGCGGTCGCGCCGCCGCTACGGAAACGGCGGCGCGCGCGTGCACGACTCGAATCAGCGGCCGCCGCGCTGCTTGCAGCCGTCGGTCTGGCCCTTCTTGC
>JBMOOB010000018.1:14202-97458 GCA_049323815.1 Pseudomonadota bacterium | reverse complement strand
CTCAACCGGGTTCGTCTGGACCGGCGCGCGTTTCGCTGCCCAGCGGGGGAGCGCGATAGCGTCACAGGAACTCCCAGTCGGCCTCGCACCTGATCTTTTCAAGCAGACGACGGACCTTCGCGGGCATGAAACGCCGTTCGCGTACCACAAAATTGAGCGGCAGCGCGGGGGGTTCGAACGCCGGAAGCAGCCGTACCAGCGTCCCGTCGCGAATGTGCTCGGCGACCTGGTAGCTGAGCGCCAGCGTCAGCCCGCCCGAACGGCGCGCATGGTCGAGGGCGATTTCGGCGCTGTCGGTTGAAAAGGCGGGGGTCAGGTCGATCGGCATCGCCTTGGCGCGGTCACGAAACATCCACCGCCCCCTGGGGGCAAGCGCCTTGAACTCGATCAGCCGGTGCGCCCGAAGGTCCGTGGGCGCCACCAGCGGCGGGGAAGCGGCAATATAGCCCGGCGCCCCCACCAGCACCCGGCGAACCGACCCGATCCGCACCGCGACATCGCTGGAATCTTCAAGATTGCCTATGCGGATGGCGGCATCGATGCCGGACTCCACAATGCGTTCATTCCGGTCGCTCAACAGAAGTTCGACCGTCAAATCGGCATGTTGGAGTGCGTAGGCGCCCAGTAGCGGTCCCAGGTGCAATCGGCCAAAAACGACCGGCGCAGCCACGACCAGATGGCCCCGGGGCGCCGCAGTCGAACCTTCGAGCGCGGATCGCGCTTCCTCGAACCCCGCGATCAGACGTCGCGCATGATCCAGAAAGCGCGCGCCCTCGTCCGTCAGACTCACCGCGCGCGTCGTCCTGCGCAACAGCCGTGTCGACAGATCGTCCTCCAGCCCGGCGACATGCCGGGTCAGCGCCGAGGTGGACAGGCCCAGTTTGCGGGCGGCCGCGGCGAAGCTGGCGTGGTCGGCGACTGCCACAAAGCAGCGCATCATTTCGAACCTGTCCATGATTGTCCCGAAAACTGCAATGAAGAATCGCGATATACGTATATTCTGTACGTGGCTCGACGCAATTACCTGTTGGGTGCGGCAGGCACGGTGCACGCCGCCTTTGAAAGGTTACCCCATGTCCCGCATCTCGACCCCGGCCACGATCGAAGCGGCCCCCGAAGCGTCCCGCCCCCTTCTCGAGGCAGTGAACGCGCAACTCGGCGTCGTGCCGAACCTGTTCCGCATCGTGGCAAACAGCCCGGCGGCGCTTGAGGGCTATCTGGGCCTCAACGGTGCGCTGGGTAAGGGCGCGCTGAGCCTTGCCGTTCGCGAAGGCATCGCCTTGGCCGTCGCCCAGGCCAATGGTTGCGGCTACTGCCTGGCCGCGCACACGTATCTCGGCACGAATCTCGCCAAACTGTCGAACGCCGAAATCGCGAAAAACCGCGCCGGCGGCTCGGACGACGCCAAGGCTGCAACGGCGATCGCCTTTGCGGTCAGCATCGTGAAGAACCGCGGCAAAGTTCAGGGTGCCGAACTCGATGCGGTTCGTGCCGCGGGCTATTCGGATGCCGAAGTGGTCGAAATCATCGCCCATGTCGCGCTCAACACGCTGACCAATTACGTCAACGAAGTGCTCGGCACCGAAATCGACTTTCCCGCAGTCGCGATCGACGCCTGACCCGCAGGGGACGGGGGCGGCAACCGCCGCCCCCGAATTTTTCAAGGAATTCGGCATGTCCCGCCCGCCAATGCCTCCCTTTACCAGCGAAACCGCCGCGCAAAAGGCTCGGATGGCGGAGGATGGCTGGAACAGCCGCGATCCCGCCCGCGTCGCGCTGGCCTATACCGAAGACAGTAGCTGGCGGAATCGGTCCGAATTTTTCCAGGGTCGCCCGGCAATCATCGCGTTCCTCACTCGAAAATGGGCTGCCGAGCGCGACTATCGCCTCATCAAGGAGATATGGGCCTGGCACGACAATCGGATCGCCGTGCGCTTCGCCTATGAATGGCGCGACTGCGATGACCGCTGGTTCCGCAGCTATGGCAACGAAAACTGGGAATTCGACGCCGCCGGGCTGATGCGCCGTCGGCTCGCGTCGATCAACGATCTGGCGATCGCCGAATCCGACCGCCTGTTCCATTGGCCCGAAGGCCGCCGACCGGACGATCACCCCGGGCTGTCGGCGCTCGGGTTGTAGGGCGGTGCCGCGGGCGCCGGTATGGCGCGCCGCGCTGCTTCCGGGACCGATCGACCGGCGCAGCCTCCGCGTGGGATGCTAATCGCGGGCAATCCTTCATGCCCTGTGGCGCGGCGACCGGCGACGTTCAATACGGGATCGCCGGCGAAAACGGCGCTCCGGGGATGCGACGGGGGCCTGCCCGCGTGCGGGGAGTCCGGGGTTCGCGGCGACGTGTGTGCAGCCACCCGAACGCCGTGAACCTTTCAGGCGTGAACCTGAAACAGCGCGCGATATTCGTCGAGCACGGCGGGATCCTCGATCGTCGGCGGCGTTTCCACCTTCTCGCCATTGGCGATGCGGCGCAGTGTCGCGCGCAGGATCTTGCCCGACCGCGTCTTCGGCAGCGCGCGCACCAGATGCACGTCCTTCAGCGCGGCGACGGGACCAAGCTGGCCGCGCACTTCGGCGATGATCGCCTGGCCGATCGTCGCATCGGGCGTGACGCCCGCCTTCACGACGGCAAAAGCCATCGGAATCATGCCCTTGAGTGCGTCGTCGACGCCGATGACCGCGCATTCGGCGACTTCGGTGCGGCTGGCGACGATCTGTTCCATCTGGCCGGTCGACAGCCGGTGCCCCGCGACATTGATGATGTCGTCGGTACGGCCCATGATATGGACAAAGCCATCGGCATCGACATGCCCCGCGTCGCCGGTTTCGTAATAGCCGGGGAAGGCCGCGAAGCACTTCTCATACCCCGCCTGGTTATTCCACAGGCTGCGATAGCATCCGGGCGGCAAGGGGGTGCGGATGACGACCTGGCCGGTCGCCTCGCGCCCCACCGAAGTACCGTCGTCGGCCAGCACGTCGAAGCTATAGCCCGGTACCGGGACGCCGGCGCTGCCGCGTTTGCGCCGCAGGTCGCCGAGCGCGAAGCAGCTCGCCAGCGCGGGCCAACCGATTTCAGTCTGCCACCAATGGTCGATGACAGGTAGTCCGGTCATCTCTTCGGCCCAGGCCAGCGTGTCGGGGTCGGCGCGCTCGCCCGCCAGGAACATCACCTGAAGCGACGGCATCGGCGTGGTCGCAAGGAAGCGCGCGTCGGGGTCTTCCTTGCGGATCGCGCGGATCGCGGTCGGGGCAGTGAAAAAGGTCTTCACTTCGTGCCGCGCGATGGTGCGCCAGAACGTTCCTGCGTCGGGTGTGCCGACGGGCTTGCCTTCGAACAACACCGTCGTCGCGCCGGTCAGCAACGGGGCATAGACGATATAGCTGTGCCCGACGACCCAGCCCACGTCCGACGCCGCCCAGAACACGTCGCCCGGACCGGTGCCATAGATATTCTGCATCGACCAGCACAGCGCGACGGCGTGACCCCCGTTGTCGCGCACCACGCCCTTGGGCGTGCCGGTCGTGCCTGAGGTGTAGAGGATATACAGCGGGTCGGTCGCGGCGACGGGGACGCAGTCGACCGGTTCGGCGGCGGCATAGGCTGTCGCCCAGTCGATATCGCGCGGCGCGGTCAGCTCCGCCTCGACCATCGGTCGCTGGAACAGCACGACATGTTCGACCCGATGCGTCGCGCGGTCGAGCGCGGCGTCGACCAGCGGCTTGTAAGGCAGGACGCGTGTGCCCTCGATTCCGCACGATGCAGTCAGCACCAGCCGCGGCTTGGCGTCGTCGATGCGCTTGGCAAGCTCGGGCGGAGCAAAGCCGCCGAACACCACCGAATGGATCGCACCCAGCCGCGCGCAGGCGAGCATCGCGAACACGGTTTCGGGGATCATCGGCATGTACAGGACGACGCGGTCGCCCTTTTCGACGCCCAGCGCCGCCAGCATGCCCGCGGTTCGCGCGACGGCGTCCTTCACCTCGGCATAGCTGTAGGCGCGGACGGTGCCGGTGACGGGGCTGTCGTACAGGATCGCCGCCTGGTCGCCGCGGCCCGCTGCAACATGGCGGTCGACGGCGTTATGGCAGGTATTGAGCACGCCATCGGCAAACCAGCCGCGCGTTTCGTCCCACGCGGTGGCGGGTGGCGTCGACCAGTCGACCGCGCGCGCGGCGTTCAGCCAAAAGCCTTCAGGGTCTTCCCGGCTCGCGCGATAGGCGTCCTGATATGCCTGCGACATCGCTCCATCCTCTCCATGACAGGTGCGCCTGTTGCTGCGCATTCGGGTACCGGCGTCGTCCCCACGACGCCGGTCCGATTTGCCTGCAGTTCTCAGAACTTCGCTTCAAGCACGACCAAAGTCGGATCGTCTTCGAACGGGCGGGCGGTGAAGCCCATTTCACGTTCCAGTTCGATCGCCGAATGATTGTCGCGGCTTTCGATCGACTGCAGCTTCTTGACGCCGCGACGCCGCGCCTCGGCGCCCAGATATTCGAGCAGCGACCAGCCGATGCCCTTGCCCTTGTGATCTTCGACGATCGAAATGGCGACTTCGGCGGTATCCATCGCCTTGTCGCATGCGAGCATCGCTGTCGCGACCAGTTCGCCGCCGTCGAACGCCAGGAAATTCTCGGTTTGCCAATGGTCGACATTGGTCAGCGGCTCCAGCCGGTCGTGGCCGACATGGTCGCACGCCGAGAGGAAGCGGAAGCGGCGATCGTCGGGCGAAACCGCGTCGAACATCTGCTCGAGCATCGCTTCGTCGGCGGGGGTCGCCGGACGTACCGTCAGCGTCATGCCGGATCGGGTGGTAAGCTCTGTCGTGCCGGTGGCGGGGGCCGTTTCCATCGCGATATTCCTTTGCTGCTGCGTTTCCGGGCCGACTAGTCCCCAGCCGGGCAGGCGGCCCATTCGTAGAGTTCCGGACGCCCGGGCCCGGATCGAAAAACGGCCGGGCTACGCGTGTTGCGCGGCCCGGCCAGGGTGCTCACTCGGGCAAGCTCAATCGTCGATATTGCGGCGGAAGGTCTCAGGCAGGAAAAACAGCCCGATTACCACGGTCGCCGCGGCAACCACCACCGGATACCAGAGGCCGTAATAGATATCGCCGGTTGCCGCGACCATCGCAAACGCCGTGGTGGGCAGGAAGCCGCCGAACCAGCCGTTGCCGATATGATAGGGGAGCGACATCGACGTATAGCGGATGCGGGTGGGAAAGAGTTCCACCAGCATCGCCGCGATCGGCCCATACACCGCAGTCACCAGCAGGACGAGGAAGAACAGGATCGCCACCACCGCGACGGTGTTGATCTGCGCCGGGTCGGCCTTGGCAGGATATCCCGCGTCGGTGAGGCCCGTCTTCACCTGTCCCTGGAACGCAGTGATCGCTTCCTTGCGTGCGTCGCCTGTCAGTTCGGCCGGGTTCGGCGCGGTCAACACGGTGTTGCCGATCTTGATCTGCGCGATCGTGCCGGCGGGCGCTTCGACATTGTGATAGTTGATGCCACCCTTGGCCAGATAGGCCTTGGCGATGTCGCAGCTCGAGCTGTCGAACTTGTTCCTGCCGATCGGGTCGAACTGGAACGAACATTCGTCCGGGTTTGCCACCACTGTCACCGGTGCTGCCTTCTGCGCACGTGCCAGCGCCGGGTTGGCGGCGTCGGTCAGCATGCCGAAGAGCGGGAAATAGGTGAGCGCGGCGACGGCGCAGCCGGTCAGGATGATCGGCTTGCGGCCGATCTTGTCCGACAGCCAGCCGAAGAGGACGAAGAACGGCGTGCCGATGGCAAGCGCGATTGCGATCAGAATGTTCGCGGTCGCGCCGTCCACCTTCATGATCTTTTCAAGATAGAAGAGCGCATAGAACTGGCCCGTGTACCAGACCACCGCCTGACCCGCGACCGCGCCGAGCAGCGCGATGATGACCCAGCGCAGATTGCCCCATTTGGCGAACGCTTCGGTCAACGGTGCCTTCGACGCCGTTCCTTCTTCCTTCATTTTCTGGAAGACCGGGCTTTCCGAAAGCTGGAGGCGGATCCACATCGACACGGCAAGCAGGACGATCGAGATCAGGAACGGCAGGCGCCAGCCCCATTCCTTGAACATTTCCTCGCCCATCGCCGTGCGCAGGCCGATCACGACCAGCAGCGCGGCGAACAGGCCCAACGTGGCCGTCGTCTGGATCCAGCTGGTATAGAGGCCGCGCTTGTTCTGGGGCGCATGCTCGGCGACATAGGTGGCCGCGCCACCATATTCGCCGCCCAGCGCCAACCCCTGGATGAGGCGCAATGCGACGAGGATGAACGGCGCCGCGACGCCGATCGAGGCATAGCTGGGCAGCACGCCGACCGCGAAGGTCGACAGGCCCATCAGCCCCATCGTCACCAGGAAGGTATTCTTGCGCCCGACCAGATCGCCGATCCGGCCGAACACAAGCGCACCGAAGGGACGCACCGCAAAGCCCGCCGCGAACGCGGCAAGCGCCAGGATAAACCCGGTGGTCTCATTCACGCCCGAGAAGAACTGCGACGAGATATACCCGGCAAGCAGCCCGTACAGGTAGAAATCATACCATTCGAAAACCGTACCGAGCGACGAGGCCGCGATGACGAGCTTTTCGCTCTGCGTGGCCTTGTGATGCTTCGGTACGCCGTCATATGCGGTGGCCATTGCACCTCTCCTTGAAGGTTATATTGTTGTGTTAAAACGATAAATTAAAAACTGTATTTGGCCGCGAATTCCAGTCGGTCGAGCTGGCCCTGCGCGCCGCTGACCAGCTTGCGGTTGCCGTGGCGATATTCCATGCCGAGGTCGAAGCCCTTGGCCGGCGACCAGAAGATGTTGCCCGCACCGCTCCACGCCTGCTGGTTCAGCCCGGCGAGCGCGGGGGTCGGCAGGCCGCCCGGATAGTCGACATTCTGGTAGCTGCCGATCAGGTTGACGCGCACCGACGGCGCGATGCCCAGGCGGACCGCGCCGAACGCGGCGAACACGTTCGGCGTTTCGAGTGTGCCCGCGCCCGCGTCCAGGATCGCGTCGGGCGCGAAGTTCAGGCCCACGTACCGGCCGATGCCCGAGCCATAGGTAGCCATGAAGCGCAGGTCGCTCACCTTGCCGGTTCCCAGCGGCACCTTGCCCGCAAGGCTGACGCCCCAGCCGGCGGCGCGGTCGCTGACCGTGCCGTTGTCGACGGCGAGCTGGCGGACGACGCCGGCCAGCGTGAAGTCGCCGAGGCCCCCCGAATAGTTCAGGCGCGCGACAAGATCGGGCAGGTGGCTGTCGTCATTGTCGACCAGCGCGGTGGTGCCAAGCGTAGTCGAGGCGGTATCGGCGTTTTCGATCGCAACCTGAAGCGACGTTTGCGGCGACAGCTTTTTGGTATAGCGGATCAGCGGCTGACGGACGAACACCGTTCCTTCGGTCGCGCCGACGAAATCGGTCGATTCCGGCAGCGCCACGACGTTCTGGAAGGTCGACCATTCCTGGCCGACGGTCAGATTGTCGTACTGCACATAGGCGCGGCGCAGCGCGAGATCATAGCCGTTGGTCGTGCGTTCCGACCCCTGGGTGCCGGGCGCGGTCTGGAAATCGGCTTCGATATAGCCCTTGAGCGTATGGCCGGCGGGCGAACTGTCGAAGGAGAAGCCGAGGCGCGTCTGTTTCGCCGAACAATCGTTGTCGGTCGATTCGCGCACGCCGCCGATCGGAATCGCCTGCGGCAGATAGAAGTCGCGGCCCAACGACCCGGTGGCGACGTCGCCGTCGTCCCAGCGGCTGAACATCGCGACGGTCTTGATATAGCCGCTCATCTTGAACGTGGTGCCGCCGACTTTGAACCCGTCGGCGGGCTTCGCCGGTTCGGGCATCGGCACGGGCGCCGGTCGCGCCTCCAGCGCCGCGACGCGCGTGGCGGTCGTCGTCGCGGTGGTGTCGGCCTGGTCGATGCGCTGGTTCGCCTTGGCGCGTTCCTCGCGCTCGATGCGCAATTCCTCGCGCAGCGCCGCCACGTCGGATTCGAGCTGTTCGACGCGTGTTTCAAGCTGCTTTTCACGCGCCGATTGCGCGTGCGCCGCGCAAGGCGCGAGCGCAGCAATGGCCACGCCCCCAAGCAGGGCCATTCGAATGGTTTGCATGTGCCTGTCTCCTCTCAGAGTGCCGCTCCGCTGTTCCGCGGAAAATTGTCGGCACCTGGAGCATCGCCCGGCCCGACCCTTGTTTATAGTTAGACCTTGGTCGGTGATGCCGGACTGAGACGCGCAATGTAGAAGAATACGCAAAAATACAGTGGAGAGAATGATGTCGGATTCAGTGTATCCCGTCCCCGCGTCGTGGAACGATCAGGCGTTGATCAATGCTGATCGTTATGAAGAACTGTACGCGCGCTCGGTAAGCGATTCGGATGCTTTTTGGCGCGAAGAAGCTAGTCGAATTGACTGGATAAAGCCGTTTCAGACAGTTAAAAATTGCTCCTTCGCTGCCGATAGCTTCTCCATCCGGTGGTTCGAGGAAGGCGTACTCAACGTATCCGCCAACTGCCTCGACCGGCATCTCGCGGAACGCGGCGATGCTGTCGCTATCCTGTGGGAACCGGATGGCGTCGACGAACCCGGCCGCCGCATCACCTATCGCGAACTGCATGCAGAAGTGTGTCGCTTCGCCAATGTGCTGAAGGCCGAAGGGGTCCGGCGCGGCGACCGCGTCACCATCTACCTGCCGATGATTCCCGAGGCGGCGATGGCGATGCTCGCCTGTACCCGCATCGGCGCGATCCATTCGGTGGTGTTCGGCGGTTTCTCGCCCGAGGCGCTGGCGGGCCGCATCACCGATTGCGACAGCACGATCGTCATCACGTCGGACGAGGGGCTGCGCGGCGGCAAGCGCGTGCCGTTGAAGGCGAATGTCGACGAGGCGCTGGCGCATTGCACTTCGGTGGACCGCGTGCTGGTTGTCCGCCGCACCGGCGCCGCCGTGCCGATGACCGAGGGCCGCGACCTTTGGTATCATCTGGCGCGCGAAACGGTGTCGGACGACTGCCCCGCCGAGCCGATGGGGGCCGAGGACCCGCTGTTCATCCTCTACACCTCGGGGTCGACCGGCAAGCCGAAGGGCGTGCTGCACACCACCGGCGGCTATCTCGTCTGGGCGTCGATTACGCATGAATATGTCTTCGACTACCGGCCCGGCCAGGTCTACTGGTGCTCGGCCGACATCGGCTGGGTCACCGGGCACAGCTATGTCGTCTATGGCCCGCTCGCCAACGGCGCGACGAGCGTGATGTTCGAAGGCGTGCCCAATTTCCCCGATCCCAGCCGCTTCTGGCAAGTCGTCGACAAATATCAGGTCAACATCTTCTACGGAGCGCCGACGGCGTTGCGCGCGCTGATGCGCGAAGGCGACGAATGGGTGGCGAAGACGTCGCGCAGTTCGCTGCGCCTGCTCGGCTCGGTCGGCGAGCCGATCAATCCCGAGGCGTGGGAATGGTATTATCGCGTCGTCGGCGACGAACGCTGCCCGATCGTCGACACCTGGTGGCAGACCGAAACCGGCGGCGCGATGATTACGCCGCTGCCCGGCGCGACGAACTTGAAACCCGGTTCGGCAAGCAAGCCGTTCTTCGGCGTCCAGCCGCAACTCGTCGACAACGAAGGCCATGTCCTCGACGGTGCGACCGATGGCTGCCTGGTCATCACCGATAGCTGGCCCGGGCAGATGCGGACTGTCTGGGGCGATCACGAACGCTTCTTCCAGACTTATTTCACTACTTTCCCCGGTAAATATTTCACCGGCGACGGGTGCCGCCGCGATGCCGACGGCTATTACTGGATCACCGGCCGCATCGACGACGTCATCAACGTGTCGGGGCACCGCATGGGCACCGCCGAGATCGAAAGCGCGTTGGTCGCGCACGCCAAGGTCGCCGAGGCTGCCGTGGTCGGCATGCCGCACGCATTGAAGGGGCAGGGGATTTATGCCTATGTCACCTTGAACGCGAACGAAGTGGAGAGCGAGGCATTGCGGCGCGAGCTGGTGCAATGGGTACGCCATGAAATCGGGCCGATCGCGACTCCCGACGTCATCCAGTTCGCCCCCGGCCTGCCCAAGACGCGATCGGGCAAGATCATGCGCCGCATTCTGCGCAAGATCGCCGAAAACGACTTCGCCAGCCTGGGCGACACCTCGACGCTCGCCGATCCGTCGGTTGTCGACCATCTGATCGAGAACAGGCCTGTGACCGCATGACCGGAACGATCCTGGTCGCCGACGATCATCCGCTGTTCCGCCAGGCGCTGGTCCTGGCGGCGGAGCGGGTGGCGCCGGAGGCCAAGATCGTCGAGGCGGGGACGCTCGACCGTGCGACGGCGGCTGCAGCGGGTGCCCGGGACCTGCGGCTTGTCCTGCTCGATCTCAAGATGCCGGGAGCCGACGGCTTCTCGGGCGTCGCCTTGTTGCACGCTGAACGGCCCGAGGTGCCGATCCTGGTGGTGTCGAGCGCCGAGGGGTTGGCCGTCGCGCACGAGGCACGGCGGTTCGGCGCGGTCGGCTTTGTCGGCAAGGATCGCGATCTCGACGCGATCGAAGCGGCGATCGCCGATGCGTTGGCGGGCCGGGTGGTCGACACGCCGGCCGACCCCGATGTCGACCCGGTTGCCGAAAAGGTGGCCAGCCTGACGCCGATGCAGCTCAAGGTGCTGCTGGGCGTGCTGGCCGGGCGGTTGAACAAGCAGATCGCCTATGACCTGTCGATCACCGAGGCGACGGTGAAGGCGCACATGACGGCGATCCTGCGCAAGCTGGACGTGCGCAACCGCACGCAGGCGGTGCTGGCGGCGCGCGCGCTGGGGCTGGACCTGCGGCACTAATAAGCGACGAGGGCCGCCGTCCTGTGGCCCGGTACATGGGCCCGGCTGCGGCTACTCGGCCGCCGCGGCCGGAGCCTCCAGAAACGCCAGCAGCGTCGCTCCCGACACGGGTTTTGACAGCACCGGTATCCTCGCCGCTGCCGCCCGCGCGAGCGTGCGGGGTGACGCGTCGGCGGTGACCAGCGCGGCGCGCAGGCCGGGCTGGCGATTGCGCAGGATTTCGATCAGCAGGATGCCGTCGGTGTCGTCGCCCAAGTGGAAGTCGACCAGTGCCACTTCGGCCCGTTCGCGCAGCGCCGCGTCGGGAGACCCCGCGGTCACGACGTCATGCCCCGCAATGCTCAGCACCGCGCGTGTCGCCTCCAGTATCGCGGGGTCGTCGTCGACCACCAGGATGCGCAACAAGGCGCCGTCGCCGGTCGCTGCCACCGGCGCGGGCACCGGCTTCGCCACCGCCGCGACGGCGGGCAGGCGGACGCCGAACACGCTGCCGCGGCGTTCGACCGAACGCAAGGTGACCGGAAGCGACAGCAGCCGCGCGGTGCGTTCGACAATGGCTAGGCCCAACCCGATTCCCGCCTCACCGTTCGTGCCCAGCCGCTCGAACTCGCGAAAGATGACTGCGCGCTTGTCCTCGGGAATGCCGATGCCGGTGTCGACGACTTCGACCGCCAGCATCCCCCCGCGCCGCCGCACGCCGACCAGGATGCCGCCCCGGTCGGTATAGCGGACGGAATTCGACACGAAATTCTGGACGATCGATCGAAGCAGCGCGGGGTCGGTGTTGACTGTCCCGTCGCCCGCGCCCAGCCGGATCGTCAGCCCCTTTTCCTCCGCCAGCGGTCGGAAGCTGTCGACCACGTCGGCGAGCAGCGGGCGCAGCCGCAGCACTTCGGGCGACGGCTCGATTCCCCCCGCGTCGAGCTTCGATATGTCGAGCAGCGCGCGCAGCAACTGGTCCGCCGCGCCGATCGACCGGTCGATGCGGCCGAGCAGCGTTTTCGCGCGCGCGTCGTCCAGGTCGCGTTCCAGCGCGGCACTGAACAGCCGCGCGGCGTGCAGCGGCTGGAGGAGGTCATGGCTGGCCGCGGCCAGGAACCGCGTCTTGTCGCGCGTCGCGGCTTCCAGCTCGTCGTTCAGCCGCGTCAGTTCGGCGGTGCGTTCGGCGACGCGCGCCTCCAGTTCCTGGCGGGCATGCTCCAGCTCGGCGCGCGCCAGCGCCTCGGTCGTTATGTCAGTGAAGCACATGATATAGCCGCCGCCGGGCATCGGGCCGCCGACCGTTTTCAGCACGCGGCCGTCGGCGCGCGTGCGCTCGAAGCTGTGCGGCACGCCGCGCCGCAGGTGCTGGATCCGCCGGGCGACGTGCGCGTCGACTTCGCCCGGCCCGCATTCGCCGCGTTCGGCGTTGAAGCGGATCAGCTCGGTAACCGGCGCCCCGACATAGACCATGCCTTCGGGATAGCCGAACAGCTCCAGATACCGGCTGTTCCATGCGATCAGCCGCTGGTCGCCGTCGATCACGCTGACGCCCGGATCGATATTTTCCAGCGTCGCGGCGAGCAGCCCCTTCGAGAATTGCAGCGAATGCCCGCTTTCGTCGAGCATGCGTGCGACGTCCTCGTGGCTCAGCCGCTCGCCCGCTAGCGCGGAGCCCATCAGCGCGCGCGCCGACGGCGCCCCGACGGCCGTGGCCAGCGCGCGTTCGGCGCGTCGCGCGTCGCTGCGCTCGATCCGCTGGCCGGCGGCGGCGTTGGGGAACAGCTCGGCAGTACGTGCTTCACCCACGAAGCGGGCGACGAAATGCGTCAATTCGGCCATGTCACCGACCACCCCCACGCGGGCATGGCCGAACAGGCGATTGGGGGCGGGGGCCCGGACCCGGCGCGCGGCGACCACGGCGAGGACGACCAGATTGGCGCCCAGGCTCCACAACACCCCATGGACCAGCACGCTAGCCTGTCCGATGCCCAGCAGGCGGCGCGGATCGACCGGCGTGCCGTGCAACGCGTCCAGCCAACCCGGCGGCAGGATCGGCGGCAGCGCGAGCGTGTAGAGCCACAGTGCAAGCCCCGCCGACAGCCCGGCCTTGGCCGCGGTGGCGTCGCGATTGCCCCCGCGCACCGCCAGGATGAGCAGCGGCGCGATCTGCGCCATGGCGGCAAAGGCGATGTGGCCGATCGACGCCAGCCGCTCGTCGGTCGACACGCCCAGGCCCCAGCCCAGCGCCGCCGCGATCACGAGCATGATCGACACGCGCCTGATCGCGATCAGCACGCCGCCCATGTTGGCCTTTGCCGCCAGCCGGGGATTGCGCAGCAGCAACGGCGCCAGCAGGTCGTTCGAAACCATGGTGGCCAACGCGATGGTTTCGACCGCGACCATCGCCGTCGCCGCCGAGAACCCACCGATGAATGCGATCATCGTCAGTATCGGGTGGCCGGTTTCCAGCGGCAGCCGCAGGACATATTGATCGGCGGGCGTGCTGGCGGGCAGCAGCGTCAGCCCGGCGGCGGCGATCGGCAGGATCACGCCGGACATCAGCGCCAGATAGGCGATGAACAACCATCGCGCGCGGCGGATGTCACCGGGGGCCCGCGCCTCGATTACCCCCATATAGAATTGACGCGGCAGGCACAGGATCGCCGCCATCGAAATCAGCGTGATGACGACCAGGTCGATCCCGACGTGCGACGGCGAAAAGGTCTCCCCCAGCCGCGACAACCCTTCCTGCCGCACTGCTTCGGGCGCGCGGAACAACAGGGTCATCGCCAGCGCGCCGACCGCGACCAGTGCGCATAATTTGATGATCGATTCCAGCGCCGTCGCGAAAACCACCCCTTCGTTTCGCCCCGCTACGTCATAACGCCGCGTGCCGAACAAGAGCGCGAATCCCCCCAGCACAAGGGCCGTCGCAGCCATGGCCACGCCGGAGTTGGCGCTATGCGTGATCGTGGAAAAGGCAGTCCCGACCGACCGGAGTTGCAAGGCGATATAGGGAATGACGCCCAGCGCGGCGGTGATCGTCACGAGCGCCGCGACACCCTGGCTTTTCGAAAATCGCGAGCCGATGAAGTCGGAAATCGCCGTCGCGCCATCGGCCTGCACCGCGGCGATCAACCGTTCGAGGAATCCTGATGCCAGCAGGAAGACAAGGATCGGGCCGACATAGATCGCCAGATAGTTCCAGCCGTCGACCGCTGCGCTGCCGACTGCGCCATAAAAGGTCCAGCTCGTGCAATAGACCGCCAGCGACAGGCCATAGGCGTGTCGTCGCCAGGGATGTGCGCCCAGCGTGTCGCGCCGCCGCTCGACAAAAGCGGCCAGCGAGAAGAGCGCTGCTGCAAACAGCAACGCCGCAACGATCAGTGCGACGGGCGGCATTCCCTCCTCAATTCTTGCTTGTTTTCATTCTGTCTAGCGCCGCTGCGACCCGACGCCAACCCGGGCTGTCCCGCAATCGTCGGCGGGGCCCAATCGGTCAACACGTCCGTGCGCGCGCCAGCAGGGAACCGGGGCTCCCTGCCCATTGAGCCAGCAGGGAAACTGTGCTCCCTGCCCATTGAGAATGTAACATTTTGCCGTTTTCGATATTAGGATAAGAGGGAGCCTCCCCGCACGCACACAAGACAATAGCGTTGGCGCAAGAGGTGGTCATGGAAAGCCTGTTGGATGCGTTTCGGAACGGCAGCTACGCACCGCATGGCTATTGCCTGCTGTGGCAACCCGGGCTGGTGTATACGCATGTCATTGCCGACGCGTTGATCGCGCTGTCCTATTTTTCAATTCCGATCGCGCTGATTTTGCTGGTGCGCCAGCGCAAGGACTTGGCGTTCGGCTGGGCCTTCTGGTGCTTCGCCACGTTTATATTGGCATGCGGACTGACGCATGTGATGTCGATCTGGACCCTGTGGCAAAGCGTCTACGGCCTTGAGGCCTTCGTGAAGGTGGTGACCGCGATCGCGTCGATCGCGACCGCAATCCTGCTTTGGCCGCTCCTGCCGCGCGTGGTCGCGCTGCCTTCGGCGGAAAAGCTGCGGGCCGCCAATGCCGAACTGGCGACGATGATTGCCGAACGCGACGCCGCCATCGCGCAGATGCGCGAGCAAGTCGACCAGCGCGAGCGCGTCGAGGCAGCGCTGCTGCAATCGCAGAAATTGGAGGCGGTGGGGCAGCTTACCGGAGGTATCGCGCATGATTTCAATAACTTGCTACAGGCTGTTGCGGGTAACCTCGAACTGATCGCGCGCAAGCCCGGTGATATCGACCGCGTGGTGCGTTGGAGCGGCAGCGCGCTGGACGCAGTTGAACGTGGCCGGGCGCTGACCGGCAAGTTGCTGGCCTTCTCGCGCAAGCAGCGGTTGGAACTGACATCGGTGCCGGTGCGCGAAATGCTGGCCGGGATGCGCGACCTTATCGATCGTGCGGTCGCGCCGCTTGGGCGCGTCGAAATCATGGGGATCGACCCCACGATGCATGTCGAAGCGGATCAGCTTCAGCTTGAGCTGGCGATCCTCAACATCGCGTTCAATGCACGCGACGCGATGCCGGAAGGCGGCGTGCTGCGCATTTCCGCGGCGTGCCTATGTGGCGGCACACCGCCGGGCCTGCCGCGTGGCGACTGGGTCGCGCTGACGCTGGCCGACACCGGAACGGGGATGGCACCCGACGTGCTGGAACGCGCGACCGAACCTTTCTTCACGACCAAGGAAGTCGGCAAGGGCACCGGGATGGGGCTCAGCATGGCGTTCGGCGTGGTCTCGCAATCGGGCGGCACGCTGCAGATCGAATCCTCGCCGGGAAAGGGGACTGCCATCACTATGTGGCTGAAGGTCAGCCACGCGCTGCCGCACCGCGCGCTGGACGACGCCTCGGTGGAACAATGGACCACCGATTTCAAGGGCCGCCGTTTCGTATTGGTCGATGACGACGCGCAGGTGCGCGACACGTTGACTGAAGCTCTGCGCGGCGCGGGCGCGCAAGTGGTGGAAGCGGACAGCGGCGAACACGGGCTGCAGTTCATCGCCGCGCACCGGCCCGACCTGCTGATCGTCGATTTCGCGATGCCGGGCATGAACGGTTCCGAAGTGGTGCGCCGCGCACGCGAAATCGCGCCCGGCCTGCCCGCCATGCTTATCACCGGCTTTGCCGAATCCCGCCAGCTCGACGAGATCGAAGGGCAGATCGCAGTATTGCGCAAACCGTTCGAGATGCGGGTGCTGTTCGAGCGGATCGAGCAACTGATGCGATCAAACTGACGCGGCCGGGCATCAGCGCGGCCGCCCGATTCAGCGTGGCGGCAGCCCCGCGTGCAATTCGTCGATCCAGGGGGTGGCCACGCCGTCCGACGGAGCACGCCAGTCGCCACGCGGGCTCAGCGCGCCGCCCGCTGACACCTTGGGTCCATTGGGGATCGCCGACCGCTTGAACTGACTGGTCTGGAAGAAGCGGAACAGGAATTCCTCCAGCCACTTCGCGATTGTCGGCAAGTCGTACTGATTGCGCCCCTCGGCGGGGAAGTCGATCGGCCAATGCCCCGCGTCGCGATCGCGCCAGGCATGCCAGGCCAGGAACGCGACCTTCGACGGCGCCAGTCCGTGGCGGACGATATAGTGCAGGAAGAAATCGTGCAGCTCATAGGGGCCGATGCGGTCCTGCGTGCTCTGCATTTTCCCCCCCGCGTCAGCGGGCACCAACTCAGGCGAAATCTCTGTGCCCAGGATCGCGGCCAGCACATCGTTGGTCGCCGCGTCGAACTGGCCGGTCGCGACGCACCAGCGGATCAGATATTGGATCAGCGTCTTGGGCACGCCGGTGTTGACGGCATAATGGCTCATCTGGTCGCCGACGCCATAGGTGCACCACCCCAGCGCCATTTCGGACAGGTCGCCGGTGCCGATGACAAAACCGCCGCGCTGGTTCGCCAGCCGGAACAGATAGTCGGTGCGCAGCCCCGCCTGCACATTTTCGAACGTCACGTCATAGACCGGTTCGCCATCGGCGAAGGGGTGGCCCATGTCGGCCAGCATCTGGCGCGCGGCGGGGCGGATGTCGATCTCGCCGCCGGTCACGCCCAGCGCGTTCATGAGCGACCAGGCATTCGCCCTGGTCATGTCGCCGGTGGCGAAGCCGGGCAGCGTGAAGGCCAGAATTTCCGAGCGCGGCCGGCCCAGACGCTCCATCGCCTTGGCCGCCACGATCAGCGCGTGCGTCGAATCGAGCCCGCCCGACACGCCGATCACGACAGTCTTCGCGCGCGTCGCGGCGATGCGCTTGCGCAGCCCTTCGACCTGGATGTTGAAGGCTTCGTAGCAATCCTCTTCCAGCTTGCTCGGCGTGTTCGGCACGAAGGGGAAACGGCGGATTTCGCGGTGCAGGCCGATGTCCGCCATCGCCGCGCCGTGCGTGAAGCCGATGCGGCGGAACCGCGTCTCCGGGTGGCCCGCGGCGGCGGCGGCATCGTTGAACGTGCCGGTCCGCAACCGTTCGTGCTTCAGCCGCTCCAGGTCGATGTCGGCGAGCAGGATTTCGGTCGTCAGCTCGAACCGTTCGGACTGCGCCAGTTCCTCGCCCAGCTCATAGATCATCGCCTGGCCGTCCCAGGCAAGGTCGGTCGTGCTCTCGCCCGGGCCCGAGGCGGAATAGAGATAGGCCGATGCCGTCCGCACCGATTGCGAGGCGCACAGCAGCGCGCGCTCGCGCGCCTTGCCGATGACGATGTTCGAGGCCGACAGGTTGCACAATACCAGCGCGCCCGCCAGCGCACCCAGCGTCGAGGGCGGCTGCGGCGCCCAGAAATCCTCGCAGATTTCGACATGGAAGACGAAATCGCCAAGGTCGTCGGCGGCGAAGATCAGGTCGGTGCCGAACGGCACCGTTTGCCCGGCGACCTGGATTTCCATCCCCGCCAGCCCGGCGCCGGGGGCGAACCAGCGCTTTTCATAATATTCGCGATAGTTTGGCAGGAAACTCTTGGGCACCACGCCCAGCACGCGTCCGCGCGCGATGGCGACGCCACAATTGTACAGCCGCCCGTTGCGTTCCAGCGCCGCGCCGACCAGCAGCACCGGGCGCAGCGCTGCGCTCGCCACCACGATTTGCGCCAGCGCCTTGCGCGTCGCGTCGATCAGCGCGTGCTGAAGGTGCAGGTCGTCGATCGCGTAGGAAGTGATGTTCAGCTCGGGAAAGAGCAGCAGGTCGGCGCCTTGCGCCGCGCCCTCCCGCGCCAGCGCGATCGCCGCACGGGCATTGGCGGCGGGATCGCCCGCCGTTGCGATGGGCGTGCACACGCCGGCGCGGATCATCCCGTGCCGGTGGATCGAATAAAAGGGATGCGTCTCTGTCACGCGGATCTGTTACTCGTCCCGTGCGCGCGGCGCCATCGCTTTGCGCCGGTGGTCATGTCCATGCCGGTGCCTTGCGCGGTCGCGGGTGCAGATTCGTCGTTGCGAGGAGCGACGCGACGAAGCAATCCGATCACGAGGCTGCGGCGTGCGTCGGGACGGGATTGGTTCGCCGCGCCTGCGATAACGACACTGAGGGCATCCGCGACGCTGTATGGTGTCGTAGAGAGTCCCTGGGGCCGGCGAGCAGGTCCGCCGCTCGCCCGGCGTTGCTTCAGATCTTCGCGGCGTAGATCATGCGGCCTTCGCCCAGATGGCCGAAGACGAGGTCCAGATTGCCTTCGCCGACAGCGAAGCAGCCCTGGCTGCGGCCCAGCTTGCCGTGCGTTTCCAGCATGTCGGCGTTGGCGTACCACGCGCCATGGACGACGATCGCGCGGTCTAGCGCGTTGCTGTTCGTCGCATCCAGGCCGAGCAGCCGCTGCGACCGGCCATGCTTGCCGTAATAATAGTTCGACGTCAGATACGCGCCCTCGCTGGTCGCGTTCGAACCCGGTACGTTCGAGAAGCGCTGGAGGAAGCCGGTGTGCGCCGGGTCCGAACCGCTGCCATGCGCGACGAGCAGGCTGGTGCATTCGCCGCTGCCCAGGTTGACGATGTGAAAGCGCGCGTTGGACGAGGACGACGCGAAATCGGCGATGGCGATCTTGTCATGCGACCGCACCGACATCGAATGACGGTTGAGCGCGGCGACCGCGCGGTGGAACAGTTCGGGGCGGATACCCGCAGGCGCCGACGACTGAGTCGCAACCGTCGCGGGGATGAACGGGCGCGGTTCGGGAACCGGGAGCGGCGGCGCCGGTCGCGCGGCAAGCGTCGGCGCGTCGATCGTCCGGGCGCAGGCACTGGCCACGGCGCCGCCGGCCACCACCAGTGCCGAACGGAGAAGCGCGCGGCGAGTCTGAACCGAATCGAGCATCTTGGTCATGTCTACGCAAAGCCCACAATTGTCCCGCTATACGGACATCATAGCAGAGGCTTGCGGACATGTTTGGTTAACAATTGTCCCGATAGCGGCGTTTCGGCGCACCCCTGGTGCGGTTCGCCGAAACCGCGCGGAACCGGCGCGTTGTTGCCCGGGCGCCACGCGCACGTCGAATCCGATCGGCACCGATTGCGGGCTGCGGCGTTAACCAAGTACAAGCGACCGGTCGTCGTCCCGGCAACGGGCACAGGCGAAGGCGGGAAGGGAGCGCGCATGCTTCGCACCGGAACACTCCTGGCTCTGGGAACGGGCCTGTTGCTGGCGTCGGCCCCGGCGATGGCGCAGGATATGCGCGCCGACGCGGCGGTGGTCGAGGAAACGATATTCCTGCACCCCGGCCAGTCGGTATGGTACGAGGATGCGCTGGCCGCCACCGATGCGCGCGCGCCCGTCGCAGTCGTTGTCAGCATCCCGGCGCAGCAGGCCTATGTCTATCGCGAACGCCGCCTGGTCGGCGTGTCGACGGTGTCGACGGGCAAGCCGGGCAAGGACACGCCCGTCGGCGAATTCACCATCCTGCAGAAAAAGACCTTTCACCGGTCGAACCTGTACAGCGCGGCGCCGATGCCGTTCATGCAGCGACTGACGTGGGACGGGATCGCGCTGCACGCCGGGCACCTGCCGGGATATCCCGCCTCGCACGGATGCATCCGGTTGCCGGCCGCGTTCGCGAAACGGCTCTATACCTTGACGGCGCTGGGCGGGACGGTCGCCATTATCGAAGACTATCTGAGCGATCCGCGATTTTCGCCGTGGAGTGCCCCCGCGCTCGTCGCGGATACCGACGGGCTGGGCGGGTCGTCGTTCGACGTGGTGACGATCGCCGCCGATCTGGACGAACAGGGCCTGCCGCTCGCCACGCCGCCCGCCGATGCGCCGGCGCGGCAGGCCCGGGACCGCGGCGGGACGACGAAATAATCGCGTGCGTGCGCGGGCGAATGCGCTAAGGCGCGGGCCATGCAGGGTATCGGGTTCGACGCCGCGAAACGCGGGCTGGTGGAGGTGGGCCGCAGGCTCGACGCGCGCGGCTGGGCGCCGGCGACGTCGGGCAATTATTCGGCACGGCTCGACGACGGCAGCTTCGCCGTCACCGTGTCGGGGCGGCACAAGGGGCGGCTGACCGAGGACGATATCATGCGCGTCGACGCGCATGGCGCCTCGCTCGACGGGCAGCGGCCGTCGGCGGAAACTGCGCTGCATCTGTCGCTCTATCGCCGCTTTCCCGATGTCGGCGCGGTGCTGCACGGCCATTCGCCGCAGGCAGTGGGGATGAGCCGTGCCTATCCGCAGGCAGTCGAATGGGTATTCGCCGGGCATGAGATGCTGAAGGCATTTCCCGGCATTACGACGCACGACACCTGCGTGACGCTGCCGATCGTCGAAAACAGCCAGGACATGGCCGAGATCGAGGCGGCGATCCGCCCCGCATTGCTGGCATCGGGTGCCGCGCCCGCCTATCTGATCCGCAGCCACGGCCTGTACGCCTGGGGCCGCGACCTGGACGAGGCCGAACGCGTGCTGGAAGCGACCGAATGGCTGATCGCGGCCGAACTCGCCGAACTCGGCTTTCGCAAGGGATAGGGACGATGACGCATCTCAGGATTTATGACGAGGCCGATGGCGCGACGGTGCTGGTCGACACCCGCGACCGGGACGAAATCGCCGCGAAGCTGAACGAGATCGGCGTCGCCTGCGCGCATTGGGGCCTGCGCGACCTGGCCGCCGACGCCGACCCGCTGGCGGTCTATGCCCCGGAAATCGAGGCTTTGCGCGGTGCGAACGGCTATCAGGCGGTCGACGTCATCCGGCTGGCGCCCGACCATCCCGACCGCGCGGCGCTGCGCGCCAAATTCTTGAGCGAGCATCGCCATTCCGAGGACGAAGTGCGCTTCTTCGTCGAAGGCGAGGGGCTGTTCACGCTCCACGAGGGCGGCCGCGTCTATGCCGTGCTGTGCGAGGCGGGCGACCTGATCTCAGTCCCGGCGGGCATGCGCCACTGGTTCGACATGGGCCCGGCGCCGCGTTTCACTGCGATCCGGTTGTTCACCAATCCCGAGGGCTGGGTGGCGCAGTTCACCGGCGACGCCATCGCCGACAATTTCCCTCGCCACGAACCGGTCGTTGCCTGAACCATGTCCACGCGCCCCGACGCCATCCTGCTCGACATCGAAGGCACGACGAGCAGCATCGCCTTTGTCGCCGACGTGTTGTTTCCCTATGCGCGCAAGCATTTGGTGGAATTTCTTTCCGCACATGCTGAGAAGGTTGCGCCGGTGCTGGCCGAAGTGCCGGGGGATGACAGGCTCGCCACGCTGCTCGGCTGGATGGACGCGGACGCCAAGGTGACACCGCTCAAGACATTGCAGGGCATGATCTGGCAGGCGGGCTATGCCGACGGGACGATCCAGGGCCATGTCTATCCCGACACGCCCGATGCGCTGCGCCGGTGGCAGGCGATGGGCGTGCCGGTGTACATCTATTCCTCGGGTTCGGTGCCCGCGCAGAAACTGTTGTTCGGACACAGCGTGGCGGGCGACCTGACGCCGTTGCTGTCGGGTTATTTCGACACGACGACCGGCCCGAAGCGCGAAGCCGCGTCCTATGCCGCCATCGCGCAGGCGATCGGGCTGGCACCGCAGCGCCTGTTGTTCGTGTCGGACGTGCAGGCCGAAGTCGACGCGGCGCGCGCGGCGGGTTGCGCCGCGCTGCTGATCGACCGCGGCGGCGGCGCCGGCGATGTCGCGACGCTGGCGGAGGTGCTGCCGTGATCCTGGAAGGACGCTACACCCGCTCGATCCTGCGTACCGAAGACGGGAAGGGCGCGCGCATCCTCGACCAGCGGCAATTGCCGTGGGAAATCCGCTGGGTGGAACTGCGCAGTGCCGATGCCGCCGCCGTCGCCATTCGCGAGATGTGGACGCGCGGCGCGCCGATGATCGGGGCGACCGCTGCCTATGGCCTTGCAATGGCGCTGGCCGCCGACCCGAGCGACAGCGGGCTTGCGGCGGCGCATGCGATGCTGCTGGAAACGCGGCCGACCGCGATCAACCTGCGCTGGGCGCTAGACGTGGTGCGCGATGCCGTGGCGCCGCTTGCCCCCGCCGACCGCGCTCAGGCGGCGTTCGCGCGCGCCGACGCGATCTGCGACGAAGATGCGGCGCTGTGCCGGTCGATCGGCGAGCATGGGCTGGAATTGCTGCGCGACTTGCACGCGCGCAATCCGGGGCGCCCGATCAACATTTTGACGCACTGCAATGCCGGCTGGCTGGCGACCGTCGATTACGGCACGGCGACGGCGCCGGTCTACCTCGCGCATGACGCGGGCATCCCGGTGCATGTCTGGGTCGACGAGACGCGGCCGCGCAACCAGGGCGCGCTGCTGACGGCGTTCGAGCTGGCCAATCATGGTGTGCCGCACACCGTCATCGCGGACAATGCCGGCGGGCTGCTGATGATGCGCGGGCAAGTCGACGCGGTGATCGTCGGCACCGACCGGGTGACCGCGAACGGCGATGTCTGCAACAAGATCGGCACCTATCTGAAGGCGCTCGCCGCGCACGACAATGGCGTGCCATTCTATGTCGCGCTGCCCTATACGACGTTCGATCCCGCGACGCCCGGCGGGGACGCCATTCCGATCGAGGAGCGCGCGGGCAGCGAGCTGACGCAGCTTACCGGCCCCGATGCCGACGGCAATATCCGCACCGTGCGCGTCACTGCGTCGCCCGCCGCCAACCCCGCGTTCGACGTGACACCCGCGCGGCTGGTAACGGGCTATATCACCGAACGCGGAGTGCTCGACCACATCGGATGAGCGGGTTCTAGCCCGCAGACGTCACGTCGCGTGCCGCCGCGGGCAACGGCGTGGGCCGCCCGCCCGCATCGACCGCGACCATCGTGAACAGCGCGGTGGCGGCGCGGCGCCGCTCGCCGGTCAGCAGATTCTCGGCCCATAGCGCGATGCCAACGCGGACCGAGGTGCGGCCGCGCATCCGGACCTCGGCGATCAGCTCGACCATCTCGCCCTCGCGGATCGGCGATGTGAAGTCGACACGGTCGGATGCCGCCATCACCATTACGCCGCGCGCGTCGCGCGTCGCGGCGATGAAGGCGGCCTTTCCCATCATCTTCAGTGCGTCGCCGCCGTAAAGCGTGCCGAAATGATTGGCCTGTGGCGGGAAGACGATGTCGGCCATGCGTAGCGGAGATCCCGGCGCCTCGGTCGCGGCGGCGGGCGGGTCGCCCAGCGGCGGCAGCGGGAGGCGCGTTTCCGGCCCTTTCACGGCCACCAGCGTCAGCCGCCCGCGCGTGCACAGCCGCCGTTCGCCGCTGACGGGGGCTTCCGCGACCAGCTCGACTTCGACATCGACCGAGCTTCGCCCCACGCGCACGACGCGGCCGGTGGTTTCCACCAGCTCGCCGATGCGCGCGGGCGCCTTGAAATCGATCCGGTCGGACGATGCCGTGACGAATGGCGCCCGGCCGTGGCGCGACGCCGCCAGAAAGGCGACCTTGTCCATATGTGCCAGGCCCGTGCCGCCGAACAAGGTGCCATGGTGATTGGCATCGCCGGGAAAGACGATGTCGATCAGCCGGACGGGCTCGCCCGGAAATTCAATAGGTTCCTGCATGTTCTTCAACCCCGAAGAAGGGCGGGGCTCTGAAACGGACGCGCAGGCGGCGCGGCCGGGCGTCCGGCCGTGCGCGCAGGCGGCCGACCCGGACACCCCGCCGGTGGACGTATCGCGTCGAAGGCAGGTCTCCTGGCTCGCGGGTCGACGCGAACGGTCTGGCCTTCCCGGATGCGCGCGCATCCAGTGACACGAAACGACCGCCGCTCGCCGCTTACAGTTGCGGGGGCAGCGCCGGCATTGCACCGACTTCCCGTCTTAGCTCCGGCGCGGGCGGGCCCGGCCGGAGAACCTTGACGGCGACGACCTTTCACTGTGCAGTCGCGCCCCGTCAAGCGGTGGATCAGCCTGCCACTGCCTCGCGCAGCCGGGCGAGCCCCGCCAGCGCGGCGTCGAGCGTCGCGTCCTGCTTGGCGAAACACAGCCGGACGACGTGGCGCACCGGGTCATCTGCGTAAAAGGCCGACACCGGGATCGCCGCGACGCCCGCCCGGTCGATCATCCGGGCGCAGAAGCCGACGTCGTCCATCGCGATGCCGCTGGCGGCGAGGTCGATCGACACGAAATAAGTCGCCGCACTCGGCAGCGTCACCAGGCCGAGCGCGTTCAGCCCCTCGACCAGCCGGTCGCGCGATCGCTGGAACCCGGCGGCGGTATCCGCCACCCATGCATCCTGCGTCGCCAGCCCTTCGGCGACCGCCCATTGCAGATTGGGCGGCGTGGTGAAGGTGAGGAACTGATGCGCCTTGGCCAGGACGCGCGCGATGGCCGGCGCAGCGCACATCCACCCGACTTTCCAGCCGGTCAGCGCGAAGATCTTGCCTGCGCTGCCGATCTTCACCGTGCGCTCGCGCATGCCCGGAAAGCCGATCAGCGGCAGGTGGCGGCGGCCGTCGAACGCGACATGTTCCCATACTTCGTCGCAGATCGCGATCAGGTCGTGCGCGACGCAGAAATCGGCGAGCACCGCCAATTCCTCGGCGCTCGCCATCGTTGCGGCGGGGTTGAGCGGGTTGTTGAACAGCACCAATCGGGTGCGGCTGGTCACCGCGGCCGCCAGCGCCGACGCTTCGATCCGCCATTCGGGCGGCTGGAGCCGGACGAAGCGCGGCACGCCGCCCGCACGGCGGATCAACGGGACATAGGCGTCATAGAGCGGCTGGAAGCACAGCACTTCGTCGCCCGGCTCGATCAGCGCGAGCAGCGCGGCGGCCAGCGCCTCGGTCGCGCCCGAAGTGACGATGACTTCGTCGCTCGACAGGTTGAGGGCCTGGTGCCGCGCATAATGATCGGCGACTGACTGGCGCAGTTCGGGCAGGCCCGCCATGGGCGGATATTGGTTCGATTTTTCCAGCACCGCGCGGGCGGCGGCCTCCAGCACCGGTTCCGGCCCGCGCCCGTCGGCAAAGCCCTGGCCCAGGTTGATCGCGCCGGTCGCGCGCGCGCGGGCCGACATCGCCTCGAAAATGGTGGTGCCCATTTCGGAATAGATCGGATTCATGCGCGCCCTTGTGCAACGGGCCCGCTTTTGCGCAAAGTAAGAATCCGCTCGCGTCGTCGCCGATGGCGCGGCTGTTCCGCAACCGACTGCCCCGGCGGTCGTTTTCGGGACGTGTCACCATTCAGGAAACGCCATGACCACCAAACCCCACGCCCCCGAAGCGGGCACGTCGCCCTATCCGCTGGAACCCAAGTCGCCGGCGGAGGATCATCTGCATTCGTCGGCCAAGCCCGTGAAAGTGGGCGGCAGCGCAGAAACGGACGCGGAAAAGGCGGGTTGGAGCGTGTCGAAGAAAGTCGGCGTGGGTGCGGCCGTCGGCATCGGGTCGGCGGCGATCGTCGCCGCGCTGCTTTATGCGCGCGGTGGCCGGAAGACCGACAAGGAATAACCCCCCGGAAGGTCGAGGGCGGAGATGCGGTATCTTGCCGCATCCCCGCCTTCTGCACAGGTGAAGCGGCCGCGTGCCCCGACAGGCTTTGCTGTCCGGATAGCCGGAGCACGCTACCGCTCGTCCCTGAAAGCGCGCGTCAGTTGGTGCCCGATGCCGGGGGTTCACTGGCCGGTGGCGTGGGCGCCAGCGGGTCCGCGTCGTCCCAGCCGCCGCCGAGTGCGAGGAACAATGTGATCGCATAGTCGGTGAGCTGCGCTTCGGCCGATGTCAGCGATGCGTCGATCGACGCGAGCGTCGCTTCGGAATCGAGCACGACCTGAAAGCTTTCTGCACCCGCTTCATAACGGATGCGGGCGAGCCGTGCGGCCTCCGCCGCCTGCTCGCGCCCGCGCCGCAGCGCCGTGACGCTTTCCAACTGGCCGACATAGCGGCCAAGCGCGCTTTCGGTTTCCTGCAACGCGTTCAGCCAGGTTCCGTCGAACGTCGCCAGCGCGGCGTCGCCCGCCGCCTCCGCCTGCCGCAGCCGCGAACGCGCGACCGACATGTTGGGGAAGTTCCAAGAGATCAGCCCGGCCAGGCTGAAACGGAAGCCCTTGTCGCTGAACAGATCGTCGACCGAAGCCGCCGTCGATCCGATCGACCCGCCCAGCGACACGCTGGGGTACAGGTTCGCGGTCGCCACGCCGACGCGCGCGGTCGCCGCCGCCAGCTTGCGCTCCGCCGAACGGATGTCGGGACGGCGAGCGAGCAGGCCAGCGCCGTCGCCGATCGGAATCGCCGCGGCCAGCGTGGGTATCGCGTCGCAATCGGCAACGTCCTGCGGGAATTCTGCGGGCGGCTTGCCGGTCAGTACCGCCAGCCGATAGAGCGACGCCTTGCGTTCCGCCTCCAGCGTGGGAAGCGTCGCGCGGATCTGTTCGAGCTGCGCATGGGCGCGGGCGACGTCGAGCCGCGTCGAACGGCCGCCCTCTTCCAGCCGTTCGGTGATCGAGAACGTGCCCTCCTGCACCCGCAGGCTTTCGCGCGCGACGATCAGCCGACGGCCATAGGAACAGGCATCGGCATAGGCGCGCGTCGTTTCGGCGACCACGGTGATCCGCGCGAGGTCATAGGCGGCCTTCGACGCTTCGGCATCGGCCGTCGCGGCGTCGATCCCGCGCGTGATGCCGCCGAACAGGTCGACCTGATAGGCGACGTCGGCGCCGATGTCGTAGTTCTCGCCCTCCCGTCCCGGGCCGTCCAGCCCCAGCGTCGTGCCCGACTGGCGGGCATAGCCGCCCTGGCCGCTGAGCGACGTCGTGGGCAACCGGCCCGCGCGCTGCTCGCGCAGCACGGCGCGCGCCTGGCGCAGGTTGGCGGCCGCGACGCGCAGGTCGGTGTTGGCCGCCAGCGCTTCGTCGACCAGCCGGTCGAGCGTCGGCGAGTTGAACATGTGCCACCAGTTCGCGGGCGGTGCCGCCTGGACGAACTGCGGCGCGCCACCTTCGACGAACGGCGTCGTCGCGGGGGCGGGCGGTGTCGGCGCGACATAGTTCGGGCCGACCGTACAGCCGGCGAGCGCAAGGCCCGACAGCGACGTGAGGAGAAGATGCTTCATCGTCGGCATATCCCTTATTCCGCCGGAGCCACGTCGGCGTCCGGCGCCGCCGGTGCATTGTTGCGGTGCCGTCCCGGCAGGAAGCGGCTCAGCCCGCGTACGACCACATAGAAGATCGGCGTAAAGATCAGCCCGAAGAACGTCACGCCCAGCATGCCGAACGACACGGCGGTGCCCAGCGACTGGCGCATCTCCTGACCCGGTCCGCTGGCGATGGCCAGCGGGATCACGCCGAAGATGAACGCGAAACTGGTCATCAGGATCGGGCGCAGGCGCGAACGGGCCGCATGCACCGCGGCTTCGACGCGCTGCATGCCTTCCTCTTCGGCCTGCTTGGCGAATTCGACGATCAGAATCGCGTTCTTCGCCGCCAATGCGATCAGCACCACCAGGCCGACCTGAGTGAGGATGTTGTTGTCCATCCCGCGCAGGTTCACGCCCACCATCGCGGCCAGGATACACATGGGAACGATCAGGATGACCGCGAGCGGCAGCGTGATCGCCTCATATTGCGCCGCCAGCACCAGGAAGACGAAGACCACGGCCAGGCCGAAGATGATCGCCGAGCTGCTGCCCGCCGCCTGTTCCTGGAACGCGATACCTGTCCATTCATAGCCGAAGCCCTGCGGCAGTACCTGTTGCGCAAGCTGCTCCATCGTCGCGAGAGCATCACCCGACGACACGCCCGGCGCGGCCTGTCCCTGCAGCTCCAGCGCGGGCTGGAGGTTGTAGCGGACCACGCGTGCAGGTCCGGATTCGGTCTCGAACGTCGCGACCGACGACAGCGGCACCATCGCCCCGCTCGACGAGCGGACCTGAAGGCGGCCGATGTCGACCAACTGGTCGCGGGCCTGCGGCTCCGCCTGGGCGGTCACCCGGAAAGTGCGGCCGAACAGGTTGAAGTCATTGACATAGGTCGAGCCGATATAGGTGCTGAGCGCGGCGAACACCTGCTCCGGCTGGACGCCCAGCAATTGTGCCTTGTCGCGGTCGACGTCGGCGCGGATGCGCGGCGTGCCGGTGTTGAACAGCGTGAACACCTGGCTCACCTTGCCCGGCTGCTGAGCGGCGGCGCCCATCATCGCGAACCCGGCGCCTTCCAGCGCAGGATAGCCCTGGTTGGCCTTGTCCTCGATCATCATCACAAAGCCCGAGCCGTTGCCCAGGCCCTGCACGGCCGGGGGCGCGATGATGAAGATGTTCGCGCCGTCGATCTGCCCGGCCAGTGCGCCGGTCAGCTTGCCAGCGAGCTTGTCGGCGGCGAGTTCGCTGCCGCGCTCGCTCCAGTCCTTCAGCCGCAGGAAGATCGTGCCCGCGTTCGAGGATTGCGAGAAGCTCGACCCGTCGAGCCCGGCGAAGGCGGCGATGTTGTTCACGCCTTCGGTCTTGGACGCGATGTCGGTTGCGCGCTTCAGGATCGCCTGCGTGCGTTCGAGCGAGGCGCCCGGCGGCAACTGGACGACGCCGATCAGGATGCCCTGATCCTGTTCGGGGATGAAGCCGGTCGGCGTGGCGGTCAGCCGCCAGCCGGTCAACACCAGCAGGCCGGCATAGACCACCAGCATGATCGCGCTCATCCGGATCAGGCGGCCTGTCAGAGAGCCATAGCGGTCCGACAGCCAGGCAAAGCCGTTGTTGAACGCGTTCGCCGCCCCGACGAACGGGCGCGCCCAGCGCGGGGCGGGGCCGTGATGTTCCTCCTTGCGGTGCGGCTTGAGCAGCAGCGCGGCGAGCGCGGGCGACAGCGTGAGCGACACGAGGAGCGAAATCGCCGACGCCGCCGCGATGGTCACGGCGAACTGGCGGTAGAAGATGCCCGGAATGCCGCCGGTCAGCGCCGTCGGGACGAACACCGAAATCAGCACCAGCCCGATGGCAATCAACGCGCCCGAAACCTCGCGCATCGTGATGTGCGCGGCCTCACGCGGGTCGCGGCCCTCGCTGATGTGCTTTTCGACTGCCTCTACCACGACGATTGCGTCGTCGACGACGATGCCGATCGCGAGCACCAGCCCGAACAGCGACAGCGAGTTGAGCGAGAAGCCCAGCGCCAGCAGCACCGCGAAGGTGCCGACGAGCGAGACCGGGATCGCAACGATCGGAATGATCGCCGCGCGCCAGGTCTGAAGGAACACGAGCACGACCAGAACGACGAGGATCAACGCCTCGAACACCGTATGCTGGACCGCCTCGACCGATGCTGCGACATATTCGGTCGGATTGTACGGGATCGAATAGGACACGCCCTTCGGAAACTCGGCTTCGATCGCCTTCATTTCGTTGAGGACGAGGTCGGCTGCGTTCAACGAGTTGGCACCCGGCTGTTCGATCACCGCCAGCGCGATGCCCGACTTGCCGTTGAACGCGGCCTGGACGCCGTAATCCTGGCTTCCCAATTCGACGCGCGCGACATCCTTCAGGCGCGTGATGGCGCCTGTGGTCGTGTCGGTCTTCAACACGATGTCGCCGAATTGTTCAGGCGTAGTCAGACGGCCCTGGGCGTCGATCGGAACCTCAAACGCGGGGGTGTTGCCGAAATTCGGCGCCTGGCCCAGCGCGCCGCCCGCGACCTGCACATTCTGCGTCTGCAGTGCGCTGACGATTTCTGTCGACGTAAGGTCGCGGCCCGCCGCGCGATCCGGATCGATCCAGATGCGCATCGAATAATTGCCGCCGCCGAATACCTGAACCCCGCCCACGCCGGTCAGGCGCAGCAGCCGGTCGCGGATCTTGGTATTGGCGTAGTTGCCCAGATAGTCGGTGTCGATCGCCGGGTCGTCCGACGTCAATGCGACGATCAACAGAAACCCCGATGTCTGCTTGTTCACCGTCACGCCGATCTGGCGCGTCTGTTCGGGCAGGCGTGGTTCGGCGAGCGCGACGCGGTTCTGTACCAGCACCTGTGCCTGGTCTAGGTCGGTACCCGGCTTGAAGGTGACGGTGATCTGCGCCTGACCCTGTGTCGACGAAGAGGACATGTAGAGCATGTTCTCGACGCCGTTGATCTCCTGTTCCAGCGGAGCGGCGACGGTTTCTGCCACGACTTCGGACGACGCACCCGGGAAGGAGGTCTGCACGACGATCGTGGGCGGCGCGATCTCGGGATATTGCGAGAGCGGGAGAAGCGGGTAGGCGAAAGCGCCGATCAGCGTGATGAAGATCGACACAACGGCCGCGAAAATCGGCCGTTCGATGAAAAATCCGGAAATGTTCACAGGACGCGCTCCTCAGCGGGCGGGCGTGGCGCTGTTGCCGTCAGGCATGTCGCTCGATTTGGGTGGCGTCTGGGCCGCGGCGGGCTGGCCGGGCAACTGGGCCGGCGCGGCAATCTTGCCCGCCTGTACCTGCACCTTCTGGCCGGGCCGCGCGCGCTGGGCGCCCCCGATGATGACCTTGTCGTCGCGTTTCAGCCCCGACCGGATCACGCGCAGGTCGCCGACCAGCGGACCGGTTTCGACCGGGCGCGGCTGGACGGTGCCGTCGGCGCCGACGACCATCACCAGCCGCCGGGTGGCGTCGGCGCTGATCGCGGTGTCGGGGACAAGGATCGCGGGGTAGGGCTTGGACGCTTCCAGCTTCAAGCTGCCGAACAGGCCCGGCTTCAGCAAGCCGTCCGGGTTGGGGATGATCGCGCGCGCGCTGATCGTCCCCGCCTTGGCGTCGACTGCATTGTCGATGAAGTCGAGCGTGCCGGCGTGGACATAGTCCTTCTCGTCCTGCAGCCGCACGCGCACCGGCGTGCCGGTGCCGACACCGGCGGATTCGCGCTGATATTTCAGCAGCAGCGTTTCGGAACCTTCAAACGCGAAGTGCAGCGGGTTGGTCGACACGATTGTCGTCAGCACCGTCTGGTCGGCGACGACAGCGTTGCCAGGATCGACCTGACGCTGCGAAATACGGCCCGAGATCGGGGCAGTCACGCGAGTGAACGACACGTCAAGCTGGCGTGCGCGGACATTGGCCTGCGCGGCGGCGACCTGCGCCTCGCCGGTGCGGACGGCGGCGGCGCGCTGCTGCACTTCCTCCTGGCTGGCGGCCTGCGCCTCGGCGAGCTTTTGCGACCGTGCCAGTTCGGTGCGGGCGTTCGCCAGCGTCGCAACCGCCTCCGCAAGCTGCGCGCGTGCCTGGGCGAGCTGCGCCATCGCGGGTCGAGGGTCGACGACGAACAGCAGCTGGCCCTTGCGGACATACTGGCCGTCGATGAAATGCACCGACTGGAGATAGCCGGACGCGCGCGGTCGCACGTCGACGTTCTGGATCGCTTCGAACCGGCCGACATATTCGTCCCAGTCGGTGATTTCGCGCACCACCGGGGCGGCAACGGTCACCATCGGCGTCGGTGGCGCCTGATTGGCGCTCTGACCCGAGCCGCAGCCGGCGGTAGCCAAAACCAGCGCGAACGCGCACCCTGCGATTGATAGCGTGTGTTTTTTCATCAGAACTGGATCCGGTTCGCTGATCGTGGACGGACCAGGCACCCCTCTTGAATGGTGAGACAGGGCTTCTGTCGAGCCTCTTGTCCGCGAGTGGCGATTAGCTAAGTGCGCGCCCGGCGGTTGTCAACGCTCGATGACTTAAAGAGTCAACAATTGTTGATTCACGTCGCGGCGATGCTACATTCCCTGTGTGACAGCTCATCGAACGAAAACCCCCGCGCGGACCCGCAACGCGGCGGCCACGCGCAGTGCAATGCTTGAGGCGGCAAGAAGTTGCTTCGCCCGCGACAGCTATGAAAATGTTGGCCTGCGCGATGTTTCCGGCATGGTCGGTGTCGATCCCGCGCTGGTGTGCCGCTATTTCGGTAACAAGGAAGAGCTTTTCCGCGAAGTGCTTCGTGGTGAGGACCATGACGACCTGTTCGCGGGGCAGACGGCGGAGACGTTGCCCGCGCATCTGGCCGGGCTGATCTGCGACAAGGACCAGAGCGCGCAGCATCGCGCCGAGAAGCTCGACCGCCTCCTCATCATCATGCGCTCCGCTTCTTCGCCGAATGCGTCGGAAATCGTCCGCAAGGCGATGGAAACCGAGATGCTCGAGCCGATTGCGGATCGCATCGGCGGCGAGGATGCAATGATGCGTGCGTCGCTGGCGCTGTCGTTGCTGATGGGCAGCGGCATCCTGGCCAGCGTCATGGCCCTCGACCCGATTTCCGAATGCAATCCGGACGATTTGCGCGCGCGACTGACCTCGCTGTTCCGGGTGGCGTTGGAAGTTGCAAGCAACGACGGCTGAAGGTTGCACCCGGCGGAGGCCGGCTTCGTCGCGTTCGACCGCCGGGCGGATGAATCGTCTGGGTGGTGCGCGCGAGTTGGTCGAGACGCGCAGGCGGCGGCGCGCAAAGGCGGGCACGCTGTCGACCTGGGCGAACCGGTGCCCGTAGTGGAAAGCGTTGACAGCACCGCCAGTTTCGCGCGAAGCGGACAGGCCGAGGGGCGGTCTTCGCCGTACATCGACCCGGGAAATGGCGGCGACTGCTTCGAAGTCGACCGCGGGATGGCGTGTCCGGGCGAACACAGCGGATCGGTCAGTTCCGCCCGCTCCTGCGCATGTCGCGCGTGCGTCAGGCGGATGGTGGAATTGCCCGACGCGCGTCCTGAGAGATGCACGCGCAAGCCGGACGATGAACCCACCTTTGCCGTGCATGTCCATCGCAGCAACGCGACCAATTTCACGTCGGCCTTTCGGCGTCGCGTGTTTCGGGAAATGCGCCCGTCGCCGCCGGACGGCACGCGCCCCGGCGATTTCGAACTGATGGCCAAGCTCCGGCGGCTGCCGGTCACGCGGGCGGACATCGCCGCGGTGCAAGCCGCCGCAATGGACAGGCCGGGTCGCGCCGCCCAGCCGGTTCGTGAGCGGCAAGCGTCCCGTGTGGAGCGCGTCCCGATCACGGTTCGTCGCGCGCCTTTGCCGGGTTCATCGCGCATTTCGTCGAATGGCTCGACCAACTACTGAAAAGCCGTAGCGCATTGGTGTCGCGTTCGCGGCGCATGAAAGCGATGGGATTTCCGTTACTGCCTCTGCGCTTCGACGCGCGCGACTTGCAGCAGTTCACGGCGAAACAAGAGGTCCCTGGGGAACGGCGGTACTCGCGTTTTTCTCGTTCCATTTCGAAAAGGCGGATCACTGCGCCCGATCAACTGTGCCGCCGTCTATAATGCCGATTGGGGAAACAGTCTGCGTGGGCACCGTATGCAGCAGACTTGGGGAAAGTCGAGGGAAGTTTGTATGACAAGGTGATGGATTTAAATTCATTGAATCCAGTAATTCGCTAGAATCAGGCGCGAATTTCGCACTGTTATCGCTAACTCGGATTTTTCAACTCCGAACCATAGCAACGCGCGATCCGCACCCGTGCCGGATCGCGATACCGAAACTCGTCCAAATCGTCCCGCATCGAGGTTTAGGAAAGAAACTATGCGCAAGTCTCTTCTTCTCCTGACGGTCGCGCCGTTCGCTGTTGCGTTCCCGGCCGCCGCACAGGTCGCAACGGCTCCCGGCGAAGACGCCGCGCCCGAAACCGCACCTGCTGCACCCAAGGAAGTCTTTTCGACCGGCGTAGCCAAGGGGCGCGACCGTCTCGACGCAGCGATTTCCACCAGCACGCTCAAGGGCGACGATGCCGAAAAACTCGGCGCCACTTCGCTGGCCGAAATCGTGCGCAATATTCCCGGCCTGCGCGTGGAGGCGTCGGGCGGTATTGCCAACAACAGCTACACCATCCGCGGGCTGCCGCTGGCGTCGACCGGATCGAAATATCTGCAGTTCCAGGAAGACGGCCTGCCGGTTCTGGAATTCGGCGACATTTCGTTCATCAGCGCCGACGTGTTCGTCCGCGCGGACCTGAGCCTGGCGCAGGTCGAGGCGATCCGCGGCGGCTCCTCGTCGTCCTTTTCGTCGAACTCGCCCGGCGGCGTCATCAATCTGATTTCAAAGACCGGCGATGTCGAAGGCGGCGCGATCCAGGCGACGGGCGGCATCGACTATGAATCCTATCGCCTCGACTTCGACTATGGCGGCCGTATCAGCGACACGATGCGTTTTCACGTCGGCGGCTTCTATCGCGAAGGCGAAGGCCCGCGGAACACCGGGTACACCGCCTATCGCGGCGGCCAGTTCAAGGCCAATATCACCAAGGAGTTCAGCGGCGGCTATATTCGCCTGTACGGCAAATATCTCGACGACCGGGTTCCCGCTTATACGCAATATCCCGTTCGCGTGACCGGTACCAACAGCGACCCCAGCTATGAGGCGTTGCCGAATTTCGACCTGCGCCGCGATACGCTGCTTTCGTCGAACATCACCAATGTGCTGACGCTCGACGGCGAGAACAAGCTGGCCCGTCACGATCTGCGCGAAGGCGTGCATCCGGTCGAAAAGGCCATCGGCCTGGAATCGCGGTTCGATACCGGCGGCTGGACCATCACCGAACGTTTCCGCTATTCGGACCTGTCGGGGCAGATCCTGCAGAACTTCCCGCTTTCGGTTGCACCGGCGTCGGCGCTGGCCACCGCGCTTGGCGGACCGGGGGCGCGGATCAGCTATGCGTCGGGACCGAACGCCGGCCTGACGATCACCGACCCCGCGTCGCTGAACGGCAACGGTCTGCTCGCCACGTCGCTGTTGATGGATTTCCGCCTGAACGGTGTCGACAATGTCACCAACGACTTGCGCGCCAGCCGCGTATGGGACCTGGGCCGCGGCAAGCTGACCTTCACGGCGGGGTTCTACAAGTCGCGCCAGTCGCTCAACACCGACTGGTTGTTCAGCTCGATCGTGTCGGATGTGCGCGGCGACGGTGAGGCTTCGCTGATCAACATCACGACCGCGACCAACATCCCTCAGACGCAGGACGGGGTCTTCGCCTATAGCGCCGCAATCGTCACCACCGGCTATCGCCGCAAGTACGACGTCGATTTCGACACCAACGCGCCTTATGGCTCGCTCAACTATCACATCGGCAAGGTCGCGATCGGCGCCAGCGTCCGGTACAACAGCGGCAAGGCCGAAGGTTCCGTCTTCGGGTCGGAACTGGGTGGCGGCCGCGTCGGCATCGCGCCGTATGACATCAACGGCGACGGCGTGATTTCGCCGGCGGAAAGCCGTTCGGGGTTCATCCCGCTCAATGCGCCGGGCAAAGTCGACTACAGCTATCATTACGTAAGCTATTCGGGCGGCGTCAACTATCGCATCGCCGAGCCGCTGGCGGTGTTCGCGCGGTATAGCCGCGGCGGTCGCGCGGCGGCCGACCGTATCCTGTTCACGCCGGCGGTGGATCCGGTTACGGGGGGTCTGGTGAATTCGGCCGACGCCTATGACATTGTCAAACAGGCCGAAGTCGGAGTGAAGTTCCGCAAGTCGAACCTGACGGTCAATGTAACGGGCTTCTGGGCCAAGACGGGCGAGCGCAATCTTCAGATCAACAGCCGCCCGGACGGGTCGACTCAGGTCGAACAGATCATCCGTACCTATCGCGCCTATGGCCTGGAGTTCGAAGGCAGCTTCCAGAAGGGCCCGTACAGCGTGACCGCCGGCGCGACCTGGACCGATGCGACGATCGTCGATGACGAGTTCAACGCCGCGGTGGTCGGCAACACGCCGCGCCACCAGCCGAGCCTGATTTTCCAGGTCACGCCGCAATATGAAACCCGGCGCTTTACCGTCGGTGCCAATGTGATCGGCACAACCGGCAGCTATACGCAGGACATTAATCAACTGCGCCTGCCGGCCTACACGCTGGTCAACGGCTTCGTGCAGTTCCGGTTGAACGAGCAGGTCCAACTGGGTCTGGTCGCCAACAACCTGTTCGACACGCTGGCGCTGACCGATGTTACTCAAGGAGCGATCCCGGCGACGGGAATCGTTACGGCGCGCGCACTGAATGGCCGCACTGTTTCGGCGTCGCTGCGCTTCTCCTTCTGAACGGTAAATGCCGGGGCGCCGCGTGCGCCCCGGCCTATTCCAGACGTTGGAGCAGCGAAATAAAACGGAAGTCGCAACTATGCTGAAATCACTGAACATTCCGCGGAAGCTGGGGTTGTCGTTCTTCATGATCTGCGCATCCGCCGCAGTCATGATGGCGGTGTTCTTTTCGAACATTTCGATGATCCGCAGTTCGACCGACCGGAACAACGACTCTCAGGCGATTCACGCCAAGGCGCTGGCGCTGGAAACAGCGCTATTGCGGCAGAACAGTCAGCTGCGCGGCTTCCTCGTCACTGGGGACACGTCGTACCTGAAGTCCTATTATGAAGGGCGCGACGATTATGATCGCACCTCCGCCGAACTTGAGCGCGAGATCGAGGATCCCGCGCTGCGCGCCGCAGTGCTCAAATCGCGCGAGGAAACGATCGCGTGGCGTTCGAAGTGGGGGGACCGGCTGATCCTGCGCGTAAAGGCCGGCGATCGCGACGGTGCGCAGGCGGAAGTTCGCGCCGCCGGCAGCGCGGTGCTGGTCAGCGCGGCGGTTTTGCCATTGCGCGACGTGCGCGACGCCGAGATGAAGCGGATCGAGGAAGGGTCGGCGCGCCAGAATTCGGCGATCGCCACGGCAACCACGGTCCTGATCGTCGGGGGCATCTTGCTGATCGGCGTGGCGGTGGCGCTGGCCTTCCTGCTCAGCCGCGCGATTGCCAGCCCGATCACGGGGTTGACGCGCGCCATGGTCGAACTGGCGTCGGGCCGGACCGACATTGATGTCCCCAGCACCGATCGCGGCGACGAGCTTGGCGAGATGGCGCGCACTGTGCTGGTGTTTCGTGATGCGGCGTTTGCCAAGCAGGCGGCTGAAGCCGCCGCCGCGCGTGCGGAGGCCGAACAGAAGATGGTCGTCGAGACTATTTCGGCGCATCTGGCCGAATTGGCCGGCGGCAATCTGACCGCCGCGATCACGCGCGAATTTCCAGCCGACTATGGCGCAGTGAAGACCAATTTCAATGCAGCGCTTTCCAGCCTGCGCGACCTGATCGCCGCTGTCATGGAATCGACGTCGGCGATTCGCACGGGTTCGACCGAGATCGCCCAGGCGTCCGAAAACCTTGCGCGCCGGACCGAAGCGAATGCCGCAAGCATTGAAGAAACTGCGGCCGCGGTGACCCAGATGGACGAACGGCTGCGCACCACCGCCATCGCCGCGGCAAGAACGGTCGAGCGCGCAAATGGCGCAATCGGGTCGGTGTCGAACGGCCGGTCGGTCGCGGACGAAGCGGTGCTGGCGATGGGCCGTGTGTCGGAAAGCGCGAAGGGCATCGACAGCGTCATCGAAGGGCTCGACAAGATCGCGTTCCAGACGCGCGTTCTAGCGATGAACGCGGCAGTCGAGGCGGGTCGTGCGGGTGAGGCAGGCCGCGGCTTCGCGGTCGTCGCCGATCTGGTGTCGGCTTTGGCGATGCGCGCCGAGGAAGAAGCCGGTCGCGCGCGCGATCAGTTGACGGCAACGCAGACCGACATCGTCGATGCAGTCGATATGGTTCAAAAGGTCGATGCCGCGCTTGCCAACATCTCGGGCGACGTCGGCGAGGTGCATGCGCTACTCGGCCGGATTGCCGAGGACAATCAGGCACAGTCGACTGCAATTACCGAAGTCAGCGCCGCGATTACCACGATGGACCAGGCGACTCAGCAGAATGCGGCGATGGTCGAGCAGACTTCGGCCGCCGCGCAGGGATTGGCAGGCGAAGTCAGCGGGTTGGCGGATCGCGCAAGCCGTTTCAACGTCGGAAACGGGTCGGCGGCGCCGGCGTCTGGGGTACGCAAGCGGTTCGACCACGCACCGAAGCCATTGCCAGCCAAGGCCATTCCGGCACTCGTTCGTTCGGGTGACGGTGACAACGACTGGCAGGCGTTCTGATGAGTGCGATTGCCGGCGGTTTCCGTCGGCATCGCCTCTTCTGGCCGGTCGAAACGGGCCGCGCGGTGCGCGGTGGGGGAAGTTGAATGAACATGATGGCGCGCGTTGCGGCTCGAGGGGAGCTGTGGCGCCAATCGAAAATCGCGTGCGACCTGGGCTCGCCCTTTGTCGGGGCGGTGCTTGATGCGGGGGAAAGGCAACTCTATCGCGCGCCGCGCACTGCTGCGCTGATCGCCGGATGGCCCGATGATCGTTCGGCGGCGGCGCTTGCGATGCGGTTCAACGCCGCGCTCCACGCGATCGCGCGGCGCGGGGAACCGCCGATACTGGCGGCGCTTTATCGTCGCGAACATGGCGATTTCGATGCCGCGGTCGGCGCGGCGCTCGACCTTTGCGATGCCTTTGTCGAAGAATGGATGCGCGACCCGCCGCAGACGAATGAAGTCGCCCGTTCGGCGGCGCTGGCCGCGGCGTTGATGGTTGTTCGGCAAGAAACCGGATTGCCGGCCGAGCTTTTCGAACTTGGTTCGAGTTGCGGCCTGAATCTCAACCTGACCCGCTATGCCTTCGACCTGGGCGGGGTTTGCGCGGGCGACCCGCAGTCGCCGGTCCGGGTTGCCCCGGTTTGGCGCGGGCCCGCGCCGCGTCCCGCGCCGATTGCGCTGGTCGCCGCCCGCGGTGTCGACCTGAGGCCGCTTGATCCCGCAAACGAGGCGAACCGCGAACGGCTGCTTTCGCACATCTGGGCCGACCAGACTGCCCGCCTTCGGCGGCTGGAGAAGGCGCTCGATCTTGCTTGCGTCCATCGGCCGCGCGTCGACAGGGCCGACGCCGTGCAGTGGCTGCCCCAGCGGCTGGAAGAGCCGGCGCGGGCAGGTGTGTGCCGCGTGGTGTTCCATTCGATGGTGCTGCAGTATCTGGAACCTGCCGATAGAACCAAGATCGTCGCGGCATTGCATGCGGCGGGCGCGCAGGCGAACGAGCATCACCCGCTTGCCTGGATCGGTCTGGAATGGACGCCGACGCGCGAAGAGGTCCAATTGTCGCTCACCCTGTGGCCGACCGGGGATAGGCGGGTGCTGGCCGTCTGCCATCCATACGGCGAGTGGATCGACTGGCGCCATCGCAGTTGAGCGACCGCAAATGGCGCGTCCAACGAACGCAAGTTCGAACCTGTCAAAAGGCGGGCAGGTCGGCTTGAACAAAGGGAAATGGCGCGCCCGGCTGGATTCGAACCAGCGGCCCCAAGCTTAGAAGGCTCGTGCTCTATCCAACTGAGCTACGGGCGCGTGCGCGGTGCCTTAGCGCGGATTGCCAGTGTGCGGAACCGCGATCATAGTTGCTGCATGAGCGAAACGGACCGGGTACCGGCGCATGTCAGCGCGCGGCAGATTGCGGGCGGGCATTTCCGCTATTTCGATTTCATCATGGCCGCGTTCGTGGTCATCCTGGTGCTGTCGAACGTCATCGGCGCGGGCAAGGTCGCGCAGATATGGGTGCCCGGCATCGGATATTGGCCGTTCGGCGCGGGGATTCTGTTCTTTCCCGTTTCCTATGTCATCGGCGATGTGCTGACCGAAGTATATGGCTATGCCCGCGCGCGCCGTGTCATCTGGGCCGGGTTCGCGGCGGTGGCGTTCATGGCGGCAATGAGTTGGGTAGTGGTCAAGTTGCCGCCGTCGCCCGACTGGCAGAACCAGGCGGCGTATGAGGTGATCTTTGGCCAGGTGCCGCGCATCGTCTTCGCGTCGATGCTGGCCTTCTGGGTCGGCGAGTTCGTCAATTCCTATGTCCTCGCGCGGATGAAGATCTGGACGCAGGGACGACATCTGTGGATGCGCACGATCGGATCGACGATCGCGGGCGAGGGAGTGGACAGCCTGATCTTCTATCCGCTTGCTTTTTTGGGGGCGGCGGGATGGACCAACGATCTGGTGTTCCGCGTGCTGGTGACGCAATGGGTGCTGAAAGTGGCGTGGGAAGTGCTGCTGACTCCGGCCACCTATCTTGTCGTCACTTTCCTGAAGCGCCGCGAAGGCGTCGACGTGTATGATGAAGGCACTAACTTCACCCCGTTCGCGACTCGAGTATGATAGCCATTATTGCTGCCAAGACCTGGGTGGAGCAGGCCACCGCGCTCCCCGATTCGACGCTTCACATGGCATTCGGTACCATTGCGCTGCTGATGATCGCGGCCGCGCTACGCCGGCCGTTTTGGAATTGGCGCCCGTGGATCGGGCTTTTCATCCTGGAATTGTTCAACGAAGCAAATGATTTGCTTAGCAGGGCCGCGGGTGAGGCAACATTCGGCGCGTCGTTGCACGATATTTGGGCAACAATGCTGGTGCCTAGTTTGCTGCTTGTATTCGCACCGATGGTGCTGCGTCGTGCAGGGGTCGACACCCGCCCGAGGCGCTCAGGCGACGGCTTCCAATAGTCCTTCGAACAGGCGGCGCCCATCGGTCCCGCCGTGCGCCGCCTCGATCTTGCGCTCCGGGTGCGGCATCATGCCGAGCACATTGCCCGCGGCATTGAGCACGCCCGCGATATCGCGCGCCGACCCGTTGATGTTCTGGCCGTAGCGGAACGCCACGCGGCCTTCGCCTTCCAGCCGGTCGAGCGTTGCGGCGTCGGCGAAATAATTGCCGTCGTGGTGGGCTACCGGCACCGACAGCACTTCGCCCGCAGCATAGCGGCTGGTGAAGATCGACTGGCTGTTCTCAACCTTTAGCGGAACATCGCGGCAGACGAAGTCGAGTCGTTCGTTGCGCATCAGCGCGCCCGGCAGCAGGCCGCTTTCGGTAAGGACCTGAAAGCCATTGCAGATGCCGATCACCGGCACGCCGCGATTGGCCGCATCGACCACCGCGCGCACCACCGGCGACCGCGCGGCAATCGCGCCGCAGCGCAGATAGTCGCCGTAGGAAAAGCCGCCGGGCAGCGCGATCAGCCCCAGTCCGTCGGGCAAGTCGGTTTCGCCGTGCCACACCATTGCGGGCTTGGCGCCCGTCACCTGTTCCAGCGCGACGGCGATGTCGCGGTCGCAGTTGGAGCCGGGGAAGACGATGACGGCGGTTTTCACGGGCGTTCGATCCGATAGTTTTCGATCACCGTGTTGGCGAGCAACTGACGGCACATCGCGTCGATCGCGTCGTCGCTCGTGTCATCGGCGACATCGAGTTCGAAGATCTTGCCCGCGCGCACGTCGCTGACTCCGTCGAAACCCAGCGCGCCCAGCGCATGCTGGATCGCCTTGCCCTGCGGGTCGAGGACTCCGTTCTTGAGCGTGACGACGATGCGGAGTTTCATAGAGCCTCGTGGGGTGACGGGAACCGTGGCGCGCCTATGGCCCCATGGGCGCGCCCGATCAAGAGTTGCTGCCGGCCGTTGGGCGGGCAGGGGGCTGGCGCCGCTTACTTGCCGCGACGCTTGCGGTGCGATTCGAGGTCGAGAACCGCCGAATCGGCGTCTTCGGGGAACAGGCCCAATCGGCGCGCGACTTCCTGATACGCCTCTACTTCGCCGCCCAGGTCGCGCCGGAACCGGTCCTTGTCGAGCTTTTCGCCCGACGCCATGTCCCACAACCGGCACCCGTCCGGGCTGATCTCGTCCGCCAGGATGATGCGCGCATATTCGTTTTCCCAGATGCGGCCGAATTCAAGCTTGAAGTCGACCAGCCGGATACCGACGCCGGCGAAAAGGCCAGACAGGAAGTCGTTCACCCGAATCGCCATGTCGGCCATGTCGTGAAGCTCTTCCTGGCTTGCCCATCCGAAGCACAGGATGTGCTCGTCGCTGACCATCGGGTCGCCGAGAGCATCGTCCTTGTAGTAATATTCGATGATCGTGCGGGGCAACGGCGTGCCCTCTTCGATACCCAGGCGTTTCGACAGGCTGCCCGCGACGACGTTGCGCACGACGACTTCGATCGGAACGATTTCAACCTGGCGGATCAACTGCTCGCGCATGTTCAGGCGGCGGATAAAGTGCGTGGGGACGCCGATGCCGCCGAGCAGCGTGAAGATATGCTCGGAAATCCGGTTGTTCAGCACGCCCTTGCCGTTGATCGTGCCCTTTTTCTGCGCGTTGAACGCAGTGGCATCGTCCTTGAAATACTGGATCAGCGTGCCCGGTTCGGGCCCCTCATAGAGGATCTTGGCCTTGCCCTCGTAGATTTGGCGGCGACGTGCCATCGTGGCGTGCAACCCTTCCTGAAATGCACAACCCCGGCGGCGCTGCCGTGCGGCGCGGGCCGGGGCCGTTGAAGGCTAGGCCCTATACCCAAAGCCCGCCGGACGCGCAATCAAACATCCGACGAATCCGTCGCCGCCGCGTTGCGCCGCCGTGCATTGCGAATCGAGCGGACGAACAGGAACAGCAGGCCGAAAACGACTGCCCAGGGGGCGAGAAAGATCAACAGTATCGCGATGAAGCGCAGGCCGAGCAGGAAGCCGCTTGCCGAACCCGCCACCGCTTCCTTCATCTGCGACCCGACAGTCCCCGGATCAGCCGAGGGGGCAACCGCCGAATAGTGGATTTCCATGTCGGACATCGCCACGCGTCCGCGCAATTCGGCGAGCCAGCCATTGGCCTTGTCCAGTTCCTCCTGTGCCTGCGCGACGCTGCGTTCGGCCTCTACCAGTTCGGCGACCGTGCCCTTGCGCGTACGCAGGATCTCGGTCAGCCGGTCGACCAGCAGCGTGCGCTGGCGGATGCGCGCCTGCGCGTCGACGATGTCCTTCGACACGTCCTCCGCCTCGACATTGGTATCGGCGGCGCGCCCGCCGGCCTTGGCCACGGTCGCGGTCGCCGTGTCGACGAAGCGGCGGGCATCGCCGCTCGCGACGCGCAGCTTCAGCGTGGCGTCGCCGGCCGATCCGTCCGCGCTGCCGCTGCTCAGCGCGATCATCTGGCATTTGGCCGCGCCCAGCGCTTCGCATTGCGCAAGATGCTGGCGCTGCGCGTCGGCAATCTTCGATTGCGGCAGGACGAAGCCGATCCGGTAGCGATAGGCGAGTTGGGGGAGCGTGACCGGGAGCGGCGTGCCCCCGCCTGCGGCGTCAGAGGCAGGCGGCGCGGCGCTTCCTTCAAGCGGCGGTGCAAAGGCTTCCGCCGCCGGCGGCGATGTCGATTCGCCCGGCTGCCCGCCTGAGCAGGCGGCGAGCAGGCTCAACGCAACCAGCGTTCCGAAAGCGCGCATTTCCTCGCTCCCATGTTGGCGCGCGCCCTTGTTCGCGACGGGGCGGCACCGGGTGTCAATGATGTTCGAGCTGGTCCTCGTCCTCGTCATCACGCGCGAACCAGCGCTGGATCAGGTTGCGGTTGTCGCGCCGGTCGCCATTGTCGTGGACCGGGACGGCATTGGGCGCGTCTTCCTCAATCGGCGCGGCGCTGATGCGGCCGTGGATCAGCCAGCGCAGGCCGAGCACCGCGACGATCATCAGGAGGAGCCACGGGCCGACCCCCGCCAGAATCTCAAGCAACTGCGCCGCAGATTGATTGAGCCGCTCGCCCGCGCCCTTGATGCTCGCATCTCCGCTGCCCAGGCTGAGCAGCGAGCCGTTCGATTCATAAGTGACGAGCACTGGAGCAGTCGCCAGCGTCTCGCCCTGGCCCGCCTCGACTTCGGCGATGGTGTCGAGCGCCTGGCGGATGCGTTCGGCGCGCGCGCGGGCGGGGTCGGCGGTCGCGCCTTCGCCTTGCGCCTGGCTTTCGGCGTTGGCGAGTTGTTCGCGCAGCCGGGCGACCAGCGCATTGCTGCGCGCCGCGGCAGTGCTGTCCGCGCCCGCGATTTCGGTGCTGACGAGCTGGCCGTCCGCGCCCGCGACCGATTTGTTCACTGCCTCGCCGAATGCGCGCGCGATGGCGGGGTCGATCTTGAACGTCAGGATCGCAGTAATGTGGTTCGATTCGCTGGCGTTATAGCGCATGCCCAGGATCCGGCAGCGCGCGGGGCCCAGCTTGTCGCACGCGGCGGCGTTGCTTTCCTGCACGGCCTTCACGCGGCTGCCGGGCAGGCGATAGGCATAGCGATAGTCGAACGCATTGCCCGATGTGGCGAGCACTGCCGCCGCTTCCTGTGACGCGGCCGCGCCGCCGGAGCCGGCATCGGTGTTGCCGCCCAGGTCGCATCCGGCCAGCAGCGCAAGCGCGGCCATAGCTGCAACAATTCGCATCGAAGCCCTCCCTGTTCCATTCGAACCAATAGCGAAGATTCGGTTAACGCCCAACACCGGCCGTGCGCGCATGTTCCGTTTCGGGAACGAAGCGGTGCGCGCGGGGTGGCGGAACGATCGACGAACGGCGATCTCGCAACGCGCACCGGGCGCTGCTATCCGGGGGGCGATGACACTCGACACCGACTCCGCCGATTCCTCCGACGTCCCTTTCGACAGCGCGCTTTCCGAACGCTATCTTGTCTATGCGCTGTCGACGATCACCGCGCGCTCGCTGCCCGATGTCCGCGACGGGCTGAAGCCCGTGCACCGCCGCCTGTTGTGGGCGATGCGGCTGCTGCGGCTCGACCCGGCGAGCGGGTATAAGAAGTGCGCGCGCGTCGTCGGCGACGTGATCGGCAAATACCACCCGCACGGCGATGCGTCGGTCTATGACGCGATGGTGCGGCTCGCGCAGACCTTCGCGCTGCGCTATCCGCTGGTCGACGGGCAGGGGAATTTCGGCAATATCGACGGCGATAACGCCGCCGCCTATCGCTATACCGAGGCGCGGCTGACGCAGGTCGCGATCGACCTGATGGACGGCCTGGACGAAGACGCCGCCGATTTCCGCCCGACGTATAACGGCGAGGAACAGGAGCCGGAGCTGTTTCCCGGCATGTTCCCCAACCTGCTGGCCAACGGCGCCAGCGGCATTGCGGTCGGCATGGCGACCAGCATCCCGCCGCACAATGCCGCCGAACTGCTGGCCGCCGCGATCCACCTGATCGACCAGCCGGAAGCGGACGATGCGGCGGTGCTGCAATATGTGAAGGGTCCCGATTTCCCGACCGGCGGCCAGGTAGTCGATTCGCCGGCTGTCATCGCGGAAGCCTATGCCACCGGGCGTGGCAGTTTCCGCGTGCGCGCCAAATGGCATCAGGAGGATCAGGGGCGCGGCACCTGGGCGGCCATCGTCACCGAAATCCCCTATGGCGTGCAGAAGGGCAAGCTGATCGAGGCGATCGCCGCGCTCATTAACGACAAGAAGCTGCCGATCCTGGCCGATGTCCGCGACGAATCGGCCGACGACATCCGCATCGTGCTTGAACCGCGCAGCCGGACCGTCGACCCGCAGACGCTGATGGACAGCCTGTTCCGGCTGACCGACCTGGAAAACCGTTTCTCGCTCAACCTGAACGTGCTCGACGCGCGCCGCACGCCGCGCGTGATGGGGCTGCGCGAGGCGCTGAAGCAATGGGTCGACCACCAATTCGTCGTGCTGCGCCGCCGCTCTTCGTACCGGCTCGGCAGGATCGGCGATCGGATCGAATTGCTCGACGGCTATCTGATCGCCTATCTGAACCTCGACCGCGTGATCGAGATCATCCGGACCGAGGATGAGCCGAAGCCTGTGATGATGGCCGAATTCGGCCTTACCGACCGCCAGGCGGAGGCGATCCTGAACATGCGGCTGCGCAGCCTGCGCCGGCTGGAGGAAATGGAGATCCGCAAGGAGCGCGACGGGCTGGAAAAGGAAAAGTCCGACCTCGAGGCGCTGCTCGCCTCCGACGCGCGCCAGCGTACGCGGATGAAACGCGACCTCGGCAGGATCCGCGACCGCTATGGCCCGGAGACCGAGCTTGGCCGCCGCCGCACGCAGGTTGAGGAAGCCGCCGCCGCGCGCGAAATTCCGCTGGAGGCGATGATCGAGCGCGAGCCGATCACCGTCATCCTGTCGCAGCGCGGGTGGATTCGCGCGATGAAGGGGCATGGCGACCTTGCCGCCGCCGAGACGCTGAAGTTCAAGGAAGGTGACGGCCCGCTGTTCGCCTTCCACGCGCAGACGACCGACAAGCTGTTGATGGCGGCGGATAACGGCCGCTTCTACACGCTCGCCGCCGATAAGCTGCCCGGCGGACGCGGGTTCGGCGAGCCGGTGCGGTTGATGGTTGATCTGGAGGGCGACCGCACGATCATCGCGCTGTTCCCCGCCGGCCAGTCGGAAAAGCTGCTGGTTGCGGCCAGCGACGGGCGCGGCTTCATCCTGCGCTCCGCTGATGCGATGGCCGAAACCCGTAAGGGAAAACAGGTGGTTACGCCACGCGCCGGCGCCTTCCTCCGGCTTGTCCGCTCGATCGGCGAGGCCGATGATTCAGTCGCGGTGATCGGCGATAACCGGAAGTTGCTGGTGTTCCCGCTGTCGGAAGTCGCGGAAATGGCGCGCGGGCAGGGGGTGCAGCTTCAGCGGTACCGCGACGGCGGCCTGTCGGATGCGATGACATTCCGGTTGGACGACGGGCTCCGCTGGGCGATGGGAGGCGATCAGGGGCGGTACCGAACCGAATTGGACCTGACCCCCTGGCGTGCGGCGCGCGGGGCGGCGGGTCGCATGCCGCCCAACGGGTTTCCGCGCGACAATAAATTCTGACACCGGAAGTTTGTCGCCTTATTTTCCAGTTGCTTCAGTAGCTCTTAACCAAATCGCCCTACCTGAAGGGGCAATGGTTTCGCGCAAAGCCCAAGCGATTGCATCGGTAGCGCCGTCTCCCCCGGAGGCGACGAACCCCGCTGCCGTCTTCGGGCCCTGCGAAACGACCGTCCTGCTCGATTTGTTGCCGGTGGCCGCCGCCATCGTCCACACCGAGGACGACAGGCTGGAATTCGAAGCGATCAACCGGCCGTTCCGCCGCGGAGGATTGGGCGCCACTGCCGACGAATCGCCGGTCATCCGCCTGCTCGGCCCACGCCTGCGCCAGTTCCTTGCTTCGCAGGATACGCATTGCGAAGTCGCGTGGCAGTTCGGCGGCGAAGTCGATTGCCGCTATTTCCGGGTTACCTTCGCGCGCCGTGCCTCGGAACGCAGCATGGGGCGATGCCTCATCACGCTGATCGACCAGACTGCCGAACTGCGCACCGAATACAGCCTGCGTCGCGAGATGATGACCGACAGCCTGACTGGCCTGCCGAATCGCGGCGGGTTCGCGGATCAGATCGAAGCGCTCATCAACGCCGATAATCGCCACGGCTATGCGGTGCTGGCAATCAACCTGGACCGGTTCAGCCGCGTCAACGCGTGCATGGGCGGTCTGGCAGGCGATGAGCTGCTGATTTCCGTCGCGCGGCGGTTGAAGGGCGCGCTGCGCGGGCGCGACACGCTGGCGCGCATGGGCGGTGACGAATTCGGCGTGCTGATGACGCTGGAGGACGGGCCGACCGATGCCTTCCACGTGGCCAAGCGCATCCATGCGGCGCTCGCCAATCCCTTCCGCCTTTCGGATTTCGAAATCCGCGTCGACTGTTCGATCGGCGTGGCGCTGGGCGCCGATATCGACGGCGATCCCGAAGAATTGATCCGCCACGCGCAATTCGCCGTGAAGCGATCGAAAAAGACCGGGCGCACCGAAGTCTATCACACGCGCGCCTTCGACATCGCGCGCGAGCAATTCGGCATCGAGACCGACCTGCGCCGCGCGATCGACGCGGGGCTGATGACCTTGTCCTTCCAGCCGATCTGCGACCTTTCGACCGGTCGGATCAAGTCGTTCGAGGCGCTGGCGCGCTGGACGAACGAAGACGGGGTGAAGCTGTCGCCCGTCGATTTCATTCCGGTCGCCGAGGAATCGGGGCTGATCGTCCCGCTGGGTCGCTGGGCGATGGAAGAGGCGGCGCGGACGCTGGCGGACTGGGATGCGCGGGCAGGCGGCGACTGCGGCGTGCGCGTCGCGGTCAACCTGTCGGCGATCCAGCTTCAGCGCGACCATGTCGCGCCGATGGTGCGCAGCGCGCTCGAACGCCATGGGCTGGACGGCAGCCGGCTGACGCTGGAACTTACCGAAAGCGCGATCGTCAGCGATCCCGACCGCATTTCGCAGACGCTCTATGCGCTGAAGGACCTCGGCACGACGCTGGCGATGGACGATTTCGGCACCGGCTATTCGAACCTCGCCTATCTTCAGAAGCTGCCGATCGACCTGCTCAAGATCGACCGCAGCTTCGTGTCGGGCATGCTTGCCGACCGCGACAAGGTGGCGATTGTCCGTGCGATCCTCAGCCTCGCGCAGGCGCTGGGCATGCAGACGACCGCCGAGGGGATCGAGACCAACGAACTGGCGCAGACGCTTGCCGCGCTCGGCTGTATCTACGGCCAGGGCTTCCTCTATGCGCGTCCGTTGGAAAAGGACGCGGCCTATCAGCTGCTCTGCGAGCGCAACGCCTGATCGACCAGCGCGTCGGCGATTTCGTCGGCTCGCGCGTCGTCGGGAAAATCCTCGTCCACCCACTGCTTTTCGACGGCCTGTAGCAGCCGGGCGACGTCGGGTCCCGCGCGCACGCCGCGCGCCACGATCGCACCGCCGGTCAGCGGGAAGCGGGGCAGGGGGCAGTCGCGCACTTCCGTCACCGCGTCGATCGTCCGGTCGGACAGCAGCAGCCTGTCCAGTGCCGTTTCGCGGCCGAGTGCATAGGCGGCATGGACGCCGCCGCGCGCAGGAATGGGGCCCGCTATCGCGCCGAGCCGCTTGCGCTGGACATTCGAGAGCTTGAGCCGCACCCCGACCGATTCCGCGACTGCCGGGTCCTGCGGCAACAGCGCGCCCAGCCGGCGGATCGCATCGGGGGCGATGCCCGCGACGGCTTCGCGCGCCGCGACATGGGCCAGCCGCGCGGCGCCATCGGCGCCAATTTCCGGCAGCACCGGTGCGAAGATGCCGCGATCGACCATCAGCGCGACGATGCGTGGTGCGTCGCGCGCGACCAGCAGCTTCAGCAATTCGTCGGCGATGCGTTCGCGGCTGAGCGCCATCAGGTCCTTGGCGCGTGCAGTGCACGCGTCCAGCCCGGCAGGATCCGGCACATCGCCGAACCGCGCGAGGAAGCGGAAGAAGCGCAGGATGCGCAAGTGATCCTCTGCGATTCGCTGCAACGGATCGCCGATGAAGCGCACGCGCCGCGCGGCCAGATCGTCCAGCCCGCCGAAGTAATCAAACACCGCGCCGTTCGCCGGATCGGCATAGAGCGCGTTGATCGTGAAGTCGCGCCGCGCGGCGTCCTCACGCCAGTCGTCGGTGTAAGCGACGGTCGCGCGGCGGCCATCGGTCGATACGTCCCGACGCAGTGTCGTGATCTCCACCGGCCCGCTGTCGAGCACCGCCGTGACCGTGCCGTGCGCGATGCCGGTCGGCACGACCCGGATACCCGCCTGCTTCAGCATCGCGGTGACCGCGTCGGGGGCGTGGCGCGTCGCGATGTCGATGTCGCTGACCGACAGGCCCAGCAGCGTGTCGCGCACGACGCCGCCGACGAATCGCGCTGCGCCCTCGCCCAGCGTTTGCGTCAGCCGATCGAGCCCGGCGCGGCCGCGCCAGTCGGCGGTGGGAAGCGTTACGCGCGCCATGCGAGCCGGCGCGAGAGATTGACGATCATCGCCGCGGTCGCTCCCCAGATCCGCCGATCCCCCCACTGGATCTCATAGTAACGGCGGATCTGCCCCTGATATTCGGCCTGGCCCTCGACATGGTTGGCATGGTCGAGCAGGAAGCCCAGCGGCACTTCGAACACGTCGGCGACTTCGGCCTCGGACGGCACGAAGGGCAGGTCGGGCGGCACCACGCCCAGCACCGGCGTCACGTCATAGCCGGTGACGGTACGATAGCGGTCGGCGGTGCCGATCACTTCGACCGATCCGGGCGGCAGCGCGATCTCCTCTTGTGCCTCGCGCAGCGCAGCGGCGACGGGGCCGGTGTCCTCCGGGTCGATCCTTCCGCCCGGGAAGGCGATTTGCCCGGCGTGGCGGCGCAACGTCTGCGTTCGTCGAGTCAGGATGACGCCCGGATCGGCGCGGTCGGTGACGGCGACCAGCACCGCCGCCGGATTGGCCAGCGCCGCGCGGTCATAGTCATGATAGTCGCCTTCGAGCAGGATCGGCCGGATCGCGCGTTCTGCCCTCAGCGATTCGCGCAGGCGTTCGGCGAGCGTCACGCCGCGACCATCTGGAAGAAGGCGCCGCCGCTCCACACCCCCGGCGGATCGCCGCCGGCATCGAGCGCGCGCTGCGCCAGCTCATAATAGACCGGCCGCGCGATCAGCGCCTCCAGCCCGGCGCGCACCGCGAGCACGGGCCGGGGGCCCTGCGCGCCCTCTTCGAAACGCAGCGGATGGTCGGGGCCGGCCGTCAGCAGCTCGCCGGTGTTCAGCCGAAACCCCAGCGTTGCGTCGCGCCCGCTGCCTTCCGCCTTCATCTCGACCGCCACGAACGGCGCGTCCTCGACATCGATGTCGAGCTTTTCGACGGGAGTTACCAGCACATGGCGGCCATCCGCCTCGCGCCGCAGGATAGTCGAGAACAGCCGCACCATTTCCGGCCGCGAAATGCGCGATCCCTGGTAATACCAGCTACCGTCGCGCGCGATGCGCATGTCGCTGTGCCCGCAATGCTGCGGGTTCCATCGGTCGACCGGCGGCAGGCGCCGTTCCTGCGCCAGTCGGGCGATGTCAGCCAGCGACAGCGTGGCGAAATCGGGCAGGGGCTCCATCGGCATCGCCCAGCACCTATGCCAGCCGCGCGTACTTCGCAAAGCCCGAAGTGGCCGCGATCGCGCTCAGGCGTGGGCGGGCAGCCGCGGGCCGACCATTCCGGCGCAGGCCGGCGCGGCGTCGCCGCGCGCGAGCAGGCGGCGCGGCTCGAAAGCGCCGGGAAGCCGCCAGCCGCCGGTGCGTTCGGCGGTGAATCCGAAGAAACGGCCATAATATTCGGGATCGCCGATCAGCATCAGCGGAGGAGCGTCGACCTGAATCGCGGCGGCGATCATGTGCGCCATCAGTTCGCGGCCGATGCCTTCCTGCTGCCACTCCGGTTCCACCGCCACCGGGCCGACCATGGTGAGCGGCGCGACGGTTCCATCGTCACAGGTCAGCGCGACCGGCCAGCACTGGATGCTGCCCGCGAGTCTCCCGTCGTCGCGCAACGCCGCGAAGCTGAGCGCGGGAACCGCCTGCGTCCCCGCGCGGACCAGATAGGCAGTGCGCCCATGGCGATCGGCCCCGAACGCGCGGTCGAGCAGCGCTTCGACGGCGTCGGGGGCGATCCGGTCAAGCGGCACGAGCTTGGTCAACGCGAACGATCCTTGATAGCGCGCCGCCATGGACGCGGCGGGCGGCGCCGTTTAGCGTTCGTGGACAGGGATACAAGTGAAAAACGGAAGAGTGTGCGGCCATGAAACTCTATGACGCCGAATTCGCCCCCAGCCCGCGCCGGGTGCGCATTTTCCTGGCGGAGAAGGGAATCGACGTGCCGGTCACGCGAATCGACCTGCGCGCCGGGGATCAGCTGGGCGATGCGTATCTGGCAATCAATCCGCGCGGGGCAGTACCCGCGCTTGAACTCGACGACGGCGAAATATTGTGCGAATCGGCGGCGATTTGCCGGTATTTCGAGGCGTTACAGCCCGATCCGCCGCTGTTCGGTACCACGCCGATCGAAATCGGCCGCATCGAAAGCTGGACACGCCGGATCGAATCGGACGGCTATGCCGGCGTCGCCTATGTCCTGCGCAACAGCTCGCCTGCATTCAAGGACCGCGGGCTGGTGGGGAACATGGGCATCATCCCGCAGATTCCCGAGTTGGCGACCCGCGGTACCATCATGTGGAACGCGTTCCTCGACGCGCTCGACGCGCAGTTGCGTGATCGGGCATTCGTCGCCGGTGACCGCTACAGCTTCGCGGACATCACTGCGCTCGTCACGGTCGATTTCGCCCGCGCGGCGCGGCTGCGCGTGGGGGATCAGCACGTCCATGTCGCGCAATGGCACGCGCGGATGAAGGAACGGCCCAGCGCGGACGCGTGAGCGCCGCCCTTCCAACCGGTCCGGCATCTGCTATGGGGCGCGCTCTGTTTCGCGTGAAAGGCCGCTTGATTGCACGATCTGCTCCAGCTCCAGGTTCATGACCTCGAAGTCGACGTCCTGACCGGAGTCTATTCCGAAGAAACGCATTTGCCGCAGCCGCTGCGTATCTCGATGACGGTGGACCTCGACCTGCCCGAGCGATTCGAACCCGATACGCCGCTGTCCGCGTCGAAAAGCTATCTCGACCTCAAGCATGCCGCGACCGACGCATTGCCGCGCGGCGTGCACTTCACGCTGATCGAAGGCGTTGCCGACCATATCTGCGAAACGCTGTTCATTTCCGACGCGCGCGTCCGGCGAGTCGAGGTGCGAATCATCAAGCTGGCGATCGCCGAAAAGGGCGAATCGATCGGCATCACGCTGGTCCGTCACCGACGTTAGTACGGCAGTTTCGCGTTCAATAGGCGCGCGGCTCGCACGGGCCGAGCGCGCGCAGCACCATGGCATAGTCCTCGCGCGCGATTCGGGCGTTGTCGGGCTCTTCTGCGGAAAGGCTCGAATCGGGCAGTGCGCGCGGCAGGCCGCACGCCAGCCGGTACCAGAGCAGCGTGTCGCGCGCGGGCGGCCCCGCCGAATCATCCACGATTTCGCCCAGCGACACCGCCCAGGTCGGTGCCTGGCCGGGGCGGCGCAGAATCTGCAGCGACACCGGGTCGCTTCTCGCAGTCATCAGGAAAATCTGGGTCTCGCCCTCACCCGGAAGCGTGCCCGGAACGTGGAAGGCATTGCCGACGCCCGTGATTTCCGGCGGCGCATCGGGCGCCAGCACCGCGCGCGTCACGTCGCGGACCATCGCGTCGAGCGGGGCGTTCCACGGGCGCTGGCTGGCGATATCGACCAGTTGCAGCTGCGCGGGTTGTCCCGGAACGGGACGCGCGAACAAGAGCACCCGCTGCTTCTTCAGCTTGGGCGCGCGACCGCGCGCGTCGAGCGGTACGTCGGCAACATATTCGACACGAGTGGGAATCGCGTCCTTGCCGCGAATCAATGCGGCGACATCGGCGACGATATAAAATCTTCCGAACCCATTCGGCACATTCAGTGCCTGTGGACCCTTCAGCCGAATGGCCTCACGGACTGTCGCGTCGACGATGATCGGCGATGCAAGCACTTGCCCCGCCAGCTCGGCATAGGGGGGCAGGGCAGGCGCGGATTCCGCGGAATTCTGCGACTGCCGGGCAGTCGCGCCGGGGATTGCCACAAGCGCCAAAGCGCAACAAAATGCGATTCCAGGGATACGGTTCATAGCGTCCTGCGTTACGCGATTGGTCGGTTCCTATACAGAAATAATTCTGCCACGTGGCGACTATACGAGGCGGATGTCCGACAAAGCGTTTGCGTCCCCCGGGACGCGACGATAGAAATCGCGCTCTGCCGACGGACGCACGGGGCGCACGGCGGGCAAGTTCGTGCGCGGGTCATCCGTGCGAATCGGGCATGCGTGTCAGAATATGAGGGAGTGACGTTGCCGAATGGCTTACGCTGACCGGGATGTAAGTGGCAGCCGCGTCGTCGCGATCGTATTGGTCGCGATCATCGTCGCGGGTTTGGGATATGCGTTCGTCACGGGCCTCGCATATCAGTATATCAAAAAGGCTCAGGAGAACCTGAAGACCTTCGATATTGAGGAGCCGCCGCCTCCTCCGGAAGAAGTTCCGCCGCCGCCGCCGCCGCCGGACACCCCGGTGCCGCCGCCGCCGACGCAAATCGTCGTGCCGCCGGCCCTTGTTCAGGTGCCGACGCCGCCGCCGCCGATTCCGACGACGCCGACGATTCCGAAGTTCGCGCCCACGATTGCGCCGCCGTCTCCGCCGGCACCCGAACGCGCGCCGACGCCGCCGCCCCCACCGCCGCCGCCGCGCGTGGCCAAGGCGCTGAAACCGCGTACGGCGCCGGGTTCGTGGGTGACCGACGACGACTACCCCTCGGCCGCGATTCGTGCCGAGGAACAAGGTACCGTCGGCTTCCGCCTCGACGTCGATGCGAGCGGCAAGGTCACCAATTGCACGGTCACGTCGTCGAGCGGCTCGTCGCTCCTCGACAACACGGCGTGCTCGTTGCTCAAGCGTCGCGCCCGGTTTTCGCCGGCCGAAGATGCGAACGGCAACAAGATTCCGGCAGCCTTCAACAGCAAGATTCGCTGGGACCTGCCGCGCAGGTAATGGAGTGGCCGGCGCTGGGGCACGGGTCGCAGCGCCGGAGTGTCGAAGAAACAAACACTTAGCAATTCTAGAGGAAAGAACCGAACATGCTCACGACCATTCTCGCTGCTGGCGCGTCGGGCTCGAAATTCGATATCCTTCACGCGCTCAATGAAGGCGGTGTGATCTCCTGGAGCACCGCCATCATCCTGACCGGCATGCTCTTCTTCTCGCTCTACATTCTGTTCACCAAGTGGTTCGAACAGCAGAAGATCCTGAACCAGGGCAAGCGCGTCCGCGCGAACTTCTGGGCCGCGGGCAGCCTGCGTGAAGGCGCCGCGAAGCTGGAGAAGAACTCGGCCTATCGCCAGATCGTCGACGACGGCATCACCGCCCAGGAAGAGCATAAGCTGCTGACCGATCCGGTCGAGGCGCATGACTGGGTCCATGGCTCGCTCGCGCGTTCGGAAGCGTCGATCAACTCGGTGCTGGGCGGCGGTCTCGCCTTCCTCGCCACCGTCGGCGCGACCGCGCCGTTCATCGGTCTGTTCGGTACCGTCGTCGGCATTTTCCGCGCGCTGATCAAGATCGGCGCCGAAGGTCAGGCGTCGATCGGCACGGTCGCCGGCCCGGTCGGTGAAGCGCTCATCATGACCGCGCTCGGCCTGATCGTGGCCGTTCCGGCCGTGCTGGCGTTCAACTATCTGCAGCGTCGCAACAAGGCGATTGCTGAACAGCTGGGCGCTTTCTCGAACGACGTGCTCGGCTATCTGGCTTCGGACGGCGCGGTTCGCCCGAAGGCTCCGTCGAAGAAGGGCGCCAAGGCTCCGGCCGCGACGACCACCGGCGGCGCTCCGACGCGCGCCTGAACCTGAAACGGAAATTGGAGCCGCGACGGTCGCGACGCGGCTCCGCTTCCGCCCGACGGGCGGAAGGGAACAAATTGGATAGGATTACGCCCAATGGCGATCAGCACAGGCGGCGGCGGCGGCGATACGCCGATGTCGGACATCAACACCACGCCCCTCGTGGACGTGATGCTGGTCCTTCTCATCATCTTTCTGATCGCGGTTCCGGTCGCGATCCAGACGGTTGAACTGAACCTGCCGAAGGTCGTGTTCGAGCCGACCGAAACCAAGCCCGAAAACGTTTCTCTTTCGGTCCGTGGCGGTCCGGAAGGCTGCGAAGTCTATTGGGGCATGACCCGCGTCAGCAGCACCGAGCTGCTCGACATGGCGGCGAAGAAGCTGGAAGACGAGATCAAGCGCCAGGGCGGGGTGAACGCCGCTGACCTGGAACTGCCCGAAGTGCACATCCGCGGCGACGTGAGCACGCCGTACAAGTGCATCGGCGGCACGATCTTCACGATGCAGCGCGCCGGTTTCGTCAAGGTCGGCTTCATTTCCGAACCGGAGCCCGGTTCGGTCAGCGCCTCTTGAGCAGCCACCGAAGGAGTTATAACCCATGGCAATGAGTGGTGGCCGCGACGACGGCGAGCCGATGATGGAAATGAACACGACGCCGCTGATCGACGTCATGCTCGTGCTCCTCATCATGCTGATTATTACCATCCCGATCCAGACTCACGCCGTGAAGGTGGATCTGCCGCAGAACAGCAACCAGAATCAGCCTCAGACGATCGAGCCGGAGAAGAACAAGCTCCTGATCGACGCCGAGGGCAGGCTGTTCTGGAACAGCCTGCCGATCGACGAGCTGACGCTGCGTCAGTATCTCGATCGCACCGTGGCGATGAGCCCGGAGCCGGAGCTGCATTTCCAGCCCGATCCGCAGACGCCGTATGAAACGGTGGACAAGGTGCTTGCGATCATCAAGCGCGCCAACGTGACCAAGCTGGGTTTCGTCGGTAACGAACAATATCGCAACGACTTCTGATCGGTTCGCCGGTTCGAGGAAGGGAGAGGCGGCTTTGGCCGCCTCTTTTTTTGCGCGAAACGGCCGTCGGCGCGATGCTCGGGTGACGACAGCGACGGGGCGCGCGCCTGGCGGCGACATTATTCAGGGCTCAGGCGTGTCGCGGCGTCGAATCGCATTGAAGTCCCGTTGTGTAAGACCTCTCTCCGCACCAGCTCTCCCTTTTGACCGACCGGCGGTCGGTGCCTCGCGCAGCGCTGGATTGCGCGATCGGCTCGCGCCGCAAAATCCCGAACAAAATCCCGAAGCAGTTGCATTTTCCCTGCCAGACGGGGGCACGAGTCGGGTTCGGTCGTCGCTCCTCTCGTTGCGCGCTCATGCGATGGCGCACTGCATTCCGTAGAAATGCAACACTTGCGCACCTCTCCGTTACGTGCAACAAAAGTGACATAAATACGAAATGTATTTGTCACGTATAGGAAAAGGAGTCTGCCATGCGCTTCGCGCTTATTCCCCTTGTCGCCGCCCCGCTCTTCCTTGCGGCGGCTCCCGCCAGCGCCCAGTCGGATACGATGGGTGCGCGCACTGCCTATGCCGCGATCGAAGCGGGGAAGTATGACAAGGCCGAGCGGGTGCTGCTCGGTGAGTTGAAAATCTATCCCGACCGCCCCGAACTGCTGCTCAACCTCGCCGCCGTCTATGCCAGGACCGGGCGCGATGCAGAGGCGAGGGCACTGTACCGCAAGGTGCTGGACCACGATGATGTGCCGATGAACCTTGGCCCCGACCGGACGGTCGGATCGCACGCCGTCGCGCGAACATCGCTTCATCACATGGATGCCGTTGCATCGAAGTGACTTGAACAGCCACGGCGCCGACCCGCTCCGGCGCCGCTGGCCCCAGGCCGGTGCACGATCGCACCGGAACCCGAGCGGCAAAACCGGCAGGGCGCATCGGTTCCGGACCCAGGCGCGCCCAAGGCAAGTGGAGCCGTGACTGCCCGCTGTCGATTCCCGACCTCTCACCAGTCGTCACTCGGTTGCACTTGGGAATCGGTTTGCAGGGGCGTTGAATATCGAGCGCGATCTGGCCAGACGTAGTGGCGGACGCGCGCGCTGGTTCCGGCCCCAACTGTGCCCGCACCGACACCCGCGCCCGGTGCGGGCAAAGCCGCGGTGTCCCCGCTAAAAGATCACAGCCGGGGGAGCGTCACGCCGCGCTGGCCCATATATTTGCCCGCGCGATCGGCATAGCTCGTCTCGCACGGTTCGTTACCCTGCAGGAACAGGAACTGGCAGGCACCTTCGTTGGCGTATATTTTTGCGGGCAGCGGGGTGGTGTTCGAAAACTCGAGCGTCACATGCCCTTCCCATTCGGGTTCAAGCGGCGTCACGTTGACGATGATCCCGCATCGCGCATAGGTGGATTTGCCGAGGCAAATGACCAGCACGTCGCGCGGTACCCGGAAATATTCGACGGTCCGCGCCAGCGCGAAGCTGTTCGGCGGAATGATGCATACATCGGTCTGGCGGTCGACGAAACTGTTCGACGCAAAATCCTTTGGGTCGACGGTGGCCGAATCGACGTTGGTGAAGATCTTGAACTCATCGGCGACGCGCGCGTCATAGCCGTAGGAGGAAAGACCGTAGCTGATGCATCCTTCGCGCCGCTGCGCCTCGACAAAGGGTTCGATCATCCCGTGATTGCGCGCCTGCTCACGGATCCAGCGGTCGGACAAAATGGCCATGATATCGCCTTAGGCGATGCTGTGGCGAGCGGGCAAGCAAATCGGGGGCCGGGGCATCCCGCTTCCAGACAGCGACGGGCAGGGCGTCTCCGACCGGTCCGAAACGCGCGTCCGCCCGCAGAGGAAAGCCCATCGGCGGCGCGCCGGCCGCGGCGACCCGCGGCGCGGCATCCGCGAGGCCGCGCAGGGGAAATGGGGGGGTGCCCAGCCAAAAGCACCGATGTGCAGTCGCGCCGCCCCCCGTCAGTTGCCGTTCCCTCGGCGCGAGCGTCGTTGGCGGTTTCCGCCGCGCGCCGCACAAACCGCAAAACGCGCGCGCATGCCGAAATCCCGGGGCGGTTCCAGGTGACCGCTGAGCTGCGGCGCGGGCAGGGGGGCGGGCACGATGCCGCAGCGCTTTCTCCGCCCCATAGCCGCGATTTTCGCGCCGACGGTCGCAGTATGCAAGATTCGCCCGATGGCGGTGTCGCGTCCGTCGCGCCACCCATGGCGCCTGGTTCGCGGTCGGCCATTGCGCGGGCGCGTTCGGGCAACGTCACCCCGCGCCGCCGGCGATAGCCCTGACCCGCGCGCGGCAGTCGCGCGGGCCTATTCGATCATCCGTTCGAATGGCCCGGCAGGCATTCCCGCGCGATCGTAGAGAGTACAGATCGGGCTGTCGCCCCAGCAATAGCGCACGCGCGTCGCAGCGCCGTCCTCAGGGCTGAGCACGATGTGGGTGCCGTCGATTCGCGCCGTAACGAACCGGCAACTTTCCGGCGCGGCGCCGCACAGCTCGAAACCGGTCGGGGCCGCACCGCTATAGGCGACCAGCGCGCCGTCAACGCCGGTGAAGGCGATGCGGATGTCGCCCGCGGTGTCGCGTCGTGCGCGCGCGACCTGCGGCCCCGACGGTGCGACCGGTGCCCCATACGCAATCGCGCGCGCCGCGCGCGCTGCGCGCAGTGCCACGGTTTGCTTGTTGGCCGGGTGGATGTCGTTCGGCTCGCCCAGGTCCCATGCCACGACGAGAGCCATGCGTGGGTCGGCCGCGACTGCGCGGCGTTGTTCGTCGCGGATGCGCGCGCTGCCGCTTTCAACCGGGGCGGCATTGCGCGGGCCCCAACTGGCGAGCTGAACGACGACAAAAGGCAGGTCGGGCCGCCCAAATTGCGCGCGCCAATCCGCGACAAGGCTGGCCAGCCGTGCGGCATAGCCGTCGGCCGCCCCCGCGTCGCTTTCGCCCTGGTACCAGATCGCGCCTTTCAGCGCATAGGCGCCAAGGGGGGCGATCATGCCGTTATAGATGCCCGACAGGCCCGTCGCGGTGCCCCAGGGCGCGGGCGGCGGGTTTCCGATGCCGCCGGGGGCGATGCGATAGCGCCAGCCGCCCGACAACGGCACGCTGCTCCCATCGGCGAGGCGTATCGCGCGGCTGTCGGCATCGCCGCCCATGCCGCCGGCGCCATAGGTGTCGAGCACCGCGACGGTTACGCGATTGACGCCCGGCTTCAACACGCCGGGTGCGAGCCGATAGCTGCGCGGGTTGGAATAGTCGAAGCTGTTGCCCACCGGCACGCCGTTGACCCAGTCCTGATCCGATTCGTCGATGGGGCCGAGCGTCAGCGTCGCCGGCTGCGCCGCCTGCGCGGGCGTCAGCGCCACCTCTGTCGTGTACCAGACGATACCGTTATATTCGGCCAGTGCCGCCACGCCCCAGCTTTCCCAGTTGGTGAAGGCGGGAACCGGCGCCCAGTCGCCGGGTGCGCCCGATTGCCAAGGTTCGCCGCCGGGCTTGTCGCCGGTCTTTGCCCGCCACCATTCTTCCCAGATCGCGCCCCAACGCCGCACGCCCGCCACCGAGTCGCGACGCCACAATGCGTTGATCGCGCGCGCATCGTGTCTGCTCGGGTCCGTGGCGATGGCGGCGTCGCTGCGCCACGCGTCGATCGCGGTGCCGCCCCACGACGCGTCGATCAGGCCGATCGGAACCTGTTCTGACATGCGCAGCGACCGACCCGTGAAATAGCAGACGGCCGAGAAGTCGCCGACCGTGTGCGGCGACGCAACGTCCCAGCGCACCGGTGTTTTGAACTCCGTCATCGGTGTCTGGCTGGCGGCATGCCCAATCTTCAACAGGCGGATCCGGCTATCGGTTGCCGCCGCGATCTCGCCCGCGCCGTTGAGCGCGCGCGACACCGGATATTCCATGTTCGACTGGCCCGAACACAGCCAGACATCGCCCACCAGCAGGTCGCGTACGGTCTGGCGCGCGCCGCGTGGCGTCGAGGCAGTGAGCACCAGCGGCCCGCCCGCCGCCATCGCGGGCAGCACGGCACGCCAGGCGCCGGAACGGTCGGCACGCGCGGAGATCCGCGTCGTGCCGATTTCGATCGTCACTTCCTCGCCGGGCAGCGCGCGCCCCCAGATCGGCACTGCGCGATCGCGCTGGAGCACGCCATGATCCTGGAACATCGGCGCGAGCAGGATCGGCCCCGCCTGCATCTGCGCATGTGCATGCGAGGCGGCAAGCGGAAGTGCGGCATAGGCGGCAAGGCGCACCACCCGGCGGCGTAGGAGACAGGGCATCGGCATCCTCCTGTTATCGTTAGCGCTACCATTTCTGATAAGACAGGCGATGACAAGGGCGGCGGGCGACTCCGTCTACGCCGGGCGGGTGGGGGCTGGCGGCGAAGCACTGCCAGCCGACCCGCTGCTTCACCCGATGGCGAGGTCGGCCGGACCGAAACCGTGTGGCAACAATTCCGACAGCGACCGGACCACCATCGCGGAGCCATCGGCGGAGGCGCAATATACCGGCAGGTCGCGACGGCCGAGCTGCGCTGCTTCATTGAGCATCTGGCGGCACCGCCCGCACGGGTGCACCGGCACCGCGCCGACCAGCGCGCCGTCGGCGCCGATTTGCCCCCCCACCACCGCCACCGCGACGATGTCGCGCAACCGGCCGAGCGAATTGGCAGTGCCCAGCGCCACCGCCTCGGCACAAAGCGACAGGCCATAGCTGGCGTTTTCGATGTTGGTGCCGGAGACTATTTCGCCATCGTCCATCAACAACGCGGCGCCGACGCCGAAGTTGGAATAGGGAGCATGCGCGTTGCGCGCGGCGGCGCGCGCGGCGGCGACCAGCGCTTCGGGCGGAGTGTGGGCGGGGTCGGTCATCGGGCGGCTACATTCCAATGGACGGGCTGCTCCATCCCGTCGACGCGTCGGATACCGCTTGCCTGCCACAGGGACCACGGCCGCGCCAGATAGTCGGGCGGAAAGAAGTAGCCGACGCTCCACAGCCGCCGGTCGACCGCCTCGCTGATGCGGTATCGCGCTTCGAACGGCGCAGAGAGTTTCAACAGCGCGCGCTTGCCGAAATGCGCTTCAATCGCCGATAGAAAGCGGACAATCTCGCCGACCAACACATCGCGATCCGGGCGGGCGGTGCAGTCGGGTTCGAACTTCAGTTCGACGGCGGGAGGCAATTGTGCATCGTCACGGCCGACGGTGGCGACGAAATTGCCCGCCTGGTCGGCGGCGAGCTGGCAGAGCGAGAAGCGGTGCAGCGCGCCGCGCCGGACGCCCGCGGCATAGGCTTGCCGCCAATTGTCGGCGAAACGCGCGTCCTGGCGGTCCGACCCGGCGGTCGCGCGGATATAGGCGAAGACGACGCCCTGTTCGTGCAGTCGATACCAGTCGATTGCGCCGTTGCGCGCGTCGACATCCACGCCCTGCACCGGAAAATCGGTGCGCGATGGGCGCCACAGCATTGCCGCCAGCGCGGCGGCGAAACCGATCACCGCCATCGCCAGCGCGATCCCGCCGACGATGCGCAGACGCCGCGCGAGCACGCGGACCGGCATGTCCTCAGCCCTTGATGTGGAGGACGCAGATCAGCGTGAACAGGCGGCGGGCCGTATCGAAATCAATTTCGATCTTGCCTTCCAGCCGCTCGGTGAGCAGCTCGGCCGCCTGATTGTGGATCCCGCGCCGGGCCATGTCCACCGTCTCGATCTGCTGTGGGGTCGCATTGCGAATCGCCCGATAGTAGCTGTCGCAGATCGCGAAATAATCCCGGATCGGGCGGCGGAATCGCGCGAGTCCCAGCACGATTGTCTCCAGATGGGACCTGTCCTCGCGCAGGATGTCGATCGCCAGCCGCCCTTCCTCGACGCGCAGGCCGATGCGATAGGGGCCGGCATAGCCGTCGGCATGCGCGCGTTGCGGCGCGAAATGATTGTCCTCGAGCAGGTCGAAGATCGCGATGCGCCGTTCCTGCTCGATATCCGCCGACCGCCACAGGATCGTGCGTTCGTCCAGCGTGATGTCGATGATGCGCGGATCGGCCATTTGGCGTTCCTATCGGGGCATTCCCCGTTTTCCACAAGGTGCCCCGATTGAACCCGGCGCCTGAATGGAGGAAAGCAGGTCATGGCCACGCTCGCAATCGCATCGACCGACACGGAAACGACCAGCTTGCCCCAGAATGTCGAGGCGGAGGCGGCGCTGCTGGGCGCGCTGATGATCGACAACCGCATCGTCGAGGAAGTCATGCAGCAGCTGCGCGCCGAGCATTTCTTCGAACCGCTGCACGGGCGAATCTATGACGCGATCGTCAAGCTGGCCGACAAGGGCGTCGCGACTCCGGTCACGCTGAAGCCGTTGTTCATCCATGACGCCGCGATGAAGGAACTGGGCGGCCCCGCCTATCTGGCGCAGCTGACCGCCAATCCGGCGAGCATCCTGGGTGCGAAGTCATTCGCCAGCCAGATCTATGACCTGGCGATGTTGCGCGCGCTCATCACGGTCGGGCGCGAGATGGTCGAGGAGGCGCTCGACACCGGCAGGGACGTGCCCCCCGCCGACCAGATCGAAAAGGCCGAGAACCGCCTGTACGAAGTTGCCGAGAAGGGCGAGACCGACAGCGGGACGAAATCGTTCACGCGTGCCGCGGCCACTGCGATCCGCATGGCCGAACTGGCGATGAATTCGGGCGGCGGCGTGTCGGGCATCACTACCGGGCTGACCGATCTGAATGCGATGACCGGCGGCATGAACCGGTCGGACCTCATCATCCTCGCCGGTCGTCCCGGCATGGGCAAGACTTCGCTTGCCACCAACATCGCGTTCAACGCCGCCAAGCGATTCGCCGACGACATGGATGCGGGGATCGCGCCCGACAAGACGATCGGGGCGCCCGTCGCTTTCTTCAGCCTGGAAATGTCGGCGGACCAGCTCGCGCTGCGTATCCTGTCCGAACAGGCGGAGATTTCATCGGAGAAATTGCGCACCGGCAAGATCACGACACCCGAGTTCCTGAAGTTCGCGCGCGCCGCAGGCGAGCTGGAGAGCCTGCCGCTGTTCATCGACGACACCCCCGGGCTGTCGATCGCTGCGCTACGTACCCGCGCGCGGCGGTTGAAACGCCAGCACAAGATCGGGATGGTCGTGGTCGACTATCTTCAGCTGCTGTCCGGGACCGGCAAAAGCTCGGGCGACGGGCGCGTGCAGGAAATCTCGGAAATCAGCCGCGGGTTGAAAACGCTGGCGAAGGAGCTGAACGTGCCGGTGATCGCGCTGTCCCAGCTGAGCCGCGCAGTCGAAAGCCGCGAGGACAAAAGGCCGCAACTGTCGGATCTTCGCGAATCGGGATCGATCGAACAGGACGCCGACATTGTGCTGTTCGTCTATCGCGACGAATATTACCATGATTTCAAGGCGCCCAAGGCCCCAGATGGCAATTCAACGCCCGAGGAAATCCAGAAATATCAAGTCTGGCAGGACGAGCAGTTGAAGGTCGCGAACAAGGCCAGCGTGATCGTGGCGAAGCAGCGCCACGGCGCCACGGGTACCGTCGATTTGCGTTTCGACCGCCAGTACACGAAGTTCAGCGATCTGGCATACGACAGCTATTAAGCTGCGGTCCTATTCCGTCACTTGCCGGGGGCGAGCTCGCCTGGCGCAGTGCCGATGGCCAATGCCATGTCGTCCGCCGTGCCGATATGCGCGCCGCCGCCGCACGGGCGCCGAAACACGCGGTCGAGCCGTTCGCGCAACATCGCCTCGAACTCGGTGCGGTCATACATGCGCTTGCGCGACACCATGATGTCCTCGCGGATCGCATCCTTGATCCGCTCGATCGCCTCATCGCCGAGCACGCCTGCCGAAACCAGTTCCGCGCAAAGCTGAAGCAGGCCGACCGACGTCGCCTGCGCGCGCAGCCCGATATATTCAAGATTCTCGTGGAGCTTCAGCGCCTCGGTAGTCTGTTCCCGGTCCATTTTCTGTTCCCTGCACTGCGCCCGTCGCGCCCGGCGGCGTCCGACAGAGGGGGTGAGGGGAAGTCTGTCCAGGTCGCCAGCCGAGCGCTTGCCACCCACCTAAGCGTGCAAGCGTTGCAAGTCAACAGCGGTAGACTACGAATGGCGGGCGCACACGCGCGCTCGCGTGAAATCGGCTGAACCTCCGGAAACCGACGCGAGGACAGTATGTTTCGGTACGAGCGCCACAGCGGCGAGCGGCAGGCTGCTCGCCGCGCGCGGCGGAAAAGCGCGCGATTCCCCCGCGCGCAACCGACTCGTGCGATGGGACGCTCAGAAGACTGGCTGGTCGGGGGCGCCGTCAGGAATCGGCGTGTGGATGCCGCATTCGGTCTTGTCCCACCCGCGCCAGCGCCCGGCGCGCGGATCCTCGCCCGGCTTGACCTTGCTCGTGCATGGCGCGCAGCCGATCGACGGATAGCCTTCCGCCTCGAGCGGATGGCGCGGCAGGCCGTGCGTGGCGAACCAGCCGTCGAGGTCCTCCTTGGTCCAGGTGGCGAGCGGATTGAGCTTCAGCCGCCCCTGCGCGTCCGAGGTGTCCATTTCGAAGCGGGGCAGGGCCGATCGCGTCGATGCCTGGAACGCCTTGCGCCCGGTGATCGAAGCGTCGAAGCCCGCGAGCGCTTTCGCCAGCGGCGCCACCTTGCGGATCTCGCAGCAGCCGTCGGGATCATAGGACCAGCGCAGCCCGTTTTCGTCGCGCTTTGCCAACACCTCGGCATCCGGGGTCAGAATGCGCAGGTCGCGCAGCCCCAGGAAACCCGCCAACTCGTCGCGATAGGCGATGGTTTCCGGAAAATGCTTGCCCGTGTCGAGGAACAGCACGGGCAGGTTCGAGTCGATGCTGGCGACCAGATGCAGAAGCACCGCCGATTCGGCACCGAACGACGAAACCACCGCGACATCGCCCAGCAGCGATTCGGTCAGTACCGCGCGCAGCATTTCCAGCGTGTCGCGCCCGCGGAACAGATTGTTCAGCCGTATCGCATCCGCTTCGCCGAACCGGGGTCCGGTGTCGATGCGGTCGGCGATCCGGCGCGCGGTTTCAGCCATGGCGCAGCTTCCACACCGGCACCGCGCCATCCGCCGCGCGCTGATAGACATGGTCGTAGCGGTCGAGCGACGCCTTCAGGACGGCCGCGTCGACTGGAGCGTCGGGCACGAAGCTGTCGAATCCGCAGCGGCGCATCAAGGGGATCTGGTCGACCAGCAGGTCGCCCGCCGCGCGCAGCTCACCGGTGAATCCCGCCTCGCGGAGGATGCGGCCCGAAGAATATCCACGCCCGTCGCGGAACTTGGGGAAGGCAACCTCCACCAGCGCCAGCCGGTCCAGATGCGGGATCAGCGCGCGCGCATCGTCGCCCGATTCGATCCGGACCGCCGTGGCGTTGCTTTGTCCCGCCAGGAACGCGTCGAGCGTGACGGCGGGCTCCTCATGCGGCGCGTCGTCGCGAAAGCGCAGCCCGTTGGTTGCCTCAACCATAAATCGCTTCCTTGAACGGTTCCATGCCGATGCGGCGATAGGTGTCGAGGAACCGCTCGCCCTCTGCACGCGCGCGCAGATAGACGTCGGTCGCCTTTTCGACAGCGTCGACGATGCCGTCCTCGTCGAACCCCGGCCCGGTGATCTTGGCCAGGCTCACGTCCTCGGCGCCCGATCCGCCGAGCAGGAGCTGGTAGTTTTCAGTGCCCTTCCGGTCGACGCCCAGAATGCCGATGTGGCCGGCATGATGGTGGCCGCAGGCGTTGATGCAGCCCGAGATCTTGAGCTTCAGCTCGCCCAGTTCGCGCTGGCGCCCCAGGTCGGCGAACCGTGTCGCGATTTTTTGCGCGACGGGGATCGATCGTGCGTTGGCGAGGCTGCAATAATCCAGCCCCGGGCAGGCGATGATGTCGCTGATGAGATCGAGGTTCGCGCTCGCCAGTTCGGCGGCAACCAACGCGGCGTACAGCGCGGGCAGGTCCGCCGTCCTCACATGCGGCAACACGATGTTCTGCGCATGAGTGACGCGCATTTCGTCGAAGCTGTAGCGTTCGGCCAGCTCGGCCATCACGTCCATCTGGGCGGCCGACGCATCGCCGGGGATGCCGCCGACCGGCTTCAGGCTGATCGTCACGACTGAATAGCCGGGCGCCTTGTGCGCCGACACATTGCGGTCGACCCAGGCGGCGAAGCCGGGCTCGCTTGCGTCGATCGTGTCGGACAGGCCGGTTTCGAACGGCGGCGGCGCGAAGAATGCGGCGATCCGGTCGAATTCGGCGCGCGGCGGGTCGAGGTCGAGGCCCTTGATCGCTTCAAATTCTTCCTCGACCTGACGGCGATATTCGTCGGCGCCGATTTCATGGACCAGGATCTTGATCCGCGCCTTGTACATATTGTCGCGCCGACCATAGCGATTATAGACGCGCAGGCACGCCTCCAGATAGGTCAGCAGCCGGTCGAGCGGCACGAAGTCCTTGATTTCCGGCGCGATCATCGGCGTGCGACCCATGCCGCCGCCGACGAACACCCGCGCGCCGGGAACGCCGTCGCGTTCGACGATCTGCAGCCCGATGTCGTGCAGCCGCATCGCCGCGCGGTCCGCGTCCGCTGCAATCACAGCGATCTTGAACTTGCGGGGCAAATAGCTGAATTCCGGGTGAAACGTGCTCCACTGGCGCAGCAATTCGGCCCAGGGGCGCGGGTCGGTCAGCTCGTCGGCGGCGGCGCCGGCGAACTGGTCGGAACTGATGTTGCGGATGCAATTGCCGCTCGTCTGAATGGCGTGCATCTCGACCTTTGCCAGCTCGGCGAGAATGTCGGGTGCGTCGTCCAGCTTGATCCAGTTGTACTGAAGGTTCTGGCGCGTCGTGAAATGCCCGTATCCGCGGTCATATTTCCGCGCGATGTCCGCCAGCGCGCGCATCTGCCGCGCATTCAGCGTGCCATAGGGAATGGCGACGCGCAGCATATAGGCGTGAAGCTGGAGATAGAGGCCGTTCATCAGCCGCAGCGGCTTGAACTGGTCCTCGGTCAGCTCGCCCGAAAGGCGGCGCCGCACCTGATCGCGAAACTCCTCGACGCGGGCGTCGACGATCGATTGGTCATATTGGTCGTATTGATACATGCGTGCCTCGTCAGCCTCTCGCGGCCGGGGTTCGAATTCAAATGACCCAGCTTCCCGCGTTCGGGTCGGCGGGCTTGAGCGTCAGGTCGGGGCGCACCGTGGGGCCCAGCGCGCGGACACGGTCCTTGATATGCGCGGGGCGCGGGCCGTCGGGCGTCGCGGCCGCTTCGATCACATACGGCACGTTGACGCGGCGCGCGCCTTCTTCTGCATGTGCGATCGCATCGCCGGTATCGCCCACGTCGACGGCGTCCTCGACATGGCGCGACCAGCCGCGGCCGTCCCACCACACTACGTCGCCGGTGCCCAGATCATTGCCGGTCAGGATCTTCACGCCATCGCCTCCGCCATGCGGGCCCAGTTGCCCAGCCGGTTCTCTGCGTCCGAAAGCTGGACGACTTCGCCGACGACGATGATCGCCGGGCTTTCGACTTTTTCGCGCTCGACCATCGGGCCCAGGTCGGCGAGCAGCGTACGGAGCGCGCGGTGCCCGTCGAGCGTTGCGCGTTCGAGCACCGCGACCGGCATTTCGGGCGCGACTCCGTCGTTGATCAGCTTTTCCGCGATCTGCGGACAGGTCGCGACGCCCATGTAGATAACGAGCGTTCGGCCCTTGCCGGCCAGTCCCGACCAATCCTGTTCGGTCAGCCCCTTGCACTGGCCCGCGACGAAGCTGACCGCGCTCGACCAGTCGCGATGCGTCAGCGGCAGCATCGCCTCTGCCGCGGCGCCCAGTGCGGCGGATACGCCGGGGATGACTTCGACGCGAAGCCCGGCGGCACGCACCGCCTCGACTTCCTCGCCGCCGCGCCCGAAGACGAACGGGTCGCCGCCCTTCAGCCGGACGACGATCGCGCCGGTGCGGACATGCGCGACGATCAACGCATTGATCGATTCCTGCGGCAGCGTGTGGCGCGACCGGCGCTTGGCGACCGAGATGCGCTGCGCCGTTCGGGGAGCCAGGTCGAGCACGCGCAAGTCGACCAGCCCGTCATGGACGACGACATCGGCAGACTTCAGCGCCTCCACGGCACGTACGGTCAGCAGTCCGGGATCGCCGGGGCCTGCGCCCACCAGGATCACGCGGCCGCGTTGAGTTGGATCAAGCAGCGAAACCATGCCGCCGAAATGGGCCCATGGCGCAGGAGGGGCAACGGATGGATGCTTGAGCGTGGCGTAGCGGAGCTTTCACACCGCGCGCGGTGTCAGCGCGCTTCGGTGCGCGCGCGTTTGCGCCGGAACATCGCGTCGTCCGCCTGGGCGATCAACACGGCGGGCAGCGTGTCGGCGCACGGGGTGCTGGTAATCGCGCCAAAGCTGCCCGACAGGTGCCAGCCCGGTTGAACCTCGACGGTCCCAAGCGAAGCCTCCATCCGTGCGACTGCGGCTTGCGCCTGCGCCGCATCCAGATCAGGAAGCAGCGCGAGGAATTCGTCGCCGCCGATGCGCGCAAGCTTGTCCTCCGGCCGGACGATTGCTTCAAGTTGCCGCGCCAACGCGGCCAAGCACTGGTCTCCATGCGCGTGGCCAAGCCGGTCGTTCACGCGCTTAAAGCCATCGAGATCCAGATAGACCAGCGTCAGCGGGCGTGCGGCTTCCGCAGCGCGCGCGATTTCGCGCCCCAAACGCTCTTCCATGCCGCGCCGGTTTAGCAACCCGGTAAGCGGATCGAGCTTCGCATCCGCCTCGGCGCGCTTGATATCCGAAAGATCCTCGATCACCGAAACGAAGAAGTCGGGCGCGCCGTGCGCGTCGCGGATCAGCGAAACCGTCAGATTGACCCAGATGGTGCTGCCGTCGGGCCGCAGATAGCGTTTCTCCATGCGGTAACGGTCGGCCATCCCGGACAAAAGGCGATTCACATGCACCAGATCGGACACCAGATCGTCGGGGTGCGTAATCTCCTGGAAGCCGTTGGCGAGGAGTTCGGCGCGTGTGCGCCCGGTTATCGCCGCGAATTGCTGGTTCACCCGCAGGAAATGGCCGTCAGGCATTACGTGTGCGATGCCGACGGGCGCGGCATGGAAGGTGGCTTCAAACTGCCGGCGCGCCAAGTCGCGCTCCCGCGCCATTTGCGCCAGCGCGATCCGGTCCAGCGCCGCGCCTGCCAGCCAGCCGAAACCAAGCAGCGTGCGCCGGTCCGCGGCGTCCGGGGGTGCCGGCCGTTCGCGTTCGACGCGCAACGTCCCGCATTCGCCTTTCGCGCTGTTCAGCGGCAATAGAAGAGGCGAAGCCCTGCGAATGCCGCGACCCACGGGCGTATTCGATTCCGGGGCGTCGTCTCCGCACGCGGCAACCGTCGATGCGCCCAAATGCGTCAGGCGTACTTCGGCACGCGTGGCACGCGGGACCAGCGCCATCGCGTCGGTCGCGATCGCCTTGGCAAGCGCGTCGAGCGAATTGCCGCCGTCTTCCATCCATTGCAGCGTCGCGGCGGGCACCGCCGGAACCTGGCGTGGGGCGTCCGGACGGCAATTTCCGAAACCGTTGGTCGGGAATGATTCATACATTCCGAAAGCCGTATCGGCGCCGCGGTTAAGGCACTGTTAGAGGCGGCGCAAAGCACCGGATTCAGGCGTCACGCAACCCCAGTCCGATTGCAGCGCGCGCCTGTTCGGACTCGCTTGAAACCACCGGATAGGCGCAATAATCGGCTGCATAGAAGGCGCTGGGCCGGTGATTGCCCGACCAACCCACGCCGCCGAACGGCGCGGCCGAGGAGGCGCCGTTGGTCGGCTTGTTCCAGTTTACGATCCCCGCGCGGATATTCGCCCAGAATTTGTCGTACAGCTTGGGGTCCTGACTCACCAGCGACGCCGACAGGCCGTACCGCGTATTGTTCGCCTCGACGATGGCTTCGTCGAAACTGTCTGCGCGGATGACCTGAAGGATCGGTCCGAACAGCTCGACATCGGGCCGGTCGCTCGCTTCGGTCATGTCGAGGATTCCGGGCGTCAGAAACGGGCGACCGTCGATGGGCCGTTCCATGTGGCGGATCGGGCGGCCGCCGCGCGTCAGCAGCGCGAGGAAACTTTCGGTCAACATGTCGGCAGTGTCATTGTCGATGACCGGCCCCATGAACGGCGCCGGGTCGGCGTGCGGCTCGCCGATGATAAGTCTGCCGGCGAGCTTGCTCACTTCGTCGACCAACGGCTCGTAGAGCTTGTTATCGACGATCAGCCGCCGCGCCGCCGTGCAGCGCTGGCCCGCCGTCGTGAACGCCGACTGGATGACCAGCACCGCCGCGGAATACAGGTCGGGCGTCGACCAGACGACGATCGGATTGTTGCCGCCCATTTCCAGCGCGAGAATCTTCTCCGGCCGCGTCGCGAATTGGCGGTTCAATGCAATGCCGGTGTTGGCCGAACCGGTGAACAGCAGCCCGTCAATATCCGGGCTGGACGACAGCGCCTTGCCCTGTTCAGGCCCGCCCACCAACAGGCGGATACATCCTTCGGGCACGCCCGCCGCCAGATAGCATTCGACCAGGAACGCGCCGCTTGCGGGCGTCTTTTCCGACGGCTTGAATACGACTGCATTGCCCGCGAGCAGCGCGGGGACGATGTGCCCGTTGGGCAGGTGTACCGGAAAATTGTACGGGCCGAGCACTGCCAGCACGCCGTGCGGCTTGTGCCGCAGCGCCAGGCGCGTGTTCATCGGCGCCTCGATCCGGCGCTGGCCCGTGCGTTCGGAATAGGCGGTCACCGAAATATCGACCTTGGCAACCACGCTTTCGACTTCGGTGCGTGCTTCCCACAGCGGCTTGCCCGTTTCGCGCGCCAGAAGGTCGGCGAAGGCATCGGCCCTGGCGCGGACGACGTTGGCGAACCGGCGCAGCGTTTCGATGCGGAAGGCGAGCGGGCGCGCCGCCCAATCCGCCCAGCTTTTTCGGGCGATGGCGACTTCGGCGTCGGCGTCCCCGACTTCGCGGCGCCACAAAACGGCGCCGGTTGCGGGTTCGGTCGAAATGATTTCCCTGTCTGGCATGGAGGATCGGTGTCGGTGCCTTGAAGCGAATTGCGGGCTCTTGCCCGAAATTTTCGCCCAGCGCCACACCCGCCGAGAAATCGTCGCGCGCCTAGGTGCCGCGCAATGCAGTCCCCATGCGGCGGATCGCCGCCACCTTGGCGTGAAACGAAGCCCAGTCGTCGGTGCCGTCGATGCGCGACCAAATGGCCTCGACTTCGTCGATCAACATCGAGCAGGGGCCGGCTTCGCGCCAATAGCCATGGTCGCGCCCCGCGCGCGGCACTCGCCCGGCGAGTTGCGCGCGCAGCGAATCGAATGCGGCGCCGTAGCTGGCAGGCAGGTGCCCGCCGAACGCATCGAAGAAGAACCGGTCGATCGAAACGCCGCTGTCGCGCAGCGCCCGCTCCAGCGCCTGTACCAGCGCGACATCGGCGGCGGCGTCGCCCGGCTTCAGCCCCAGCCGCCACAGCATTGCCTGGGACACTGCGCGCTGATACCGAACGGCAAACCCCTCCAGCAGCGCGATCATCGGTTCTGCCTCGGCGATCGGGCGCAGCGCGATGGCAAGCTGCATCGCGTCCCAATGGATCGCCTCCGGCTGGCGGCCGAAGGCATATAGTCCATTATGGTCGAAATAGGCCGCAGTGAACGCCGGGTCCCATGTCGGCGTGAACCGCCACGGGCCATAATCGAAGCTCTCGCCGGTCACGTTGATATTGTCGCTGTTCAGCACGCCATGGACGAAGCCGGCGGCCATGTATCCTGCCGCCAGCCGCGCGGTCTGCCCGACGACCTGGTCGAGAAGCCGCAGCGGCGCGTCCTCTCCTTCGCCGCTGTCGTCGAAATAGGTGCGCAGGACATAGCCGGTCAGCCGCCGCAGCGCGTCCGCATCGCGCAGATAGGCAAGCCGCTGGAACGTTCCGATGCGGATATGCCCGTGGCTCAGCCGCACCAACACCGCCGACCGGGTGGGCGAGGGTTCGTCGCCGCGATGCAGCGCCTCGCCGGTCTCGATCAACGACAAGGTGCGCGAGGTTTCGACTCCCAGCGCCTCGAGCATCTCGGTCGCGAGTATTTCGCGCACGCCGCCCTTCAGCGTCAGTCGCCCGTCGCCGAAGCGGCTCCACGGCGTCTGGCCCGATCCCTTGGTGCCCAGGTCGAGCAATCGCCCGCCGCCGTCGCGCAACTGGGCGAACAGGAAACCGCGCCCATCGCCCAGATCGGCATTATATACCCGGAACTGATGGCCGTGGTAGCGCAGCGCCAGCGGCTGGGTGAGGCTGCCCGCGATCGGGTGAAAGCGGCCGAAATGCGAAATCCATTCTGCATCGTCGATCCCGTCGAGCCCGACATCGCGCGCCGCGCGATCATTGCGGAAGCGCAGGATGGTTTCGGGAAAGTCGGCGGGCGCGACCGGGTCGTAGAACGCATCGCCCAGTTCCAGGATCGCGCGCTCGGGCCGGACATGCGGTGCTTGCGGGGATGTCGCCATATGGCGATATGGGGGGCAATGACCGAACGACGCAACCAGCCCGCCTATGCGGACGGATATTGGTGGTCCAACGATGGGCTGCGCCTGCACTTTCGCGACTATGCCGGCCCGGCCGACTTGCCGCCGGTGCTGTGTTTCCCCGGGCTGACTCGCAACGCGCGCGACTATGAGGGGGTGGCGGAGCGACTGGCAGGGCGCTGGCGGGTCATCGCGGTCGAACTGCGCGGGCGCGGCGAAAGCGCCTATGCCAAGGACCCGATGACGTATGTGCCGCTTACCTATCTTCAGGATGTCGAGGCGCTGTTGACGCATCTCGGCATCGGGCGGTTCGTCGCGGTCGGCACCTCGCTCGGCGGTATCCTGACGATGCTGCTCGCCGCGACAGAGCGAACGCGGCTGGCGGGCGCGGCGCTGAATGACGTCGGGCCTGAACTCGATCCCGCCGGACTGGCGCGCATTCGCACCTATGTCGGCAAATCGGCGTCCTACCCCACCTGGATGCACGCCGCGCGCGCCGTCGCCGAAGCAAATGCGGACGTCTATCCCAATTTCGGGATCGAGGACTGGCTGGCGATGGCCAAGCGGCTGCACCGCCTGACGCATGGCGGGCGCATCGTGCTCGACTATGACATGAAGATCGCCGAGCCGTTCCGCGTGCCGGGAAACGAGGCGGGGCCGGACATGTGGAAGGCGCTCGACGCGCTGTCGGGCAAGCCGGTGCTGATCGTGCGCGGCGAACGGTCCGACATCCTGCCCGCCGGCGTCGCGGAGCGGATGCGCGACGCGCTGCCGGGATCAGAGCTGGTGACGGTGCCTGCAACCGGCCATGCGCCGACGCTTGACGAGCCCGAGGCGGCGGCGGGAATCGAGCGGATGCTGGCGCGCGTGGCGGCGGCCGAGGCACCACCTGCGGCATAGGGTGCTTGCGCCGGATCATTTGACGCCGACCGTCGGTCGGTCATAGGGGCGCCATGGCCCAGCCCGTTCACATCCTCCACCTCCATTCGACCTTTGCCCCCGGCGGCAAGGAAATGCGCGCCGTCCGGCTGATGAATGCATTCGGTGACCGCGCGCGACATATGATCGTGTCGTCGATGCCCGGCCAATATGGCGCGCGCGACCTGATCGCGCCCGGCATCCGGTACGAAATCGCGCAGGACCCGCCGCCGCTGACTGGCGGTCCGTCGGTCAAGCGGTACGAGGCGATCGCGAAATTCCTGCGCCGGTTCGACTTGGTACTGACCTACAATTGGGGCGCCATCGACGGCGTGATGGCGGCGCGCGTGTTCGCCAGGGGTGCGCCGCCGATCGTCCATCACGAGGACGGGTTCAACACCGACGAGGCGACGCGGCTCAACCCGGTTCGCAACATGTATCGCCGCTTCGCGCTGGCGGCGGCGCACGCGCTGGTGGTGCCGTCGGGCACGCTCGAGCGGATCGCGCGCAAATACTGGAACCAGCCGCCGGAGAAGATCCGCCGCATCGCCAACGGGATCGACGTTGCCGCTTTTGCCGGAAAGCCCGACCCGACGGCGATTCCGGGGTTTGAGCGCGCGCCGGGCGAGGTGGTGGTCGGCACTGTTGCCGGGCTGCGTGCAGTCAAGGACCTGCCGATGCTGGTCCGTGCCATGGCGGGTGTCGGCCCCCGTTTCCGGCTGGTGATCGTGGGCGAGGGCCCCGAGCGGCAGGCGATTCTGGACGCGGCGGAGGCAATGGCGATCGAGGACCGGCTGGTGCTGCCCGGCTTCCTGGCCGATCCGTCGCGCTACATCGGCAATTTCGACATTTTCGCGCTGTCGTCGCGGTCCGAACAGGCGCCGATCGCAGTGCTGGAGGCGATGGCGGCCGGGCTGCCCATCGTCTCGCCGCCGGTCGGCGATGTACTCGAAATGGTGGCGCCGGAGAACCAGCGCTACATCAGCCCCGACTGGAACGAAGTGCCGCTGCGCGACCGGATCGACATTCTCGCCAAATTCCCGGACGAACGTGCGCGCGTCGGCGCGGCGAACCGCGCGCGCGCGCGTGCGTTGTTCGACGAGAAGACGATGATCGCCGCCTATACGTCGCTTTACGGGGAGGCGCTGGGCAGGCCGGGAGCGCTAGGCTGACCCCGAAACCACTCGCTTCTTGTAGCCAATGCGGCTAGCGTCGCTGTAATTTATTCCGGAGGGTTCGTTGTTCAAGGGTCTGAAGCCCATCCAATATGGTGGCCGTGAAGTCTGGCCGCTGATCGAGGGGGGCAAGGGCGTCGCCGCCACCAACCACGCCAGCGCGGGCGCATGGGCGGCGGCAGGCGGCGTCGGCACCGTATCGGCGGTGAATGCCGACAGCTATGACGCCGAAGGCAAGATCATCCCGCAAATCTATCGCGCGCTAACGCGGCGCGAACGGCATGAGGAACTGATCCAGTACGCGATCGAAGGCGCTGTACAGCAGGTAAAGCGTGCGTTCGAAATCGCGGGTGGCAAGGGCGCGATCAACATCAACGTGCTGTGGGAAATGGGCGGTGCGCAGCGCGTGCTGCACGGCGTTCTGGAACGGACGCGCGGCATGGTCGCGGGCGTCACCTGCGGTGCCGGCATGCCCTATAAACTGTCCGAAATCGCGGCGTCGTACAACGTCAACTATTTGCCCATCGTCAGTTCGGGACGCGCGTTCCGCGCCTTGTGGAAGCGCGCCTATTCGAAGGCGCAGGAATGGCTGGCGGCGGTCGTGTATGAAGACCCCTGGCTCGCCGGCGGTCACAACGGCCTGTCGAATGCCGAAGACCCGCGGGTGCCCGAGGACCCTTATCCCCGCGTGAAGGCACTGCGCGAAACGATGCGCGAAGGCGGCATTCCCGACACGGTACCGATCGTGATGGCGGGCGGCGTCTGGTATCTGCGCGACTGGAACGACTGGATCGACAATCCGGAACTGGGCTCGATCGCGTTCCAATTCGGTACGCGTCCGCTGCTGACCAAGGAAAGCCCGATCCCCGAAGGCTGGAAATCCAAGTTGATGGAGATTGAGGAAGGCGATGTCCTGCTCCATCGCTTTTCGCCGACCGGCTTCTATTCCTCGGCGGTGCGCAATCCCTTCCTGCGCAGCCTTGAGGCGCGTTCGGAGCGCCAGATCGCCTATTCGACCGAAGCGGCGGGCGACCACATCTTCCAACTCGACGTCGGCGTGCGCGGCAGGAATTTCTGGGTGACGCGCAATGACCTGCTGCGCGCGCGCCAGTGGTTCGGCGAAGGGTTCACTGATGCGCTGAAGACGCCGGACAACACGCTGGTGTTCGTCAGCCCCGAGGAAAAGTCGGAAATCCGCAAGGACCAGGCCGACTGCATGGGCTGCCTCAGCCAGTGCCAGTTCTCGTCCTGGGCCGATACCGAGACCAATTCGACCGGGCGTCTTGCCGATCCGCGCAGCTTCTGCATTCAGAAGACGCTGCAGGACATCGCCCATGGCGGCGATCCCGAACAGAACCTGATGTTCGCAGGTCACTCCGCCTATAACTTCAAGCGCGATCCCTTTTATTCCAACGGATTCGTGCCGACGGTGAAGCAGCTTGTCGACCGTATCCTGACGGGCGACTGATGCGCGCGCGCGCGGCCATCGCGATGGCGCTGATGGCCGCGCCGCACGCGCTTGCCCAAGCGGCAGCGGAGCCGGACGCTTTTCTGGCGATTTCCTATCTGCCCGGCGTCGATCGTCCGTTCGAGGGCGAACGGCGGCTGGGCGAACGGCTTGACGTGCTGCTCGCCGGCTGGGCGCATGTCGACGGGACCATCTACGTCTGTCCGCTGCCCGCTGCCGAAGCAGTCGATGCGCCCGCGCTGCATTGGCGCCGCGCCGCGCGCGTCGCGAAAATGGTGGCGGCACGCACCGCCTTGCCGGTGCGCAGCGGACTGCGGCAATGTCCGCCGCTCACGAAGACGGTCGAGGGAAGCATGCCCGCCGTTGCGGTCGCGCTTTATCCGGCGGCGCGGTAACGGCGTCCGGAGCTGGGTCCGGCGGCGGCGCCGACAGCCGGACTGGCGCGCTATCGCGGCTTGCCCGGAAGCGGCCGGGTCTCGCGGGAGCGTGCGGTTGCGCGCCGGCATGACCTGGCTCGCGCCGGGCGCTGCTCGCCGCGCAGCGGGCGGCAGGCGAGCGGGTAGCGCACAGGTTCCGGTTTCCCGGACCAGTCGCCTAGTAGCGCCGCCGCAGCCGCGCGACCGACCGCGCGACCGCCGCAAAGTCATCGTCGGCGCATTCTTCCTCCAGCGCGGCGCGGATCGCCTCGATCTCCATATCGGTGAGATGCTCGATCCCGATGAACTGGCCGCGTGCGCCTTCCAGCGCGCGGATCAGCTCGTCCAGCTTCGCCTGCATCGCGGCGGCGTCGCGGTTCTGCGAATTCTGGATCAGAAACACCATCAGGAACGTGACGATCGTGGTCGCGGTGTTCACCACGAGCTGCCAGGTGTCGGAATAGCCGAACAGCGGTCCGGTCACGACCCACAAGAGGATGATACCGACCGAAAGGACAAAGGCCGCCGGCTGACCGGCAAAGGCCGCGACGCGGGTGGCGACGTCAGTGAAGAACCGGTCGAGCATGTGCGGGACTTTCTATTCTAGAGCCAGCCCTCCAACACCTGGTCGGGCGGCCGTTCGCCGGTCGACCAGAAGCGGATGTTCAGAACCACCTTGTCGCCGGTCGCCGCGCGGCCCTCATAGGTCGCCGATCCCATGTGCGGTGTCAGCACGACATTGGGGAGCGCCAGCAGGCGCGGGTCGATCTGGGGCTCGAACTGCCACACGTCGAGCCCGGCCCCTGCCAGCGCGCCCGTTTCCAGCGCCTCGACCATCGCATCTTCATCCACGATGCCGCCGCGCGAAGTGTTGATGAGGAACACATGGTCGCGCATCAGCGCGATCCGGCGGCGGTCGATCAGCTTTTCGCTGTCGGCATTGCGCGGCGTGTGGATGGTGACGATGTCGGCGGTGCGCAGCATGTCGTCCAGGTTGGCGTGATAGGTAGCACCCAGCTGGTTCTCGATCACGGCAGGCAGGCGGTTTCGGTTGTGATAGTGGATCGACAGGCCGAACGCGCGGGCGCGTGCCGCGACTGCCTGGCCGATGCGGCCCATGCCGACGATGCCCAGCGCCTTGCCGCCGATACGGTGACCCAGCATGCCGCACGGGCTCCACCCCTGCCACTCGCCCGACCGCACCAGCTTCTCGCCTTCGGCAAGCCGGCGCGGCACCGACACGATCAGTGCCATCGTCAGATCGGCGGTATCCTCGGTCAGCACGCCCGGTGTGTTGGTGACGACGATGCCGCGCGCGCGCGCCGCCTTCAGGTCGATGTGGTTCACCCCCGCGCCATAGTTGGCGATCAGCTTCAGCCGCTCGCCTGCGCCGGCGATCAGATCGGCGTCGATCGTGTCGGTGACCGTGGGGACCAGCACGTCGCTATCGGCCATGGCGGCGGCAAGCTCGGCGCGGTCCATCGCATGGTCGTCGATGCTGAGCGTCGTATCGAACAATTCGCGCAGCCGCGCCTCGGTGACGTCGAGCAGCCGCCGGGTGACGACGACCTTGGGACGGGCGGGGCGCGCGGATTGTACCATCTTTCTCCGATTGACCGCGCGCGGCGCGGCAGTCAACGGTTGAAGCGCATGGCCGCCCGGACTTAGATTGGCGCGGGTCTGGGCATAAAGGGGGCGACATGCGGATTCGGGGATGGCTGGCACTGTGCGCAATGGCGCTGGGGCTCGCCGTGCTTGTCCAGGACGACGCCTATGCCCAGCGCAAGCCGCCCTATTTCGCGTCGATCGCGGCGGGAAAGGCGCGGATGCGCACCGGGCCAGGGCGCAATTATCCGGCGAGCTGGCTGTATCAGCGCGAGGATCTGCCGATCAAGGTGATCGACGTCTATGGCGACTGGCGCAAGATCGAGGATCCGGACGGCACCCAGGGCTGGATGCAGGTCAATCTGCTGAGCGACACGCGCACCGGCATGGTGGTCGGCAGCGTCATAGAGATGCGCAGTTCGCCCGATTTCAATGCGCGCGTGAACTATCGCGCCGAGCCGGGCGTAGTGGGGCGCATCAGCAAATGCGCCAATGGCTGGTGCTGGTTCGACGTGCGCGGCCGCGGCGGGTACGTCGAACAGTCGCGGCTGTGGGGAACGGATCCGGGGGAGCGGGTGCCATGATCGCAGGATTGTGGCTGCTCGCGCTGTCGCCGCACGCGGCACCCGCGCAGGACGCGCCGCAGTCCGCCCGGCCCGCGAACGCCGATGCGCCCGGATTCAGCAAGGCCAAGGCGATCAAGGTCCGCAGCGTCGATGCGGAATATGCATGGCTGAAAGCGCACGGACTTCGACCGGAAGTCCAGTCGCTGATCGTCGAACGCGAGAACGTCTATGACCAGTTCGACGCAGTCGACCCGGTTTCCGGCGAGCGCCATCAGATTTGGTTCGATATCAGCAGTTTCTACGGCAAGTTGTTCTAGCCGTTTGAACGGGCGGAGCGCGGTTGCCCCGCCCGGAAACCGTATGAGATCGTCAGAGCAGCTCCACCGCCATCGCAGTCGCTTCGCCGCCGCCGATGCACAGCGAGGCGAGCCCGCGCTTCTGACCCGTGCCCTGCAGTGCGGAGAGCAGCGTCGCGACGATCCGCGCGCCGCTGGCGCCGATGGGATGACCGAGCGCGCAGGCGCCGCCGTGAATGTTCAGCCTGTCGTGCGCGATGTCCAGGTCGCGCATCGCGATCATCGCGACCGTCGCAAAGGCTTCGTTGACTTCGAACAGGTCGACATCGCCGGTCGACCAGCCCGCCTTTTCCAGCGCCTTGCGCATCGCGAACACCGGCGCGGTCGTGAAGCGCGCCGGCGCGTGCGCATGTGCGGCATGCGCGACGACCCGCGCGACGGGGTTCAGCCCCAGCTTCTCCGCCGTGCCGGCGCGCATCATCACCAGCGCCGCCGCGCCGTCGGAAATCGACGAGGCATTGGCGGCGGTGATCGTCCCGTCCTTGGCGAAGGCGGGCTTGAGCGTCGGAATCTTGGCGGGGTCGCCGCGCTGGGGTTGTTCGTCGGCAGTGACGGTCGTCGATCCCTTGCGACCCTGAACTTCGACCGGCACGATCTCGCGGTCGAACGCGCCCGACGCCTGCGCCTTTTGCGCGCGTTCCAGGCTGGCGATCGCGAAGGCGTCCTGCGCGTCGCGCGTGAACTGATATTCCTGCGCCACTTCCTCGGCGAAATTGCCCATCAGCTTGCCCGGCTCATACGCATCCTCGAGCCCGTCGAGGTACATGTGGTCCATCAGCCGGTCATGGCCGATGCGCGCGCCCGAACGGTGGCGCAGCGTCAGATAGGGGGCGTTGGTCATGCTTTCCATTCCGCCCGCGACGAGGACGTCGGCCGACCCGGCGGCGAGTGCGTCGCTGGCGAGGATCGCCGCCTGCATCGCCGATCCGCACATCTTGTTGACGGTCGTCGCCTCGACATGTTCGGGCAGGCCCGCGCGGAGCGCCGCCTGGCGCGCGGGCGCCTGGCCCAGCCCGGCGGGCAGCACGCAGCCCATATAGATGCGTTCGACCACGTCGCCCTTCAGCCCCGCGCGCTCCACCGCCGCGGCGACTGCCGCCTGGCCCAGTTCGGTCGCGCTCGCGCCCGACAGGCTGCCCTGGAAACTGCCCATCGGGGTGCGGGCATAGGAGACGATGACGACGGGATCGGCGGCGGACATGGACAGCTTCCTCTCTTTCGCGCGTTGGCGGTTGCGGCCGATCTAGGGCCGGTGCATGCGTTTTGCAAAATAAAGGAGCCGCGCGTGACGGCAGTGGAAATGCTCAAATGGTTCGCGTCGGCGAGCGGCGTTATCGCGGCGTTCATGGTCTCGCTCGACAACGGACGACGCGTGACGGGATGGGGCTTCGCGCTGTTCGTCGCGTCGAGCGTCGCCTGGGTCTCGGGCGCGTTGATGTCCGATGACGAGCCGTTGCTGTCGCAGAATCTGGTGCTGTTCGGGATCAACCTGTTCGGTGTCTATCGCTATCTGATCCGCAAGGCGCCGTCGCATGGATGACCATGGCCTCTGGGCATTGCTGCTGGGCGTGCTGGGGCTGGTGTTCGGCAGCTTCATCGCGACGGTCGTGCTGCGCTGGCCGCTGGAGAAATCGGCGCTGGAGGGGCGGTCCTATTGCGATGCCTGTGGGCGCAGGCTGCGCGCGCACGAACTGGTGCCGGTGTTCAGCTATCTGGTCCAGCGCGGGCGGTGCCGAAGCTGCGGTGCGACGATCGATACGACTCATTTGCTGATCGAGCTGGCGGCAATGCTGGTCGGCGTATGCGCCGGGGTGGCGGCACCGGGTGTGGAAGGCGCGGCGGGAGCGGGGTTCGGCTGGCTGCTGCTGGCGCTCGCGGCGCTCGACCTCACGCTGTTCTGGCTCCCGAACTCGTTGACCGGCGCGCTGGCGGCGACGGGGTTCGCGGCGGGGATGATCGGCATCGCGCCGCCGCTGGCGGATCGGGTTGCGGGCGGCGCGGCGGGATTCCTGGCGCTGTGGCTGGTCGCCGCGCTTTATCGGCGCGCGCGCGGGCGGATGGGGCTGGGCGGAGGCGACCCCAAGCTGTTCGGCGCGATCGGCCTGTGGCTGGGGTGGCGCGCGCTGCCGCCGGTGTTGCTGATCGCGTGCGTCATGGGCCTCTGCCTCGTGTTGGCGATGCGAATCGCGGGGCGCGAAGTGCGCGCGACCGACCGGCTGCCGTTCGGCGTGATGTTGGCGGCGGCGGCGTGGATGGCATGGCTCGCATCGGCGCTTGCACCCTGAGCGGATCGCGCCGCATCCTTCGCTCAACGATTCGATACATGGGGAGTGGACAGGATGCGCGAGATACTCGACCGCCAGCGCGCGGCGTTCATGGCGGCGATGCCCGAGCCGCTCTCGGTCCGTCGCGACCGGCTGAAGCGCGCGACGGCAATGGTCGCCGACCATGCCGACCGCTTCTGCGACGCGCTGTCGGAGGATTTCGGGCACCGCAGCCGCGAACAATCGATGATTACCGACATTGCCGCGTCGGTCGCGCCGCTGCGCCACGCCGAAAAGCACCTTGGCCGCTGGGCGCGCGCCGAAAAGCGGCCGACGATGTTCCCGCTCGGCCTGCTGGGGGCGAAGGCGCGGATCGAATATCAGCCCAAGGGCGTGGTTGGCGTGATCTCGCCGTGGAATTTCCCGGTCAATCTGGTGATGGGCCCGCTGGCGGGCGTGTTCGCGGCGGGTAATCGCGCGATGGTGAAGACCAGCGAATATACTCCCGCCGTCGCCGCGTTGTTCGAGGAACTATGCCCCCGCTATTTCAACGCCGACGAACTGGCGTTCGTCAGCGGCGCGGCGGATGTCGGCAGGGCGTTTTCGGAGCTGCCGTTCGACCATCTTATCTTCACCGGCGCGACCGGCATCGCGCGGCACATCCTGCACGCCGCCGCCGACAATCTGGTGCCGGTCACGCTGGAACTGGGCGGCAAATCGCCTGTGTTGCTGGGCCGCGATGCGGATGTCGCGCGCGCGACCGAGCGCGTCGCGCTGGGCAAGATGCTCAACGCCGGCCAGATATGCCTGGCGCCCGATTACATTCTGGTTCCCGAAGAGCGGGAGGCCGACGTCGTTGCCGGGCTGATCGACGCGGCGTCGGCGATGTACCCGCGCCTGATCGACAATCCCGACTACACCGCGATCATCAACGACCGGCATTTCGCCCGGTTGACCGACTGGGTCGAGGATGCGCGCGCCAAGGGTGCCGAAGTGATCGCAGTCAATCCGGCGAACGAGGATTTCGGCGCGTCGAACACGCGCAAGATGCCGCTCACCATCGTCCGGGGCGCCACCGACGAGATGAAGGTGATGCAGGAAGAGATTTTCGGCCCCGTGCTGCCGGTGCGCAGCTATGCCCGGATCGACGATGCCATTGCCGAAGTGAACCGGCGCGACCGGCCGCTGGCGCTCTATCACTTCAGCCGCGATGCGGACGAGGCGCGCCATGTGCTTGATCGCACCGTGTCTGGCGGAGTCACGCTGAACGACGTGATCTTTCACGTCAGCCAGGAGGAACTGCCGTTCGGCGGCATCGGCCCTTCGGGCATGGGAGCCTATCACGGCGAGGCCGGGTTCCGCACCTTCAGCCATGCGCGCAGCATATTTCGGCAGTCGAACCTCGACGTCGCAAAGCTGGCCGGGATGAAGCCGCCCTATGGAAAGGCGACACAGGCGACGATCAAGCGTCAGATGAAGGGGTAAGCGCATCGCGCCGCGCGGTGAGCCACAGGCGCTCCGCCGTCCCCGGCGCGCGCGTCGCCGCGCGG
>JBMOOB010000018.1:0-14102 GCA_049323815.1 Pseudomonadota bacterium | reverse complement strand
CCGCGCGGCCGAGCCGGGCGAGCAGGTCGGCGCGCACGGCGTGCAGCGGTTGCCAGTCGTCGGGGACATCGAGCGTGTCGATTTCGGCCAGCGCGGCTTCGGCTCCCTGCACGTGCGCCAAAGCGACCGCGCGGTTCAGCCGGACGACGGGGTCGTCTGCCGTTGCAAGCATTGCGTCATAGAGCGTCAGCAGCGCCGGCCAGGGCGGCGGATCGTCCAGGCTGACCCGTGCGCACCATTCGGCGTGCGTCAACGCCAGCAGGATGCGGCGGCTGCCGCTCCGCGCCGCGAGCGCACGGCCCAGGTGCAGCCGCCCGCGCGCGATCCTCGCCTTGTCCCAAAGTGCCGGGTCCTGTTGGTCGAGCGGAACCATGCGCCCGGCCGCGTCGATACGCGCGGGGCGCCGCGCTTCGGCGAAACAGAGCGTCGCGGCGAGCGCGTGTGCGTCGGCATTGTGCGGCAACAGCTCGGCTGCGAGCGTGGCGAGCGTCACCATTTCGCCGCCCGGGTCGGCATGCGGCCCGGTTCCGGCGGCATCGGCATGCACGCGCGCATAGGCGACTTCGATCGTCGCGAGCACTGCATCGGCGCGTTCGTCCCATTCCCCGCGCGGCGGCAGTTCGAACGCGATATTCGACGTGGCGATCTTGCGCTTCGCGCGCACGATCCGTTGCGCGACGGTGGCGACGGGTTGCAGGAACATCGCCGCGATCGCTTCTGTCGACAGCCCGCACACGATGCGTAGCGTCAGCGCGACGCGCGCGTCGGGCGCGAGCGCGGGGTGGCAACTGAGGAAGATCAACCGCAGCCGCTCATCGGGGATCGCCCATGGGTCGGGCTCGGCGGCCGGGGCGGCGGGCTCCGCCGCGTCCAGCGGCGACCGTCGCATCTGGTCGATCGCCACGCGTATCGCGACGCGATACAGCCATCCCGCAGGGTTGTCGGGCACGCCGTCGCGGGGCCAGGACCGGGCCGCGCGCGCGCAGGATTCGGCGAAGGCCTCCTCCGCCCGGTCGAGGTCGCGCAATCGCACGGCCAGTGCCGCGCGGATGCGTGCCCCGTCCGCGCGCGCGGCGCGATCCAGCGGCATCATGATTCGTACGTCGGGCGAATCTCTATCGTGCCGTCAGCCGCCAGCGGGATGCGCCGCGCAATCGCGACGGCGCCGTCCAGATTCTCGGCCTCGACCAGGTAGAAGCCGCCCAGTTGCTCGCGCGTTTCGGCAAAAGGGCCGTCGTGCGTGCTGACGGTGTCGCCGATCGTTCGCACCGAGGTCGCGGTCATGGTCGGCTGGAGCCCGGCGCCGAGTATCAGTTTCGCGCCCAGCTCGGCGGCAAATGCCTGATGCCGGGCGATGATTGCTTCCAGCGCGGCGGGATCGGGTTCTCCGCCGGTCGGGCCTTCGTTTTCGTAGATGAGCAGCATATATTGCATCGTGCAGTCTCCGTTTGCCCGAATCCGAAAATGGCATGGGCAACAGGTAGACGCGAGCAGCGCGGAGATTTCGACATCGGCTCGATGCCGAGCGAAAAAAAAGCGATCACATCGCTTGCAAATTAGAGACGGGTTTCGACGCCCAGATCTTCTCGTCCTTGCGAGCCAATCCGGAGGCGGTACGAGGGACTCTGGATTGCTTCGCTGCGCTCGCAACGACGAACTTCGGTTGCCGCGTTTGCAATCTATACAAACAAAAAAATGGCCGCCCCGAGGGACGGCCGTTCGAAGTTTTAGGAGAGGATGCCTGAAAGGCGTGTCCTTTTTGCGATTCCGACCCCTATTGTGCAAGTGCGAAATGATATCGATATCATTGCACAAATTGCAATCAGACATCGTTGTCAGGTGCGTTGACCGTTATCAAGGTAAATTGGTGGGAATTAGAGGCGGTTGACCGTTGCATCGAGTCGCGCGCGGACGCAATTTGTGAGGATGCCGACGCCGCTGAAACTCGACCAATTCCTCCCCTATCGCCTGTCGGTCGCGTCGAATCGCGTGTCCGATGCGATTGCATCCGCCTATCGCACGCTGTTCGGACTGCGCATCCCTGAATGGCGTCTGGTCGCGGTGCTCGCCGAATTCGGCGCAATGAGCCAGCAGGCGCTGTGCGGCAAGACGCAGATGGACAAGGTGACGGTCAGCCGCGCCGCCATCGCGCTTGCCCAGCGCGGATTGATCGGACGGCGCCAGAATCCGCAGGACCAGCGTTCGAACCTGCTTGAACTCAGCCGCGAGGGCTGGGCGTTGTATGAGCAAGTAGCTCCGCAGGCGCTCGATCTCGAACGGCGATTGTTCGTGGTTTTCACCGAAGCGGAACAGGCGCAATTGCGCGCGATGCTCGAACGGCTTGACGCCGCGGTGGCGGCGTTCGACGTGCAAGAGGCTTGATCGGCGGGCGCAGGCTGGCCTAAGCGCTGTGCAGCCCTCCCCAGGCGATGCTGAATCGACGTCCAAGGAGGAGACTATGTCCGCAACTGTCGACCGCGCCGGCCTGAAGGTCGCCACGTCGCTCGCCGAGTTCATCGAGGCGCGCGTGCTGCCCGATCTCGGCCTTGCCCCCGATGGCTATTGGCGCGGCGTGGCCGCGATCTTCACGCGATTCGTGCCCGAAAACCGCGCGCTGCTGGCGCGGCGCGACGACTTGCAGGCGCAGATCGACTTGTGGAACACGCAGGACCCGGCGCGGGCGTGCGACCCTGCCGCGCAGGAACGTTTCCTGCGCGAAATCGGCTATCTGGCATCCGAACCCGCGCCCTTCACCATCGGCACCGGGAACGTCGACGACGAAATCGCACGGATGGCGGGCCCGCAGCTCGTCGTCCCCGTGCTCAACGCGCGCTTCGTTCTCAATGCCGCCAATGCGCGGTGGGGAAGCCTGTACGACGCGTTCTACGGCACCGACGCGTTGCCCGGCGCGGCGAAGCCGGGCGGCTATGACGCCGACCGCGGCGCGCAGGTGATCGCGCGCGCCAAGGCGTTCCTGGACGAAGCGGTGCCGCTGACGGGCGCGCGCTGGGCCGACTGGACGGGCGGGTCGCTGCCGCTCGCCGATGCGGGCCAGTTCGTCGGCAGCGCGGGCGAATCGATGCTGTTCCGCCACAATGGCCTGCACATCGAAGTCGTGGTCGACCGCAGCCATCCGATCGGCAAGGACGATCCGGCGGGTATCGCCGACGTGATGCTCGAATCGGCGCTGACGACGATCATCGACCTGGAGGATTCGGTCGCGGCGGTCGATGCGGAGGACAAGGTTGCCGCCTATGCCAACTGGCTGGGGCTGATGCGCGGCGACCTGGAGGAGACGTTCGACAAGGGCGGGCGGACGATGACGCGCCGCCTGGCGGGCGACCGCGCCTATCTGGCGCCCGACAAGACCGAATTCACGCTGCACGGCCGCTCGCTGCTGTTCGTGCGCAACGTCGGCCATCTGATGACGACGCCCGCCGTGGTCCTGCCCGACGGCGGCGAGGCGCCCGAGGGCATTTTGGACGCGATCGTCACCAGCACGATTGCGCTGTACGATCTGCGCGGGCTGGGCCGTTATCGCAACAGCCGCACCGGCAGCGTCTATATCGTCAAGCCCAAGATGCACGGGCCAGAGGAAGCGGGCTTCACCAACCGCCTGTTCGACGCGGTGGAGGACCTGCTGGGGCTCGACCGTCATACCGTCAAGGTCGGCGTGATGGACGAGGAACGGCGCACCTCCGCCAATCTCGCCGCGTGCATCCACGCGGTGAAGGACCGCATCGTCTTCATCAACACCGGCTTCCTCGACCGCACGGGCGACGAGATTCACACCTCGATGCGCGCCGGGCCGATGATCCCGAAGGGCGAGATGAAGGCGAGCGCGTGGATCAAGGCGTATGAGGACCGCAATGTCCGCATCGGCCTTGCCTGCGGCCTGTCGGGCAAGGCGCAGATCGGCAAGGGCATGTGGGCTGCGCCCGACCGCATGGCGGACATGCTGGAGCAGAAGGTCGGCCATCCGATGAGCGGCGCCAATACCGCATGGGTGCCGTCGCCGACCGCCGCGACGCTCCACGCGCTGCATTATCACCAGGTCGACGTCTTCGCCCGCCAGCGCGAGATCGCCAGCGAGCCGGTGCCACCGCTCGCGCCGCTGCTGACGATCCCCGTCGCGCAGGGTCGCAACTGGACGCCCGAGGAAGTCGCGCGTGAGCTGGACAATAATGCCCAGGGCATCCTCGGCTATGTCGTCCGCTGGGTTGACCAGGGCGTCGGCTGTTCGAAGGTGCCCGACATCCACGACATCGGGCTGATGGAGGACCGCGCCACGCTGCGCATTTCGTCGCAGCACATGGCGAACTGGCTGCTCCATGGCGTCGCGACGCAAGGCGACGTCGACGCGGCGTTCGCGCGCATGGCGGCGAAGGTCGATGGTCAGAATGCCGACGATGCGCTTTATCGCCCCATGTCGGGGCATGAGGACGAAAGCCTGGCATTTCAGGCGGCGCGCGCGCTGGTGTTCGAGGGTGTCGATCAGCCCAACGGCTATACCGAGCCGCTGCTGCACCGCTATCGTGCGCGTGTGAAGGCCGAAGCCTGACCCGACGGGCGGAAATCGCGGCGTTCCGCACAGCGATTTCCGCCGTTCACCGATTTTTCTGGACCCGGAGGCCCGAAATTTCGTTACGCACCTAAGAGAGCCCGACAAAGCGGCTCCACAAGGAGGCGCGTGCGGTACGGAGTAAAAGGGGTTTGGGTCGCGGCGCTCGCGGGTGCGGCGTGCCTGCCGTCGGCGGCGCTGGCGCAGGTGGCGCCGGGTGGCCGGCCGGGGCAGGGCGCCCCGCAGGATGCCCCGCCCGAACCCACCGACGAGAACGACCTGCCGCCGATCGTCCCGGACGACCAGTTCGAGGCGTCGATGCCGGTGCTGGGCGACGACATCGACGCACCGCTCGACCCCATTTCCGCCCCGGCCGCCGGCCGGCCGGCAGCGCCGGCGACCAATGGCGAAAATGTCGCCGGAGCGGCGGGTGAAACGTTGCTCACGCTCCCCGTGGCGCCCCAGGAGGCGCCCGAGTTTTCCGAACCGCTGGTACCGCTCGCCGAATTCGATCCGACGCCGGTGAAGATCGAAGGCGTCGACGATTCCGAAACCGTCAAGGTCCGCTACACCGTCGCGGTCGAAGGATTGCGCGATGCCGGACTGGACGACCGGTTCGGCGACCTGTCAGCACTCGACGACGGCGGCGAGGCGGCGAATGCGGCAATGGTCGCGGCCCGCGCGCGCGAGGACGAGGCGCTCGCGGTGCGGTTGATGCAGGCGATGGGCTATTACGACGGCACTGCGGTCGCCAGCGTCGAGCAGAACCCGGACGACCCGACGCGGCTCAAGGTCACGCTGTCGGCGACGCCGGGCGGCGTCTATCGGCTGGGCTCCGTGCGCGTCGATGCCGATGCCACGGTTCCGCCGGGGCTCGTCGACCGCGTACTGCCGCTGAAGGTCGGCGATCCGATCGAGGCGGAGCGCATCCAGGCGGCGGAGGCGAACGTCAGCCTGAAGCTGCCGCAACAGGGCTATCCCTTCGTGATCGTGGGCCAGCGCGACATCCTGCTCGACGGCGATACGCACCGCGGCGAGTATGTGCTGCCCGTCGATACCGGCCCGCGCGCGAGCTTCGGCGGCTATTCGACCGGCCCGGCGACGCCGCGTGGCCGCCTTGCCATCGGCGCCGACCATGTCGGCATCATGGCGCGGTACCAGCGCGGCGAGCTGTACGACAGCCGCAAGGTCGACGACCTGCGCGAAGCGTTGATCGCGACGGGGCTCTTCTCGACGGTGTCGGTGGAGCCGGTGCGGACCGGCGAAATCGCGCCTGACGGCACCGAAGTGATCGACCTGCGCGTGCTCCAGCAGGCCGGTCCGCCGCGCACGCTGGCGGTCGAGGCGGGGTACAGCACCGGCCAGGGGCTGCGGATCGAGGGTAGCTGGACGCACCGCAACCTCTTTCCGCCCGAAGGCGCGCTGATCGTGAGCGGCGTCGCGGGCACGCAGGAACAGGGGGTCACCGGCACCTTCCGTCGTTCCAATGCCGGACGCCGCGACCGGACGTTCCAGGTCAGCGCATCGGCCAACCGCGCCGATTACGACGCCTATGAGAGCCTGACCGGCACGCTCGCAGTGCGCTGGTCCTATGACTCCACTCCGATCTGGCAGAAGCGGTGGACCTGGTACACCGGTGCGGAGATCGTCGGGTCGAACGAGGACCAGTGGAATTATAATTCGGGCAAGCGCGACCGGGGAACCTGGCTGATCGCCGCGCTGCCGTCGTTCGTCGGCTATGATACGTCCGACGATCTGCTCAATCCCACGCGCGGGTTCCGGGTCAAGCTGAACGTCAGCCCGGAAACCTCGGTGCGTGGTCAGGCGCGTCCTTATGCGCGCGTGATGCTGGAGGGGACGGCCTATTACCCCATCAACGACCGCCTGGTGATCGCAGGCCGCGCGCGCGCGGGCAGCATCCCCGGCGTCGGCCGCAACGAGCTTCCGCCCTCGCGGCGCTACTATGCCGGCGGCGGCGGATCGGTGCGCGGCTTCGGCTATCAGGAACTCGGCCCGCGTTCGCCCGACGGCAAGCCGGTGGGCGGGCGCAGCCTCAACGAATTCTCGATCGAGGCGCGCTATCGGTTCGGCAATTTCGGCATCGTGCCGTTCATCGACGCCGGGCAGGTGTATGAGGGCATTTATCCGACCGGGCAGGACATCCGGTTCGGCGCAGGCATCGGCGGGCGCTTCTATACCAATTTCGGCCCGCTGCGCGTCGACTTGGCGACCCCCATCCACCGCAAGCCGGGTGAATCGAAGCTTGCGCTCTACATCTCGATCGGACAGGCGTTCTGATGACCGACGAGCGTATCCCCGACATGCCCGAAGCTCCGGAGGGCGAGCGCGTCGAGCGCGTGGTGGAGCGCCGCGCGCTCTGGACCCGCATCGTCAAATGGACCGCTATTGCCGTGGGCGGGCTGGTCGCGCTGCTCGGTGCGATGGTGCTGGGCCTCAACACCGACTTCGGCCGTGCGTTTGTCGCGCGCCAGATCAGCAAGACCGTGCTCGAATCCGGCCTGAACCTTCAGATCGGCAAGATCGAAGGGTCGCTCTACGGCGCGATGGTGCTGCGCGACGTGCGCGTACTCGATCCGAAGGGCAGTTTCGCCAGGGCGAAGCAAATCCGGCTCGACTGGCGCCCCTTCGCCTATCTGGCCAACCGCATCGACGTGCGCGAACTGGCGAGCCCCGAAATCCAGTGGTCGCGCCTGCCCGAGCTGAAGCCGACAAAGCGCGATCCCGATGCGCCACTGCTGCCTGACATCGACATCGACATTCGCCGGATCGACGTCGCGCGGATCGACATTGCGCAGGCGGTCACCGGCCGCCGCCATCTCGCGCGACTTGCCGGCCACGCCCACATCGCGAATGGGCGGGCGGAGATCGTTGCCGACGGCGCGACGGTCGCGGCGAAGGGCGTCGCGGGCGGCGACCGGCTCGCGCTGCGGCTCGACGCCGTGCCCGATCAGGACAAGCTCGACGTCGACCTGCGGCTCAACGCCCCCGCCGACGGGCTGGTCGCGGGCCTTGCCGGGCTGGAGGCGCCGCTCACCTTTTCGGTTGAAGGCGACGGGAGCTGGAAGGCGTGGAACGGCCGCGCCATCGCCACGCTGGGCGGCGTGGAACTGGCCGACCTGGCGCTGACCGCGCGCGACGGCCGCTTCGGCGCGCGCGGGCCGACGCAGCCGGGGCTGATCCTGAAGGGTCCGGTCGAGCGGCTGGCGCAGCCGCAGCTCGACGTCGCGTTGCAAGCGGTGTGGAAGGACCGCAGCGCCGACACCGACCTGACCTTGCGATCCGGCGCGTTCCAGTTGACCGCGAAGGGGCTGGTCGATCTTGCCAACAATCGTTTCGGCAAGCTGCGGCTCGACGCGATGCTGCTCAAGCCGGGCGCGATCGCACCCGATCTGAACGGCGATTCGGTGCGCGCGCAGGTCGAGTTGGATGGCAAGTTCGCGACGCCCGCGGTCGACTACAGGGTGCAGGCGGCGGCGCTCGGGTTCGGCGACACAGTAGTACGCGGGCTTTACGCTGAGGGTAAGGCGCGCGTCGACGCTGACCGCATCCTCGTTCCCATCCATGCACGCGCGAAGCAAGTGACCGGGCTGAATGCCGCGGCGGGCGGGCTGCTCACCAACCTGACGCTCGACGGCGACCTGGCGGTGACTGGCGCGCAGATCCTGTCCGACAATTTGAAAATCCGCTCCGACCGAGTCGACGCGACGGCGGTCGTCACCGCAGATCTTGCCAAGGGCCGCTACACCGGCGCGTTGAAGGGGCGCGTCAACGACTATCAGATCGACGGCGTCGGCGTAGTCAATGTGACGACCGATGCCGAGCTTTATCCCGCGCCGGGCGGCGGCTGGGGCATCCGCGGGCTGGTGGCGGGCCAGACGCAGAAGATTTTCAGCGACGGCGCGCGCAATTTCCTGGGCGGCAATGCAGTCGCATCGGTGCGCGTCGGATTGGGACCGGACGGCGTCATCACCTTCAAGGATATGAAGGTTGGCGCGCCGAAATTCCGACTGCGTGACGGGCAGGGGCGCTACGATCCCAAGGGGCCGATCGCGCTGACCGCGAACGGCTATTCGACCGACTATGGCGCGCTCGGCCTGCGCGTGTCGGGCACGCTGATGGCGCTGGAACTGGACCTGACGGCGCCGCGACCGGGGCTGGGCGTGGGGCTCGCCAATCTGCGCGCGACGGTGCGCGGGCGGAACGGCGCCTATGCGGTCGCTGCGCGCGGCGACACCGACTATGGCCCGTTCACCGCCGACGTGATGGTCGGCACCGGCGACGCGACGACCGTGGACGTGCGCAAGGCGCGGTTCGCGGGGATGGACTTCGCCGGACGGCTGCGCCAGACGCCCGCCGGGCCGTTTGCGGGGCAGCTCGACTTCGCGGGTTCGGGCATTCACGGCGGCGCGGTGCTGGCGGCGCAGGGCAAGGTTCAGGCAGCCGACGTGACCGCGCGCGCCGCCAATGCGAAGATTCCCGGCGACGCGCAGATCCAGATCGGCCGTGCCACTGCGACGGCGAAGCTGGTGCTCGGCGATCCGATGCAGCTTGTCGCCGACGTGCAGGTCGCGAATCTGACGATGGGCGGCGACGAAAGCGATTTCGTGCTGCGTGCGGCGCGGGCGAAGGTCGACTATCAGGGCGGCCAGGGCAGGGCGCAGATGTTCGCGCGCGGATCGTCCGGCGTGCCGTTCGAAGTCGGCATGCAGGCACGGCTGGCGCCGGAATTGTGGCAAGTCGCGCTGAAGGGGCAGGCGAACGGCGTCAAATTCGGCACGCCCGCGGTTGGGCGGATCGAAATCCGCGACGGCAACTATCGGTTGCTGCCAACCGAACTCTCGTTCGACAAGGGTACGGCGCACGTCGCGGGCACCTATGGCGCGGGGCTGACGTTCCAGACGCGGCTCGACAACCTCGACCTGTCGATCGTCAATGCCTTTGTGCCCGACCTGGGCATCGGCGGCCGCGCGACGGGCAGCCTCGACTTCGCGCAGGCGACGCCCACTGCATTTCCGACCGGAGAGGCGCGGCTGGAAATCGCCGATTTCACGCGGTCGAGCCTGTCGGCGGTGTCGCCGCCGGTGCAGATCAGCCTGATCGGCAAGCTGTTGCCCGATGGCGGCGACGCGCGCGCGATCGTCAAGCGCGGCACCACTACGATCGGCCGCGCCATCGTGACGCTGCGCCCGTTGGGGCCGGGCGCGGGAAGCTGGCGCGAACGCCTGCTCGCAGCGCCGCTGTCCGGCGGAATCCGCTACAACGGCCCATCGGCGGTACTCTTCTCGATGGTGGGCATGCCGGGGCAGCACGTCAGCGGGCCGGTCGGTATCGCCGCCGATTTCTCGAACCGTGTGCGCGATCCGCGGCTGACCGGCGTTGTCCGTGCGTCGAACCTGACCTACACCAACGCAACCTATGGCACGCGACTGACCGGCATGAAGATCGAGGGCAGTTTCTCGAACGACCAGTTCGTGCTCGATGCGATGACGGCGAAGGCGGGTGACGGGACCGTCACTGCGACGGGTCAGGTGGGGCTGTCGGCTGACGCGGGGTTCCCGGTCAAGGTGCGCGCGGAGTTCAAAAACGCCCGGCTGGCGCGCAGCAACTCGCTCGCCGCCGCCGCCAACGGCTGGGTGGAAGTCACCAACAACGCCGATTTCGCGCTGGTGAAGGGGCGAATCGTCCTGCCCGAGGCGCGGTACGAAATCGTGCGCCAGGGCGCGGCGGACGTTCCCGCGCTGACCGGGGTGCGGCGTAAGAGCGGCGATGAATCCGACCCGTATCGCCGACCCGACCGCGTTGCGCGCGCGGGGCATCCCATCCGGCTCGACCTGGTGATCGACGCGGACAACAAGCTGTTCCTGTCGGGCATGGGGCTTGAATCCGAATGGGGCGCGCACATCACGATCGGCGGGACGGCGGCCGAGCCGAAGGTCGGCGGCAACGCCCAGGTGGTGCAGGGCACCTATTCGTTCGCCGGGCGCCGGTTCGATCTCAGCCGTCAAAGCAACATCGGCTTCCAGGGCAATGCGCTGACCAACCCGACGCTCAACATCTCGGCGACGACCAGTGCGGAGGGCGTGACCGCGATCCTGAACATCGGCGGCACCGCGCAGCAGCCGAGCATCGCCTTCAGTTCGACTCCCGCGCTGCCGCAGGACGAAGTGCTCGCGCGGCTGTTGTTCGGGAGCAGCGTGACCGACCTGTCGGCGACCGAGGCGATCCAGCTTGCCGCCGCGCTCAATTCGCTGCGTGGGACGGGGGGGCTCAATCCGCTTGGCCAGTTGCGGTCGGCGGCGGGGATCGACCGCTTGCGCATCCTGTCGGCCGATGAGGCGAGCGGGCGCGGCACTGCGCTGGCGGCCGGGCAATATCTGACCGACGACATTTATGTGGAGGTTATCACCGACGCGCGCGGCTTTACCGCGACGCAACTGGAAGTGGCGCTCAGCCGCGCATTAAGCGTGCTGTCGCAGACGAGCAGCTTCGGCGGGTCGAGCGTCAGCATCCGCTATTCGAAGGATTATTGAACAAGCGGCATTGTCCCGCGCGCCCGATTCGTTTTACTCTGCTACTGAAATAGAAAAGTCGGTATCGCGGAGAGGCGAGATGAGCGAGAACGTTGACGTACTGGTGGTGGGCGCCGGTATCTCCGGCGTGGGGGCGGGATATCACCTGCAACGCAGCTGTCCGGACCGCAGCTTTGTGATTCTGGAGGGGCGCCCGCGGATGGGCGGCACCTGGGACCTGTTCCGCTATCCCGGCGTGCGGTCGGACAGCGACATGCACACGCTCGGCTTTTCCTTTCACCCATGGACCGATGCCAAGGCGATCGCCGACGGCCCGTCGATCCGCGCTTATGTCGAGGAAACCGCGCGCACCTATGGCATCGACCGGCACATCCGCTTCAACCGGCGCGTGGTGAAGGCGGACTGGTCGACGCCCGACGCGCGCTGGACCGTCACGGTGGAATGCAGCGATACCGGCGAGCAGGTGGAAATGACCTGCAATTTCCTCTTCATGTGCACAGGATATTATAATTACGCGCGCGGCTATTCGCCCGACTTCGCGGGCACCGACGACTATCGCGGGCGAATCGTCCATCCGCAGCACTGGCCCGCGGACCTTGATTACAGCGGCAAGCGCGTCGTCGTGATCGGATCGGGCGCGACCGCGATCACGCTGGTCCCGGCGATGGCCGAAAGCGCCGGGCATGTGACGATGCTCCAGCGCTCGCCCACTTATGTCGTTTCGCGCCCGGCGGAGGACCGTTTCGCCAATATGCTGCGCCGCCTGCTGCCGGCGCGGATGGCCTATGGCATTACGCGGTGGAAGAATGTGCTGGTCCAGCAATTCTTTTATCGGCTGGCGCGCAAGCACCCCGACAAGGCGCGGGCGCGGATTCTGGAGATGGTGCAGCAGGAACTCGGCCCCGACTATGATGTCGCGACGCATTTCTCGCCGCGCTACAAGGTGTGGGACCAGCGCGTGTGCCTGGTCCCCGACGCGGACCTGTTCGCGTCGTTGCGAAGCGGCAAGGCCGATGTCGTCACCGACACGATCGAGCGGTTCACCGAAAAGGGGCTGATGCTTGCGTCCGGCAAGCAGTTGGAGGCCGATGTCGTCGTGATGGCGACCGGGCTGGAGATGCAGTTGATGAGCGCCGTGCCGCTCAGCGTGGACGCAGTCGCGGTCGATCCGGCGAAATCGGTCAATTACAAGGGGATGATGTACAGCGACATCCCCAATCTGGCGTCGTCGTTCGGCTATACCAACGCGTCGTGGACGTTGAAGGTCGACTTGACCTGCGGCTATCTGTGCCGGTTGCTCAACGCGATGAAGCGGCGCGGCATGCGGCAGGTGACACCGCGGCTGGCGAAGCCGGTCGAGGAAATCCCGCTGCTCGACTTCACGTCGGGCTATGTCCAGCGCGGCCTGGGCAAGTTCCCGCGCCAGGGCGATCGCCAGCCATGGCGCGTGCGCCAGAGCTATTTCGCCGATGTGATGGCGCTGCGCTTCGGCGGGATCGACGAGGAGATGGAGTTCTCCAACCCCGTTCCCACTGTCGTGCCGCCGGCGCAGCCCGCCGCCGTCACTGCCCCCGCGACCTGAGCAGCGCCGAACGCAGGCATTCGCACACGATCTCGTCGCGCTGGTTCCACATGCGGTGGCGCCAGGTGACGATGCCCTGTCCGGGGCGCGACTTCGACGGCCGCGTGTCGACGACTTCGCTCGTCGCGCGCAGCGTGTCGCCGATGAACACCGGTTTCGGCATGACCAGCTTGTCATAGCCGAGGTTGGCGACCAGCGTGCCCGCCGTCGTGTCCCCCACGGTGATGCCGACCATCAGGCTGAACGTGAAGGTGCCGTTGACGAGAATGCGACCGAACTCGCTCGCCATGGCCGCTTCGGCGTCGAGGTGCAGCGGTTGCGTGTTGTGCGTCATCGTCGTGAAGAGGAGATTGTCGGTCTCGGTCACGGTGCGGCGCAACTCGTGCTCGATCGTGTGGCCCGTCTCCCATTCGTCGAAAAAGCGCCCGGCCATCGTCATTCCTCCAGCTTGATCTTGAACCCGGCGTGGCTGCGCTCCCAACCAAGGCGCTCGTAGAAGCGGTGCGCGTCGACGCGGTCGCGATGCGACGTCAATTGCACCATGAAGCACCCGCGCGCGCGGCACCGGTCGAGCGCCCAGTCGAGGAATCGCTCGCCGATCCGTCGCCCGCGCAACCGGCTGGCGACGCGCACTGCCTCAATCTGTCCGCGCCAGCGGCCGCGAAACGACAGGCCGGGCAGGAAGCTGATCTGCAACGTGCCTACAACCGCGCCGTCCAGTTCGGCGACCGCGAGCAGTTCGGTATCGCTGGCGTCGATCGCGTCGAAAGCGGCGGCATAGGCAGGGTTGAGCGGCGTGCTCAAATCCTCGCGGTCGACGGGGATGGTGTCCTCGGCCAGCAGTGTCAGGATCGCGTGCAGGTCGTCGCGAGTGGCGCGGCGGAAAACGGGCTCGCTCATGCCGTCACCAGCACGCCGTCGCGCACTTCGACCGGCCATGCGGTAAGCGATTGGCCGCGGCACGGCCCCGCGACGCAATAGCCGTCGTCGGGGCGGAACAGCGCGCCGTGCCAGCAACATTGGATATAGTCGCCCCGGTCGGTCATATAATCGTCCAGTTGCTGCGTGAGCGGCATCAGCGTGTGCGGGCAACGGTCGACATAGCCGCGTACGGTGTCGCCGTGACGGACCACGAAGCCGTGGAACCGCCCCGCCTTCATCTCCAGCACGAAATTGCGCGCCTTGCCGTCGGCGACCAGGTCGACCGGGCCGAGCGTCACGTCAGCGGGCGTGGCGGTCAGGCGCCGGGGCGGAGGGGCGGGTTCAGTCATGTCGACACGCTGTAGCGGGACACAAGATATTAGAGTCTTTGACAGAAGAATTTAGAGCACTCAAGCGCCAATTGAGAGGGTAAAAAGACCTCTTAAACGACCATCGCCGTCACCCACGCGGTGAGCTGGTCGGCGGT
>JBMOOB010000017.1:0-1097 GCA_049323815.1 Pseudomonadota bacterium | reverse complement strand
GCGATCGACCGCCTGCATGCCGAAGGTCGCTATCGCGTCTTCATCGATATCCTGCGCAACAAGGGCATGTTCCCCAACGCGCGCTGCTTTCATGGCCATAATGGCCCCAAGCCGATCACGGTCTGGTGCTCGAACGACTATCTCGCGATGGGCCAGCATCCCAAGGTGATCGCGGCGATGGAAGAGGCGCTGCACGACGTCGGCGCCGGCTCGGGCGGCACGCGCAACATCGGCGGCAACACGCATTACCATGTCGACCTGGAGGCCGAATTGGCCGACCTGCACGGCAAGGACGGCGCGCTGCTGTTCACGTCGGGCTATGTCTCGAACGAAGCGACGCTGTCGACGCTGGCCAAGGTGTTGCCGGGGTGCGTCATCTTTTCGGACGAGCTGAACCATGCCTCGATGATCGCGGGCATCCGCAATTCGGGCTGCGAAAAACATGTCTTCCGCCACAACGACCTCGAGCATCTCGAGGAGTTGCTCGCGGCGGCCGACCCGGCGGTGCCCAAGCTGATCGCGTTCGAAAGCGTCTATTCGATGGACGGCGACGTGGCGCCGATCCATGCGATCTGCGACCTGGCCGACAAGTATAACGCGCTGACCTATCTCGACGAAGTCCATGCCGTCGGTATGTACGGTGCGCGCGGCGGCGGCATTTCGGAGCGCGACGAGGCCGCGCACCGGCTGACGATCATCGAAGGTACGCTGGGCAAGGCGTTCGGCGTGATGGGCGGATATATCGCCGCCGATCAGATGATCGTCGACGTCATCCGCAGCTATGCGCCCGGTTTCATCTTCACCACCTCGCTGTCGCCGGTGCTCGTCGCGGGCGTGCTGGCAAGCGTGCGCCATCTGAAGCAGTCGAGCGTGGAACGCGAAGGCCAGCAGGCGGCGGCCGCGCGGCTGAAGGCGATGATGGCCGACGCGGGCCTGCCGGTGATGAACACCAGCACGCATATCGTGCCGCTGATGGTCGGCGATCCGGTGAAGGCCAAGAAAATCAGCGACATCCTGCTCGCCGAATATGGCGTCTATGTCCAGCCGATCAATTACCCGACCGTGCCGCGCGGTACCGAACGCCTGCGCTTCACGCC
>JBMOOB010000016.1:0-1145 GCA_049323815.1 Pseudomonadota bacterium | reverse complement strand
CCCCCCGGGGCCGCGCGCCACCGCCAGCCTGCGTCGGCAACCCACCCGCCGACAGAAACGCGCTCGCCCGCCCGCCGGTCAGCCGCGCGGGATGCGGCGCACCTCTGGCATCAGGTTGCAGATGTCGGCGCCCCCCGCCGGCACTTCGAAGAATGGCGGCGAACGGTTCTCGCGCGCGGCGATCCACGCCTGGAACCGCGCATTGTCGGTTGCGCGATACGCGAAGACCGGGCGTTCGTCGGCGGGCAGCTGGCTCGCCAGCCGCACCGACAGGATCGCGACGCGCTGCCCCTCATCCTGGTAAAAGCCCAGGTTACCCGTCCCGCGTGGCAGCGTCGACAGCCACTCGATCCCCTCGATCACGCGGCCGACGATGGCGATATTGCGATCCAGGTGGCGCGGCGCATGCCCGATGATGGTGTATAGTTCCGCCCCCGACCCGGTGCTGGGCGCCAGGTCGCGCGCGACGCCGACCATGCCATAGCAATGCGTCAGCCACGCCGACTTGCCGTCGCTCGCCAGCGGCCAGCCGTCGGGGCTGTGGCCGGTTTTCGCCGCATAGGCATCGGGCTTCGCCAGCCGAGTGACGCCGTCATAGCCCGGCCAGTCATATTCGGCGGGCGGATTGGCGATGACTTCGGGCGGCAGCGTCTTCGCCTCGGTCGCGTCGCCCCATTGCGCGACGTAGTTGTCCTGGACGCGATAGACGCTGGTGCCGTCCCACCAATGCGCCATGGCGAGCTTGCGGATGTTGTTCACATGCGCCGGCGCATAGCGCGCCGCGAGGCGGATATGGACCTGGTGCCCGCCCTTCAGCGTCATCACCAGTATCTCGTTGTCCGGGATTACGTGCCAATCCTCGGCCACGGCGTCGGACAGTGCGGGTGCCGCCGTCTGGGCAAGGGCGGGCACGGTGGCGAAGAGCGCGAACGGCGCGGCAAGAAGCTTGAGCATGGCCGGGAAACTGGCACGGCGCGCGAGGCAGGGCAATCCCGTGGCTTGCCCCCGCTGCGGTGTCGTACTAGGGGACAGCGCTTTCCGGGCAATTCCCTGCGGAGCGGTGGCCGAGTGGTCGAAGGCGCTCGCCTGGAAAGTGAGTATACGGCAAAACCGTATCGAGGGTTCGAATCCCTCCCGCTCCGCCA
>JBMOOB010000015.1:0-110454 GCA_049323815.1 Pseudomonadota bacterium | reverse complement strand
CGGTCAGCCGCGCATGGGGCGGCGCGCTTCAGCAATATATCGTCGATCGCGGCTATATCTGGTTCCAGATCGACAATCGCGGATCGGCCAATCGGGGCACGAAGTTCGAGGACGCGATCTATCACGCCATGGGATCGGTCGAAGTCGAGGACCAGCTTTCGGGTGTCGACTACCTGAAAACGCTCGATTTCGTCGCGTCGGACAAGATCGCCACCTATGGCTGGTCGTACGGTGGGTACATGTCGCTGAAGATGCTGGAGGCGGCGCCGGGCACCTTTGCCGCCGGCGTCGCGGGCGCGCCGGTGACCAAGTGGGAACTCTATGACACCCATTATACCGAACGCTACATGGGCGATCCGCGCAAGGTGCCCGAAGCCTATGCCAAGTCTGACACGATCGGCGACGCTACGAAGATCGCCGACCCGCTGCTCATCATCCACGGCATGGCCGACGACAATGTCGTATTGGAACACACCACTGCGATGGCCGCGACGATGCAGCGCAACAAGGTGCCGTTCGAAATGATGCTCTACCCCGGCCATACCCACCGCGTCGGCGGGCCGGGCATCAGCGAGCATCTGTGGGCCACGATCCTGCGCTTCTTCGATCGGAACACCGGCAAGCGCGAGGAATGACGCGCGGCGGGGCGGCCGTCTCCGCCCCGTTCGTTGCGCGGGAAAAGGTGCTGGGCAGCGCGCTGGCTTAAATAGTCCGGTCGCGCTGAGCGCCTTGCAAGCGAAGTCAAACCAGGCCGGTCAACATGCCCCCCCCAGGCATGTTGACCGTCGCGCGGTCGCGTTCCGACCGGCACACCGTATCGAAACGCCGCTGAGTGCACGGGCTTCGTTGCGGGGCTGCGACTTCGCTCGGCCCCCTGGGCGAAGTGAACGGCAAGATTGCAAACCGACGCACCCTTTTTGCGCGGCTTGAGGTGCGGGCGGCGGCGCGATAGGAGCGCGCCATGCTGACGTTCCGCGACATCACCGTTCGCCTTGGCGGGCGCACGATCATCGACCGTGCCAGCGCCGCGCTGCCCCCGCGCGGGCGCATCGGGCTGATCGGGCGCAACGGCGCGGGCAAGTCGACGCTGGTCCGCGTGATCGCGGGCGAGCTGGAGCCCGACGAAGGCGGCGTCGACATGCCGCGCCAGGCACGGCTCGGCTATGTCGCGCAGGAGGCACCGGCGGGGCAGGCGACGCCGTTCGAAACCGTGCTCGCCGCCGATGTCGAACGCGCCGCGCTGATGGCGGAAAGCGAAACTTGCGCCGATCCGCACCGGCTGGGCGACATCCACGACCGGCTGATCGCGATCGACGCGCATGCCGCGCCGTCGCGCGCATCGCGTATCCTGGAGGGGCTGGGGTTTGACGAGGCGGCGCAGCATCGCGCGCTCGAGCATTTCTCGGGCGGCTGGCGGATGCGCGTCGCGCTGGCCGCGCTGCTGTTCTCGCAGCCCGACCTGTTGCTGCTCGACGAACCGTCGAACCACCTCGACCTCGAAGCGGTGCTCTGGCTGGAGGATTTCCTCAAGACCTATCCGGCGACGATCCTGTTGGTCAGCCACGAACGCGATTTCCTGAACAACGTCGTCGATCATATCCTCCACCTGGAGCGCGGCAAGCTGACGCTCTACCCCGGCGGCTATGACGCGTTCGAGCGCCAGCGCGCCGAACGCCAGGCGCAGCTCGCCTCGGCGCGCGCGAAGCAGGAGCTTCAGCGCGAGAAGCTGCAGGACTATATCCGCCGCAATTCGGCGCGCGCATCGACTGCCAAGCAGGCGCAATCGCGCGCGAAGGCGCTGGCGCGGATGCAGCCGATCGCCGAACTGGTCGACGATCCCTCGCTCAGCTTCGATTTCCCGAGCCCCGACGAACTGCGCCCGCCGCTCATCACGCTCGACATGGCGGAGGTCGGCTATGGCGAGACGCCGATCCTGCGGCGGCTGAACCTGCGGCTCGATCCCGATGACCGCATCGCGTTGCTGGGGCGCAACGGCAACGGCAAGACGACGCTGGCGCGGCTGCTGGCGGGGCAATTGACGCCGATGGCGGGTGCGATGAACGCCAGCGGGCGGATGCGTATCGGCTATTTCACGCAATATCAGGTCGAGGAACTGGACCGCGCCGACACGCCGCTTGCGCATATGGCGCGGCTGATGCCCGGCGCGACGCCGGCGGCGGTGCGCGCGCAGCTCGGCCGGTTCGGCTTTTCGGGCGACCGCGCGACGACCGAAGTCGGCAAGATGTCGGGCGGCGAGCGCGCGCGGCTGGCGCTCGCGCTGGTGACGCGCGACGCGCCGCACCTGCTGATCCTCGACGAACCGACCAACCACCTCGACGTCGACGCGCGCGAGGCGCTGATCCAGGCGCTGAACGACTTCGGCGGCGCGGTGCTGATCGTCAGCCACGACCGGCATATGGTGGAGACGACTGCCGACCGGCTGGTGCTCGTCGACCAGGGGACCGCGCGCGATTTCGACGGCAGCATGGAGGAATATATCGCCTTCGTGCTGGGCAAGGAAACGCCCGCCGCGCGCGGCGAGGCAAAGCAGAATCGCAAGGACGTGCGGCGCGAAGCGGCCGAAGCGCGCGAGAAGAGCCAGGCGCTGCGCAAGACGATCAAGTCGATAGAGGCGGACATGGCCAAGCTGACCGAGCAGCGCGACGCATTCGACCGCGCGATGTTCGACCCCGCGAGCGCGGACCCCAAGCTTGCCGCGCTGACGATGACCGATCTGATGAAGCGGCGCGCCGATGTCGTCGACCGGCTGGACGCAGCCGAGGCCAAGTGGATGGAAGCAAGCGAGGCGCTCGAATCCTTCGCGGCGTGAAATCCCCGCCTGTCGGGCCGCGGCGCAACTTTTTCGGGTGTACAGCACGCGTCGGGTTCGATACTGCGCGCGTCATGCTTCGAAAACGGAAGATTATTACCGCCCGAACTAAACGGCTCGCCTGAACCGGCGGCCGGCGCGCGTCGGGCGTGCCGTTTTCCGCGAAAGTCCGGCCTGTCCGGCCGCTTCGCGCTCTTCAAGAAGCATCATCGCCGCCCTATGTCGGGCGGCCTCTAGCAGGAAAAGGACCGAAATGGGCTACCGTGTCGTGGTCGCTGGCGCCACCGGCAATGTCGGGCGCGAAATGCTGAACATCCTCGCCGAACGGGAATTCCCGATCGACGACATCGCCGTGCTGGCGTCGTCGCGTTCGACCGGCGACGAAGTCGAATTCGGCGAGACCGGCCGGAAACTCAAGATCCGCAACATCGAGCATTTCGACCCCGCCGGGTGGGACATGGCGCTGTTCGCGATCGGGTCCGAAGCGACGAAGATCTACGCGCCGAAGTTCGCCGCCGCCGGCTGCACGGTGATCGACAATTCGTCGCTGTATCGCATGGACCCCGACGTGCCGCTGATCGTACCCGAAGTGAATCCGGAAGCAATTGATGGGTATAAGGCGCGCAACATCATCGCCAATCCCAATTGTTCGACCGCGCAGATGGTCGTCGCGCTGAAGCCGTTGCACGACGCGGCGAAGATCAAGCGCGTCGTCGTCGCGACGTATCAATCGGTGTCGGGCGCGGGCAAGGCGGGGATGGACGAGTTGTTCGAGCAGAGCCGCAACATCTTTGTCGGCGACCAGGCCGAGCCGCACAAGTTCACCAAGCAGATCGCGTTCAACGTGATCCCGCACATCGACAGCTTCCTGGACGACGGGTCGACCAAGGAAGAATGGAAGATGGTGGTCGAGACAAAGAAGATCCTGGACCCCGCGATAAAGGTGGTCGCCACCTGCGTGCGCGTGCCGGTGTTCGTCGGCCATTCGGAGGCGATCAACATCGAATTCGAGGACGAGATTTCGGCCGAACAGGCACAGAATATCCTGCGTGAGGCGCCCGGCGTGATGCTCGTCGACAAGCGCGAGGACGGCGGATATGTGACTCCGGTCGAATGCGTCGGCGAATATGCCACGTTCATCAGCCGCGTGCGCGAGGATGCAACCGTCGAAAACGGTCTTGCCCTGTGGTGTGTCAGCGATAACCTCCGCAAGGGCGCCGCGCTCAACGCCGTGCAGATCGCCGAACTGCTGGGCCGGCGCCATCTGAAGAAGGCATAGGAGTCGAGGGCTGCGGAAACGGCCCCGACTTTCCCGACTTAGGCACGGGCCCGACAAGGGCGCCGGCCCGCGGGGGGAGGAGAGGCCGATGACATTGCAAGCAGACCTGTTCTGGTCGTTCCGCAGCCCGTACAGCTATCTGGCGACGGCGCGATATTGTGCGCTGGCGGCGGAATATGACCTCGATATCGCGCTCCGCCCGGTCTATCCGCTGGCGGTGCGCGAGCCTGAGTTTTTCGAACGCAATCATCCCAACTGGCTGCGCTATACCATCACCGATGTCGTGCGGCTGGCGCAATATCTGGGCATTCCCTTTGCCCCGCCGCGCCCCGACCCGATCGTCCAGGACATCGCCACGCGACGGATCGCGGCGGATCAGCCGCACATCTTCCGGCTTGTCCGCACCGGCCAGGCGGCGGCGCGGCGGGGCAGGGGGCTGGCCTATGCCGATGAAGTGTCGCGGCTGATCTGGGGCGGGACGCAGGGGTGGAACGAAGGCGACCACCTTGCCCATGCCGCCGAACGCGCCGGGCTGGACTTCGCCGAGCTGGAGCGCGAGGCGGCGGACGAAGCCGAGGCGCTCGACGCCGAAATCGCCGGCAACCAGGCCGCGCTGGAGACAGCGGGGCATTGGGGCGTGCCGACGTTGGTGTTCGCGGGCGAACCCTTTTTCGGACAGGATCGGATCGACCTGGCATTGTGGCGGATGCAGGCCGCCGGGCTCCAGCCGCGTGCGGTGCGGGCGCCACCCGAACGCGAACCGGAAAGCAGCGGTGCTTGATTGGGTGCTGGCGGCGGCTGCCGCGCGTCGCCCGTTCGAGCGCGGACTATGTCTTGCGGGCTGAACCCGGCGTCGCGCGGAGCTTCCACGCGGCACCCGCGCGACGCGCAAAGGCCCGGTGGGCTGGCGGCCGAAATGCGCTTCGCCCAAGGCGGTGCGCGTTATGGGTGGTTGCCGCAAGGCGGTGGCAGCGCGGATCACATTCAGTTCGATTGAGTCGCGACGGCCGATTCGCCCGCATGGACGATGGACGATGGACGATGGACGATGGACGATGGACGATGGGCGGTGCGCAGGCGCTGGAGGTGCTGAACGATTATGCCGCCGATGACCGCAACGCCTTAACCGCCGATATGGCGGCGGCAGGGTAGGCTGCACCGGCGCTGTTGCCCGAACCGGGGGAGGCGACTTGCTATGGTGCCAACCCGGCGCGTTGCGGACCTGTGCCGCTCAATTTTTCGACCTGGTGGGGTTTCGCGAAGCGGGTTCGGGCGTGGTCGCGCCTACGCCCGAACCCTGAACGCGGTTCAGAACGTTGCCCAGTCGTCGGTCGACGCGACCGTCGCCGCGGCGATGCGTTGGGGTGCCGCCGCCATCTTCGGCGCGGCGGCTGGCACCGTGCGCTGAGCCGGAGCCCTTTGGGGTGCCTGCTGACGGCCGAGGTGGAAGCGGCCCGCTTCCTCGCCAAGCGCCAGTACCTGCTCCATCAGGTGGCGCGCGGCGGCCGACGTCTGCTCGACCATCGCGACATTCTGCTGTGTCGAACGGTCCATCGCGTCGATTGTCGCACTGATCTGGCCGATCGCGCACGCCTGCGCGGCATTGTCCTCCGCCATGTGCGTGACCAGGCCATGGACTTCGCCGACGGTCGCGACGATCGACCCCAGCGCGTCGTCGACGTGGCGGACTTCGGCCACGGCGGTTTCGACTTCGTTCTGCGTAACGGTAAGTTGGTCGCGCGCGCGCTTCGCCTCTTCCTCGGCGCGCATTGCCAATGCCGAAACCAGATCGGCGACGACCGCGAAGCCGCGTCCTGCCTCACCGGCCCGACCCGCTTCGACCGCTGCGTTCATTGCCAGGACGCGCGTCTGAAAGGCGATTTTGTCGACGCCTTCGATTACGCTGTCGATGCCCTTGGCGCTTTCGGCGACCCGGCCCATCGCCTGGACGGCGTTGTCCGCGATGGTGCGGCCGGTATCGACCGATCGCAGCGCGCCGTCGGTGCAGCGCACGGTGTTGTCCGCCGCCCGCGCGGTTTTTTCGACGCGTTCGTTCATCTGGGTAACCGCGGCGGCGGTTTCTTCCAGGCTGGCGGCGTTGGTTTCGGATCGGCGCGCCAGATCTTCCGACGCATCCGCGATCTCGCCCGATCCGGTGCGGATCGCCTCCGCGCGTTCCAGCACCGATCCTACCAACGTGCGCAGCGCGGCGAGCGCCGCATTGAAATTGCCCTTCAGCGCCGAATATTGTTCGGGTACTGCAACGCCCAGGTCGGCCGTCAGGTCGCCGCGCGCCATCTTGTCCAGCGAATCGGTAAGCGCGTCGAGCACCCGCTTCTGGTCGCCTTCGGACACGCGGATGCGTTCCTCGGCCGCCTGGCGCGCCAGGGCGGCATCGCGGAAGCTGACCAGCGCCGTCGCCATCTGGCCGATTTCGTCGGCGCGGGTCGCGACAGGCACATCGACGCTGGTGTCGCCCGCGGCAATTCGCCGCATCGCGTCGGTCATCGTGTGCAACGGGCGCAGCAGCCCGCGCCCCGCGATGAACAGCATGCTCGCGAACAGGAGCGACACGACAATGGTGGCGATCGCAAGCGTGCTCAACAGACCGGTGACCCCGGCGGTCACTTCGTTCTTGGGAATGCCCACGTACAACACGCCGACTACCTTGCCCTGCGCATCCTTGATCGGGTCATAGGCCGTGTAATAGGGCTTGCCCAGAATGTCCGCCTCGCCGCGGTACGGCACGCCCTTGCCCAGGACCGCGTCATAGGTGGCACTGCGCGCCAGCTTGGTACCGACCGCGCGGCTGCCGTCATCCTTTACCACGTTCGTGGCGACGCGCGTGTCGCCGCTGAAAATGGTCGCGGTGCCGCCAACCAGCTTCTTGACTTCATCGACCGGCGCGTTGAAGCCATTGAGCGGTCGGCCGTCGAGCATCAGCGTTTCGCCCTGACGCGAGTAGCTCTGGCCATATCGGCCCAGCACGCTCCACGCGACGCGCATATGGCTTTCCTGGAGTTCGGATGCGACGCGTTCGGCGTCCTTGTACACCGCGTGGCGCGTGACCAGAAACGACGTCAGCGAAAGCAGGAGAAGCGCGAAGACGGCCATCGCGGTCGTCTTGGCTGCCAGCGGCATGCTGTTGATTCGGCGGAGCATCGCAATCCTTTGTTGGCGTTGCCCGGTTCGGGCACACGCGAAATCTCCGGCGCGCGCAACGACGCGCCCGCGATCCCCTCACGAGATATTATAGGAAAAAGATGCGCGCTTCGTCGGTTGCCCGATGCTCTAATGCCCTGCGGCGGCGGGATCGGCGGCCATCGCACCCTTTGGGCGCCGAAGGAATAGCACCAGCGGAATGGAAATCGCAGTGACGATCGCCATCAGCCAGAAGTCGTCGAGATAGGCGATCATCATCGCCTGCTTCTGCGCCTCTGCGTTCATCATCGCGATGACCGTGTCGCCCATGCCGCCCAGCGCCTGAAGCAGCGAGGGGTCCAGCCCGTTCATCCTTTCCGCAGTGATATGCTGAACCATGTCGGCATGGCTCGCCTGCAGGTTGCGGGCAAGCATGGTGGTGACGATCGAAATCCCCACCGACGCGCCGATGTTGCGCGACAGGTTGAGCAGCGACGCGCCTTCGGTGCGGAAATGGGGGGGCAGCGTCGCGAACGCGATGCCGTTCAGCGGCATGAACACCAGCCCCAGTCCCAGCCCCTGGATAAAGCCCGAGACAATGAACGGCCACGAATCCATCTCCAGCGTCCAGTGCGTCATCTGCCACAGCGATCCCGCGGCGATGGCAAGCCCCACCCCGATCAGGATCTGCGGGTTGACTCCGCGCTGCATCATCTGCGCCGCGACCGCCATGGTCAGCACGACGCCGAAGCCGCGCGGCATCAGCAGCAGGCCGGTGTCGAACACCGAATAATTGTACAGTGCCTGCAGCATCGGCGGGAGCAGCGCCATCGTCGCCATCATCACCAGGCCGATGACCTGCATGAAGAAAATGCCGGTGACGAGGTTGCGGTTCTTCCACAGGTCGCGTTCGAACATCGGGCGCTTGCCGGTCGCCATGTGTACCGCGAACATCCACAAGGCGACGACGGCGAAGATCGTCTCGATCCAGATTTCGGTCGAGGAATACCAATCCTCGTTCTGACCCCGGTCGAGCAGCAACTGGAGCGCAGAAATGCCGATCGCGAGCAGTGAGAAGCCGAAGATGTCGAATTGCCGCTTGCGGATGGGGCGCGACGGCAGCAAAAACCACAGAATCGCGAAGCAGATCACGCCAACCGGCAGGTTGACGTAGAACACCCAGCGCCAGTTGTAATTGTCGGTCAGCCAACCGCCCAGCATCGGCCCCATGATCGGGCCGACCATGATCCCCATGCCCCAGATCGACATGGCCTTCGCCTGGTTTTCCGGCGGGTTGATGTCGAGCATCACTGTCTGGCTGAGCGGGTTCATGAACGCCGCGGAGATCCCCTGCAAAATGCGAAAGGCGACCATTTCGGGCAGGCTTTGCGCCGCGCCGCACAGCGCGGAGGCGATCACGAAACCGACGATCGAAATGAGGAACAGGTTGCGCGACCCCAGCCGGTCAGACAGCCAGCCGGTGATCGGAATAGCGATCGCCGAGGCGACGATATAGCTGGTCAGCACCCAGGTGATGGTATCCGCCGTCGCGCCCAGCGCGGTCTGCATATGCGGCAGCGCGACGTTGGCGATGGTGGTGTCCAGAATCTGCATGATCGTCGCCAGCATGACGCCGATCGTCAGCAGCGGACGGTTGCTGGTATGCAGCGCGGCCACGCCCGGCTGCGGTGCCGGACGGGCGGCGGGGGCGGCCGGTCGGGGGCCGGAAGGGGCAGCGCGGGTGGCCATGGCGATACTCGTTTACGAATGGGCCCCTCGCCCGCGCGGGACGAGGGGCCGGGAGCAACAGTTCAGCGGCAGGGCGCGCCCTTGACGTCGACCGTCACATCGGTCGACAGGCCGGCGATCAACGGGCGCGGGCTCTTTTCGTCGATGGCGATGCGCACCGGGACGCGCTGCGTCACCTTGACCCAGTTGCCGTTGGCGTTCTGGGCGGGAAGGATCGAGAATTCCGATCCCGTCCCGGCGCCGATCGACAGCACATGGCCCTTCAGCTTCAGCCCCGGATAAGCGTCGAAGCTGACGACCGCGCACTGGCCGACGCGCATGTGGTTCAGGTCGGTTTCCTTGAAGTTCGCTTCCACCCACGACCGGTCGCTGGCAACGATCGTGACGGCGGGCAGGCCCGTCATCATCTGCTGGCCGACCTGCAGTCGGTCGGTCTGGCTGATCGTGCCGCTTACCGGCGCGCGCACTTCGGTTCGCGTCAGATCCAGCATCGCCTTGTCGCGCTGGACGCGGGCGGCGGCGATCGCCGGATTTTCGCCGGGAACCGCGGCGCCGGTGGCCAGTCGCGCCTTCGCCTCGGCGGCGCTCGCCTGGGCGTTCTTCAGCGCCGCGCGCGCCTGTTCCAGTTCGTGTTCCGACTGTTGAAGGCGCGCGCGCGTCGTGAAGCCGCGCCGCATCAACTGCGACTGGCGGTCATAATCTTCCTGAGCGGCCTGGATACGGTCGCGCGCCGCCTGAATATCGGCGTCGGTGCCCTGATAGCTCGTCTGCAGCGTCTGGAGCTGGACCTGCGCGCTGGCGATCGAGGCATTCGCCTGCGCGACCTGGATGCGATAGGGCTCCGGGTCGATGCGGAACAGCAGGTCGCCCGCGTTGACTCGCTGGTTCTCGCGAACCGCGACTTCGACGATGCGCCCGGCAACGTCCGACGAAACCGAAACCTTGTCCTGCTGGATATAAGCGTTGTCGGTCGAAACCGTACCGCCCGACGTCAGCCAGAAATAGCCGATCACGCCCAGAATGGCGGCGGGCACGCCGAACATCAGCAGCGGACGCAGCCAACGCCGGCTTTTACGCCGCGGCTCGATGTCCGCGATCGGGGCTGCCGCGGTTTCCGCGACGGGCTCGATCGCGATCTCCTCGGCGGGAGACTTCTGCACCTTGGGGTCTGCGTCAGCCATGGGCGGCCTCATTTTCCTGAAATTGGGTGTCGTTCGTCAAATTGGCGTGGATTGTCAGCAAGATGTCGTACAGTTGCGCGCGCTTTTCGGCGCTGAGCCCCTCAAGCGCGTGGTCGCATACCGAGTTCCCGATCACGCGCAGTTGACCCGCCATCGAATGCGCCTTGTCGGTCAGGAATATCTGCCACGCGCGCCGGTCGTTAGGATCGCGACGGCGCTCGACCAGCCCGGATTCCTCCAGCCTGTCGACCATGCGGCAGCAGGTGATCGGCTCGACCTCCAGGAATTCGGCGAGCTTGCCCTGGTTGATCCCTTCCTGCCGGCTGAGGATCTTGAGCGCGAGCCATTGCGTGCGCGTGACGCCGATCGCCCGCGCACGCTCGTCAAAGCGGCGGCGCATCAGGCGCGCGGCGTCCCCAAGTGCAATGGCGATATGTTCGTCCATTCGGCGCATATAATAAGCATCGTTATAAATTTCCAGTTGCAACTTTCTTGCATTGTGCGTTGCAGCAATTGCTCTTCGTGCAACTGGCATCGGCTCGACATGCCGGGCAGGCGGGCATATCGCGACCCGGATTCCCTCGCGCAGACATGGATCAACGCCCGTGGCCGATTTCCCGACCGAGACACATCGCTTCGCCAGCTTCGACGGAACCGAGCTTGCCTGGACCGAAATGCGCCCCGAAGCGGAAGGCGCGCGACCGGTGGTGCTGATCCACGGCTATTTCTCGAACGCCTTCACCAACTGGATCCGATACGGCCATGCCGCAACGCTGGCGGAGCGCGGCATCCGGGTGCTGATGCCCGACCTGCGCGCGCACGGCGAAAGCGCGCGGCCGCACGACTCCGCCGCCTATCCCCCCGATGTGCTGATGCGCGACGGCCTTGCGTTGCTGGCGCATCTGGGGCTGGGCGACGGCGACTATGACCTGGGCGGCTATTCGCTTGGCGCGCGTACCGTGGTGCGGATGCTGGCGAACGGTGCCGCACCGCGGCGCGTCATTTTGTCGGGCATGGGGCTGCGCGGCATCACCGACACTGCGGGGCGCGGCGATTATTTCCGCCATGTGCTGACCAACCTGGGCAGTTTCGAACGCGGGTCGAGCGAATGGCTGACCGAGGCGTTCCTGAAGACGACGAAGGGCGACCCGGTCGCGCTGCTGAACATCCTGGGCACGTTCGTCGACACGCCGCGCGCCGCGCTGGCCCAGATCGCCCAGCCGGCGCTGGTAGTGTCGGGGGCGGAAGATGACGACAATGGCTCCGCGGCGGAGCTGGCGGCGTGGCTTCCGCAGGGGCAGTATCAGGAGATTCCGGGCAATCACATGAGCGCGGTCACGCGGCCCGAACTGGGGCAGGCGATCGCCGATTTCGTCGCGGCTTGACCAGCCGCACGGCTTGCGCGCAGTCTGCGCGCCATCCCAGAATCCGATATTTCGAGGTTGAGCGATGATCCTTTCCGGCATTTCCCTGCTCGCGCTTTCCGCCACGCTCGGCATGCCCGTCGATGGCGGCCCGGTGCCGGCTCCGGTCGCGGCGGATGCGCAAAAGGCAGCGCAGCCTACGGTCGCCGACGCCGAAGCGTTCCTGGAACGCGTGCAGCGCGAATATTCGGCGTTCAACCTGACCGCGTCGCGGATCGCCTGGGTCAACGCGACCTATATCACCGACGACACCGACGCGCTGGCCGCCGACAATCAGGCGGAGGGGACGCGCATGGCGGTCAATTTCGCGCTTGAGGCCGCGAAATACGACAAGGTAAAGGGGCTGTCGCCCGAAACGCGGCGCAAGCTGGGTATGCTGCGCAGCGCCATCACGCTGCCCGCGCCGACGCGTGAGGGGGCGGCGCAGACGCTGTCCGAACTGGCGACGCGCATGTCGTCGCACTATGCACGGGGCAAAGGCACGCTGAACGGCGAGCCGATCAACGGCAGCGACATCGAAGCAGCGATGGGCACGGTGCGCGATCCGGAACAGCTCAAGGAAATGTGGGTCAGCTGGCACGATAATGTCGGTGCGCCGATGCGTACCGATTATACGCGCATGGTCGGCATCGCGAATGAAGGCGCGCGCGAACTGGGATTCGACGATGTCGGCACGATGTGGCGGTCGGTCTATGACATGCCGCCCGAGGAGTTCGCCAAGCTGACCGACAAGATGTGGGACGAAGTGAAGCCGCTCTATGAGTCGCTGCACACTTATGTCCGGTGGAAGCTGAACGAGAAATACGGCGACAAGGTCCAGTCGAAGACCGGCCCGATCCGCGCCGACCTGCTCGGCAATATGTGGGCGCAGGAATGGGGCAACATCTATGACCTCGTCGCGCCCGAAGGCGCGGGCGACCTTGGCTATGACATCGGCGACCTGCTGGAGGCCAAGGAGTATGATGCGATCAAGATGGTCAAGGCAGGCGAGAATTTCTACAGCTCGCTCGGCTTCGCGCCGCTGCCGCAGACCTTCTGGGAACGCTCGCTGTTCGTGAAGCCCGCCGACCGCGAAGTGCTGTGTCACGCGTCGGCCTGGGACATCGACGAGAAAGACGATGTCCGTATCAAGATGTGCATCAAGGTGAATTCGGACGATTTCGTCACGATCCACCATGAGCTTGGCCACAATTATTATCAGCGCGCGTACAAGGCGCAGCCGATGCTCTATCGCAACGGCGCCAACGACGGCTTCCACGAAGCGATCGGCGACTTCATCGCGCTGTCGATCACGCCCGATTATCTGGTGCAGATCGGCCTGCTCGACGCGGCGCAGGTGCCGAGCGAGGACAAGGACATCGGCCTGCTGCTGCGTCAGGCGATGGACAAGGTGGCGTTCCTGCCGTTCGGGCTGCTGATCGACAAATGGCGCTGGGGCGTGTTTTCGGGCGCGATCAAACCCGACCATTATGAAGCCGCGTGGAACGCGCTGCGCCTGCAATATCAGGGCATCGTGCCCCCGGTCGCGCGCGATGAGACCAAATTTGATCCGGGCGCCAAATATCATATTCCGGGCAATGTGCCCTACACGCGCTACTTCCTGGCGCGCATCCTGCAGTTCCAGTTCCTCAAGGCAGCGTGCGAGCAGGCGGGATGGACCGGGCCGCTCCACCGCTGCTCCTTCTATGGCAACAAGGAAGTCGGCGAGCGGCTGAACAAGATGCTGGAAATGGGCGCGTCCAAGCCCTGGCCCGACGCGCTTGAGGTCTTCACCGGCAGCCGCGAAATGTCGGGCGCGGCGATGATGGAATATTTCGCGCCGCTGAAGGCGTGGCTCGACGAACAGAACAAGGGGCATGCGTCGGGCTGGTAAAGCCCGGCCGCATCCCGCCGGACGGCGGGCGTCGCGTCGCGCCCGCCTGTTCCCCAAGGCGGATGGGCGTAGTACAGGCGCGATGCGCGGCGCCGGCCGGCGCGCGCCGCCTGTTCCGGAGGTATCATGTCGCTGACCGACCTGCTCGTTCCCACCTATGTCCAGATGCTCCGTTCGATGGCGGGTTGGCTCGACAAGGCATGCACGCAACTGGGCGAGCCCGCTGCCGAGGCGCTGCTGACTCAGCGACTGGCGCCCGACATGTATCCACTGGCGACGCAGGTCCGCTTTGCGTCGCTGCAGGCGCGCGAGGCGGTGTTCCGGTTGCGCGCGCAAGCACGGCCTGTCGCATTGGACGATCTGGCGCAGGAGGCGCGCGAATGCGGCGAACGGCCGGGGACGATGGCGGACGCGCGTGCGCGGATCGACGAGGCGCTGGCGGAACTTGAGGCGCTTGCCCCCGATGCACTCGATGCCGGGGCGGCGTTGCCGATCGCAATCGAATTGCCGGGGCTGGCGTTCGACATGACGGGCGAACGCTACGCCCGCGACTGGGCGTTGCCGCAGTTCTATTTCCACGTCATGGCGGCTTACGCGATCCTGCGCGCCCAGGGGATCGCGCTGGGCAAGGCCGACTATGTGCCGTTCATGCTGGCCTATCTGCGCCCGGCCGCCGCGCCGCAGGGCTGAATCGCAGTGACATGCCGGGCGCGCCGCCACGGCGCGCCCGGTCAGAGGCAATCACCGGAACGGCGGCTCGTTGAACGCGCGCAGCTTGCGGCTGTGCAGCTTGGCGCCCTCGGCACGCAGTTCCTCGACCGTCTGGATGCCGATCTTCAGATGCTCGGCGATCGCGCGCTCGTAGAAGCGGTTCGCCTGGCCGGGCAGCTTCAGCTCGCCGTGCAGCGGCTTGTCCGACACGCACAACAGCGTCCCATAGGGCACGCGGAAGCGATAGCCCTGCGCCGCCAGCGTCGCCGATTCCATGTCGATGCCCACCGCGCGGCTGAGCGAGAAGCGCAGCGCCGACTTGGAAAAGCGCAGTTCCCAATTGCGGTCGTCGGTGGTGACGATCGTGCCGGTGCGCAGCCGCTTCTTCAATTCGTCACCCGACTGGCCCGACACCGTTTCGGCGGCGCGGGCGAGCGCGAGCTGGACTTCCGCGATCGCGGGGATCGGGATTTCGGGCGGCAGCACGTCGTCCATCACATGGTCGTCGCGCAGATAGGCGTGCGCGAGCACATAGTCGCCGATCCGCTGGCTGGGGCGCAGCCCGCCGCAATGGCCGATCATCAGCCACGCCTCGGGCCGCAACACCGCCAGATGGTCGGTGATCGTCTTCGCATTCGACGGGCCGACGCCGATGTTGACCAGCGTGATTCCGTCGCCGCCCGGCGCCATCAGGTGATAGGCGGGCATCTGGTGCCGCCGCCATGCGCTGTCGCTGACCAGCTTTTCGGGGTCGTCGCCGGCTTCGATCACGATGCCGCCTGCGCCGGAGACCGCCGTGAACCGGCTGTCCTCGCCCAACTGCGCGCACGCCCAGCGAACGAATTCGTCGACGTAACGGTGGTAGTTGGTGAACAGGATATATTGCTGCACATGCTCGGTCGGCGTGCCGGTGTAATGGCGCAGCCGCGCCAGCGAGAAATCGGTGCGCAGCGCGTCGAACAGCGCGAGCGGCCGCGTTTCGTCCGGGCTGATCCAGATGCCGTCGGCGATCTCGTCGCCGATCTGCGACAATTCAGTCGCCGGGAAATGCCGCGCCAGCTCGGTTGCCGACACCGTGTCGAGGCTGAGCGCATGGCCGGGGTCGAGGACATAGGGGAAAGGAATTTCCTGCCGACCGGGAGCGACCGACACTTCGATGTCATAGTCTTCCATCAGCAAGGTGAGCTGTTCGGTCAGATATTCGGCGAACATCGCCGGCTTGGTCACGCTGATGCGATAGTCGCCCGGCTCGACCAGCCGCCCGAACGACCGCGACGGCGTCGGGCGATCCTCACCCCCGCGATAATGGACATGGATTTCGGGATAGGCGAACGACCCGTCGGTTCGCGTTTCGAGTGCGGGGGGCGCGCCGTCGGTAAGATACCGGTCCAGCGCGGCGCGGAGCCGTTCGACCGAAGCAGTGTACAGCCGATCCAGCTCGGCGACGATATCGGATGCGTGCGTCATCGCAAGCCGATAATCGCTCCCCGTTACACTGGCAAGTCAGGCCGCGCCGCATCAATGCAACGCGGCCCGAACAGCTTATTTTTCTTCTTCTTCGTCGCCGTCGAACAGCTTCGAAACGCCGAACGCGGCGCCCGCGATGGCGGCGGCCGCCCCGGTTGCGATCGCGGCGGCGGCGACCGGATGTTCCTTCACGGCCTCAACCGTCGATTCGAACGCATCCTCGATCGCGTCCTGCGCCTGTTCGAGGAACGACTTGTGCTCCTCGGCCTTCGCTTCCTCGGCGGCGGCGGCGGGAGTCTCGGGTGTCGTGGTCATGGCACAATCCCTTTCAGCATCTAGCCTGGTTGAAACTCCGCGCCCGCGTCCGGGGTTCCGCGGCGCTGATCCGCCGAACCCCGTCCCGAGTCAGAGCTGTTCGAGCATATACTCGGCCGCGCTGACGCGAAACTCGCCCGGCGCTTCGATATTGAGCTGCGTGACGGTGCCGTCGTCGACGACCATCGAAAAGCGCTTGCCGCGCGTACCCATGCCGAACTTGCTGCCGTCCATTTCAAGCCCCAGCGCCTTGGCAAAGTCGGCGTTGCCGTCGGCCAGCATCGTAACCTGGCCATCGACACCGGTCGCCTTGGCCCAGGCGGCGAGGACGAACGCGTCGTTGACGGCGGTGCACGCGATTTCGTCGATCCCCTTGGCCTTCAGTTCGGCCGCCTTTTCGACGAAGCCCGGCAGATGCTTGGCCGAGCAGGTGGGGGTGAAGGCGCCGGGTACGGAGAAGAGCGCGACCTTGCGGCCCGCGAAGAATTCAGTCGTGTCGACGGCGTCGCGGCCGTCTTCGGTTACTTTCACCAGCGTTGCCTGTGGCACGCGGTCGCCGACCTGGATCGTCATATCATGCTCTCCCGTGGAGTACCGCGCCAGGACGGCACGGACCGCTCCCAAATGGACGGTCAGAGGATATTTTCAAGCGTCGCCAACCGCCTCCGCCGCGGCTATGCTGGCGTCGACATGGACACGACCCCGTATCTTACCGGCCAGTTCCTGTTGGCGATGCCGGGTATCGGCGACCCGCGTTTCGAGCGCGCCGTGATCGCCATGTGCGCGCACGACGGCGACGGCGCGCTGGGCATCGGCATCGGACAGACCGTTGACGGCCTGACGCTGCACGACCTGTTGCGTCAGTTCGAGATCGAACCGGGCGAGGCGCCCGACCGCGCGATCCATTTCGGCGGGCCGGTGGAGACGCGCCGCGGCTTTGTCCTGCATTCGACCGACTGGAGCGGGCAGGACACAATCGACGTCGCCGGCCGCTGGGCGTTGTCGGGCACCATCGACGTGCTGCGCGCGATTGCGCAGGGGGTGGGGCCGACGCGCTGGCTGGTCGCGCTCGGCTATTCCGGGTGGGGCGAGGGGCAGCTTGAGGACGAACTCACGCGCCACGGCTGGTTCAGCACCAGCGGCACGCCCGACCTCCTTTACGATGTCGACGCGGAGGATCGCTGGTCGCGCTGCTTCGCCGACGCGGGTATCGACCCGCGGCTGCTGGCGAACAGCACCGGCACTGCCTGAGCGAATCGCCGCGTCCGTTATTCCGCGTCCGCAAGCATCTCGCGGCCCATTCGCCGGACATAGGCGTCGGTGTCGGACGCGGCATGGCGCCAGTGGCGACCGGCGTCGCGCGCATCGAGCGTGCTGAGCGCCCGATATGCTTCGCCGCGGACGCGCGGGTCAACATGGCCGCGCGCGATGCTCTCCATCGCATCGGTCGTATTGCCGTCGCCCAGATGGCTCGCCAGCCGGCACAGAAAGACATAGGGCGTGTAGTCGAGCCGGTCGACCGACCGGTCGATGCGCCCGTTTTCGACATCGAACCAATATTGCCGCGCCGACTGGAGCGATTCCGGATCGGCGGCGAGCAGGTTGATCGACACCGAAAAGGCATCCGACGGCAATTGCGTGTGGATGTCGCGGTTGGCGCGATAGAACATGACCTTGCCGGGTGTCAGCCGCGTGCGCTCCAGGAACGTGAGCTCGACTGGCTCGCCGTCGAAACCGGCGGTGCGGTCGGAGTCATATTCATAGATTTCGGTCTCATACCCCGGCCCCCAATAGCCGACCGTCAGAAAGTCGGCATTGTGATCGTGCGGCATGTGATAGGCGAACAGGCTCTTTTCCCACTCCAACGGCTCGGCCGACGTGCATTGCGGCCACATGTTCGCGCGCAGCCGGAAGCCGGCACCGCCGCCCAGATCGACGATCTGCTGCGAAAAGCTGCTCGCCGCCTGGAATCCGTCGATGTCGTCGAGGTGGAGCAGTTCCCGCGTCACTGCGTCGACCAGGAAGCGCCGGTCATTCGACAATTGGCGGAGCAGCAGCGCCGCGTCGTCGATGCGGTCGCGACGCCAGACGCCGTCGATCGCGCCCAGCGCGTCGATGCACGCGTCGAGTGTCAGCGCGGAATCGGTCGACGCTTCAATCGTATAGGCCATGGTACCAGTCCTTGTCGCGCAGGCTTATCGGTCCAGTCGCGCCAGTGCCGCGCGCGCGGCGGCGGCGATGCGGGGGTGCGGATCGGCCTGCGCCGCGTCCAGCTCTTCCAGACCGCGCGCCGGATCCGTGGCGCACAGCGCCTGGATTGCTGCCCAGCGAACGAAATGAACGGGGTGCCGGGCGATCCGGTCGAGCGCCGCGCTGCGCCCCGGACCTTCGATATCGCGTAAGAGTCGCGCGGCATAGAAGAGGCGATAGGCGGCGCTGTCCGGGCACACCGCCACTTCGGGAGCCAGCGTCCGCGGGTCATATTGCCACGCGAAGGTAAAGCGCGGCCGCGATTGCAGGATGACAAACACCAGCGGCGCGCTCGCGCCCGCCAGCCGGAATACTTCGCTCCCCGCGCGCACCCTGGCGACGTCGCCAGGGCCCAGCACTTCCTCTCCGACCGGCTCCAGCCGCTCGGCCACATCGAACACATGGTTGCGATAGCCCGGCCCGTGGCGATAGCGCGCCAGCGTCAGCCGCGCGTCGGGATCGGCGGCGCGCATCGCGATCAACGCGTCGGCGGGATAGCCGATCAATTCGTCGCGTTGTTCGTCCCGGTCGATCAGCAGCAGGTCGATCTGCATGCCGTTGGGCAGCGGCAGGCGCGCCGAATTGCCGGTCGCTGCCTGCACCAGCTCGCCGCCGCCATGGACGCAATGATCGACTTGCGCGTGGAGCAGCGTTTCAAGGAACGGCGACGCCACCAGCCGCGCGAACGCCGGCGCCAGCGCCGAAAACGCCTGCCAGTCGCGTTCGGCGGTGGGGGCGATGGCGGCTAGAAACTCTTCCAGTTCGGGCGTGGACACCGGCATGGGCGTTTCCTGGTTCGCGGACTGCCGGAGGGCGCGCAGGCGCGCGACCCTCCGGTCGATCGGGGCAGGGGTCAGGACCGGCGGAAGCTGGTGTCGACCGCGCCGGGCACCATCGCCAGCACGACCACGACGAACAGCGCGCCGCCGGCAATGGTGGTCACCGGGCTGGCGGGGGCAATGGCTTCGTCCAGATCGGCGAGCTGGATCGGAGCGTTCGAATTGGATTCCTGCGTCATCATGCGCGTCACTCCTGGAATAGGGGGATTGTGGCCGGCCGGGGCCGGTGCGTGGATCAGGACACCGTGACGGTGGCGAGCCCGTGCTTGGCGGCATCGGCGGCGATTTCCTCGGCGGTATAGTCGACGCCGTGGAAGGCGTGGAATTCCTGCACCGCTTCGATGAATTCCTTGTCGACGTTGCCCTTGTCCTCGGCCGGATCGTTGAGCGCGAACGATTTCAGCTCGGGCGCGGCGTCAGCGAGTGCAGTGAGGCGCGCATTGAGCTTGTTCATCGCCTCGACATAATCGGCGGCGAGCTTTTGGACTTCCGCGTCGGCGATGGCGTGCTCCTTGACGAAGTCATACCACGCGCGCGAACATTGTACCGGGTTGATAAATGCCATGACGCAATCTCCTGCTAATCGGCAGTCGATTCCCAATTGCATGCGATGCACGATGGGAGAAATATCAATGAGAACGGCTGCGCGATATAAATTCCAGAATTATTCCTGGAACATGATGCCTGTCCTTCGTTTGCATATCGAAGGAATATTGAGTGGCGGCCCGATTTCGACTTGAGAATGAACAAAATGCGGAGGATTCGCAATATCGCTATCTGGTCCGTTTCGGCGCCAGTTTGAAGCGAACGCCGGCCGCGGTACGCCTCGTCAGGATATAAAGATATCTTTATATTGGATTGCATGTCCGGCGCCGAACCGCTAGGGGGCGGGGCATCCGTGGCGCCGGCGCGCCGCGATACCGTTCATTTCCGGAGACAGACCGTGGCAACCGTGCTCGACCAGACCGACTATGTCATCAAGGACATCAGCCTTGCCGATTTCGGCCGCAAGGAAATCGAAATCGCCGAGACCGAAATGCCCGGCCTGATGGCGCTGCGCGACGAATTCGGCGCTGCCAAGCCGCTGGCCGGCGCGCGTATCACCGGCTCGCTGCACATGACGATCCAGACCGCCGTTCTGATCGAGACGCTGGCCGAACTGGGCGCCGACATCCGCTGGGCGTCGTGCAACATCTTCTCGACTCAGGACCATGCCGCCGCCGCCATCGCCGCGCGCGGGATTCCCGTGTTCGCGGTGAAGGGCGAAACGCTCGAGGAATATTGGGACTATGTCGTGCGCATCTTCGACTGGGGCACCGACACCACCTGCAACATGATCCTCGACGACGGCGGTGACGCCACCATGTTCGCGCTGTGGGGCGCGCGGGTCGAAGCGGGTGAGGAACTGTTCGCCCCGACCAACGAAGAGGAAGAAATCTTCGTCGCGACGCTGAAGAAATTCCTGGCCGAGCGTCCTGGCTATCTCACCAAGACGGTCGCCGCGATCAAGGGCGTGTCGGAAGAGACCACCACCGGCGTCCACCGCCTGTACGAGCTGGCGAAGAAGGGCAAGCTGCCCTTCCCGGCGATCAACGTGAACGACAGCGTCACCAAGTCGAAGTTCGACAACCTGTACGGTTGCAAGGAATCGCTGGTCGACGCGATCCGCCGCGCGACCGATGTGATGCTGGCCGGCAAGGTCGCGTGCGTCGCCGGTTTCGGCGATGTGGGCAAGGGTTCGGCGGCCAGCCTGCGCAACGGCGGCGCGCGCGTGCTCGTCACCGAAATCGACCCGATCTGCGCGCTGCAGGCGGCGATGGAAGGCTATGAAGTCGTGACGATGGAAGAAGCGGCGACGCGCGCCGATATCTTCGTTACCGCGACCGGCAACGCCGACGTCATCACCGTCGACCATATGCGCGCGATGAAGAACATGGCGATCGTCTGCAACATCGGCCACTTCGACAGCGAGATCCAGATCGCCGGCCTGAACAATATGAAGTGGACCGAGATCAAGCCGCAGGTCGACGAAGTCGAATTCGCCGACGGCAAGAAGATCATCGTCCTGGCCAAGGGCCGCCTGGTCAACCTGGGCTGCGCGACCGGCCACCCGTCGTTCGTGATGAGCTCGAGCTTCACCAATCAGGTGCTGGCGCAGATCGAACTGTGGACCAAGGCCGACGAGTATAAGAACGAAGTCTATGTCCTGCCGAAGCACCTCGACGAGAAGGTCGCGGCGCTGCACCTGGAAAAGCTGGGCGTGAAGCTGTCGACGCTGACGCAGAAGCAGGCCGATTATATCGGCGTGCCGGTGGCGGGTCCGTTCAAGCCGGATCACTATCGCTACTGATCGCGCGGCATCCGCCGAGCAAGCAGCGAAGGGCCGGCCGGTGCGCCGGCCCTTTTCTTCTGGGGCTTGTATCGCCTGCAAAACAGAGGTTGGGGTCGACGTCCCAGGTTTTGGCGTCGTTGCACGCGTAGCAAAGCAACCCAGGGTACTGCGCGCCACTCGTGGGTTGCCGCGTCGCGCTCGCAAACGCGATCCGCGGGTGTCCCGCCCCCTGAATCCTCTCAGCGGTCGGCGAGCGGCCCCAGTACGTCGCGCAGCGGGCCCAGCCATTGCGCATAGGGGCGCCACACGTCCATGCCGTCGCGGTTGAGCGGGCGGCGCACCTGTTCGCTGCTGGGCGTGCGCACCACGCGCTTCAACCGGTGGAATTCCAGGATCGCCGGATCCCATTCGACGCCCAGATAATCGAGCACGCCGCGCACCTGTGCCTCGGCATCCTCGACCAGCCGTTCATAGCGCAGGGGATGGATCATGCCCGGCGCGACGCGCTCCAGATGGTCCATCAACCGGACATAGTCGACATAGCATTGGCCGATGTCGGCGAGCGCGAACGACGACGCGTGCGCGCTGGAAAAGGACTGCGTGAAATTGGAAAAGCAGCAATCCATCGGCGACCGGCGGATGTCGATGAACCGCGCCTGCGGCAGGATGCGGCGGATAAAGGGAATGTTGCTCCAGTTGTGCGGCAGCTTGTCGATGAAATAGGGGCGGTCGGTCTTGCGATGGAGCGCGGCGCGGCGGAAATATTCGCGGCCCAGTGCCGCCGCCTGATCGTCGGTCATCGCGCCGATCACCTGCGGCACCGTCGCCTTGCCGCGCCGCGTCGCCAATTCGACGGCGGTGCGCAGGATCGCGGGGATATAGGGTAGTTCGCCGACCGGTTCGATCTGCGCGTGGCTGCCCAGCATTTGTTCGAGCAGCGTCGACCCCGATCGCGGCAGACAGACGATGAACACCGGCACGGCATCGGCCATCGCAGTCCCGGCGCCCCGATTGAGCATCGCGGCGTCGACCGATCGCTCAACCTCCGCGACTTCGGCGGTCAACTCGCGCGCGTCATAGCCCAGGCTTTCTGCGCGCTGGCGGTTGCCCTCGACATAATGGTCGAAGGCTTCGGCATGGTCGCCGCGGTCGTGCAGCGCGCGGGCGAGCGCAAAATGCAGCGGCGCGCTGTTGCGCACGTCGATTGCGATCGCCAGCGCGCGGCGCATCTCGGCCATGTCGTCGTCGGTCAAGATGCGCTGCTTGATGCTGGCCAGCCCCCACCATGCCTCGCCGCATTCGAAGTCGGTGGCGATGGCGCGGCGATAGGCCGCGATCGCCTCGGGCACGCGGCCTTCGGCGCGCAGTCCGTGGCCATAGGCGATCCAGTAGTGCGGCTTGTCGCCATGATCGCGAGTCAGCGCCGCCTGAATCGAGATCGCCTCCTCATGTCGCCCCAGCTTGTCGAGGATCAGCGCGCGGATCGCGGGAAGCGTAGGGTCATCGGATTCGGCTTCGATCGCCGCGAACATCGCGCGCGCTTCTTCCAGCCGCTCCTGCTGGTTCAGCGTGGAGGCGAGGTTGCGGCGAACCTCGACTCCGGTCGCGCCGCGCTGGATCGCGCGCACCAGAAATTGTTCGGCCTGTACCAATGCGCCCAGATGCATCGCTATCTCGCCGAGCTGCGCCAGCCCGCGCGGCTCGTCCGGGTGCTGGCGCAGATGCTGGATGGTGCGCTGCGCCGCCTGCTCCAGCCTGCCTTCGCTCGCCAGCCCGGCTGCGTCGCTCAACAACGGATAGGCAGTCAGCGTGCTCACAACCGATCCTCCAGCAAAAAGCGCTCAGGCATAGCCCAGTAACGCGCGCAGGCCCGGTGCCTGATAGTCGACGAGCGTGCGGTGGCGCGCGCCCAGCGTCTGGGGCAAATCCTTGGCGATGCCGGTCAGGTTGGCGCGCGCGGTGCCGCTCTGCGCCGGGTCGGACCCGATCGCCACGCGTTCGCGCCAGTCGTCGGGCCGGTCGATCCCGCACGCTTCCAGCAACTCGGCAAAAAACCTGTCGGCCGCGCCACTGTCCAGGTTGCGCAGATTGGCGACCAGATCCTCGAATTTCACCACATGCGCGCGCGCACCCAGCCAGGCGGCGGCGTTCATTTCGTATATATCATTGAGTGAAGGCGCTTTTCCAGGCAAGCCAAAGATCATCATCGTCAGCAGCTCGTCGACGCTGAGCGCCCCCGATTTCAGATGGTCGACATTGCCCAGAAACTGTTCGGACAGGAAAAATCGCGCGCGCGCGATGACCCAGTCATAGGGGTCGCGATAGAGCAGCACGCGATGCGCCGTCGCGGTTTCGATCGCCGATGCGTCGGCGAAGAACAAATGCCCCCAGCTCAGCCGTGGATGCGCCGGATCGAACGCCGAGCGGTTCTGTTGCAGATTGGGCCATTGGATGAAATCGGGGCCGTGCTGTTGCTCGACGGGGACGAACATCCGCACGATGTTGCGCAGCAGGTGGCTGCCGCTTTTGGGGACGCTGTTCAGGAACACCGGCCGACGCAGCGGTGCCTGATCGAAACGGCGGTTTTCGGCGTCGAGCGTATCGGCCTTTACCCATATATTGGGCATCGCGCGAAAAGTCTCCCTGTCTGTGCCGCTGAAAACGGAACCGGGCGGCATGTTGCCATGCCGCCCGGCCGAAAGGATAGTCGAAAGATCAGAACTTCGTGGAGAAGTTCAGGAACGCCCGGCGTCCGACGAAGCTGTACTGCGACGCCGCGACCACGGGGCCGAGCATCGAGATCTGGCCGCCGTTCAGTGTCGAAACGCGCGGCGGGCGCGTGTCGAACAGGTTGCTGATACCCAGCGTCAGCGAGTAATTCTTACCGAAATCCTGCGTCAGCGACATATTGTGATAGAAGGTCGCATCGGTGGTGAGCAGCGGGCAGTACCGGCCGCGCAGCGTCGAATCGATGCAGGGGTCGCCGCCATTGTCTTCAAGGAAATCGCCAAGGTCGGACGTGCCGCCGATGACGTTGATGCCATAGAACACGCTGAGCCCGATCGGCGTTTCCCAGTTGAAGCGGAAATCGCCGACCCAGCGCGGCGAACCCGCCTCGCCATTGTCGGAGGTTTCGCGTGATGTCGGCAGCAGCTTGAAGTTGTCGCGCGTCTGCCACGTCATGTCGGCGGTCATGTTGAAACTGCCGAGACTGCCCAGGTCCTGACGGATGTTGAGCGTCAGGTCGACCCCGCTGTTCTTCTGGCTCGCGATGTTGACATATTGGTTGTAGACGTCGGCGATATTGTTCGGCGCGCCCGATTGGCCGCGCGTGAACAAGTCGCACAGCGGCTCATTGGGGAAATTCACTGACTCATAGCAGCCGTAGATGATGTTCGCGGCGCCGAGCTGGGTGATTTCCCCCCTCACGCGGATGTCGAAATAATCGACTGCGATGCTGATCCGCGTGCTTTCGCCCATGAAGTTGAACTTCGGCGTCAGAACGGTCCCGACGACCAGCGCCTTCGAGGTTTCGGGTGCGAGGTTGCCGAGACCGCCTTGCGAATAGACAGTCGCGGTGACGCCGCCACCCGGATGGTTCGACGGAATGCCGTCCGCTGCGCAATTGTCCGCCACGCGTTGGGTGATGCGGCCGAGCGACAAGTTGTTGCCCCACTGGACGCAGGGGTCGATGTTTCGCTGCGACGCGAAGCTCGTCTCGTTCGCCAGGAACTGTTCGAACAGCGCAGGCGCGCGGAACGACGTGCCATAGCTGCCGCGGAAACGCAGCCAGTCGGTCGGTGCCCAGTTGGCGCCCAGCTTGTAGGTCCAGTTGCCGTTCGAGCTGTCCGAAACGCCGTCGGAGCGAGTCGCCTTCACATTGGTGATGCGGCCCGCCGCCGAGAAGGTCAGTTCCTTGACGAAGGGCAGGTCCTTCAGCACCGGCAGGTTGACTTCGCCGAACGCTTCGGTGGTCAGGCTGTGGCCGGCGGTGATCCCCGACGTCGAGGCCCCCCAGGCATTGCCCGCGCGCGTGATCTCGCCGGGCACGTCGTTGATTTCGTCGCGGCGGATCGTCGCGCCGACCGCTACGCCGAGCGGCCCGCCCGGCAGCTTGAACAACTCGCCCGACAGCGTCGCCTCGCCCGAAAGCTGCGAATAGGTCGTCTTGCCCTCTTCCCACGAGAACAGGAAATCGACTTGTTCCGGCGTCAATTGGCCTGCCAGGAAATAGGGGTCGGCCCAGGGGATGTCGACGCACTGCTTGCCCGAAACCGGCGTGACGGTGCCGACGCACGACGCGCTTTGGAAATAGCCGGTGTCGTAGGCATCCTGCAGGATCTGTTCGCTGCGGTACTTGCCGATGCTGCGGCTGTACTGGCCATAGGCTTCCCACTGCCACCGGCCGTCGCCGAAGTTGCCGCGCAGACCGCCGACACCGCGGTAATAGTCGACGCTCTGGCTGCTGTCGGAATGGTTGGTGATCGCCGTCGGGCTTATCAGGTTGACGCCGGTGAAGCCCTGACCCCAGATCGTGCCGTACAGCCCGTCGCCGTACAGGTCGCCCGTGTAGCCGAAGTTCCAGAACTGGCGCCAACCGTTCTGATAGGTTTCGCGGCGGTTAAACAGGAACTCGCCGAACAGTTCGAGAGAGTCGCTGACTTCGAACGACCCCTCGGCATAGGCCGTGTAGAGGTCGGTCTTCGGCAGGATCGTCTGTTCTTCGACGAACGGGTGATAGGCGTTCTGCACCGCCAGCGATGCGGTGTCATAGCCGGTCGGGAACCAGCCCGCGGGGGCGCCGAAGTCGCCGCCATAGGCCGGCGCGCCATAAGCCGGGATGCCAAGCGTTTCGCCCGGATACTGATACTGGAGCAGTACGGTTTCACCGTTGGGCGAGGTGTTCAGGCCGCTGTTCGGGCCGCCCGGCCCGTCGAGCTGAAGGTTGTCGATCAGGTTATAGGTCCAGACATGGCCCCAGCGCAGGTCCTCGCACTTGTACGATCCGGTGCGCGGGTCGATCAGGTCGGCGCGCGTGCCGTCCTCGCGGAAGGTATAGGCTTCCGGGCAGGCAAGGTACGAGCGGTCGCCGCGCGACAGTTCATTCTGGTGCGTATAGTCGCCGGCGATCAGGATGTGGCCGCGGCTGAACGTCTTTCCGTAGATCGCGCTGATGCGATATTGCTCGCCTCCGCTGTCGAAAGGCGCCGACGCATTGAAGTTGAGCTGAATGCCGTCCGTGTCGGTCTTTGTGATGATATTGACCACGCCCGCGACCGCGTCCGAGCCATAGACCGACGATGCGCCGGTTTTCAGGATCTGGACATTCTGTGCGATCGACGCGGGCAGCACGTTCAGGTCGAACGACGAAACCGCGCCGCGCGTGCCCGCCGGACCCGCGCGGCGGCCGTTCAGCAACACCAGCGTGCGGTTGGCGCCCAGGCCGCGCAAGTCGATCGTCTGCGCGCCCGGGCCGCCGGCGGTGACGAAGTTGGACGAGATCGCCGCCGTGATCTGCGTCGAGCCCGCCGCGATCGGCGAGCTTTGCAGCATCGACGCGGTGTCGAACTTGCCTTCCTTCAACTGAACCTCGGGGTCGATCACGGCGATCGGATCGGGGCTGTTGAACGGCGTGACGGTGCGGATGCGCGAGCCGGTGACGACGATCGCTTCGCCGTCCGGCGCCGGAGTCTCGGGCAGCGTTGTCTGGTCGGCGGTGTCGCTTTGCTCGGTCGGCGCATCTTGCGCGAAAGCCGGAGCCGCAAAACCGGCCATGAGTCCGATGAAAGCCGCCGACCGCAACGCGGTGGCGCCCAAAAAGGCGTTTCGAGCCATTGATTACCCCCTAAATTCTCGAAGCGTTCATGCTGCCTTCATCAAAATGCAATCGCAACCCCGAAGCGTTGCGAAAATGTCGCAATGCAGCGGAAACTGTTCCGTGGGAGGCGAGAATATTTCGCGCTTTTGTAATATTATTACGCATTCCACTTTGGACGCGCGAGTGCTTCCCGTTCCGCCCGGCTTTGCCCTAAAGACGACCGGATGAGACAAGGTGCCGGCGACGGAGGGGGGCGATGATCGCCATTGCGCAAACGGCGGCGGTCGCCGCCGGCGCCGTCGCCGCGCTGTTCGTGATCGTTGCGGCGTGGATGCTCTACACGGGGCTGCGCGCACGGGCGCAGGCACGCGAAGCGACGGGCCGGATCGAACGTTACGAGGCGCTGATGCTGCACGCGCCCGCCGACGCGATGGTGGTGCGCGCCGACGGACGCGTCGAAATGTCGCGGCGGCTGGCCGACTGGCTGGGGCTGGCGGAGGTGCCGCGGGATCTGAACGCGCTGAGCGAGAATGGCGAGGGGCTGGATCGCGCCGATGCGCAGGCGCTGGCGACGGCAGTGAACGCGGCGCACAAGGCGGCGCGGCCGTTTCGCCTGTCGGTGCACGCCCAGGGCTCGGACCGTGCGCTGCTGGCGACCGGCATGCGCGCGCCCGATGCGCTGAATGCGCCCGGCGGCGTGCTCGTCTGGTTCCTCGACGCGACCGAGAGCCAGGGCGAGATTGTGCGGCTCCAGCGCGAGTCGGACCGGTTGCGCAATGGGTTTGACGCATTGACTGCGCTGATCGAGGCGGCGCCGATGCCGATGTGGTATCGCGGGCCCGACCTGCGGTTGTTGATGGTCAACCACGCCTATGTCCGCGCGGTAGAGGCTGGCGATGCAGAGGATGTGGTGGCGCGCGGCATCGAACTGGTGGAAGGGTCCGGTCTGGGCGGGCCGCTCGCGAACGCCGCGATGGCACGCGATACCGGCGAGCCGCAAAATGCCGCGATGCCCGCCACCATCGCGGGCGCGCGGCGCATGCTGCGCATCCATGACGTGCCGCTGTCGACGGGCGGCGTCGCGGGATACGCGATCGATGTCGACGAACTGGAACAGGCGCGCGGCGGCATGAAGCGCTTTATCGAGGCGCAGCGCGCGATGCTCGACCGCATGTCTGCGGGGGTGGCGCAGTTCGCGCCGGATCGCACGCTTGCCTTCTGCAACCAGCCGTTCCGCCGCATGTTTGCGATGAAGCCCGAATGGCTGGCCGATCGCCCCGAATTCGACCGCGTGCTGGAACGCATGCGCGAGGCGGGGCGCCTGCCCGAAATGCGCGACTTCCCGGCATGGAAGGCGGAACGGCGCGAATGGTTCGTCAGCGGCGACAGCGCGATTGAGGAGACCTGGACCGTCAAGGGCACCCATTTGCGGGTCGTCGCCCAGCCGCTTCCCGAAGGCGGGCTGATGCTGTTGTTCGAGGACCGCACCCAGCAACTGGAACTGCAGCGCGAGCATGGCGAGATGCAGCAGGTCCGCACTGCGACGATGGAAAGCCTGTCGGAGGCAGTTGCGGTGTTCTCCAAGGGGCGGCTGCAGCTATGGAATCGCAAGTTCCGGTCGGTCTGGGGGTTCGACGAGGAATTTCTCGACGGCCATCCGCAGATTCCGGCGCTTACGAAGGAAATCGCGCCACGCCTGTCGCGTCCGGGCCGCGCCGAATCGATCGGCGACCTGATCCGTTCAGCGGCAAAGGACCGGCAGCAGCGCAGCAGCACCATCGCGTTCGCCGACGGCCGCCAGTTCGAAGTGTCGGCGGTGCCGCTGCCCGACGGAAACGCGCTGTTCACGATGCTCGACACGACCGACCGTGCCCGAGTCGAACGCGCGCTGCGCGACCGCAACGATGCGTTGGAGGCGGCGGACCGAGTGAAGACGTCGTTCGTCGCCAATATGAGCTATGAACTGCGCACGCCGCTTACGTCGATCAAGGGGTTTGCCGAGATGCTGCAGGGCGGCTTTGCGGGCGACCTGAGCGACAGCGGCCAGGAATATGTCGGATCGATCCTGACGTCGGCCGACCGGCTGGGCGCGCTGATCGACAATGTGCTCGACCTGACGCAGAACGAAGGCGCGCCGCTTGAACAGGTCGCGGTCGACCTGCGCCCGGTGGCCGATGCGGCAGTCGATGCGATCCGCCCGGTCGCGATTGCGCGCGGGATCGAGCTGGTGGTCGAGATGCAGGACAGTCTGGGCGGCGTCACCGGCGATGCGCGCCGCCTGCGCCAGGTGGTCGAGCATCTGTTGCGCCACGCGGTTTCGGGCGTGCCGGACAAGGGGCGCGTGCTGCTGTACGGTGATGGCAATCGCAAGGTCGCGCGGATCATTGTGTCCGACGACGGTCCCGGTATGGCGCCAGAGGCAGTCAAATGTGCGTTCGACCGTTTCGCCCAGACCGGCGTGGCGCGCAGCGGCGAGCGCGAGCTGGGGCTTGGCCTGCCGCTCGCGAAGCAGTTCGTCGAGGCGCATGGCGGCCGGATCGAGCTGATTTCCGAACCCGGCCAGGGCACACTGGTCACGGTCGAATTGCCGCGGGCGTGAGCAACGGCGACTCACTGCTCCTGCGCGATCTCGCGGCGAGCGATGCGTTCGGCGCGCGGCTGGCGGCGGTCGCGGGGCCGGGCGACGTGATCGCGCTCAGCGGGCCGCTGGGCGCGGGCAAGACCAGCATTGCCCGCGGGCTGCTCGCCGCGCTGGGGCTGGAGGGGGAGGCGCCGTCGCCCAGTTTCGCGATCGTCCAGCCCTATGATCCGCCCGACGTGCGATTTCCGGTGCTGCACGTCGATCTCTATCGGCTCGACGATGCGGACGAAGCCTATGAACTGGGGCTCGACGACGCGCGCCATGACGCGCTGCTGGTCGTCGAATGGCCCGAACGGCTGGGCGAGGCGCTGTGGTCCGACGCGCTGTACCTGACGATCGAACCGCGTCCCGACGGCACGCGCGCCTTGACAGCGCAGGTGCCGGAGGCATGGAAGAGCCGATGGCCGTTGACATGAATCCTCCCCCCGCCGCCGCCGCCTTCCTGTCCGCCACCGGATGGGACGACGGCGAGATTCGTCCGCTTGCGGGCGATGCCTCGTTCCGCCGCTATTTCCGCATCGTCGCGCCGGGGCGCAGCGCGGTGCTGATGGACGCGCCGCCGCCGCATGAGGATCCGCGCCCGTTCCTGTCGATGGCGCGCTGGCTGCACGGACGCGGCTTCGCTGCGCCGGCGATCCTGGGCGAGGACCTGGGCAACGGGCTGGTCCTGCTGGAAGATTTCGGCGACGCGCGGATGCGCGAAACCGTCGATGCCGCGCCCGAAAGCGAACTGCGGCTGTACGAAGCGGCGGTCGACCTGCTGATCGGCCTGCACGAGCATGAACCGGCGCCGGTGCGCCCCTATGATTCGGCCGAATATCATCGCGAGGCGGGGCTGTTCACCGAATGGTATTGCCCGGCGGTGGGGATCGACGCCGATGTCGACGGCTATCGCGCGGCGTGGGACGCGGTGCTGGCGCCGCTCGCCGATGGTCATGCGCCCGTCACGGTGCTGCGCGATTACCATGCCGAGAATATCATGCTGATCGAAGGCAGCGAACGCTTGGGACTGCTCGACTTTCAGGATGCCCTCGCCGGGCATCCCGCTTATGACTTGGTTTCGCTGTTGCAGGATGCGCGCCGCGACGTGCCCGCCGCGATGGAGACTGCGATGCTCGACCGCTATCGCCGCACCACGGGTGCGGACGACGCGTTCGACGTTGCCTATCACGTACTGGGCGCGCAGCGGAACGCGAAGATCATCGGCATCTTCACGCGGCTTTGGCAACGCGACGGCAAGCCGCGTTATCCTGCGCTGTGCCCGCGCGTCTGGCATTACCTGGAACGCGACCTCGCGCATCCCGCGCTAAAGCCGGTGGCGGACTGGTTCGCGGCGCAGGTGCCCGCCGAGCTGCGCGGCGACCCGATGGCGGTTGCCGGCAAATGAGCGCCGTCCATACGCTGGCGATCCGTCCCCAGCCGGGGGCGGCGGTGCCTGAGACCGCGATGGTCATGGCGGCGGGCCTGGGCAAGCGCATGCGCCCGTTGACGGCGACGCGCCCCAAGCCGCTGATCGAAGTCGCCGGCAAGCCGCTGATCGATCATGTCCACGACCGGCTGCGCGACGCCGGCGTTAAGCGCGTGGTGGTCAACGTCCATTATTTCGCCGACGCGCTCGAGGCGCATGTCGAAACGCGGATGCGCGACATGGAAGTCCTGATTTCCGACGAGCGCGCGGAGCTGATGGAAACCGGCGGCGGGCTGGTTCAGGCGCGCGACCTGCTGGGCGACAAGCCGTTCCTGTGCGTCAACAGCGACAATTTGTGGGTCGACGGGCCGAGCGACGCGATCCGCATGCTGGCCGCGCATTGGGATGACGACCGCATGGACGCGCTGCTGCTGCTCGTCCCGCTCGCACGCGCGCACAACCATGGTGGGCAGGGCGATTTCCACCTCGACCCGTTCGGGCGCATCGTCGGCCGGCGCAAGCCGGGGCGGCTGGCGCCGTTCGTCTTCACCGGCGTCCAGATCCTGTCGCCGCGCGTCATCCGCGACTGGCCGGACGGCCCGTTCTCGACCAACTTGTTCTGGCAGCGCGCGATCGACGCGGGGCGGGCGTTCGGCATGACTCATCAAGGGCTGTGGTTCGACGTGGGAACGCCTGGCGCGATCCGCGCAACCGAAGACGTGCTGCAGGATGGCTGAGCGCCGGGGCCCGGCGCTTTATTCGATCCCGGCGCATCGCGCCTTTGCCGATGCGCTTGCACAAGGGCTGATCCGTCGGTTCGGTGGCGATCCGCTGCGGCTGGCGCGCGGCGTGGTGTTGCTGCCCAACAACCGCGCGATCCGGTCGATTTCCGAGGCCTTCGTCCGCGCGAGCGGCGGCGGGCTGCTGCTTCCCCGGCTGGTCGCAATCGGCGATCCCGAACTGGATGAGGCGACTGGCGCGGCGATCGACGATGCGGGCGATGCGGACCCGGTCCCGCCCGCCGTGCCGCCGCTGCAGCGCCGGATGATCCTGGCGCGGCTGATCCAGCAGGCGAACGATGATGTCGACGCGGCGGAAGCGGTGCGGCTGGCGGGCGACCTGGGCCGCACGCTCGACCAGTTGCTGGTCGAGGAAGTGCCGCCGCGCGCGTTGCGCGACATCGAAGTCGCGAGCGAGATGGCGGCGCACTGGCAGCGTTCGCTGACGTCGTTCGAAATCGTGCTCGACCGCTGGCCCGATGAACTCGCGCGGCTGGGCCGCGTCGACCTGGCGGAGCGGCGGCGGCGGTTGCTCGACCGGCTCGCCGCGCGGTGGAAAGCCACGCCGCCCGCGCATTTCGTCTGCGCGGCGGGCATCACCACTTCGGCACCTGCCGTCGCGCGGCTGCTGCGCGTGGTCAGCGACATGCCGGGCGGGATGGTGGTGCTGCCCGATCTGGCGACGCGGATTTCGGACGAGGAGTGGGCGCTGCTCGGCCCGCACGATCCCGACCCGGTGACCGGCTGGCGGCGGCGATCGCTGGAAACGCATCCGCAATACCATCTCAAGCTTCTGCTCGACCATATGGGTGTCAACCGCCACGAATTCGACGTCTGGCGCGACCGCAGCGAGCATGATGCCCCGCCGCAGCGCAGCCGCGCGATTGCGACGGCGATGGCGCCGCCCGAACTGACGCATGGCTGGAACCGGCTGGCGGCGCCCGATCGCAAGCTGGACGGCGTGACTGCGCTGGAAGTCGCCACTCCGGCGGAGGAGGCGCAGGCGATCGCGCTCAAGTTGCGCGAGACGCTGGAGACGCCGGGGCGCACCGCCGCGCTGGTGACGCCCGACCGCGCGCTGGCGCGGCGCGTGGCGGCGCATTGCGCGCGCTGGGGGATCACAGTCGACGATTCCGCCGGTCGGCCGCTGTCGATGCTGCCGCCGGGCACGCTGTTGCTCGCGCTGGCCGACGCCGCGGCGCAGGCGTTCGCGCCGATGCCGTTGTTCACGCTGCTCAAGCATCCGCTGGTGCGGTTCGACGCGCGGATCGAGTGGCTGGACGGCGTGCGTGCGCTCGATCTCGCGCTGCGCGGCCCGCGCCCGGCGCCGGGGCTCGACGGGATTGACGCGCATCTCACCGACCTGTCGGGCCGCGACGCGCCGTCGCGCGCCGCCGCCGCGCGCTGGTGGCCGATCGCGCGCGCGCTGCTTGCGCCGATTGAGGCGGTGTTCGCGCAAGGGGCGCAACCGCTGCCCGCGCTGATCGCGGCGCTGCGCGAGACGGCGACCGATTTGTGCGGCGACACGCTGTGGAGCCGGGCGGAGGGGCGCGCCGCCGCCGATCTGATCGACACGCTCGAACAGGAAGCCGCGCACGGCCCGGCCGAGGCGCGGCCGGGCGCGCTGGTGCCGATGCTGCGCACGCTGATGGACGAAGTCGCGGTGCGTCCGCCACAGGGCGGCCACCCCCGGCTGGCGATCCTCGGGTTGCTCGAGGCGCGGTTGCAAAGCGCCGACCTGATGATTCTGGGCGGGCTGAACGAAGGCGTCTGGCCGGGGCTGCCCGCGCCCGATCCGTGGCTGGCGCCGCGCGTCCGCGCCGAGCTGGGGCTGCCGGGGCTGGAGCGGCGGATCGGGCTGTCGGCGCACGATCTGGCGGGGGCGCTGGGCGCGCCGCAGGTGTTGCTGACGCGCGCGCGGCGCGATGCCAGCGCACCGACGATCGCGTCGCGATTCTGGCTGCGGCTGGAGGCGCTGTCGGGAGGGCTTTCCCCCACACGCGAACTGGCCGATTGGGCGCGCGCGATCGACGATCCGGATTTGCATCGCCCCGCCGAACGCCCTGCGCCGTGCCCGCCGGTCGACGCCCGGCCACGCCGGATTTCGGTGACCGAAGTCGACCGGCTGAAGGCCGACCCCTTTGCCTTTTACGCGCGGCGGATGCTGCGGCTGATGCCGCTTGACGCCGTCGATGCCGATCCGAGTGCGGCGTGGCGCGGGACGGCGGTGCATGCAGTGCTCGAACGCTGGTTCCACGACGACGGTTGCGCGCCCGAAACGCTGCGTGCGCGCGCCGAGGCGATGCTGCGCGACCATCGCACCCACCCGATGATGCGCGCACTATGGGCGCCGCGGCTGATGGAGGCGATCGACTGGATCGCGGCGGAAATCGGGAAGAACCTGGCCGCCGGGCGCCGCGTCGAGGCAGTCGAGCGCGATGGGCGCATTGCCATCGCCGGCGTGGAACTGACCGGCAAGTTCGACCGGCTCGACCGCATGGCGGACGGCACGCTGGCCATCGTCGACTATAAGACCGGCAAGCCGCCGTCGGTGCGTGCGGTGCGCGAGGGGTACAGCCTGCAACTCGGCCTGCTAGGCCTGATCGCCGAACGCGGCGGGTTCGAGGGGATTTCGGGCAGCGCGAGCGCCTTCGAATATTGGGCGATGGGCAAGAATCGCGACGGCGGTTTCGGCTATGTCGAATCGCCCGTCGAGCCCCGGCGGCGCGACCCGATTCCGGCCGATGAATTCGTCACCATTGCCGCGCGCGAATTCTCCGACGCGGCGGGGGCGTGGCTGACCGGCGACGCGCCGTTCACGGCCAAGCTGGTGCCCGAATATGCGCCCTATGCCGAATATGACCAGTTGATGCGCCGCGACGAATGGTACGGCCGTGAGTGAGCTTCGCCCCCTCCACCCGCTCCACGGGGCGCAGCAGGATGCGAGCCATCCACGGCGCAACATCTGGCTGTCGGCGTCGGCGGGCACGGGCAAGACGCAGGTGCTGGCCGCGCGCGTGTGGCGGCTGCTGCTCAGCGGGACCGAGCCCGGCGCGATCCTATGCCTGACCTTTACCAAGGCGGGTGCGGCCGAAATGGCCGAGCGGATCACGCGGCGGCTGGCGCATTGGGTACGCGCGAGCGACCATGACCTGCGCGCCGACCTGTCGAGCCTGGGTGAAAGCGCCACGCCCGAGATGCTGGCGCGTGCGCGCACGCTGTTCGCGAAGCTGCTCGACGCGCCGGGCGGCGGCATCCGCATCCGGACGATCCACAGCTTCTGCCAGACCTTGCTGTCGGCCTTTCCGCTAGAGGCCGAACTGATCCCCGGTTTCCGCCCGCTCGATGCGCGCGAGGAAGCGGTGCTGGCGCACGCGGCATTGGCCGAGATGCTGGTCGCCGACGAAGCGGCGGGCGGGCGGCTGGTCGACGCGGTCGGCGCGCTCAGCCTGCGGCTGGGCGAGGGCAAGGCGGAAGCGTTCCTGCGCGAATGCGCGCGCCATGTCGACGCACTGGCGGCATTGCCGAGCGGCATCCAGCCATTCCTGCGGCGCGGCATGGACCTGCCGATGGGCGACATCGCGCAGGCGGTCGAAGCCGCCTGCACCGACGATGCGTTCGACATGGCGTCGCTGCGTGCCGTCGCCGCGATGAATGCCGAATGGGCGACCAAAAAGGGGCTGGAGCGCGCCGATATCGCCGCCGGCTGGATGCTGCGGTCGCCCGCCGCGCGCGCGGACGCGCTTGCCGACCTGCACGCCATTTGGGCCAAGAACGACGGCGATCCGCGTTCGTTCGGCAAGGGGCAGGCGCCGCAGCACCCGGCCTATGGCGAGTATGCGATGCGGCTGTTCGATCGCTGCTCCGAACTGCTCGGCATGCGGGAGCGCGCAGCCTATTGCGACTTGCTCGCCCGCGCGCTGGATGCCGGGCGCGCCTATGCCCGCGCCTATGCCGACGCGAAGCGGCGCGAAGGCGCGGTCGATTTCGACGATCTGATCCGCGCGACAGTCGCGCTGCTCCGCCAGCCCGGCATGGGCGAGTGGGTGCGCTACAAGCTCGACCAGGCGACAGAGCATGTGCTGATCGACGAGGCGCAGGACACCAACTGGAACCAGTGGACCATCGTGCGCGCGATCGCCGACGAGTTTTTCGCGGGCGAGGGGACTCGCGGGCAGGGCGTGCGCACGCTGTTCACTGTCGGCGATTACAAGCAGGCGATTTTCGGCTTTCAGGGCACCGACCCGTTCTTCTTCGCGCTGGCGCACCGCCATTTCGAACGGCTGGCGGAGGAAGCGGGAATGGCGCCCGACAATCCGGTGCCGCCGCTCGACACGCTGTCGCTGACGCACAGCTTCCGTTCGACTCGTCCGATCCTGGAATTCGTCGACGCCGCCATCGCCGCGCTGCCCGAAGGCGCGATGGGTGCGCATTCGCCCGTCGAACGCCACGCCAGCCAGGTGCCGGGGCCGGGGCGCGTCACGCTGTTGCCCTGCACCGTCGAGGGTGGGAGCGAGGCGGACGAGGAGGACTGGATCGGCGATGCGACGCGGCGCCTCGCTACCGACATCGCGCGCCAGATCCGCCGCTGGATCGACGACGGGCTGATGCTGGAAAGCAAGGGCCGCCCGTTGCGGCCCGAGGATGTGATGATCCTGGTCAAGCGGCGTGGCGACCTTGCCTCGCTGCTCGTCGCGCGGCTCTATTCCGAAGGCGTGCCGGTGGCGGGGGTCGACCGGCTGCGGCTCAATGCGCCGCTGGCGGTGCAGGACCTGCTCGCGGCGGTGCGCTTCGCGCTCCAGCCCGAGGACGACCTGTCGCTCGCCAGCCTGCTCGTGTCGCCGCTGATCGGATGGAGCCAGGACGAACTGATGGCGGCCGCGATGCGTGAGCGCGGCGGGCTGTGGCGCCACTTGCGCGCGACACAGGGGGAGGAGCGGCTGGCACCGCTCCACCGGCTGCTGGCGCGCGCCGACCTGACCACGCCGTATCGCTTCCTCGAGGATATCCTCTCCGGCCCGATGCAGGGCCGCCGCCGCCTGCTCGAGCGGCTGGGCGAGGAAGCGCGCGATCCGATCGAGGAACTGCTCAACGCCGCGCTCAATTTCGAAACGCTGGCGACGCCGTCGCTCCAGCGCTTCCTCGACTGGTTCGACCGCGGCGATGTGGAGATCGTGCGCGATTCCGCGCAGCCGCAGGACGCGGTCCGTGTAATGACCGCGCATGGGTCGAAAGGATTGCAGGCGCCGGTCGTCATCCTCGCCGATGCGACGGTCGATCCGGTCCGCAATCGCCGCGATACGCTGTTGTGGAAGCCCGAAGGGCACGACGCACCGCCGTTCCCCATCTTCCGCCCGCGCGCGGGGGAGCGCGGCGGGCCGCTTGACGCCGCGCTGGCGGAGGCGGACGCGCGCGACCTGCAGGAGCACTGGCGGCTCTTCTATGTCGCCGCGACGCGCGCCGAGGAACGGCTGGTGATCGGCGGCGCGCTCGGCCCGCAGGCGAAAGGCGAGGCGCCGCAGATGAGCTGGTATCGCGCCGCCGCGCGCGCGTTCGACGCGCTGGAGGTGCCGGGAGGCGAGGGGCCGCGCGATTTCGCGGGCCGCGTGCCGCAACCGCCGGTCCCTGCGCGGCCGGGTGCGGTGGCGGCGAAGGTCGCCGCTGCGCCGCTGCCCGAATGGGCAACGCGCGCGGCGCCGGTCGAATCGCGCCCGCCGCGCCCGCTCGCCCCTTCCGCGATCGGCGAGGATCTGGTTGCCGATCCGCCCCCGGGTCCGGCGCTGCGCGCGGCGGCCGAACGTGGCCGGCTGCTCCATGCGCTGTTCGAGCGGTTGCCCGAAATCGCTCCCGCCGATCGTCCACGCGTCGCCGACCGCTGGCTGGCGCGCAGTGCGGGCGTGCCGGACGAGGCGATGCGCGACTCGCTGGTTGCCGACGCGCTGGCGGTGCTGGACGCGCCCGATTTCGCCGACCTGTTCACGGGGGAATCGCTGGCCGAGGCGCCGATTGCAGCGGTGGTCGACGGTATCGTCGTGTCCGGAACGGTTGACCGGCTGCTGGTGCGCGAGCGTTCCATTCTTGTGCTCGATTACAAGACGGGGCGCCGCGTGCCGCGTTCCATCGACGCAATTCCCCCCTATCATTTGGCGCAGATGGCGGCCTATGTTGCTGCGCTGGAAGTGATTTTTCCGGGGCGAACCGTGGATGCCGCGTTGCTCTACACGTCGGGGCCGATCCTGCACCGACTGCCGCGCGCATTGCTGGCGGTGCGCAAGCCCGGCTTTGAGGTGGCGGAGCAAAGCTTGGGGCTGGGCGCTTGAGTAGTACGGCCCGCAGGCATATCTCGGGGATCGATAACAGGAGATACGGGTAATGGGTACCAAAGCGATTACCGACGGCAGTTTCGAAACGGATGTACTGCGCGCCGACAAGCCGGTTCTGGTCGATTTCTGGGCCGAGTGGTGTGGCCCCTGCAAGACGATCGCGCCCGCGCTCGAGGAAATCGCCGAGGAACTGGGCGAGCAGGTGACGATCGCCAAGATCGACATCGACGAAAATCCCGAGGCGCCGACTCGCTATGGCGTGCGCGGCATCCCGACCATGGTGCTGTTCAAGAACGGCCAGGAAGCGGCGCGCAAGATGGGCGCCGGTCCGAAGAGCCAGCTCAAGGCGTGGCTCGAAAGCGAACTTTGATCGCGACGCGGTAGACGGCGGGGCGGCGCACCGTATCGGCGCCGCCGCACCATGCTTCCGCGCCGGGCCTGCGCGCCGAGCCCGGCCCGCGGGCTTCAGCTCAACGGGATCATCACGTGCCGGGCATAGGCCGGGCGCGCCTGAAGCCGGGCATACCAGTCGGCCAGCGCGGGCAGTTCCGGCCGGTCGATGGCGAGTTGGAACCAGGTGTTGGCATAGGCGCCCATCGGCATGTCGCCGATGCCGAAATGCTCCCCCGACAGCCAGGGCGTGACGGCAAGCGCAGCGTCGAGCAGCCGCATCTTCCGCGTGGCCTGTTCCAGTGACGCGGCGATGGCGGTCGGGTCGCGCGCCTCGGGCGCCACGCGCACCATCTGCATGAACATCACGCGCTGGGCGTTGGCATAGTCGATCTGCCAGTCCATCCATTTGTCGCCGACTGCCCGATGCGCGGGGTCTTCGGGCCAGAAGGGTGTGCCCGCGCCGTGCCGCGCCGCGAGGTAGCGCAGGATCGCATTCGATTCCCACAGCACCAGCCCGTCTTCCTCAATCGTCGGGATCAGCGCATTGGGATTGAGCGCGCGATAGGCATCCGACATGCCGAATTCGCCGCCGACGTCGTGGCGCTCATAGGCAAGCCCCAGTTCGTCGGCGAGCCACAGCACTTTCTTTACATTGTGCGAATTCACGCGGCCCCAGATGGTCAGCATGGCGTTCAGCTCCGGTAATCGGCGTTGATCGAGATATAGCCGTGTGTCAGGTCGCACGTCCAAACCGTCGCGCGGCCATGACCCAGCCCGATGTCGACGCCGATGTCGATATCCTGCCCCTTCAGGTGCGCGGCGACCGGGGCCTCGTCATATCCCTCGACCGCCAGGCCGTTCACCGCGACCTGCGTTCCGCCGAAGCGGATCGACAGCCGGTCGCGCTCGGCGGGCTCGCCGGCCTTGCCGACTGCCATGACGATGCGGCCCCAATTGGCGTCCTCGCCCGCGATGGCGGTCTTCACGAGCGGCGAATTGGCGATGCTCATCGCGATGCGATGCGCGCTGCGGTTGCTTTCGGCGCCCTCCACGTCGATGCGGATGAACTTGCTCGCGCCCTCGCCGTCGCGCACCACCAGATGCGCGAGTTGCAGGCACAGGTCGGCCAGCGCGGCGGTGAAGGCGTCGGCGCCGGGGCTGTCGGCATCCTCGATTCCCGCATTGCCTGCCTTGCCCGTCGCGAAGGCGAGTACCGTGTCGCTGGTCGAAGTATCGCTGTCGACTGTGATGCACGAGAAACTGTGCCGGTTCGCCGCCGACAGTGCGTGCTGCAGGAACGCGGGCGACACGGCGGCGTCGGTGAAGACGAATCCCAGCATCGTCGCCATGTCGGGCGCAATCATTCCCGACCCCTTGACGATGCCGACCAGCGTGACGATGCGCCCGTCGACCACCGCCTGCATCATCGCGCCCTTGGCGAAGGTGTCGGTGGTCATGATCGTTGCCGCCGCATCCTCCCAGCTACAGGGCTCGGCGGCATAGGCGGCGTCCAGCCCCGCTTCGGCCTTGTCGATGGGAAGCGGCACGCCGATCACGCCGGTCGACGCGACGAACACGTCCGACGGCGCGCAGCCAAGATGCTGGGCGGTGCGCGCCGCGATCGCCTCCACCGCCGCGCGGCCGCGGTTGCCCGTGAAGGCATTGGAATTGCCCGCGTTCACCACCAGCGCGCGGGCATGGCCCAGCACCAGCGCCTCGCGGCACCATTCGACTTCGGGCGAGGGGCATTTGCTCTGCGTCATCACGCCCGCGACCGCCGTGCCGGGGTCGAGCGTGACGAAGGTCAGGTCGCAGCGGTCCCAGTTCTTGTAGCGCGCGCGCGCCACGCGCGGCGTCGCGCCGGCGACGGGCGGCAGCGCGGGAAAGGCGGCGGGGGCAAGCGGCGAACGGTCCATATCGGCGAGTCCTGCGTCAAGTGATGCGGGATCGCGTGATACAGGGTTGGCATGCGACGGCAATGGCTGCAGCATGGCCTTGAAATGGGAGAAGACGCATGATGTCCGCGTTGCTGTTGCTTTTCACCGGGGTTCAGGACGCTCCGCCGCCGCCGCAGGTCGTGACGCTGCCCACCGCCGCGCGTCCCGCGCCGGTCGCGCGGACGGTTTCCGGACCGGCCAAGGCGGCGCCGATCGACCCGGGTAGCTGGATCACGCCGCAGGATTATCCCGCGCTGTCGATCCGCAACGGCGAGAGCGGCGTCGTCGGCTTTTCGCTCGACGTGGGGAGCGACGGCTCGGTTAAGAATTGCCAGGTCACGGCCACATCGGGGTCGATCACGCTCGACCAGGTGACGTGCGTGCTTTTGGCCCAGCGCGCGCATTTCACGCCCGCGCGCGACGATCTGGGGCGACCGATCCCCTCGACCTTCCGCAGCCGCATCCGCTGGGACCTGCCGACGCCACCGCCGCCGCCGGAACAACCGACGCCGGGCGGGGAATAGCATCGGTTTCGGGCGGGTGTCGGGGGCGGGCTTCCCCCTTGGGCACGAAATAACTGGAAAATAAGCGTCTTTGGGGGGCTGCGTGTCCAGAACCATATTGCTGATTTTCGCATATCTGCTGGCCTTGCCCGCAAGGGCGCAGGATGCGCCCGCGGTGCCGGCGGTCCAGGCTGAGCCCGCGACATCGCCGGGAAGCTGGATCACGGACGACGATTATCCCGCCGCCGCGTTGCGCGCGGGCGAATCGGGCGCGGTGGCGTTTCGCCTGACGGTCGATGCCAAGGGGGCAGTGGTAGATTGTGCCGTAACCGAGGGGTCGGGATCGGCCGTGCTCGATACGGCGACGTGTGCCCTGCTGCGCGAACGTGCGCGTTTCCATCCCGCGAAGGACAAAAGCGGGAAGGCCGCCTCCGCCGTCTTTGCAAGCCGCATCCGGTGGGAATTGCCGAAGCCCTTGAACGACCGGACGCTGGTGCCGGTTTCGGCCTCCCTTCACCTGCTCATCGGTTCGGGAGGGCGTGTCCTGAGTTGTTATGCGGGATGGGACGCGCCAATTCCCTGCGACAGCTTTTTCACCATGATCGGCACGAAGCTTCGCGGCTATTTCGCCGATGCGACCGATGATGCTCCGATAGATTTGATGTTGGAGTCCGGAACCCATTTCGATCAGATTCCGGACACCGAAATAGCGGGGCTTTGGCGCCCGGCATCCGGCGACACGCCGCTTTTCGGGGCAACCGCGCCGCTGAAGCTGGTTCGCGGCAAGGGACTCGTCGACTGCGGGCCCGTCGTGACGGAAGGTTCCTCTCCGATGGAGCTTGCACTGTGTCAGGGGCTTAAGGAATATTATGCGACGCGCGAGTTTCCCGAAGGGGCTCCGGATACGCTGACGGGGAAAACCTGGACGCGTTTCTGGCGTGCGTCGGCTTCCGGCGGGCGGACGCGCCCGCTCGCCAGGGCGCTGCGTCCGTTGAGTTCGCCGGGAAGCTGGATCACCGACGACGATTATCCATCGGAAGCGCTGGAGACGGGGGAGCAGGGCAAGGTCGGCTTTGCCCTGACCGTGGACGCGCACGGGACCGTCACCGGCTGTACCGTCACTGCATCGTCGCATTCGGACGTGCTGGACAAGACGGCGTGCCGGTTGCTGCTGGCGCGCGCCACCTTCAGCCCGGGGACGGACGCAGGCGGCAAGCCGATCCCGGCGATTTTCCACAGTCGAATCCGATGGCAGCTTCCCGCCGAAGAGGGTGATGGGCAGGCGCCGATCGTGTCGCAAACCGCCGTGGTGCGAATGCGGGTCGGCAGCGGCGGACGAGTCTATTCCTGCGAAAGGGACGGGGGAGGTGCCGACGCGCTGTGCCTGTCGACGGGCCAGCTATTGCCGGAGAAATATCGTCCGTTCTTTACCCGGTCGAGTGATCGCGCGCCTTATCTGTTGATCGTCGACCATGGTGTCCGGATCGACCAGCTTTCCGCGACGCCGGCGGCCGTACCCTGGCCAGGCACCGACTCCGCCGAACTGATTGGGGCGACCGAAGCGCGGTTCGTGCTCGAACGCGCCGAAGGCGTGACCGAATGCGGGTCGTACCGATATGAGGGCGCGGAGGAATTGCGGGCGCCGCTATGCAACCTCGTCAGCAAGATGTGGAACGGCGCGGCTTTTCCGCAGGGCCTTCCTGATCGACTGACCGGCGCGATCTGGCATCGCGAATGGCGTATGCCCGCCCCGGCAGCTGCTGCAACGCCATGACCGTGCGTCCCGACTGCGTCTTTCCATGGACGCGGGTGCGATCAGTGCTTATGTGACAGTCCGTCGCCCCGGTTTCGCTGTCCGGGGATGCGTTTGTTCGTCAAGGTTTTCGCTGTTGGAACTGCTGCTCTTCCTCACTGCGCTGCTGACCGGTCTTTCCGGCGCGATCGGCGGCGACCGCGTGCTTCAGCCGCGGCAGGTGCAGCAGCAGGCGGCGACCTCCATCGTCCAGGCAGTCGTCGAGCGGCGCAGCGAAGCGGTCGCCGCGTCGCGTGCCACGGTGTCGGCGATGCAGCCGCGCTTCGTGCTTGCCGCCGTTGCGCAATTGCCGGTCGGGGCCGCGCCCAGCGCGCTTGCGCCCCAGGTTCCCCCCGCCAGCGAGCGCAGGCTGGAATAACGCGCCCGCGGCATCGGCACCGCAAAGGCTGCCCTTGCCGCCGTTCCCTTTTTTTCCGCGCCGCGGCGCGGAAACCGGCGGCCAGCGCTCTGCAACGCGTGCGGCCACACAGCACATCCTTTCAGTACAGGAATTTCCCATGTTCGGCGGCCTGGCCAAGACTCTCCTCGGTTCCTCCAACGATCGCTATGTCAAATCGTTGGGCAGCATCGTTTCCAAGATCGCGGGCTTTGAGCAATCGCTCCAGTCCATGTCGGACGACGAATTGTCGGCGCAGACCGTCAGGTTCCGCGAACGGCTGGCGAATGGCGAAAAGCTCGACACCATCCTGCCTGAAGCTTTCGCGACGGTGCGCGAAGCGTCGAAGCGCGTGCTCGGCATGCGCCATTTCGATGTCCAGATGATCGGTGGCATCGTGCTCCATCGCGGCGAAATCGCCGAAATGCGCACGGGTGAGGGCAAGACGCTGGTGGCGACGCTCGCCACCTATCTGAACGCGCTGCCCGGCGACGGAGTGCACGTCGTTACCGTCAACGACTATCTGGCGCGGCGCGACGCCGAATGGATGGGCCAGATCTATCGCTTCCTGGGCCTGACGGTGGGCGTGATCGTCCCCAACCTGACCGATGAAGAGCGTCGCAACGCCTATCACAGCGATATCACCTACGGCACGAACAACGAATTCGGCTTCGACTATCTGCGCGACAACATGAAATATGATCGCGAATCGATGGTGCAGCGCCCGTTCAACTTCGCGATCGTCGATGAAGTCGATTCGATCCTGATCGACGAAGCGCGCACGCCGCTCATCATTTCCGGCCCGACCGACGACAAGTCGGAACTGTACATGGGCGTCGACGCAATCGTGAAGCAGTTGCGGCCCGAGGATTATGAGAAGGACGAAAAGCAGCGTTCGATCGTCCTGACCGAGGACGGCACCGAAAAGGCGGAACGCATGCTGGAAGCGGCAGGGCTGCTACAGGGCGCGAACCTGTATGATTTCGAAAACACCCAGGTCGTCCACCACTTGAACCAGGCGCTGCGCGCGAACGTGATGTTCAAACGCGACACCGACTATATCGTAAAGGACGACAAGGTCGTCATCATTGACGAATTTACCGGCCGCATGATGGACGGCCGCCGCTGGTCGGAAGGGCTGCACCAGGCGGTCGAGGCCAAGGAAGGCGTCAATATCGAGCCGGAAAACCAGACGCTGGCGTCGATCACCTTCCAGAATTATTTCCGTATGTATCCCAAGCTGTCGGGCATGACCGGCACTGCTGCGACCGAGGCGCCCGAATTTTTCGACATCTACAAGATGAACGTCGTCACCATTCCGACCAACCGCCCGATCCAGCGTGTCGACCAGGATGACGAATTCTACAAGGATACCCGCGACAAGTTCGGCGCGATCGCCAAGGCGATCAAGGAACATGCCGACAAGGGGCAGCCGGTTCTGGTCGGCACCGTGTCGATCGAGAAATCCGAGCTGCTGTCGCAGTTCCTCAAGGAAGCCGGCGTGAAGCACAATGTGCTCAACGCGCGCTTCCACGAACAGGAAGCGCCCATCGTGGCGCAGGCGGGGCGCCTGGGCGCCGTCACCATCGCCACCAACATGGCGGGGCGCGGGACGGATATTCAGCTCGGCGGCAATCTGGAATTCCGCGTCGAGGAAGAACTGGCCGACATGCCCGAGGGGCCGGAACGCGACGCCGCGGTGGCGCGGATCAAGGCCGAGATCGACGCCGAAAAGGAGCAGGTCAAGGCAGCGGGCGGGTTGTTCGTGCTCGGCACCGAACGCCATGAAAGCCGCCGCATCGACAACCAGTTGCGCGGCCGTTCGGGCCGTCAGGGCGACCCGGGCCTCAGCCGCTTCTACCTCAGCCTCGAGGACGACCTGCTGCGCATCTTCGGGTCGAACACGCTGTTCGCGCGCATGATGCGGTCGAACCTGGCCGATGGCGAGGCGATTGGATCGAAGTGGCTGAACAAGGCGATCGAGACCGCGCAGAAGAAAGTCGAGGCGCGCAACTACGACATCCGCAAGCAAGTCGTCGAATATGACGACGTGATGAACGACCAGCGCAAGGTCATTTATGAACAACGTGCCGATATCATGGATTCGGAAACCGTCGGCGAAGTCGTCGCCGACATGCGCGCCGAAACGGTCAATGCGCTGGTCGGCGACGCGTGCCCGCCGGGCAGCTACCCCGAACAATGGGATGTCGATGCGCTGAAGCAGCGCATCGCCGAGGTGCTGAACATCGACGCACCGGTCGATGCGTGGATCGCCGAGGAAGAAGCGATCGAGCCCGAAACGGTCGAGACGCGCGTGCGCGAGGCGGCGGACGCGATGATCGAGGACAAGGCGAAGGAACTCGATCCCGCGACCTGGACCCAGATCGAAAAGTCGATCCTGCTCCAGAACCTCGACCATCATTGGAAGGAGCATCTGGCGATGCTCGATGCGCTGCGTCAGGTCGTGCACCTGCGCGCCTATGCCCAGAAAACGCCGATCAACGAATATAAGCATGAGGCGTTCGCGATGTTCGAACGCATGCTGTCGAACATCCGCGAAGACGTGACGCGGACGCTGGCGTTCGCCCAGTTCCGCCTGGCGCCGCCGCCGGAGCTGCCCGAGCTGCCCGACTTCCTGACGACGCACTTCGACCCGCTGACGGGTGAGGACGACACGAACGACATCGACGCGGGCACGCACGGGTTGGTGACGACGCGCATCCCGTCATTCCAGTTCGCCCGGCCCGAGCCGGAGGCGATCGGCCTCGACCCGTCCGAGTGGGAAGGGCAGGTCAGCCGCAACGCGCCGTGCCCGTGCGGGTCGGGCCGCAAGTACAAGCATTGCCATGGGGCGATCGGCGTCGCCTGACGCCGGTGCCTTCGGGCGCTGAATCGAAAAGGCCCCCGACCGCAAAGTCGGGGGCCTATCTTTTTGGCGATTGCCTGATTGCAAACGCAGCGACCCTGGAGCCGTCATCGCGAGCGTAGCGAAGCAATCCAGCGTCTTACGCGCCGCCGTCGGATTGCTCCGCTACGCTCACAACGACGCCAGGGCCTCGCACGTCGAACCCGGTCCCTATTCGCAAGCGTTACAAGCGCCCTTTTTTGTCGGCTGTCGCCGGCGGATCAGCGCGGAGCGGGCGGGTTCACTTGCGGGCCAAGCCGCTGGATCACGTCACGCGCGTCGAACGCGCGGACATTGTCGGCGGGCTTCGGTCCCTTGCCCATCACGATTTCGGCAATCGCTTCATAGCGGTTGATCGTGCGGACATCGAAGTCGTCGGCCCAGGGATCGTCCCAGAACGGATCCCAGCTGCGCCAGCCATAATGCGGGCGGTAAAAGCGCCAATAGGGGCTCCAATAGCCCCAGGGATCGGGGCCGAACCGACGGTTGGCGTAGGTTTCGCTCTTCTTCTCGGTGTCGCGGCTGGTCAGGATAAAATAGTCATAGCCGTTCTGCACCGTCAGTTCGGCGGCGCGGAACAGCAGGTACCGCTCGACGGTCTCGCGCGACGTCAGGCTGTTGCCCGCGAACGAGATGCGGAACCGGTCCGCTTCGATCTGTTCGTCCGAATAACCGGTACGGTACGACCCGGTCCCCGTCGCCGGGCCATAGGGCGTGGGAGTCGCGCACGATGCAAGTGCCAGCCCCCCGGCCAGCAAGGCGGCAAGCGCGCGGGCGCGCGGGCGGCGAAGTCTGTAATCGAACATGGTTCCTCCGGAATTCCGTTGGTTGCGGTGAGTCGTTCGCCCCAAGCGATTTAACGACTGTCCACCCCCAAGTGTCCATCCGAAACGTGCGCTATTCCGGCTTTTTTCGGCGCGTGATTCGATAGATCGCAGCCGGCGGCACGTTGCGCCAGATGCGGCCCAGATATTCCGCCTCCAGCCCCAGCCGTTCGAGCACCGGCGCCGGCACCGGGCATTTGGGGCCATAAGTGAACTGGATCATCGCACCGTCCGGACGCAGATGGTGGAAAGCCCCGGCCAAAATATCGCCGACCACGTCCTGCGGCATTGCCAGCAGCGGCAGGCCGCTGATGACCGTGGCAACCGGCGGACCGGCACCCAGGTCGGTCCTGGCCAGATCCGCGGCGTTCATTTCCAGCACGCGACATTCGGGAAAGCGACGGCGCAGCAGCGCAGCCAGGTCGGCGCCATATTCCACCATGGTCAGTGCCGACGGCGCGACGCCGCGATTGAGGATCGCCTGGGTGAACACGCCGGTGCCGGGGCCAAGTTCGAGCACCGGGCCGTCGCCGGGGTGGATGTCGCGTACCATCGCGCGTGCCAGCACCTTTCCCGACGGTGCGATCGCGCCGACGCGCAGCGGGTTCGACAGCCAGGAACGCAGGAAATGGGCGATATCGGCAAAACCGGAACGTTCGGTCATGGTGTCTCCCTGCCGGCCGGACCGCCGCGAACGGCGCCGTCCCTCCGGGGTTCTGATCCCGCCTATGCCACAATGCGATAAGGGGCGCCCCCGCGCCCGGTTCCCGTCAGGACGACAGTGGCTCCCCGAGTTGGATTCGAACCAACGGCCGCTCGATTAACAGTCGAGAGCTCTACCGCTGAGCTATCGGGGAATGCCCTGTCACGGCGTTGCCGCCGCTGCGAGAGGCGCGCCTATAGCAGCGCTTTTTTGCCCTTTGCAAGGGGTCAGGCGATGAATTGTTCCATCGTGATGCGATCGTCCAGCGCATGTTCGGGGTCGAACAACAAGGTCAGGTCGTGGACCTGGTCGATCGCCACGTCGACGCGCGCGACGTCGCGCACTTCGCGCTGGTCGGCGACGGCGCTGACAGGGCGCTTTTCGGCCTCGAGCACGCGGATGCCGATTCGCGCGCGCTCGGGCAGGATGGCGCCGCGCCAGCGGCGGGGGCGGAACGGGCTGATCGGGGTCAGCGCCAGCATGGCGGAGCCGAGCGGCAGGATCGGTCCGTGCGCGGACAGGTTATACGCCGTCGATCCGGCGGGCGTGGCGACCAGAATGCCGTCACATACCAGTTCGGGCAGGACGATGCGGTTGTTCACGGTCACTTCCAGCTTCGCCGTCTGGCGCGTTTCGCGCAGCAGCGACACTTCGTTGATCGCGGGCAGGACCAGATGCTCGCCCGAAATCGTCTCGGCCGTCATGGTCAGCGGCGAAACTTTGAACGGACGCACACGGTCGAGCCGTTCGTCCAGCCCCGACAGCCGCCATTCGTTCATCAGGAAGCCGATGGTGCCCAGGTTCATGCCGAACACGGGCAGGATCCGGCGGCGTTCCAGCATCGCGTGCAGCGTCTGGAGCAGAAAGCCGTCGCCACCCAGTGCGACAACCATTTCCGCTTCCTCGATCGGCACCCAGTCATAGGCGTCGCGCAGTTCCTGCGCGGCGGTCTGCGCCGGGCGCGTGGGGGAGGCGACGAGCGCCCGCGGCCGGCTGCTCATCCTCCGGTCACGCTCATGTGGCGCGCGACGGCCGGCACCTCGCCGGCGCCGATGCGGAAATCATGCGCGAGCGGCTTGGCGCCCAATGCGGCGTCGATTGCCGCATCGACGGCGGCCAGCCCGCCGGTACGGATCGCCGCCTTCAAGTCGATATGATCTTCATGCCCCAGGCACATGTAGAGCAGCCCTTCGGTCGTCAGCCGCACGCGGTTGCAGGTGTCGCAGAAATTACCGGTCAGCGGCGAAATCAGCCCCAGCCGCGTGTCCGATCCCGCGACGCGCCAATATCGCGCGGGTCCGCCGCTGCGGTGGTCGGCATCGCGTTCCAGCGGGAATCGCGCGCGCAGGTCGTCGAGCACCGCCGTCAGCGGCAGGAACCGGTCTACCCGATCCTCGTCGACATGGCCGACCGGCATGGTTTCGATCAGCGTCAGGTCATGCCCGCGATCCATTGCCCAGGCGAGCATCGGCGCGATCTCGCCCTCGTTCAACCCCTTCAGCGCGACCATGTTGATCTTGACGCGCAACCCGGCGGCGCGCGCGGCGGCGATGCCGTCCAGCACCTGCGCCAGCATGCCGTGGCGCGTGATGTGGCGGAAACGCTCCGGATCGCGGCTGTCCAGGCTCACGTTGATGCGGCGCAAGCCGGCTGCCGCCAGTTCGTCCGCGTGGCGCGCAAGCCGCGTGCCGTTGGTGGTGAGCGTCAGCTCGTCGAGCCCATTGCCCAGCCGCCGTCCCAGTCGCCTGGCCAGTTCGATCACGTCGCGGCGCACCAGCGGCTCACCGCCCGTCAGGCGCAGCTTGCGCGTGCCGCGTTCGATGAACCGTTCGGCGATCAGCGCGATTTCCTCGAGGCTCAGAATTTCCGATCGCGGCAGAAAGGTCATTTCCTCTGCCATGCAATAGCGGCAGCGCAGGTCGCACCGGTCGGTCACCGACAGGCGCAGATAGCTGATCGTCCGGCCGTGGCGATCGATCAGAGTGGGGGCGCTGGCCATGCCCGTGGAGCTAGGGCCTCTCTCGCCTGGGTACAAGCCCATGGATGGCGGCGGCGCGCGGAACGCGCTATCGGAGAGCGAATGGAAGCGCCCCGCGACGACAATCCGGCTGCCCTGACCCGCGCGCCGCTGTTCCTGCTGTCGTTCCGCCAGCGCGACGAACTGGCCGCGCTGGCGGCCTCGGCGGGGTGGAGCGTCGTCGCGGCCAGGCGCAGCGATGGTGCCGAGCGGCGCTTTGCCGCCAGCGGCGCGGCGATCGCCGTGGTCGATGCGCGCGGCGCGGCGGAGGAGGGGCTGATCGCTGCCCGCGCGCTGGGACGCGCAGTGGCGGCGGGCGGAGCGGCGATGCTGGTGCTGGTGTCGAGCACCGATTCCGGACGGATCGGCGATTTCTTCACGGCGGGCGCGACGCACTTCCTTGTCAGCCCGATGCGCGAGCACGAATTTCTCCAGGCGCTGCGCTTTGCCGAGCGCCATGTCGAGCGCGTGGCGGGATGGACCGCGCGGCCGCTGGGCCCGGTCGAGCCATTGGGGTGGCGATACGACCCCGAATTGCGATCGCTCCAACTGACGCCCGCACTGGCGGCGCAGCTTGCCATCGGCGAGGCGGCGACGCCGCGCGCATTTCTCTCACGGATCGCGGGTGCGGACCGGCTGCTGGCGCGCGCCGCGCTGCGGCGGCTTGGTCCCGATGCACCGACCACGGCCTTCGCGCACGAACTGGTCGGACTGGGCCGCGTGGTCGAACATCTCCAGCTCGATCCGCGTACCGGGCGGCTGCACGCGCTGATCGAGCCCTTGGGGCTGGCACCCGATGCGGGGGCGGCGGTGCGCGACGCACTCACCGGTGTACGCGACGCGGCGAGCGCGCGTCGCTGGATCGAACGGCGGCTTTCGGCGGAAACGCCGGTCATGGCGATGCTGATCGCGCTGACTCGATTCGAAACCGTCAATACCGCTTATGGCCGCGCGGCGGGGGATGGGCTGTTGCGATTGGTGTCGAAGCGGCTCGGCGACATCGCGCGCGACGCGCTGGGGCGTTCGGCGATGGTCGCGCGGACCGGCGGGTCCGAGTTCGTCGTCGCGGTCGAGGGCAACGACGCCGAACGGCTGGCGCAGGCGCGCGGGCAGGCGGCGGACGCACTGGCACGACCGTTCGTCGTCGGCGACGCGATCGTCCCGATCGGCGCGCGCATTGCCACGGTGGTCAGCATCCACGGCGACGATGCCGCGATGCTGTTGCGCCGTGCCAGCGAGGCGCTGCACGACCCGCGCAGCGAGCCGACCGGCGCAGGCGCGCCGCTCGACCGGCTGGCAAGCGACCTGCGCGCGGCGATGGAGGCGGGCGCAATCGGCGTTCGGTTTCAGCCGCAGGTGGCGATATCGACCGGCACGATCGTGGGGGTGGAGGCGCTGGCGCGCTGGCATCACCCGGAGTTCGGCGAACTGGGCGCCGAAACGCTGTTCGCCGCGGCGTCGCGCGCCGGGCTGGACCTTGCCGTGTCCGACCATGTGCAGAAGCGCGCGCTGGAATGCGCCGCCGGATGGCCCGCAACGCTTGCGAAACTGCGGCTGTCGATCAATGTGACGGCGGGCGATGTTGCGCGTCCCGGCTTTGCCGACGCGCTGCTCGACCGCGTCGACGCCAGCGGCTTTCCGCGCGCGCGGCTCACCGTGGAAATCACCGAAAGCGGCATCATGGAGGAACTGGGTGAGGCGGCGCGGCTGTTGTCCGAACTGCGCACCGCCGGTTGCCGCGTCGCGATCGACGATTTCGGTACCGGCTATTCCAGCCTCGCCTATCTGAAGGCGCTGCCGCTCGACTATCTGAAGATCGACCGCAAGCTGACGCAGGACATCACCGGGTCGCCGCGCGACCGCATCGTCGTGCGCGGGGTAATCGACATGGCGCGATCGCTGGGCCTGTCGGTGATCGCCGAAGGGGTGGAAACCGAGCAGCAGCTTGAGCTGCTGGCCAAGGACGGGTGCAACTATTACCAGGGGTTCCTCTGCGCCCCGCCGGTCGACATCGACGCGCTGGCGCGGCTGGTGGAGGAGCGCGGATGATCGGACGGCTGCTGGCGCTATTCGCGTTGCTGGTCGCCTTGCCCGCGGCCGCGCAGTCGGCGGAGCCCGACCCGCGCGCGGCGGTGGAGGCGGCGATGCTCCGGTCGGCGGACGGGTGGAATCACCGCGATCTGGACGGCTTTCTGGGCATTTACTCCGACGACCCGGCGACCAGCTTCACCACCGCGCGGGGGCTCGTGCGCGGCAAGGCGGCAGTGCGCGAGCGCTATGTTCGCGGCTATCCCGAGCTGTTCGGGCCGGATGCGAGCGGCACTCCGCGCGCGCTGTCGTTCACCTTCCAGGATTTCCGCATGCTCGGCCCCGAGCATGCGCTGCTGATCGCGCGCTGGCATCTGGCGCCTGGCGGCGGCAAGGACGCGGCGAGCGGCATGACCAGTCTGGTCTTCCGCCGTGAAGTCGACGGGTGGAAAATCGTGGCGGACCATAGCGACTGATGGCGGACAAGCGGAACCTGACCGGCGTGTGGTATGGCCGGTACGATGGCGTCAATTCGTCGCAGACCAACCGGTTCATCGCGCAATTGGCGGAGGTTGCGGGCAGCTTTTCCGGCGCGATTTCGGAGCCGGACGATCACGGCGTCGTCGATGTGCGCCACGCGCTTGTCCGCGGCACGCGTTCGGGCTTCGATCTGGCCTTCACCAAGCAATATGACGGCGCGGGACCGTTCGCGCATGCCGTCCACTATGCCGGTCAGGTCAATGAAGACGGGACCGAGGTTTCCGGCGTGTGGACCGTCATGGGGTTCCACGGCACCTTCATGATGGAGCGCGAAATCTTCACTGTCGAAGCGCTTGAGGACGAAGAGGAAATCGAGCTGACCGAAGGCGACGGCATCTGGCGGCGGCTGTAGCGCGCCTGATATGTCTTCCTTGCGAGAGGAGCATGGCGACGAAGCAATCCGGCGCGATCGGCTTGCATCGCGCTCTGGACTGCTTCGCTGCGCTCGCCAGGACGTAAACGGACAGGCTTGCCCCTCGGGCTCACCCCGCCGCCTTGGCCAGCCCGCGCGACAATTGCAGCGCACCGTTCAGCCGCGCCTTGGGATTGGCCCAGGCGCGCGTGATGACCAGCTTCATGTCGGGGCGCAGCTTGGCGGTGCCGTCCAGCTTGGCGACATAGGCCATCAGCCCGTCGACATTGGGGAAAGTGTCCTGGTGGAAATGCACCAGCGCGCCCTTCGGCCCCACGTCGATCTTGGCGATGCACGCGTGCTTTGCGTTCAGCTTGGTCTCGATCAGCGTCAGCAGATTTTCGGTCGGTTCGGGAAGCGGGCCGAACCGGTCGATCAATTCGGCGGCGAAAGCCTCGATCCCCTGGCGGTCGTCGACGTCGTTCAGGCGGCGGTACAACCCCATGCGCAGGTCCAGGTCGGGGACATATTCCTCGGGAATTAGGATCGGCGCATCGACGGTGATCTGCGGCGACAGGTCCTTGGGACGATCCTCGGCCAGCCCGCCCGCCTTAGCGTCGAGAATCGCCTCTTCCAGCATCGACTGGTAGAGTTCGTAGCCCACTTCCTTGATATGCCCCGACTGTTCGTCACCCAGCAGGTTGCCCGCGCCGCGAATGTCGAGGTCGTGGCTGGCCAATTGAAACCCAGCGCCCAGCGAATCGAGGTCGGACAGCACGGTCAGCCGCTTTTCCGCCGCTTCGGTCATCATCCTTTCGGGCGGGGTGGTAAAATAGGCATAGGCACGCGTTTTCGACCGGCCGACGCGCCCGCGCAGCTGATAGAGCTGGGCCAGTCCGAACTTGTCGGCGCGGTTGATAATCATCGTATTGGCCGAAGGAATGTCGAGCCCGCTTTCGACGATGGTGGTAGAAATCAACACGTCATAGCGCTTGTCGTAGAACGCCGACATGCGCTCCTCGACTTCGCCGGCCGCCATCTGACCGTGCGCGACGACATAGTTGATCTCGGGCACTTCCTCGCGCAGGAATTGTTCGATGTCGGGCAGGTCGGCAATGCGCGGCGTGACCAGATACGCCTGGCCGCCGCGATAATGTTCGCGCAACAACGCCTCGCGAAGCACCACCGGGTCCCACGGCATGACATAGGTGCGAACGGCCAGCCGGTCGACCGGTGGCGTCTGGATGACCGACAGCTCGCGCAGCCCGCTCATCGCCATCTGCAAGGTGCGCGGGATCGGCGTGGCGGTCAGCGTCAGCATATGCACGTCGGTCTTCAGCGCCTTCAGCCGCTCCTTGTGCGTCACGCCGAACCGCTGTTCCTCGTCGACGATGACCAGGCCTAGCCGCTTGAACTCGATTCCCTTGGCCAGGATCGCGTGGGTGCCGACGACGACGTCGATCGTACCCGCCGCCAGCCCTTCCTTGACCGCCTTTGACTCGTTGGTTCCGACCAGCCGGGAAAGCCGCCCGATTTCGAGCGGAAAGCCCTGGAACCGGTCGCTGAAATTGCGGTGATGCTGGCGCGCGAGCAGCGTCGTGGGGCACACCACCGCCACTTGCATCCCCGCCATTGCGGCGACGAACGCGGCGCGCAGCGCGACTTCGGTCTTGCCGAAGCCGACGTCGCCGACGATCAGCCGGTCCATCGGGCGGCCCGCCGCCAGATCCTCCAGCACGTCGCCGATCGCACGGTCCTGGTCTTCGGTTTCCTCATAGGGGAAGCGGTCGACAAAGGCGGGATAACCGCCGTGATCGGGCTCGGCGACCGGGGCGGGGCGCAGCGCGCGTTTCGCGGCGGTCGCGATCAGCTCGCCCGCGATTTCACGGATGCGTTCCTTCATCCGCGCCTTGCGGCGCTGCCACGCCTCGCCGCCCAGCTTGTCGAGATGCGCGGCTTCCTCGCCTGCGCCATAGCGCGTCAGAACTTCCAGATTCTCGACCGGGACGTACAGCTTGTCGCCGCCCGCATAGCTTAGCGCGACGCAATCGTGCGGCGCCTTCTGCACCGGGATCTGCATCAGCCCTTCGTATCGGCCGATACCATGGTCGACGTGGACCACCAGGTCGCCGGGCGACAGCGTCGCCAGTTCGGCCAGGAACGCGTCGGTCGACTTGCGCCGCTTGTGCCGACGGACCAGCCGGTCGCCCAGCATGTCCTGCTCGGTCAGCACCGCGACGTCGGGCGTGGTGAAGCCGTGGTCGAGCGGCAGCACGACCAGCGCGACGGCGCTGTCGGCGACGCCCAGCGCTTCCTGCCATCCCTCGGCGGCGCGCGCGCCCTTCAGCCCATGGTCGGCGAGCAGCCCAGACAGGCGTTCGCGCGCGCCGTTGGAATAGCTGACCAGCACCGGCTTGCGCCCGTCGCGGCGCAGCTTCGTCAGGTGCCTGGCCACCGCTTCATACACATTGTCGCCCGCCGCGCGTTCGGGGGCGAAATCGCGCGGGCCGTCGACGCCGAAATCGAGCACGGTCGCGCTTTCGGGTTCGTGGAACGGCGTCACGCTGTGCGCGGGGGCGGCGTCGAGCCGCGCGTCCCAGTCCGACCGGACCAGATACAACGCATCAGGGGCGAGCGGGCGGTAGCTGCCCGCGTCGGTCGTCTGCGCGCGCACGCGGTTGGCGTGATAATCGGCGACTGCCTCGAACCGCGCCTCTGCCGCGCCGGGCACGCCATGGTCGCGCACGATCACGGCATCGCCGGGCAGATGGTCGAACAGCGTTTCCAGCCGTTCCTCGAACAGCGGCAGCCAATGTTCCATCCCGGCCAGTCGCCGCCCTTCGGAAACCGCCTGGTACAGCGGATCGCCGGTCGCGGTCGCACCGAATTGCTCGCGATAGCGGCTACGGAAGCGCTTGATGCTGTCCTCGTCGAGCAGCGCTTCGGACGCGGGCAGCAGCGTGAAGCCGTCGACGCGGCCGGTGGTGCGCTGGTCGGCGGGATTGAAGGTGCGAACGCTCTCGATCTCGTCGCCGAAGAAATCGAGGCGCAGCCCCTCCTCGGCGCCGCTGGGGAACAGGTCGACCAGCCCGCCGCGCACGGCGAATTCGCCCGCATCGTTGACTGTTTCGACACGGTGATAGCCGTTCGATTGCAGCAGGTGCGCCAGCCGATCGAGCGAGACGCGCTCGCCGGGGGCGAGCCGCGCGACAAGCTGGCGGATGCGAAATGGCGTCAGCGTGCGCTGCGACGCCGCGTTGACGGTAGTGACGAGCAGGCGCGGGCCGTTCGCCTTGGCCTGCAGCGCCTGCAGCGTCGCCAGCCGTTCCGACATGGTGCGCAGCGTGGGCGACGCGCGGTCGAACGGCAGGCAGTCCCATGCCGGAAAGGCAAGCACGTCCAGTTCGGGCGCGAAATAGGGTGCGGTTGCCGCCACGGCGCGCATCGCCGCTTCGTCGGGCGCGATATAGACGCCCGTGCCGCCCGCGCGCGAAAGGTCCGCCAGCAGCACCGGCAGAAAGCCGCTGGGCACGCCCGCCAGCGTCAGCGGCCGTGCGGCGGTCAGGATCGTCTTCAGGTCAGGCATTGTCTTCAGGTCAGGCATGGCATCCGGTCGAAAAGGGAAGATCTTCCTCTAAAAGCTGGAGCAATCATGGGCTCGGCGCTTCGTCCTTGCGAGGAGCGAAGCGACGAAGCAATCCAGTCCCGGCGTTGCGGCGCATCGCGTCATGAGGACTGGGTTGCTTCGCCGCGCTCGCAAGGACGGCGCTTCGGGATATCCATGTGCAGTCCCCCTCCGCGTGCCGGGAATGCGCGAGTCACTTGGCGATGGGTACGAAATCGAGCGTCTTCAAATCCTGCATCATCGGCGTGTCGAACTGCGGCGGCACGGGCGCGGTTCCCATGGCCCAGGCCATGATGTCGACGTCCTGTTCCTCCAGCAACGTTTCGAACCAGCCGATGTCCGCATCGTTCCAGTCGGCGGCGCGTGCATCGAAAAATCCGCCGATCATCAGGTCGGCTTCCTTGACGCCGCGGTGCCAGGCGCGGAAACGCAGGCGCTTCAGACGGGTTTCGCGGTCCATGTCGCTCCAATGCAAATTGGCCGACCGCGCTGGAGTGCGCCGCCGGCTGGGGTATAGGGCGAGATAGTCATGCGGCCGGAACTTCTCAATCCATTGTTCGCGGAGGTGACTGCGCTGAAAGGCGTGGGTACCCAGCTTGCCAAGCCGCTCGACCGGCTGGGGCTGTCGCGCGTGGTCGACGTGCTGTTCCATTTGCCCAGCGGCTATGTCGATCGGCTGGACCGCGACGAACTGGACGCCGGCGATGTCGGCCGCGTGGTCGCGATCACGCTGACTCCGCTCCAGTATCGCCAGAGCGGCCCGCGCAGCCCGGTGCGGGTCCATGCCGTCGACGGTGTGGGCAATGTCGTCAGCCTTGTCTATTTCGGCGGCAACGGCGGCTGGGTGAAGAAGCTGTTGCCGCTCAACGAGCCGCGGCGCGTGTCGGGGCGGCTCGACGCCTATGGCCAGGAACTGCAGATCGTCCACCCCGACCATGTCCTGCCGCTCGACCAGGCGGACGAGATCGGCGGGCGCGAGGCGGTCTATCCGCTGTCGGAGGGGATCACGTCGAAGCGGCTGGCGGGGCTGGCCGCGCAGGCGCTGGAGCGCGCACCCGATCTGCCCGAATGGATTGAGCCGAGCCTGAAGGCGCGCCACGGCTGGCCCGACTGGCGCGACGCGCTGGCGCGCATCCACGCCGACCCCGCCGACGCCAAGGCGCGCGAGCGGCTGGCCTATGACGAAGTGTTCGCGACGCAACTGGCGCTGTTGCTGGTGCGCGGCGCGGCGCGGGCGAAGCGTGGGCGCGCGCTCCATGGCGACGGGCGGCTGCGGAGCGCGCTTCGCTTGCCCTATGCGCCGACCGGGGCACAGGCGCGCACGATCCGCGAGATCGAAGGCGACATGGCGCAGGCACAGCCGATGCTCCGGTTGCTGCAGGGCGATGTCGGGTCCGGCAAGACGCTGGTCGCCGCGATGGCGCTGCTGATCGCGGCGGAGGCGGGGGCGCAGGGCGCGCTGCTCGCGCCGACCGAAATTCTCGCGCGCCAGCACTATGACACGCTCAACCGGCTGTTGTCGGGCATCGGCGTGCGCGTCGCCATCCTGACCGGGCGCGACAAGGGCAAGGCGCGTGAGGCGACGCTGATGGGGCTGGCGGCGGGCGAGATCGACATATTGATCGGGACGCACGCGATCTTCCAGCAGGGGGTGACCTATCGCGACCTGGGGCTGGTGGTGGTCGACGAACAGCATCGCTTCGGCGTCGCCGAACGCATGATGCTGCAGGCGAAGGCCGAACGCCCGCCGCACCTGCTGGTGATGACTGCGACGCCGATTCCGCGCACGTTGCAACTCGCGATCCACGGCGAAATGGACGTGAGCAAGCTCGACGAGATGCCGCCGGGCCGCGAGCCGGTGGAAACGCGCGTCATCGCCGAGGACCGGCTGAGTGAGATCGTCGAGGCGCTGGGCCGCCACCTCGCGTCGGGCAAGCAGGCCTATTGGGTGTGCCCGCTGGTCGAGGAAAGCGAGAAAGTCGACATGGCCGCCGCCGAGGAACGCGCGGCGACATTGCAGGCGCGGTTCCCGGGCAAGGTCGGGCTGGTTCACGGCCGGATGAAGGGCCCCGAGAAAGACGCGGTGATGGCGCGCTTCTCGGCGGGCGAACTGGGCGTGCTCGTCGCGACGACAGTGATCGAAGTCGGCGTCGATGTGCCCAATGCGACGCTGATCGTGATCGAACACGCCGACCGCTTCGGCCTCGCTCAGTTGCACCAGCTTCGCGGGCGCGTGGGTCGCGGCGGGGGGCGGTCGGTCTGCATCCTGCTGCGCGGCAACCAGTTGAGCGAGACGTCGCGCGCCCGGCTCGCGCTGATGCGCGACACCAACGACGGGTTCCGCATCGCCGAGGAGGATCTTCGGCTGCGCGGCGCGGGAGAATTGTTGGGGACGCGCCAGTCGGGCGAGATGCAGTTCCGGCTGGCGACGCCCGAGATGATGACCGCGCTGCTCGAAATGGCGAACGGCGACGCGCGGCTGCTGGTCGATCGTGACGGCGGGCTGGACGGCGAACGGGGAAGGGCGGCGCGCGTGGCGCTCTATCTGTTCGAACGCGATGCGGCCGTGGGGCTGCTGCGGTCGGGCTGAGTTATTTGGGCTTGCCGATCAGGACCGCGAGCAGTTCGTAATAGCTGGCCAGGTCGATCACGCTGTCGAACTGGCCGCCCAGCCGTCCGCCGAGCGACCAGCGGACCGACGCGCCGACCGCGCCCACCACCGGCAACTGGATGCGCAGGCGATCGCCGATCGCGAAATCGGTCTCGCATCGCGCCATCAGGCCGTGCGGTGAAATGTTGACGACCAACAAGTGGTGCGACCGCGCGTCCGGCCCGAAACCGCGCGCGCGATAATGCACTTCATCCCGGCCTTCGCGCCGGCTGTCGGCCTGAGCCAGATTCCCGAGACGGTAACTCACGACTGCTCCGCAAAGGTCACTCTCTCACCTTCCATCTTAGAGGCGAGGGCATGAAGCAGGACGGAATAAAGCTTATTAATAGGTGTTTATCCACCCGGCGTGAGCAGCCCGTGGTGCTTCTTTCCGGCCGACAGGCGTACAGGCGCTGCTACCGCTACCACAAACGCCTCGTCGTCGATCTTTTCGCCGTCGATCCGGGCGCCGCCGCCCTTGATGAGCCGGCGCGCTTCGCCCTTTGACGCGCACAGCCCCAGCCCGACCAGCGCGTCGACAATGACGATGCTCCCGCCGGCGACTTCCAGTGTCGGCAATGCGTCGCCCGCCGTGCCTTCTTCAAAGGTCTTGCGCGCGGTTTCGGCGGCCTGGGCGGCGGCTTCGGCGCCGCGGCACATCGCAGTCGCGGCATCGGCCAGCACTTTCTTGGCCTCGTTGATCTCGGCGCCTTCCAACGCCTCCAGCCGCGCGATCTCGTCGAGCGCGATGTCGGTGAACAGCCGCAGAAAGCGGCCCACGTCGCGGTCGTCGGTGTTGCGCCAGAACTGCCAATACTCGAACGCCGAAAGCTGCTCCTCGTTCAGCCATACTGCGCCCGACACGGTTTTGCCCATCTTGCCGCCGTCGGCGGTGGTGATGAGCGGCGTGGTGACGCCATAGACTTCGGTGCTGTCGACGCGGCGTGCCAGTTCGATACCGTTGACGATGTTCCCCCATTGGTCCGACCCGCCCATCTGGAGCCGGCACGCCGCGCGGCGCGACAGTTCCAGAAAGTCGTAGGCCTGGAGGATCATATAGTTGAATTCGAGGAAGCTGAGCGACTGTTCGCGGTCGAGCCGCAGCTTGACTGAGTCGAAGCTGAGCATCCGGTTGACCGAGAAATGCTGGCCGATGTCGCGCAGGAAGGGGATGTATTCCAGCCGGTCGAGCCATTCGGCATTGTCGAGCATCACGGCATCGGTCGGCCCGTCGCCGAAGGTCAGGAATCGTTCGAACACCGTCTTGATCGACGCGATGTTCGACTGGATCGTATCGACCGTCATCAGCTTGCGCGCTTCGTCCTTGAAACTGGGGTCGCCGATCTTGCCGGTGCCGCCGCCCATCAGCACGATCGGCTTGTGCCCCGCCTGTTGCAGGCGCCGCAGCAGCATGATCTGCACCAGGCTGCCGACATGGAGCGACGGCGCCGTGGGGTCGAAGCCGATATAGCCGGGCACGACCTGCCTTGCGGCGAGCGCGTCGAGCGCCGCCGCATCGGTGACTTGGTGGATATAGCCGCGCGAGGCGAGCAGGTTCAGCAGGTCGGACTTGTATTCGGTCATGGTGGCGCGCCGCTTAGCACAATTTCCGGTGCGGTCATCCATCGGCGTGCACGCGCGCCGTTCAGGCGACCAGCGGCGCCGCCACCGCGCCCAATATGCGCACGGCATCGGCCGGGGACAATCGCACCTGAAGCCCGCGTTGCCCGCCGTTCACAAAGACCAGCGGGTGCGCCAGTGCCTGCTGCTCGATTGCGACGGGCACGCGGCGCATCTGGCCGAAGGGGCTGATTCCGCCGACCTTGTAGCCTGAGATGCGCTCTGCCTCGGGCGGCTTCATCATCTCGGCATGTTTGCCGCCCAGCGCGGCGGCGAGCTTCTTCATCGCGACTTCATGGTCGGACGGCACGATCGCGCAGACGGGCTTGCCGTCCAGCGTTGCCATCAAGGTCTTGAGCACGCGCGCCGGGTCCTCGCCCAGCGCCTGCGCCGCATGCATGCCGATGCTCTCGGCACCCGGGTCGTATTCATAGGCGTGGACGGTGAAGACTATCCGCGCCTGTTCGAGCATTTTTGTCGCGCGTGTTGCCTTGGACACCGAAAACCTCCTGTCGCGCCCATGCCACCGCGCGACGCCCGCGTCGACATCGCCGGGGTTGCTCCAAGGCGCGCGGGACGCGAAGACTGACGGAAACGAGGGGCAGGAGAGGTAGGATGGCCAGCGTTCCCAAAGAAATCGCCAGCGCGCGGCTGGTGCCGCATCCGGCCGCGCCGCCGTCGGCGGTACGCGGCGTCGATGCCGTTCTGCTGCGCCGCGCCGACGGCGGCTGGCTTGTCGAATTCGTCGTCGATCATGGTGGCGCGCTGGCACTGCCCGAACCGGCGGCGGCGGCGCGCGTCGACGAACTGTGGCGCACCACCTGCTTTGAGCTGTTCGTGACCGACCCGGCGGGCGGGTACCGCGAATTCAATCTGTCGCCGTCGACCGAATGGGCGGCGTACCGCTTCACCGGCTATCGCGAGGGCATGGCCGACTTGCCGTTGTCGGCGCCGCCCGCGACCGCGCCCGAACCTGGGCCGACTGTCTATGCCCAGGTCAGCATCCTGCCGCCCGATGCGATTCCGGCGAGTGCGGGCGTGCGCATCGCGCTGACTGCCGTGATCGAGGAAGCGGGCGGCGCCAAATCCTACTGGGCGGTCACGCACCCGCGCGAAAAGCCCGATTTTCATCACGACGCTTGCTTCGCGCTGCAACTCCCGGCAGCAGGCTGAGCCATGTTCTTCGGTATCGACCGGCTCCTTGCCGAGCCCGACCTTCGCAAGCCGCTCGAGGGCAGGCGCGTGGCGCTGCTCGCGCATCCTGCTTCCGTCACGGCGGACCTGACGCATTCGCTCGACGCCCTGGTGGCGGCGGGGCTGAACATGTCGGCGGTGTTCGGGCCGCAGCATGGCGTGCGCGGCGACCTGCAAGACAATATGATGGAGTCGCCCGACTTCACCGACCCGACCTATGGGATGCCGGTGTTCAGCCTGTACGGCGAAGTCCGCCGGCCGAGCGGCCAGTCGATGGACACGTTCGACGTGATGCTGGTCGACCTCCAGGACGTCGGATGTCGCATCTACACTTTCGTCACGACGTTGCTCTATGTGCTCGAGGCGGCGGCGAAGCACGGCAAGTCGGTGTGGGTGCTCGATCGCCCCAATCCCGCGGGGCGGCCGGTCGAAGGGACGACACTGCTCCCCGGTTGGGAGAGCTTTGTCGGCGCGGGGCCGATGCCGATGCGGCACGGCATGACGCTGGGCGAAATGGGCGCGTGGTTCATCGCGCACTTCGGGCTGGATGTCGACTATCGTGTCGTTGAGATGACGGGGTGGCGGCCCGACACGGCGCCGGGGCACGGCTGGCCGCCCGAACGCCCGTGGATCAACCCCAGTCCCAATGCCGCGAACGTCAACATGGCGCGCGCCTATGCCGGCACGGTGATGCTGGAGGGGACGACGCTGTCCGAAGGGCGCGGCACCACGCGCCCGCTTGAGCTGTTCGGCGCGCCCGATATCGACGCGCGCGCGGTCATCGCCGAGATGCGGCGGATGGCGCCGCACTGGCTGGCGGGCTGTACCTTGCGCGACATGTGGTTCCAGCCGACCTTCCACAAACATGTGGGGCAGCTCTGCTCGGGGGTATTCATGCACGCCGAGGGTCCGGCCTATGACCATGCGGCGTTCCGGCCGTGGCGCGTGCAGGCGCTGGGGTTCAAGGTGATCCGCGCGCTGCACCCCGGCTACGACCTGTGGCGCGACTTCCCCTATGAATATGTCTTCGACAAGCTGGCGATCGATGTCATCAACGGCGGTACCGCGCTGCGCGAATGGGTGGATGACGCAGGCGCGCATCCCGGCGACCTAGACGCGCTGACAACGCCCGACGAAGCGGCGTGGGCCGACCTGCGCCAAGAGTATCTGTTGTACTGACATGCTGGCGGGACTGATCTTCGCGACGGAAGAGGCCGAGGACCGGCCGGGCACGCTGGCGGCCACGCTGCCGTTCGGCGGGGTGACGCTGCTGGAATATCAGGTGCGGCTGTTGGTTGGCGCGGGCGCCGGGCAGATACTGGTCGCGGTCGCGCGCGTGACTCCGGCGCTGCTCGGTGCCGTCGCGCGCGCGGCGCGGTGCGGCGTTCCGGTCGACATCGTGCGGTCGGCGGAGGAAGCAGCGGTGAAGGCGCATCCGCTGTCGCGCATCCTGGTACTCGCCGACAGCCTCATCACCACCGACCCGGTGATCGACCGGATGGCGAGCGAGAATGACGAGGCGTTGCTCGTCACCGACGACGCGATGTCGACGGCGGCGATCGAGCGGCTGGACATGCACCATTGCTGGGCGGGGATCGCGACGGTGCCCGCGCATCATCTGGGCGCGATCGCGCGCATGCCGGACGACTGGGACTTTCAGTCTGCGCTGCTGCGTGTCGCAGTCGAATCGCGCGCGCGGCATGTCGCGTTGACCGCCGGGTGGGAGCGCGGCGGCCATGGTGTCGAACGCAGCGCCGACGCGCTGGCGTCGCGCAGCAACGCGGTGCTCGCCGCGCTGACCGAGCGGCGGACGAACTGGGCCGACCGCTGGGTGTTCACGCGAATCGCGCGGCTGGCGCTGCCCCGCCTGGTGTCGCGCGGCGTGCCGGGGACGGCGCTGGTCGCTGGCGGCGGCACGCTGGGCGTTGCGTCGTTGACGAGCGTCGGTTTCGGCTGGGCGGGCGTGGGGGCGGTTGTGGCGCTCCTCGCGGTTGTGCTGCTGTCGACATCGGCGGCGATGGCGGTGCTGCGCGGCGAGGACCGGCGCGCGGCATTGAGCGAAGCCGGAATCGCGGCGCTGTTCGCGGGCGTCGTGCTGCTCGGCGGTTGGCGCGAGAGCCTGGCCAAGGAAACGGCGACGGCGGCCGTGCTGGCTGTCGTGCTGGTGGTGGCGCAGTTGATGATCGAGCGCGCGCCTGCGCGGCCGCGGCGCTGGTGGGCGAGCCCCGCCGCGCATCTGGTGCTGTTCGCGCCCGCCGCATTGTCGGGCTTTGTCACGATCGGGCTCGCCATTCTCGCCGCCTATGCGGCCGCCACACTAGCAACTGCGATCGAAAGCCTGCGCGGCGAGAACACGCCTGGCGAGTGACTCATTGCGCGACCGATTGCATGTTGCGTGCGTCGGGTCGCGGTTGAGTGCAAATGCGAAAAAGCTTAGTCTCCTTTTAAGGACACTTCCGCTAATTGAGGTCCATGTCTGACAACCCAGTCGACATGCGCGGTGGCGCCACCATCGGCGCCAAAGAGCTGCTCGCGCGCGCGGCGGCTGAGGACGCATGCGCCTATCGCGGGCTGATGGTCGCGATCGACGATTTCTTTCTGCCGGAGGAATCGCGGCTCGACGAACGTACGCGTTCGGCGCTGGGTGTTCTGCTGCGCACGCTGGTCGAAACCGTCGAGGCCGAGGTTCGCGAGCATGCCGCGCGGTTGTTGGGGGCGCGTAACGAACCCGATCTGGCCGTACGGCTGTCCACCGGTCATGCATCGGTCTTTGCGCTGCTGACGCGTTCGGGGTTGCTGCGCGATGCCGAGCTGATGGCGGAGTTGATTGCGCGGGTCCGGCAGGACCTGATCGGGGCTGCGCTTCCCATGACCGCACCCGACGATCCTGAGCGGCCCAGCCTTATCAACCGATTCGTCCAGCACCCCGACCGAGTCGTCGCGGCGGGCGCGATGGCGCTGCTGATCGCCGAAAGTCGTCGGCGGGGGAATCCCGAATCAGGACAATTGTCGCAGACCGACCTGCCGGCGGAACTGCATCACCGACTCGTGTGGTGGGCGGCGGCGGCGCTGCGCGAAAATGTCGGCGAGGACGGCGGCAATCTTGTCGAGCTTGACCGGGCGCTGTCCGACGCCGCGCGGCGCAGCCTGGGTGCCTATGACGAAGGCGACCGGCTGGAAGCATCGGCGATGCGATTCGCCGCTGCCATCGACGCGCAGGCGCGCGAACTGCCGCAGTTGTTGGTTGAGGCGCTGGGCGACCGGCGGTTGGTTTTGTTTACCGCGCTGCTCTCGCACGCACTGGGCGTCGGCTATCCGATCGGGCGCGAACTGGTGCTTGATCCCGTCGCCGACCGGTTGTGGCTGTCGCTGCGTGCACTGGAACAGCCGCGCGACGTGATCGCCCAGATCGGCTATGCACTCTGCGAGGCAGATCCGCGCCGCGACCTGGAATTGTTCGCCGACCGGCTCGATGCCATCGCGTCGATTACCGCGACCGAAGCGCGCGACGCGCTCGGATGGATGCGGCTCGACTCCGACTATCGCGCGGCGCTGCAGGCATTGCAGCGCGCGGGGCGCGCATTGTGAACGCCGTCGATCCGTCGGTGCCGGTCGCGGTCGGCAATCTGGACGCCGATGGGCATCTGCTCGACGCCGAGCCGCGCCTGATGGAACTGAACGCGCGCGCGGGCGGCATTGTCGGCGCGCCGCTGGCGGTGCCGCAGATCGCGACGTTGGCGCGGCTGTCACAGCGGCTTGGCATCGCCATTTCGCGCAGCGTCATCGCCGCCGACGGCGAGGACGATATCGAGTTGTGGGTCCGCGCAGAGCCGGGCGACGCGGGCGTGCGGCTGGAAGTCAGCGGCTGGCGACCGCGCACGCCGTGGCGCGCGCCCGCGCCCGAGGCAGAGCGCGACAGCGACTTCTTCCGGTCCGCTGCCGACTTTGTGTGGGAAACCGACGCGGCGCTGCGCATCACTTTCCTGTCGATCGAAGCGGGCGCGCGATACGGATTCGATTCGAGTGCGATGCTGGGCCAGCCACTGACCCGGCTGTTCGCGCTGGCGGAGGACGATCAGGGCACGCTGCCGATCCTGGGCGCAGTCGCCGCGCAGGTGCGCTTCGACGGTCAGAAGGCGGAGATTCGCGGGACCGGGCGGATGGTACGGCTCGCCGCATCGCCGCGCACCGATCCGGCAGGCCGCTTTGCAGGGTTCGTCGGCGCCGCGCATCTGCTCGAATCGCCGCCGCAGGCACCAAAGGTCGACGCGCCGGTACCCGCGCCGTCGGCACCGTTCGCGGGCTTCCAGGATTCGTTCAACCAGCGGCTCGACCGCGCGCTGCGCGGCCCGCTTAGCAAGATCATCGCCAACGCCGATTCGATCAGCGCGCAAGTCGATGGGCCGTTGATGCCCGACTATGCCGAATATGCCGCCGATATTGCCAATGCGGGGCGGCACCTGCTGGGGCTGGTCGACGATCTGGTCGACCTTCAGGCGATCGAGCGGCCCGATTTTGAAGTCGCGCGCGAGCCGATCGACCTGGCCGATGTCGCGCGCCGCGCGGGCGGGCTGCTCGCAGTGCGCGCCGCGCAGTCGGAAGTGCGAATCGACAAGCCCTATGCCGGCGACACATTGCCCGTCACCGGCGAGTTTCGCCGGGCCTTGCAGGTGCTGGTCAACCTGATCGGCAATGCGGTCCGCTACTCGCCGCCGGGTGCAATGGTGTGGATCCGGCTGGAACGCGAAGGCGACATGGGTTGCGTCATCGTCGCCGATCAGGGCAAGGGCATCGCCGCCGAGGATCAGGACCGCATTTTCGAAAAATTCGGCCGCGTCGACCCGACCGAGCCGGGCGGCAGCGGGCTGGGCCTCTACATCGCGCGCAAGCTGGCGCGTGCGATGGGCGGCGACATCACCGTCGACAGCGCGCCGGGGCAGGGCGCACGGTTCATCTTCACGCTGCCTTATCGGGACTAGCCGGGCCGTATCGGGTTTAGCCGGATTTCATACAGGCGCCGGGCGGTATCGCGTGCGCCGCGGCATTATTCGCCGCGTTCGGCCTGACGCGCTTCCTTTTCCGCCTGACGCCGCGCCTTTTCCTCGGCGCGGGTGGGGACCAGGCGCACCCCGGCGATGACAATGGCGCTCAGCGCCGCGATGATCGCGCCGCGCGTGATCCACGCGCGGTCGTCGATCATCATGCTCTGCGTGGGCAGGCGCAGGATTCCCGCCCCCTGGAGCATGAACACGCACCCCGCCAGAACGCCCAGGATACCCAGCAGGATCAGGATGTTCTGGCGCATGGGTGCGGTTCCTCAGCGCTGGTCGATAGCGACGTAATCGCGCTGCGTCGGGCCGGTGTACAACTGACGCGGGCGGCCGATCTTCTGCGCGGGGTCCGAGATCATCTCGTTCCACTGCGCCACCCAGCCGACGGTACGCGCCAGCGCGAACAGCACGGTGAACATGGTGGTCGGGAAACCGATCGCCGACAGGATCACGCCCGAATAGAAATCGACGTTCGGGAACAGCTTCTTCTCGCGGAAATAATCGTCGTTGAGCGCCATTTCCTCAAGCTGCAGCGCAACCTCGAACACCGGGTCGCTGACCTTGAGCGCGGCGAACACTTCGCGCACGGTCTTCTGCATCACGGTCGCGCGCGGATCATAGTTCTTGTACACGCGATGGCCGAAGCCCATCAGGCGGAACGGGTCGTTCTTGTCCTTGGCGCGCGCGATATATTCGGGGATGCGCTCCGGACGGCCGATCTCGTGCAGCATGTTGAGCGCGGCTTCGTTCGCGCCGCCATGCGCCGGACCCCACAGACAGGCGATGCCCGCCGCGATGCACGCGAACGGATTTGCGCCCGACGAACCGGCCAGGCGGACGGTCGAGGTCGACGCATTCTGTTCATGGTCGGCATGCAGGATAAAGATGCGGTCGAGCGCGCGGACGACGGCCGGGTCGACTTCATATTCCTCGGCCGGGACGCCGAACGTCATGCGCAGGAAGTTGTGCGTGTAGCTGAGTTCGTTCTTGGGATAGAGGAACGGCTGACCGACGCTGTACTTATACGCCATTGCCGCGATCGTCGGCATCTTGGCGATCAGCCGGTGGCTGGCGACCATCCGCTGGTGCGGATCGGTGATGTCGGTCGAATCGTGGTAGAAGGCCGACAGCGCGCCCACAACGCCGCACATGATCGCCATCGGGTGGGCGTCGCGACGGAACCCGCGATAGAAAGTCGCGAGCTGCTCGTGCAGCATCGTGTGGCGGCTGATCGTGTACGAGAACTTGCCCAGTTCGTCGCTGGTCGGCAGTTCGCCGTTGAGCAGCAGATAGGCGACTTCCATGAAGCTCGACTGTTCGGCGAGCTGGCCGATGGGATAGCCGCGGTGGAGCAGCACGCCTTCGTCGCCGTCGATATAAGTGAGCCCCGAATCGCAGCTCGCCGTCGAAGTGAAGCCGGGGTCATAGGTGAACTTGCCGGTCTGGGCATAGAGCTTGCGGATGTCGATGACATCCGGGCCGACGCTGCCGGACAGGACCGGATATTCGGTTTCCGCCCCCGCGGCCTGGAGTTTGGCAGTGTCGGTCATCCTGTCTTCCTTTCGTTCAACCCGTTACGCGCGCGTGCCGGTCTGGTCGGCGATGCGGCCCAGGCTCTCTTCGCGTCCCAGCAAGACCAGGACGTCGAAGATGCCCGGCGAGACCTTGCGTCCCGTCAGCGCGGCCCGGAGCGGTTGTGCCACCGCGCCGAGCTTCACGCCCACATCCTCCGCGACTTTCCGTACCGCCGCTTCGAGCGCGTCCGTATCCCAGCTTTCGACCGCGTCAAGCGCGGCCAAAGTCGCAGCCAGGACGGTGCGCGCCTCGCCCTCTAGCAGAGCCTTTGCGGATTCGTCCATTTCCAGTGGGCGCGTGCGAAACAGGAACATCGCGCCTTCGGTCAATTCCAGCAGATTCGCGGCGCGCGGCTTCAGCGCGGCCATGCTGCGGCGCAGAAGGTCGCGCTGCGAATCGGTCGCGTCGAACGGCAGTCGCGCCGCCACCAGATCGGCCAGCCGGCCATCGTCCGCCGCGCGGATATAATGGCCGTTCAGGTTTTCGAGTTTCTTCAGGTCGAAGCGCGAAGGCGACCGGCCGACATTTTCCAGCGCGAACCACTGGGTCGCTTCTTCGCGGCTGATGATCTCGGCATCGCCATGACCCCAGCCGAGGCGGAGCAGATAGTTGGACAGCGCCTCCGGCAGCACGCCCAGCGCGTCGCGATAGGCGTCGACGCCCAGCGCACCGTGGCGCTTCGACAGCTTGGCGCCGTCCTGGCCGTGGATCAGCGGGACATGGGCATAGACCGGGTCGGTCCAGCCGCCTTCGATCGCGTCCATCGCGCGATAGATCGGCAACTGGCGAAACGCGTTGTTCAGATGGTCGTCGCCGCGGATGACGTGCGTGACGCCCATGTCATGATCGTCGACCACCACCGCGAGCATATACGTCGGCGTGCCGTCGGAGCGCAGCAGCACGAAATCGTCGATTTCGGCATTCTGCACGGTGACTTCGCCCTGCACCTTGTCGAGGATCGTCGTGGCGCCGTCGCGCGGCGCCTTCAGCCGCACGACAAACGGCTTGTCGCCGCCTTCGGCCGGGTCGCGGTCGCGCCAGCGCCCGTCATAGCGGATCGGCTTGCCGGCGGCGCGCTGTTCCTCGCGCAGCGCGGTCAGTTCCTCCGGCGTCGCAAAGCACTTATACGCATGGCCCGCCGCAAGCAGCGTGTTCGCGACCTCGGCGTGACGGTCGGCGCGCGCGAACTGATAAACGACGTCGCCGTCCCAATCGATGTTCAGCCAGCGCAGCCCGTCGAGGATCGCGTCGATCGCCGCCTGCGTCGATCGCACGCGATCGGTATCCTCGATCCGCAACAGGAACTTGCCGCCGTGACGGCGGGCATAGAGTAGATTGAACAGGGCGGTACGTGCGCCGCCGATGTGCAGAAATCCCGTCGGCGACGGCGCGAAGCGCGTAACGATCGATGCGCCCATTGCCTCGCCGGTATCAGACCTTGCGCCCAACCGCGCTTGCTCCCAGACTGGAAATTGGATGGCCAGTTCAGCCGGGCACGCCCCTAGCACGGGGTTTCGGCCGCTTCAAATGGCGGCGGCGAACGCATGTTCGCGTGCGGCGCGCGCAATCGAGCATTGGCTGGAGGCGGAGCGCGATCAGCTTCCTTTGTGGCTGCCGGTGTTGCTGGGCACGGGAATTCTCCTCTGGTTCGTGTTGCCCGATCCGCCGCGCTGGATTGCGCTGATCCTGGGGGCAAGCGGGCTTGCGGCGGCGGGCGTGGCGCTGTCGCGCGGGGCGCGCGCGGCGCGCGTGCTGGCGGTGGCGGGCGCGCTGGTGGCGCTCGGCTGTGCACTCGCGTGGTGGCGGGCAGAGCGCGTGGCGGCGCCGGTGCCTGCGCGCCCGGTGGTCGCGCGGTTCACAGGCGCAGTCGAACGTATCGAGTCACTGCCGGCGCGCGCAATCGTGCGCGTGACGCTGGCGGTGCAGCGAGTCGAAGCCGATCCTGGCGGCGCCGGGCGCGCGAAGCCGGTGGCGCTGCCGCCGCGCGTGCGCGTCAATCTCGCCCAGGCGGACCTTCCCGCGGGGCTGGAGCAGGGCGCCATCGTGCGCCTGCGCGCCCGGCTGATGCCGCCCGCGCCGCCCGCGGTCCCCGGCGCCTATGACTTCGCGCGCGCGGCATGGTTCCAGCGGCTGGGCGCTACCGGGCGCGGCTTTGCGCCGGTGGAGGTCGTGCAACCCGGCCGACCGGTGGCGGGCGACCTGCGCGCCGCGCTCTCCGCGCATATCCGCGCCCAGGTGCCGGGCAGCGCAGGCGCGATCGCGGCGACGCTGGCGACCGGCGATCGTGGCGCCATCGCCGAGGAGGATGCCGAGGCGATGCGCCGGTCGGGGCTGGCGCATCTGCTGTCGATCAGCGGGCTGCACGTCACCGCGGTCACCGGGGCGGCGATGCTGTTGATCCTCCGGCTGCTGGCGCTCAGCCCCTGGGCGGCGCTGCACTGGCGCCTGCCGCTGATCGCTGCGGGGGCGGGGGCCGTTGCCGCTGTCGGGTACACGCTGCTGACGGGCGCGGAGGTGCCGACGATCCGGTCGTGCGCCGCGGCGTTGCTGGTGCTGCTCGCGATGGCGCTGGGGCGCGAGGCCTTGACGCTGCGGCTGGTCGCGGCGGGGGCGCTGTTCGTGCTGCTGCTGTGGCCCGAGACGTTGATGGGCCCCAGTTTCCAGCTCAGCTTCGCCGCGGTAACCGCGATCGTCGCGCTGCACGAAAGCCGGCGCGTGCGCGGCTGGTTCGCGGCGCGAGAGGAAGGCCGGGGCGCCCGGCTCGCGCGCGGCGCGGTGTCGCTGTTGCTGACGGGCCTGGTCGTGGAAATCGCGCTGATGCCGATTGCGATGTTCCATTTCCACAAGGCGGGGATCTATGGCGCGCTCGCCAATATCGTTGCGATTCCGCTGACCACCTTTGTCGTTATGCCGCTCGAAGGGCTGGCGCTGATCGCGGATCTGGTGCGCGCGGGGGCGCCGTTCTGGTGGCTGGCGGGACATGCGCTCGACCTGCTGCTGTGGCTTGCCCATGCGACGGCAGGTGCGCCGGGGTCGGTCGCGATGCTGCCCGGTATGCCGGGGGGCGCCTTTGTGCTGATGGCGGCGGGCGGATTGTGGATCGCGCTGTGGCGGACGCACTGGCGCTGGATCGGGTTGGCGGCGATCGCGATTGGTGGCGGCTGGGCGCTGGCCACGCCGCCGCCCGACCTGATCGTGACCGGCGACGGGCGGCATCTGGCAATTCGTACTTCCGACGGCGGCTTCGCGCTGCTGCGCGACCGCGCTGGCGACTATATCCGCGCGATGCTGGGCGAAAGCGGCGGGACCGAGGAGGAACTGGGCGCGATTGAGGATCTCCGCGAAGCGGAATGCAGCCCCGATCTCTGCCGCGTCAACGTGCGGTCCGGCGAGCGCGTCTGGCGCGTGGCGGCGACGCGCAGCAGCTATCTGGTCCCGGCCGCCGAACTCAACGCGCTATGCCGGTCGGTCGACGCGATGGTGAGCGACCGGCGGCTGCCGCGCGGCTGCACGCCGCGCTGGCTGAAGCTCGACCGCGCAGTGCTGGCGCGGACCGGCGGCGTCGCGATCGGCTTTCGTGGCGGGCATGTGGTGACGGTACATAGGCCCGGCGACCGCCATCCCTGGGTCCGCAGCGACGGCAAATAACGCTGTCCGGACAGGAATTCGCGTGCGTCGCCGCCAACGGATGCGCAGGATGCCGTTGGGGGGAGTTGCGATGGCGGGAACGCTCAAGAAATCCGACAGCATCGAAGTGCGGCTGCCGCACGCGACGAAGCAGGCCTTCATGGACCGTTGCCGTGCCCAAGGGCGCACGGCCAGCGAGGCGGTCCGGGGTTTCGTGGAGGAGATGGTGGCAGGCACTCCCCGGCGTTCGGGCTCGCTGGTCCGGTCGCTGGGCGCTGGGATTGTGCTTGCGGCCGTCGCGGCGATCGTCTGGTCGATGTCGGCGCGTTGGCATGCGCCGCGCGCCCATTTCCTCACCGAATTCGCAGCGATGGACGCTGATCGCGACGGCGCGCTGACTCGCGCGGAATATGACGGCGCGGAGCATGCGGCGCGGCGGCGCTTCGGCGAGGAGCAGACGCCGCTGCTGTTGCTGCCGATCGCGGACGCGCATGGCGTGCGCCGCGGGTTCGCCGTCGATGTCGCACATTCCCGCTTCGAGCGCGTCGATCTCGATCGGTCGGGCACGATCACGCCCGCGGAATATCAACTCCATCGCCTGGAAGCGGTGCGGCGCGGGTTCGAACGGCTCGACGCGGACCGGAACGGCCTGATCGACCGCGACGAATATGCCGCCGTCCGCCGCATCCGGTTCCTGAACGATCCACCCGCCATCGCGTCGTTCGACGCGCTCGACGGCAATCGCGACGGACAAGTCCGCTTCGACGAATTCGTCGGCTGACTCAGGCGAGCGATTCCGGCGAGCGATTCCGACAGAGTCGCAACCCGCGCCGCTGTCCGGCCTACGGCCGTGTCAGTATCGGCGCAGCAATCCCGCCAGACGGCCCTGGATGCGCACCTGTTCGGGCCGATAGCGCTGCGGATCGTACGAGCGATTGGCGGGGTCGAGCCGGACCATCGCGCCTTCCTTGCGGAAAAACTTCAGCGTCGCCTCATTCTCGTCGATCAGTGCCACGACGATCTCGCCGTCGCGCGCGCTTTCCGTGCGGCGGATCAGCGCATAGTCGCCGTCCAGAATGCCCGCTTCGACCATCGAATCGCCTGCGACTTCCAGCGCATAATGCTCGCCCGCGCCCAGTAGCGCGGCGGGGACGGGCAGCATCGACGATCCTTCGAGCGCCTCGATCGGCGTACCCGCGGCGATGCGGCCGTGCAGCGGCACTTCGATCACGTCGTTCGCCGGTTCGGGCGGCGCAGCCTTCGCCGGGACGGGCGAGGCAGTGGATGCGGTGGCGGCAGCGGCCTTGGCCGGGGCGGTCGCCGCGCGTTCGGGCATGCGCAGCACCTCGAGCGCGCGCGCGCGGTTGGGAAGGCGGCGGATGAACTGGCGTTCCTCCAGAGCCGAGATCAGCCGGTGCACCCCCGACTTCGACTTGAGGTCGAGCGCTTCCTTCATTTCCTCGAACGAAGGCGACACGCCGGTCGCGTTCAGACGGTCGGCAATGAAGCAGATCAGCTCATGCTGCTTGGCGGTAAGCATGCGTTCCCTCTTTCCTTCGGAACAGACTGGGAACGTATCTGCAACACGTGTTGGAACAAGTCAAGCGATGTCTAGGATTTCCACTGAGTCGCCTCGTTCCAGCGGGGGGGCGTGCGGCGGACGCACGATCAGGCAGGTCGCGCGCGCCAGTGTGCGCAGCATCGAACTGTCCTGGACTTCGGCCGGAACCACTGCGCCATCGCGCCGTTCGGCGCGCATATAGTCCGCGCGGATACCGTTGGCGGGGAGCGGCGCACCGACTCGCGCCGTCTGCGTGCGAGGCAGTGGATCGGCGGCGCCCGCCAGATGCGCGACCAGCGGCCGCACGAACAGCAATGTCGTGACGAAAGCCGATACCGGGTTGCCCGGCAGGCCCAGAACCAGCGTATCGCGCATTCGCCCCGCCATCATCGGCTTGCCGGGGCGCAAGGCGACGCGCCAGAAATCCATCTCCGCGCCCGCCGCGATCAGCGCGGGCCGCACCAGGTCGTGGTCGCCCACCGACGCGCCGCCGCTGGTGACGAGCAGGTCCGTCCCGACCGAACGAAATGCTTCCTCAAGCGCCTCCCGCCGGTCGGGCACGATGCCGAGGTCGACGATCTCGACGGGCAGGTCGGCGAGTTGCGCGGCGAGCATCAGTCGATTGGTCTCGGGAAGCTGGCCCGCACCGACCGGCGCTCCGGGCGCTACCAACTCGTCGCCGGTCGCGACCACCGCCACGCGGACGCGCCGCCGTACCGGCACCGCGCCTGCGCCCGCGGCGCCGGCCAGCGCCAGCCGCGCGGGGGTCAGCCGCTCGCCCGCCGCGATCAGCGCGGCGCCGGCGTCGAAATCGAGCCCGCGCGGACGCACATTGCCGCCGCGCCGCGCCGGTCCTTCACCGTCGAGCGCCAGCAGGGCGCCGTCGCGCGCGGCTTCTTCCTGCACCAGCACGGTATCGGCGCCCGGGGGCAGCGCAGCGCCGGTGAATATGCGCACGGCCTCGCCCGCGTTCAGCGTTCCCGCGAACGGATGCCCTGCCGCGCTTTCGCCGATCACGCTCCAGGGGCCGGGCAGGTCGTCGTACCGGATCGCATAGCCATCCATCGCCGACAGGTCGGCTGCAGGCTGCGTGCGCAGCGCGACGACCGGCGCGGCGGTCCAGCGCCCTGCGGCTTGTGCGAGCGGCAGCACTTCGACAGCGACCGGCGGCGCAAGCGCGAACAGGCGGCGCTGCGCGTCTTCGACGGGGAGCAGGGAGGAGGGGATCATGCGCCTAACCTAAGCGCGTCGCGGCGATCCGTCATCCGCGGGCACGATTCGCGATCGGCCTCAGGACTCAACGGACGGTTGCCGCAATCCGGCGACGAGCAAGTCGATCACGCGATACGCGCTCGCTTCCCATTCGGTTTCGGGCGCGACTTGCACCACGCCCGCCACCGCGCGCAGCAGGTCCATCGGCTCGACGCCCGGGTGGATTTCGCCGCTCGCCACCGCGCGGTCGAACAGCATCCGCGCCGCCGCCTTCATCTGCGCGCCGGATTCGGCATAGAGTTCGGGCTTGCGGACCAGCGCGCTCAGCGCCGCCGCCATGATCTGCTTTGTCGCGACATAGCCGACGAACACGCGCATCCACAGGCGCAGTGCCTCTGCCGGCGCATGCGTCGCCGCAAGGGCCGACGCCGCGTCGGCCAGCGCACGCGATTCGGCGCGATAGACTTGTTCGACGAGCGCGTCGCGGGAAGGGAAGTGGCGATAGAGCGTTCCGATTCCCACACCCGCCTCACGCGCGATTTCCTCCAGGCTGGCCTGCGCGCCCTTTTCTCGAAAAACCACACGCGCGGTGTCGAGCAGCCGCTGGCGATTGCGCGCGGCGTCGGCGCGCGGTTTGCGCGCCGGGTCCTTGGAATATTCGCTTGTCACTGCCCGAGCGCCCCTTGATAAACGGAGGGGTGCTCCATATTTGAAGCGGAGACGCCATCCCCTTTTATTTCCTTCCACGCCGCGCGCAACCACGCCCGCGGCGCAGGGAGCGTGCGTCCAAGGGAGACAACAATGCGTTTCGATACAACTTCAACCACGGAAGACGTTCTTGCCGGTGTGGACCTCAGCGGCAAGCGCATATTGGTGACCGGTGTGTCTGCCGGGCTCGGCGCGGAGACTGCCCGTGCGCTGGCGGCGCATGGCGCGCAGGTGGTCGGCGCCGCGCGCGATCTGGCCAAGGCGCAGGCGACGATCGAGCGCGTCTGGGCCGATGGCGCCAACGGCGGCTCGCTGAAGCTGGTCCAGCTCGACCTCGCCGCGCTTGCCAGCGTGCGCGCCTGCGCCGATGCGCTGCTGGACGCGGGCGATCGGTTCGACGTGGTGATCGCCAACGCGGGCGTGATGGCGACGCCGTTCGGCCGCACCGTCGACGGGTTCGAGACACAGTTCGGCACCAACCATCTCGGCCATTTCGTGCTGGTCAACCGCATCGCGCCGCTGATCGCCGACGGCGGGCGGCTGGTGAACCTCGCATCGTCAGGGCATCGCTTCGCCGATGTCGATCTGGACGATCCCAATTTTGACCGGGCGCCCTATGACCCGTTCGTCGCCTATGGCCGGTCGAAAACCGCCAATGTGCTGTTCGCAGTCGAATTCGACCGGCGGCATCGCGATCGCGGCGTCCGCGCGGCCGCCGTGCATCCCGGCGGCATCCAGACCGAGCTGGGCCGTCACTTGCCGCAGGAGGCGCTTGCTGCGATGGTGGAAGAGATCAATGCCGACCTCGCGCGGCAGGGACTCCCGCCGTTCGAATGGAAGACAATCCCGCAGGGTGCCGCGACGTCGATTTGGGCAGGGGTAGTGGCAAGCGGCGACGAAGTCGGCGGCCGCTATTGTGAAAATTGCCATGTGTCGACCGTCAACGACGGCTTTCTCAACGTGATCGCCGAGGGTGTGCGCAGCTATGCGCTCGATCCCGAACATGCGAAGGCATTGTGGGCGAAGAGCGAGGAACTGGTCGGCGAGCGCTTCTGAAGGCGCCGCCCGGATCGGGTGGCGCCGGTCAGCGGGCCGGCGCCACCCAGTCCCCGGACTTGCCACCGGTCTTGGACAGCAGGTGGATATCCTGGATAATCATCGCCTTATCCAGCGCCTTCGCCATGTCATAGACAGTCAGCAGCGCAGTGGTGACGGCAGTGAGCGCCTCCATCTCCACGCCGGTCTTGCCATCGGTCGCGGCGGTCGCGGTCGCGGTCACGCCGCCGTCGTCGGGCACCAGGTCGATACTGACGCGGGTGAGCGGCAGCGGATGGCACAGCGGGATCAGGTCGGCGGTCCTTTTCGCCGCCATGATCCCCGCGACGCGCGCGACAGCGAGCACGTCGCCCTTCTGGACCAGCCCGTCGCGGATCGCCGCCGCCGCTTCCGCCGACATGGCGATGCGGCCGGTGGCGACGGCCTGGCGCGCGGTCACCGCCTTGCCGCCGACGTCGACCATGCGCGCGGCGCCTTGTTCGTCGAGATGCGTCAGCCCGCCGCTCATCCGACCAGCGCGCGCGTTGCGGCCTCCACATCGTCCTGGCGCATCAGCGATTCGCCGATCAGGAAGCAGCGCACGCCGTGCGCCGCCATCGCGTCGAGGTCGGCGCGCGCGCCCAGCCCGCTTTCGGCGACGAAGGTGCATTCGGCGGGCGCGCTGCCCACCAGTTCGTACGTCCGCTCAAAGGATACCGTAAAGTCTTTGAGATTGCGGTTGTTTACGCCGATCAGCCGGGACTTCAACCGCAATGCGCGGTCGAGCTCGTCGGCGCCGTGGACTTCGACGAGCACGTCCATGCCCAGCTCGATCGCGGCGGCTTCGATTTCGGCCATCTGCGCGTCGTCCAGCGCGGCGACGATGATAAGGATGGCATCGGCGCCGATCGATCGCGCCTCGACGACCTGCCACGGATCGACATTGAAATCCTTGCGCAGCACGGGCAGCGGGCATGCCGTGCGCGCGGCGACCAGATAGTCGTCATGCCCCTGGAACCAGCGTTCGTCGGTCAGCACCGACAGGCAGGCGGCACCTCCGGCGGCATAGGCGCGTGCGTGCGCGGGCGGATCGAAATCGGCGCGGATCAACCCTTTCGACGGGCTCGCCTTCTTGACCTCGGCGATCAGGCCGTATCCGGTCGCGGCGTGGACATCCAGCGCGGCGCGGAACCCGCGCGGTGGCGTCTGCGCGGCGATGGCTGCGTCCAGGTCGGCGCGCGACTTCACGGCCTTGCGCGCGGCGACTTCGTCGCGCTTGGCGTCGAGGATCGTTTGGAGCATCGTTGTCATGAATAGGCGATCCAGCAATTCAGCAACGCGTTGGCGAGTCCCTTGTCCAACGCTTCGGCGGCTTCTTCCGCACCTTCGGCCAGTGTATCGGCGTGACCCGCGATCATCAGCGCGGCGCCCGCGTTGAGCAGCACCGCGTCGCGATAGCCACCCGGCGCGCCCAGCAGCAGGCGGCGAAGCGCCAGCGCGTTTTCCTCCGGCCCGCCGCCACGAATGGCGCTGAGCGCGTGGCGCGGCAGCCCGGCGTCCTCGGGCACGATCCGGTCGGGCAGGCGCGCGCTGCCCACCGACACGGCGACGCTGACACCGGCGCAGGACAGTTCGTCGAGCCCTTCTTCGCCCGACACCACGGCGGCTGCTTCGGTGCCGAGCTGTTCCAGCGCCTCGGCATAGATCGGCGCATAATCGGGCCGCGCGATCCCGATCAGTTGGCGGCGGACATGTGCGGGATTGGCGAGCGGCCCCATCAGGTTGAAGATCGTACGCCTGCCGATGCGGCGGCGGATCGGCGCCAGCCGCGCCATCGCGGGGTGGTGATGCGCCGCGAACAGAAAGGCGATGCCCAGCTCCGCCAGCGTTTCTTCCGCGCGCGCGGCGGCGGCGTCAAGGTTCAGGCCAAGCGCTTCCAGTGTGTCCGCCGCGCCCGATTTGGACGATGCGGCGCGGTTGCCGTGCTTCGCGACCGGCACGCCGCATGCGGCCACGACCAGCGATACTGCCGTCGAGACATTGAGCGTGTGGTGCCCGTCGCCGCCGGTGCCGCACACGTCGATCGCGCCGTCGGGCGCGGTCACCGGGACCATGCGTTCGCGCATCGCGCGCGCCGCCTCGGCGATTTCCACGCTCGTCTCGCCGCGATCGGACAGGCCGATCAGAAACGCCTCGACCGCATGATCCGCGACCTTGCCGTCCAGAATGTCCGCGAACGCCTCCGCCGCGCTTTCGCGCGCCAGCGGCTCATAGGGGTCGGGCAGGTCGGTGAACGTCGTCACGCGGCTAGTGCCTCGGCCTCGATCCCGGCGATGCGCAGGAAATTGGCGAGCATCGCGTGGCCGTGTTCGGTGGCGATGCTTTCCGGGTGGAACTGGACGCTGTGAATCGGCAGCTCGGCATGGCGGAAGCCCATGACCGACTCGTCCTCGGCCGTCGCATTGACGACCAGCGCCTCGGGGATGTCGGTCACGATCAGCGAATGATAGCGCGTCGCGATGAACGGCGAGGGGAGCCCTTCGAACAGCCCCGTGCCGTCGTGGCGCACCGGGCTGGTCTTGCCGTGCATCAGCCCGCCGCGCACCACCTTGCCGCCGAAATGCTGGCCGATCGCCTGATGGCCCAGGCACACGCCCAGCAGCGGCTTGCCCGTGTCGGCACAGGCGGCGACCAGGTCCAGGCTGATCCCCGCCTCATTGGGCGTGCAGGGGCCGGGCGAGATCAGGAACGCCTGCGCGTTGCTGGCGATCGCGTCGCGCGCGGTCAGCGCGTCGTTGCGCACCACCTGAACCTCCGCGCCCAGCTCCATCAGATAATGGACCAGGTTCCAGGTGAAGCTGTCGTAATTGTCGAGGACGAGGATCATATACCTGCCTTAGCGCCGCCACAGTGGGGCGCAACGTTGCGTGTCATATCGACATGCCTACGGGAAATTGCCAAGGGCGCAGCCGAGGTTGGCCGGTACAAGGAGTTGCGTATGACCAAGACCCTGATTTTCGCGGCCGGTGCCGCCGCGTTGTTCGCATGCGCCGCTCCCGCCATGGCGCAGGACGCGTCGCCGTCGTCGAACCAGGTGCCGTCGCGCATCCGCAACGTGCTGCTGTACGGCGACGAACAATGCCCGAAGGCGCAGAGCGACGACGAAATCGTCGTCTGCGCGCGCACCGGCGAATCGCCCTATCGCATTCCCAAGCAGTTCCGCGACCAGCCGGCCGAAGGCCCGGTGGGCCAGGCATGGACTCGTCGCGTCGAAGTGGTCGAGGAAGTCAATCGCGCCGGCCTGCCCAACAGTTGCTCGCCGATCGGCACGGGCGGCCAGACCGGCTGCACGCGGCTCCAGATCCAGCAATGGGCGCAAGAGCGGCTGGACAAGCGCGCCAAGGAATCCTGGGTTCCCTGACCTGACGTTTCCCGACCGGGGGAAGGACGAAGCGCCGTTCGGTCGAGTGGGACGCGCGATGCGCCCCCCGCCGCCCGTGAGGTGTTCCTCGACAGTGCAGGGACTGCCGCGCCGTGCGGCGGCCTTTCCGAAATTATTGCCCGAAATTGGGTTCGCTGGCGCGCGCGACGGCCTCGCGCGCGGCGGCGAGCAGCGCGCCCGCCTTGGCCTCGCATTCGCGCTGTTCATACGCCGGGTCGCTGTCGGCGACGATCCCCGCGCCCGACTGGACGTGCATCACGCCGTCCTTGACCAGCGCGGTGCGCAGCACGATGCAGCTGTCCATCGACCCGTCGGGCGAGAAATAGCCGACGCCGCCCGCATAGGGGCCGCGCGTCTCGGGCTCCAGCTCGGCGATGATTTCGCACGCGCGGACCTTCGGCGCGCCGCTGACCGTGCCCGCCGGAAAGCCCGCGAACAGCGCGTCGAGCGCATCCACGCCGTCGCGCAGCCGCCCGACGACATTCGACACGATGTGCATGACATGGCTGTAGAATTCGGTCGTATAGCTGTCGGTCACGCGCACGCTGCCCGCCGCCGCCGCGCGGCCGACATCGTTGCGGCCCAGGTCGAGCAGCATCAGATGTTCGGCGCGTTCCTTGGGGTCGGCGAGCAGGCTGGCGCGATTCGCCTCGTCCTCCGCCGCGGTCCGGCCGCGCGGGCGCGTGCCGGCGATCGGGCGGATCGTTACTTCGCCGTCGCGCACGCGGACGAGGATCTCGGGGCTCGACCCCGTCAGTGCAAAGCCGGGCAGGTCGAGGTGATAGAGGAAGGGCGACGGATTCACGCGGCGCAGCGCGCGATACAGCTCGAACGGCGGCAGCGGGAAGGGCGTCGTGAACCGCTGTGCCAGCACGACCTGAAATATGTCGCCTGCGGCGATATAGTCCTTCGCGCGCGCGACCATCGACTGATAGGCCCCATCGCGAAGCTGCGGTGCCAGCGCCAGTTCGGCGGGGTCGCACCGCACCGGTGCGGGCAGCGGCGCAGTGGCCAGCCGCGCGGCAGTCGCCTCGATGCGCCCCGCCGCGTCGGCGATCAGCGAATCGGCATCGCGCGCGGCATCGGGCCACACCGGCGCGACCAGGAACAGCGCATCGGCGAGCCGGTCAAAGATCAGCACCACCGTCGGCCGCACGAACATCATGTCGGGCACGCCGATAGGGTTTTCCGCCGGGCGTGGCAGCGTTTCGACCAGCCCGACCGTCTCATAGCCGAAATAGCCGACGAGGCAGGCAAGCGCGCGGGGCAGCTCTGCCGGCACGTCCATGCGGCAGGCATCGACCAGCCGACGCAGCGCGGCGAGCGCGGGTTCGTCGCTGGGCGCAAAGGCATCGCGATCGACCAGCCATTGGGGGTTGATCGCCGCATGCTCGCCCTTCGCGCGGAACACCAGGTCGGGGGCGAGCCCGATCAGGCTGTGCCGCCCGCGCACCGTCCCGCCCTCGACCGATTCGAGCAGGAAGTCCCCGCGTCCCGGCTCGATCAGCTTCAGCGCGGCGGCGACCGGCGTGTCGGTATCGGCGACCTGGCGTTGCCACAACAGCGCCGGGCGGCCCGCCGCCAGCGCGACGCGTGCGGAATCGGCGCCGTGAACCATTGCCCCGATCAGCGACCCGAAACGCCTTGCTGCGCGAGATTGTCGTGCAGGCGCTTGATCGCGGGTTCGTCGCGTGTGACCTTCACTTCGGTGCGGATCGACGCGACGAACTGGCGGGCATATTCGCCACCGACCAGCGGGGCGAGGTCGCGCCGCGCCGACGCGATGGCGTCTGCGTTGCCCGTCGCATCCTTCCGGTCGATATTCTCAAGCCACACGACATAGTAACCGCTGCGGTTTTCGGCCTCGACCAGCTTGGCGCGTTTCGGCGCCATGTTGAACGCCATGACAATCGGAGCCGGGACCTGGCGTCCGGAAAGCTGGGCCTGCGACAAGTCGAATCGCTGGGGGGAGGGCAGCGGGACGCCCGCCGCGGCGACGGCTTGCGGTATCGGCGCGCCACGATTGAGTTGCCGGACCATCTCCGCCGCGACCGAGCGCGCCTTTTGATATTGCTGCTCGGCGCGATAATCCTGTTCCACCGCCGCTTTGACGTCGGCCAGCGGGCGTAGCGTTGCCGGGACGATTTTGGCCACGGTGACCACCGCGAAGCTGCCGTCCTGGCCCAGTGCGACCAATTGCGGGTCGTCGCCGACATCCATTGCGAAACCGGCCTTGACCACCGGCACGAAACTCTCGTCGGGCTTTACCACGGGGTTGGAGGGGTCGATGCCGCTGGCCAGCAGCGCGGGCGATGTGCTGGCCTGAAGCTTGTTTGCCTTCATCAGTTCGTCGAACGTCGCGCTGTTGGCGACGCCGTCGTCCAGTTTGTCGTGCAGCGCGATCAGCGCCTCGGTCGTCTTGCGATCGACCACTTCCTTCGCCAGCTCGGGCTTGGCCTGCTCAAGCGTCTTGGCCGGGAGTGCCGTCACCTTTTCGACGCGGACGATGTGATAGCCGATCGGCGATTGAATCGGGCCAAGGACATCGCCCTGTTTCGCCTGGAACGCGGCATCGGCCACCGCCGGTGCCGTCTGCGCGGCGAGCGCGGTCTTTTCCATGTCGCCGAAGCTGGCGGCTTCCAGCCCCGCGCTGCGCGCCGCTTCGTCGATCGACTTGCCGCTGCGCACGGCCTTGGCCAGCGCGTCGGCGGCCGTCTTGTCGGCAACGATGACCTGCTTCACGCTGCGCTGTTCCTTCGCGGCAAAGCGCGCGCCGGCGGCCTTGTACGCTTGTGCGATGTCGGCGTCGGTCGCCACGATGCCGGCGCGCAGCGCGTCGGGGTGGATCGTGGTGTACCGCAACACGCGCCGCTCCGGGATGGTATAGCGCGCCTTGTTGCGGTCGTAATATTGCTGGATCGCCTTGGGGTCCGGGGCTGCCCCCGCATCCATGTTCCTGGCGGGAATATAGGCGACGCTTCCCGAGCGACGTTCGAGCGCCATCGCCGCATAGGGCGTCAGCAGCGTATCGGGTACCTGCTGCGCGCCCAGCACCGGCGACAACAGCCAGCTGCGGTATTTCGTGTCACGGATTTCGTCGCGCACGGCCTGTTCGGGAATGCGTCGCGACGACAGCAGGCGGCTGAACAGCGCCGGATCGAACTTGCCGTCGGGCCCCTGGAACGCCGGATTGCTGGCGATCTCGCCGTCGATCGTGCGCTTCGAAACGAACATGCCGTTCTCGCGACCGAATTCGCGGATCGACGCCTCGTCAATCATCTGGTTGAGCACGAAGTCCAGCCCGCCCTGCGCCAGGAACGCCTGCATGTCGAACTGCTGGCCCTGCGCGCGCATGTTCGACGCGACATTTTCGATCCGCTGGCGAACGTCGTCGGCGGTGATCTTCTCGCGGCCGACGCGCGCGACGACTTCGCCCGAGCCGGCGCCCGAGGACCGCAGACCGGTGACATCGCTCATGCCAAAGGCGATCGCGATGACGCCGAGCAAGAGGAAGACGACGATCAGGCCGACGCGCGACTTGGTGAGACTCCGGAGGAAACTGAGCATGAAGGGCCGTTCGCTTGGGAATTGAGAGCCGCCGCTTTAGGGCGGCGCGCCGATCCCTTCAAGCTTGTGCGCGCCGATGCGATCGCTATCGGACATCGGATCAGAGGGAGGGAACACGAATGCGGCGCAAGCTGGTAGCTGGAAACTGGAAGATGAACGGGCTGCGGGCCGACTTGCCCGAAGTGGCGAAGATCGCTGCCGCGGCGGCGACGCATGCCGGTGTCGACGTCGCGCTGTGCGTGCCGTTCACGCTGATCGACCCGGCCACGGGCGTCGCGGGCGCGCTGCCGATCGGCGCGCAGGACGTGCATGAAGCGGAAAAGGGCGCGCATACCGGCTGTATTTCCGCGCCGATGCTGGTCGAGGCGGGCGCGCAACTGGTGATCGTCGGCCATTCGGAACGCCGCGCCGACCAGAATGAGACGAGCCACGATGCCTGGGCAAAGGCGGCGGCGGCGCATCGCCACGGGCTGCACGTCATCCTGTGCTGCGGCGAGACCGAGGCCGAGCGCGATGCCGGCCGCGCCGAGCGCGTCGTGCAGGCGCAGATCGAAAAGTCGGTGCCGGAGGACGCGACCGGCGCCTGGTTCACGCTGGCCTATGAGCCGCGCTGGGCGATCGGTACCGGCCGCACGCCGACGCCGGACGAAATCGAATCGATCCACGCGATTGCACGCGCGAAGCTGCGCGCGATGGTCGGCGATGCGGCTGACGGGGTCCGAATCCTGTACGGCGGTTCGATGACCGGCGCGAACGCGGCGACGATTCTGGCGATCGACAATGTCGACGGCGGCCTGATCGGCGGCGCCAGCCTGACGGCCGAGAAATTCGTGCCGATCATAGAGGCGGCAGCGGCAGCCGGCGGATGATGTCGTGGCGGCTTGACGTAAGCGTCACAATCGCCAAACTTCGCCGCTTCCGGTCGTCAAATGGGGGTGGCGACCGCAAACGGGGGCTGTCGGGGATGCGATCATGGGTGTTGGTCGGCCTTAAAGCGGGGGCCGCGGTCATGGCGATGGCGATGATCGCGCAAGGCATCGCGGGGCCGGTCAGCGGCTGACGCGCAACGCGTACGATGGTCCGGGGCGCCGCGGCGACGCAGGCGACTCGAGCCGCCTGTCCCGGCGGGGCAGGCGGTACCTGCCGCCGTGGGTATCCGCGCCCGCTTTCGGCGCGTATCTCCCTGGATCATGGTTTCGGTCGGGGCTTCGACTGCGCCAATCCTTCCGCAGGGAAGCATATGGCCCTATACTAATATAATGTGCGAGTCACCTCGCGCGGTCTGCGTAGAGACAGGCGTGCGGCCTCCCGTCATGTCGACGGCGACGCATCCCGGCCCGGGAGGCGCGCTCGATTGGGGAGCTCGAAATGTTCAGTTTTCGCCCGGCATTGGCCGGTTTGCTGCTGCTTGCGCCGCTTTCGGCCCATGCCCAGAACGCACTGAGCGACCGTGTCGCCGACCTGGAAGCGCGCGTCGAGCGACTGGAAGCAATTGTGGAGGGGAATGGCGCGGTCGTGCCGGAGCCTGCGCACCGACTCGATTCGTTCCGGCGCATGGGCCGCATCGACATTGCCTTTGGCGGGTGTGACCGCGAAGGCGGCGGCATCGTCACGTGCGAATATACGCTCATCAACCGCGGCCCGCGGGAGGCGTTCGCGCTGATGTCCACCGACAGCCGCATGACGATGCCCGACGGAACGCAGATCAATTATGATCGCGGCATCTGGGCGGGATCGACGCTATTCTACAGCAGCGGCCCGATACGCCAGAGCCTGCCATCGGGCGTGCCGGTGAAGCTGGCGCTGCGCTACACCCGGCCCGGCCCGGCGCCGCGCATCGCGCTGCTCTCGCTCAAGCTGAAGATCGGGGCGGAGCCGTGGGGCGAACTGCAGTTTCGCGACGTGCCGCTCGGCCGCTGACCTGCATTGCCGGTCCGGGGCGCGGCAACGCGCCCCGGATCAGCGGTCACTTTGCGTAGCGGTTCTTCAGTGCCTTCCATGTTGCGCGCAGGCTGACCGCGTCGGCGCCCTTGGGCCGGCCGGGCTTCGACGCCTGGCGCCAGCAGAAGATGTCATGATGCGCCCATTGCACGCCTTCGGGAACGAAGCGGCGCAGGAACAGGGCGGCGGTGATCGCCCCGCCGAACGGCGTGCCCTCGGCCGCATTGACCATGTCGGCGACATCGGATTTCAGCATCTCGTCATAGGGGTCCCACAACGGCATGCGCCACGCCGGGTCCGCCTCGCTGTCGGCGGCGGACAGCAGCTCCAGCGCCAGAACGTCGTTGTTGACGAACAGCGCGCTCAGGTCGGCGCCCAGCGCGACGCGCGCCGCCCCGGTCAGCGTCGCGAAATCCAGGATCAGCTCCGGATTCGCCTCGCCCGCCCTGGTCAGCGCATCGCCCAGGATCAGCCTTCCTTCGGCATCGGTGTTGCTGTTCTCGACCGTCAGCCCCTTGCGCGTGCGCAATATGTCGCCGGGGCGGAACGCCTCGCCCGACACCGAATTCTCGACTGCCGCGACCAACAGGTGGAGGCGTACGGGCAGCTTCGACGCCATGACCATTTCGGCCAGGCCCAGCGCGTGCGCGGCGCCGCCCATGTCCTTCTTCATCAGCCGCATGCCCGACGCGGGCTTGAGGTCCAGCCCGCCCGAATCGAACACCACCCCCTTGCCGACCAGGGCGATGCGAGGGTGCGCGGGGTCGCCCCATTCGATTTCGATCAGCCGCGGGTCGCGGCCCTTGCCCGCCGCCTTGCCGACTGCGTGGATCATCGGATAGCCGCGCGCCAGTTCCTCGCCGCGCGTGACGGTCAACGCGCCGCCATGGGCCTTGGCGATCTCTTCCGCCGCCGCTTCCAGCTCGGCCGGGCCGAAGTCGTTGGCGCCGGTGTTGATCCAGTCGCGGATCTTGTAGGTCGCCTGCGCCAGCCGCAGCGTCTCCTCGATCTTCGCGGGCTCCCCGGTCAGCAGGACGCGCGGCCCCTGCGCGTCGGGGTCGGCGCGGTACCGCCCGAAGCGATATTGCCCGGTCAGCCAGCCATAGGCGGCGGGTCCCGGTTCGCCGGACGCGAGGCGATAGGTCCCGGCGGGCAGCGTCTCGGCAAGCTTGGCGAGGCACCAGGGCGACAGCTTGTCCACATCGGCAACCACCGACACGACCGACCATTCCTCGGGCTGGTCGCCGGGCAGGATCGCACTGGCATAGCCGGTGGCGGTCAGCTTTTGCGCCTCGGCGGCGGCGCGGTGGCGCGGCGGCTGGGCGGACATCCAGGCGTCATATCGCTTGGGATCGACCAGATGGATGGTTCGGGCGGGTTGGCCGCGGTCGGCCTGCAGCAATTTGGAAAGATCAGCCATGACGATGATCTAGGACGCGCGGCGCCGCTCGCCTAGGGGGCGGTGCGAAAGCGAAAATTCCCGCCTGACCGGAACCATGCGGGGGCGCCGCCGGTTGGCCCGATACCCGGGGATCGTCCGCGCCCGACGCCCAAGCGCCGTCCGCCTCTCGCGCGTCCCCGCCGCCTGGGAGAACCGCATGTCGACCGAATCCGCCTTTCCACCGCATTCCTATCCGACTCTGGAGCGCGATGACGACGCGCCGCCGCCGGTGCGCCGAAGCTGGCTGGGGCTGGCCTCCGGTGCTGTTCTGGCGCTGATCGGTGCGGTGCTGGCGATCGGCGGAGTGTGGCTCGCGGTGCTTGGGGGCTCGCCTTATTATCTGATCGCCGGCGTCGGGCTGGTCGCGTCGGGCGTGTTGCTGGCGATGGGGCGGATGATCGGCGGCTGGCTATATCTTGCCATCGTCGCGCTCACCTTTGCCTGGGCGTGGTGGGAAGTCGGTGCCGATGCCTGGGGCCAGGTGCCGCGCATCATCGCGCCGGTCGTGCTGCTGTTGCTGGTCCTGCCGGCGATGGCCAGCCTATCGACGCACCGCCGCCGCTGGGCGTTGGCGCTGGGTGGCGTGGCGGCCGCGCTGGTGCTGACGACGGTCGATTTCGCTGTCGCCGCATCGGGGCATGGACGCCAGGTCGCCGACACGCTGCCTGCGCCGATTGCGCCGGGGATGCGCGACCCGTCGACGATGCCGGTCGGCGCCGACTGGCCCGCCTATGGCGGCACCTACAGCGCGCGCCGCTATTCGCCGCTGGCGCAGATCAACGTCGACAATGTCGGCACGCTGAAGCGCGCGTGGGTCGCGCACACCGGCGACATGCCCGCATCGGAAGCGGCGGCGGGCAAATATGGCGCAGAGACGACGCCGCTGAAAGTCGGCGACACGCTCTACCTCTGTTCGGCCACCAATATCCTGATCGCGCTGGACCCCGCGACGGGGAAGGAACGCTGGCGCTATGACCCCAACGTCTCCGACGACTGGATTCCCTATACCGCCGCGTGCCGGGGCGTGTCCTACTATGCCGTGCCCGACGCGCCCGCCGACCAGGCATGCGCGACGCGCATCATCGAAGGAACGCTCGACGGCCGCCTGATCGCGGTCGATGCGCGCAACGGGCGCCCCTGCGGCGATTTCGGCACCAACGGTTCGGTCGACATCAAGGCCGGCATGGGGCCGGTCGAGCCGGGGATGGTCGCGATCACCTCTGCCCCCACCATCGTGCGCGGCGTGGTGGTGACGGGGCAGGAAGTGCTCGACGGGCAGAAGCGCTGGGCGCCGTCGGGCGTCATCCAGGGGTTCGATGCCGTCACCGGCCAGCGCAAATGGGGGTGGGACATGATGCACCCCGAATGGACCGACGGGCCGCCGGAGGGGCAGAGCTGGGCGCGCGGCACGCCGAACATGTGGACCACCGCCAGCGGTGACGAGCAGCTCGGCCTCGTATATGTCCCGCTGGGCAATGCGGCAGCGGACTATTGGAGCGGGCTGCGCCGCCCGCCTGAGGACGCCTACACCGCCGCGCTGGTCGCGATCGACGTGACCACGGGCAAGCCGCGCTGGCATTTCCAGACGGTGCGCAAGGACGTGTGGGACTATGACCTTGGCGCGCAGGCGACGCTGGTCGACTGGCCCGCGCCCAAAGGCGCGGTGCCCGCGCTGGTGCTGCCGTCGAAGCAGGGCGACATCTATGTCCTCGACCGCCGCACCGGCCGGCCGCTGACGCCGATTGGCGAGATGCAGGCACCGCGCGGCGGCGTCGAGCCCGACCAGCGCGCGCCGACGCAGATCGTCTCGCTGTGGCATACGCTGCGCAAGCCCGACCTGACCGAACGCGACATGTGGGGCATGTCGCCGATCGACCAGATGATCTGCCGCATCCAGTTCCGGCGGGCGAGTTACCGCGGCTTCTTCACTCCGCCCGAGGCCGACCGTCGCTATATCGAATATCCCGGCTATAACGGCGGGACCGACTGGGGCGGCATCGCCGTCGACCCGACGCGCGGCGTCATCGTCGCCAATTACAACGACATGCCCAACTACAACCGGCTGGTTCCGCGTGCCGAGGCGGACAAGCTCGGCTGGGCGCCGCGCGGCGAAGCGCGCGGCGGCAGCATGAAGGGCGGGGCCGAAGGCGCCGGCGACCCGCAGGCGGGCACGCCTTATGGCATCCAGGTCAATGCCGGGTGGCGAATGCCGTGGACGGGGCTGCTCTGCAAGGAACCGCCCTATGGCGGCATCCGCGCCATCGACATGCGGACCGGCAAGACGCTGTGGGACCGCCCGCTGGGGCAGGCGCGCAAGAACGGGCCGTTCGGCATCGCGTCCGGCGTGCCGATCACGATCGGCACGCCGAACAACGGCGGTTCGGTAGTGACGGCGGGCGGGCTGGTCTTCGTCGCGGCGGCGACCGACGACCTGATCCGCGCGATCGACCTGCGCACCGGCAGGACCGTGTGGCAGGACGCGCTGCCCGCCGGCGGGCAGGCGACGCCGATGACCTATCAGGTCGGTGGCAAACAATATCTGGTCATCATGGCCGGCGGCCATCACTTCATGGAAACGCCGATCGGCGACGAAGTGATCGCCTATGCGCTGCCCGGTTGAGGACGGCGGAACCAAAGGGGCTCCTGCAAGGAGCCCCTTTTCACGCATATGGCCGACCCTGCCCCGATGGTCGGACCGAACCGGCGCCTATAGTTTCCAGTGCAGTTCCGCCGTGAACGACCGCTGGGGAAAGGGGTGGAACAGAAAATAGCGGTCGTTGTTCACATTATCCACGCCGACGGCGATTTCGGCACGGTCCGTCAACCGATAGGCGGCGCGCAAGTCGACGACGAAGAATTTGCCGAACCCCTGATATGTGTCGGCGACGCTGTCGCTGTTGTCGAGCGTGGCAAAGTTGCGGCTCGACAGTCGCGCGCCCGCGGTAAGCGAGAGCCGGTCGACCGGGCGCCATGTGACGACGGCATTCGCCTTCCAATGCGGAACGCTGGGCAATAATTTGCCCACCGAAGCGGGCGCGACGGAATTCTTGCTGGTGATGGCATCAGCATAGGTGACGCTGGCCACTATATCGACGCGGGGCAGCAGGTTGCGTTGGTCGATCGCCAATTCGACGCCACGCGCCCGCGTCCTTTCTACATTCTGGACGAAATTCGCAGTCACGGTGGCCACCGTGCCGTTCGGTTGTTCCGCCCGAATCGTCCCCGACTGCGAAATCAGCGCATCCCGCACGACTTCGTTGAACAGAGACGCGCGGACCGTTCCGTTCCCGGCGTGATATTCGACCGCCAGTTCTGCCGAACGCGCACGTTCGGGCCGCAGATTCGGGTTCGGATTGGTCAGGACCGAACCGACCGTGGTCGCGCCGTACAGCTCACCCACCGTCGGAAAGCGCCACGCCTGCGCGAGTGACAGTCGCGTCGACCACGCATTGCCCGCGCGCCATTCGATCGACGCCTTGGGCGAAAGCCCCTCCGCGTCGCGTTTCTCCTGCGTGATGCCCGGGTTGGCGGCACTTGTCTGGTTGAATCCGTCATCGGCGCTCCACCATTCGTACCGCAGGCCCAGCGTCACCGCGACGCCGGGGAAAACCCGCCGTTCATTTTGCACCCACAGCGCCGCGGTGCGGGTTTTGCCCAGCGATGCGGCGGTCGGCGTGTCTCGCCGATACGCCCGCCAATCGGTCGAGGAATAGGTTCGCGATTGCAGCGTGTACCGGTCGACATGCGCACCCAGGGACAGCGTGTTCCGTTCAATTCCGGTCGCGTCGCGCGTGCCGGATCGCCAAGCGCCTTTGGCGTCCATCGTTATCCAGCCCGTGCCGGTCTGGTCCTGCACGGTCCCGGCACCCCCTGTGGCCGATGTCGGAAGCAGCGTCGACGGATTTGCCTGAAGCTCATGGGCATAGTCATAGGCAGTTCCGATTACCTGCCATTCGAATGCGTCGCTTTCCCCGGTTACCGAAAGCGCATGCGCCCAGTTTCTGCTCTCGCGCAGATAAAAGCCCGAGTTGAAGCCGCTGGTATACACCGTTTCCCCCGCCGAATTGCGCAGGTAGCTGTCGACATCGGACCGGCTGTCGTCGAGGAACAGGCCGACCGTGTACGATGCGTGGACGGTGTTGGTCAGGTCATAGGCCAGCTTGAGCTTGATCGTGTCCTCGACATGGTGGCCGATGTCGCTGGCGCCCAGCACCCGGATGGGTACGCCAAGCCGATTGAGCGTGGGGATCGAACCGCTGGTGCCCGCGGGCGCGGTCGTTGCGGTCACATAGGCGACGGGTTGCCCGTTGCTGACGGTGTGGGTGGCGCTGGCGAAGAACGACAGCGCGCCGAACCGGTCGCCGATTGCGGCCGAGAATTGCCCGGTACCGAAATCGCGTGCGGTTGCATATTGCTTGTGACGCTGAACATTGCCGACAGCGTCCAGGCTGAGTTCCAGCTTTTCGGGAAGGCGCGTCGTGATGTTCACAATCGTGCCGATGCCATTGCCTGGATAGGCGGCCGAATAGGGGCCGTACAGCACGTCGATCTGTGCAACCTCTTGCGGCGCGACCAACTGCCACTTCGGGCTGCCGTTGCCGTTGTTGTTGGCGATCAGCGCGGAGAGCAGAATGCCGTCGGCGTAAATCAGACTGCGTGCGCTGGAGCCCAGACCGGACGTTCTGGTCGCGATCGGCGCGAAATTGTCGCCGGCATGGCGTTTTCGGACGATCAGGCTGGGGAGATATTTGATCGTGTCCTCGACGCTGAGTGCATTCACTTTCTCGCGAATTGTCTGCGCGTCGATGGTTGCGGTGGTGTTCGGCGCGTTGACGATCGCCTGCTCGCGCCGCGCGCCAGTGACGACGATGATCGGATCCTGGTCGTCCCTTTCATCGCCTGCCCATGCAGGGGCGGCCCAGGCGGGCGCGGCGAACGCGATGGCATAAACAACTACTGTTTTCCTATTATTCATGATTTCCCCCGTTGCATTTTCGAAAGGTCAGTGGTGCGCGCGAGGCGGCGGCGCGATCCGGATGGGTGGCGCCGTGAAGCGCCGCATCCGTCAGCCTGAGCGCTGCGCACAGCGCGACTGCGATCCACGCGGTTCGGCGAAAGCGTTGGAGCTTTCGGCGCCGGGCATCGGAAAGCGACAGGACACCCATCGTTCAACGCCCGGCGATGCGGGCAAGAGCCGCCGCCACCGGCGGCGCGGCGCCGAGGCCGTGCGGCCCGGGCAGGATACCGCTCGCCATGGCCATCATGGCAAGACCCCCGACGCGCGCCCGTGCCCGCTCGCCCAAATGCGAACGGCTTTCCCGCATCCTCGCCATGGCCGAACGGAAATCGCCGCTTTGCGCGACAGCTACGGACGCGTGAGCAACAAGCGTCCAAGGCCGTTCCTTGGAACGGCGCGGCAGTTCATACATGCAATCCTGCTCCGACAGAGGCGGCGCGCGCGACGCGAGCGCGCGCGCACCAGCCGGTCCGACAAATCAGCTAGATGTCAGACGTGTGCCGGTGGTCCGCGCAGCGGCGGACGCAGGTTGGAAAGCGGTTTCGGTAACCGGACCGGCGCGAGCGTCAGGCCAAGCGCCAGGATGAACGCCAATGCCAGCAGGAGCAGCGTCGGGTCGGCGCCGCCCGTCGATGCCATCGAAAGCGAGGCAAAGGGGCAGTCCCCCTTGCCCTGCTTGCCGGTATCCGGGTCCTGTTCGCCCGACTTCATCGGGATTACCAGTTGCTTGATCGCGTGGTTGCCCAGCGCGGCGTCGCAAATCTCAAGGGTCAGGGCCGTCGAATTCTGCCCGATCATGAATCCCGTCGGGACCATGATCTTCATGCACAGCGCCACGATGACCGTCATTGCCGAGAGGGTCCGGTGCCGCAGGAAAAAGGCGCGCAACGCATGCATGGATCGCTACTCGGTACGTTGCGCCCCGTGGAATGTCCAGCGGCCGCGTATTGCCCCGGACGGGGGAACGACGGGGGATCCGCAGCCGGAGCCCCCGATCGCGGTCACTCGGCGGGCATCACGATGAACTGTTCGAACCTTCCGTTGCGACCCGGCTCGGCATAAGTGACGATGCGTAGCTTCCGGTCGGGATAGGTCAGCGTGTAATTGCGATTGACGAAGCCGCCGCGCAGGCGCGGTGCACTCGCCGACACGCCGCTCGGCTCGCCCAGCGGGGCCAGGCTGTCGCGATAGTCGGCGACGGCCTGCGGCGTAAAATAATAGCGCGCATCCTCGGTCAGCAACGTCCGGTCGACCGTGCCTTTCTGGAGCGCCGCATACATCGCCTTCGCCATGTCGAGCCGGTGCGCCTCGTCGCTGGTGTCGATCGCCGGCCTGGGTGCCTCCGGCGCCAGGAGCCGCGCGATGCCGCTGGAAATCGTGCCCTGCGCATCGGCGAAGTCGGCGTTGACCAGCACGACCACGGCAAATCCCGCGTTGGGCAGGACGCTGTTGTCGCTCAGGAAGCCGACTGCTTCGCCGCCGTGCGTCACGACCTTGTGCCCGCCCTGGTTGAGCACGAACACGCCCAGGCCATAGCGCGACGAATTGCCGTCGGTCAGCTGGATCGCGGTTTCCTGTTCGTCCCAATCCTGCGGCGTCAGCACGTTGCGCTTGATGCGCGCAATGTCCCATTTGGCCAGGTCGGTCGCCGACATCGCCAACTCGCCCATGGCCCACAGCCAGCCGTCGGCGGCGGGCTTGGCCGGGCGCACGGGGCCGAGCGCGAAGCGGTGCGTGCCGATCGGATAGCCCTTGCCGACCGCATGATCCTGATCGACCGGGTGCATGTCGAGCGGCGTGAAGATGCGCTGCTGAAGGAAGTCCATCAGCTTCATGCCGGAGACTTTTTCGATAATCATCCCGGCGACGACATAGCCGGTGTTCGAATATTGCCACTGGCTTCCCGGCGCGAAGTCGAGCGGCTTTTTCGCCCAGCGGTCGACGATGCCCTGCGGCGTCGTCGGGATTTCCATCGCGGCGAAGCTGTAATCCTGCGGCCAATAGTCCTGAAGCCCGGCGGTGTGGCTCAGCAGCTGGCGGATGGTGATCTTGTCCCCGTCGGTGATGCCGGGCACATATTTCGACACGGGATCGTCCAGGCTCAGCTTGCCGTCGTCTTCGAGCAGCAACAACGCAGCGGCGGTGAACTGCTTCGAAATCGACGCGATCGGGTATTTCGCGTCGACCGAGGGCGTCTTGAAACTCGGCCCCTGGTTTCCATACGCCTTGGCATAGACGATCTTGCCGTCGCGCACGATCGCGATCGAGGCGGACGGGACGCCGGTGCTCCTCAGCGCAACCGCGACGATCGCGTCGACTTGTTCGGTCTCGGACGGCGTCAGCGCCTGGGCGAGCGCGGGGAAGGGCGAAAGCAGCATCAGGGCTGCGGCGAGAAGCGGCGTGCGGCGCATCGGCGGCTCGTCTCCTTGAACGAGGAAACCCTGTCGATAGCGCGCCCGGCCGCGCGACGCCACCCGGCGGCGGCGCTGGCGCGCGGCGCGGCGGATTGCTAGGCGGAGCGGGAAGCTTGGGGAAGGTACGGCGCGTGCGGTTCTGGTTGGTTTTGCTGGCGGCGCTGGGCCTCGCCGGATGTTCGGTGCAGGCCATCAACGAACGCCTGACCACGCCGGATGAGCGCGCGCTGGCGGTGCGCGTGATCCGGGCGACGCGCGCGGGCGACCGCGACGCGGTGATGCGCGACGCCGCGCCCCAACTGGCGGGGCAGCTTTCGCCCGAACTTTTCGCCAGGCTCGCTGCGAGCATTCCCGACGGCGAACCCGTGCTGGAAACCGCGAATGTGCAGAGCGCGACCGGCCCCGCAGGCGTGCAAACGCTGAAGTTCCTCAACTATGAACTCGGCGCCGGAAACCGCTGGGCGGTGGTGCAGGTGATCCTGGACACCAGCGGCGGCGCGGCGCGGCTGAACGGCATCTATGCATTGCCGGGGGACCATTCGCTGGTCCAGGCGAACCGGCTGACGCTCGCGGGCAAGACGCCGCTGCACTATGCGTGGCTGGGCGCGATGTTCAGCGCGGTGCTGGTTTCGCTCGCGGCGCTGGTGCTGATCCTGCGCGCGCGGGGCTTGCGCTACAAATGGGCGTGGGCGCTCGGCTGCCTCGTGTCGTTCGTGACCTTTTCGCTCGACTGGACGACCGGAACGGCGAGCGTGCAGCCGATCAGCGTGCTGCTGCTCGGCGCCGCCGTGTTTCAGGCCGGGCCGCTCAATCCGTGGCTGTTCAGTTTCGCCATCCCGGTGCTGCCGATCGCCTTCCTGTTCCGATACTGGCGCAAGGGGCTGGGCAACGCCTGACTGCGTTCAGGCGGGCAGCGGCACGCCGTACAGGTCGTGTTCGTCGGCGTCCTCGATCTCGACCCGAACGATGTCGCCGGGGGTGAGGTGCCCGGCATCGCGCAGGAAGACCTGGCCGTCGATTTCCGGCGCATCCGCCTTCGACCGGCCGTTCGCGCCTCCCTCGTCGACTTCGTCGATCAGCACGTCGAGTATGCGGCCGACCTTTGCCGCCAGCTTCGCCGCCGAAATCGCCGCGGTCTTCTCCATGATCCGGGCGTAGCGCTCTTCCTTGACCGCTTCGGGCACCGCGCCGGGCAGGTCATTGGCGGCGGCGCCCTCGACCGGCTCGAAACGGAACGCGCCGACACGGTCGAGCTGTGCCTCGTCCAGCCAGTCGAGCAGATACTGGAAATCGGCTTCGGTCTCGCCAGGGAAGCCGACGACGAACGTCGACCGGATCGTGATGTCGGGGACGATTTCGCGCCAGCTCTTCAGCCGTTCGAGCACCTTTGCCTCGTTCGCCGGGCGGCGCATCGCGCGCAGCACGCTGGGGCTGGCATGCTGGAACGGAATGTCGAGATAGGGAAGCACCAGTCCCTCGGCCATCAGCGGGATGACCTGGTCGACATGCGGGTAGGGATAGACATAGTGCAGCCGCACCCAGGGCGCGATCCGCCCCAGCTCGCGCGCCAGGTCGGTCATGTGCGGCACGACCTCGCGCCCCTTCCACGGGCGCGGCTCCTTGCGGATGTCGACGCCATAGGCCGAGGTGTCCTGGCTGATGACCAGCAACTCCCTCGTGCCCGCCGCGACCAGCTTTTCCGCCTCACGCAGGATCGCGTCCGGGCGGCGGCTGACCAGGTCGCCGCGCAGCGACGGGATGATGCAGAAGGCGCAGCGGTGGTTGCACCCCTCCGATATCTTCAGATAGCTGTAGTGGCGCGGGGTCAGCTTCAGCCCCGCCTCGGGCACCAGGTCGACGAAGGGAGAGGGGATGGGCGGCGCGGCCTCATGCACCGCCTCGACCACCTGTTCGTACTGATGCGCGCCAGTGACCGCGAGAACGTTGGGAAAGCGCGCGCGGATCGTTTCCGCCTCGTTGCCCATGCATCCGGTAACGATGACGCGGCCGTTCTCGGCAATTGCCTCGCCGATCGCCTCCAGGCTTTCTTCCTTGGCGGAATCGAGGAAGCCGCAGGTGTTGACGAGCACGACGTCGGCACCGGCATAGTCGGGCGACATCTGATAGCCTTCGCTGCGCAGCTTCGTCAGGATGCGCTCGCTGTCGACCAGGTTCTTGGGACAGCCGAGCGACACCATGCCCACGCGCGGGCTTTCGGGGATTTTGGTGGCCATGATTGGCGCGCGACATAGGGACTTCTGGCGAAAAAGCCAGATGGCGGAAGAATTCAGCGCCCCAGCGGGCCCTTGAAGATGAACCACGCGCCCGCGCCGATCAGCGCGAAACCGACCAAATGGTTCGCCGTCACCCGTTGTCCCAGATACAACGCGGAAAAACCGACGAAGACCGTCAGCGCCAGCACTTCCTGAATCGCCTTCAACTGCGCGATTGAATAGACAGAGGCGCCGATGCGGTTGGCGGGGACCGCCAGGCAATATTCGGCGAAGGCGACGCCCCAGCTCGCCAGGACCGCGAAGGCGAGCGGCGTCGTGCGCGCGTCCTTCAGATGCCCGTACCAGGCATAGGTCATGAAGAGATTCGAAATCAGCAGCATCGCGATGGGCAGGATGCGCGCAAGTGTGTCGGACATGTCGCCCCTTTCCGCCGCGCGGCGATGGCGTCAAGCCTTGGGGTGGGGCGATTTGAACTCTCCCCGTTCGCTCTGACCGGGGGCTGATCGCGTCGAGGCTCCGTATCGAACGGCGTGCCCCACGCGCCCCTTCGACTTCGCTCGGCGGCTGTTCAGCCCGAACGGAACATTCAAACCGGCTGGCTACGCTCGGGCTACTGCCGGGTCGCGGACGATTTCGACCAGAATGTCGCCGCCGCGCAGCGTGCCCGTCTCGGGGTCGGCAAAGCCGAACGGCCGCCCGTCGCGATAAACGCGCACGCCAAGCCCGGTGGTGATTGCCGACAGCGGTTTGCCCACCTCTTGCGGCTGTACCGGCCGTTCGCGCAGCGACACGCGGCCGTGGATCGACGCCAGATCCATCAGATAGTCGGCGATATGCGGCCCGGTGCACGACCCGGCGAGCAGCAGCCCGGCGAAGCTGACCGGATTGATGACTGTCGTGGCGCCGGCCGCGCGTGCGGGCAGTTCATTGTCCTCCGCCTTGACGATGACGCTGATCGGCAGGTCGGGCGCCAGGTGGCGCGCGGTCAGCGTGATAAGGATCGACGTGTCGTCGCGCCCGGCGGCGACGATCAGCACGCGCGCGCGGTTCAGCTTCACATCCTCCAGCACCTGATCGCGCGTCGCGTCGCCGTTCAGCACGGTGCACCCGCGCGCCTCCGCACGCGCGAGCGATTCGGGGTCGCTGTCGATCACGACGATGTCGGCGGGGTCGTCGCCGCGCGCGATCAGTTCGTCGACGGCGTCGGACCCGGTCTTGCCGAACCCGGCGATCAGGACATGGTCGTGCAGGTTTCGCTGGATCAGGGCCATGCGCCATTTATCCCAGGTTCGTTGGAACACGAAATTATACGCCGTGCCGAGGAAGATCAGCACCACGAACACGCGGATCGGCGTCACCACCAGCGCGTCGAACATCCGCGCGCGCTCGGTCACCGGGGCGATGTCGCCGTATCCTGTGGTGGTGATCGAAATCGCCGTGAAATAGATGACGTCGAGGAAGCTGACATCGCCGTCATAGGTGTCGCGCAGCCCTTCGCGGTCGAACCAGTGCACGCCCACCGCCAGCGCCAGCAGCGTGAACACCGCCGCCACGCGCCAACTGATCGCCAGCCAGACGGGCAGCCGCGAGCGGCGGCGCAGCGTCGCGGCAGGGCGCGCCGCCGCCATCAGCGCGGCGGCAGCAGCGGCAGCGGATCGACGGGTGTGCGCCCGCGCAGCACTTCGAAATGGAGCTGCGGTCGGGTGGCATTGCCCGAATTGCCCGACAGCGCGATCAACTGCCCCTTCTTCACCGACTGGCCACGCTTTACCACCAGCTGGCTGACATGGCCGTACACGCTGGTCCAGTTGTCGCCGTGCTTCAGGATGATGACTCCGCCCAGCGACGGGATGTCGCTGCCGACATAGCCGACGGTGCCGTCGGCCGCCGCCAACACCGGCGTGTCCAGCGGTGCGGCGATCTTGATGCCGTCGTTGCGCTCGCCCGACGCGACCGGGCCGAACTTGCCGATCACCGCGCCCGACAGCGGCCATTGGAACCCGCCGGCGAAGCGCGCGGGGGCCGCAACCGGTGTGGTTGCCGGGGGCACGCGGGCCGGCGAGGTGCCGGGCTGTGCCGGGCGCTCGTTCCCCGCCAGCGCGGGTTCGCCGCCGGTCACGATATCGTCGATATCAATATGAAAGCGCGCCGCGCGCTGCTCGGGCGTTTCCGGCCCGGTTTCGGGGATCCGGATGCGCTGGCCGACGCGCAGGACATAGGGTTCGTCCAGGTCGTTCTCGCTCACTACGCGCGACCAGTCGACGCCATAGGCGCGCGCGATCGCGATCCCCGTCTCGCCGTCGCGAACCATATGATAGCGCCCGCCGGGAATGACGAGGTGCTGGCCCGGGAAGATGGTAAACGGCGGCGCCAGATTGTTGGCGCGCGCGATCGCTTCCGATCCCGCGCCGGTGCGGTTTGAAATGCCGCGCAACGTGTCGCCGCTGCGCACCGTGTAAGTGCCCTGTTCCACGACGTGCAGGTCCGGGGCGACAGGGCGCGCTTCCCACGCGGGGGCGGCGGGCGCCTCCTGCTCCGGGACAGGGCGATAGGGGGGCGGGGCGCTATCGCGTTGCGCGGGATAGGGGCCTTCCACCGGCGCACGCGCGCCGGGCGGGATGCACCCGGCCAGCAGCAAGGCCCCGGCGATGACCGTCAGATGCGCGAGCGTGGCGGCGCTTCGCATAATTTCCCCCCTTTGCCCTTGGGTCAGCGATAGGCGTCAGCAATCCTATTGAGCGATTCACTATGCGTCAGGTCAAGGTGCAGCGGCGTGACAGAGACAAATCCGTCTTCGACTGCCTCCAGGTCGGTGGCGTGCGCGGGCGTGTGTTCGACACGGCCAAGCCCGAACCAGTAATAGGGAAAACCGCGCGGATCGGTGCGCTTGTCGATCTTCAGCCGGCCATATTCGCGAAAGCCCTGCGACACGACGCGCACGCCCTTGACTTCCTCCGCGGGCAGCGGCGGGAAATTGATGTTGACCAGCGTGCGCGGCGCCATCTCCAGGTCTAGCAGCGGGCGCAGCACGCGCTCGCCCCATTGTTCGGCCGCGTCGAACGGCACGGCGTCGCCCATCGCATCCTGCGCATAGCGCTGGCTGAGCGCAATCGAACGGATGCCCGCCAGCGCGCCTTCCATCGCGGCGGAAACCGTGCCCGAATACGTCACGTCCTCGCCCAGGTTGGCGCCGCGGTTGACGCCCGACAGGATCAGGTCGGGCTTGCGGTCCTTCATGATCTCGCCCAGCGCCATCATCACGGCGTCGGTCGGCGTGCCGGTGACGGCGAAGCGATGGTCGCCGAACCTGCGCAGCCGCACGGGCCGCGTCAGCGTCAGCGACCGGCTGGCGCCCGACTGTTCGTCGATCGGCGCGACGATCGTGATGTCGTCGGACAGCGTCCGCGCGATCCGTTCCAGTACCTGCAACCCGCGCGCATGGACGCCGTCGTCGTTGGTCAGCAGGATGCGCATCAGCCGCGCGGTTCCAGCCGGTTGAGCCCGCCCAGATAAGGCTGGAGCACGTCGGGCACCGCGACCGATCCGTCTTCCTGCTGGTAATTTTCCAGCACCGCGACCAGCGTGCGGCCGACCGCCAGCCCCGACCCGTTGAGCGTATGAACGAACCGCGTCGCCTTCTCGCCCTCGGGGCGATAGCGCGCGTTCATGCGCCGTGCCTGGAAATCGGTGCAGGTCGAACAGGACGAAATCTCGCGGTACCGGTCCTGCCCGGGCAGCCAGACCTCCAGGTCATAGGTGCGCGCCGCCGAAAAGCCCATGTCGCCGGTGCACAGCTTCATGCGGCGGAACGGCAGGCCCAGGCGCGTCAGAATGTCCTCGGCGCAGGCGGTCATTCGCTCATGCTCTGCCTCGGAATCCTCCGGCGCGACGATCGACACCATCTCGCACTTCTCGAACTGGTGCTGGCGGATGAAGCCGCGCGTGTCGCGGCCCGCCGCGCCGGCTTCGGAACGGAAGCACGGCGTCAGCGCGGTCAGGCGCAGCGGCAGCGCTTCGGCGGGCAGGATCTGCTCGCGCACGATGTTTGTCAGGCTGACTTCGGCCGTCGGGATCAGCCAGCGTCCGTCGGTCGTCTTGAACAGGTCCTCGGCGAATTTGGGAAGCTGGCCGGTGCCGAACATCGCTTCGTCGCGCACCAGCAGCGGCGGGATGACCTGCTCATAGCCATGATCCCCGCTCAACGTGTCGAGCATGAACTGGCCGAGCGCGCGATGCAGCCGGGCGGCATGGCCGCGCACCAGCGTGAAGCGCGCGCCCGACAAAAGCGCGCCGGTTTCGAAATCCAGCCCGATCGCCGGGCCGATCGCGTCATGTTCGCGCGGCGCGAAGGAAAAGGCCGGGCGCGTGCCCTTTTCGGCGACCAGCGCATTGTCATTTTCGTCCGCGCCTTCGGGCACGTCGGCTAGCGGCAGGTTGGGGATCGTCGCCAACCGCGATTCCAAGTCGGCGCTGAGCGTCTTTTCCTCGGCCTCCAGCGCGGGCAGCCGTTCCTTGAGCGCAGTCACTTCGGCGAGCAGCGCGGCGGCGGTCGGCTCGTCCTTTTGCGCCCGGGCGGCGCCGATTGCCTTCGACGCTTCGTTGCGGCGGGCCTGGCCGGCCTGCACTTCGGTGATGAGCGCGCGGCGGCGCTCATCCAGCGCGATCAGGTCGGCGGAAAGCGGCGCGAGGCCGCGGCGGGCGAGCCCCTGGTCGAAGGCCTGCGGGTTTTCACGAATGGCGCGGATGTCATGCATGGCGGCAGCGCTATGGCCGGGGCCGCGCGGCGGCGCAACCCGGCGCGTGCCGAAACCGCCATGCGGTCCCCGGCGTTGGAGCGTCATTGCAATGTTGAGCAAGGAGGCAGGAGATGCAGGTTCCGCACAATACATTCGTGGTCGTCGCCGACGGCCACAAGCTGCTGTTCCTCAGGAACGAAGGCGACGAAGCCTATCCCAACCTGCAAGTGGAACATGCCCAGGTGCAGGACAATCCGCCCGCCCGCGACCAGTCGACCGACGCGCCGGGGCGCAGCTTTTCCAGCGTAGGGCCGGGCCGCAGCGCCTATACCGAAACCGATTTTCACCAGCTTGAGGAAGATCGCTTCGCCGCGGAAGCCGCCGACCTCATCAATCGCCGCGCGCTGGCGCAGGAATTCGACCGGCTTATCATCGTCGCTCCGCCGCGCACGCTGGGCGAGATGCGCAAACATTATCACAAGGAAACCGAACAGCGGCTGATCGGCGAAGTCGACAAGACGCTGACCGGCCATCCGCTGCCCGAAATCGAACAGGTGCTGTTGCAGGCGTGAGCGGCCGGCGCGGCGTCCCCGGGGTGCCGGGGATGCCGCGTCAGGCGGCGGTGTCGTCCTTCTTGCGCGCCAGCCGCTTGCGCGCGACCAGTGCGGCGGCGGCACCGCCGAACAGCAGGATCATCGGCGGAGCAGGGACGGGCGCCGGGCCGCCGCCCGAACTGCCGCCGCCGTTCGATCCGCCGTGGCTGCTCGACCCGTGACCGCCATTCGAGCTCCAGCCGCCGTTCGAGCTCCATCCGCTGCTTCCGCCCCAGCTGCTCGACCCATGGCCGTGGCTGGACGAGCCATAGCTGGACGATCCGTTGGACGAACTGGACGTGGAGGAGGAATTGGACGAGCTGGACCCGTTCGACGAACTCGACGTCGAACTGCTGGACCCGTTCGAAGAACTGGATGTCGACGACGAAGAGGACACGCCGCTCGACGTGGAAGTCGACGAGGAAACGCCACTGGACGTCGATGAGGACGTCGACGACGACACCCCGCTCGAAGTGCTGGAAGACACTCCGCTGGAAGTCGACGATGACGATCCGCCGGTCGACGTGCTGGTCGACGATCCGCCGCTCGACGTGGAAGAGGTGCTCGACACACCGCCGGTCGACGAACTGGTCGACGATCCGCCTGTCGAAGACGTGCTGCTGACGCTTCCGCTCGAAGTCGACGATCCGCCCGTCGACGATGTACTGCTGACGCTCCCGCTCGACGTGGACGACCCGCCGGTCGAGGTCGATGAACCGCCGGTCGAGGTCGATGAGCCACCGGTCGAAGTGGACGAACCGCCGGTTGACGTAGAGCCGCCGCTGCTGCTCGACGTGGACGAAATCTCGATGTTGATCCCGCTACTTCCCGAACTGCCGGAACCGCCCGAACCGCCGCCGCCGAAGAAGCCGCCGGCAAAAAATCCGCCAATGAATCCGCCGCCGCTCGACCCGCCGATGACGCCCGATGAACTGCTCGATCCGCTCGATGTGCTCGATACGACTGGAATTTCGCCGCTCGACCCATAGCTGGGCGGGGGAATCGGTACGGGCGTTCCCTGGCTGGCGATCGTGACGATCGCGGGCGGGCATTGCGCCGCGGTAGTGGTGGTTGTCGTCCGGCGCACGACGCGCTTGGTCGCGGGGCGCTGCACGGTGCGGCGCGCGACGCGCTTTTTCTTGACGGTGTGGACCTGCGCCTGGCGCTTTTCGACGCGCTGCTCGGCGACATGGACGGCTCCGCCGCCCAGCACGGCGCCACCGCACGCGCAGGCACAAAGTTTAGCCAAGGCCATCCGAACCGACATGGTAACCCCACCGACCGTTACAGGTGCGTGCACGACATTGCGCCGGGCACCGCGCCTGGTCATGTAAGACAAGTGCAAAACAAAGCATTAAGTGCAATAACGTTAACCACGGTTTGCACGGTACTTTTGCGTCATTCGCGATTTTTCGACGCCAATTGATGGTTAATGTTTCGAACCGGCACATAGTTGATGGGATTAGCGCTCGTATTATTAACAATATTGGTTAACAATTTGCTTGCTGCCCGCTTGCGACAGGTTGCGCGGGGAATCGGTTCAGCCCCCGCTAATTTCCTATCGAATACAGGGGCTTTTCTCGCACATTTCTGCGGAAAACGCGGCTTGTGAAGCCGTCCGTGCGAAAGTATAGGCCCTGCGGGACGTGGGGCGGCCTCCCGTGGCGCAGTCGGGGGCGGTCGACATGGAGAGACTGGGGATGGCAACGGCTTTGGATCGGCTCGAAGACCCTGAGAAGCTGCCGCCGGTGGCGAACGACGGCAGTGACGACGGCTACCGCCCGTCGGCAGACGAAGATTTCATGAATCCGCGGCAGCTGGAATATTTCCGGCGAAAGCTGATTGCTTGGAAAGAGGCGATCTATCGCGAAGCGGCGGGCACGCTGTCGCAGCTCCAGTCGGAACCGCTGCGCGAGGCGGACCTTACCGATCGCGCGTCGAGCGAGACCGATTGGTCGATCGAATTGCGCACCCGCGATCGCCAGCGCAAGCTGATTTCCAAGATCGACGCGGCGTTGCGCCGGATCGACGACGGCGAATATGGCTATTGCGAAGTGACCGGCGAGCCGATTTCGCTGGGCCGTCTGGAGGCGCGTCCGATCGCGACGATGACCGTCGAAGCGCAGGAACGCCACGAGCGGAACGAAAAGATTTCCCGGGAAGAATAGGCCCCGGTTAACTCTTTGGTTAAGCATTTCTGCTCTATTCGCCGCTCGTAGATTCTGCGTTCGAGTCAGGCCGGATGGAACATCGACCCTTTGACCCTATGGGCAGAGCAGCCGCCGAGGACTTCAGCGGCCAGCGTTCCGCCTCTCGCGACAGCCTGCTGCTCACCGCACAGTTGCGCGTGGGTGCGGAGGCGCCGGTACAAGTGCGCGTGCGCAACTTGTCGGCCGGCGGCTTGATGGCCGAATATGCGTCGCCCATCGCCAACGGGACGCCGGTCGAAGTCGATGTGCGTGGTATCGGCTGGGTGCCTGGCCGAATCGCATGGGCGGCTGAAGGGCGCGTAGGCATCAGATTCGACTTGGAAATCGACCCGATGCTGGCGCGCAAGCCGGTGGGGGGCGGAACGCACACGCCCGTTTATACCAAGCCGATCATCACCCGCCGCTGAGCGCGTGGTTCGCGTGCCGCAGGCGCGGTATTCGTCTTTCCCCCGCCGCTGTTGCATCCCGACCGGGGTGGCGGTGCGGTACCTCGGCGCGCCGCCGGGTGCCGGCCGATGGTCCGACCGTCTTGCGTTCGGCGGAAGCGGCGATATCGCCGAGCCTCCCCTAGGGTCTTCTGGCGCGGGGTGCTTTTTCGGGAGTGGCGCAGGTCGGTGATTTCGCACGGCGCCGCCGGGCCGGTATCGGTACCGGCCGGGCGACACCAGGTCGCAATACGAAATCAGTGGATTATTGCGCCTAGCGCTCCATCTCTTCCTTGACGCGGAGCTTTCGACGCTTCAGTTCCGCCAGCAGAAATTGATCCGGATTCGGCCGCTGCGATTCGGCGTTGATGCGGTTGTCCAGCGTCTGATGCTTGGCCGCGAGTGCCGAAAGGTGCGCGTTCTGCATGGAAGCGTTCCTCCTGCTTTGGTTGGGGGAACCAAGTAGAACAGCTTTCGCTTCGCCTGTCTCTCCCCAATTTATACGCAATCGACGGATCGTGCATCGGCGTGCGATGATCCGTTGCGGTGGCCGCGTGTCTTCGGCCATGAGGGGGGCATGGACGAGAGCGAAATCCTCCGGCGGCTGGAGATGTTGCGAGTGGAACACCGCGACATGGATTCGGCGATCGAGGCGCTCGGCGCCTCCGGCTCGGCGGATCAGCTTCAGATCGCCCGGCTGAAGAAGCGCAAGCTGCGCCTGCGCGACGAGATCGCGCTGTTGGAAGATCAGCTGATTCCGGACATTATCGCCTGAATCCATCCCGTTCCGGGACGAGGATAGCGGCAAATTAAGCATTTCGTAACCAGGGCGACTGTGGCAGCCTTTTCCCCATGGAGAAACCTGGGGCAGTGCGCATTCACCGACGGCTGGTCGACTCGCTGTATGTCGAGGCGATGTTGCTGGCGGACGAGGCGCGGGCGTATTTCGATCAGGCCGGGCGCGCCGATCGCGACACGATGACCGCGATCGAGCGCGTGTCCTTTTCGTGCGAATCGCTCAAGGTAACGACGCGTCTCATGCACATCATCGCATGGCTTTTGACGCAGCGCGCCGTCGATGCGGGCGAACTGACGCCAGAGGATGCGCGCAAGCCGTCGCGGCGGCTGGGGGATGCGCCCGAAACCGATCTCGCGACGCTCGATGCAATGCCGGTCCCGGCCGCGGCGATCGTCAGCGGCAGCATCGAATTGCATCGCCGCGTGCGCAGGCTCGACGCGTCGCTTGACGAGATGGCAGTGTCCAGCCCGGCGCGCAGCATGATCGAGCGGCTGGCGGCGGCGTTCTGACCGTCCGGATTATCCGCTAGACCCCATGCCAGGGCGGCGCGACCCGTCAGGGCCGCGCGCGCGCGTCAGCGCCATTTGGCCGCGAGTTCGGCCGCGCGATCGAGCGCGGCGTCATATTCCTGCTTCAGCCGCGCGATACGCTCGCCTGCGGGCTCGACGGCCTTGACCGCGCCGATGCCCTGACCCGAACCCCAGATATCGCGCCACGCCTTGGCGCCGCCGAAATCCATCTTGCTCGGATCGCTTTCGGGCAGATTGTCAGGGTCCAGCCCCGCCGCCTCGATCGACTTGCGCAGGTAATTGCCGTGCACGCCAGTGAACAGGTTCGAATAGACGATGTCGGCGGCGCTGCCTTCGACAATGCCTTGCTTGTACGCGTCGATTGCATTCGCTTCGGTCGTCGCAATGAACGGCGATCCGATATAGGCAAGGTCGGCGCCCATCACCTGCGCGGCCAGGATCGACCGGCCGTTCGCGATTGCGCCGGACAGGATTACCGGGCCGTCGAACCACTCGCGCACTTCCTGAACCAGCGGGAACGGGCTCAGGCGTCCTGCATGCCCCCCGGCGCCGGTTGCGACCAGGATCAGCCCGTCGGCGCCCTTTTCCACGGCCTTGTGCGCGAATTTGTCGTCGATGACGTCGTGCAGCGTGATGCCGCCCCACGCATGCACCGCGTCATTGAGTTCGGGGCGCGCGCCGAGCGAAGTGATGACGATCGGCACCTTCCATTTGGCGCACACCTCGACATCGGTTTCCAGCCGGGGGTTCGACCGGTGGACGATCTGGTTGACGGCGAACGGCGCCGACGGCTGGTCGGGGTTGTCGCGGTCCCACGCCGCCAGTTCCTCGGTAATCCGGTGCAGCCATTCGTCCAGCACCCCGTCGGGCCGGGCATTGAGCGCCGGGAACGACCCGACGATGCCTGCCTTGCACTGGGCAATGACCAGGTCGGGCACGGAAATGATGAACAGCGGCGAGCCGATGACGGGGAGCCGCAGGCGGTCGAAGATCGCAGGAAGGGCCATGGACGCGTTTCATAGCGCAACGGAAATGGCTGTCCAGCGTGGTTTCGGCGACGCTACGGCATGGGGAAGTGGGCGGCGTGCCGTTCGCGGGGCGCGCGGCGCGACTCGACGAATCGCGACGTTATCCGACGCGTGTCAGCCCCGCGGCATAGTCACGCTGCTTGTGCGTATAATGCTGGCATCCCGCCAGGATCATCGCGCGCACCGCTTCCGGCACCGGCCGTAGCGCGCGCGCGGGGCTGCCCAGGATCATCATGCCCGGCTCGAACGTCTTGCCCTCGGTCACCAGCGCGCCCGCGCCGACCAGGCAGTCGTCGGGAATGACCGCGTGGTTCAGCACCGTCGCGCCCATGCCGATCAGCACGCGGTTGCCGATCGTGCATCCATGCAGGATCACCGAATGGCCGATCGTGGTGTCCTCACCGATGGTCAGCGGCGCGCCGGGGTCGGAATGCAGCACCGACGCTTCCTGCACGTTGCTGCGCGCGCCGACGAAGATGGGGGTGTTGTCGGCGCGGATGATCGCGCCGAACCAGACGCTTGCCAGCGCCGCGAGCCGGACGTCGCCGATCAGGTCGGCGCTCGGCGCGACCCAGGCGTCTTCGGCGATGCTCGGCTGCTGGCCGGCAAAGGCATAAAGCGGCATTGGTTTCCCCCTAGGTTCGTCACAGCCCGGCGATGGGAACGCGGTAACCGAACGCAAGCAGCAGCGCGACCCCCGCCATCAGCAGCGCCAGCGTCGACGACAGCGAAAACAGGCCCCACCCGACCAGCATCATCGTGCGCGGGGTGGGGCGCTGCAATCGTTGGTTGCGCTGCATCGACGTCAGCACGAATGCCGTCACCAGTGCGTAGAAGAAGATTCCGATTTCGGCCATCGGCGTTCCCGGCTGTAGTTTCACCGCTCGGGCTAGCCTGCAAGCTGCGGTGCCGCAATCCGGTGCATGTCCGGATGCCCCTGGCCTGCGACGCCGCGCGTGCCGGTCAGGCTGCGGCGCTGCCCACCAGTTGGCGGCGATAGCCCGAGGGGTCGATCCCGAACCGGGCGCGGAACGCGCGCGAGAAATGGCTGCGGCTGGCGAAGCCGACATCGCTGGCGATGCGTTTTACCGGCGTATTGCCTGCCGCCAGCAGTCGCGCGGCGCAATCGAGCCGGACGTGGAGCACATATTCCATCGGCGGCTGGCCAAAGCTTTCGGCGAAGCGGGCGAAAAATACCGACCGGCTCATTCCGGCGGATTCGGCGAGCGTGGCGATGCTGTGCGCCGCGGCTGGGGCGGACTGGACTGCCGCCAGTGCACGCAGCAGGCGGACATCGTCGGTGCCGCTGCCGGGTCGCGCCATGTCCACGCTGCGCTGCGCATTGGTGCGCAACGCCAGGATCAGGCACTGCTTGATGAGCGCCTCCAGAATCGCGCGGCTCCCCAGCTCGGAGCCCATCGTTTCGGCGCGAAGCAGTGCGTACAGCGCTTCACCCGCCGGCGATCCGCCCAGGTCGACGACCATCGGTTCGGTCATCCGACTGAAGGGGTCGATCCCCCCCGGCGCAAAGGTTTCGATCACGCCGCACGCAAAGCGCAGCGTGGGCGGTTGATCGCCGCCGATCGCGACCTGCAGGACGCGGTCCGGGGTAAGGCTGCATCCCGTGGTGTGCGGCACTTCGATTCCGTCGCGCGCGGGGCCGACGCGCTTGGCGCGCAGCCGGGGAATAATCAGCACTTGCTTCGGCACGGCGGCAATCGGCGCCGCACCGTCGACTTCGAACACGCCATTTCCGTCGAGGACGAAATGAACCAGCACTTGCGCCTGCGGTGTCAACGCAATCCGGTACCCATGCCCGACCGAACACACGATCACCGAACGCAGCGCGACGTCGAGAGCGTCGACAATCGGTTCCAATACGGCCATAGCCGTGTCGTCCCCAAATTCGGTTTTCAATGCGACAGCCTGCATGTTGTTCTCCTTGCCAGCATGCATTCGAATATAGTTCCATCCGGTGACACAAAAAATCGACATAGCACCGATTCTGGATGCTGGGGCACCTGGGGGCGTCGGGCGGCGCGGCGAGGAACATCGCGCTGTTTTTGGCCGGGTTTCTTCGATCATTCCGACCGATATGATGCGTTGAGTTGATCGCGGCAGGTGATCCGCTTGAACGGCTTGCGACTGTCGTCGACTTCGAGGTTTTCCGCGGTCCGTTGGCAGCAAGCCTTCGGGGGAGTGTCCGCGGCAAGAGCGGCAGGCTTCCGATCGAGGGTGAGATCGCGCACGTGGCGGAGCGGGAGCGCATCAAGCAGGAGGAAGCCGCGCGGCTCAAGCGCGAAGCCGAGGAAAAGGCTGCGCAAGATCGTGCGGCGTGGTTGAGACAGGACGTGATCGGAGCGCTCGGGCACGGGCGGCTCGCCGAAAACCTGGACGGTGGGACTCGTCTCTCGCTCGCATCTGCCTCGGATAGCACGCTAGGCGAGGCCTGGCGCGCGCTTGCGGCCGTCGCGCATCAATGGGCTGCGCAGGATCGGCGCGACATCGGCGCGACGAGGATTGCCGCCGGCAACTTCAGGACGCGGCGCTGAGAGCGTTCGACCCAGCCGAGGCTCGGTATGTCGCCGTGGAGCCGATGCATTGACAAGTGGGGCCTTAGCGAATGCCTCGCGCTGTTGCCCGGCAAAGCTAAACCGCGTGCTTCTCGGGCTGCGCGTTGGTAGTGCTTTTGGACCTATGCATCAGGCTTATTCAGGAGTCCGCCGGTGCCGTCGATGACATGGAGAAACGTGCCGCCGCCTAGGTTGGCGACTGTCATTGTCGGTTCTGCCGCGTCCGCGCGTAAGCGCTGATCGAGATAATCCCGCACTATCCATGTGGGCTGCAACTCGCGCGCGGTTTCATAGACTGCCTTGGTGAAAGCGATCAGCAGGTTCACCCGCAATTGCTGGCCTTCGCCCTCAAAGATGTATCGCCATTCCTCGAAGGCCTTGGCGAATGCCTTGAGATCACCTTCAAGCGCGGTCCGGTCTCGGCCTGTGCGGTCGGTATACTGCTGGGCGATCCTACCCTGCGCATCGACCGGCACGTGCGCGAAGAGCATGTTCAGCTTATGCCCCTTGCGGCGGCGGGGCATCAGACTCTTGAGATAGAGCTCTGCCGCGAAGGCGTAGCAGACTATCATTGGGCACAGCGCGACTATTGGAGCTCCGAGGGGATCGTGTTCCGTAAGGCTCGATCGCACCGCGGCTTCGTGAAAATCCACGCCGATCAGGAAGGCCTGTTGGTCATGTAGGGCCGGCCCTTGCGGTGTCGGTGCCGTGATGTCGTAAACGCGCATTAGCCGGTCGTTCCAAATGTCCTTTCCGATCAGCTATACCGTAGATGCCCGACAAACGCCTAGGAGCCCGAGGGAAGGCCGCCGAGGACCAATCTCGCACCCACGGCCTGCCACGTCCCAAGGGGATTCTCTGTGAATTCGCATGATGCGGGTTTAGCCCTATGCTC
>JBMOOB010000014.1:97511-113932 GCA_049323815.1 Pseudomonadota bacterium | reverse complement strand
CCGCGCTCGCGCACCAACCTCACCGCCTCAAGCTTGAACTCGCGGCTGAACTTCCTTCGTTGCATTGTGGACCTCCGATAAGGGAAAACATCCTATCTCGGTGTCCACCAAACCGGCAGCAGGCCAAGCAGGTAGAGTGCGAGTCGCTCCTCATGGCGCTTGATGTAGAGAGGGCTGCGATAGCCCCGGGTGAGCACCTTAAACTCGGCCATAAACCGCACAGCGGCAAATCGGAATGTCTTTCCCGTCTTTAGCTGGCCGCGAGCGGCTTTGCCCTTCAGTGTTAGAAACCAATCTTCAGCGACATCCTTCGCAAGAGCCAAACTCTCTTGTTTGGTGCTGTGCCTGTGCTGGTGGCCACCAACGCTAGCCCGGCATTGCCAGTAGCTGCTGTTTGGACGCCGATAGAGTTGAACCTTGCCGCCAAGGATAGAATGGGTTGCCTCTGCCATGGGTAGCGCCCTCACACTGCGCTAAAATGCGCTAGCTATGTGATAGCGCCTCCATGCAAGAAAATGGCAGAAAACCTGGGAAAATCAATGAAAATCATGGCTTTTAAGTCCGCTGCGTCTACCGATTTCGCCACGTCCGCATGGCCCGGTTCCCGCGAAGCGGATGGCCGCGCGAAGGTCAAGCGTTTGGCGACGTGCGATCGACCGGGGATCTGGAATTCTTGGCCATCACGCCGGGCAGGGGCAAGCGGCGATTGTCGATCAGACGTTCAGGCGCGCGCGCATTTCCTTGCCGGGCTTGAAATAGGGGACGCGCTTGGCGTCGACTTCCACCGTTTCGCCGGTGCGCGGATTGCGGCCGGTGCGAGCCTCGCGCGCGCGCGTGGAAAATGCACCAAAACCACGAAGCTCGACGCGCCCGTCCTCGGTAAGCCGGTGGACGATTTCGTCAAAGAAGACCGACACGATCTTCTCCACTTCCCGGACGGTCAGACCGGGGTTGTCCTGGACCAGCAACTGCACGAGTTCGGAACGGATCATCCGCAATTCTCCCAAGAGCGCAGGCGGACTGCGGCTAACGTTCCGCACAGCGCCGGTTTCTGCTTCTCCCGTAGCGCCTAACCACAACCTTCATCAACCCGCAGATGTACGGATTGGCATATTTTAGTGCCTTTTCGGCAAAAGGGGGAACGGTTGCCCGCTCCCCCTTGTTCCGTCAGTTCTGTTCGTTGCGGGCCTTGAGCGCTTCGCCCAGGATATCGCCCAGCGACGCGCCCGAATCGGACGAGCCGTATTGCGCAACCGCCTGCTTCTCTTCGGCGATCTGCAGCGCCTTGACCGAGAAGGTCGGCTTCTTCGAACGGTCGAAACCGGTCACCATCGCGTCCAGCTTCTGGCCGACCTGGAACCGTTCCGGACGCTGTTCGTCGCGGTCGCGGCCAAGGTCCGAACGCTTGATGAAGCCGGTGGCGCCATCGTCACCCGCCTGGACTTCCAGGCCGGCGTCACGGACTTCCAAAATGGTGACGGTGACGGTCTGGCCCTTGTTCAGACGGTCGCCGCTGGTGGTCACGCCGACCGCCGCAGGCGCGCCGCGTTCAAGCTGCTTCATGCCCAGGCTGATGCGTTCCTTGTCGGGTTCGACGGCCAGGACGATCGCCTGGACGGTCTCGCCCTTGCGGTGCAGGTTGAGCGCGTCTTCGCCCGAAATGCCCCAGGCGATGTCGGACATGTGGACCATGCCGTCGACGTCGTTGTCGAGGCCGATGAACAGGCCGAATTCGGTGGCGTTCTTGACTTCGCCTTCGACAGTCGAACCGACCGGGTGCGCTTCGGCAAAGGCTTCCCACGGGTTCTGCTGCGCCTGCTTGAGGCCAAGCGAGATGCGGCGCTTGTCTTCGTCGACTTCGAGGACGACGACTTCGACTTCCTGGCTGGTCGAAACGATCTTGCCCGGATGGACGTTCTTTTTCGTCCAGCTCATTTCGCTGACGTGGACCAGGCCTTCGATGCCCGGTTCCAGTTCGACGAACGCGCCATATTCGGTGATGTTGGTCACGCGGCCCGACAGCTTGGCGCCGATCGGATATTTGGCGGCGGCGCCTTCCCACGGATCGCTCTCAAGCTGCTTCATGCCGAGCGAGATGCGCTGGGTGTCGCGGTTGATGCGGATGATCTGCACCTTCACCGTGTCGCCGATGTTCAGCATTTCCGACGGGTGGTTGACGCGCTTGTAGCTGAGGTCGGTGACGTGCAGCAGGCCGTCGATGCCGCCCAGGTCGACGAACGCGCCGTAATCGGTGATGTTCTTGACGACGCCGTCGATCACCTGGCCCTCGGCCAGGCTCTGGATCAGACCCGAGCGCTGTTCAGCGCGCGTTTCCTCGAGCACCGCGCGGCGCGACACGACGATGTTGCCGCGCTTGCGGTCCATCTTCAGGATCTGGAACGGCTGCGGAATGTCCATCAACGGCGCGACGTCGCGCACCGGACGGATATCGACCTGGCTGCCCGGCAGGAAGGCGACGGCGCCGTTCAGGTCGACCGTGAAGCCACCCTTGACGCGGCCGAAGATCACGCCTTCGACGCGGCTGTTCTGGGCGAATTCGGTTTCCAGCTTGTCCCACGCGGCTTCGCGGCGCGCGCGGTCGCGGCTCAACATCGCTTCGCCGTTCGCGTTTTCGACGCGGTCGACATAGACTTCGACTTCGTCGCCGACATTCAATTCGGCCTTCTGGCCCGGCGCGGCGAATTCGCGCAGCGGCACGCGGCCTTCCGACTTCAAGCCGACGTCGATGACGGCCATGTCGTTTTCGATCGCGGTAACGGTACCGATGACGACGCGGCCTTCAAAGCCGTCCGCCTGACCAAGCGTCTGGTCAAGAAGCGCGGCGAAATCGTCGCGCGTGGGGTTTGCCGTAGTGGCCATAGAAGATCAGTTTCCCAAATGTCGTTTTTCCGGCCAGTCGGTTGGATCCGACGGTCTTTTGGCCGAACTGCCGCCCCGGCCGAATGCCGGAAACAGCATCCGCGCGAACGAAGGGAGCGTGAGGGAAAATTTTTCGCCAAAATGCGAAAAGGGCGCGTGAGAGTCTCCTCTCCGCGCCATCCCCCGCGAACTTTCGCTCGTCGGACCGGCGACCCCTACTGCGAAAGACGCGGAAATGCAAGTTTGGCGCGCGGGCGCCGCGCCGCCGCCGCGCTCACCGCCGCGTCGTATAGGTAATGCGGATGCTGACCCACGCCCCGACCTGTTCGACGCCGTTTACGCGAGGCGCGCGCACCAGGAACTGCCACGCCGCCTGGCGCACTGCGCCGGCATAGCCCGACCCGCGCGGCCAGTCGTCGAGTTCCTGGCAATCCTCGACATGATGATTGGCGGTGGTGCGGCACGCGACCAGCCCCCATCCGTCCGGCCTTCCCCGATCCGGCAGATACGGTTGCAGTTCCGAATCGCGCGGGCGGCGGACCCATTCGGCGGCGTACAGGATTTCCCCGTTCGGCGCGCGGCCGACGATGGCGCTGTCGGGCTTGTCATTGCCGCGCGTGCCCTGTCCGGCGGCGGGTGCGGGCGCCGCTGCGGCAGGCGCCGACGACGGCGCGCGCGAAAGGTCGGCATTCGAATATTCGCGGCGCGACAGCCAGGTGACGCTGTTCGGCGCCAGCACCTCGGGCTTGGGGTCGGGCTGTTGTTCGGGCTTGGGCTGCGGCTTGACCGGCTGGGGCTTTACGTCGCGGTCGGCGCGGCGGGTCTCGGTGCGCGGCTTGGCCTTCGCCTCGCTACTGTCGGCATCGCTGCTTTCCGCGCCGATCGAAAAGGTGGCGAGCCGACCCTTCGGCGGGTCCTTGCGATCGAACACGGGCGCCAGCGTAAGGAGAAGCAGGACCACCAGCGCCTCGACCAGCAGCGCGAGCGCGATGCCGCGGCCGCGCCGCAGCAAGGGGTGGCCGCTCTGGAAGAGACGGGAGGGGAAAGCAGCAATACGCATCACGACCCGTAGACCAACTATTGCCCGCCCATGGGCGGACGCCCCGGCACCGGCTGTTTAGACCGGTCGCGCTACGACGGGAATGGGACGAAAGCATGTCGCGCGCGCCGCAAATGGGCGGGCGCCGGGGTGGCGGCCGGCGGGGAAGCCACGACTGGGCTGGGCGTTGCGCGGCGACGGGGCTGCCGTTGCTCGCGCCGGTCGCGATGTGTTTGTCCGATTCCGTCGTGCAAGCCGACGGTCCGGTGTCGGCGATGCCCCCGGGCAGGCGTCGTGGGGCGGGCGGCGGCGCGCGCGACGGTGTTCGCCGCCGGAGTGACCGCCGATTTCCGCTGGCGCTGCGCAAGGTCCGCGCAAAGGACCCGGCGGCGCATGTCGGCATTGCCGAATGCAATGTGTCGCTGCGGAAATCGGGGCGGATGCGCGGCATCCGCGAAACGCTCGACCGCATCGGTACCTATCCCGACTGCCGGCCCGGCGACATCCTGGTGCACCAGCCCGACGACGGGGAACGCGCCGGCGGCTGAGGGTCAGCGCTTGCCGAACAACAGCCAGGTACGCGGCTGGCCCGTGGGGCGCGGCCTGCCGTCCAGTCGCTCGGCACGGATCAGCGTGACCGGCGGGATCAGCATCTGCCCGCGCATCACGCCGCGTCCGCCGCCGGTGCGCATCGCCAGGATGCGCTTTACCACGTCCATGCCCTGGACGACATGGCCGAACGCGGCGAAGCCGCGATAGCCGGGCTTGGCATCCAGCCCCGGATTGGGGCCGACCATGATTGAGAAATTGCAATTCGCGCCGTCGACATCGGGGCCGTGCGCCATCGAAATCGTACCGTCCAGGTGGCGCAGCCCGGTCTGCGCGGTCGATTCGAGCGGCAGCCGGTCGAGCATGCGCCGCGCATCGGTGCCGATCCCGCCCTGGATGAAACCGCGCGTCGCATCCGCCTTGTTGCGCGCGGCGCGGTAGAAGCTGGTGCCGTCCAGCCGCTGGTCGTCGACATAGGCGAGGAAGTTCGCGACGGTCTTGGGCGCGCGGCGTGCGTCGAGCGCCACGACGATCGCCCCCTGCGACGTCACCAGCCGCACGCGCACCATGCCGGGGATGGGGCGGCTCTGGTCGGCGGGAACCGCGGCGGACAGCCCCAGCAGGGCGAGGAGGAGGAGAAAAAAGCGCATGATCTGCGGGCGTCAGTCGGGGGAAGAGGGCTGGGCGGCGGCTTCCGCCTGCGCCCGCGTGGCGAGCCGCGCGTCGACCAGCGCGACTGCGCGCTGCACTGCCGCGTCGATCGACAGGAAGCTGGTGTCGAGCACCGCGGCATCCGCCGCCTGCGCCATCGGCGCGTCGCTGCGCTTCGCATCACGATCGTCACGCGCGCGAATGTCGGCCAGCACCTTGTCGAGGCTGGTCAATATGCCCTGCTTGCGCAGCTCCAGGTGACGGCGCTGGGCGCGGATCATCGGCGTCGCCTTCACGAACAGCTTCACATCGGCGTTGGGGGCGATGACCGTGCCGATGTCGCGCCCGTCGAGTACGGCGCCGCCCGGCTGCTGAACGAACTTCTTCTGCCGGTTGAGCAGCGCCGCGCGTACCAGCGGGTGCGCCGACACGACCGACGCGACCTTGCCGACATCGTCGGTGCGCAGCCACGGATCGTCGAGCAGATAGTCCTCGAACCCGCAGGCGGACACGGCATCCGCTTCCCTTTCCGGATTCAGTTCCTCGCGCAGCACCGTGGCGGCGACGGCGCGGTACAACAGGCCCGTATCGAGATGCGGCAGCCCATAATGACGCGCAAGCGCGCGGGCGATCGTGCCCTTGCCCGATGCAGCCGGTCCGTCGACAGCGATAATCATGGCGCAGAAGTCGCGGGGGCAGTCGCTGTCGTCAAGGGGCGATGCGGCATTTGGGCCCGGTCACCCCGCATCATGGCGTGCGCACCATTGGCGCAGCAGCGCCAGATAGGGCTCCGGGCGATCGGCCAGGATGGCATGCGCTGCCCCCTTGATCTCGCGAAAGCTGGCGCCGGGCACGCGGCGCGCGAATTCGGCGACTGTTTCCGGCCGCGCCTCGTCATATTCGCCCGCGACGAACAGTGCGCGCGGCCCGTCGAGCTTCTTCAAGAGCGGTTCGCCGTCATAGTCCTTCAGCGTGCCCGTCGATACGAATTCGGCCTTGCCCCACATGCCCTGATAGATGACGCGCCCGGCATGGCGCGGTTGGCGCGCGCGATATTCGGCCAGCGCCGCCGATTGCGGGGACCGGATGACGTGCCGCGCGTAAAAAACCTCGGTCGCGGCGTCGCATCGTTCGGCGAGCGGCGGCGTCGGGCCGTCGCAGGCGTCCAGCGTCGCGCGCCATTGCACGGGCAGGCGGCCGCGCAGCAGATTGGCGTCGGCGATCCACCGGCGCGTCGATACCAGCGGCGATTGCACGATCAGGCTCGCCATCTCCGGCCGCCGCCGCGCGCCATATTCGATTGCCAGCGTGCCGCCCCAGCTTCCGCCGCCGACATGCCAGCGCGCGATGCCCAGCGCATCGCGGATATGGTCGAGTTCGTCGACGAAACGCGACACGCGCCAGTTGGCGGGGTCTTCCGGTGCGTCCGACCGGCCGCTGTCGAGCTGGTCGTACAGGATGATCGCACGCTCGTCCGCCATGGCGGTCAGCGGCAACAGCCCCGCATGGCCGCTGCCCGGCCCGCCGTGCATATAGACCAACGGCGCGCGCGGGCCGTTCAGCTTGCCGTTGACGCGCACGTAAATACTGCCGCCTTCGACCGGCACCATCAGCTCGCGGTCGGGCGCGAAGCGGATGCCGGGTTCGGCGCGGCGGGCAATCGCGGCAGGGGCGGCGGCGGTGGCGGCAATCGCGCCCAAAAACGCGCGGCGGTTCAGGCCGGTCACTCCACGGGCGCTCCCAGGTCACGCATCAGCGGCAGGAAGGTGGGGAAGCTGGTCGCGATCGGCCGCGTGTCGTCGATCGTCAGCCCGCCCTTCGACACCAGCCCGGCGATCGCGAAGCTCATTGCGATTCGATGGTCCAGTTCCGCCGCGATGGTCGGCGCGCCATTCGCCTCGAGCGCCGCGCCGCCGGTGCCCTGGATCACCAGCCCGTCCCCGGTTTCCTCGACATGCGCGCCCAATCGGGCGAGCCCGCGCGCCATCAGCGCCAGCCGGTCCGATTCCTTGACTCGCAGCTCCTCCAGCCCGCGCGTCACCGTGCGCCCCTGCGCCAACGCGGCGGCGACGAACAGGATCGGGAATTCGTCGATCATGCTCGGGGCGACTTCGGGCGGCACGTCGATTCCGGTCAGCAGCGAATGGCGCGCGGTCACGTCTGCCACCGGCTCGCCGCCGACGATGCGTTCGTTTGAGAGGGTCAGGTCGGCGCCCATGTCGCGCAACACCTGGTAGAGCCCGGCGCGCGTCGCGTTCATGCCGACATTTGCGACCGTCACGTCCGATCCCGGCACCAGCAGCGCGGCGACGATGGGAAAGGCGGCGGAAGACGGGTCGCCCGGCACGACGATATGCTGCGGCTTCAGCTCCGCCTCGCCGGTCAGCGCGATGATGCGGCCCTCGGGCCCCTCTTCTATCTCAAGATGCGCGCCGAACCCGGCCAGCATCCGCTCGCTATGGTCGCGCGTCGGCACCGGTTCGATCACGCGCGTGATGCCGGGCGTGTTGAGTCCGGCGAGCAGCACCGCCGACTTCACCTGCGCGGACGCCACGGGCAGGCGATATTCGATCGGCACCGCCGGCACGATGCCGCGCACCATCAGCGGCAGGCGGCCGCCGGGGCTGGTGGTGAATTCGGCGCCCATGCGCGACAGCGGCTCGATCACGCGGCCCATCGGCCGTTTCGACAGGCTGGCGTCGCCGATAAAGGTCGCGGTCAGCGCATGGCTGGCGACCAGCCCCATCAGCAGGCGAGTCGAAGTGCCCGAATTGCCCATGTCGAGTGCGTTCGCGGGCTGAGTCAGACCGCCGACGCCGACGCCGTGCACGCGCCACACGCCGTCGGCGCCGCGTTCGACATCGGCGCCCATCGCGCGCATCGCGGCGGCGGTGGCCAGCACGTCCTCGCCCTCCAGCAGCCCCTCGATACGGCTTTCGCCGACCGCGAGCGCGGAAAACATCAGCGACCGGTGGCTGATCGACTTGTCGCCGGGAACCGCGATGCGGCCGTTCAGCGGGCCGCTGGCGGCAAGAGTGAGCGGGCGGGGTTCGGCGGCGGAGGAGGCGGACATCGGCCGCGGCTTTTGACAGCGCGCTTGCGCTATGGCAAGGCGCCCCCCACTTTGCGGGGCCCAACCCCCAATCCCATTCAATTCAGAAGGCAAAGAGGCGGCACATGGTGAAGCCCGAATGGGGCACGAAGCGTACGTGCCCGAAGTGCGGAACGCGTTTCTACGACCTTGAAAAGGACGAACCGGTCACCTGCATCTCGTGCGGCTTCGCATGGGAGCCGGAGCCGGTGCTCAAGTCGAAGCAGCCGCTGCCGTTCGAGCAGGTCAAGAAGGAAGGTCCCGTCAAGGACGACGACGCCGATCTGGGCGATGACGATCTGGATCTGGAAACCGACGACGAGGAAAGCCCCGACGACGACGTCGACCTGGGTGGCGACGACGATCTGGGCGTCAATACCGCGGACGAAGACGAAGAAGGCTGAGGCTTTCCGGAACATGGCAGGAATTCGCCCCGCATGTGCAAAAAAGCAGGTGCGGGGCGCTTGCAAATCCCGACGCGGCTGGTAAAGACCGCCGCCTTCCCGGAACGGATGGGGCCGTAGCTCAGCTGGGAGAGCGTCGCAATGGCATTGCGAAGGTCAGGGGTTCGATCCCCCTCGGCTCCACCATCCCGGTTCCGGTTGATGCGCTGAGCGGCGCGCTTTTGCCCATATCTACAGCATCGCTTGGCGACGCGCGGCAAGTCGTAACGGCCCCGCGGCCGGTCGCGCGCGCCTCCGCTGCATCCCTTAGTGCGCCGCAGCATCGGCCTGCTACACCTGTGCCGAAACCGGCCCGGCGTATCCACGGGTTGCGGCAGTGTGAAGGGCTTTTTGCATGACGACCGACACCGGGGACGGCGCGGACAGCCACGATCCCACGCAGGGCATGGCCGACACGTTGAACCATCTGGCGATGGCGAGTATCGCGCAGATGACCAAGGCGCTGTCACCCGCCACGCTGGCGCAATCCTATTTCGACTGGCTGATCCATTTCGCGGCGTCTCCGGGCAAGCAGATGCAGCTTGCCGCCAAGTCGGGGCGCAAGGTGATGCGGCTTGCCGATTATGCCGCGCGCAGCGCCGGCGACCGCGACGCGCAGCCGGCGATCGAGCCATTGCCGCAGGACCATCGCTTCGACGATCCCGCGTGGCGCCAGCCGCCCTATGACCTGATCGTCCAGGCGTTCCTGTTGACTCAGCAATGGTGGCATGCCGCGACGACGGGCGTGCCCGGCGTGACTCGCCATCATGAGGAAATCATGGAGTTCGTCGGCCGCCAGTTGCTCGACATGGCGGCGCCGACCAATTTCTTCGCCACCAACCCGGTGTTGCAGCAGCGGATCGTCGAAACCGGCGGCAAGTGCCTGATCGACGGCACGCAGCATCTGATCGAGGATATGCAACTGCTGGCGCGCGGCGAACCGCCAGCGGGGACGGAAGCGTTTCCGGTCGGCAAGAAAGTGGCGGTGACGCCGGGCAAGGTCGTCTATCGCAACGAACTGATCGAACTGATCCAATATGCGCCGACCACCGACACGGTGCGGCCAGAGCCGGTACTGATCGTGCCCGCGTGGATCATGAAATATTACATCCTCGACTTGTCGCCCGAAAATTCGATGGTCCGCTGGCTGCGCGACCTGGGATTCACGGTCTTCATGATCTCTTGGCACAACCCGGAGGCGCGCGACCGCGGCGAAACGTTCGAGGATTATCTTCGCAAGGGCCCGCTGGCCGCGCTCGATGCCGTGACTGCAATCACGGGCGCACAGGCGGTGCACGCCGCCGGATATTGCCTGGGCGGCACGCTGTTGTCGGTTGCGGCGGCCGAGCTGGCGCACATGGGCGACACGCGGCTGAAGAGTATGTCGCTGTTCGCCGCGCAGACTGATTTCAGCGAACCGGGCGAACTGGGCCTGTTCATCGACGAGGCGCAGCTCAACCTGCTCGACGGCGCGATGTGGAGCAAAGGCTATCTCGACACGACGCAGATGGGCGGGGCGTTCCAGATGCTGCGGTCGAACGATCTGGTCTGGTCGCGCGTGCTCAACACCTATCTGATGGGCGAACGCGAGCCGATGATCGACTTGCTCGCCTGGAACGCCGACGGCACGCGCATGCCCTATGCGATGCACAGCGAATATCTGCGCCGCATGTACCTGAACAACGAACTGGCGACCGGGCATTTCCGCGTCGACGGCCATTCGATCACGTTGTCGGCGGTGCGGCAGCCGTTCTTCGTGGTCGGGACCGAGAGCGACCATGTCGCGCCGTGGCGGTCGGTGCACAAGATCCACATGCTGACCGATGCCGACGTGACGTTCGTACTGGCGAACGGCGGCCACAATGCGGGCATCGTGTCGGAACCGGGGCATAACCACCGCCATTTCCGCCAGTATCTGCGCCCCGCGGGCGAGCCGGTGATCGCGCCCGACGACTGGCTGGCGCGGGCGGAGGAGCATGGCGGTTCGTGGTGGATCGCCTGGGGCACGTGGCTGGCGGAGCATTCGGGCGACCCGGTGTCGCCGCCGCCGATGGGCGCCGCGGACAAGGGCTATGGCGCGATCTGCGATGCGCCCGGAACCTATGTGCTGGAGCGTTGATGCCATGACCGACCCCCAAATCATCGAAAACCAGACGTTCGACGAAATCGCCGTAGGGGACGCGGCCAGCCTGTCGCGGACGCTGACCGAACAGGACATCCAGTTGTTCGCGCTGGTTTCCGGGGACGTGAACCCCGCGCATCTCGACCCCGATTATGCCGCGACCGACATGTTTCACCATGTCATCGCGCACGGCATGTGGGGCGGGGGGCTGGTGTCGGCAGTGCTCGGCACGTTGCTGCCCGGGCCGGGGACGATCTACCTCGGCCAGAGCTTCCGCTTCCGCCGCCCGGTCGGCCTGGGCGACACCGTCACGGCGACGGTTCGCGTGACCGAGAAGCGCGACGAGAAGAAGCTGCTGCTGCTCGCCTGCACCTGCACCAACCAGGCGGGCGAGACCGTCATTACCGGCGAGGCGGAAGTCATTGCGCCGACCGAAAAGATACGCCGCCCGCGCGTGGTGCTGCCGCAGGTCCACCTCGACCCGGTGCCGGAGTAGCGGAAGCAACGAGTCGCCGGGATAAACCGCGCTCCTTGCGAGCGCAGCGAAGCAACCGAGGCACCCGCGCGGAGACGCGGATGGATGGATGGCGTCGTCGCTACGCTCCTCGCAAGGGCGGATGGGGCGGGTTCAGCCGTGCCGAATCACGGCACCGACCCGCACCCGCCCGGTTTCCCGACGGCCGTATCTTGTGGGAGTGCGAAGGGATCCGGCCGGTACCGCAACCGATTCGGTTCTGCTGAACCAGACTCTAGTAACGTACGCGCTCGACTCTCAGGCCGCGCCGCGCCAGTTCGTCCTGCACGCTACCCGGTCCGGCCAGGTGCCCGGCGCCGACGGCGACGAACACCGTGCCCGGCCGGACCATCCGCCGCGCGATCCACCCCGCCCAGCGACGATTGCGGGCATAGAGCATCGTCTGCGCCAGTTCGGGCGTCGCCTTCAGGTCGGCGTTCATCAGCATGCCGAGCCGCTCGACGTCGCCGTGCGCCCAGGCATCGACCACCTGTGCCAGCGTGTCGTCGGGCGTGTCCAGCCCGTCGATCGTCTGGTCGAGCAACGCCATCTGCGTCGGCATCGACAATCCGTCCAGCCAGCTCAATTGGTCGCGTGCGGTTTCCAGCCCGGTGACCGGCTTGCCCGCGCGCGCCAGCACTTCCTCGGCGCCATTGTCACGGCTGAACCCCTTGCGTTCGGCGTCAATGCCCGCGAGCGTCGTGACCGCGAGCCAGGGGTCCGCCCGGTCGAGCGCGTCGGCCGCGGCGCCCTGTTGCCGCAGCGCCGCCGCCAGCTTCTCCCGCCGCGCGGGGGTCAGCCGCGCGCTCAGCGGCGGGCCGTCCCGCCGCGTGCCGAGTTCCTGCGTCAGCGCGGCCATCGACGCGGCGTCGGGCATGACCAGTTCAAGGACGAGCTGGTCGCTTGAATCATAGGCATCGCGCACTGCGTCGTCGAACCAGCGCACGCCGGGTTTCAGCGTGTGGATCGTCCCGAACAGGTAGATGGTGGTGTCGGCATCGCGCAGCACCCACAGCGCCGGGTCGGCATCCTGTTCGGGAACCGCGCCGCGGCAGGCGCCGAGCAACAGCAGCAGGGCGGCCCACAGGCCGCGTTTCCAACGAGTCATTGCACGCGCTCTATCAGAAATCCCCGGTTGCGCAGCAATTCGATCACTGACCCCGGGCCGACGAAATGCCCCGCCCCCGCCGCGAACAACACGGTCCCCGGCCGGTCCATTCGCCGCGCCAGATAGCCTGCCCAGGCAAGGTTGCGTCGCGCGACCAACGGGTCGGTCAGCGCCGCCGACGGGTCGATGTCGGTCGGCGCGATAATCAACGGCGAATGCGGGCCGGTGTCGCCGCGCGCCCAGGCGTGCACCGGGACACTCAATTCCGCATGGCTGCGCACCGGCGCATCGATCGCAGCTTCCAGCATCAGCCGCTGTGCGGGCTCCGGCACGGCGTTCAGCGTGGAAATGACGGCCCGGCTGTCCTCGATTGCCTCGACCGGGCGCCCGCGCGCGCGAAAATTCTGTTCGAGCCAGTCGTCGGCGCCCGGCCCCGGCACTTCGCCAGACGCGAGATCCTTGACATAGCCGACTGCCATCGCGGCGATCCAGGTGGGCATGCGGTCAAGCTGGTCGACGGCCTCCTGCGGCAACAGCGCCTGATATTCGGCCAGCCGCCGGCGATAGGGAGCCGACACGCGGTCGATCAGCGGCGGTAGCGCCGCCGCCTCGGGCATCCCTTCCAGAAAGGTCACACGGTCGCCCTCGTCGCTCAGCGATTCGAGCAACAGGCTGTCCGCCGCCGCGATCGCGCGTTCCAGCGCGGGGGTGCGCCAGCGAAAGCCGGGGGGCAGCGCGTGGATTGTCCCGAACAGATAGATGACGGTGTCGCGGTCGCGGATGCGCCACAAGGCGGGGCGAATATGGTACGTCTGTTCCGCGCGCGTGCGTTCGGCTGCGCGGTCGACCAACCGCGCGCGCTCTTCCTCCGCCGTGGTTCGCACGATCGCGCCGGACAGCGACGGGCGGTCGTCGAGCGGGATGCCGGTGACGGCGATGCGTGGCGCGGTCTGGCCCGCCGCGGCATGCGGCGCCAGCGACAGCAGCAATGCCGCGAACAGGGCGGCGAGGCGGCCGGCAGGGGCGTGGATCGACGCGGCGGGCATGGCGGAGACGAATGGAAACGAGCGGCGGTACGGAGTCAATCGGCGGCCGGCATGGGTCGCGTGCCAAAGGGGGGGGCGCTCGCGCTCGCGCCGGCAGCCCGCGAGCGCAGCCGTACATGCCGGTGTAGCTGCCCCCGGCATTTTCAGGATCGCGCCGCGAGCGATTCGACCGGGGCATCGTATCGAGCCGGCATCGCGCGCCGCCGGCGCCTCGACACCGGGCTACGACCGGCCCGGCTCGTGTTCAGGGCGAACGGGGAGGCTTCGGATGGGGCCGCCCACCCCCGGCATTGACCCGTGCGGGCGCCTACGCCAAAGCGGCGCTTTCCTTGCCCTATCCTTGAAGAGAACAGCGAAGCCGCCGTGACTCAGCCGCTCAGCTTCCAGCGCATGATCCTGACGCTCCACGATTACTGGAGCAAGCGGGGGTGCCTGATCCTGCAACCCTATGACATGCGCATGGGGGCGGGGACGTTCCACACCGCGACGACGCTGCGCGCGCTGGGCCCCGATCCGTGGAACGCGGCGTTTGTCCAGCCGTGCCGCCGCCCGACCGACGGCCGCTATGGCGAAAATCCCAACCGGCTCCAGCATTATTACCAGTATCAGGTGATTCTGAAGCCCAGCCCGCCCGACCTGCAGCAACTGTACCTCGGCTCGCTGGCGGCGATCGGCATCGACTTCACGCGCCACGACATCCGCTTTGTCGAGGACGACTGGGAAAGCCCGACGCTGGGCGCCTGGGGGCTTGGCTGGGAAGTGTGGTGCGACGGCATGGAAGTGACGCAGTTCACCTACTTCCAGCAGATGGGCGGGTTCGACTGCAAGCCGGTGGCGGGCGAGCTGACCTACGGTCTCGAACGCCTTGCCATGTACATCCAGAGCAAGGACAGCGTGTACGACCTGGCGTTCAACGACGCCGAGGGCAATGTGCCGCAATTCACTTATGGCGACGTGTTCCACGAAAACGAAGTCCAGATGTCGACGTGGAATTTCGAAGTCGCCGACACCGACACGCTGTTCGACCTGTTCAAGAAAGCGGCGGCGGAATGCGAGAACTGCCTGGAGCACAAGCTGCCCATCCCCGCCTATGAACAGGCGATCGAGGCGAGCCACATCTTCAACCTGCTGAACGCGCGCGGCGTGATTTCTGTCGCCGAGCGTCAGGCCTATATCGGCCGCGTCCGCGACCTGGCGAAGGGCGCTTGCGCGGCGTGGATGGAAAAGAACGGATGGGCGGCGTGACCGACTTCCTGCTTGAGCTTCGTTCCGAAGAAATTCCCGCGCGCATGCAGGACAAGGCGCGCGAGGATCTGGCGCGCCTGTTCGTCGCCGAACTGGAGCGCGCGGGGCTGAAGCCCGGCGCCGCCGTCACTTATGCGACTCCGCGCCGGCTGGCGCTGATCCTGCGCGACCTGCCCGACGCGACCGACGCAGTCGAAGAGGAAGTGAAGGGCCCGCGCACCTCCGCCCCGCCGCAGGCGCTCGACGGGTTCCTGCGCAAGACCGGGCTGACGCAGGACCAGCTTGAGGACCGCGACGGCGTCTGGTTCGCGGTCACCAGCCGCCCCGGCCGCGCGACGGCCGACGTGCTGGCCGAGGCAGTCCCGGCGGTGATCCGCGGCTTTCCCTGGCCCAAGTCGATGCGCTGGGGCGATGCCTCGGTCTCGACCGAAAGCCCGCGCTGGGTCCGCCCGCTGCAGGGCATCGTCGCGCTGTTCGGCGGCGCGGTCGTGCCGTGCGAGGCGGCGGGCGTGGTGTCGGGCGCGACGACTATGGGCCATCGCTTCCACCACCCCGACGCGGTGACGATCGCGTCGGCGGACAGCTATGTCGAGGCGCTGCGCGCGGCATATGTGCTGGTCGATCAGGAGGAGCGCCGCGCGATCATCCGCGACGGCGCCGCCAATCTGGCCGCCGATGCCGGGCTGGTGCTGATCGAGGACGCGCCGCTGGTGGCGGAAAACGCGGGGCTGACCGAATGGCCGGTACCGCTGCTCGGCCGTTTCGACGAGGCGTTCCTGGCAGTCCCGCCCGAAGTCATTCAGCTCACCGCGCGCGTGAACCAGAAATATTTCGTGTGTTCGCAGGCGGACGGCACGCTCGCCAATGCGTTCGTCTGCACCGCGAACATTGCGGCGGCGGACGGCGGTGCGAAGATCGTCGAGGGCAATCGCAAGGTGCTGGCGGCGCGGCTGTCGGATGCGAAATTCTTCTACGACACCGATTTGAAGACGCGGCTGGAGGGCCTTACTCCCAAGCTCGAAAAGATCGTCTTCCACGAAAAGCTGGGCACCGTCGCCGACAAGGTCGAGCGCGTGGCGAAGCTCGCGCGCTGGCTGGTGGAAGAGGGCATTGTCCCGCAAAAGCCCCTCCCCCCGACACTTTCCCCTGAAGAGGAGGGGGAGCGCGCGCGCCTCGCCGATCAGGCCGAGCGCGCGGCGCGGCTGGCGAAGGCCGATCTGGTCACCGGCATGGTCGGCGAATTCCCCGAGCTTCAGGGGCTGATGGGCGGCTATTACGCCGCCGCCCAGGGCGAAGACCCGGCGGTCGCCGCCGCGATCCGCGATCACTACAAGCCGGTCGGGCAGGGCGACGACGTGCCCACCGCTCCGGTGACGGTGGCGGTGAGTTTGGCGGATAAGCTGGATACCTTGTCGGCATTTTTCGGCGTCAATCTCTTGCCTACGGGCTCGAAAGACCCTTTCGCACTCCGTCGAGCGGCTCTTGGAATCCTCGGGATCATTCTGAGCAATTCACTTCGAATGAAGCTCGTGGAAACCCTGCGCTATTCTAGCATGTGGCTCCGATATGGAGGACACGATCTGGAAGGGTTCGACACTAGAGTCCGCGATTTCTTCGCCGACCGCCTCAAGGTCCAACAGCGCGAGGCTGGCGTCCGTCACGACCTGATCGACGCCGTGTTCGCGCTCGGCGGGGAGGACGATCTCGTCCGCCTGCTCGCGCGCGTCCATGCG
>JBMOOB010000014.1:0-97411 GCA_049323815.1 Pseudomonadota bacterium | reverse complement strand
CGATTTCTTCGCCGACCGCCTCAAGGTCCAACAGCGCGAGGCTGGCGTCCGTCACGACCTGATCGACGCCGTGTTCGCGCTCGGCGGGGAGGACGATCTCGTCCGCCTGCTCGCGCGCGTCCATGCGTTACAGGCGTTCATGGCGACCGAGGACGGCGCCAACCTGCTCGCCGGGTACAAGCGCGCGGCGAACATCCTGAAGAAGGAAGGCTTTACCGTCGACGAAGTCGCCGACGCGCGCATCTATGAGGCCGAACCCGCCGAGGCCGCGCTGATCGCCGCGCTCGACGCCGCCGAGCCTCGGGCGCAGGCAGCGATCGAGGCCGAGGATTTCGAAGCCGCGATGGCCGCGCTCGCCAGCCTGCGCGCGCCGATTGACGCGTTCTTCGATCAGGTCACGGTCAACGACGCCGACCCGGTGAAGCGTGACGCGCGGCTCGCGCTGCTCGCGCGAATGCGCGACGCAGTGCACAACGTCGCCGATTTCTCGCGGATCGAGGGCTAGCCCCGGCGCACCTTAACGGGGGTGGTGCGCGCTGCCGGTTCCCCGGTTCGCATCCCCGCGCGACGGCGCGGCGCGGGCTTGCCGATGGGGCCGCGCGCGGCGGCTGCATCCCGCATCCGGCTGCGGTCGCGACTCACATTACCCTTTCGGGGAAAAATCGGTCAAATCGGCAAGGCGTGCGCGATTCCCGACGCGCCTGGTCCGCACCTGCTCGCGTCGCACCCGAGCTGGCACCGAAATCGCTGATTTGGGTCCCTTTTGCGCCTTCAGGGCACCAATATCGGTCGTACCGCCGCAAGAATCGGACCTGGTCTTGCGGGATTCGCAAAGTCGTACGTGCGATTTCGACAACTCATGCGCGGAAAACACGAAACTGACAACGCAGTCAGGGTTTCCCCCGCCTTCGCAGTTGCAGTAGGGCGGCATTCTCCCCGGGGGAATTTCGGCCAGAAGGATTTCGAATGACGCAGTACGTGTACCGCTTTGGCGGTGGGGTTTCGGACGGCGGTGCCGGGGACAAGAATCTGCTGGGCGGCAAGGGGGCGAACCTGGCCGAAATGGCGTCGATCGGCCTGCCGGTCCCGCCGGGCTTCACCATTTCGACCGAAATGTGCACGCGCTATTATGAAGACGGCGAAACCTTCCCCGAAAGCCTGAAGACCGAAGTCGCCGCGGGCATTGCGCATATCGAAGGGATCACGGGCAAGGTCTTCGGCGATGCCGCCGATCCGCTGCTGGTATCGGTCCGTTCGGGGGCGCGCGTGTCAATGCCGGGGATGATGGACACGGTGCTCAACCTGGGCCTCACCGACGCGACGGTCGCGGGACTGGCGAACGTCAGCGGCGACGCGCGCTTCGCCTGGGACAGCTATCGCCGCTTCATCCAGATGTATTCCGACGTGGTGCTGGGGCTCGACCATGGCCGGTTCGAGGAAGCGCTGGAAATTGCCAAGGAAGACAAGGGCTATACGCTCGACACCGATCTGACCGCCGCCGACTGGCAGGCGCTGGTCGCCGAATACAAGGCGCTGGTGGTCGAAATGTGGGGAAAGCCGTTCCCGCAGGACGTGCACGACCAGCTTTGGGGCGCGATCGGCGCGGTGTTCGGATCGTGGCAGTCGGAACGCGCCAAGGTCTATCGCCGGCTGAACGACATTCCCGCCGGCTGGGGTACGGCGGTCAACGTCCAGGCGATGGTGTTCGGCAACATGGGCGACACCTCGGCCACCGGCGTCGCCTTCACGCGCGACCCGTCGACGGGTGAGGCGGCCTATTATGGCGAATTCCTCATCAACGCGCAGGGCGAGGACGTGGTGGCGGGCATCCGCACGCCGCAATATCTGACCAAGGCCGCGCGTGAGGCTGCGGGAGCCAAGCCCGCGTCGATGGAAGAAGCGATGCCCGAGACCTATGGCGAGCTGGCGCGTGTCTTCGACTTGCTCGAACGCCATTACCGCGACATGCAGGACATCGAATTCACGGTGCAGCAGAACAAGCTGTGGATGCTCCAGACGCGCAGCGGCAAGCGCACCGCGAAGGCGGCGCTGAAGATCGCAGTCGACATGGCGAACGAAGGGCTCATCACCCGTGACGAGGCAGTCGCGCGCGTCGACCCGGCGGCGCTCGACCAGTTGCTGCACCCGACGCTCGACCCCGATGCGCCGCGCGACGTGCTGACCAAGGGCCTCCCCGCGTCGCCGGGCGCGGCATCGGGCAAGGTGGTGTTCGACGCCGATACCGCCGAACGCATGGCGGGCGCGGGCGAGGACGTGATCCTGGTCCGCGTCGAGACGAGCCCGGAGGACATCCACGGCATGCACGCGGCGCGCGGCATCCTGACCGCGCGCGGCGGCATGACCAGCCACGCGGCGGTGGTGGCGCGCGGCATGGGCCGCCCATGTGTCTCGGGCGCGGGCACGCTGTCGATCAAGGCGGCCGAGGGTGTGATGCGCGTCGGTACGCGCGAAGTGAAGGCGGGCGACATCATCACGATCGACGGCGCGACCGGCGAAGTGATGGTGGGCGAGGTGCCGACGATCCAGCCCGAGCTGGCCGGCGATTTCGGCACGCTGATGGAATGGGCCGATGGTGTCCGCCGGCTGAAGGTACGCGCCAACGCCGAAACCCCGCTCGATTGCCGCACCGCGCGCGATTTCGGCGCGGAGGGCGTGGGGCTGTGCCGGACCGAGCACATGTTCTTCGACAATGCCCGCATCACGGCGGTGCGCCAGATGATCCTGGCGTCGGACGAAGCGGGGCGGCGCGCCGCGCTCGACAAGCTGTTGCCCGAACAGCGCGGCGACTTCGTCCAGATCTTCGAAGTGATGGCGGGCCTGCCGGTCACTATTCGCCTGCTCGACCCGCCGCTGCACGAATTCCTGCCGCATGAGGAAGACGAATTCGCCGAGGTGGCCGAGGCGGCGGGCGTCGACATCGACACGCTGAAACGGCGCGCGGCGGAGCTGCACGAATTCAATCCGATGCTGGGCCATCGCGGGTGCCGGCTGGGCGTCACCTATCCCGAAATCTATGAGATGCAGGCGCGCGCGATCTTCGAGGCGGCGATCCAGGTCGCAGTCGATACCGGCGCCGCGCCGGTGCCCGAAGTGATGATCCCGCTGGTCGCCACCCGGCGCGAGCTGGAACTGATGAAGGCGGTGGTCGACAAGGCGGCGCAGGCGGTGTTCGCGGAGAAGGGGCGCAGCGTCGACTATCTGGTCGGCACGATGATCGAGCTGCCGCGTGCCGCGCTGAAGGCAGGCGAGATCGCCGAGGTCGGTGCCTTCTTCAGCTTCGGCACCAACGACCTGACGCAGACGACACTGGGCGTCAGCCGCGACGACGCGGGGCGGTTCCTGACCACCTATGTCGAAAAGGGCATCTATCCCAAGGACCCGTTCGTCAGCCTGGACATCGACGGCGTCGGCGAGCTGGTGACGCTGGCGGCCGAACGCGGGCGCGCGACGCGGCCCGACATCAAGCTGGGCATTTGCGGCGAGCATGGCGGCGACCCGGCGAGCATCGCATTTTGCGAGGCAACCGGGCTGGATTACGTCTCCGCCTCGCCATATCGAGTGCCGATCGCGCGGCTCGCGGCGGCGCAGGCGGCATTGAAGGCCCGGTAACCGCGGTGCCCCGGCGGTGGGATACCGCCGTCGGGGCCCGCCGCCGCATCAGGCGCGGGCGCGGGAATTTTTTCGCGGCGGCGGCGCAGTCTTGCCCGCCGGCCGGCCGCCGTGTCTATAGTAGGCGAAGGGGATCGTGTTGACGCCTGGGGGTGCGGCACGGCTTGTGCGCGTCGCGCCGAGCCGGACGCGCGCTCGACGTTAAAGCCTGGAAGTCCCACATGCGTCTTCTCGCCAATTTGAAGATCTCGACAAAGATACTTGCGGTTATCCTGCTGCTGGCGGCGGTCCTTGCAGTCGTGTCCGTGCGCGGGATCCAAACGCTCAGTTCGGTTGACGACAACTATTCGCAACTGGTCCAGCGCGACCTGCCGACCGCGACCTTGTTCGCGCAGACCAATCGCCTGACGGTCGAAATGGTCTACACCGGCTATCGCGCGATGGCCTATGACGGTAACAGCGCCGAGGGGCGTGCGACGGTCGGCCAGTTTCGCCAGGCCGCGCAGAACGCGCATTCGCAGTTGCAGCGCGCGAGCGAGATCAACCCGGCGATGCGCGATTATCTGAAACAGGTCGACAGTCGTGTCTCCGAACTTGAATCGGTGGTGGGCAAGGCGATTGTGGAGGGTGTCGCGAACCGCAACGAAAACGCCCGCCAGTTGCTGGTGCAGGCCGACGGCCTGAAGAAGCGCCTGACCGACGAGTTGCGGGCGAAAACCGACGCGCTCAACAAGGAAGCGGCTACAAGCTCGGGCAGGCTGACCGGCCAGACCGAAACCGCCATCTGGACGCTGTCGCTGTTGGCCGCTTTCGGGGCGATCGGCGGAGTGGTCGTTGCGCTGGTGATTTCGCGCTTCGGGATCACGGCGCCGCTGGCCGCCATCCAGGCGTCGATGCAGGCGCTGGCGAGTGGCGACAATCAAGTCGACGTGCCGGGTGCCGATCGCCGCGACGAAGTTGGGGTGATGGCACAATCGGTTTTGGTATTTCGCGACAATGCCGTCGCCCAGCAGGCAGGGCAGCAGGCAAAGGCGCGCGCCGACGCCGAACAGCGCATGGTAGTGGAATCGGTTGCGTCGCGGCTGGAACAGCTTGCCGGCGGCGATCTGACCGCCGACATCCACGAGGCATTTCCCGACGGCTATGCCATGTTGCGAAGCAACTATAACGAAGCGTTGAAAAGCCTGCGCGAGCTGATCGGCGCGGTGATCGAAACCGCGCGGTCGATCAGCGGTGGTTCGACCGAAATCGCGGGCGCGTCAGAGGATCTTGCCCGCCGAACCGAAAGCAATGCGGCAAGCCTTGAGGAAACTTCCGCGGCGATCAACGAGATGCAGAGCCGGCTGGCCGCGACCGCCACGGCGGCTTCGCGCACGCTGGAACGCGCCAACGGGGCAATCCAGGTCGTCGGCGCCGGCCGCGACCGCGCCGATGACGCGGTCCAGGCAATGGGCCGCGTTTCCGACAGTGCCAAGGGCATCGACAGCGTGATCGAGGGACTGGACAAGATTGCGTTCCAGACGCGCGTCCTTGCCATGAATGCCGCGGTCGAAGCGGGCCGTGCGGGTGAGGCGGGCCGCGGCTTCGCCGTCGTCGCGGACCTGGTGTCGGCGCTCGCGATGCGCGCCGAGGAGGAATCGAAGCGCGCGCGCGATCAGCTGACCTTGACTCAGGCGGACATCGGCACCGCCGTCGATGCAGTGACCAAGGTCGACGCCGCGCTGATCGACATCGTCGGCAATGTCGACGAAGTGCACAAGCTGCTGGGGACGATGGCCGAGGACAACCAGGCGCAGTCGGCGGCGATCATCCAGGTGTCGACTGCGATGAACATGATGGACCAGGCGACGCAACAGAATGCGGCGATGGTCGAGGAAACTTCGGCGGCTGCCCGCAACCTGATGCACGAGGCGAACGAACTGGTCGAACGCTCGTCGCACTTCACCGTCATGCCGGGTTCGGCCCATGGCGCGGGCCGCGCGGTTCGCCAGGAAAGCTGGGGCGCAAGCGCCGCCCTGCATTGACCTGCACGGCGGCGGCGGCCGTGATCGCGGCCGCCGCCCCGCGTCGTTTTTCTTGCGTCAGCCGCCTTCGCCGGTCCGCAGCGTCGCGGCCTGCTCGCGCCATTTCTGCGTGGCGATGGTACCCGCGTCCAGACTGAGCCGCTGTTCCAGCGCGGCTTCGTCATCGGCGCTCATCTTTTCGATTTCGCGATAGGTCTTGATGCCCAGCTCGTTGAGGCGTTTCTCGCGCGCCTCGTCGATGCCGTCGATCCGCGCCAGATTGTCGCGGCCCCATCCGAACCAGCCGCGCCAGGCACCCCCGGTCGGGGCGGGCGTCGCGTCGGCGGCGGTCGTTGCCGCGCCGGTCGCCGCAGGGGCGGGCGCGGTCTCGGCCTTTTCCAGCGCTGCCTTCAGCTTGTCACGCTCCCCTTCCAGTTCGCGGATACGACGATTCGCGTCTTTCAGGTCGCTTTCCGCCTGATGACGATAGCCCGCGTGCGCGACTTCCTCGTCCTGATAGCGTTCGCGCCATTTGCGCCCGCCGGGCGCGCTGGCCAGCCCGATCAGCCAGCCGGCGATGAGTACCAGTGCGAGCGCCGCGAATTGAGTCGGCGTCTGGAACGGCAATTCCTGCATGGTCGACCTTCCCCCAATAGGATCCGGGGAGGACATAGCCTGCCGGGCGGATTCGCGCCACCCGCGAGCATATTGCCGCGTCAGTGCGTCAGCAGCGCATCGTTGATCGAACAGGCGGCCGGGCCCAGGATGACGATGAACAGCACCGGCAGGATGAACAGGATCAGCGGCACCGTCATGATCGCGGGCAGGCGCGCAGCCTTTTCCTCGGCGCGCATCATACGTTCGTTGCGGAATTCGGCCGATAGCACGCGCAACGCAGATGCGAGCGGCGTGCCGTATTTTTCGGTCTGGATCATGGTGGTGACCACGCCGCGAATGGCATCCAGGTCGATGCGCATCGCCAAATTTTCGAACGCCTGGCGCCGGTCGGTCAGAAAGCCGAGTTCGATTGCCGTCAGCGAGAATTCCTCGCCCAGCTCGGGATAGGCCTTCCCCAGCTCGCGCGAGACGCGGGCGAAGGCGGCGTCGACCGTGAGTCCCGCTTCGGCACAGATGACGAGCAGGTCGAGCGCATCGGGCAGCCCCTTGCGAATCGCCGACGACCGCTTGTCGATCAGGTTCTTGAGGTACAGGTCGGGCGCCTTGTAGGCGAGGATGAAGGTGACCGCGACCACGCCATATTTCTTCAGCGCGCTCCATCCCGCCAGCATGTCGGTGCCATAGACGAGGAAGACGATCAGTCCGCCAAGCACCAGCGGCAGCGCCAGCCGGCCGAAGATGACCGCAACGGCCCATTCCTTGCGGCGGATGCCCGCCTGCGCCATCTTGATCTGCGCGGTCTTCAATTGTTCTTCCTGCAGGACCTTCATGGATTGCAGGAGGTTGCGCATGCGATCCGACGCGGCGCTGCGCTGGACCAGCTTGGCGCGGCGCTTGGAGGTCGACGCGGTGATGCCCGCCTTCAACTGTTCGCGGCGTTCGTTCAGCGCCTTGACGCGCTTCGACATCGGATCGCGCACGGTCGTCGCCGCATAAAGCGCGACGAGCACCGCAAAGGCCGCGACGGCGGCCAACAGCGTCGCCGCCCACAGCACGTCGATGCCCAGGATCGTCGGTCCGGAGGTTGCGCTTCCCATCATCAAATCTCGAAATTGACCATCTTGGCCATGATGAAAACGCCGATTCCCATCCAGATCAGCCCGCCGCCGCCCGCGATCATCAACCGCTCGTCGATGAAGAACTTGGCCATATAGTTGTTGTTGATGAACCAGATGAGCCCGAACACGATGAAAGGAAGCGATCCGACGATAAAGGCCGACGCCTTGGATTCGGACGACATTGCCTTGATCTTCAGCTTCATCTGCGACCGTTTGCGCAGCACGTCGGCCAGGTTCGACAGCGTTTCGGCCAGGTTGCCGCCGGTTTCGCGCTGAATGGCGATGGTGATGCAAAAGAACTGGAATTCGGGCGTGCCGAGCCGGTCGGACGTTTCCTGAAGTGCCACATCCAGCGAGCGGCCGATCTTCATCTTGTCGGAAACCGACCGGAATTCTTCGCCGACCGGCCCTTCCACTTCCGCCCCGACGACGGACATCGTCTCGGTAATCGGCAGACCCGAACGCAGGCCGCGCACCAGCAGTTCGATCGCGTCGGGAAATTTCGCAGTGAACTTGGCGATCCGGCGGTTGATGAAGAAACCGACGACGAAATGCGGAATGCCGACGCCGGCGAACAGCCCGACCGCCAGCGACAGCCAGAACGGCGCGCCGCGCAGCCACAGTCCGAACGTGGTGACGACCAGCAGCGCCGCCGTCGCCACGCCATATTGGCCCAGCGTCCATGGTTTGCCCGTCATCGACAGCCGGCGCGCCAGCAGCTTCGGATTGGGAATGAAACGCGCCGCGGCCACGTCCATGCGCGTCGCGCGCTGGGCCGAAATGCGCCGCATCTGCGCTTCCATCGCTGCGGCGATTCCGCCTTGCGCATGATGGCGCTGGCGCAGGCCCGACAGGCGGCGCGCGCCCTCACGCCGGGCCGACGGGCCGGAAAAGGCGAAGATCATCATCGCCAGCACCGCAAAGGCGCCGCCGCCGACCATCAGATACGGCAAAAAATCCATGCCGCGCTCGACCTCCGCCTCGTCACTGGCCGGGCACGCGGGACCGGTTCCCGCGCGGACCGGCGGTTTATTTCTTTGCCGCCTTCCTTGGCAGCTTCAGCTTGCCCAGCAGCGACTGGCCCTTGCCCGCCGGCGCTGCGACCCTGGCCGCGTCGCCGTCCGCCGCCGCATCGGCGAACGCCACGATGCGCGCCGACAAGTCGACCATCGGCGCCATCGCCTTGGCTCCTTTGCCGGTTTCGGCCATCGTCTTGCCCAGCTTGGCCGCTTGCGTCGCCAGCTTGGGATCGAACACGATCGTGAAATCGACCTTGCGCTCGATCGAATTCTCGAAATCCTTGCGGCTGATTTCCATCTGCGGCGCCGGCTGCGCTTTGTTCGCCACGACGATGACCTGGATCTGCGGGGCGTTCGATTTGAACCACGACAGGATGCGGATCGCGTCGCGCGCCGCCGCCAGCGTGAATTCGGTCACCAGCACCGCGACCTGGATGTCCGACACCAGGTGCGGATGGAGCACCAGCATCGACCGCGGCAGATCGACAACGGTGCATTCGAACGCGCCGCGAATCTCTTCCTGCAACTGGTAAAACGCCGCGCCGTCAGTCAGCACCGGCGAATTGATCGGTGCTTCGGCGGACAGCACTGCCAGCCGGTCCGACGCGCGTACCATCGCGCGTTCGATGAACAGGCCGTCGATGCGGCTGGGATTTTCGATCGCGTCGGTCAGCCCGCGCCCGGGTTCGAGGTCGAGCGCCAGCGCTCCGGTGCCGAAATGAACGTCGAGGTCGAGCAACGCGGTGCTGCGGCTGTGCCGTTCGCTCAGCAACCACGCCAGCGACGTGGCGATGGTCGACGCACCTGCGCCTCCGCGCGTGCCGATAACGGCAACCGCGCAATGCGCGCGCTCTGCCGCGTTTTCCGCTGCCTTGGGCGTGCTCAGCGCGATCTGCGCCGACGCGAAGGATTCGCGCAGCGTATCGGGGTTGAGCGGCTTGAGCAGATAGTCCTGGATGCCCGATGCGACCAGGTCGCGATACAGGCGGACATCGTTCACCTGGCCCGCGGCGATCACCACGGTGCCGGGCTCACACACTTCGGCAAGCGCGTTAATGTCGTTCAGCGGATCGCCCGATTCGGACAGGTCGACGAACAGGATGTTCGGGCTGGCCGACACGGCGAGCGTCTGGACGGCGTTGCGCAGGCCGCCCTTCAGTACCTTCTCGGGTTGCCAGCCTAGCTCGGCGGCAAGCGGGCGCAGGATTTCCGCCGTCCCTTCATCGCAGACAAAGGCAGTAAAGGGTTCGCGGTTTCCGGTGCGTGCCGGGGACCAGGGTGCGTTCACGTCACTTTCCCCCGGTCGATTCGGACTTCAGCCCGCCAGCACCCGACGGCGGTGCCGCGCGCAGCGTCGAAATCGGTTTCGATGCCGTCGCCGGGTCGGCCAGGCCGCTTCCCGGCTGGCCGCGCACCAGATCGGCGGGGTTCGCCACCATCTTGGCCAGGTTCGAATTGGTCGCGCAGCCGAAGTTTGAAGAGGTGCTGCCGGCGAAGTCAGGCTGGCCGACGCGCGAATAGTCGGGGCAATTGGGCACATTCGCGCTCATTCGCGTGACGACGACGCGCACCGTGCCCGGCGCCAGCTCGCCCGGCGTGATCGGCGCCTGCGCGGCGAGCAGCAGGCCGTACCGGCCCGCCTCTGCCGCGACCTGATCGCGCGCAATGCCGCCCATGCCGCCATCGTCGACCGACACCTGGTCGCCATAGCCGAGCCGCATCGAGCCCATCCACCCGGCCAGTCGCTGCGCCTCGCCCGGCGCCAGGCCGTTCGCGCCGACGGTGAGGTCGAAAACATAGTCGGAACGCGTCACGACCGGCTGATACACCGATTCGACGCCGCCGTTGTACGTGCCGCCGCATGCGCTGAGCAGCGCAAGCGCCGGCAGGGCCAGGGCGGGAAGCAGGAGGCGGGGATACATGCTACTCTCCTTCGGGTGCATCAGTTCAGGCTGAAGCCGGGGTTGGCGCCCGGCGCCTTGACGGCGGCCTTGGACTTTTTGCGTGGCTGTGCGGGTTGCTGGGGCTGGGTGTAGGCCGGCTGCTGCGGCTGGGGCACGGTGGGGACCGGCGCCTGGACACCCACCGACGGCGCGGTTTCGGGCGTCGCCATTGTCGGCTTCGGCCGTTCGCTGCCCGATTTTCCGCCGCTCAACTGGCCGAACAGGACGCGGTCGATGTCGTTCGGCGCCTTGTAGCCGTCGGTCGGCAGGACGATGTCGTTGGCGTTGACCGGCTTCACCAGATAGGCGGTGATGACGATGACCAGTTCGGTCTCATTGCGCTGGAACGCGTTCGACCGGAACAGCGTGCCCAGCACCGGAATGTCGCCCAAGCCGGGGGTCTTGTCGATCGAATTGTCGTGGCTGTTCTGCAACAGCCCCGCGATCATCATGCTTTCGCCCGACCCGAGTTCAATGGTCGTTTCGCTGCGCCGGGTGGTCAGCGCGGGGATGGTGGTTCCGTTCAACTGAACCGCGCCGGCGGCCGACAGTTGCGACACTTCCGGCCGGACGCGCAGCGAAATGCGGCCGTCCCCCATGACTGTCGGCGTGAACGACAGGCTGACGCCATATTGCTTGTATTCCACCGACACCGCGCCCAGCCCCTGGCTGATCGGGATGGGAATTTCGCCGCCGGCCAGAAAGCTGGCGGTTTCGCCCGAAAGCGAGGTCAGGTTCGGTGTCGCCAGCGTGGTCACCTGGCCGATGCGTTCGCCCAGGTCGAATGCCGACAGGATGTCCAGGCCGAACAGCTTGCCCGCGGCGCTGATCGTGCCGTTCTGCGAGCCCTTGGTCGGCGAATATAGCGTGCCGGTGTTGGGATAGACGAAACGCCCGCTCGACGGATCGAACGGCAGCGACAGCGATCCCGCAGGCAGGCCGAACGCAGAGGAGGCGTCGAGCACCGGCAGCGAGCTTACGTCGGCATAGCCGATGGTGCCCGGCACGCGCGTCCCCGACGAAATGCCGAACTGGAACCCGCCAGTCGTATCGCGCGTGAGGATGTTCGAACCGATGTTCTTGACGAAGCTGCGGCTCACTTCGGCGAAGCGGACCTGCAGGTTCACTTGCAACGGCGTGGCGGTGCGCAGGCGACTGATGACTTCCACCTTGTCGCCGACGAATGCCTTTACCAGCCGTTCCGCCTCGGCGATATCGGCGGGGCTCGCGACGGTGCCGGTCAGCAGGATCAGCCCGTTCATCGGCGTCGCGATGATCTGGGCATCGGGCATCGCCAGCTTCAGCATCGAATCGACCGAATCGATGTTGTTGCCGACGCGAATATTGGTCGAATAGACAACCTTGCCCGACTTGGTGGTCGCATAGACGGTGGTTTCACCCGGCGACTTGCCAAAGATGTACAACTGGGTGGGCGATCGCACCTGCACGTCGGCGATCTGGTCGTTTGCGACGAACAGGTCGGTCATCGGCTGGCTGAGCGTGACCAGCCGGCCGCGGCCGACCGCCACCTGAAGCACGTCGGTCGGCAACGGCGCGGCAGTCTGGGCGACGACAGGAACGGCGACGCCGCCGAAACCGCCGGTCGTCATGGCAAGCGCAAGCACGAGCGCGGTGGGCGTATTCACGATACGCATGTCAGTTCTTCCCCCCGACCGGTACGACGGTCACGTTGTTGCCGCGCGCGACGCGGACTACCGGGCCCTGGGCGACGGGCGCCTGTCCGCCCGGAAAACTGGGCGCGTCCGTGCCCGGCTGGACAGGGCCGGCGAATTGCGGCGCGGCGGGCTTGGCCGGCACGGTGCTGCGCTGGAAGCGCGAGACATCGGCACCGGTGGAGTAGGTGGAGGCGCCGTCGACCGGTCCCTTGGCAACGCGCGCCATCATGTCGCGTTCGGCCTTGGGATCGTCGCCGTCGGGTACGTCGACCGAACCATCGGCGATCGCCTGTTCCAGCTCGCCGGGATTGTCGGCCAGGCTGCGCAGGGTCAGCGAAATCGTTCCAAGCGTCTGGGCAACAGCGACTTTTTCGGCGATTTTCGGCGTCACTTCCAAGGTGACAGTGGAATAGGTGTTGACGACGGTGTTGCCCTTGTCGTCGGTCTGCTTGTCGGTGCGCTGGTCGGTCGCCAGCACGCGCAGGTTGCGCAGCACGGTTTCGGAAACCTTGAGCGGCGGACCGTCGCCGCCGCCGTCGACTGCCTGTGTCAGCACCAGGTCGACGCGGTCGCCCGGAAAGACGAAGCCCGCGACCGACGTCTGCGCAGAGACCGACACGGTGACTGCGCGCATGCCCGGGCCGAGCGCGGCGGCCAGGAAGCCGCGGTCGCCCGGCTTCACCAGCGACCCCTGCGTGATCGGCTGGCCGGCAGTGATGGCGTTGCGCACCACCGTGCCCTGCAACGACGCGGGATCGGCGGTGCCCTTCAGATAATAGGCGCCTTCGACCAGTTCCTTCGGCCAGGCGACGAACTTTACCGCTTCGGCGTCCAGGATGGTGCCGACGGGCAGCGCGCGCGTGGCGACCAGCACCTCGACGCGATTCTGTTCCTGTTCCTGCTGTGCCTGGGGTGCCATGGCCCCGGCCTGCGGCGCCGAGGCGCCCTGCATGAGGCTGCGCGCCATGAACGCCGTGACCGCTGCTACGATCAGGGCGCCCACCAGAAGAATGAGCTTGCGTACATCCATGCGCTTCAAAGCCTCAAAACGAGCGTGCCGGCAGTCGTTGCTCCGGCGTTAAGCATCACCCAAACTGGTTAAGAATCGGTTCGCGCAGGGTCAGCAGAGTCGCCATGGCGATCGCCACGCCATAGGGCACCTCCAACGCGGCCGCGGGTTTGCGCAGCCGGTGTTCGATCAGCATGAGGAGCGTCAGCGCGCCGCCCAGCAGCGACATCAGCACCAGCATCCAGAACAGCGACGGCGCGGGCAGCCACAAAGCGAGTGCGCCGATCATCTTGACGTCGCCCCCGCCCATCTGCCCAAATGCGAAGGCGACCGTGAACAGCGCAAAGACAATCGCGGCGACGCCGATCTGGACGGCCATGTCGGGCCAGGGCGACAACCCCGCCGCGACCCACCATGCGGGCGCCAGCAGCGCGATCAGCGCGTTCTTCCAGTTGGCGATTTCGCGTGCGCGCGCATCCTCGATCCCGGCCGAAACCAGAATCAGCGCCAGCGCGCCGAGCAAAATGCCCGAGAAAAGCCCACCCATAACGGTAAATGCCTAGACGAGAGGGCTTTCCAAAACGTAACCACGCCGCATGACATCCGCTTCGTTCGATCGCCGGGCCATCCCCTCTGGCGCGCAGATTCGGCGTTGGCCCGCGCGCGACGGATGGTCGCTGCGTAGTTTCGTCTGGCCCGCCGTGACCGACCGGCCGCGTGGTTCGATCCTGTTCCAGGGCGGTCGCGGCGACATCTTTGAGAAATATCTGGAGACGTTCGCGCACTGGCATGGCCAGGGTTGGACGATCACGTCGTTCGACTGGCGCGGGCAGGGTGGGTCGGGGCGGCTGACCGACAATCCGAACTGCGGCCACATCGACAGCTTCGACCGGTTCGTCGATGATTTTCGCGACTTTCATGGCGAATGGCACGATGCGACGCCGGGGCCGCATGTCGTGATGGGCCATTCGATGGGTGGCCATCTGGTATTGCGCGCGCTGGTAGAGGGCGCGGCGCGGCCCGACGCGGCGGTGCTGATCGCGCCGATGCTGGGTGTGAAAAGCGTGTTTGGTCCCTTTTCCGAACGGCTGGCGCGGATGCTGGGCGGCGTCGGCAATTCGGCGCGGCCTGCATGGAAAGGCAACGAACGCCCGCACACGACCGAAACGCGTGAGGAACTGCTGACGCATGGCGAGGCGCGGTACCAGGATGAGATATTCTGGCAGCAATCGTCCCCCGAACTGCTGACCGGCCCGCCGAGCTGGCGCTGGGTAATCGAAAGCTTCAAATCGATGAAGGCATTGCGGCGCGACCCCCGGTTGAGGACGATGGGCGTGCCCGTGCTGGGGCTGATCGCCAATGCGGACGGCCTGGTCGACCCGAAGGTTGCGAACCGCACGCTGTCGAAACTGCCCGACGCGCGGCTGGTCCAGTTCGGCAAGGAAAGCGCGCACGAAATCCTGCGCGAAGTCGACAAGGTGCGCAATCGCGCGATCGGCGAGATCGACTTGTTCCTGGAAGCGCGGGTGCCGCGCCGCTGATGCACGCCGACATTGCCATCGTCGGGGCGGGTATCGCCGGGGCCAGCCTTGCCGCCGAAGTCGCGCCGCACGCGCGCGTGCTGATCCTCGAGGCGGAGGAACGCCCCGGCTATCATTCGACCGGGCGGTCGGCGGCTTTCTGGTCGGAAACCTATGGCGGCCCGGCGGTCCAGCCGCTGACCACTGCGTCTGGGCCGTCGCTGCACGCGGGCGGATTCCTCGATCCGCTCGGTTCGCTGCACATCGGCCGCGAGAGCGATCGTGCCGCCGCCGATGCCTTTCTGGCCGAATTCTCCGGCACCGGCGTCACGCTGGAGGCCGTCGATCCGCGCGAGCACATCCCCGGCCTGCGCAGCGGCTGGACAGTCGGCGTGATGGAGCCGACCTGCGCCTATATCGACGTCGGCGGGCTGCATAACGCCATGTTGGGCGCCGCGCGGCGCGCGGGTGCGGTGCTGTACACCTCCGCCGGGCTGGTCGCGATGTCGCGCGCCGATGGGCGCTGGACCATCGAAACGCGCGCGGGCGCGTTCACGGCGGACCTGCTGGTCGACGCGGCGGGCGCCTGGGCCGACTCGGTGGCCGAAATGGCCGGCGCGTCGCCGATCGGCATCCAGCCCTATCGCCGCACGATGGTGCAGCTTCGCACCGACCCGGCCCCGCCGCCCGACATCCCGCATGTCGCCGACTTGGCTGGGCAATTTTATTTCAAGCCCGAAGCCGGGGGTCGGCTGTGGCTCAGCCCGCACGACGAAATCGCCACGCCGCCGTGCGATGCGGCGCCGGAAGACATCGACGTGGCGATCGCGATCGACCGGTTCGAACAGGTGGTCGACTGGCGCGTCGCCGCGCTGGAGCATAAATGGGCGGGGTTGCGCAGCTTCGCGCCCGACCGCGCGCCGGTCTATGGTTTCGACCCGCGCGTGCCCGGATTCTTCTGGTGCGCGGGACAGGGCGGGTTCGGCATCCAGACGGCGCCCGCCGCGGCGAAGCTGGCCGCAGCGCTGCTGTTGGGGCAGGTTCCCCACCCGGCGGTAGCGGGAATCGACCCCGCGCGCTACGCGCCTGCTCGCTTCGCCTGATTCCCGGCGCCGGGCGGCCCTTTCTTCCTTGGCACTGCCGCTGCCGCTCGGCTATCGTTGGCTAACCGCAACGAAGGAGCCCGTGGTCCGATGGCGCACAAGTTCACGATCGAGCAGAACAAGAAGGGCGAATATGTCGCCAAGTTCAGCTATAATGGCGAGCTGATCTGGTGGACCGAAGGCTATAGTGCCAAGGCGTCGGCCAAGAATGCGATCGAATCGATCCTGAAAAACGGTCCGGGCGCGCTTGAGGACGGTATCGAAGAGGCCTGATCTCGCGCGCGGCGCGGGGGCAGTCGCGCCCTCGCGTCCGGCGCGCGCCGGGGCTGACCGTTACCGGTTGAACCCTGACTCTCACCAGTTGAACAGGGTGCCGTCTTCCAGCCGGTTCACCGGCAGATAGGCCCGGCGATACGCATAGGTGGCGGCCAGCGCCTCGTCATAGTCGACGCCCAGTCCCGGCGCGTCGCCCGGGTGCATCCGCCCGTCGGCGAAGCGATAGGCGTGCGGGAACACCGCATCGGTTTCTTCCGTGTGGCGCATATATTCCTGAATGCCGAAATTGGGCACCGACAGCCCGAAATGCAGCGCCGCCGCCATCGCGACCGGCGACAGGTCGGTCGCGCCATGGCACCCGGTGCGCACCTGGCACAAGTCGGCCAGCGCGGCGATGCGGCGCAGGTGAGTGATGCCGCCGGCATGGACCACCGTCGCGCGGATATAGTCGATCAGCTGCTCCTCGATCAGCGCCTTGGCGTCCCAGATCGAATTGAAGATTTCGCCCACCGCCAGCGGCGCGGTGGTGTGCTGGCGGATCAGCCGGAACGCCGCCTGGTTCTCGGCGGGAGTCGCATCCTCCAGCCAGAAGGGACGATAGGGTTCCAGGTCCCTGCCCAGCCGCCCCGCCTCGATCGGCGTCAGCCGGTGGTGGATGTCGTGCAGCAGGTGCACGTCCCACCCCAGCGCGTCGCGCGCCTTCTGGAACAGCGGCGGCACCGACCGCAGATATTTCTCGCTCGACCACAGGTTTTCGGTCGGCAGCGCGGCGTCGGCGGGTTCGTAGAAATATCGGTCCTTTGACACGCCATAGGTGCTGGCCAGGCCGGGCACGCCCGATTGCAGCCGAATGGCCAGATAGCCCTCCTCGCGATAGCGCAGCGCATTGTCGACGGTTTCCTCGACATCGCGCCCATTGGCATGACCGTACACCATGCATCCGTCGCGGCTGGCGCCGCCCAGTAACTGATACAGCGGCAGCCCGGCGACCTTGCCCTTGATATCCCACAGCGCCATGTCGACTGCGGCGATCGCGGTCATCGTGACCGGCCCACGCCGCCAATAGGCGCCCCTGTACAGATATTGCCAGACATCCTCGATCCGGTGCGCGTCGCGGCCGATCAGGCAGGGCAGCACATGGTCGTTCAGATAGGCGGCGACCGCCAGTTCGCGACCGTTCAACGTGCCGTCGCCCAGCCCATAGATACCCTGATCGGTTTCGATTCGCAGCGTGACGAAATTTCGGCCCGGGCAGGTGACGAGCACGCGGGCGGAAGTGATACGGACCAAGATGAGGCTATCCCACGGGAAAAATGGTCTGGCCAATATCGGCGGAGCAACAAGGTTGTGTCAACCGCCGAAGCGTGCTTGTGCACATGCGGATATGAAGATCACCGGCAACAAGCTGTATCAACGCGTCGCGTCTGCCATCGCGGACCAGATCGACGCCGGCCGTTACGTGCCCGGCGGCCGGTTGCCGGGCGAACGCGACCTTGCCGAGGAATTCAAGGTCAGCCGCCCGACGATCCGCGAGGCGATGATCGCGCTGGAAATGCGCGGCTGGATAGAGGCGCGGCACGGGTCCGGGCTTTATGTCACGCGCGCGGGGCATGCCGACGCGGGTGGCGCGGACGCGCTGAACCTCGACGTCGGCGCGTTCGACCTGACCGAGGCACGAATCCTGTTCGAAGGCGAAGCGGCGGCGCTGGCGGCGGTGTCGATCAGCGACGAACAGCTTGTCGAGCTGGAAGCATTGCTGGCGGTGATGGCCGACGATCGCGACGAAGCCGCGGTGTACGATGCCGATCGCCAGTTCCACATCGCCATCGCGGCCGCGACGTCGAATGAGGCGATTCGCATGGTTGTCGAGCTGTTGTGGGACGTGCGGACGCGGTCGCCCTTGTGCGTCAACATGTTCGCGCGCGCCGAGAGCAAGGGAGTTCGCACGCAGGTCGGGGAGCATCGCCGCATTCTCGACGCGTTGCGCGCGGGCGACCCGCACGACGCCCGCAATGCGATGCGCGCCCACTTGCGCGGGGTGGTCGAAGACCTGCTGCGCACCACCGAGCTAGAGGCGCTGGAGCGTGCGCGCAACGAGGTGGAGGCGCGGCGCGCGAATGTCGCCCGGCGGCTGCGCATCGGTTTGGCCTGACGCGCATCGGGCGGGCTTCGCGCGAAAACGGGCGCGCGCGGATGCGGGGCCAAGCATTTTTCGAGTTGACGGGCAGCGGCCTGGAAAATGCGGCAACGAAGGATATCGAGCGTCTTCCCCCAGGATGAAAACGCTCGAAGGATGGGCTTTCGGCGTCGCCGCAAGGGCGAGCGCCGCCCTGCTTCACGAAACGCAGCGGTTCAGGCGTTCAGCGCGGCGTCGCTGGCCAGCCGGTCGGCGCGTTCATTGTCGGGGTGTCCGGCATGGCCCTTGACCCACACCCATTCGATGCTGTGCGGGCGCGCGGCCTCAAGCAATTCCTGCCACAGCTCGGCATTTTTCACTGGCTTGCGGTCGGCGGTTTTCCACCCGTTGCGGCGCCAGCCGTGAATCCATTTGGTCAGCCCGTCCATCACATAGCGGCTGTCGGTCGACAGCGTGACGCGGCACGGCCGCTTCAATGCCTTCAGTCCCTGGATCGCCGCCATCAGCTCCATGCGGTTGTTGGTCGTGTGCGGCTCCGACCCCGAAAGCTCCCTTTCGGTCGTCCCCATGCGCAGCACGGCGCCCCAGCCGCCCTTGCCGGGATTGCCCTTGCACGCGCCGTCGGTGGCGATTTCGACATGCTGGAGCGGCTCGGTCATGCAAGTGTCCGAGTCAGGCCGGCAAGATCGCGATCATAGACCTTGAGCCTTCGCCAGAAGGCAAGCGGGTCCTTGCGCGTCACCAGCGCGTCGGCGGGCGTATTGAGCCAGTCCCAGGCGCGCGAGAGGGTGAAGCGGATGCACGCGCCGCTGGCGAAGGAATATAGTGCCCGGCGTTCTTCGGCCGAAAGCGGCCACGCCCGTTCATATCCCGCGATCAATGCGGCTTCTATGGCCGAATCATATTGCTGCCCACGCGCGTCGAACGACCAGGACGCGAGCATGATCGCAAGGTCGTAAATGCGCACGTCGGTGCAGGCGAAATAGAAATCAATCAGTCCCGTCACCCGGTCGCCGAGCATCAGCACATTGTCGGGAAACAGATCGGCATGCACCGCGCACTGATCGAATTCGTCGGCGTGCCAGGTGGCCAACACCTCGCCCAGCGCGAAACCGAGGTCGTCGTACAGCCCCGGCGCGATGTCGTTCAGGCTCTTGCCGCACCGTTCGAACAGCGGGTGCCAGGTGTCGACCCCCATTGAATTGGGCCGGTCGAGCGCGAAATCGGCGACCGCGCGGTGCATCCGCGCCATCGCTTCGCCCGCCGCCAGTGCCTGGGCGGGCGTGGGATGCGACAGCGAAACGCCGGGCAGGAACTTGATGAGGCACGCCGGGCGCCCCTCCAGCTCGTGGATCTCGCGCCCGGCACGGTCCTTGATCGCGGGCGGCACCGGCAGCCCCTTGGCCGCCAGATGGTCGAGCAGCGCCATGAAATAGGGCAGGTCGCCCGCCGCGACGCGCTTTTCATAGAGCGTCAGGATAAACCGGTCGCGCGTCGTCTCCACCAGATAGTTGCTGTTCTCGACACCCTCCGCGATGCCCTTGGCGGACACCAACTCGCCCACGTCGAATCGCGTGAGGAAGCGGCTGAGCGATTCGGCGGAAACCTGAGTATAGACGGCCATGGAGTCAGGCGGCTTCAAGCCCGCGCGGCAGCTTGAAGGCGACATTTTCGGCGACGGTTTCGACTTCGCGTTCGGTCACGTCGAAATGCATCGACAACCGGTCGACCAGTTCGCGCACCAGCAACTCGGGAGCCGATGCGCCCGCGGTGATGCCCAACCGCGCAATCCCTGCCAGCGATTCGAGGTCAAGGTCGGCGGCGCGCTGGATCAGCCGCGCGGGCACGCCCTGCCGCTCGGCGACTTCGACGAGGCGCAGCGAGTTTGACGAATTCCGTCCCCCGATCACCAGCATCATGTCGACCGACGGCGCGATCGCCTTCACTGCCGATTGGCGGTTCGATGTGGCATAACAAATGTCGTCGGCGCCCGGCGCCAGAATCGCTGGAAAACGACGCTTCAGCACGGCAAGCGTCGCGGCGGTGTCGTCGACCGACAGCGTCGTCTGGGTCAGGAAGGCCAGATTGTCCGGGTCAGCGACCGTCGCTTCTTCGGCATCGGCGGGACTCTGTATCAGCGTCATCGCGCCTGCGGGCACCTGTCCGAAGGTGCCGATGACTTCGGGGTGGCCGGCGTGGCCGATGAACAGGATGTGGCGCCCCGATGCGACCAGCCGTTCGGCCTGACGGTGCACCTTGGACACCAGCGGACAGGTGGCATCGAGATATTCCAGCCCGCGCTCCGCTGCCTTGGCCGGTACTGCCTTGGGCACGCCATGCGCGGAAAACACGACCGGGACGCCGTCGGGTACCTGGTCGAGTTCGTCGACGAAGACCGCGCCCTTCGCCTTCAGCGTGTCGACGACATATTTGTTGTGGACGATTTCATGCCGGACATACACCGGCGCCCCATATTTCTCGATGGCGAGTTCGACGATGCGGATCGCACGGTCAACGCCGGCGCAAAAGCCGCGCGGCGCGGCAATCAGCAGTTCGAGCGCGGGTTTGCGGGACACTTCCATATGCCGGGGCTCTACGCGATTGCTTGCGTGCGCGAAAGCCGCTTCCTATGGTGCGCGCTGTTTCCGGGCCGGTGCGTTCCCGCGGCGGCCCGTTGTCATGTCGAAAGGTGTTCCCGCCCGTGATCCTGCGCACGCTTGGCCTTACCGTCCTGGCGCTGGCTGTTGCCGGCTGCTCCCGCACCGGTGAAATCAGCCTGGACGGCGGCGTCGGCATTTCCGCCGTTCGCTCGCCCTGTCCGCACGTCGCGGTGCCCGCGGGTACGGGCGACATCACGCTGTTCGATCCGCCCGCCAGCCGCGAATCGACGGCGATCGACGTCGTGGCCGTGATGACCAACGTTGCCACGGTGTGCGACGAATCGGGACCGGATATCGCCACGACCGTGACGTTCGACGTGCTGGCGCGTCGTCGTGACACCGCCACCGCGCGCGACGTCACCTTGCCCTATTTCGTCACGCTGGTGCGCGGCGGATCGTCGGTGGTGGCCAAGCGGATCGGCCAGGTGACGGTGCATTTCGACGCCGGCCAGGACCGGGCCCAGGCCCAGGGAAGCGGTGTCGCGACTGTGTCGCGCGCGGCCGCGACGCTGCCCCCCGAAGTACGCGAGCGGCTGACGCGCAAGCGCAAGGCAGGCGAAGAGGATGCGGCGATCGACCCGCTGGCCGATCCCACGGTGCGTCAGGCCGTGACTGCGGCGACATTCGAATCGCTGGTGGGTTTCCAGCTGACCGAAGAACAGCTCAAATATAACGTCACGCGCTGACGTGTCGCCGGAGCTGCGCGGTACCGGCCATTCCGGCGGCGCACCGCAGTTGCGCCATGCCGAAGCGGGAGCGCGCGTTCGGCATGCGGCGGCGCACAAGACCGATTGACTCGGCTGCGGCGGCGCGCCAAGCAATTCGCGTCGATGGCGGGCAACCACCATGGGCACGCGCGGGAGAGCGCCGTGGCGCCGGGCAACCGGTCCACGGCCGCCGAAGGAGCAACCGCCCCGGAATCTCTCAGGCAGACGGGACCGCGCGCTGCACGACACTCTGGAAAGCGGCCGCGCGTGTTGCGTTGCTCGGCCCACCGAAGGGGTAACTCCGCGCGTCGCTGCACGGAGGAAAGCTCTCAGGTTCCGTGACAGAGGGGGCGATGGACCGAACGCCGCGCATGCGGCCGGCCGTCATTCCCATTTGCCGCCGGAGCCTGCCATGACGACCGACACGCACGACGCCCCCGAAACCGAAGCAATCGGCACGCTGCCGCTCGACGCCTGGCACCGCGCGCGCGGCGGCCGGATGGTGCCGTTCGCCGGCTATGCCATGCCGGTCCAGTATGAAGGCATCATGGCCGAACATCTGTGGACGCGCGACCATGCCGGTCTGTTCGACGTGAGCCACATGGGCCAGTTGCTTTTTTCGGGCGACGGCGCCGACGCGGCGCTTGAGGCGCTGTTGCCCGGCGACATCAAGGGGCTGGGCGAGGGGCGGATGCGCTATTCGCTGCTGCTCGCCGAAAACGGCGGCATCCACGACGACCTGATGGTCACGCGCCTGCCCGCCGCCAATGCGTTCGAAAGCGATGCGGGCACGTTGTACATGGTCGTCAACGGCGCGACCAAATGGGACGACATCGGCATCTTCCGCGAGTTCCTGGCCGATGAAATCGGGATCAGCCACCTTGACGAACAGGCACTGCTGGCGTTGCAGGGGCCGGAAGCCGTGACTGCGCTGGAGCGCGTCGTGCCGGGCGTCTCAGCGCTGGTGTTCATGACCGCGGGCGCGTTCGAATGGCGGGGCAATCCGCTGTGGGTCAGCCGCTCGGGTTACACCGGCGAGGACGGGTTCGAAATCTCGCTGCCCGGCGACTGCGCCGAAGCATTCGCCGACGCGCTGTGTGCGCAGCCCGAAGTCAAGCCGATCGGCCTGGGGGCGCGCGATTCGTTGCGGCTGGAGGCGGGGTTGCCGCTTTATGGCCATGACCTCGACCTGGAAACCACGCCGATCGCCGCCGACCTGGGCTTTGCCCTGTCGAAGCGCCGGCGCGAGGAAGGCGGCTTCCCCGGCGCCGAACGCATCCTGATGGAGCGCGAACAGGGATCGATCCTCAAGCGCATCGGGTTGAAGGTCGAAGGGCGCCAGCCGGTGCGCGAAGGCGCGCTGGTGCTCGATTCCGAAGGCAGCGAAGTCGGCCGCGTCACCTCCGGCGGATTCGCGCCGTCGGTCGGCGCGCCGATCGCCATGGCCTATGTCCCCGCCGCGATGGCCGCGCCGGGCAACCGCGTGACGCTGAGCCAGCGCGGCAAGATCCATCACGGGGACGTCGTGGCGATGCCGTTCGTCCCCCATCGTTATGTGCGCAAGGGAGCGTGAGCATGAGCCGGTATTTCACGGAAGAGCATGAGTGGATCGAAGTCGACGGCGACATCGCGACGGTCGGCATCACCGATTACGCGCAGAGCCAGCTGGGCGACATCGTGTTCGTCGAGGTGCCTGACGAAGGCAAGGAAGTCGCCAAGGGCGATGACGCCGCGGTGGTCGAAAGCGTCAAGGCCGCGTCGGACGTCTATGCCCCCGTGTCGGGCACGGTGGTCGAAGGCAATGCCGCGCTGGCCGACGACCCCGCGCTGGTGAACAGCGATCCCGAAGGCGACGGCTGGTTCTTCAAGCTGACGCTGTCGGACGCGTCGGAACTCGACGAATTGATGGACGAAACCGCCTACCAGGATTTCGTCAGCAAGCTTTGACCCACGGCCCCTCCCGGCTGCGGGAGGGGGACAGGGAAGGCGGGCGTCGGCCCGCCTTTCACGACACGGCCCGTTCGTACGGGCGCCAACCCCGGCCCCTTTCCGTCGTCGGGAAGGTGGAGTGAGGACCAAGATGCGCTACCTGCCGCTAACCCAGGCCGACCGTGAGGCGATGCTCGCCACCGTCGGCGCCAAGTCGATCGACGACCTGTTCGTCGACGTGCCCGATTCCGCCCGGCTCGCCGGCCCTGTGCCGGGCCTGCCCGCGCATGCCAGCGAGCTGGCGGTCGAGCGCCATCTGTCGAAGCTGGCGCGCAAGAATGTCGCGGCAGGCGACGTGCCCTTCTTCCTGGGCGCGGGCGCGTATCGCCACCATGTGCCGGCCAGCGTCGACCATCTGATCCAGCGCGGCGAATTCCTGACGGCGTACACCCCCTACCAGCCCGAAATCGCACAGGGCACGCTGCAGATGCTGTTCGAGTTCCAGACACAGGTCGCGCGCCTGTTGGGTACCGACGTCGCCAATGCGTCGATGTACGACGGGTCGACTGCGTGCTGGGAAGCGATCGTGATGGCGCGCCGCGTAACGAAGCGCGGCAAGGCGATCCTGTCGTCGGGGCTGCACCCGCATTATGTCTCGGTCGCGAAGACAATGGCGAAATTCACCGGCGACGTGCTGGAAACCGCCGCGCCGACGCTGAGCGCCGAAGCGGATACCGACAGCCTGATCGACCGCATCGACGCCGACACTTCGTGCGTCGTCGTGCAATATCCCGACATCCTGGGCCGCATCGCCGACCTGTCGGCGCTGGCCGATGCGTGCCACGCCAACAAGGCGCTGCTGGTCGCGGTGGTGACCGAGCCGGTGGCGCTGGGCGCGATCAGGGCGCCGGGCGAGATGGGCGCCGACATCGTCGTGGGCGAGGGCCAGTCGCTGGGCGTCGGGTTGCAGTTCGGCGGGCCGTACGTCGGCCTGTTCGGGTGTTCGGACAAGCTGGTGCGCCAGATGCCCGGCCGCCTGACCGGCGAAACCGTCGATGCCGAAGGCAAGCGCGGCTATGTGCTGACGCTGTCGACGCGCGAACAGCATATCCGCCGCGAAAAGGCGACGTCGAACATCTGCACCAGCTCGGTGCTGTGCGCGCTCGCCATGTCGATCCACATGACGCTGCTGGGCGAAAAGGGGCTGCGTGCGCTGGCGCGGATCAACCATCTGCGCGCCGCCGCCGCCGCCGACCGGCTGGCGACCGTGCCGGGGGTGGAGCTGGTGACGCCCAGCTTCTTCAACGAATTTACCGTGAAGCTGTCGCGGGAAGCGCGCCCGGTCGTCCGCGCGCTGGCGGATCGCGGCGTGCTGGCGGGCGTGTCGCTGGGGCGGCTCTATCCGGATCAGGCGGGACTGGCGAACGGACTCGTCGTCGCCGTGACGGAAACCGTAACCGAAGAGGATATCGAGGCGCTGGCAAGCGGCCTGAAGGAGGTGCTGGCATGACGATCAACCCGAGCGGATGGCGCCCGACGATGGGCGACGGCGAGGAAGGGTCGACCGCGACCTTCAGCGGCAATCGCGCGCTGATGCTGGAAGAGCCGCTGATCTTCGAGATCGGCGCGACCGACACCACCGGCGTCGACTTCGCCGATGTGGCGGCGGCGCCGTCGCGCCTTGGCGGGCTGGAACGCACCGCCGACATCGGCCTGCCGGGCCTGTCGGAGCCGGAGACGGTGCGCCACTATACGCGGCTCAGCCGCCAGAATTATGCGATCGACCTGGGGCTGTTCCCGCTGGGTAGCTGCACGATGAAGCACAACCCGCGCCTGAACGAACGCATGGCGCGGTTGCCGGGCTTTGCCGACATCCACCCGCTGCAGCCGGTCGACACGGTGCAGGGCGGGCTGGAGCTGATCCACGAACTCGCGCACTGGCTGGTCACGCTGACCGGCATGGATTCCGTCGCGATGAGCCCCAAGGCGGGTGCGCACGGCGAATTGTGCGGCGTGCTGGCGATCAGGGCGGCGCTGGAAGCGCGCGGCGAGGACCGCAAGGTCATTCTGGTCCCCGAAAGCGCGCACGGCACAAACCCGGCGACGGCGGCGTTCGCAGGCTTTTCGGTCGAGGATATTCCCGCCACGCCCGACGGCCGCGTCGATGTGGCGGCACTGACTGCGCGGCTCGGACCCGATGTCGCGGCGGTGATGATTACGAACCCCAACACCTGCGGGCTGTTCGAACGCGAGCTGAAGACGATTTCGGACGCAGTGCATGCGGTCGGCGCGTATGTTTATTGCGACGGCGCCAATTTCAACGCGATCGTCGGTCGCGTGCGTCCGGGCGACCTGGGCGTCGACGCGATGCACATCAACCTGCACAAGACCTTCTCCACGCCGCACGGCGGCGGCGGGCCGGGGTCGGGGCCGGTGGTGTTTTCAAGCGCGCTGTCGCCCTTCGCGCCGCTGCCCTTTGTTGAGCGGACCGCGGACGGCAGCTTCCGCCTGGTGGAAGAGGAAACCGCGGGCGAGCATCATGCCCAGTCGTTCGGCCGCATGGTCGCGTTCCACGGCCAGATGGGCATGTTCACGCGCGCGCTCAGCTATATCCTCAGCCACGGCGCCGATGGCCTGCGCCAGGTCGCCGAGGATGCGGTGTTGAACGCCAACTACATCCTGCGGTCGATGGAGGACGTGCTCGACGCGCCGTTCGCGAAGAGCGGCCCGTGCATGCACGAGGCGATCTTCAGCGACGCCGGGCTGGCCGAGGGGTTCAGCACGCTCGACATCGCCAAGGCGCTGATCGACGAAGGCTATCACCCGATGACCATGTACTTCCCGCTGGTCGTGCATGGCGCGATGCTGATCGAGCCGACCGAGACTGAATCCAGGGCCGCGCTCGACCAGTTCATCGGCGCGCTGCGTTCGGTCGCCGCGCGGGCGAAGAACGGCGATCCGATGCTCAAGTCGGCCCCGCATTTCGCGCCGCGCCGCCGGCTGGACGAAACGCACGCCGCGCGCAAGCCGGTGCTGGTGTACAAGGACCCGGCGCTCGCCCAGGCGGCGGAGTAAACGGCGCTCCAGATCGAAAGGGCGCCGCGCGGCAGGTGTCGCGCGGCGCCCTTTTTCCTTGGCTCAGTCGCGAGCCGGGAAAATGCCCGTGACGGCGATGCACGCCTTGAGCGACACACCGCCCTGGTTCTGCGTGACCAGCATCGGCGCGCCGCTGAGGTTCGGCAGCGCGAAGTTGCGCCGTCCATCGCCGCCATAGATAGTGCCGATCAGGCTGAACAGCGCGGTATTCTGCTGGATCGGCAGCGTCTGTCCCTTCGCCTCGACAAAGCCGCGCGGGCAGAAGCTGTAGGGGACGTAGCGGATTTCGCCGAGGAACTGGTCCTGTGCCATCGCCGGCGATGCGGCCCAGGCGATTGCCGCTGCGCCCAGCGCGGCGAACATGCGAAGCGTTCGGATCATCGTCGTCTTTCCCCCTTGTAGAGCAGCGACCGGTCGCGGTCGCCCGGTCACTTGGTCGTGACCGGTGCGGAGACTGTCCCAAGCGCGGGTGGCAGGCAACCGTCATCCGGCGGGCGACGCGCCCCCAGGTCGGGACGGGCGCGCGCCGCGCGGGCTATCGAGCCGCGGCACCGCGCTGCTATAGGGTGCCGTCCGGACAACAAGGGGGGGCGCCGATGCATTTTTCCCAGGCCACGCCGAATACGCTGATACCGATCGTCGTCGTGGCAACCGTCGTCGTGCTGCGCATGCGGCGCATGGGGCGGATGCGGCGGCTGCGGATCGAGTGGCTGTGGATCGTCCCCGCGCTCTATTCGGCCGCGGCAGTCGCGATGTTCGTCGCCGCGCCGCCGTCGCCGGTCGGCTGGGCGCTCAGCATCGCCGGGCTGGCGCTCGGCGCAGTGCTGGGGTGGCAGCGCGGGCGGATGATGCATATCCATGTCGACCCGGAAACGCATGAGATCAACCAGCGCGCGTCGCCCGCCGCGATGCTGTTCCTGCTGGCGCTGGTCGCCGTCCGCTTCGTCGCGCGGTCGGTGGGCGGGGCGGAGATCGAGGCGATGCACCTCAATCCGCTGATCCTGACCGACGTGCTGATCGCGATGGCCTGGGGCCTGTTGTCGGTTTCGCGCTTGGAGATGTATCTGCGCGCGCGCCGCATGCTCGACGAAGCGCGCGCGTGAGCGATCCGACGCCCTGGATCGCGGCGGAGGACACCGGCGCCGCGCGCAAGCACGCCCCCGCCACGATGCGCAACCGCGATCCGATCGCCGCAGTGCTGGCGGAGCTGTTGCCCGATGCCGGGCTGGTACTGGAAATCGCGAGCGGTTCGGGCGAGCATTGCGCCCATTTCGCGGGCCGCTTCCCCGCGCTCACCTGGCAGCCGAGCGATCCGGAGCCGAGCGCGCTCGCGTCGATCGCCGACTGGTGCCGCGACTTGCCCAACGTCTTGCCGCCGCTTGAGATCGACGCGAGCGGCCCGGAATGGCCGGTGGCGCGGGCGGACGCGATTTTCTGCGCCAACATGACGCACATCAGCCCGTGGGAGGCGACACTGGGGCTGCTGGCGGGCGCGGAGCGGCTGTTGTCGCCGGGCGCGTGCCTGATCCTGTACGGCCCCTATCTGCGCGACGGCGTGGCAACGGCGCCGTCGAACCTGGCGTTCGACCAGTCGCTGAAGGCGCGCGACGTGCGCTGGGGCATCCGCCGGGTCGAGGATGTCGGCGCCGCCACCGCCGGACTGACGCTGGACCGGCTGGTCGAAATGCCGGCGAACAACCTGATGCTGGTCTATCGCCGGGCATAGGCGCGGTTCAGCCCGGCTGAAACCGGCCGCGTCGCGCGCGCAAATGCTCGCGCGACGCGATGTACAGCCCGCTGGCGATGATGACCGGCGCGCCGATCCATGTCGCGGCGCCGGGCCACACTCCGAACAGCAGCCAGCCGTACAGCGTCGCCCAGATCAGGCTGGAATAATCCATCGGCACCACCACCGACACCGGCGCGTGGCGCAGCGCCGCCGTAAGCGCGAGCTGGCCCACGCCGCCGACCAGCCCCAATCCGATCAGCGCGGCCCAGGTGCCCGGATCGTGTGGAGTCGCGACGAAACAATAGGCGACCGCGAGCGGCGGCACGGATAGCGCGGTGAACCAGAACACCGTCGTCCCCGCGCTTTCGGTGCGCCCCAGTTGGCGCAGCAGGATCGCAATGATCGCGACCAGCAGCGCGGCGGTCAGCCCCACCGCCGTACCGATCGCGGAGAAATGACTGCCGCTCGGCTGCGCCACGATCAGCACGCCGACGAACCCCGCCAGCACCGCGCCCCAGCGGTGCCAGCCGGTCGGCTCGCGCAGCACCAGCGCGCCCAGGATCGCCGCGAAGATCGGTACGGTGAACTGCAATGTGGACGCCTCGGCCAGCGGCAGCAGCATCACCGACCCGAAGTTGAACACCATGCCGACCATGCCGACGGCGGCGCGCGTGGCGTGCGCGCGCAGCTTGTCGGTGCGGACCGACGCCAGCCCCGGCCCGGCGGCCAGAAAGGCAAGCACGAGCGGCAGCGCGCAAAGCTGGCGAAAGAACAGCGTCTCGATCAGCGACGCGCCGCCCGTTTCCGCCAGCTTGATGAGCGCGGCCATCGACGCAAGGCAGAAGACCGCGAACAGGCGCAGGCCAAGGCCCGTGAGAATGCGGTCGGCGGATGGGTCGGACACGCTTTCCCTTAGCCACAGCGGCAATGGGTGCGGCAAGGCGCAAAGCGGGCTTTTCCGATCGTCCGCTTCCCGCTATCCGCGCAAAATGATCAAGCATGCCCTTTCCGTCACGCGCGACGGCGATTTCGCGCAATGGTATCAGACCGTCATCACCGAAGCCGACATGGCCGAGGATTCGGGCGTGCGCGGATGCATGGTCATCCGCCCGTGGGGCTATGGCATCTGGGAACGGATCCAGCGGCTGCTCGACGATCGCATCAAGGCGACGGGGCATGACAATTGCTATTTCCCGCTGTTCATCCCGCTCAGCTATTTCGAGAAGGAAGCCGAGCATGTCGACGGTTTCGCCAAGGAAATGGCGGTCGTAACGCACCATCGCCTGATCCAGAAGGACGGCAGGCTGATCCCCGATCCCGAGGCGAAGCTGGAAGAGCCGCTGGTCGTCCGCCCTACGTCGGAAACCGTCATCGGCGCGGCGTTCAGCCGCTGGGTGCAAAGCTGGCGCGACTTGCCGGTGCTCATCAACCAGTGGGCGAACGTCGTCCGCTGGGAAATGCGCACGCGCATGTTCCTGCGCACCGCCGAATTCCTGTGGCAGGAAGGGCATACGGCGCATGCGACCGAGGCCGAGGCGCGCGAAGAGACCGAGCGGATGCTGGAGGTCTATCGCAATTTTGCCGAGGAATGCGTGGCAATGCCCGTCGTCGCGGGCGAGAAGCCGGAGAACGAACGCTTCCCCGGCGCCGTCTCGACGCTGTCGATCGAGGCGATGATGCAGGATGGAAAGGCGTTGCAGGCGGGTACGTCGCATTTCCTGGGCACGACCTTTTCCAGCGCGCAGAATATTCGTTTCCAGAATGCCGAGGGCCAGTTCGAACTGGCGCAGACGACGAGTTGGGGCATGTCGACGCGGATGATCGGCGGGCTTATCATGGTCCATGGCGACGACGACGGGCTGCGCGTGCCGCCGCGGCTGGCGCCGTGGCAGGTCGTGATCGTGCCGATGCTGCGCGACGCGCCCGAAGATGCGGCCGTGCTTGATTATTGCAAGGCGCTGCAGGCCGAACTGGCGAAGCAGAGCGCGTTCGGCGAGCCGGTGCGCGCGCTGGTCGACGGCCGCGCGGTGAAGGCGGCGACGAAGCGCTGGGGCTGGCTGAAAAAGGGTGCGCCGATCGTGCTCGAAGTCGGCGGGCGCGACGTCGCGGGCGGCAATGTTTCGGCCATTCGCCGCGACCGGCTGTATCGCGAAGACGGCAAGCTCAACAGCGCGATCGTCGCGCGCGACGCGTTCGTCGGCGACGCAGTGGCGATGCTGGAGGATGTGCAGGCGACCTTGTTCCGCGAGGCGAAGCAGCGGATGGACGCCAACATCCGCCGCGACGTGACCGAATTCGCGGACCTGGTCGAGGCCTTCGACGAAGGCGGCAAATACCCCGGCTGGGTCGAAGTGCAATGGTCGCGCCCCACCGGAGCCGCGCTGGACGCCGTGGTCGAGCGGCTGAAGGCGCTCAAGCTGACCTTCCGCAACGTGCCGAACGATGCGGCACCCGCCGACGGCACGTGCATCTTCACCGGCACACCGGCGGTCGAGCGCATCCTGGTCGCGCGCGCCTATTGACCGGCGGGCAGGGGGCGCGCCACCCCCCTCGCCGGTTTTCGCTCCATCCAGACTGCTCCGATGCGGAGTCATTTTTCCGAATTTTCGCTTTGCGGATTTTCGTTTTCGCGACTGAGTACAGTCGACTCGTCGATTATTGCGCTTGTGCAAAGTTTAGATGCAATAAACGCTCGCGAATCTCCTTTCCTATCAACTGTTCAAAGTCGATGCGTTCCGGATTGTTGCTGCACCGCGACAGCATGCATTCTTCCCTTGCTTCCGATCAACCCCGGAACGTCACAGGAGAATGAAGATGCAGGAGAAAATCGGCCTCTATCCTGTCAAGCTCAGCCTCGCGGGCGAAATGCCCGGCGCGCCCAGCCTGGAACTCGACTTGCTCGTCACTGCGCCCACCGGCAAGGTCAACGGCACCGCACGCATCACCCAGGCGCTCCCGCCGCCCTATGGTGAGATCTTCATCCCCGACGTGACCGGCCAGATCAACCACACCGGGTTCGGCAAGGACACGATGCTGGTCGGCCTGCACGGCGATTATACCGTGTCGGTTCCGCCGCCCGCGATCGGTACCTATCTGGCGCATTTCACGGCCGCGCTGGCGGTGGACGCGTCGTGGAACGGTACGGGCACCTATAGCTATGGCAAGACGACGATCGCCAACGCCAAGGTGACGAACGTCAGCGCCGACGCGTCGCAGCGCGAACCTGCCTGATCCCCCCGCGAAGGGGCGTCCGCCGCAACGGGCCGGGCGCCCCTTCGATGGCAGCGGCAAAGGACGCGGCGCAACGCCGCCGGGTCAGGTCAACGTCGGGAAACACGCGTGCACCGACACGCTGGTCGGCAGAAACGGCAGGAAGCGTGTCAGGCTGGAATGAAACGGCTGGGCGATCGTGATCTTGTTCGATGCGCCGTTGCCGTCGCAATCCGATCCCGCCGTCGCAGTCACATTTGTCGACGCTATGGTGACGCCATAGCTTGCCGCGCGCGCGACGGCATAGCTGCGTTGTTGCGCCAGGGTGGCACACGCCGAACTGATCGTCATGCACCGCGCCGTCGAATAGGCGACTTCGTCGAGCGTGCCGCGCATCCACATCAGCCGCCCGGTCTCTATCACGCCGAACAACAACCCCAGGAACAGCGGTGCGACGAGCGCGAACTCGACGGCCGTTGCCGCTTGGCGATGGCGCGCCAAGCGCGTGAAGGCGTTCAGGAACCCGGTCATTGCAGCCGCACCGTAACGGCTTCCGCAATCGCCGTATTTCCCATCAGCCCGCGCGGCAGGATCAGCGGCGTATAGATGTAGCGCGCCTGTATGTTCAGGTAATAGCCGGCGGTCGATCCGCTGGTCGCGCCGCCGCTGCACGTCGCGGTGCAACTCGCCGCTGCGACATAGGTGCCCGTGGTGCTGAGGCACGAACAGGTGCGCCCGGTATTGGTGCAGTTGGACGTGCCGCCGTTGCATCCGGTGGTGACCGTGACTCCGCTTGGATCCGGCGCGCGCGATGCGCGTTGCACATAGCTGACCAGCCCCGCGTAGTTCGCCGCATCGCGCGTTGCGAACGCGGATACCGCCGCCGCCGAAACCGCCGCGCGCAGGTTGCTGCGCTGAATGTAGAAGCCCGCCAGGTCGAGCCCCGTCAGGGTCATCGCAAACAGGAACAGGCTGGTCAGTGCGAATTCGATCGTCACCGATCCGCGCCGATCCCCGTGGACAAAAAACCGGTGTCGGATCACCGGACCAGACCGATCGTACCGCCGGAGCTGCTGCTGCTGCTCCCGCCGCTCGTGATGCTGGTGCACGACGACCCCGTGGTGGTGCCGCCGCTGGCGTTGATGCGCGCGACGATCAGCATGAAACATTGTCCGCTGGACAAGGTGGTGCTGCCGCCGCTCATCGAAAGCGACGAATTGGGCAGGTGGACCGCCCCGACGAATATATTCTGCGCGCCGGCGCCCCAGTTGGTATCGGCGCTGGTTTCGCTGTCGAGCAGCAGGTCCGCGATGGCGCCGCCGCTTACCGTCGTCGTACTTGCGATCAGCTTGGTCTTTGCGCCGCCCCCCAACGACAACGTGCCCGAGAGGATGAAACTGACGTTCACGCCCGCCATGTCATAGCCCGATACACTGACGCTCTCCAGCGTCTGGCCATAGGTCTTGCCCGTGACCGACGATGTATAGGGCCAGGTCGTGCCGCCCGTGCCGTTCGAGAAATTGCCGTCGATCGTGTAGCGGCTGGTGCCGAACAGTACCGACCCGGCGATTTGCAAGTTGCCGTTGATATAATGGTTGGTCGTCTTGCCGAAGACCAACCGGCTGCCCCCTTGCGTGGTGATATTCCCGTTGGCGCTGAACGCGCCGTCGCCCATGATAAAGACGCCGCTTCCGGAGAGGTTGATCGCGGTGCCGCTGCCGTTCGGACCGATGCGATAGGCACCGTCGCCGGCGGCCAGCGTCGCTCCGCCGCTGACGCTGATGCCCGATACGACGTCCAGGTCGCCGTTCCCCATCTTCATCCAGCCGTTGATGGTCAGTGCGCCGAACGCATGGTTGCCGGCCCCAAGCGTCAGCGACGATCCGCCGCCGATGGTGACCGGCGCGTTGATCGTGACATTGCCGTTGCCGATGACGTTCGTTCCCGAAAAGGTCACGGTGCCGCTGCCGATTTCGATTGTACCGTCGCCGATGGTGACTCCGCTCGATCCGCTGTTGAAACCGCCGTTGACCTTCAGGTTGACGTTGCCGAAGGTCACGGTCGACCCGCCGCCGATCACGACGCCGTTGGAGACAGTGATGTTCGACCCGGCGGCGAAGCGAACGTTCAGCCCGCCTTCGATGGTCAGGCGCCCGATCGTGTAATTGCCCGCCGGGATGACGTAGTTCGCCGAACTGCCCTGACGATAGCCGGCGACATTCGCGGCGGGGGACCAGTTGAGCGCCCAGTCCGCACCCGTCGGCGTGCTGGGGTTCGAAAGCGTCGCCGGGGCGGTATAATCGCCGAGTTCGTCGCGTGCGGCCTCCAGCGTCGCATTGCCCGCCAACGGATCGGACAGCGTGGTGGCGCCCTTCACGATCTTGTCCGCTGCGGGGACATTGGTGTTCCACGGCTGGTTGTTGAAGCTGGTGGCGTAGCGGATGATGTCGGCGCGCAGGCTGCCCCAGTCGTTGGTCACGCCGCCGCTGCCGGAAATGATGCTCTTCGCGGTTATGGAATTGCCCGAGTTCTGGATCGACCCGACCGCCGCCACATCGCACCCCGGCGTGTTGATCGACGCGCCGCCCGACACTGTAATCGCATTGCCGCTGCCGGCGAGCGCAAGCAGGCATGGCGCCGCCGTCGCGACTGTCTGGGTGGCGAGCGAGGCATAGGCGCTGGCGCCGACGGGAAAGGTGCCCCGCCGGCCCAGTGCCCGTGCAAATAGGAAAGGCACGTCGGTTTCGACTGTAACCTTGACAGATTTCTGGCCGGCCGCGGGCATGTCGTTGACAATGGTCGCCGTGACGCGCGCGCCGGTAATGCCGTTTGCGGTGACAATGTCGGCCGCCGTGGGTTGCAGGATCGCTTCGGCGGGATTTGCCTTATAGGCCAGGGCCGCGCCCAGTGCGGCGACATCGGCGGCCGCCTGGTTGTCGACACGCTGGTCATAGCCCTGGTTCACGTCGACTGCGACTGCCATCGTCCCCATCAGCGCGACCAGCGCCAGTGCGGCGAAGACGGCAATCGCGCCGCGTGCGTCGGATGCAAGGGTCCGAATGTTGGAAACCGGGATAAATCGCATGCGACAATTTCTTTTCGGCACCCGCTCATTCCCTAATGGAATCCTGTTAGTGATGCGTTGCGCCCCTCGCGTCCCGCCCCGCGCGCGACGGACAGGGTGACGCGCAGGCGCCGATCGCCTATCCATGCGTAATGCCCAAGCGTCCCGGCCTGCCCACACGACAGCAGATCCTTGATTTCATCCAGAATTCCGACCAGCCGGCGGGCAAGCGCGAAATCGCGCGCGCCTTTGCGCTGCGCGGGCCCGACAAGATCGCGCTCAAGGCGCTGTTGAAGGACATGAGCGACGAGGGGCTGATCGACATCGCCCCTGGCCGGGCATTCCACAAAATGGGCGGCGTGCCCAAGGTGACCGTGCTGCGCGTCACCGATGCCGATGGCGATATTGTCTGGGCCGTCCCGGAACGCTGGGAGGCAGAGGGCGTGCCGGTGCCCCGGCTGCGCGTGCGCGAACGCGGCAAGCGATCGTCGCTGGCGCCCGGCGATCGCATTCTGGCGCGGACCGAAGAGGCCGGGAACGGCTGGATCGCGCACCCGATGAAGAAGCTGCAGCGCGGCGAGGCGCTGATGCTGGGCGTGCTCCATGCCGAAGGCGGCAAGCTGTGGCTGCAGGGCGTGGAGAAGAAGGAACGCCGCGACTTCCCCGTGTCCGACGCCGGCGGGGCGGCGCCGGGCGACCTGGTGCTGGCGGAAAAGACCGGCCGCCCGCCGCGCATCACCGCGCGCGTCACCGAACGGCTGGGCGATCCGTTCGAGCCGCGCAGCTTCTCGCTGATCGCGATCCATAAGCATTCGATTCCCAATGTCTTCTCCGACGAACTGCTGGACGAGGCCGAGCGAGTCGCCGGACAGGCGCTGGGGGATCGCGAGGATCTGCGCCACCTGCCGATCGTCGCGATCGACCCGGCCGATGCACGCGACCATGACGACGCGGTCTGGGCGACGCCCGACGACGATCCGAAGAATGAAGGCGGGTGGAAGGCGATCGTCGCGATCGCCGATGTCAGCTTCTATGTCCGCCCCGGATCGTTGCTCGACCGCGAGGCGCGGCGGCGCGGCAATTCGGTCTATTTCCCCGATCGCGTCGTGCCGATGCTGCCCGAGACGCTGTCGGCCGACATCTGTTCGCTGAAGGAAGGCGAGGATCGCGCTTCGCTCGTCTGTCACTTGCAGGTCAGCAAGGCGGGGGCGCTGAAAAGCTGGCGGTTCAGCCGCGCGGTGATCCGAGTGGCCGCGAACATCGCCTATGAAGACGCGCAGGCAGCGGTCGACGCGCACGGCGCGGGGGAACGCGCGGACGCGGCAGTCGCGCCCGAGCTGGTCGAAACGGCGCTGCGCCCGCTCTGGGACTGCTGGCGCGCGCTCAACGCCGCGCGCGACAAGCGCGAACCGCTCGACCTGGACCTGCCCGAACGGCGCATCCAGCTCGACGAGCTGGGCCGCATCCTGTCGGTCGCCCCGCGCGAACGGCTCGACGCGCACAAGCTGATCGAGGATTATATGATCGCCGCCAATGTCGCGGCGGCAAAGGCGCTGGAGGCAAAGAAGGCGCCGGTCATGTACCGCATCCACGAACCGCCCGCGCGCGAGAAGCTGGTGGCGCTCAAGGATTATCTGAAGACCTTCGGCATCGACTTCGCGCTGGGGCAGGTGATTCGCCCCGCGACGTTCAACCACATCCTCGACCGCGTCGGCGAAAGCGATGCGCGCGAGGAGATCATGCAGCAGGTGCTGCGCACGCAGACCCAGGCCTATTACGGGCCGCAGAACGCGGGCCACTTCGGACTGGCGCTGGGCAGTTACGCCCATTTCACGTCGCCGATCCGCCGCTATGCCGACCTGATCGTCCACCGGTCGCTGGTCGGCGCGTATCACCTTGGCCCCGGCGCGCTGTCGGCGGAGGATGCCGGCGCGATGGAGCGCGTGGGCGAAACGATCTCCAGCCTCGAACGCCGCGCGATGGAGGCGGAGCGCGAGACCGTCGACCGCTATGTCGCCGCCTATCTGGCGCAGCATGTCGGCGAAGTGATGGAGGCGCGGATCACCGGCGTCCAGAGCTTCGGCTTTTTCGCGACGGTCGACGGGGTCGGCGGCGACGGGCTGGTCCCTGCGCGCGACCTGGGTAGCGAATATTTCCGCTATGACGAGGCGAGTCAGCGGCTGGTTGGCGAGGACAGCGGCGAGGCGTTCGCGCTGGGCCAGCGGCTTGAGCTTCGGCTGGTGGAGGCGAATCCGGTGTCGGGCGCGCTGCGGTTCGAATTGCCCGACGGCAAGGGCAGCGCGGGCGGGGGCCGTCACGGCGGGCCGGGGGGACGCGGTAAACAGCCGCCGCGCGTGCTGAAGCGCCGGGGGCGCCCCGCGAATATCCGGCACCAGGGGCGGCGTTAGTTGCGACAGGTGGCGGGGCGAGATAAATTCATTAGTTTTTTCTTGATCTTACGGATGTACTGCCTGAGCTGTACAGTCGATGTGCGGCCGGTACATCGGCGATACAGCAATTGCATGGTGTAGCTTCTTGCGCAGTGATATTGCGATCAAGCAATGTTGCCTGTGGGGGGACAATCATGCGTCATGTCGTATGTTCGTTGCTTGTGTCTTGCCTGTTCGTCGGTTCGGCGGCGGCGCAATCCGGTCCGGCGGTGACCGGGCGCGTCAAGCCGGTGCTCGCCCGACCCGTCATGCCCTATGCACCCGGCTATTCGGAGCCGGTGACGATGCGCCAGGGCACGGCCTATACCAGTGCCCGCGTTGCGCCCAGTACGCCGATCAACGGCGGACTGGCGCTGTCGTCGTTCGCGCTCAACTACAAGAACGGCGACCATAAATTCCAGTCGATCGGCATCTCGCCGCTGACCGAGAACGCGGAATTCCGCTTTACCGATCGCGACGGCAACGATCCGTTCAACCTGGAAGCGCAATGGTACATGTCCAAGCGCTGGATCACCTATTCGGTCTCGGCGGTCGGTTCGGGCGAATTCGACATCCCGTTCCAGGGGCCGTCGGGCGCGACTGCGGTGCTGAGCGGGTTCAGCTTCGAGCGTGCGGCGGGCACCGATGCCAATGTCCGCACCATCGGCGTGCGGATGCTGCCCAGCAATCGCGGTGTGCGCGTTATCCTGATGGACGATCAGGGCGCCGATTTTCGCGGTTTCGGGCTGGCGATCGCATCGGCCTTTGCACTTAGCGGCGGCGATCCTTTCGGCGCGTTGGCGCAACTGCTGCCGGCGGCGGGCACCAACTTGGCGTTTCAGGAAATCAGCCGGTCGAACGGGCTGCGCCAGTTCAAGGTGACGGTCTACTACACGTTCATTCCCGATGCGCTGATTTCGGCGCGCGGCAGCCTGAGCGGTGCGTCGCGCTTCTATGAATCGGGACGCAAGCCCGCGCAGGGCGACAAGGTGGTCCTGCGCGGTTTCCTGTACCACTTCGCGAATTCGGACCATCATCTGCTGCAGTTGGGCGCCAATCCCGCCAACGCGGCGATCGGTCGTCAGATCGTGTATTTCCAGGACAATAACCGCGACGATCCGATCCAGTGGAACATGGATTATGTCGTCGTTCAGTGACTCGAAAGCGGCCGGGGGCGATGGTGCGCCCGGCCGTGAAGGATGATTTGACGCGGATTGCCAGCGCGATAGAGTCGCGCCCGGCCATTTTTTGGGGTGGGAGAATTTCGAGATGATGAAGGCATTCATGCTTGGCGCTGCGCTTCTGGTTTCCACGCCGGTCGCCGCGCGTCAGGATGCGTCGGCCAACCCGGCGGCGACCGCGGCCGCCGTCGCCGAGGCGATGCAGCCCAATGTGGGCCAGGATTTCGGCGGCGGCATCACGATCGCGAAGGTGCATGCCGACAAGAGCACGATCGTCATCCAGGTGTCCGGCCCGAACGGCTGGACCGCGAATATGTCGGCCGAGCAGGCGTCGGGCTATCTGGTGCAGGGCTTCTGCCAGGAGGCGCCCGAGTTCTTCAAGAGCGGCGTGTCGATGCGCGTCGACACGATCGACAATGGCGCGACACGCAAGGGGCCGTTGGTCAGCTCCTGCGGCATCTGATCGACGTCGCGTGCGGCGGCATGACGCCCGCCGCACCCGCGGTCAGCCGCGGATCGCCAGCGGCGCGCCCGGCAGGGGGATGAGCCCCGCGGCGCCACCGGCGTCATAGCGCGAGAATCGTCCCACCGCCGTTTCCGCCGCCGCGCATGCGGCTTTGATCGCACCCGATCGGCTTCGATACGGGACAAGGCGTCATTCGCGTCGCGATCGTTCCGGCTGGCAAAGGGATGGCGCGGGTATGGGCCCTTTTTTGGCGCTGATATCGCCGGCAAACAGAGGATGGGTTCGACGCCCCGGGTCTTTGACGACTCGAGGGGCGCCGCGTTTGCAATCTGTACGATCGCCCTTTTTCGCACGATCCACGTCGATTCAGTTGCGGGACAGAAATCCGTTGACCTGCACCAGCGGTGAAGAGTGGAGCAGGATCGCCCTGCGTCGCCCATCGACCTGCCCGCCACCATTGTGCAGAGCGGATTGCCCGAAAGGATAGCCGCGGCGCCTTTTGCGTGGCCCTAATTTGTAGTGAAGCGCAGCCCCGCATGTGCCTCAAGTCGCTTGATGAGCGGTTCCGCCATCAACGCGCCGGGGGTCCAGATGCCGCCCCTGGCATCGCCGGGCACGTCGCGGACGAGGCAAAGCGCGCTTTCCGCGATCATCTTGCTGGTCGATCCATAACCGGGGTCGCGGTCGCCCGTCACGGTGGCGGTCACGCGCGCGCCGTCGGGCATCTCGCCGATGAACAGCAGTTCGTAATAGCCGCTCTCGCGTTCTTCCTTGCTCGGCCCTTCGCCGGGGGCCGGCCCCTTTTCGGCACTCATCGGATTCATCCTGGCGATCGCCTCGGCCGCGGCCTTGCCGAGTTCGCCGATGCCGGGGGCCACCATCATCTCGTCATACAGGAAGTCAGTGCCATAGGGGTGGCCCGCCAGAAAGTTGGTGCGGTGGACGTTCTTGGTGTTGATGACCGCCATCATGAACGGCGCGACCCAGGCGTCGACTGCCGCGTCATATTCGGGCAGCATCCCCTTCGGCTGCGACGGGCCGGAGAAGCCGGGCGTCAGCGCGAACGGGTCGATCATCACCTTCAGCACGGACGGATCCTTCGCCGCCGCCATCGCGGTGGCCTTGCCGCTGGCGAAGGTGCCGCCGGAGAAAGTGCCCTTCATCGCCTTGACGCGGCCCTTCACGCGCGGCGCGGGCTTGCCGAACTTCGCGATCGCCGCCTGTTCGACCGTCCATACGCCCAGGTCGAAGGGGATCGAATCGAAGCCGCAGGAGAACACGATGCGCGCGCCGCTGGCCTTCGCCGCCGCGCCATATTTGGCGATCATCGCGTGCATCCAGTTCGGCTCGCCGCACAAGTCGACATAGGCGGTGCCGGTTTCGACGCACGCGGCGAGCAGCGGCTCACCGTAAAGCTGGTACGGGCCGACCGTGGTGACGACGACTTGCGCGCGCGCCGCAAGCTGTTTCAGCGCGGCGGGATCGTCGGCATTGGCAGTGAGGAGCGGCGTGTCGGCAGGCGCGCCGATTTCGTCGCGCACCTGTTCCAGCTTGGTCAGCGAACGCCCCGCCATTGCCCATTTGACGCTGCCATCGCCATAGGCATGCGCCAGATATTCGGCGACCAGCCGCCCGGTAAAGCCGGTGGCGCCATAGACGATGATGTCGAATTCGCGGTCGGTGGCAGGCATCAATCCCTCCATCTGGTCCATACCAGTTGTTCTAATTGATCCGTTGCTACCCTGAAACCGGGCCGAGATGCCAGACCTAAACCGGGAATTGCGACAGGCGACGGCGATCAGGGCGATTCGTGGAACTGCAGCGCGGCGAGCCGGGCATAGAGCCCGCCCTGCGCCACCAGTTCGGCATGGTCGCCGCTTTCGACGATGCGGCCTTCGTCCATCACGATGATCCGCCCCGCCGCACGCACGGTCGCCAGCCGGTGCGCGATGACCAAGGTGGTGCGGTTTTGCATCAGCCGCTCCAGCGCGTCCTGCACCAGCCGTTCGCTTTCGGCGTCAAGCGCGCTGGTCGCTTCGTCGAGCAGCAGGATCGGCGCGTCGCGCAGCAGCGCGCGGGCGATCGCCACGCGCTGCCGCTGCCCACCCGACAGCCGCGCGCCGCCTTCGCCCAGAAAGGTGTCGAGTCCTTCAGGCAGGTCGCGCAGGAAATCAGCGGCGTTGGCGGCCTGCGCCGCTTCCCACAGCAGTTCGTCGGGCGCGTTCCAGCGGCCATAGCGCAGATTGTCGCGCGCCGACGCGGCAAAAATCACCGTTTCCTGCGGCACCATCGCCATGCGCGCGCGCACCTCGGCCGGGTCGGCGTCGCGGATCGGCACGCCGTCGACGCGAATCGTCCCCGATTCGGGGTCGTAGAAGCGCTGGATGAGCTGAAACAGCGTCGACTTGCCCGCGCCCGACGGGCCGACCACCGCGACCGTTTCGCCCGGGGCGATGTCGAGCGTGAAGTCGGTCAGCGCCGACACTTCGGGCCGCGTCGGATAGCGGAAGGTCACATGGTCGAACGCGATCGCACCGCGCGCCGGCTGGGGCAGCGGCACGGGATTCGCGGGGGCGGCGATATCGGGCTCCTGCGCCAGCAATTCGGCCAGCCTGCTCGCTGCGCCCGATGCGCGCAGCAAGTCGCCATAGACTTCGGTCAGTGCGCCGAACGACCCGGTCACCAGCCCGGCGGTGATGACGAACGCCGTAATCGCGCCGCCCGAAACCTCGCCGCTCGCGACGCCGTACACCGCGTCCCACATGATGAGCGTGATCGCGCCGAACAACAGGCCGATGACCAACGCAGTCATTACCGCACGAACGGCAAAACGCTGTTTTGCGGCGGCGAAGCTGGCGTCCACCGCGTCGCGGAACCGCTGTTCCTCGCGCGGTTCCTGGCCGAACGCCTGGACGATCTTCATCGCGCCCAGCGTTTCGGATGCAATCGCACCGATGTCGGCGATGCGGTCCTGGCTGGTGCGCGACAGGCGGCGGACATAGCCGCCCAGCCAGACGATGGGCAGCACCACCAGCGGAATGCCGACGATCAGATAGGCGGCAATTTTCGGTGCCAGCGCGAACAGGTAGACGACGCCGCCAATGCCGACGAGCGCGTTGCGCAGCGCGATCGAGATGGTCGATCCCACCACCTGCTCGACGATCGCGGTGTCGGACGTGAGGCGCGACGCAATTTCCGACGGACGGTTCTCCTCGAACCACTTCGGCGGCAGGCGCAGCAGGTTGCGCTGCACTGCCGCGCGCATGTCGGCGACGGTGCGTTCGCCCAGCCAGGACACGAAATAGAATCGCATCGCCGTCGCCGCCGACAGCAAGACCACGACCAGCAGCAGCTCGCGGAAATAGCCTGAGATGCGGCGCGGATCGGCACCGGCTGAAAAGCCATGGTCGACCACCATCTGGAACGTCCGCGGAATCCACAGGGTCGCGCCCGCCGCCAGCAGCAGCGCGACGATGGCAAGCGTGAGCTGCAGCGGGTAGCGGCGCGTGAACGACCACACCAGCAACAGGTTGCGAAGCTTGCGTTTGGGCGGCGCGGCGGGGGCTTGTGTCTCTGCCATGGACGCGCGCGTAGCGCACCCGCGCGCGCGGGGGAACCGGGAACCGGTAAGGGCGTATGCGGAGGGTAGCGTTAACGTTGCGCCGCACAAGCGCTGGGGTATAAGCGGGAGCCCCTTGGGCGGTCGCCTATCCGGACCGGGATAGTGGAAGGAAAAAGATGCTCTACAACGCGTACGAGATTCAGCGGTCGATGTTGGCGGGCGCCAGCGCGCTGGCCAATTTCGGCGCGGGACTGCTCAACAATCCCGCCAATCCCTTCGCCTATTTCGGTGGCGGCCCCGTGCTCGCGTCCGCGCTGGAGGTGTTTGCGCATGCAGCCGCGCCGCGCGGCAAGCCCGAATTCGGGCTGGACCACACGATGATCGGCGACAAGCGCGTCGACGTGATTGAGGAAGTCGTGCTGCGCAAGCCGTTCGGCCAGTTGAAGCGCTTCGTCCGCGAAGGCGGCGAGGGCAGCCCGAAGCTGCTGATCGTCGCGCCGATGTCGGGCCACTATGCCACGCTGCTGCGTGGCACGGTCGAGCGCATGTTGCCGTTCGCCGACGTGTACATCACCGACTGGCGCGACGCGAAGCTGGTGCCGCTGTCCGACGGGCGATTCGATTTCGACGATTATGTCGATTATGTCGTCGAGTTCCTGGCGCATATCGGTGCGCAGCCGGGCGCGGACCGGCCGCATGTGCTGGCGGTGTGCCAGCCGTCGGTCCCGGTCTATGCCGCCGCTGCGCTGATGAGCGCCGACAAGCATCCCAATCGCCCCGCGACGCTGACGATGATGGGCGGGCCGATCGACACGCGTGAGGCGCCGACGGCGGTAAATACGCTCGCCACCGAACGGCCGTTCGCGTGGTTCGAGCAGAATGTCATCACCAGCGTGCCGATGAGCTATGCCGGTGCCGGCCGCCGCGTCTATCCGGGGTTCCTCCAGCTCGCCGGGTTCATGTCGATGAACCTGGGCAGCCACATGATCTCGCATTGGGAGATGTTCAAACATCTGGTTCAGGGCGATGGCGAAAGCGCCGATTCAACGATGCGCTTTTATGACGAATATCGTTCGGTGTGCGACATGACGGCCGAATTCTACCTCCAGACGATCGACCGGGTATTCCAGCGCCACCTGCTGCCCAAGGGCGAGATGCTGCACCGCGACCGACCGGTCGACGCCACCGCGATCACCGACATCGCGATTCTGGCGATCGAAGGCGAGCGCGACGACATCTCCGGTCTGGGCCAGACCAAGGCCGCGCTGACGATGGCGATCAACCTCCCCGCGAAGCTGAAGCAGTATCACATGGCCAAATCGGTCGGCCATTATGGGATCTTCAACGGGTCGAAATGGCGCAATCAGATCGCGCCCGTGCTGGAAAAATGGATCACCGCGAACGCGGTGTGACGGCGGGCCGGGCTGGCCTTGCTGGGGAAGGGCGGTTCGCAGCGCGCTTCCCGGGGCTTCCTCAGTCGTAGACGAGGACGAGCATGCTCCACACCAGCCAGATCAGCGCCGCCCAGATCGCCACGACGATCAGGACGCCGCCCCAGGCGACCGGGCGGCGCGCCGCCGCCTCCGCCCGCGCGCGATGTTCGGCGAACTGTGCGGGGGAGATCAGTTTCTCGAACAGCCACACGCCCAGCGGGATCAGGATCACATCGTCGATCAGGCCGAGAATGGGGATGAAGTCGGGGACGAGGTCGATCGGCGACAGCGCATAAGCGGCGATGAGCAGGCCCAACAGCTTCGCGGCGATCGGCGTCCGCCGGTCGCGCGCCGCCAGCCACACGGCATGCGCTTCAACCCGGATTCGATGTGCGAGCGACGGACCCATGGCACGCGCATCGCGCGCGCCGGGGGGCGGGGTCAAGAGGCATGCGCGACGAAGGGGTGAGTCGGTCCGAATTCTCCGTTCGTTCCAAACAGGCGCTGCGCGACGTCGAAGCGGCGGATCGAAGCACGGCGTGGGGCACGAACCGTCGACATGGCTTCGACGCGTGCCGCCCTAATCAGGCGAACGATGAGAGTTTCCGCCGATCGACCTGCCAAGACGACCGCGCGGTTACAGCGCGACCTCGGCATGGCGCAGCGCGTCGTCGCGGCCCGTCTGGCGTACGGTAAGCAGCCGGAACGCGCCCAGGATCGACCGGTCGTGCTCCCATATCTCCGCGTCGTCCAGGTCGAACCGCAGCATGCGCAGATGCGGATCGTCGCGGCCGCCGTCGAACCACGCTGCGACTCGATCCGACCAGTGACGGTCGATCACCGCGCGGTCGGTTTCGATTACCAGCCGTCCGCGGATGCAGGCGAACAGGTCCTGCCCCTTTGACACGAATTGTGCCATCGCCGCGCCGCCATTGGCGATGCGGTTCGTCTTGCTGGTGTAGATCCAGAAGGCGCTGTCGGCATCGGGATCGAGCTGCGCCGTCATCGGCTCCGAATGATGGCCGTCGCCGGTCAGGCCGATCATCAGGAAGGGGCTGTCGGCCAGCGTATTCCACAAATGCCGGCGGATTTCGCGGGCGTCGTTCCTCGTCTCGGTCATGCTACGCTCCTGTTACTGCATACAGTAGGGGGAACGATGAAGGGGCGTCCCGGTTTCCTCGGTTCGCCATGCCTGCGTCAGGCCGTGGCGGCGCGCGGGTCCTTGCCGAAGCGGTTGGCGCGGTCGTCGCCGGGGATCATCGTGAACAGAAGCGCGCCCAGGATACCCGCCATCGCCAGCAGGGAGAGCAACGCCGCCGCAGGGCCGGGCGCGGGAGAGGCGGACAGCCACAACAGCCGCATCGAGCCGCCGCCGGGGCTCTGGGGCAATTGGCTGGCGGCCAGCGTGGCGGCGGGGTGGAGCAACATCACCAGGCCCCACCACCCCGACAGGCCGGCGTCGTGCAGCCGGCGGACGAACATCGCCGGCATGGGAATCGTCCACACCAGATACCAGGCGACGAGCGCAGGCGGAGGAGGCGCGAACGGGTCCGCCAGGATGCGGGCGACGAGGGCGCACATCAGTTGCGACACCAGCATAAATGCGAGCAATTCGCCTCGCCGTGCCCGGCCGCGAAACGAAAGCGCGTCGCGGAACGGCGCGATCAGGCGGAGCCCGAAAAAGCTGCGGCGGCCATGCGGCATGATGCCAGCATGACCGCCGAGAAACAGAGCGTCAATTCAGATCAGAGGACTTCGAAAAGCCCCGCCGCGCCCATGCCGCCGCCGATGCACATCGTGACGACGACGTATTTGGCGCCGCGACGCTTGCCTTCGATCAGCGCGTGGCCGGTGCAGCGCGCGCCCGTCATGCCATAGGGGTGGCCGATCGAGATCGACCCGCCGCTGACATTGAGCAGCTCGTCAGGAATGCCCAGCTTGTCACGGCAATAGAGCACCTGCACCGCGAACGCTTCGTTCAGTTCCCACAGGCCGATGTCGTCCATCTTCAGGTTGAAGCGTTCGAGCAGCTTCGGGATCGCGAAGACCGGGCCGATGCCCATCTCGTCGGGCTTGGTGCCCGCGACTGCCATGCCGACATAGCGGCCGAGCGGAGTCAGCCCGCGCTTTTCGGCGAGCTTTTCTTCCATCAGCACACTGGCCGACGAACCGTCCGACAACTGGCTGGCGTTGCCCGCCGTGATCGTGCCGCCGGGCAGCACGGTGTTGAGCGCCGACAGCCCCTCCAGCGTCGTTTCGGGACGATTGCCTTCGTCCTTGGTCAGCGTGACTTCCTTCTGCGTGACTTCCTTCGTCTCCTTGTTGACGAGGTTCATCACGGCGGTGACGGGGATGATTTCGTCATCGAAGGCGCCGGCGGCCTGGGCGGCGGCGGTGCGCTGCTGCGACTGGAAGCTATAGGCGTCCATGCTCTCGCGCGAGATGCCGTAGCGCGCGGCGACGACTTCGGCAGTCTGCAGCATCGGCATGTACGCATCGTCGTACATCGCGATCAGTTCGGGGTCGGGCTGGACGCGCATCTGCGGCGTCTGCACCGTGCTGATCGATTCCTGGCCGCCGCCGACGGTGATGTCCATGTTGTCGGTGATGATCTGCTTGGCGGCGGTGGCGATCGCCATCAGGCCCGACGCGCACTGACGGTCGACCGACATGCCCGGCACGGTGATCGGCAGGCCGGCGCGCAGCAGCGCGAGGCGTGCGATGTTGGGCGACTGGCTTCCCTGCTGAAGCGCCGAACCCCACACCAGGTCGTCGACTTCGCCCGGCTCGATCCCGGCGCGCTCGACGGCGGCCTTGATCGAATGCGCGCCCAGCGACGGGCCGGGCAGCGCGTTGAAGGCGCCGCGATAGGCGCGGCCGATGGGCGTGCGGGCAGTGGAAACGATGACGGCGGAACGCATGGTTCTTCTCTCCTCAGGCGGCCGGGAAACGGGCCGCGTTGGCTTCAAGTGGCAAATCGAGCGCGCCGCAGATCAGCGCCACGCCATGGTAAAAGGCGACGAGCTGGACGATTTCCAGTGCCTGCGCCTCGTCATAATGCAGGCGCAGCGCCGTCCATTCGGCGTCCGTCAGCTTTTTGTGATCGAGCAGCGCGTCGACGGTCGCGATCAGCGCCCGCTCGCTTTCCTCGGTCCAGGCCGGGTCGGCGGCATCGCCGTGCACCGTCGCGCGCACCTGTTCGTCGGTCAGGCCCACATGCGCGGCGAAACCGGCGACATGGACGCCCCATTCATATTCGCATCCCGTGCGTGCGGTCGTTCGGTCGATCACGATCTCGCGCGTGCGCAGGTCGAGCGGCGAGCCCTTGTCGAGCAGCGACCCGCCACCGAACTTGCCCCAGGCGCGCTCGTTCGTCGCCAGCGTCGTGAACAGCACCAACGGATCGGCGCCGCGCATCAGCACCTTCATCTGGGCATCGAACGCCGCGGGATAGGGTTTTTGAAGCGGTTCCAGGCGAGCCATGGGCGGGGTTCCTGTCAGGGCAAGGCGATGCGCGGTCAGACGAAGATTTGCGCCATCCATTCGGCGATCAGCGCGGGTTTGTCCCCGCCCTCGATCTCGACGGTGAATTCGGTCACCTGCTGCCATTGGCCGGGGCGCTTTTCGGTCAGTTCGAGCAGCTTGAACCGGCCGCGCACGCGCTTGCCCGACCGCACTGGCGTCAGGAAGCGGACCTTGTTGCCGCCATAGTTGACGCCCATCCGAACGCCTTCGATCTGCGGCGCGTCGATGCGCTTTTCGGACAGCATCGGCATCAGCGACAGCGTCAGGAAACCGTGCGCGATCGTTCCGCCGAACGGCGTCATCTTCGCCAGTTCGGGGTTCACATGAATGAACTGATGGTCGCCGGTCGCGTCCGCAAACATGTCGATCATCTCCTGAGTGATTTCCACCCATTCGGACACGGTTTCCACGCCTATTTGAGTCGCGGCGAATTCCTGGATCGACATCGACGGCACGGCATTTCCCTCCCGCGCAATTTTGCGCATAGCACGGGCTTCAATTGGCAGTCCTGCGAGGCCATCGCAAGGGGCGCCTGACCGAGAAATGGAAAATGACAATCGACGTAGCGTCAAAACCGCGTACTTCCATGCGTACCCTGCATCGTTCCGCCGAACCCGATGTTCTAAAGCCGCTGATTGAGGCCGCGACTCTATCGCCCGAATCGCGACAGCGCGTGCTGGGTCATGCGTCCGGGCTGCTTGCCGACCTGCGGGCGGCGCAAAATCGCGGCTGGGTGAACCAGTTTCTGCAGGAATATCGCCTTAATTCCTCGGAAGGCGTGGCATTGCTCAGCCTGGCCGAGGCGTTTTTGCGGGTGCCCGATCCGGACACGGCGGACCTGCTGATCGCCGACAAGCTGGGCGATGCCGACTGGCGCGCGCACGCGGGCCGGTCGAACTCGCGGCTGGTCAACAGTGCGACCTGGGGGCTGGTCGTCGGGCGCGCGCTGGTGGGCGAAACGCCGGGCGGGCCGCTGCGCCGGCTGATCGCACGCGCGGGCGAACCGTTCGTGCGCCAGGCGGTGGGTGCCGCGATGCGGATGATGGGCGAGGTCTTCGTGATGGGTCGCACCATCGACGAAGCGACGAAGCGCATGAAGAAGCCCGAGAACAAGGGCTTCACCGCCAGCTTCGACATGCTGGGCGAGGCGGCGCGCACCCGTGCCGATGCCGAGCGCTATTTCGAATCCTATTTCCAGGCGATCCGCGCGGTCGGGCGCGATCCGCGCGCGGGACATTCGATTTCGGTCAAGCTGTCGGCGCTGAACGCACGCTATGAAGTGCCGCAATACGACCGCTGCGTCCCCGAACTGACCGACATGCTGGCGCAGCTCGCGTCCGAAGCCGCGTCGCAGGGCATCGCGCTGACCGTCGATGCCGAGGAGAGCGAGCGGCTCGACATGAGCCTCGACATCATCGGCGCGGTCGCGCGGCGGCCCGAGCTGAAGGGCTGGGACGGGTTCGGCATGGCAGTGCAGGCCTATGGCAAGCGCGCGCGCGCAGTGGTCGCCTGGGCCGACCAGCTCGGCCGGCCGATGCACGTGCGGCTGGTGAAGGGCGCCTATTGGGACAGCGAGATCAAGCGCACTCAGGTCGAGGGGCTGAGCAACTATCCCCTGTTCACGCGCAAGGCGTCGACCGACGTGTCCTACCTTGCCTGCGCGCGCGACATGATGGCGGCGCGCAATATCCTGCCCGCCTTTGCCAGCCACAATGCGCTGACCGTCGCGACGATCCTGGAATGGGCGGGCGACAGCCGCGATTTCGAATTCCAGCGGCTGCACGGCATGGGCGAGGGACTGTACGAGCGGCTGGTCCGCGAAGAAGGCTATCATTGCCGCATCTATGCGCCGGTGGGCGGGCATCGCGACCTGCTGGCCTATCTGGTCCGCCGCCTGCTCGAAAACGGCGCGAATTCCAGCTTCGTCCACCAGCTTGCCGACGAACATCTGTCGGAAGAGCAATTGCTTGCCGATCCGGTCGAGCATGTCCGCGCGGTGGGCGGTACGCGCCACCCGTCGATCCCGCTGCCGCGCGACCTGTTCGGCGAATGGCGCAACAGCGAAGGGCTGGACCTGGCCGACCGCCCGACGCTGATCGCGACGGCGGAGGCAGTGGCGGCGGTACCCTTCGCGCCCGAAGGGACCGACGCGCTCCACGCCGACCCGAAGAAGGCGAGCGGGCGCGGCAAGCGCGCGATCGAGGCTTCGCGTACCCCCGATGCCGAGGTGCATGAGGCGATCGCGCGCGCGCAGGCGGCCTATCCGGCCTGGGACGCGCGCCCGCTGGACGAACGCGCCGCGATCCTGGAACGGCTCGCAGACCTGATCGAGGAACATCGCGTCGAACTGATGGGGCTGTGCGTCAAGGAAGCGTTCAAGACGATCCCCGACGCCCTTGGCGAAGTGCGCGAGGCGGCCGATTTCTGTCGCTATTATGCCGCGCGGGCGCGCGCCGACCTGGCCCCGCGCGTGCTGCCCGGACCAACCGGCGAGCGCAACGAGCTGAAGATGGAAGGCCGCGGCACCTGGGCGACCGTGGCGCCGTGGAATTTCCCGCTGGCGATCTTCATGGGCCAGAATGTCGCCGCGCTGGTGACCGGGAACACCGTGGTCGCCAAGCCCGCGCCGCAGACGCCGGAAATCGCGCGCCGCGCGGTCGCGCTCGCGCATGCGGCGGGCGTGCCCGAGGATGCGTTCATCCTGGTGACCGGCGGCGCGGACGTCGGTTCGGAGCTGGTGTCGGACAAGCGCATCGCCGGCGTTGCCTTCACCGGATCGACCGGCACCGCCAAGCGCATCGCGCACACGCTGTTGGTCGACGACGACCGGCCGATCATCCCGCTGATCGCGGAGACCGGCGGCATCAATGCGATGATCGTCGATTCGACCGCGCTTCCCGAACAGGTCGCGTTCGACGTGCTCACTTCCGCCTTCCGGTCTGCGGGGCAGCGTTGTTCGGCGCTCCGGCTGCTGCTGGTGCAGGAGGAAGTTGCCGACACGATCCTGGAGATGATCGACGGCGCGATGCAGGTGCTGCGCATCGGGGATCCGAGTGATACGGCGACCGATGTGGGCCCGGTGATCGACCGCCCGGCCTATGACCGGCTGATGGGCTATCGCGAGACGATGCGGTCGCGCTGGATCGCGACGGTGCCGGTGCCGGGCGCGGGGCTGTTCGTGCCGCCGACGATGATCCGGCTCGATTCGGTCGACGATCTCGACCGCGAATGGTTCGGGCCGCTGCTGCACGTCGCGACGTGGAAGGCGGGCAAGCTGGCCGAGACGATCGAGCGGATCAATGCGAAGAAGTTCGGGCTGACGATGGGGCTGCACAGCCGTATCGCGCGCTCGGTCGAAATCGCCGAGGCGCGCGCGCGGATCGGCAATCTCTACGTCAATCGTTCGATGATCGGGGCAGTCGTCGGCTCGCAACCGTTCGGCGGCGAGGGTCTTTCGGGCACGGGCCCGAAGGCCGGCGGGCCGAATTACTTGCCGCGTTTCTGCGCCGAACGCGCGATTTCGGTCGACACGACCAGCGCGGGTGGCAATGCGTCGCTGCTTTCCCTTGACGACGGAGGGATTTAGCCTGCGAATGGGCGCCTGCTCGAATCGGGCAGGCGCCTGAAGGGGAAGGGGGACTCATGCGATTGTCGATGCGCCGTTGCGCGCCGCTGGCTGCGGCTGCGCTGTTGCTTGCCGCGCCTATTGAGGCCAAGACGGGGGTTGGCGGGGATGCGGCGAATGCCACCGCCGCCGCGTCCGCACCGGGCAAATGGACGCCCGAGATGAAGGCATTCGCGGCCGGACTGCATCCGCGCACCGGCGACATCGAACTGCCCGCCGCCAAGGCCGTGCTGCACCTGGGCAACGATTATTTCTTCCTGCCGGCGGAGGACGCGCGCCGCGTGCTGGTCGAGGCGTGGGGCAACCCGCCCGGCGCCGCCGACGGCGTGCTGGGGATGGTGTTCAAACAGGGGACGACGGTGTTCGACGCGGTCTGGGGCGCCGTCCTCACGTATGAGTCTACCGGCCATGTCAGCGACGATGACGCGCACAGCACCGACTACGACAAGCTGCTTGCCGACATGCAGCGCGGGACAGAGGATCGTAATGCGGAGCGGACCAAGGCGGGCTATCCCGCGATGCATCTGGTGGGATGGGCGCAGGCACCGTCCTACGACGCGGCGGCGCATTCGCTCGTCTGGGCGCGGCGGCTGCGCGTTGACGGCGGCCAGGGCGACGAGCTCAACTACGACGTCCGCCTGCTCGGCCGCACCGGCGTGTTGAGCATGAACATGCTCGCGTCGATGGATGCGATCGGCGAGGTGCGACAGGCGGCGGGCGCCTTTGCCAGCGCGGTGTCGTTCCAGCCGGGGTCGACCTACGCCGACTTCAATCCGTCGTCGGACCATAAGGCGGAATATGGCGTCGCCGGGCTGATCGCAGGCGGTGCGGCAGTCGCGGTGGCCAAGAAATTCGGGCTGCTCGCGGTCATCCTGGCGTTCGGCAAGAAGGCGCTGATCCTCATCCCGATCGCGCTTGCCGCGATTGTTGCCGGGGCGAAGCGGCTGTTCGGCGGGCGTCGCGACCCCGATGTGATGTAAGGCGGCGGGCAGGCGCCGTCAGGCGGCGGCGCCTTCCTCCAGCGGCCGGTCGCCGCGTCGGCGGAGGTCGGCGAGCAGCGTTTCGATCGCCCAGCGGCTGGCGATGGCGATGGCGTCGCCGTCCATCTGCCACTGGTCGCGCATTTCGCGCCACGCCAGCCCCGACGCGAGCAGCTGGATCGCCGCGATCGCGCCGGTCCGGTCGGGTTCGGGCAGGTCGGCGGTCGCCTGGGCCAGGATTGCGCGGAATGCCGTGACGCGCTCGACTGTCTTCTGGTTGCGGATCGCGCGGCCTTCGGGGCTGGCCATTGTCACCATCATCGCCGCCGCGCGCTCGTCAAAGATGCGGAAGGTTTCGGGCAGGCGGGTCAGCAACGCGTCCAGGCTGCGCGGCATCCCGCCGGTGGGGCTTAGCCGCCGCCACGCCGCCTCGCGCAGCGCGGGCTGGTCGGGGAAATAGCGATAGACGGTGCGGCGCGACACGCCCGCGCGCGCCGCCACGCTGTCGTGATTGGGGACCGCGCCCGCGGCGATCAGCTCCAGCAGCGCTTCCTCGATCCGCTCACGCGTGGCGTGATTGTTCGATGGCCTGCGCGGCGTACCCGCTTCTTCCAGAATGAATTTGCGACCCGGCATCCGGGCTTCATAGCGATGGCACTTTTTGTGTCAAATCCAGATTGACACATTTCGTGCCATCTGTATTGGTGTAGCAATACACTAAATATGGAGATGTCGAAATGCTGTTCCACCTGTCGATCGACGCCGACGACCCGCGCCATGTGGCGCAGGTGATCGCCGAACTGTGGGGCGGCGTCGCCACGCCCTTTCCGCCGGTAACCGATGGAAGCTGGGTCGCGATGGCGGGCGACGACCGCAACACGATGGTCGAAGTCTATCCGCGCGGCACGCAACTGGTCGAGGCGCCGGGCGACGCCGACGCAGTCGGCGTACCGGGCGGTGCCGCGCGGTCGGCGACGCATTTCGCGATGGCGACGTCGCTCGACCCCGCGCAAGTGGTGCTGATTGCCGCGCGCGAAGGCTGGCCGGTCAAATATCGTAAGCGCGGCGCGGCGTTCGGGGTGCTCGAACTGTGGATCGAAGGCACGCGGATGGTCGAAGTGCTGACGCCCGAGATGCAGCGGGAATATCTGGACACGATGCGCATCGACGGCTGGCTGGGCATGCTCGAATCGATGGGCGTCGCCGCCTGACGGCGGCGCTATTCGCCCTTTTCCGGCGCGCCATCGGCATTGACGCGCACGACCGGCTGCACCGCCGGATACGGCAGGATCATCGATCCGTCGGGCGCGGCGGTAAACGTGGTCTGCGTCGGATAGGCGAATTCGATGCCCTCGTCGTTGAATCGCCGAAGGATCGCGAGGCCGATCGCGGTGCGCGCGTCATAGAAAGTCGCATAGTCGGCGCCGTCAGTGTCATATTCGACTTCGAAATCCAGGCTCGACGCGCCGAAGCCGGTAAAGCCCGACCGGACGAACGTCGCGCCGTGCGCCTCGACGATTTCGCGCAGCGTGGCGGGGATGGCGGCGCACACGTCGGGCGCAGTCTGATAGATCACGCCGACTGCGAACTTGCCGCGCCGGTGGACTCGCAGCGTGTTGTTGACGATTTCCTTGTCGAGCAGGTTGCGGTTCGAGATGATCCGCTCCTCGCCGGTGAACGACCGCACGCGCGTCGATTTCAGCCCGATCGCCTCGATCGACCCATTGGTGTTGTCATAAGAGATGCTGTCGCCGCGCCGGAACGGCTTGTCGAAGATGATCGACAGCGCGGCGAACAGGTCGCTGAAAATGCCCTGCGCCGCCAGGCCGATCGCGATGCCGCCGACGCCCAGACCCGCGACCAGGCCGGTCACGTTGACGCCCAGGTTGCTGAGCACCACGATCAGCGCGATCGAGAAGAGCGCGACTGTCACCAGTACGCGGATCAACCCCAGCGCTGTCGACAGCGAATCGCTGTAGCTGGTGTCGCCGTCGGTGCGCAGCTCGACAAAGCCCAGGATGATTTCGCGCGCCCAGACCGCGGACTGGAACACCGCCGCGACGGTGAACAGAAAGCCGATCGTGGTGGCGACGACGGGCGGCGCATCGGCATAGATGGTGACCAGCCGCGCGGCGACCATGACGATGAAGAAATGGCCCGTGCGCGCGATTGCGCGGCCAAAGATCGACCGCCACCCGGTCACGCCGGGATGTTTGCGGCAGAAGCGCATCCCCCACCCGCGCACGGCATACAGCGCCAGCGCGATGACCAGCGCGGCGGCGCCCGAAATCAACAGTTCGAGCCAATGGCTGCGCATCCAGCCGATGCTGCTGAACGCGAAATCCTGAACATTGGCCTGGATGTGGGTGGTGTCGAACGGCGCGGCGGCGTTGGCGGGATCGGTCATGGGCTCCTTCTGCGGATGTCAGGCTGCCGCCCGGACGGTCGCCGAAACCGGCGCGTCCAGAAAGGCGATGAGGCCGCGTTCGTACCGCGACAGGTAGCGTGTCCGGCGCGGCAGGCGCAACTCGGCGCGGAACGCCGCCTGCGCCGCCTTGTCGCGGGCGAGTGCGACAAGGTCGGGATGAACATAGGATCGGCGCGCGACGGCGGGCGTGTTCCCGAGCGCCGCGGTCACCGGATCGAGCATCGCGGCGAGCGAGATCGGCGCGGGCGCGTTGCTCAGCGCCTCGAACGCCAGCACGCTGGTGCCCCAGGTGCGGAAATCGCGCGCCGTGAAGTCGGTCCCCATCACCGCGCGCAGATAGTAGTTGACGCAGGTCGAAGTCACCGGATGCGCGCAGCCGTCGGCATCGAGCCAGGCGAACAGGTGCTGGCCGGGAAGCTGCTGGCACCGCTTGACGAACCGCCCCAGCGTCGCGTCGGTCACCGCCATCACGCGCATCCGCCCCGATTTGGCGCGGAACTGAAGCCGCAGCGTCGCGCCCGTCACGCGCGCATGACGCTTGCGCAGCGTGGTGGCGCCGAAGCTCTTGTTGGTGATCGCGTAGCTCTCGTTCCCGACGCGCAACCGGCCGAGGTCGAGCAGCCGCACAACCGCAGCCACCGCGCGTTCCTTGACCAGGTGCCGCCGGGCCAGGTCCGCCGTCACCTGCCGCCGCAACGCGGGCAACGCGCGGGCGAAATCGGCGCAGCGGCTGTATTTCGCGGCTTCCTGCATCGCGCGGAATGCGGAGTGATAGCGATATTGCCGCCGCCCGCGCGCATCGACGCCGATCGCCTGGATATGCCCGCGCGAGTCGGGACAGAACCATGCGTCGGTATAGGCGGGGGGCAGGCCGATCGCGTTCAGCCGCTCGATTTCGTCGCGGTCGGTGATGCGGGCGCCGCCGGCGTCGCGATAGGCCCAGCCGCGTTTCAGTCTGCGCCGCGTGATGCCGGGCGCGTCGGTGTCGACATAGCGCAGTTCGGCATGGGGGCAGGGGCAAGGCATGGCGTCCCGAACAATGCGCGGCCCGTCGCTTCGTTCCGGAACCCGCCCGCGCCGCCATCGGTTGGCAGTGCATCCGAAATCGACAGACAGGAGGAAGTGATGGCCGACCTTGCCAACCGCCGCGTGCTCATCATGGCGACCGATGGATTCGAACAGTCCGAACTGTTCGAACCGCGCAAGGCATTGCTCGACGCAGGCGTAGCGGTGACGCTCGCCGCGCCGAAGACCGATCCGATCCAGGGTATGCGCCACGACCAAAAGGGCGATACGATCGTACCCGACATCACGATCGACGCGGTGGCGTGCGATGAGTACGACCTGCTGCTGCTGCCCGGCGGTGTCGCCAACCCCGATGCGCTGCGCATCAACCGGCGCGCGGTAGAAGTCGTCGAGCAGTTCTTTGACGCCGGCAAGCCGATCGCCGCGATCTGCCATGCCCCGTGGCTATTGGTAGAGGCGAATATCGTCGACGGCCGGCGCGCGACCGGCTGGCCGTCGGTGCGGACCGACCTGGCCAATGCGGGCGCGACAGTGCTGGACGAGCAGGTGGTGGTCGACGGCAACCTCATCACCAGCCGCAATCCCGACGACATCCCCGCGTTCAATCGCGCGGTGCTGGAAATGCTTCAGGAATTGAGCGTCGAGCCGGCGGCATAGTCGCGCCGACGCACGGGCCGCAGGCGGCGTGCGTTCAGCCAACGCTGCGCGGGGCGTTCGACCAGCCGATACAGCAGGTCGGACGCCGCCAGCACGATCGCGACGAACAGCGCGATCTGCCACGGCGGCACGTCGCGCACGTCGCTGACCAGCGCGAGCTTGAACACCTTCCACATCAGCGCGTGGCTCAGATAGGTGGCGTAGCTGATCGTGCCCAGCCAATGGAGCGGCGCGCTGTCCAGCAGGTTGCCGCGCAGCCCGCTGGTGAGCGCGAGCGCGAGGAGCAGCGCGGCGAAGGCGCCGGGCATCGCCAGCGGCTCGGGCAGCGCGCCGGTCGCCGCGGCGGCTAGCATCAGTACCGCCAGCATGGCGGACGCCAGCGCGGGGATCAGCGGCGCGTCGCGCCAGCGCAGCCACAATGCGCAGACGGCGGTGCCGGCGGAAAATTCGAACAGGCACCGGATCAGCCCGAGCCGCGGCGTCTGCGCATTCAGATTGTCCGCGCCCGCCGCCGCCACGATCGTCGCGAGCAACGCCAGCAGCCCGGCGATGGCCGCCACAACGACGATACTCGGCAGGCGGCGCCAGTCGAGGCTCCACGCCAGCAGCGGGAAGGCGAGATACGCGCCCAGCTCGGCCGAAATCGACCAGGCGGGGAAATTCCAGCTCAGGTCGCCGGTGAACCCCCAGTTCTGGATCAACAGGAAATGCAGCGGCAGTTCGGCCCAGGGGAACAGCACGGGGTCGGCGCGGCCAGTCGCTTCGAACACCAGTGCCAGCGCCACTGCGCCGCACAGCAGAAAGGCATGCAGCGGCCAGATGCGCGCGATCCGCCGCTTCAAAAAGGCACCGACTGCACCCGCGCCGCCGTCGCGCAGCCGGTCGGCATAGCTGAGCCAGATGACGAAGCCCGACAGCAGGAAGAAGAAATCGACTGCCAGATACCCTTTGCGCAGGAAATCCACGAACGGCGGCGGCGCCCATCCCAGCGCGGGGGCGAGGTGGAAGAAGACCACCCACCAGGCGGCGATTCCGCGCACCGACGTCAGCGCGCGCAGCTCGGGTTTCGCGCTCACGACGCCGCCGGCTCCATGCCGGGGCGGGGGCGCCGCGCGCGCAGCGGCCGCCACGCGGTTTCCGCTCGTTTGCGCGCGCAATAGGTGTCGAGCCCGATCTGCGCGCCGATCAGCATGTACACGAACGGCTGGAACGCGATGGCAATGAACGCCGAGCCCAGCAGATAGACGAGGTGCGCGTTCTGGAGCGCGCTGGCCAGCGGCGCGACCCACGCCATGTCGCCGGTTTCGCGGCGATAGCGCTGGCGGAGCACTTCCATGCGGAACAGCCCGCTCAGGTTGATGAGCAGCCACAGCCCCAGGCCGGGCCAGCCCTGTTCGCCCAGCATTTCGAAATAGCTGCTGTGATAGGCGCGGCCCTTGTCGACTTCGAGCTGGCGGTCGACCTGCGACGAACTGCCGTCCTTTTCGACGATCACGCGGTCATACCGGATACGGTTCTGGCGATACGCCTCGAACCCGCCGCCGAACGGGTGCGACTTCACATAGTCGAGCGTCCAGTACCATACGGCGATGCGCGTCGATGCCGATGCGTCGGCCTGATAGGTCTGGATGGTGCTCATCCGCTGCGTGAAGCTGCTCGGCAGGAAGGGGATGGCGACCACGCCCATCGCGCCCAGCGCACCCAGATAGAGCAGCCGCCGCCTGACGTCGCGCAGCATCAGCACCGCGAGCAGGCCGATGCACAGCAATCCTGTGCGCGTCGACGTGCCGACCGGGATCAGCAGGCAGGCAAAGACAAGCGCATAGCCATAGGCGCGCACGCGCCAGTCGGGGACGAAGATCGTGCCGAACCGCGTCAGCCACAGGATGATCGGGATGATCGCAATGGCGACCATCGAGATGGTCGACCCTTCATAGAGTCCGGCATTGTTGCTGACCATCAGGTTCAGCTCGCCATAGCCGCCGCCCGACGCCAGCGTCTTGATCCCGCCGACGATGATGATCGACGATGCCGACAGGATCATGAACAGCAGCAGCGCCTCGATCCGCAGCTTGGTCCGCAGCGTCAGCGGCAGGAAGACCGCGAACGCCAGCGCCTTCCACACCCAATCCCATTTATCGAGTGCCTCGACCGGGAAATCGGCGTTCTTCGTCGTCCAGAAACAATAGCCGAGCAGCATCAGCAGCATAAGCTGGCGCGGCGCGAAGCGCACGTCGCGCTTGTCGTCGAACGCCAGCCACGACAGCACCGCGAAGGCGGCGGCGATCAGCGAGATCGGCACCGAATTGAGCAGCAGATAGGTCAGCCGTTGCGGCGAGACGATGTCGATGTAGACATAGACGAGCACGAACAGGAACGGCTTGCGAAAGCCGAGCCCGAACAGCGCGAACAGAAATCCGATGAAGGCCAGGTCACGCACGGTCGCGGCCCCAGCGGCGCTTGCGCGGCGCCGTATCGTCGCCCGGCGACGGTTCGCGGTCCAGGTCGGGGCGGCGCAGCAGCAGGATCGCCGCGAGCAGCATCAGCCCATGCGACAGGCCCAGCGATAGATTGTCGATCATGGCGCGGGCTCCGGACAACCGCCATCCCGCTTTGCGCGGGCGCGTGGAGCATCGGTCTAGCGCCACCCGGTTGACGCGCCGTTAAGGGCTTGCATGGCATCAGGATGCTCGCGATGCGAATCCTCCACCTCCTCGACCATGGGTTGCCGCTGCACAGCGGCTATGCGTTCCGGACGCGGGCGATCCTGAAGGCGCAGATCGCGCGCGGATGGGATGTCGCCGCCGTCACCGGCCCGCGCCACGGCGAGGCGCAGGCGGAGGTGGAAACCGTCGACGGGCTGCGGTTCTTCCGCACCGCCGCGCCGTCGCCGCTGCCGCCGCCGTTCGGCGAATGGCGTGAAGTGGCGCACTTCGCCCGGCGCATCCGCACCGTCGTGCGCGATTTCCGCCCGGACATCCTGCACGCGCATTCGCCGGTGCTCGACGCGATGGCGGGGCTGCGCGTCGCGCGCGCGGAAAAGCTGCCGCTTGTCTATGAGATCCGCGCCTTTTGGGAAGACGCCGCCGTCGGCAACGGTACCGGCTCCGAAGGGTCGTGGCGCTATCGCCTGACGCGCATGCTGGAAACGCGCGCGGTGCGCCGGGCGGACGCAGTGGCGGTCATCTGCCAGGGGCTGCGCGGCGACCTGGTCGCGCGCGGCATCGACTCGGCGAAAATCTTTGTATCGCCCAACGGCGTCGACCTCACTTTGTTCGGCGAGCCGTTGCCGCATGACGCCGCGCTGGCGGAGCGACTGGGCGTCGCGGGGGCCGAGACCATCGGCTTCATCGGCAGCTTCTATGACTATGAAGGGTTGGACGACCTGATCCGCGCCATGCCCGCGCTGGTTCGGGCGCGGCCGCGGATGCAGTTGATCCTGGTCGGCGGCGGCCCGGCCGAGGCGGCGTGGCGCGCGCTGGCCGAACAATCGCCCGTCGCCGACCATATCCGCTTCGTCGGCCGCGTGCCGCATACCGAAGTCGAGCGGTACTACAGCCTGATCGACGTACTGGTGTACCCGCGCAAGCACATGCGGCTGACCGATCTGGTCACCCCGCTCAAGCCGCTGGAGGCGATGGCGCAGCGCCGCCTGGTCGCCGCGTCCGACGTCGGCGGCCACCGCGAGCTGATCCGCGACGGCGATACCGGCACGTTGTTCGCGCCCGACGATCCCGATGCGATCGCCCGCGTGCTGGCGGCGATGTTCGCCGACAAAAGCGACTGGGACGAGCGGCGCGAACGCGCGCGCACCTATGTCGAAACCGAACGAAACTGGTCAGTCAACGTCGGCCGGTATGATTCCGTTTACCAAAAGCTGGCATCAGGGGCGGGGACAATCGAACCCCGGTCGCACGCAACGGTACCCGCATGAAACTGCCCGTCGCCTTCCTGACTGCCGCAATGCTGGGCGCCGCCGCCTTCGCAGGCGTGGCGCTGGTACCCACGGCGATGCTCGAATCGGCGATCAGCGACAGCGGGCTGCCTGCGATCCTGCCCGCCGCGCAACCGCCGCTCGGCTGGACCGCGCGGCTGATGCTGGGGGGCGGGCTGGCGCTGCTGGTGGCCGGGTTCGCGTGGTTTTCGGCCTATATCCTGTTCGGCACGCGCGCGCTGTCGCTCGGCGCCGACGCAGTGGTGGGCGAGGGCGAGGAAGCCGTCCCCGTGGTGCGCCGCGCCGACGCGCATCCCGATGCGCCGCCGCGCGCGCCGCTGCTCGCCACGCGCGACCTGGGCACGCCGTTTCTTGAAGTGACGGCGAATGGCGACGACGATGCGCCGCGCAAGCCGTTGCCGATTTCCGTACCGACGGTTTCGATCGCGCCGGCGCCTGTCCCGGCCGAAGTCGCGCGGCCCGCGCCGGTCTCCGCGCCGCGCATGGAGCCGGTGGCGGACGCGCGCGAACTTCCCGTCGATCTCGACACGCCGATGGCCGCCGTCGATCCCGCCGCGATTCCCGCCGTTCCGCGCGAGCGCCCGCCGGTGGTGCCGCCGCTCAAGCGCCGCCGCCCGGTCCGTCCCGCGGTATTCGACGACAGCGAACGGTTCGAGACGTTCGAACTGACGCCGCCCGTCCGCCCCGCGCCCGCGCCGGTGCCGTTTCCCGGCCCGATGTCCGAACGCCCGGTGTCGCGCGATGCAGAGGCGACGGTGCACGCGTTGCTCGACCGGCTGGAACAGGGCGTCGTCCGGCGGGGGCTTGCCGCCCGCCCGGCGCCTGCGCCGCGTGCGGCGGAGCACGGGCTGGAAGAGGCGCTGGTCACGCTGCGCAACCTGGCGCGCCGCGCCTGACCGTCACCGGTCCTCGACCGTCAATACTTCGATTCCGATCCTCCGATACCCGTCGTCGACTCGGCTTTCGGTGACGGCAAGATCGGCCACCAGATGTCCGCGCAGCGCGAATTCCGCCTCGGGCAGCGATGCCGTCCAACCGCGCAGCACCGCCGTGTCCTTTCCCCGCACCGTCAGGTGATGTCGCGCCCCGGTGAACGTCGCGCTGGCCCAACGGTCCCAATCCGCGCGGACCAAATCTATCGGGCAACCGGCGCGCGCGGCCATGCGGACGAGCGCGCGTTCGAGCAGCGTCGCGGCGTCGGGCCCGCGGCTCATGCGTCGTCTCCCCGCTGCGCGGCCAGGAACGCCTCGATCCGCGCGACCATCGGCGCGCGGGGTTCGCGACCCCGGCGCAGGTCGTGGACCAACCGCGGGTCGCGCACCGCCAGCCGCCCGAACCGGGTTTCCGCCATGCCCGATTCCCGCAGAAACCGTTCGATCTTGCGCAACACCACCATCCACTTCGCCCTCCGATTCGCTGACCAATGTTCTTTGAATGTTCCATCAAATCCTACTTGTCTAGGAAATATCCTATGACTAGAAGCGACTCATGGAACCCGACGCCCAACGTGCCGCGCTGCAGGCCCTGATCGACCGAACGGGGGCGAGTTGCGCCGCCCTGTCGCGGCTGATCGGCCGCAACGTCAGCTATCTGCAGCAATATCTGACCAAGGGGTCGCCACGGCTGCTGGCGGAACGCGACCGGGCGCTGCTGGCGCGCTATTTCGGCGTGGCGGAGGTCGAACTGGGCGGGCATGCGAGCGGCGGCGACGCGCTGGCACAGGTCGCACGGCTGGACGTCGGCGTGTCGGCGGGGCCGGGCGGTTTGGTGGACGGCGAGGCGCGGCGCGCGGCGGCGCGGTTCGACCCGGCGCTGCTCCGCCAGCTTGGCGTGCGCACCGAGGCGGCATCGGTGGTGCGCGTGACCGGCCGGTCGATGGAGCCGACGCTGTCGGATGGGGACGAGATATTGGTCGATCGCGACCGGCGGCGGCCGGGACCGCGCGGCAGCCTGTTCGTATTGCGTCGCGACGGCGCGGTTCAGGTCAAGCGGCTGCGCGCGCTGGGCGCCGACATGGAGGTTGCAAGCGACAACCCGGAATTTCCGCCGCCCGCGATTGTTCGTGCCGCGGAAGTCGAGGTCGTGGGCCGTGTCGTCTGGCTGGGCCGTGCCTTGCTCTAAGCACGGTTCGGGAACGCTCGGCCCGCTCTGCCGGCCGGTGCCGCCGGGAACCGCGCCGCGCGCCGTTCAGGTCATGGCCGAGGCGGGACCGATTCGATGCTCTTGCGCCGGACCGTTCCCGTACGACTCGAGCAGCGGCGCGTGCTGGCACCGCGAAGGATCCATGCCGAAGCCGCCTCTGGCCGAGGCGGCTCAGCCGCGCCGCTGGCGGTCGACCAGCCACACCGCGACGGACAGCGCGACGCCCGCGCCGAGGCCGATCAGCATCCCGATAGTCGGCTGACCTTCGAAAAAGCCGATCACCGCGCCCAGAACGGTCGTCGCCGCGAGCAGGCATCCGCCCGCCATCGGGCTTTTGGGTTCATTGGTGCCGTTCATGCGGCGCGCTTTGCCACGTCCCGGCGCGGGACGCCACTGTCCCGTCGCGGGGCAGACGGGACGGCGCGTGGGGGGCGGGTTAACGCCGCTTCACGCTCGTCTCGGGCGGGAATCGCCGCGTTCGTGCATTCCGGCACGCGCCGTGCGACTCCATTGGTTCCCGTTACCGGTACAGGATGGCCGTTTCATGCAGTTTCTCCCCTATCTCGCGGACCGTGGCCAGGTGTCGGACGCGGCCGACCTGATTCGCCACTATGGCGACGACGCGGGATACGAGGCGGCGGCGCGCGCGGACCGCAGCCGCGACCTGGGCAACCACATCCATTTCTGTCGTTGGCGCCAGATCGAGCGGCTGATCGTGCTGATGTCGCTGCCGCGCCCGGTCGGCACGATCCACTGATCCGCCGTTTCGGCGCCGACGGGCTTTTGCGCGTGGCGGCAAAGTGGATATGAGTGCGCCGGTTCGCCGTCGAACCGTAACGCACCGAGGTTGAATGACTGTACCCCAGCTACTCTCGGTCGCGCTGCTGGCCGCGATGATGGCGATGTTCCTGTGGGGGCGCTTCCGCTACGATCTGGTGGCCGTGATGGCGCTGCTCGCCGGGCTGGCGCTGGGCATCGTCCGGCCGGAAGACGCGTTCCGCGGCTTCTCCGACGACCTCGTCATCATCGTCGGGTCCGCGCTCGTCCTGTCGGGCGCGGTGCAGCGATCGGGCGCGCTCGAACGGCTGATGCTGCTGATCCAGCGGCGCGTCACGCGGGTGCGGTCGCAACTGTTGCTCCTGTGCTCGACAGTCGGTTTCGCGTCGGCACTGGTCAAGAATATCGGCGCGGTCGCGATGATGATCCCGATCGCGTTCCAGATGGCGAAGCGATCGAAGGCGTCGCCGTCGGTGTTCCTGATGCCGATGTCGTTCGCGTCGCTGCTCGGCGGGCTGATGACGCTGATCGGCACGTCGCCCAACATCATCGTCAGCCGCGTGCGCGAAGAGATGACGGGGCAGCCGTTTCGCATGTTCGATTACCTGCCCGTCGGGCTGGGGCTTACGGTGATGGGGCTGATCTTCCTCCGCTTCGCCTATCGTCTGTTGCCGGAGGACCGGCGCGCGGCGGCGACGATGGGCGAGGCGCTCGACATCCAGGATTATGTGACCGAAGCGCGCATCGGCCCGCGATCGCCCGCGATCGACGAAACCGTCGCCGCGTTCATCGAACGCCACGACCATGACGTCACCATCACCAACATCGTGCGCGGCGGCGTGCGCAGCGCGCCGTTTCCCGACACGGTGTTGCAGCAGGAGGATCTGCTGATCCTCGCCGGATCGCCCGACAGCCTGGAACGCGCGATCGTCCACGACCGGCTGGAATTGGAAGGGCGCGAAACGCTGGCGGGCAGCGAAGGCGCCGACATCGGCGTGATCGAGGCAGTGATCGGCACCGATTCCCCGCTGATCTATCGTACTGCCAGCCGCATGCAGTTGCGCGACAATTTCGGCGTCAACCTGATCGCGGTGTCGCGTCAGGGCGAGCGGCTGGTCCGGCGGCTGGGAAATATCCTGTTGTCGGCGGGCGATGTGATCGTGCTGCAGGGGCCGCTCGACGCGTTGCCCGAACGGCTGCGCGACCTTGGTTGCCTGCCGCTCGCCGAACGGTCGCTGCGGCTGGGCAGCTCGCGCAAGGGGTTGCTGCCGATCTTCATCCTCGCCGCCGCGATGATTGCGACGGCGATGGGACTGGTGCCCGTTGCCGTCGCCTTTTTTGCCGCCGCGGCCGCGGTCGTGCTGACCGGCGCCTTGCCCGTGCGTGAAGCGTACAGCCATGTCGAATGGCCGATCCTCATCATGCTGGGCGCGCTGATCCCGGTGTCGGATACGCTGCGCACGACGGGCGCCAGTGCGCTGATCGGCGAATGGTTGTCGCATGTCGCCACGATGCTGCCGCCCTGGGGCGCGGTGGCGCTGATCCTGGCGGCGGCGATGGCAGTGACGCCGTTCCTTAACAACGCCGCGACGGTGCTGGTGATGGCGCCCATCGCCGCGACCTTCGCGACCGGGCTCGGCTATCGGCCCGAGGCGTTTTTGATGGCTACCGCCGTGGGCGCGGGGTGCGATTTCCTGACGCCGATCGGGCACCAGTGCAATACGTTGGTGATGGGGCCGGGCGGGTATAAATTCGGCGACTATGCCCGGCTCGGTGCGCCGTTGTCGGTGCTGGTGCTGGTGATCGGCACGCCGCTGATCCTGTGGTTCTGGCCGGTTTGAAGCCAGCGGCGGCGGCTTCAGGCTCCAATTCTTGCACGTTTGCGTCTTTCGTCGTTCAGCAAAGGCGATATGCTCGCTGGTCGCCGTCAAGCGGGGCAGCTACCATGGCAGCCTGTTGCAGCCAGTGACAATATTCTCGCAACAGTCGCGTTTCATCCCGCGCCTATGGGTTTTTGACCGTTCCTTCCAAGATATTGAGAAACCATACACATGACAACGAAGCGCTTGACCGGTTTCTTCTCCAAGCCGATGGATCCCGGCGTGCAGGCCCGGGTGACGGCAAGCGAACGGCTTTTTCAGCTCGTCTTTGGCCTTGTCCAGTGGCCCTGGCTGCTCAAGAGCCTGTACGGCGGAAGAAAGCGCGAGAAGCAGGCGCTGCTCGACAGGCTCGGATTGAGTGCCGATGCGCTTCCGCACTTGGGAAGCTGGAAAGCCGACACCTATCTTTTGCACCGCGTTGTCGACGTGATCGAGGAAATCAGGCCGGCGAATGTCGTCGAGCTTGGATCGGGGGCCACTTCTCTGGTCATTGCGAGCGCTTTGGCGAGGAACGGCGGCGGCAGCCTGCACAGCTACGACCAGCACCTGCCGTTCATAGCAGAAATGGAAAAATGGCTGTCAGAACATGGTCTAGATGCAAATTTCCATCACGCTCCCTTGTCGGAACGAAGCGATCGCTGGCCCGGGTTGTGGTATTCGCTATCGCACCTTCCGGCGGAATTCGATGTCCTGGTGATCGACGGTCCGCCGTGGGCGGTGCATCCCTTTGCGCGGGGAATCGCGGAGTGCCTGTTCGACCGGGTTGCCGCAGGCGGCGTTATATTGCTGGATGATGCGGCGCGGCCCGGAGAGCGACTTGTCGCCCGGCGCTGGCGTCGGGACTGGCCGGGAATCGATTTCCGCTTCGAAGGGCGCGGCGCAAAGGGCCTGTTGATCGGCAGGAAGCGTTCCCACCGGCCCTGAGCCCGGCGGCAGGCGCAGGCCCCCCGATCCCCGCCTGTTGCCGCAGGTGCGCAGCCGGGCCGGACCGTGCGCCGTTCGCTATGTGCCTCGCATAATCCGCAACGCCCCATCCGGGGTCCGCGAAGCGCGCAGGTGGCGATAGTCGGGAACGCTCAGCGCGCTGATCTCCATCGGGTGGCGGTGCGTTGCGGTGATCGCGACCGTCGCCATTCCCGCCGCCTCCGCCGCGCGGACGCCCGCCAGCGTATCCTCGAACACCAGGCATGCCTGGGCGCGGTGGCCCAGCCGTTCGGCGGCGAGCAGGAAACAGTCGGGCGCGGGCTTGCCGCGCGCCACATCCTCCGCCGCGACCAGCACGGCGGGCATCGGCAGCCCGGCCGCTTCGATCCGCCGCGTCGCCAGCGCGCGCGGCGCAGAGGTGGCGATCGCCCAGCGCTCGGCGGGCAGCGCGGCCAGGAATTCGGCGGCGCCCACGATCGGCTCGATCCCGGCGACATCCTCGATCTCTGCCTGCGTGATCCGCGCCGCCTCGACCACCGGGTCGACGCCGGGCAAGCCAAGCCGCGCGACCGTTTCGACCGATCGCACGCCGTGGATCGTCGGCAGGAACGCCGCGACATCGATTCCGTGCGCCTGTGCCCAGGCTGCCCAGACGCGCTCGGCGGCCTTGATCGAACTGAGGATCGTGCCGTCCATATCGAACAGCAGCGCGTCGAAATCGCGCATCGGCCAGGCGGTGGGCATGGGGCTACTCCTGCGGGCAGCGGTGCGCTCGGGAAGCGGCACACCGCGATGCCCCCATACGGACTTTTGGGAATTTCGCGAAAGAGCGCTTTTTCCAGAACAGTGCCGGCCCGGCCCCGAACCGGCGTCCCATGACGCGCCGGAGCGGAGATGCCGCAGCAGGGGGGCACCGCAATGCGCCGATCGCAGCAGCTCCCGGCGGACCCTCAGCCCGGCATCGCCGCAACGCCGAGGGCCGCCCACGCCGCCGTCAGGCGTAAAACCCCAGCATCGACTTCACTTCCATGAACTCCGCCAGTCCGTATTTGCCATATTCGCGCCCGTTGCCCGATTGCTTGTACCCGCCGAACGGTACCATCGGGTCGGGCTGGCCGCCGTTGACATAGACCATGCCGGTGCGCAGTTGCGGCGCGACGCGCTGTACCGCTTCCGCGCTGCCGAACACCACCGACGACAGGCCATAGACCGTGTCGTTCGCCACGCGCACCGCCTCCTCCTCGTCGGCGACGGGCAGGATGGTGACGACGGGGCCGAAGATTTCCTCGCGCGCGATGGTCATGTCGTTGGTGACATTGGAAAACAGCGTCGGACGGACATAGAAGCCCGCGTTGGTGTTGTCGGGCAGGCCGGGGCCGCCCGCCTCCAGCGTCGCACCTTCGTCGATGCCTTTCTGGATCAGCCCCTGCACCTTTTCCCATTGCGCGCGGTTGACCAGCGGGCCGATGTGACGCCCCTCGGCCATCGGGTCGCCGGTCGCGGTTGCTTCCATCATCGCGCGGGCTATCGCGACGGCGGCTTCCTGCTGATCGGCGGGGACGATCAGCCGCGTCGGCGCGATGCAGCTCTGCCCCGAATTGAGCAGCACGCTCATCAGCGTGCCCTTGACTGCGGCCGCGATGTCGGCGCCCTCAAGCACCAGCGACGGCGCCTTGCCGCCCAGTTCCTGATGGACGCGCTTGACGGTGTCGGCGGCGGCCTTGGCAACCGCGATGCCCGCGCGCGTCGACCCGGTGAAGCTGACCATGTCGATGCCCGGATGCGCGCTCAACGCCGTGCCGACGCCCGGGCCGTCGCCCTGGATCAGGTTGAACACGCCCGCGGGCACGCCCGCCTTGTCGAGAATCTCGGCAAAGATCGCCGCGCATCCGGGCGCTTCCTCCGACGGCTTCAGGATCATCGCATTGCCCGCTGCCAGCGCGGGCGCGACCTTGGCGAGTATCTGGTTCATCGGCCAGTTCCACGGCGTGATGAGCGCGACGACGCCGATGGGTTCGTGGACGACCAGGCTGTTGTTGATCCGCTCCTCGAACGCGAAATCCTTCAGCGCGGCGATCGCCGCCATCAGATGGCCGATCCCCGAACCTGCCTGCGCCGTGCGCGCGATCGAAATGGGGCAGCCCATTTCCAGCGCCATCGCCTCGGCCAGGTCGCCGATGCGGTTCTTGTATTCGGCCAGAATCGCTTCGAGCAGCGCGACGCGTTCGTCGACGCTGGTGCGCGAAAAGGTCGCGAACGCGCGGCGTGCCGCCGCCACCGCGCGGTCGACGTCGGCGGCGCTGCCCAGCGTGATCTCGGTCACCGGCTGTTCGGTCGCGGGATTGATGACCTGGTGCGGGCGGCCGCCTTCGCTGGTCACCCAATGCCCGTCGATATACTGGCTGGTATAGCTGCGCATCCTGTCGTCTCCCACGGATTCGAATTATCGGTATGGCGTGTAGATGCCGGGCACGCGGGCGCCGCGCAAGCCCAAAGCGGCGGGGTGAAAGCCGGGCTTGGCTCTGTGCAACCGTAGCGCCGCTTGACCCCCGCGTCGCCGCGTCCGACCAGCGTGCCACGGCAAGCAGCGAAAGGCAGGACAGATGGCGCGCGTGGCACGGATCAATCGGACCGGCGGACCCGAGGTGATCGAATGGGTCGATGTCGATTTGCCCGATCCCGCTGCGGGGGAAATCCGCTATCGCACCACCGCGGTCGGATTGAATTTCATCGACACCTATTACCGCAGCGGCCTGTATGCCGCACCGCTGCCGACCGCGCTGGGGGTAGAGGCGACCGGCGTGGTAGAGGCCGTCGGGCCGGGCGTGGAGACGCTGGCGGTCGGCGACCGGGTGGGCAGCTTTGGCCCCGCGCGCGGCGCCTATGCCACCGAACGCGTCGTGCCCGCCGCGATGCTGATGAAGCTGCCCGATACCGTGTCGGACGAGACTGCCGCGGCGACGATGCTGAAGGGGTGCACCGCCGAATTCCTCGTCGAACGCTGCGGCCGGGTGCAACCCGCATGGACCGTGCTGGTCCATGCGGCGGCGGGCGGCGTGGGCTCGCTGCTCGTCCAGTGGATCAAGCATCTGGGCGCCGATGTGATCGCCACCGTGGGGACGCAGGAGAAGGCGGCGCGCGCCCGCGCGCTGGGCGCCGACCATGTGATCCTTTATCGTCAGGAAGACGTCGCCGCGCGCGTGCGCGCCATCACGGGCGGCGCGGGCGTGCCGCTGGTGATCGACGGCGTCGGCAAGTCGACCTGGGAAGCGTCGCTCGCCAGCACCGCACGGCGCGGCCTTGTCATCAGCTTCGGCAATGCCAGCGGCCCGGTGGAGGGCGTGAAGCTGGCGACGCTCAACGATCATGGCTCGCTGTTCGTCACCCGGCCGAAGCTGTTCGACTATTATGCAACCGCCGACGAACGCGCGGCCGGGGTGGGTCGGCTGTTCGACCTGCTCGCGCGCGGGGTGCTGACGCCCGAGATCGGCCAGCGGTTCGCGCTGGAGGATGCCGCCGCCGCGCATCGCGCGATCGAGGCGGGGGAAACGGTCGGCTCGACGCTGCTGATTCCCTGACCGCGCCGCATCGGTGGACAAAGCGGGGCGATGCGGCCAGTGGCGTCGCATCATCGGCGCGGATCGTTGGGAAAGGCAGTACGCATGGCATTTGTCGCGAAGATCCTGTTGCTCGGGTCGGGCGAGCTGGGGCGCGAATTCGTCATTTCGGCCAAGCGGCTGGGTGCCTATGTCGTCGCCTGCGACAGCTACGCCGGCGCCCCCGCGATGCAGGTGGCGGATGAAAGCGATGTCTTTTCGATGCTCGATGCGGACCGGCTGCGCGACGCGATCGCGCGGCACCGGCCCGATTTCGTCGTGCCCGAGATCGAGGCGATCCGGACCGAAGTGCTGGCGCAAGTCGAGGCGCAGGGCGTGACCGTCGTGCCGTCGGCGCGCGCGACGATGATGACGATGAACCGCGACCGCATCCGCGAAGTCGCCGCAGTCGAACTGGGGCTGCGCACGTCGCGCTATCGCTATGCCGAGACGCTGGACGAAGTGCGCGAGGGCGCGGGGCACACGGGGTTTCCGTGCGTCATCAAGCCGGTCATGTCCTCGTCGGGCAAGGGACAGAGCATGGTGCGCTCGGCCGGGGAGCTGGAGGCGGCATGGGACTATGCCGTCGCGAACATGCGCGGCGACCGGCGGCGCGTGATTGTCGAGCAATTCGTCGATTTCGACTATGAAATCACGCTGCTGACGGTGCGGACCCGCGACGGCGTGCTGTTCTGCCCGCCGATCGGCCATCGCCAGGAACGCGGCGATTACCAGGAATCGTGGCAACCCGCCGCCATGTCGCCCGCCGCGATCGCCGATGCGCAGGACATGGCGCGCAAGGTGGTCGACAATCTGGGCGGCCACGGCATTTTCGGCGTCGAATTCTTCGTGAAAGGCGCGGACGTCCTCTTCTCCGAATTGTCGCCGCGCCCGCACGATACCGGCATGGTCACGCTGATCTCGCAGAATTTGAGCGAGTTCGACTTGCACGCGCGCGCGATCCTGGGGCTGCCGATTCCGGAAATCCGGCTGCGCGGACCGTCGGCGTCGGCGGTGGTGCTGGCGGATCGCGACTCGGCGCAGCTCGGCTATGCCGGGCTCGCCGAAGCGCTGGCGACGCCGGGGGGCGAGGTGGACGTCCGCATCTTCGGCAAGCCGACCTCGCGCCCCTATCGCCGGATGGCCGTGGCGCTGGCGCTGGCGGACGATACCGATGCCGCGCGCCGTATCGCGGCGGAAGCGGCGGGCAAGGTGCGGATCACCTACGGCGACTGAACCGGGGCGGACGTTCGCGCGCCTGCGGGGCGTTCAGCCCGGCGATGCAGCCGATCCGGCCGGCGGTACGGCGCCGCGTTGCCGGTGATCCAGGTCGCTCGTCCTACGCGAGCCTTGTCGCGACCGCCGCCAGCGCGTCGCGCAGGCCGAAACGCTTCAGCGGCGTGGCCGCATGCCCCCGCAACGCGAAACGCCCGGACCTTCCGGCCCGGGCGTCCCGCTGTCCGATCGCACAAAGGGAAAAGCGCGATCCGATTTCAATCCGATGGCGCGCGCATTGCACCGCCCATCGGCACCATCCGGTCAGGCCGAATAATACATATCATATTCGACCGGGCTCGGCGTCATTTCCCAACGCGCGACTTCTTCACGCTTCAGTTCGATATACGCATCGATCTGATCCTTCGAGAAGACATCGCCCTTCAGCAGGAATTCGAAGTCGCCTTCGAGGCTGTCGAGCGCTTCGCGCAGCGAACCGCAGACCGTCGGCACCGCGGCCAGTTCGGCCGGCGGCAGGTCATAGAGGTTCTTGTCCATCGGATCGCCCGGATGGATCTTGTTCACAATGCCGTCCAGGCCTGCCATCAACAGCGCCGAATAGGCGAGATACGGGTTGGCCATAGCGTCAGGGAAGCGGAATTCGACGCGTTTCGCCTTGCGGCCCGCGCCGTACGGAATGCGGCACGACGCCGAACGGTTGCGCGACGAATAGGCGAGCAGCACGGGCGCTTCATAGCCCGGCACCAGCCGCTTGTAGCTGTTGGTGGTCGGGTTGGTGAACGCGTTCAGCGCCTTGGCATGCTTGATGACGCCGCCGATGTAATAGAGGCACATCTCGCTCAGCCCGGCATAGCCTTCGCCGGCGAACAGCGGATCGCCGCCCTTCCAGATCGACATGTGGGTGTGCATGCCCGAACCATTATCTTCCTTGATCGGCTTGGGCATGAAAGTCGCGGTCTTGCCATAGGCCTGGGCGACCTGGTGCACGACATATTTGTAGATCTGCATGCGGTCGGCGGTTTCGACCAGCGTGCCGAAGGTCAGGCCCAGTTCGTGCTGCGCGGCGGCGACTTCGTGGTGATGCTTGTCGCACGGCAGGCCCATTTCGAGCATGGTCGACACCATTTCGCCGCGGATGTCGACGGCGCTGTCGACCGGGGCGACGGGGAAATAACCACCCTTGGCGCGCGGGCGGTGGCCCAGGTTGCCGGTTTCATATTCCTTGCCGCTGTTGGTCGGTAATTCGATGTCGTCGATGGCGTAATAGCTGGTGGTATAGCTGTTTTCGAACCGCACGTCGTCGAACATGAAGAATTCGGCTTCGGGGCCGACATAGACGGTGTCGCCCAGGCCGGTCGCCTTCAGATATGCCTCGGCGCGCTTCGCGGTCGAACGCGGGTCGCGTGCATACAGCTCGCCGGTCGACGGCTCGACGATGTCGCAGACCAGGATCAGCATCGGCGTGGCGCTGAACGGATCAACCCAGACCGCGTCCAGGTCCGGCTTCAGGATCATGTCCGACTCGTTGATCGCCTTCCAGCCGGCGATCGACGAGCCGTCGAACATCAAGCCGTCGGTCAGTTCGTCCTCACCGATCACTTTCGACACCATCGTCAGGTGCTGCCACTTGCCCTTGGGGTCGGTGAAACGCAGGTCGATCCACTCGATCTCCTGCTCTTCGATCATCTTCAGGATCGTACCGGCGTCATTGGCCATCTAGTCAGTCCCTTTCCATTCAATGCGTTTGCCCCGCGACTCGGGCAAGGATATTACAGGAGCTGCCGCAGCATTCCTGAAATTGGTGCGGCGCGTCAAATCGCCGCTTCGTTGCGTTCGCCGGTGCGAATGCGCAGCGCCGTCTCCACCGGAATCACAAAGATTTTGCCGTCGCCGATGCGGCCGGTCTGCGCGGCGGAGGCCACGGCTTCGACCACGCGATCGGCCAGTGCGTCCTCGACGACGACTTCGAGCTTCACCTTGGGCAGGAAGTCGACGACATATTCGGCGCCGCGATACAGTTCAGTATGGCCCTTCTGGCGGCCGAAACCCTTGGCTTCGGTCACGGTGATGCCGGAAACGCCTACTTCGTGCAGCGCTTCCTTCACTTCATCCAGCTTGAACGGCTTGATGATTGCTTCGATCTTTTTCACGCGGTTTCCCCCGTCGTAATCGGTCATCGGTGATGTCCCTGTCCGCGCGTCTGGCAACAAGCGTGCCAGCCGCACCATCCGGGAAACACCGCGGGTCGCACGCCGCGTGCCGGTTAACAAGTGCCTACCAATTGTGCAGACGGGCGGGCGCTGCCCGTTCCGGCAGCATGCGGTGCAAGGCGTGCCCCATTTTTGCCTCAGGTTGGAAAACGCGGCGGCGCGTGCACATTTTTGCGATCTGCTGCACGAACACTTCAGCAGGGGTTCAGTAAAAACCAGCCAATCCCCATTTCGTCATGCAGGGATACAATGGAACGACCGCATCGGCAAAGCCGCTTGTTTCGTGCCCAGTGCGTTCTGTATGGTGGATTGTGGCAGAAATGCAGCGAGGGCGTTGGGGGTGGCACGGTTTCGCGCCGGGCAGGTCGTGTATTCCGACCTCCAGTACCTCCGCTTGCGCATCCTGCCATTTCAAGCGGGGAGAGAAATTCAATGCGTTTCAAGCTAGTTGCAGCAGCGATCGCGCTCGGCGTCGCTGCCATGCCGTCGATCGCGTCGGCCCAGGTCGATACCAAGAAGTTCGGCCCCTGGGCCTATATCAAGACCGACAAGTCGTGCGCCGCGCTGTACAGCCAGGGCTCGCAGACGCTGTTCATGCTGGCGGGCGCCGACTCGAGCGGCATCACCATTACGACTGACTCGTCGCGCAGGGCAAAGGAAGACAGCGAGCACAAGATTCTGATGATCTTCGGCACCAAGGAAACCTCGCGCGAGGGGAATATCACCGCTGCGAAGATCACCGGCGACGCAGTCAGCTATTTCCTGCCGTACAAGGCCGAGATCCTTGGCGAACTGCTCAAGCTCGACCCGCGCTTCTATGGCGAGGAGAACGGCGTGCGCGTGTGGGGATTCGAGCCGCCGGCCGCGGACACGCAGCAGGCGATGAATGCGTTCATCGCGTGCCAGAAGTCGTTCGCGGGCTGATCGGCGCAACCGGTTCGCTGGGACCGAATAACAGGGGAAAGCGCCGCGAGGGTCCGTCCTTCGCGGCGCTTTTATGCTCAGGCCGAATAAGGCGGGCAGTGCAGCCCCTTGGGGCTAAGCGTGAAAATCTCGCATCCGTCTTCGGTGATGCCGATCGAATGTTCGAACTGCGCCGACAGCGACCGGTCGCGCGTCACAGCGGTCCACCCATCTTCGAGCACTTTCACATCGGCGCGACCGATGTTGATCATCGGTTCGATGGTGAAGAACATGCCCGGCTTCAGCTCGGGGCCGGTGCCGGGGTGGCCGACATGGACCACTTCGGGCGCGTCGTGGAACATCTGGCCGAGCCCGTGGCCGCAAAAATCGCGGACCACGCCATAGCGGTGCTTTTCGGCGTGCGTCTGGATCGCATGGCTGATGTCGCCCAGATGGTTGCCGGGCCTGGCCTGCTCGATGCCCAGCATCAGGCATTCATAAGTGACGTCGACCAGCTTGCGTGCCTTGATCCCGACGTCGCCGACCAGGAACATGCGGCTGGTGTCGCCGTGCCAGCCGTCCAGCATCGGTGTCACGTCGATGTTGACGATGTCGCCGTCCTTCAGTTTCTTGTCCGACGGAATGCCGTGGCAGACGACATGGTTGATCGAGATGCAGCAGCTGTGCGTATAGCCGCGATAGCCGAGCGTCGCGGGCACGCCGCCGGCGTCGACCGTCATCTGGCGGACGATGTCGTCCAGTTCCTGCGTCGTCACGCCCGGCACGACATGCGGCACCAGCGCGTCGAGAATTTCGGCGGCGAGCCGCCCGGCGCGGCGCATCCCTTCGAACCCCGCGGGGCCGTGCAGCTTGATGACGCCGTCGCGGGTGAGCGGCATGTCTTCGGTCACGCTTACATATTCGGTCATTCCCGCCATATAGAGGCAAAGCACCCGCTTTGCGAGGGCGCGGCGCTGGGCTATGCGGCTTGGCCATGAGCGAGCGGATTTGGACGGCGGCGCTGGCCGTCATCGGCGACGAGATCCTGTCGGGGCGGACGCAGGACAGAAATGTCGCGCAACTGGCGCAATGGCTGAATGTCCAGGGTATCCGCCTGGTCGAAGTGCGGATCGTGCCCGACGTGGAATCGGCGATCGTCGAGGCAGTGAACGCGTTGCGCGCACGCAACGATTATCTGTTCACGACGGGCGGCATCGGCCCGACGCATGACGACATCACGGTCGACGCGATCGCCGTGGCGATCGGCGTGCCGGTGGTAATCCATCCGGAGGCGCGCGCGGTGCTGGAGCGCCACTATGCCGAACGCGGCGGGTTGACTGACGCGCGGTTGCGCATGGCGCGCGTACCGGACGGTGCGGAGCTGATCCCCAACCGCATGTCGGGCGCGCCGGGCATCCGCGTCGGCAATGTCTTCGTGCTCGCCGGCGTGCCGCATATCGCGGCGGGCATGCTCGACGCGCTGACCGGCACGCTGGAGGGCGGCCGCCCGGTGGTGTCGCGCACCATCGGATGCTGGGTCGCCGAAAGCGAGATCGCCGACCTGCTGCGGCTGACGCAGGCCGCGCATGAAGGCGTCGCGATCGGCAGCTACCCCTTTTTCCGCGAAGGCCGGGTAGGCGCCAATTTCGTCGTGCGCGCAACCGATCCGGCGGCGGTCGATGCATGCGTCGCCGCGCTCGACGCGGGGCTGCGCGCGCTGGGGCGCGACGTAGTGGACGGCGGCATCTGACCCCCGCGCGGCAGCCGGTCCGTTTGCCTCCGTTCAGGCTGATTAATTTCTGATCCTGCCGACGGGGCGCGTCGATGCGCCGCTGCACCGGGTCTGCTGCGCGCACGCCTTGCTCGGTGCCGGCGGGGACATTTCGAACCGGTGCGCTCCCCCCGTCCTGCGCCGGTTGGCGTCCGCATCAACTGGGGCTAAAGGCGCAGCGCATGTTGCGCCTTTCCCAGCTTGCCCTGCCGATTGACCATGACGACGCCGCGATGGCGCCCGCCATCTGCGCGCGGCTGGGCATATCGCCCGACCGACTGCGCGGCTTCACGATGTTCCGGCGCGGCAACGATGCGCGGCGAAAGAATGCGATCCTGCTCGTCTACACGATGGATGTCGATGTGGCGGACGAGGCGGAAGTGCTCGAACGGCTGGCGGGCGACAGCGATGTGCGGCCGACGCCCGACATGGACTATCGCTTTGTCACGCATGCGCCCGCCGGCTGGTCGGGGTTGCGCCCGGTCGTCATCGGCGCGGGGCCGTGCGGGCTGTTCGCCGGGCTGATCCTGGCGCAGATGGGGTTCCGCCCGATCATCCTGGATCGCGGCAAGATCGTGCGCGAACGCACCAAGGACACCTGGGGGCTGTGGCGAAAGTCGCAGCTCAACCCCGATTCGAACGTCCAGTTCGGCGAGGGCGGGGCGGGGACATTCTCCGACGGCAAGCTCTATTGCCGGGTGAAGGACCCGCGCTTCCTGGGCCGCAAGGTGCTTGAGGAATTCGTGAAGGCGGGCGCGCCCGCCGACATCCTGTACGAGGCGCATCCGCACATCGGCACCTTCCGGCTGGTGACGATGGTGGAGAGCATCCGCCGCACGATCGAGGAACTGGGCGGCGAATATCGCTGGCAGACGCGCGTCGACGACATCGCAGTCGACCGGCTGGACGGCGGGCGCCAGCGACTGCGCGGGCTGTACCTCGCCGACGGCAGCTTTCTTGAGGCCGATCACGTCGTGCTGGCGGTCGGCCACAGCGCGCGCCCGACGTTCGAGATGCTGCACGCGCGCGGCGTGCATATCGAGGCGAAGCCCTTCTCGCTGGGCGTGCGGATCGAACATCCGCAATCGTGGATCGACGAGGCGCGCTATGGCAAGTACGCGCGCCATCCCATCCTGGGCACTGCTGCCTACAGCCTGACGCACCACTGCGCCAATGGCCGCACGGTATACAGCTTCTGCATGTGCCCCGGCGGGCGTGTGGTCGCCGCGACGTCGGAGGAGGGGCGCGTCGTCACCAACGGGATGAGCCAATATTCGCGCGCGGAGTTCAATGCCAATTCGGGGCTGGTCGTCGCGATCGACCCCGAACGCGACTATCCCGACGGGCCGCTGGCGGGGATCGCGTTCCAGCGGCATTGGGAATCGCTTGCCTATGAAGCGGGCGGATCGTCGTACAAGGCGCCGGGGCAGAAGGTCGGCGATTTCCTGGCCGGGCGCGCGTCGACCGAACTGGGCAGCGTCATCCCGTCGTACAAGCCCGGCGTTACGATGACCGACCTGTCGCGCTGCCTGCCCGATTTCGTGCTCGATGCGTTTCGCGAGGCATTGCCGGTGTTCGGGCGCCGGATCGCGAAATACGACCATCCCGATGTGGTGATGACGGGTGTGGAAACGCGCACCTCGTCGCCGATCCGCATTACGCGCGGCAAGGATTTCCAGAGCCTCAACACCGAACGGCTGTTCCCGGCGGGCGAAGGCGCGGGCTATGCCGGCGGCATCCTGTCCGCCGCGATCGACGGAATCAAGGCGGCAGAGGCTGTCGCCGCGAGTATGATGGCGCAAGGAACGGGTACTTGATCCGCCGCCGCACGCCGCGTGGCAGGGTCGGCGGGTCGGGGCCGGGCCGCGACGTGCATCCGCCCGGCGGCGCAGGACGCCGCGTGCCCGATTCGGGTTGGGCATGGAGCCGTTTCTGCCGCTGTTCGCGCGATGGCACCGATGGCGCGGGCCCGATTCGGTGTGCTCCGGCCTTGTGGTGCGTCGCGTCGGCGACCGGACCGGCAAAAGCGCGGGGTGATCGGCGCGCTGCGTCGGTCCGCGCGGCAGGCGCGCGGTGACGGCGCCGCGCTACGACGCGATCGTGCTGGGCGCGGGCGCGGCGGGGATGATGGCGGCCGCGACCGCCGGCGCGCGCGGGCGGCGCGTGCTGCTGGTCGACCACGCCGACGAACCGGGGCGCAAGATCCTGATTTCCGGCGGCGGGCGCTGCAATTTCACCAATATCCACACCGCGCCCGACCGGTATCTGTCGTCGAACCCGCATTTCGCCAAATCGGCGCTGGGTCGGTACACGCCGCAGGACTTCCTCGCGCTGGTCGACCGATACGGCATCGCCTGGCACGAAAAGACGCTGGGGCAGTTGTTCTGCGACGGATCGGCGCGGCAGGTGGTGGCGATGCTGATCGCCGAATGCGACGCGGGCGGCGTCGATGTGGCGCTGGGGCGGCCGGTCACTGGTGTCGACCATGGCGACAACGGGTTTCGCGTCGCGATCGACGGTCGCGGCGTATCGGCGCCTGCGCTGGTGCTGGCGACCGGCGGGCCGTCAATCCCCAAGATCGGCGCGACCGGCTTTGCCTATGAAGTCGCCCGGCGCTTTGGGCTGGCCGTCGTGCCGCCGCGCCCGGCGCTGGTGCCGCTGACGCTCGGTCCCGACGACGCGCTGTTCCGGTCGCTGTCGGGCGTGTCCGCCGAAGTGGTGGTGCGGTGGCAGAAGACGCGGTTTCGCGAGGCCGCCTTGTTCACGCATCGCGGGCTGTCCGGCCCGGCGATGCTCCAGATTTCCAGCTATTGGCAGCATCGCACGCCGATCCGGGTCGATTTTCTGCCCGATGCCGCGCCCGACTGGCTGGTCGAGGCGAAGCGCGCGAACCCGCGCGTCGGGGTGAAGCGGCTGTTGTCGGGGCTGCTCCCCGCGCGGCTGGCCGAGGCGTTGGCGGAGCGGTTGGCGCTCGACGGCGAAGTCGCCAATCTGTCGGACAAGGCATTGCGCGCGGCGCAGGCGCGGCTCGCCGACTGGAGCTTTATGCCGACGGGGACCGAGGGGTTCGCCAAGGCCGAAGTGACGGCGGGCGGGATTTCGGTCGCGGGGCTGTCGTCGCGGACGATGGAGGCGAAGGACGTGCCCGGGCTCTACGCGATCGGCGAGGCAGTCGACGTGACCGGCTGGCTGGGCGGCTACAACTTCCAATGGGCCTGGGCGAGCGGCCGCGCGGCGGGCGAGGCGGTGTAGCGGGGAGGGGGCTTGCCACGATCCCGTCTGCTCAGCCATCGACCGAAGCCGGGGCGGTGTGCCGGGCGACGGCTGTGGTGCGAAGGGGCGCTCGGCAAGTCCGAACCCAACGGATGGGGGGCTTTCCGGCCGTTCGAGTCAAGGCGTAACGCTTCCTGATGCTTTCCCGTCGTTGCGAGGGGGGGGCGACGAAGCAACCCAGTCCCTCCACGCGCGATCCTATGGATTGCGTCGCCACGCTCGCAATGACGAAAGAGGTGGGGACTGCCATTTCGCCCGTGTCGGCAATCCGTCTCCACCGCTCACCGCCAGCCGAGCCGTCCCGTCAGGCTCCGGTCGCGCAGCATCGCACGCGCGGCATTGTGCCCCGGCGCACCGGTCACGCCGCCGCCGGGATGCGCGCCCGATCCGCAGAGATACAGCCCCTTCACCGGCATGCGATAATTGCCATGCCCCAGCACCGGCCGCGCCGCCCATAGCTGGTCGATCGACATGCGCCCGTGAAAGATGTCGCCGCCCGCCAGCCCGAACTTGCGTTCAAGGTCCAGCGGCGAATGGATCTGCCGCGCGATCACTGACGCGCGGAAATTGGGCGCATGCTCGGTCACGGTGTCGACGATCGCGTCGGCCGCCGCCTCGCGCGCGTCGTCCCAGCTTTGTCCCTCGGGCAGTTCGGGCGCGAATTGCTGGCAGAACAGGCTGGCGACATGCGCGCCCGGCGGCGCCAGGCTGTCGTCCAGCGTCGAGGGGATCAGCATTTCGACGACCGGTCTGCGCGACCAACCAAATGCGCGGGCGTCGTCGAAGGCGCGGTCCATATAGTCCATCGACGGCGCGATCACGATGCCGCTGCCGTGATGCTCCGCCTGTGCCTTGCCCGGAAGTACGCGGAAATCAGGCAGTTCGGACAGCGCGACATTCATGCGGAACGTTCCCGACCCGACCTTGAATCCCCTGACCCGGCGCCGGAAATCGTCGGGTATGTCGCAATCAGAAACCAGTTTGTTAAATAACAGCGCGGGGCCGACATTCGACGCTACCACCCGCGCGGCGATTTCCTCTCCGCTTTCCAGCCGCACCCCGGCCACACGCCCGCCGTCGACCAGCACGCGCGCGACCGGCGCCTCCAGCCGGATCGCCACGCCCATGTCGGTGCACGCGCGCGCCATCGCTTGCGTGATCGCACCCATGCCGCCGATCGCGTGTCCCCACGCGCCCTTGCGCCCGTTCACTTCGCCGAAGACATGGTGGAGCAGCACATAGGCCGACCCGGGCGTCGACGGCCCCGCATAATTGCCGACGACGGAGTCGAACGCGAACGCCGCCTTGACTGCGTCCTGTTCGAACCAGCCGTCGAGGAATTCGCGTGCGCTCTTGGCAAACAGTTCGATCAGGTCGCGCTGCGCCTCGATCGGCAGCCCCGCCAGTCGCCGCCCCTGCGCCAGCGCCGCGGCCAGCGCGGGCATGCCGCCGCCCGCATTGGGCGGCGCGCGCAACGCCATGTCGCGCAACACGTCGGCGATCCGTTCCAGCGCGGCCTCATAGCCGGGCAACGCGGCTGCATCGCGCGCGCTGAACCGCGCGAATTCGGCCTGTGTCCGCCCCGGACCGCCGCCGAGCTTCAGATAATCGCCGTCGAGCGGCAGGAAATTGGACAGCGGGCGTTCGACCACGCGCAATCCACGCTCATGCAGTCGCATGTCGGCGATGACGCGCGGCTGAAGCAGGCTGACCGTGTAGCTGGCGGTCGAGTTGCGGAAACCGGGGTGGAATTCCTCGGTCACCGCAGCGCCGCCGACAACCGCGCGCCGTTCGGCGACGCACACGTTCCACCCCGCGCGCGCGAGGTAGAAGGCGCAGACGAGCCCGTTGTGCCCGCCGCCGACGATCACCGCGTCATAGCATTGCGTCATCGCCCGCGCGCCCGGATTATCGCGTCAGCCCCTTCAGCAGCTCTTTGTAATAGGCGATCGACGGCGCGATTTCGCTCAACGGCGTGCGTTCGTTCAGGCCGTGGGCGAACTGGTCCGACGGTTTCATGAACATCGGGCTGACGCCATAGCTCGGCACGCCGCGCGCGCGAAAATGCATGCTGTCGCTGGCGCCCGATGCCATGCCGGGCGTCACCGGAATGCCGGGGAAGCGCGCATGCACGCCGTCGCTTACCAGCTTCATCAGGTCCGGGCGGATCGGCGAGGCGGGGCTGGCCAGCGTCCCGCTGTCGATGTAGCGGATCGTCATCGCGGGATCGCCGACGACGTCGGCCAGCGTTTTCTGCACCGCTTCGATCGCGGTGCCGGGAAAGATGCGGCAATTGACCGTCGCGGTCGCGCGCTGCGGCAGTGCGTTGGGTGCGTGGCCGGCATGCACCATCGTCGCAACGCATGTGGTGCCCGTCTGCCCGATCCAGCCGGGATTGGCGCGCAGCACCGCCAGCGCCTGCGTATCGCCGGGGTTGTTGGCGAAGCGGCGCAGCGCGTCGGCGGTCTCCGGCGTCTCGCGTTCGGCGGCGGCCAGGAAAGTCGCGCGCGTGATTTCGTTGATTTCGGCCGGGAATTGATAGGCGCCGATACGGCCGAGCGCGTTCGCCAGCGCGTAGATCGCATTGTCCTTGCGCGGGGCGCTCGAATGACCGCCGGGGTTGGCGAATTCCAGCTCGAAATCGGCATAGGTCTTTTCGGCGCCGTCGACGCCAAAGCCGACCGGCTTGCCGTCCTCGTCCAGCGCGCCGCCGCCGCCGTCGATGTTGATAAGCAACTCGGCATCGTGGAACCGCTCCGCCATCGCGGCGGTCGTCTTCATCGCGGTTTCCTCGTCGCCCGACAGCAACAGCACGATATCGCGACCGGGGACGAAGCCTTCGCGCTTCAGCTGGATCAGCGTCGCCACCATCGTCGACAGGTCGTATTTCATGTCGGTCGCACCGCGGCCGAAGATATAGCCGTTTTCGATCACCGGGGTGAACGGGTCGCGTTCCCAATCCTCGGGCTTCGCCTCGACCACATCCATATGGCCGGAAATCAGCAGCGGCCTGGCGCCGTTCGACGCGCTGCCGTTGCCGCGATAGCGCGCGACCAGATAGGCGGTGTCGTCGACGCGCACGATCTCGACCTCGTCGGCGGCAAATCCGCCCGCGACCAGGACCGACTTCAGATAGGTCGCATAGTCGAATGTCTGGTTCCCTTCACCCGCGACGGTGCGGAACGCGATGCCGCGCTTCAACAGGTCGAGCGCCTGCGCCTCCGCCTGGGGATTGGCGCCCTTGCCCGGCGCCTGGGCGTGCGCGGTGCCGGACAGGACCAACGCGGCCGCCGCCGCCAGAAGCCGATATGCGTGCATCGTCATGCGCCGATCCCCGTTGCGAACCCGAAGACGGCAGGAGTAGCGCGCGCGCGTCTCCGGTCAATCGCGGACGGCCGGACGCGGCGCGAAGAAGCACGCCGCCTGGCGCCGCGAGCGCCGCCGACGGGTGGGATCCTGGTGGCGGGGCGTGGAGCGGGTGAAGGGAATCGAACCCTCGTCGTAAGCTTGGGAAGCTTCTGCTCTACCATTGAGCTACACCCGCAAGCGACTGTACATCGGTCACTTTCTCGCTTGCGCGGCAGATTGATCTGCAATCTGTTTTGCAGCGCCAGGATGGCCGAGTGCCACAACGACCCTCGTGTGGTCAACACAGACCTTGCGAATATGGGCACCGCGCTCTTGGGGCCACCCCATGATGTCCCCCGCTTCCTGATCGGCAAGGTCCCGTTCGGTCAGGAGCATGGCGCAGAATGTGCCGCATATGTCGTGCAGGTGCCTCAGGCGCTTTCCGCCGTCTTGCTCGACGTGCGCGATACCGGCAGCGTCGCATATGCAGTTGAGGCCGCCCCCCAACCCGTCGCCGCTCGATGCTCCAACCATGCTGGTGACCAGGACGGTGTTGACGCCTTCCGCGCGGTCGTGCGCGCGCAGCCCGGCCCGGCTTTCTCCAGCTTGGGGGCTGCGGAATGACGGTCCGCCGGCACCTTCCCCTGCTGTGCTGGAGTGCCATTTTAACGATCGCGAACACAACGATCGAGTCCCACGTCGATGTGCCCACATCTTGACGGCGCAGGCCGGTGACCGCCGCGAGCGCCGGCGCGCCGATGACGACAGCCGGATCCTGAAGGCGCGCGCGATCGGCTTTGGGCACGTCAGCTTCCGCGACACGCCCGATCGCCATGCACAACGCGCCCGATATGGCGATACTGTGGTTTTACGGTGCGAACTTCCCGTAATTGTGCATCCATTTCGGCGCGGCCATGTGTCGAGCAATGAGAGAGGATGTCGACCGTTCCTATCCGTTGGTGGCGCGGATGCGCATTGCCGCCGATGGTATTCGTGGCCTGAGCCTGCGCGCCGTCGCGCAATCGGCGGGCGTTTCCCTGGGTACGTTGAGCTATCGCGTTGGCGACAAGGCGGCGTTGATCGCCGGGTTGATCGAGCATGAACTGGCCGAACGCCAAGCGGTGCATGCGCGGTGGCTTGAACGCGTGGCCCGGCTGGACACCGTGTCGCCCGAGGTGCTGGCGGAATTGATCCTCGCCTATCTCGACGAAGCGGCGTTCGCGCGCCGCGACGCGGCGATGGCTGGATGCGAATTGTTGCTGGAGGCCGGCCGTGATCCGGATTCCTATCCCGGCGTCGAAGCCATATGGGACGCAGAGCAGCATTTCTGGGCCGCGATGCTGGATGGCCGCCACCCGGGCGGGCGGGCGCTGGGCGTGGCGATCGCAAGCTATTGCCTGGACGAATTGCCCTTTTGCCTGGCGATCGGGACCGCCCCCGACTATCGTTTGTTGCGCGCTGCCACCACGTCGCGGATCGCGGCGGGCCTGTCCGGCGGGGCAAGCGGGGTGGCGATTCATTTCGATGGATTTGTCGAGGAACTGAGCATCGCGGCGCAACGCGCGACGATCCCGGTCGACTTGCCCCATGGGTCGCGCAAGGCCGAACTGGCGGGATGCATCGGTGACCTGATCGTCGAACAGGGGATTGCGGCGATCACGCATCGGCTGGTTGCCGGGCGCGCGGGTATCCCCAACTCCAGCGTGGCGCATCATTTTCGAACGCGCGACGACCTGCTGCGCGCCGGGATGGCAGCGCTGATCCAGTCGATGCGCACCAATTTCAAAACCGACGGGCAATTGGCGGATCCTGCCCCGACCGAGGGAATGGCGCTGCTGCGCACTACGCATGCGCTGACGCTGGAGGCCGCCCGCGACCCCGATCTGGTCCCGTTCGCCGTCGACATTCGGCGTCGCCGCGGGGAAAGTGTGCGCACGATCGTCGCAGAGCGCATCGGTGGCGCCGAGGGGCTGGACGGCGCGGCGGCGCAGGCCGCGGCGATGGCGTTGGCGGGAACGGGTATCGCGAGCCGGTCGCGATCGGGCGAAGACGCGGGGCACATGGCGCGCATGTTCGACATATTGGCGCAAACGCGCGCGGCCTGCACCTGACGCAGCGGGGCCTTCGTCTAGGCGCGCGCCGTGCGTGCGCTGACGAGGAACGCAAGGTCCCAGACGATCGTCCCGCCGACCGCTTCGCGTTCCCGTTCGACTCGCTCCGCCAGCGTATCGGAGTCGATTTCCTCGGCCGTCGCCACGCCGAGCGCGACCAGTCGCGGCAGCATCACGCGCGACAGGATGGGCAGGAAGGACGGGGTCCCGGGATCGAACAGGATGGCCTCGCCACGCGCGATTTCGATCGACAGCCCCAGGTCCCGCATCACCGTCGAGAGCCGGAGCGCAAGCCCGACGTCGCCCTTTTCCGCCGCGATCGTGCGCCACATCCAGTCGTATAGCTGCCGATGGAGCGGCAGCGGGCCGAGCCCGGTCGGGAGGTTGGCCCGCGCATGTTCCTGAAACGCCAGGATCGCGCCGGGGCGCGCCAGCGCCGCCAGCCGAGTAAGCGTCGCGGCAGCATCGGGCAGGTACATCAGCACCCGGCGGCCGACGATCGCGTCGAAGGTGCCGAGATCGGGCAGGTCGCTCGCCAGATCCACCGCGCGATAGTGGATGGGGGCGGCACCGGGAGCGGCATCGGCGGCGCGCGCCATGGCGAGCGCGTCGTCGCTGCGGTCGATCGCGACGACTTCGCCGTCCGGACCCGCCAGCGCGGCGACCAGCCGGCTGACGTCGCCGTTGCCGCAGCCGATGTCGAGCACGCGCATGCCGGCGGCGATTCCCGCGTCGGTAAGGAAACGAGCGGTCGGAGCATTGGCGGGATTGGCGGCGAGCACTTGTTCATGTGACATTGTTACATAGGTAGCAGCGCGGGGCGGGGGCGGCAACCCGATTCCCCATCCCGAACCCGCGTGCGGTCGGCGCCGGATGTTCGCGATTCCGCAGAGCGGCGCACGCTCGGCGAGCGAAGAGGATCGGAACTACCCCTGGAGAAACAGGATCGCCGCCGGGCCGAATGCCAGGCATCCGGCGATCATCCACGCCCAGCGTCGCATGTGAAGCCGGGGCAGAAAGAGAAGTACCAACAGGTCGAGCGCGAGGTAGCAGAGGATCGTTGAGCCCACTCGTCCCGAAGCGTCGGGATCGCTCAGCGTCGGTCCGGCTGCGGCGAATGCAAGCAGCGAAAACGGTAGCATCGCCAGAAGCGCCAGCACGATGGCGAGCCGGGCCATCCACGACGCGGTTCGAACAAGCGCAGTCGCCATCGGGCAGCCTCCGGGTGCGCTGTACCGCAAAGATCGCCGGATCAAAGCCGCTTGTGCAGCCGCGCCGTGCGCCGGTAAGGGTATATCAGGAGGTTCTGATGAACGATCGCGAACAATGGGACAGCCGCTTCGCCCCCGACGGCTATGTATTCGGAGAGGCGCCCAATGCCTTTCTGGTCGAACAGTCGGCGCGGCTGACGCCGGGCATGCGCGTGCTGGCGGTGGCCGATGGCGAAGGGCGCAACGGCGTCTGGATGGCGGAGCGCGGCTGCGAGGTCGTGTCGGTCGACGTATCGCCGCGCGGGCGCGAAAAGGCGCTGGCGCTTGCCCGTCGGAAGGGCGTGACGCTCGACTATCAGATCGCCGACCTGGCCGAATGGGACTGGCCGGAGGCGGCGTTCGACGCCGTCGTCGCGATCTTCATCCAGTTCGCCGATCCCGTTCGGCGCGCGCGGATCTTCGCGGGGATGAAGCGCGCAGTGAAGCCTGGCGGCGTTGTGCTGATACAGGGATATCGCCCCGAACAGATCGCTTATGGCACGGGCGGACCGAAGACCGTCGAGAATCTGTACGACGAGGCGCTGTTGCGCACGATGTTCGGCGACTTCGCAATCGAACATCTGCGCATTCACGACAGCGAGATTGTCGAGGGCGAAGGGCATCGCGGCATGTCGGCACTGATCGACCTGGTGGCGCGCCGACCCGATTGAGACGCAATCGGGCGCACCGATGGGCGTACCGATGCAACACAGTGTTGCTCGCCCAAGCCGTGGCCATTCGCGCCCTGCCGCGCCATGGGAAGCGCGGGACACGCCGGGGGGCGTGCCGGGGGTATGGGCGCGGCGACGACGATGGCTTGGGCACAGAATTACGACCCGTTCGGCGCCTTCTGGCTGTCGGCGCTGGTGTCGGCGGTGCCCATTGCGACACTGTTGCTGGCAATTGCGCTATTCCGCATCCGTACGCCGATTGCCGCGGCGATCGGGCTGGGCGCGGCGTTCCTGGTCGCCGCGCTGGTCTATCGCATGCCGGTGTCGATGGCGCTGGCGGCGGCGGTGCTGGGCGCGGCGAACGGATTGCTGCCGATCGGCTGGCTCGTCCTCAACATCCTGTTCCTCTATCGCCTGACCGTGATGCGTGGGCAGTTCGCCAGCCTGCAGGCGCAGATCGCGACGATCACCCCCGATCGCCGTCTGCAACTGTTGCTGATCGCCTTTGGTTTCGGCGCGTTTTTCGAAGGATGCGCGGGGTTCGGCGCGCCGGTCGCCATCACCGGGGCGATGCTGGTCGGGCTCGGCTTTTCGCCGATCGCCGCGTCGCAGCTCGCGCTGCTCGCCAATACAGCCCCGGTGGCGTTCGGGTCAGGCGGCACGCCGATCATCGCACTGGCGTCGGCAAGCGGCCTGCCGCTGATGGACCTGAGCGCGATGGCGGGGCGGCAGTTGCCGCTGTTTTCGTTCCTGCTGCCCTTCTGGCTGGTGACGGCGTTTGCCGGGTGGCGCGGCATGGCGCAGGTGTGGCCGGCGCTGTTCGTCGCCGGAATCGCCTATGCAGTGCCGCAGTTCCTGGTTTCCAACCTGCACGGCCCCTGGCTGGTCGATGTCGTCGCGGCGCTGAGTTCGATCGGTGCGACCGCGCTGTTTCTGCGCTATTGGCGCCCGCGGCAAATCTGGATGACCGAGGGCGTGGCGGCGCCCGCCGGTGATGCGGTGTCCGCGACCGGCCAACCGGCGTGGCGCGCCTGGCTGCCCTGGCTGATCCTGAGCGCGGGCGTGTTTGTATGGGGACTGCCGCCGGTGCGCGGCTTCCTGGACGCGTGGACGCTGCGGTTGCCGATGCCGGGGCTTGACGGCCTGGTGCTGCGCGGCCCGCCGGTGGTTTCGGCGCAGCAGCCCGAGGCGGCGGTCTATGCGCTCGCCTTCCTGTCGACGACGGGAACGGGCATTCTGGTTTCGGCCGTGCTGGCGGGGCTGGCGATGGGCGCGCGGCCGATGGAGATGCTGCGCTGCTACGTCGGGACCGTGCGGCTGGCGGTGCCCGCGCTGGCGACGATCGCGGCGATGTTCGCGATCGGATACCTGACTCGCTATTCGGGCGCCGATGCGGTGTTGGGGCTAGCGCTGGCGACGAGCGGCGTCCTGTATCCGTTCTTCGGCACGCTGCTCGGCTGGCTGGGTGTCGCGGCAACCGGGTCGGACACCGCGTCGAACGTCCTGTTCGGCAATCTGCAGCGCACCAGTGCCGAGCATCTGGGGATCAGCCCGGTGCTGATGGCCGCCGCGAACAGTACCGGCGGCGTGATGGGGAAGATGATCGACGCGCAGAGCATTGTCGTCGCGTCGACTGCGACCGGCGTGCGCGGACGGGAAGGGGAAATCTTGCGATACCTGATGTTCCACAGCGTGGCGCTGGTCACGCTGGTCGGCCTGTATGTGCTGGCGCAAGCGTATTGGTGGCCGTTGAGCGCGACGGTGGTACGCTGATGGCCGATACCGTCGAGGCGGCGTCGCTGACCAGTTCCCCGCCCCTGCCAAGCCAGATGCTGACGGCGCTGTTCGAAGAAGCGATCAACGCGATTTCGCCGCGCCGCACGATGCCGTTGACCTTTGCGCCCTTGCCTGCGTCGGGGCGGACGCTGGTGATTGCGCTGGGCAAGGCAGCCGCGGAAATGGCGGCGGTCGCGGGCGAGCGGCTGTCGGGGCGGGTATCGGGACTGGTGGTTACACGCGCGGGGCATGGCCTGGATGCGGGCCGGCTCGACCCCGCGTTCGACTTTATGGAGGCCGGGCACCCCGTCCCGGACACGCTGAGCATCGAGGCAGCGGAACGCGCGCTGGCGATGGCGGGCGAACTGGGGCCGGGCGACCGGCTGATCGCGCTGATTTCGGGCGGTGGATCGGCGCTGATGGCGTTGCCCGCGCCCGGAGTGACGCTGGCCGACAAGCAAGTCGTGACGCAGATGCTGTTGCGATCCGGCGCGATGATTTCCGAGATCAATTGCGTGCGCAAGCGGCTGTCGCGGATCAAGGGCGGGCGGCTGGCAGTCGCCGCCGCGCCGGCGCGCGTCCAGACGCTGGTGATTTCGGATGTTCCCGGCGACGACCCCGCGTTCGTTGCCAGCGGGCCGACCATCGCCGACCATGGCACGCTGGCGGAGGCGCGCGAGATTGTCCGCCGTTATGCCGTCGATACGCCCGCGTCAGTGCTGCGCGCGCTCGAGGACCCCGCGAACGAAACGCCATCGCCCGATACGTTGGGCCTGGCCGGCGCCGACGTAAGCGTGATTGCGCGCGCGCGCGACGCGCTGGCGGCCAGCGCGCGGCTGGCGGAGAGCTTCGGCTACCACGTCACCGACCTGGGCGACCGGTTGCAGGCGGAGGCGCGCTATCTGGGCGCCGGGCACGGCGGGCTCGCGCGGCGGATGGCGTGCGACGGCGTGCCGCGGGCGATCCTGTCGGGTGGTGAGACGACGGTGCGCGTGACCAACCCCGACGGGCGTGGCGGGCGCAACCTGGAATATCTGCTGGGGCTGGCGATCGCGCTGGCGGGCGCGCCGCGCATCCATGCCATCGCCTGCGACACCGACGGCATCGACGGGACCGAAAATGACGCGGGCGCGATCATCGGCCCCGACACGCTGGCGCGCGCGGCGGCGCTGGGGCTCGACCCGCAGCAGGCACTGGCGCGCAACGAAAGCTATGATTTCTTCCGGCGGCTCGGTGACCTGGTGGTCACCGGGCCGACGCGGACGAACGTCAATGATTTCCGTGCGATCCTGATTTCGGGGCACGAAGATTGATCGGCGCGGCTACCATTTCGCCGGTCTTGCGCTCGATCGACCAGAGCGTATCGGGCAGGACCGGGTCCCAATCGACTGCCTGGCCTTCGGTCGCCATCGGATAAGTGGCGACCAGTTCCAGCACGGTGCCGCTCGTCGGCACGCGCATGGCGTATAGTTCCGGCCGGTCATGGCCCGAGACATAGAACAGCCCGCCCTTCCACGCGCCGCCCGAGCAACTGTGCGGGGCAAAGCGCGCGAGCACTTCGGGCGGGAAGGTGAAGCGGCGCACCTCGCGGAAACGCCGGTCGAGTTGAACCACCAGCGTCGCGCGATGGTCGCGCCCCGCCACGCCGCCGCGGCCGTCATAATTGGCGAACACTGCCCACCAATGGCCGTCGTGCCAGTCGAGCACAGTCAGCGAACCGGGAAAGCCCGGCAGCGGCACGGTGCCCAGATGGCGCAGGCGGTCGGCGTCGAAGCGTTCGACCATCGATACATGCGGCGTATCGGGATAGTTGGATGCCGCGCACACCAGTTCGCGCCCGACGAGCGCGCAGCTGTTCATATGCTTGAAATGCGCGCGATCGCCCTGCCAATGCGCGACGCGGCGGCCGGTTTTCCGGTCGTATTTGCCGATCTGCGCATTGTCGATCGCATAGACGAAACGCACGCCGGCGGCGACGCCCTGATGGGCCTCCGCCGCCGGGATGCGCTGTTCCGGCGCTGCCTGCGGCGCGAACGCCGCAAGCAGCAGGGGAAGCAGGACCCGCATCAGAACTTGGCCGAGATGCCGCCATAATAGGTGCGGCCATAACGTTCGTTCTGGATCGTCCAATAGGGGTCGTAGTTCTGATACTGGCGCGTCGGTTCGTCAGTCAGATTCTGCGCCTCGGCGAAGACGTGGATACCGGGCAACACTTCGAGGCTGATCTTGGCGTCCAGGCGACGCAGGTCGTCGTTCAGCCAGTCCTGATAGCGCACCGAACCGAGCGAACCGATCGACTTGCCGGTGTTGTGATAGGCGATCGAACCCTCGACGATGCCCTTCTGGTAGAAGAGCTGCGCGCCATAGAGAAAGTCCGACTGCTGCGGGAACTTGGCCGAGCGGCCATCGGGCAGCGTCAGCGTCGAATCCGCCAGCGTGCCGTTCAGCGAAACGCCGAAGCCCGAGAAGACGCCGGGCAGGAACGTGAACTGCTGCTGGAACGACGCCTCGATCCCGATGATGTCGCCGTCGACGGCGTTCAGCGGCTGCGAATAGTCAAGCCGTTCATAGGTGCGCCCGCCAAGCGACACGTTGGTCATCGTATAGCTCTGCGTGAAGATCGGGTTCTTGATGATCTTCGCAAAGACGCCGACCGACAACAGGCCGCCGCGCGCGAAATACCATTCGCCCGACGCGTCGAAATTGTCGGCGCGATACGGCTTCAGGTTGGGGTTGCCGGTCGAGAAGCTGCCTTCATAGACGCCGGGAACCGAACCGTCCTCGTACGACAGCGACCCGCCCGGCGAGAGCTGGCTGTATTCCGGCCGGCCCAGGCTGCGCGACCAGGCGAGGCGGAACACAAAGTCGCGGCTCGGCTGGATGCGGACGACGATGCTGGGCAGCCAGTCGTCATAGCTGTTTTCTTCGGTCACCGGGACGACCGTCGTGCCGTCCTCCAGGCGATAGCCCTGGATGCGCAGCTTGGTATGTTCGAAACGCAGGCCCGGCGTGACCTTGATCGCACCGAAATCGAGGTTCGCCATCGCATAGGCCGAAGTCACGTCCTCGCTGAGGTCGAGGTCGTTGAGCGTCGCGTTGGCGAGCGACGTCGCATTGTCCTTGACGAAATAGGGGCCAGTCAGGTTCGAACCGGTGAAATCGCGAATCTTGTCCAGGTCGATGGTCGGCGCATTGACATAGGCAAGGTCGTCGCCCGACCGTGGATAGACGTTGACCGGGTCGCCTGCCAGGTCGAACTGGCCGAGGGTGAAGCGCGTCGCCGAAGACGAACCGCGCGTCCAGACTTCATTGGACGAATCGAAGTTCTTGTCGGTCCAGCGGCCCTTGACGCCGGCCTTGACGAAGCTGTCGCCGCCGAGCGCGGCGAGCGGGAAGGTCAAGTCGATCTTGCCCTGCCAGATGTCTTCGTCGCCCTTTTCATTCTGCACGGTATATTGGCGGAACTGAAGCTGGTTGGCGGTGCATTCGGTGCGCGGCGCGGCATAGAAGACGCGGTCGTGCAGGTCGAAATCGACTGTGCCGGGGTTGCAGCGGAACTGCCACAGTTCGTTCGGCTCGCGCACTTCGTTGTGGACGCGCGCCGCGATCCAGTCGAGCTTGACGCCGCCGAAGTCGCTGCTGCCGCCGACCATGCCGGCCAGCACCGACTTTTCCTTATACTCCTGACGCAGGTCCTGGCGACGTTCGATCGCGCTGCCCGTCGCGGTGCCGCTCAGCCCGTCGGCGGCGAACGTCAGGCCGCCCGCCTTGATGACATTGTCGGTCGCGAAGTCGAGGCGATAGCGCTGGCGATATTCGTCCTCGGTGAACTTGCTGTACAGGCCCCGCACATAGAATTGGTGCGCGTCGCTCGGCCGGAAATCGAACGAGCCCGACGCGCCGATCCGCTCGCGCGAGAGGCTGTAGTCGGTGTACTTCATGTTGATCGGCATGCCGCCGCGTGCCGAACCGGCGACGGGGCGCCAGTCGTCCGGGAAGATCCCATAGCTGGTGTAGGTGCGATCCGAATAGCTGACGCCCAGCGCGATGCCGAACTGCTCGTCCTGGCCGAAGCGGGCGGCGAGGCTGGCGTCGCCGCGCACCGGAACCTTGTCATTCAGTTCCTGGTACCCGGCCTGGGCGTTCAGCGTGAGGTTGAACGGGGCGGAATAGTCGAACGCCGTCTGGGTGACGAGGTTGATCGACCCGCCGATGCCCTGGCCATCCAGGTCGGCGGTCTTGGCCTTCACCACTTCGACGCGGTTGAGCAACTGGCCCGACACGACGTCGAGCGGAAGCGCGCGCGTCTGGCCGTCGGGGTTGCCGATCTCGATACCGTTGACGGTGTAGTTGTTGAGCTGCGCCGGGATGCCGCGGATCGCGACGTAGCGGCCTTCGCCCTGGTCATAAGTGACGCCGACACCGGGCAGGCGCTCGATCACTTCTGCGACATTGCGGTCGGGCAGGCGCCCGATTTCGTCGGCCGCGGCGACATCGGTGATGCCGAGCGCGTCGCGCTTCAGCTCGATCGCGCGTTCCTGCTGGGCGCGCTGGCCGGTGACGACAATCTCGTCGCCCGACTGTTCGGCGGCCGGCACGTCCTGCGCCTGCGCCGCGACGGGAAGCGCGCACCAGAGAACGGCTGCGCCCGTGAGTAGTTTATGCTTCATCTGTTCTAGCCCCACCATCTGGTTGACCCTGAGTCGGGGCCAGGTATCCCCCCTTTCCCCGCACGGTGGGGGCAGTCGGCGCGGGACATGTTGCTTTCGTGACTCTGCTGCGTCGCAAAATCGCAACATAATGTTGTCACGAACGCGACAGCGCGGTGCCGCTGGTTCCCGGCCCGGAAAAAGGGGGCGCATGTTCGAGATCAGTGACCTGATCGCCTTCGCCAAGGTGGCAGAGACCGAGAGCCTGACCAAGGCGGGTCGCGTGCTGGGCGTACCCAAATCGACGGTCAGCCGCCGGCTGACGCGGCTGGAGGAGCATCTGGGCGCGCAACTGGTGCGGCGCACGACGCACAAGGTGACGCTGACCGACCAGGGGACGCTGTTCTTCGAATATTGCCAGCGCTGCCTGGGGCTGTTGCGCGATGGCGAACGCGCGATCCAGAATCAGCACCGAAATCCGCAGGGGCTGTTGCGCGTCGCGGTGCCGCACGAACTGGACCGCAGCGTGCTGGCGCCGTTGATGACCGACTATTTGGAACTCTACCCCGATGTCCGCGTGGCAAGCGTGGTGACCAACGACCAGATCGAGCTGCTGCGCAACGGCTTCGACGTTGCGATTGTCGTCGGCGCGCTGCCGATGGCGGAAAGCGCTTTTATTGCAACCAAGCTGGGCGATGCGGACTATGGCGTCTATGCCGCGCCCGAATATCTGGAACGCAAGGGCATTCCGCAGGGGCATGTCGACTTGCCGCGGTTCGACTTGCTCGCCTGGGGCGAAGTCGACATGCGCGCGACGTGGCAATTGCATCACGACGACGGCGATGTGTCGGTCGAATTCAAGCCGCGCATGGTGTGCAATGACCTGATGCTGCTGCGTCAGGCGGTGCTGTCCGGGCTGGGCATCGCGGCCCTGCCGTCGTTCATCTGCAAGCACGACCTGGCGAGCGGCCGGATCGTCGAGGTGCTGCCCGGATGGCGCGCGCCGTCGACTCGCTTTTCGGCGGTTTTCCCCAACCATCAGGCGATCCCGCCGCACGTCCGTGCCTTTGTCGGCTTTCTGGTCAAGCGGCTGCGCCCGACCTTTTCGTGGGACCTGCGCGACGGGTTGAAGTAAAGGCGCAACATAGTGTTGCGCCGCACGTGCTGCCGGCCAGCGGGCCGGACGTCACAATCGCCTCCTAAGGAGCTTGCGCCAATCGCCGCCGCGCAATCGGAGAATGCCATGACGTCACGCCTGATCCTGCCCCCGCGCTTTTCGCGCCGGACGGTCGTCGCGGGCGCGATGGCGGGCGGTTCGGCGGCGCTGCTGGGCATCGGCGCACGTGCGAGCGGCCTGCCCGCTGCCGATCCGTTCACGCTGGGCGTCGCGTCGGGCGAGCCGGTTCCCGACGGGATGGTCTTGTGGACGCGTCTGGCGCCCGAGCCGCTGGCGGCAGATGGCGGCATGCCCGCGCGCGCGGTGCCGGTGCGGTGGGAAGTCGCCGACGACGATCGCTTCGTCCGCATCATCCGGTCGGGAGAAGCGCGGGCGGAACCCGAATGGGGCCATTGCGTCCATGTCGAGGTGAGCGGGCTGAAGCCCGGCCGCCCCTATTTCTATCGTTTCCAGGCGGCGGGGCACGTGAGCGCCACCGGCCGCACGCGCACCGCCCCCGCGCCGGGCGATCGAGTCGACCGGCTGCGCTTTGCCTATGGGTCGTGCCAGAAATATGAGGCGGGATTCTACGCCGCCTATCGCCACATGGTGGCGGAGGAGCCGGACCTGATCCTGTTCCTCGGCGACTATATCTATGAGGGCAATCCGGACAGCGGCCCACAGGTGGTGCGCCAGCATCTGAACCGCGAGCCGATGGACATCGCGGGATATCGCATCCGCTATGCCACCTATCGCCGCGATCCGTTGCTCCAGGCCGCGCACGCGGCGGCGCCATGGGCCGTGATCTGGGACGATCACGAAGTCGCCAACGACTATGCCGCCGACATCGACCAGCGCAACAGCGACCCGGCGGTGTTCCTGCAACGGCGCGCGGCGGCGTACCACGTCTATTGGGAACATATGCCGCTGCGCCGTTCCGCGCGGCCCGACGGCGCGGCGATGCGCCTCTATCGCAGTCTGGCCTGGGGCGACCTGGCCCAGTTCCAGCTTGTCGACGACCGCCAGTACCGCAGCCCGCGCGCCTGCCAGCCGGCCGAGGCGCGCGTGCGCGGCAAGAAATACCAGGGCGCGATCCTCGATTGCCCCGAACGCAGCGACCCGCGCCAGTCGATCCTGGGATTTGAGCAGGAAGCGTGGCTGCGCGGCGCGTTCGACCGGTCGCGCGCAACCTGGAACCTGCTGGCGCAGCAGACGCTGATGACGCAGATCGCACGGATCGATGCCGAACATCCCGACCTTGGCCCGCGGTACTATGCCGCCGACAAATGGGAAGGCTATGCCGCGTCGCGCACTCGCATCCAGCGCCACTGGCGCGACGCCGGCACCGCCAATCCGCTGGTGCTGAGCGGCGACATCCACTGTTTCGTCGCCGCCGACATGCCCGATCCCGACCGTCCCGATGCGCCGCCGGTGGCGTCGGAATTCGTCGGCGGGTCGATTACCTCGCTCAGCCACGACCTGATGCTCAAGGCGAACATGGCGGCGAACCGGGGCTTCCGTTTCGGCGAGCATCTGGTGCGCGGCTATGGCAGCGGCGTGCTGACGCAGCAGGGGTGCGACATTGCGTTCCGCGGGTTGGCCGACGCGCGCGACCCGGATTCGGCGATCCGCACGATCGCCGCCTTCCATGTCGAGCCGGGCGTGCGTGGAATGCACGTCACTGCCTGAGCCGTCGCGGCTACGCAGCTTTGCGGATTCAGCCGGCGCGCGGGGGCGGGCATCGACGCACCATGCTGCGTGCCTTTCCCCGCCTGATCGCGCTCTTGCTGCTCAACGCTGCTCCGGTCGTCGCCCCGGCCTGGGCGCAGGACGCGCCGCCGCCCGCGCCTGCCGCCCCCGAAACCGCGCCGCCGGCGACGATTGAGGAAGCTGTCGCGCGGTTGAAGCCCGGCGAGTTCCTGTGGCTGCCCGAAGTGGCGCCGCGCGGGCCGGTGATGCTGGTGGTCAGCCTGGCGACGCAGCGGGCGATCGTCTATCGCAACGGCGTGCCGATCGCAGTCACGACGGTGTCGACCGGGCGGCCCGGCCACCGCACGCCGGCGGGCATCTACACCGTGCTGCAAAAGGAAGTGAAGCACTTCTCCAGCATCTACGACAATGCGCCCATGCCCTATATGCAGCGGCTGACCTGGGGCGGGATCGCGCTGCATGGCGGGCATCTGCCCGGCTATCCCGCGTCGCACGGCTGTATCCGCCTGCCGCACGAATTCGCGAAATTGCTGTACGGCGTCACCGCGCTCGGCATGACGGTGGTGGTAACCGATGAGGCGGCGGTGCCGCGCGTCGCGCCGTCGCCGTCGCTGTTCGGGGGTGGGGGCGACGGTGCGTCGGCCGATGCCGCGCAGGGGGTGCAATGGCACCCCGAACGCGCGCCGACCGGGCCGGTGTCGATTGTGCTAAGCGGCGCCGACGCGCGGGTGGTGGTGCTGCGCAACGGCGTCGAGATCGGGTCGGCGCCGGTGGTCGTCGACCCGCCTGTCGCCGGAACGACGCTCTATACGTTGCAGTCGGTTGATGGAGCGGCGCCGCGCTGGCTGCGCATTCCCATCGGCGCGGCAACGGCGGGCGAGGCGGTTCCGGCGGAGGAGGCACGACGCTTTTCGGTGGACGAGGGGTTCCGCGCCGCGGTGCGCGGGGTGCTGGTGCCCGGCACGACGGTCGTTGTGACGGCGGATTCGCTGCGCGCGGCGCCGATTGGCGCCAATGGCGAAGTGCTGCAGGACGAATAGCGCGCTGCCGCCGCTTATTGCGCGGCGGCCAGTTCCTCGTCGGCGAAGGTCTCGGTTCCCACTTGCGCCTGCATGCCCGCCGAATAGCGCCCGCCGCGGATCGCGCCGGGCGCAAAGATCGCGTCGATGCGCGCCAGCGTCGCCGCGTCGAGCGTAAGCCGCGCGGCGGCGACATTTTCCTCCAGATGCGCGATGCTGCGCGTGCCGGGAATCGTGACGACATGCGGCGCGCGCGCCAGCACCCAGGCGAGCGAGAGCTGCGCCGGCGTGATGCCCAGTTCGCCCGCCAATGCGTCATAGGCGTCGACGGCGGACAGATTGTGCGCGAGCAAGTCGCCGTTGAAGCGCGGCAGGTGCGCGCGGATGTCGTCCGGCGCGAAGCCGTCGCGGCGCACTGCGCCAGCCAGCAGGCCGCGCGCCACGGGCGAGAAGGCGACAAACGCGATATCCAGTTCGCGACAGGTTTCGAGCACGGCGATTTCGGGATTGCGCACGATCGGCGAATATTCGGACTGGACCGCCGCGATCGGATGGACGGCGTGTGCGCGGCGCACCCAGTCGGCCGACATTTCGGACAGGCCGATCGCGCCGATCTTGCCCGCTTCCTTCGCACGGACCAACGCGCCGACCGAGTCCTCGATCGGCACCGCGAAATCGGGGCGGTGGAGGTAATAGAGGTCGATATGGTCGGTGCCGAGCCGGTTGAGCGCGGCGTCGAGCGTCGCGGCAATGGCGGCAGGCGAGGCGTCGACGCGCTTGCCGTTCGGATGGATGTCGAGCACGCATTTGCTTGCCAGAACATATTCCGACCGGCGGTGTCCGACGGCCTTGGCCACCAGCCGCTCGTTCGCGCCTGCGCCATAGATGGCGGCGGTGTCGAGGAGATTGATGCCGAGGTCGAGTGCGCGATTGAGCAGCGCAATGCCCGTCTCCTCGGTCGGGAACGGGGCATAGCCGTGCGACAGGTTCATGCAGCCCAGGCCGATGGTCGTCACCTGGAACGGGCCCAGCGGGCGCGTGGAGAGGGTGGTCATGGGCGCGATGTAGCGCTGATGCCGCGTCGCACAACCGGGCCGGGGCCGCTGTTACAAAAAAGGGCGGCGGAAGCTGGTCCCGCCGCCCGTCTTTCGGCTCAAGGCGCTTGAAATCAGCCCTTGAGGACTTCGACCAAGGTCTCACCGAGCAGGCTGGGGCTGGGGGAGACGCGGATGCCGGCTTCTTCCATGGCGGCGATCTTGTCCTCGGCGCCGCCCTGGCCGCCCGACACGATCGCG